>NZ_JBLWWU010000011.1:0-121691 GCF_048267785.1 Parasphingorhabdus sp. | reverse complement strand
GATAATCTTGAAGGCGTGCTGGAGGAAATCCGGCAGGCAGTGCTGGCGAGCAAAGAGGATCAACCCCTCACCGAGCGCGACTAGTTCGCTTCGCTCTCAAGTCTTGCTTGCCTCTCCCTCCGGGAGAGGATGGACGAGCCAGCATCACTGGGAAAACATTGTCGAGCTATGGGACCAAATACAGGTCCCGGCAGATGTTTTTAAATCGATCGTCATGCCAGCGCAGGCTGGCATCCAACCCGCCTGTGTGAGTCTCGCTGCCCTCGGTTTAGACCCCAGCCTTCGCTGGGGTGACATTTGCGGGGATTGCCGCTCTCTAAACCGCCATCGACATATACATGGCCGCAGCCAGTCCAAAGCCTCTCGGATCACCCAGCAGGCCGGATTCCATCTTGTTCATGACATAGGAAAAGCACAGGCGGGCGTCCTGATCGATGATCACCGACGATCCGCCATAGCCGCCCCAGAAAGCGGTGTTGCTATTGGGGCTGATCGGGGTGGACGCGCTGTTCAGGCCATAGCCCATGCCGAAGGTCAGCGGTATACCCAGTACCAGATCGGTGCCTTCGCTCTGTTTCTCGAAAATCCTTCTGGTGCCGGCTTCCGACATGATCGTCTTGCCGAACGCCTGGCCGCCGTTGGCCATCGCGGTCTGGGCGCGGACGATGCTGCGGGCGTTGCCCTGGCCGTTGGCTGCGGGGATTTCCGCGGCGCGCCAGATCCGCTTTCTCGGTTCGGTGGCATCGACGCCGGGATTGGCAAAGCTGCGGCTGGCGATCGAGTCGGGAGCGGGCGAAGGACCGCTTGCCGGCGGAACGAGATTGCCGATCCGCACATCAAGCGCTTCATCCGCACCGATATGGAAATCGGCACCGGTCGGTTCGGCAATTTCCTGACGGAAGAAATTGCCGATCGTCTGACCGGTCACCCGGCGGACGATTTCGCCGATCAGATGGCCCTGGGTGATGGCGTGATAGCCCGACTGCGTGCCCGGTTCCCACCACGGTTGCTGTTTCGCCAGAGCGGTGGTCATCCATTCCCAGTCGTAGAGCGCATCGCCCTCGACCTTCTCGTCCATCCCGGAGAGGCCGGCATTATGGCTCAGAAAATGCCGGACTTCGATGTCTTCTTTGCCATTTTGGGCAAATTCCGGCCAATATTTGCTGGCTTTTGCGTATAAATCGACATCGCCGCGATCGGCGAGCAGCAGCAGTGACATCGCCGCCATCGTCTTGGTGCTCGACCAGACGTTGACCAGCGTATTTTCCTGCCATGGCTGGGCGCGCGCCTCGTCGAGATGGCCGCCCCACAGGTCGACAACAATTTCGCCGTCCAGCGTGATCGCAACCGATGCGCCGAGATCGCCATGTTCGCTGAAATTCTTCTCGAAGGCCGTTTTGACCGCTGCAAAGCGGGGATCGCACGTGCCGTGAATCGGGGCTGTCACTATTCTCTCCCTTTGGACTTTAACTGTTTGATTAACAGCTTGCGGTCGTGAGTCCAATGTCTTTAATGCGCGTCCCGATCGTTGCCGGACCAATAGTCTGCGAATTATTTGGGCGAATTTTCAATCACTTCCGGATTTTCAGCCATTCTCTTATTGTAAAGACCATTATAAGATATATCTTAATAACATCTTAGATATAAAGAAAGATTAGAAAATGAGACATGGAATGAAATTTGGACCCGGTGGGTCAGGCCGCGGTCGAGGCCGCGGAAGAGGCGGACCGCCTGGCGAGAAATTCGCCCGGGCGTTCGCACAGGCGGCTTTTGAAGGCGGCAAGGGCAGGAGACGCGCGCGGATGTTCCGGCGCGGCGAACTGAAGCTCCTGACGTTGCACCTGATTGCCGAGGAACCGCGGCACGGCTATGATCTGATCCGCCAGATCGAGGAACTGACCGGCGGCCATTATGCGCCCAGTCCGGGCATCGTCTATCCGGCGCTGACCCTGATGGCTGAAATGGACCTGATCGCCGAAACGATTGATGGTGACGGCAAGAAAATCTATTCGATCACCGACGAGGGTTCCGCCCGATTGGCCGAGGACAAAGCGCAGATTGCCGAGATTCTCGCACGGCTGGAAGGCGTGTCGAAAATGGGCGAGGCCAGTGATGGTGCATCCATCCGCCGCGCCGTTCACAATCTGAAAAGCGCCGTCCGTATCCGGCTGGCCGACGAAGAAAAAGGATCGGACAAGATCCTCGAGGTGGCCGCAATCATAGATGAAGCGGCCGGGAAGATCGAGCGATTGAAATAGCAATTCCTCGCGGCATTTTCTCCAGTAGAAATATTCAAATATGACCTAAATAAGAGTGATATAATTGGGATATTTAGGAATTTGTCTTAGATATATCGATTGGCTGCCGGTGGCGGAAAAGATGCTTCCATATCTTCCATTCAGGGGCGCCGGCAATCGGCTGTAGGAGCGGGATTTTCGGCTAGCCGAAAATCCCGAACAACACGACTGCAAGGATCGTACCGATGACCGGAATGATCACCGTCAGCGCTCCCACGGCACCATAGGCATCCTTGTGCGTTTCCCCGCAAACCGCGCGGATGGTGGTCACAACATAGCCGTTATGCGGCAGGCTATCGAGCGCGCCGGAGGAGATGGCGACAACGCGGTGAAGCTCGTCGGGTTGGGCACCGCTATCGATATAATGGGGGGCGATCAGCGGCAAGGCGATCGACTGGCCACCCGACGCCGAGCCGGTAAGGCCGGCGATCACGGTGACGGCAACAGCCGCGCCGATCAGCGGGCTGCCCGGGATATTCTGTACCATGACCAGCGCGTCCTGAAAGGCTGGCGATAGTTTGGCAACCGACCCGAAGCCAACCACCGCACAGGTGTTGGTAATCGCCACCACCGCGCTCGTTGCGCCGCGCGAAAAGGCCTCCGGCATCGATCCCATCTTCTGGTAGCCGACGATCAGCGCGACCACCGCGCCCGATCCCAGCGCCGCCACCAGCGCCCATTTGTCGAGCGATTGCTGCGGCAGAATCGCCGACAGCGGACCCATATCTTGGGGATATTGGAAAATCAGGAAGATCGCGAGCACCGCCACCAGCGGCAGGATGCAGAGCAGAGGCGCAGGCAGATTGCTATAGTCGCTATTCTGGTCATCCGTTTCGCGGCCGACGAAATGCTCGCCCCTGGCGACCGCACGCTTGACCATATGGTTGAGCCAATATTGTCCGGTCACTGCCATGAACAGCGCGATCACCAGACTGACCTGCCAGCCGGCATAAGCGGTGGTCCCGAGATATTCCATCGGGATCAGATTCTGGATTTCCGGGCTGCCGGCGCTGGTCATGGTGAAGGTCACCGACCCGAAGGCCAAGGCGGCAGGGATGAAGCGTCTCGGCAGGTCCGCCTCGCGAAACAGATGGACGGCGAGCGAATAGACGCTGAACGACACGATGAACACGCTGACCCCGCCATAGGTGAGGATCGCGCAGGCAGCGACCACAGCGAGCACCGCATGTTTGATCCCGATCTTTTCGATCACCCAGTGGGCTACACTGGCCGCTGCTCCGCTGGCACCCATGATCTCGCCGAATATCGCGCCAAGCAGGAACATGAAAAACCAGCTTTGGAAGAAGCCGACAAAACCTTCCATATAAGCGGTGGCGAAATCGGGCGCGCCGGCTGCGGCGAGCGGCGGCAGCCAGGCGATGCCGCTGCTGAACGCGACAATTGCGGCGGCCACCGGCCCGGCGATCAGGATATTCACCCCGCGCACCGTCATCCAGATAAGCAGCGCAAGTCCGCCAATAAGTCCGATTGCCGATAGCATGAATGTCCCCCCCGAGCCTTTATTCCGTCCTATTGGCAGAGGCCAAGCCCGGGGTGCAACTGCTAAATCCGCTATCCTGCCTCGTGCAGGAATGATCGGGTCAAATCACCTGTGCCCGATTTTCATCGCGATGCTTTTTCAGATATTTCATGAATGGGGTGCCTCCGGTTCCGACTTCGGTATCATTGCCTTTGCCGCTCACCGCCTGCTTGTTGATATAGCTGGCGGCATATTCCAGATGCCGTGTCCGGAACCGCGCCACCTGCTCGATACTGGCGTTGAAAGCCTGTTTGAGTGCGGCATCGCCACTGGCAATTGCAAATTCACGCAATTTGCTCTGTTCGCGCAGATCTTCGATGAAACGGCGATGCTGGATCGGGCGATAGGCATGCAGTTCGTCGAGGAATGTCCGCAACGGGTCATTTTCGTGGCTGACCTGAAACAGCGCATCCATGCTCGGAACGATCGAGCTTTGCGATCCGGTCTGGCCACGGAAAGCCTGACCCTTGCCTTCATATTTCTCGACGCCTTCATAGATCAGGCCATCGGGAAGAGCCGGATTATTCGCCCAGCCGTGGATATAGGGCCGGACCCGTTGATAATAGATATAGGGATCGCAGCGATCGGGCATCCGGTCGAATATCGCGTTCACTTTATCCCAATGAGCGATCATATTGTCGAGCAGCGTCGTTGCTCTGCTGACTTCATTTGCTTTGGCGGCGTCCACCAGTTTGCATGCAAGGTCGAGAAGAGGGGCCGCGGCGGCCTCGATCGCTACATGAATCAGAACAAACCAGTTTTCATCCGCCCCACCGTAAAAATTTTGCACCATGTAGACATTGTCCAGATCAATCGGACCTTCGCGATCCAGCCGTGCCCAATTGTCGAGCACATAGCCGCTATAGGGCAGCAATGGTGCCTGATCGAGACGGTCGGCGAGGGCCACAATCGGACGGGCCAGATTGGCGGGCAGCGCCTTCGGCGGCTCGCTTTCTCCCCAGACATGGGCCTGGACCAGAAAGGAATAGCGGACCATCGCCACGCGGACGTGCTCTTCCGGTGCGTTGGCCGCCCACTCCGCGAGATCAAGCGTGGGCAATTGTGCCAGCCAGCGGCGCACACGACCGGTGGTCATGAGGCCGGACAAATTCTCCGCCGCCGCAACGATCGGGTCAAAAATTTCCGGAAGGTCGATATCGATAATTTCGAAATGCGAGAGAAATCCGCGCGATGCGGACATGCTATAATCTGACAATTTCATAGGATCACCATTGGCGCAAGCGCGGGTTGGGCCGCTTGCTCAATAGCAGGATGGTATCAAATGAAATCAGGTTCGGCAAACCGAATTTTACTGGCGATTGTCATCCCGGCCTGTCGCATGGCTGACGCGCTTCGCCCTGTAATCATCATCTATTCAGGAACCATCGACCGGCAGCGGTGTTTATGCATAACCGGGGCGGATATTAAGGAGTATGACGATGAACAAGCTTGCAAGTAAACTGGCGTTGGCTGGAACGGTTGCGATCAGCCTCTCGGCCTGTGCCGAGAATTATGCTGTCGAAGGCGCTGGTGCGGGTGCTGCCGCCGGCGCTGCAATTGGTGCGATTACCGGTGGTGACATTGTGGAAGGTGCCGCGATCGGCGCCGCAGCCGGTGCAGCTGGCGGTTATTTTATCGACAAGAACGACGGGTGTGACGGTTATGACCGCAACGGACGCCTGGACGATGATTGCTATGGGACGCGCGGATATCCTAAAGATCCCAGATAAGCGGGTAGAGACTCGGGCCGCCGCCGGGTTTCACTAGCCTAGCAGCGTGCCTTGGGGTAACGCGCGCGGATGACTAGCGCGCGTCCCCGTCTGCAAGAACAACATCCGTGGCGGCACGAACTGCGCGCCACGCTTTCACTTGCCTGGCCGCTGATCCTGTCCAACCTGACCATGGCGCTGATCGGGGCGACCGACGTGCTTATGCTCGGCTGGCTCGGTGCCCGCGAACTGGCCGGGGCGACGCTTGGTTTCAATTTGGCGATGAGCGGCGCGATTTTCTGCATGGGGCTGATCACCGCCTCTGCGCCGATGATGGCAACCGAAATCGGCCGGATGCAACATAGCGTCCGCGACTTGCGGCGGACTTTCCGGCAGGCGCTTTGGACCGCTGTTACGGTTGTTGTGCCTTTCTGGCTATTGCTCTGGAACACAGAAGATATCCTGCTGTTGGTCGGTCAGCAGCCGGACCTCGCTGAAATCGCCGGTATCTATATCAGCGCCTATATGTGGTCGATCCTGCCATTTTTGTTTTTCCTCATCCTGCGAAATTTTATTTCGGCGCTGGAACAGCCGTTGTGGGCGCTGGTCATCAGCGTCATCGGCGTTCTGGCCAATGCGTTGTTCAACTACGCGCTCATCTTCGGGAAATTTGGTGTGCCGGAATTTGGCGTGGTTGGCGCGGGCATTGGCAGTGTGATGACCAATGTGCTGATGTTTTGCGGATTGGCAATTGTCGTCATGTGCCATTCGCGTTTTCGCCGCTATCACCTGTTTGGCCGGTTCTGGCGGAGCGACTGGCAACGGTATCGTGCGATGTGGAAACTGGGCTTGCCAATTGCGATCACCATGGGGTTTGAAGGGTCGGTGTTCGGAATCGCGGCTCTGCTCATGGGGCTGATCAGTGCAGAATCCGTTGCGGCCCATGCGATCGCGCTGCAACTCGCATCGCTGACCTTCATGGTGCCGATGGGGCTGGGACAGGCGGCAACCGTACGTGTCGGCATCCAATATGGCCGCAAGGATCATGCCGCAATCAAGCGGGCCGGCTGGGTCAGTTTCGTCCTTGGAACAACGTTCATGGCGGCAATGGCGCTGGTCTTTGTCCTTGCTCCCGACCTGCTGATTTCAATGTTCATCGATGAAAGCGCGCCCGGTAATGCCGAGGTCGCCGCACTGGCTGTCAGCTTCCTTGCCATTGCAGCGATTTTTCAGATCGTCGACGGCGCTCAGGTAGTCGGGGCAGGTATGTTGCGCGGATTGCACGATACTACCGTACCAATGCTGTTCGCGCTGATGGGATATTGGTTCATCGGTATCGGTCTGGGCGCCAGCCTTGCTTTCTGGCGCGGCTGGGAAGGAGTCGGAATATGGACCGGCCTGGCGGGAGGGCTGGGTGTTGTCGCTGTGTTGATGCTGGCCCGCTGGATGATGCGCGGCAAACTGGGGTTACTTCCCTAGGCTGCCAACGGTATCAGGGCCAGATGATCGGTCGCAAACCCGTATTTTTCCCTTAGGACAATTGCGTATGTCTGTTGTGTCAGCGGCCCGCTAGTCGCCGCTGAGACAAGCCGGATGGCACAGCATACAGGGACTAATATTATGAAATACGGGCTGAAAATCGCCGTTGCAACCCTAGCAATACTGGGAATGAGTGGTTCGGCTAATGCCGGTTCCAACGACGGTAAAATCCAGGTCAAGGCCATGGCGACGCTGGTCGCACCCGATGGCAAGATCACATCAATCGAACTGGATAATATCGGGTTGCCTGCGGGCACTCAAACCGAGGCGGATGACAATTTCGTACCGACAATCGCCGCCGAATATTTTTTCACCCCGAATTTTTCGGTCGAGACGATCTGCTGCGTGACACAGCATGATGTGACCGGAACCGGACCTCTTGATGGGGCAGGGCTGGTGGCGGATGCGAATATCATCCCGGCCACTCTGACCGCGAAATATCATTTCGGCGACGGCAGCGGCTTCAAGCCCTATGTCGGTGCCGGGCCAACCTATTTCATCTTCGTCGACGAGAAGGCCGGCAGCACGGCGCAGGCGCTCGGTGCCACCCGGCAAAAAATGAACGACAAGGTCGGTTTCGCCCTGCAGGCGGGATTTGATCTGCCCCTTGATGACAAGGGGCTGGGCCTCAGTGTTGATGCCAAACGCTATTTTGTGACAACCACGGCGCGCTGGTATGCCGACCAGACGGAAATATTGCGGACCCGGCACAAGATCGATCCCTGGGTAATCAGCGCCGGCATCGCCTATCGTTTCTAGTCGACAGCAAATCAACAATGGTCCGGCAGCATCGCTTCCGGACCATTTGCATGATTGTCAGCTGGGCGGCCTAGAAAGGCAATAATCCCTGATAGTCTGCGATGCGATAGCCATTTTTCAAACGGGCTCCCCGTCTCAGCAGAAAATAATGGCTCACGATCTCGGCCTGCTGTTCAATGCCGAACTCGGCAAAGCCTTTTCCGTCCTGCAACCGATAGTCATAACGGCAGAACGGATGGCGCGCGAGGGGCAGGAAGATGCCTTGCTGATGCTGCCAGACATGGACCATTTCGTGGATGAAAAGCGCCTGGACAGTCTGCGACGATCCACAAAAATCGTCGCAGAACAGATTGCTTTTCGGATGAAACCAGAGATTGCCGTCCGGCGCCATGGTGACGCGTGGATTCTGGAACAACCACCATTTGCGATTATAGACTGTGACCTGATCATAGTCGATTGCCTGCCCGAAAACCGACTGGCAGAGCGTAATTTCAGAGCGGGTTAAGGCACGGCCAGTCACCGGCTTGCCTTATTATTCAGCGGCTGGAGCAGCGTCGCCGACCTTTTTGATCACGGCATCGATTTTGATGCGATCATCATTGGAATAGATCAATGTCATGTTGAGCAAACCGCGTTTCTTTGAACCTTCGCCGATTCCCCAGATCATCAAATGTTTGCCGCCCGGTTCAAGCTTTACGGTTTCTCCTGCCGGAATCGCGATCGACTTAAGCTTGGTCATGCTCATCACACCATCGTCTTCGGTCGTTTCGTGCATCTCCATGCGCAGCACGTCGTCGGATGTGACACCGACCAGCGAAACGTCCACCCGGCCACCATGAAGATTCATATAGCCGGCGGAGGGATTGCCTTCGACGGGAGAAAGGTTGACCACTGCGTTATCAGCATAGAGTATGTCACCCTGTCCGCAGGAGACCAGAAAGAGGGATGTCGATGCGGCAAGCATGGTGGCGATCTTGTTCATTATGATACCTCGTTAAATCGGTGCAAATCCAATCTGACATGGTTGTTTTGCATTGATTTTTCAAATGTAGGCCGTCCGATGCCTTGTGCCAAGAAAAATGCCACCTATATCGAATTGCGAAGCCGTACCGGTGCCATTTGACAAGGGCTGGGCGGCAATTTTGCTAATGTTAGAAAATTGAATGAGGGATTTATGGGTAAAGTTATCGGAATTGATCTGGGCACCACCAACAGCTGTGTTGCCGTTATGGACGGCGGCAAGCCGAAGGTTATTGAAAATTCAGAAGGCGCGCGGACCACGCCGTCTGTTGTTGCATTCACCAAGGATGGCGAGCGCCTGATTGGGCAGCCGGCCAAGCGTCAGGCTGTCACCAATCCGGAAAGCACGATTTTTGCCGTGAAGCGCCTTATCGGTCGCCGGTTCGATGATCCATTGACGAAGAAAGACATGGAGCTCGTCCCTTACGAGATCGTCAAGGGCAGCAATGGTGATGCCTGGGTCAAAGCCGGTGGCGAAGACTATAGCCCGTCACAGATTTCTGCCTATACGCTGCAGAAAATGAAAGAGACAGCCGAAGGTTATCTCGGAGAAACGGTGACCCAGGCGGTTATCACGGTTCCGGCCTATTTCAACGACGCCCAGCGTCAGGCAACCAAAGATGCTGGCAAGATTGCTGGCCTTGAAGTGCTGCGTATCATCAATGAGCCAACCGCTGCGGCGCTGGCTTATGGCCTCGACAAGAATGACGGCAAAACCATTGCCGTTTACGACCTCGGTGGCGGTACGTTCGATATTTCGATCCTCGAAATCGGCGATGGTGTTTTCGAAGTGAAATCCACCAACGGCGACACGTTCCTCGGTGGTGAAGATTTTGATGCCAAGCTGGTCGAGTTTCTCGCCGCTGACTTCAAGAAAGCCGAAAGCATTGACCTGACCAAGGACAAGCTTGCGTTGCAGCGCCTCAAGGAAGCTGCTGAAAAAGCGAAGATCGAGCTTTCCAGCGCCCAGACGACCGAAGTCAACCTGCCGTTCATCACCGCGGACCAGAACGGTCCGAAGCATCTGGTCAAATCGATCAGCCGCTCCGATCTCGAGAAGCTGGTGGGCGATCTCGTCAAGCGCACGCTCGAACCATGCAAGAAGGCTCTGAAAGATGCCGGCGTTGAAGCCAGCGAGATCGACGATGTCGTGATGGTTGGTGGTATGACCCGCATGCCGTTGGTGCGCGAAACCGTGCAGAAATTCTTTGGCAAGGAGCCGCATACCGGTGTGAACCCGGACGAAGTTGTGGCCATGGGTGCTGCTATTCAGGCAGGCGTTCTGCAGGGCGACGTAAAAGACGTACTGCTGCTCGACGTGACACCATTGTCGCTGGGTATCGAAACTCTTGGCGGTGTCTTCACGCGCATGATCGACCGCAACACCACGATCCCGACGAAAAAATCGCAGGTCTACTCGACCGCTGATGACAATCAGCAGGCGGTGACGATCCGCGTGTTCCAGGGCGAGCGTGAAATGGCGGCGGATAACAAGATGCTCGGACAGTTTGATCTGGTCGGTATCCCGCCTGCGCCGCGTGGCGTTCCGCAGATCGATGTGACTTTCGACATTGATGCCAATGGCATCGTCAACGTGTCCGCGAAAGACAAGGGCACGGGCAAGGAGCAGCAGATCAAGATCCAGGCTTCCGGCGGTCTGAGCGATAGCGATATCGACCAGATGGTTCAGGATGCCGAGAAATTTGCGGAAGAAGACAAGAAGCGGCGTGCCGAGGCGGAAGCCAAGAACAACGCGGAAAGTCTTGTCCATACCACAGAGAAACAGCTCGAAGAGCATGGCGACAAGATTGACGCTGATCTGAAAGGCCAGATCGAAGCGGCGCTCAAGGAAACCAAGGAAGCCATCGAATCTGGCGATCCCGATGCGATGACGGCCAAGTCCGAAGCGCTGGCACAGGTATCCATGCAAATGGGTCAGAAAATCTATGAAGCCGAGCAGGCTGCTGGCGGTGACGCCGGTGATGCTGCTGCCGCAGATGCGGCGGCCAAGGCCGATGATGATGTCGTTGATGCCGAATTCTCGGAAGTAGACGACTCTGATGACGACAAGAAAGACGATGCCAAAGCGGCTGAGTAACAATTAGAACGTCGCTCCTTATTGTGCGGGAACCGCTGGACAGAAATGCCAGCGGTTCCGGCTTTTTTCGGGGCGACGATCTTTCCGCTTTGGGGGAAGCATGAGTATGGCATCCGAAACAGATTATTATGAGCAATTGAACGTCTCGCGTGACTGCGATGGCGCGACGCTCAAGTCATCCTATCGCAAGCTGGCGATGAAATGGCACCCGGACAAGAACCCGGGCGATGCAGAAGCAGAAGCGAAGTTCAAGTCAATCAGCGAAGCCTATGATGTATTGAAAGATCCGCAGAAGCGCGCGGCCTATGACCGCTATGGTCATGCGGCCTTCACCAATGGCGGCGGCAATAATGCCGGCGGCGGTGGGTTTGGCGGCGCGGCCTTCAATGACATCGGCGATATTTTTGAAACCATTTTCGGTGGTGGTGCGGGTGGTGGCTTTGGCGGCCAGCAGCAACACCGCGGCCCGGCCCGTGGTGCGGACCTGCGCTATGACATGGAAATCTCGCTCGAGGATGCTTTTCATGGCAAGCAAACCCAAATAGAAATCGACGTTTCGGTAAGCTGTGACGAATGTGACGGTTCCGGCGCCGAACCGGGGACTGGTGTTCAACGCTGCCCGACCTGTCAAGGTCATGGCAAAGTCCGGGCGCAGCAAGGATTTTTCGTTGTTGAACGCACCTGCGCCAGTTGCCAGGGCCGGGGTGAAGTCATTGAAAGCCCTTGCCATGTCTGTCGCGGCGAAGGCCGGGTCGACCAACCGCAGGTCTTGGATGTCGAAATTCCTGCAGGCGTTGATACTGGCACACGGATCCGTCTCAGCGGCAAAGGCGAGGCCGGTGCGCGGGGTGCTCCGGCAGGCGATCTCTATATTTTCATCCATCTGATGCGGCACAATATTTTTGAGCGTGAAGGGACAACTCTATTCACCCGTGCCCCGATCAGCTTCACTCTTGCCGCGCTGGGCGGTGAAATCACCATTCCCGGTCTGGACGGCGAGAAGCATGAAATCCGAATTCCGGCCGGTATCCAGAGCGGCAAGCAAATCCGCCAGCGTGGTGCGGGCATGCCGGTCCTTCAAGGGCGTGGCAGTGGCGATATGGTGGTCCAGATCGAAGTCGAAACGCCGACCAAGCTTTCCAAGCAGCAGCGGCAAATCCTGCGTGATTTTCAGGCAACCGAAACTGGTGATGAAACGCCCAATTCGACCGGCTTTTTCGGGAAATTGAAAGACGCCTGGGAAGATTTGACCGAGTAAGGTCGCGCGTTTTGTGCAGCCATAAATGTGCGGCGTCCGGAATTGCTAGTCGGAGGCTGGGCTATGCCGATTGCCTTTTTGTTCCGGCGGCGAAGAGAGATGCGTTTCCGATGGCTGACCTGCCGCAAAAATATCGCGTGTTTGGTCCATTATAGTTCCGACATTCGCGAACCCTGTCTTGGTCAGGGACAAATTGTCACAGGCAATATTGAAGGAATTCTGAGATGACCCTTCATAGGCACAAATGATATTATCGGCCAAAAGGACTTTTAAATATCGCACCACCTGACGAAGGCTGATTTCAAGATTTCTGGAAATTTCAGCGGCGTCTATCGGGAACTCATTAATTTCGCGGCTATATATCAATAATATTATATCCCAGAACTTGGTCGAAAAATGCTGTTCGCCAAATAGTTTTCCTCGATTATTTCGTACGATAACTATTTGATCAATATCATTTTTATTATGGGTGCAAATGTTTGGGAATATTCGTTCTAAGTCAGAAAGCATGATGTTCAATTCATAAAATTTGGGGGCTTCATATAGGACACCATTATGATGTCTATGCCATCTGAACACACGTCACGCCCTTGCGTGACAATGCTGAAAAGCTCATTCGTCTGCCATTTTCCGGCTATTGGCTCCAGTTCGGAGTTTCTGGCATTTTTTTCCTATCCCGAACTTCCGCTTCGACTATAATGCTTTTTTTAATGTCATATTCTGCGGCTAGCGTCAGTATCTATGCCGTATTCGATAACTATTCCCGCTAGAAATGTGTGGCTAAAGAGTGATATTCCAGTGGAATCCGGTAAAAGACGGGACTTCGGTTTATTCGGAGCTGAAAGAGCTGGCCGATCAACTGATGGCCAAGGGCGTCGTCGCTATATCCTATCACCTGACGCCACCATTTTATTCCCAGGTATCAAAGCGTTCATCGGTTTTCCATTTCGGATATTCGGAAGAAAAAGTGGCGACCTATCTGGACCCGGAGATCATGGAATCTGACCCTATCCCCGACCATGTGATGTCTGTCGGTCATGTGATGACTTGGAAACAGATAATTAACGGAATCAAGTTGACGGAAAAGCATCGAAAATTTGTGAAACTCTGGAAAGACCAAGGGCTGACGGATGGCGTCGCGGTGCCTTTATTTGGGCCCAAGAGCAGAAACTCCTATTTTTCGATGAATTTCGGCAAAAGCATTGATGCGGATGATCAGGAGCGGATTTTGCCCCTGGTTAGCCTCGCTCAGGCCAGCCATAGAAGGATTTGTGCAATCATAAATCAGGCGGACGTGGTCAAGCCCATGCTGTCGGAAAGAGAGAATGAAGTTCTATACTGGATTTCTCGTGGCAAATCGAATGGTGAAATGGCGACGATATTGGACATTTCTGAAGCGACAGTCGACACCTATATCCGTCGTCTGTTCAAGAAGCTTGATGTCCATGATCGCGTATCGGCGGTGATTGTCGGGCTCAGCAGTTCATTGATAACATTGCGGTGAAATGAAGTTCTTTCGGTATTGAGAGACTTGCCTCCGATCTCAATCCGAAGAAAGCTACTCAACCAGTCGCAATTTGATCCGCGACAGCTTTGCGCCGACATCAAGCTGGTGGGGTAGTAAGCGGGTCAGGAAGGGACCAGCCATCCCGACCCGCTAGATTGATGTTCAGAAGCCTGTGTCATGGCTGCATTGACTTGAACCACTGTGGGAATGGTGCCAGTCCGAATGGGAATAATTCCGCCAAATCATCAATCAGAATTAGAAACGGTGGGAATGGCGATTGATTAACCGCCGGCACCAAAATTATTTCAGCAATTCCAACTGTTCCGGCAAGCCTGGGGGCGGCTGGGGAAACCCTGTTCGTGGGACGCTATTGGCCCTGACCCATCAGACCATCAAAATCTGTCCGCTTGATGCATCGAACGGTCGAATCTAACGGGAAAAAGCGTTGGCGGCTTCGACGGTGTTCATGAAATCGCGGAACAAGAGCCATTTTTCGTCCGCCACGGTGATGACATGGACGAAGTCTGATTCGATCTGCCGTCCGGTAGAGCGGGCGGTGAGGCGGAGATGGCCGGTGACCACGACCTTGGCGCCTTCGCAGATGAACTCCTCCGGATCAAACTGGTGGATATCGACCGAGGACAATACCGTTTCGAAAAAGCGCCGCGCCTGATCGAGGCCGCTGTACATTCCCGCATAGGGAATGACCCCGGGGCCGTAGAATTCGATCCGGACATTGCGGTGCAGCCATTGGACGATCGTGTCGACGTCCGCGGCACCAAAGGCGGTGAAGATATTCTTGGTTACGTCAATCGGGGCGATCATGGACATTCTTCCTTATATTTTTGGACATTTGGCATCAGAAATTGAACCGCAGGTCGACGCCATAGGTTGCTGGTGTGCCAAGCGGCCCGACAAATTCCGCGCCGTAGACGGTGCCGGTCAGTATCTGGTTGGTGAAATAGGTCTCGCCGGTCAGGTTGTCGCCGAACAGGCGGACGCTCCACCTGTCATCGGCGCTGGTGAAACCGAGGCTGGCGCGAAGCAGGCCATAGCTTTCCTGCGACGCGGCATCGATGTTGAAGACCGTGAAGTAGATTTTGCTCTGCCAGTGATATTCGGCGCGGGCGGTAATCGTGCCGCTGTCACCCACCGGCTGTTCAACCTGACCGGCCATGCTGAACTTCCAGCGCGGCGCGCGCGGCAGGCGCAGTCCGTCCAGATCGCGGAGCAGAGTGCCCGGGTCCTGGCTGAGCGGGGCAGGGCGCAAGGCTTCGGTCAACTGGCCCTCGGTAAATTGCGCATCAACATAGGTGAGCGCGCCTTCCAGCCGGAAGAAGTCGGTGGGGCGGGCGACGGTTTCGACTTCAAAACCGCGTATTCTTGCCTTGCCGACATTGCGGATAATCGGCTGGTTGCCAACGCTGTCCTGTGCCTGCAGGTTGGTATAGTCATACCAGAATGCCGAGGCGTTGAGCATCAGGGCGCGGTCGAGCAATTCGGTGCGGGCACCAATTTCATAGGACCAGATTTTCTCCGGTTCGAACGGATCGCGCTGGCTGCTGCCGATATTATAGCCACCGCTTTTGAAGCCGCGCTGGATAGAGGCGTAGAGCATCACGTCGTCGCTCGGTTTGAAATCGATGCCGAGCTTGGGCGTGAAGGCCCTGAAGGTCGTCGGGCCGTTGACGGGAGCGATGACGAAACCGAACGGATCGGGTTGCGCCGCATCGCGGTCTTCGGTGATCGCATTGGGAAAGAAGATCGTGTTGGGCGCGATGCGGATATCGGGAAGCATCACAAGATCAAAATTCTGCCGACCGTCGCGCCGCTCTTCGCTGTAGCGGCCGCCCAGCCGGACGGTGACCTGGTCCGAGACTTCCCATTGCGTGTCGAGATAGGCGGCCCAGGCCTTGGTCTCCTGTTCGCCGCTCAGGTGCAGTTCGCAGCACAGGTCGCTGTCGGGGAAGACCACAGGGAAGGGCGGCAGGACGCCGGCCGCTTGCAGGTCCATGAAACCCTGGATCAGGATGGGTTCCCAGAAATTGCCGAAAATATCATTGTCGATGATATTGCGCTCTTCGAAATAATAAGCGCCGGCAATCCACGAGAAGGGTTTGTCGGTGGGCGAGCTCAGCTGCACTTCGCTGCTCCACTGCCAATGATCTTCCTCGCGTCCGACATAATTGACATAGGCGTCTGACAGATCGAATTCATTTTGTGAAACCGGGTTGGTATCACGATAACTGCCGAGGACTTTCAGATTATAGTCCGCAATATCCCAGTCGAGCGTTGCTCCGAGGCCCCAATTCTCGACCTTGTTGAAATAGGGCGCATCGGCATAGATATCGCGGGAAGCGGCTTGGGAAACACGGCCGGCATTTTTCATCCCGAAATAAGGCAAGGTTTGCGACCCTTCGCGCGTCCCGTACCAGCCCGGAATTTCGTCGGCATAGCCTGCGCTGGCGTAGAAATAGGCGTTGGCCTTGTCATCGGCGCGGTAATAGTCGCCGTTGAGGCTCAGCGTTGCGTCGGGAGAAAGATCGGCCTCCACCGTGAGCCGGATGGAATAATCCTCCTTGTCTTCCACCCGCTCGGTACTGTCGTCGGGTCTGGTCGCCGTCGCATAGCCGTCGCGATCTTCCCATTGAAAGGCGAGGCGTGCGCGGATCGCATCGTTGATCGGTCCGCTCAAGGCACCGGCGACCCGAAAGCGGTCATAATTGCCGACCGTCAGCTGTAAATTGCCCTCTAGAATATCGGTCGGGCGATTGGTGACGATATTGACCGCACCGCCGGTTGCGTTGCGGCCATAAAGCGTACCCTGCGGACCGCGCAGCACTTCGATACGTTCGATATCAAAAAATTGCGGACCGATTGCCGCGGGACGGCTGATATAGACGCCATCAATATATGTGGCGGTCGAGCTGTCGGTACCGGCGATGATCGTAGGTGTGCCAATGCCGCGGATGAAGATTGATGTATCGCCCTGATAGGTAGAGATCTGGACCCCGGGCGCGATGGCACCGACTTGCTCGATCGAGGTGATCGACCGGTTGGCGAGTTCATCGCCACCGAACGCGGTGATCGACAAAGGCGCATCCTGAATCGACTCCGCGCGGCGGTTAGCCGTCACGATGATGACGTCACCTGTGCTTTCCTGCGCTTCATCGCTGGCCTCTTGCTGGGCATAAAGCGGCGCTGGTGCTGCCATCAAGGCGAGCAGGCTGGCCGTCGCGAGCACAGCTTTCTTGTTGTTCCGAATGTTCATATCGTCCTCCCTCTTTCGGTGATTTTGCTCACCGTTGTTTTTGAATATTCTTTGTTTCTAATCCCGAGCGTGGAAAATTACCGGGTTGCTGTGCAGTCCGTGGTTGAGCAGGCTGACATCCTGCCAGACCGCTTCGTCTGCGCGTTCAATCTGCTTATATCGTTCACGCAGCATGCGTGCGGTGGACTCCGCTTCCAGCTGCGCCAGCGGAGCGCCGAGGCAGCGATGGATGCCATAGCCGAAGCTCATATGGCGATTGGCATTCTTGCGGTTCAACTGGAACTCGTAAGGTTCGGGAAAGGCTTCCGGATCGTAATTGGCCGCGCCGAAGAAGCAGGCGACCCAATCGCCGCGCTTGATATCGGCATTGCCTATCGTTATGTCGCGGGTTGCTACTCGGAACAGCCGCTGCGGCGGACCATGAAAGCGCAGGGTCTCTTTATAGATCGCGTCGAACTGCGTCGGGTCCTCGACGAAACCCTGCCAGATGTTGTTGAAGTCGGCGAACACGGCGATAAGATTGCCGAGATAGAAAGAAGTCGTTTCTGCCCCGGCGACGGTCGCGGTCATGCAGAAGCGGACAATTTCCTCAAAGGACAGGCTGTCGCCGTCGACTTCGGTGCGGATGAAGGCGTTGAGCAACGGTCCTGGCGTCTCTTCGCCTTTGGCAATCCGGTCCATATGCTCTCTGACATGCTCTGCAAAGAAGCCCATTGCTTCTTCATTATAGGCTTGTCGTTCCACCGGACTTATGTCGGCGGACAGCATGAAGGCGGTTGCCCAGTTGCGTACGTCGTGGTCCATATTTTCCGGCATGCCGAAAAGATAGGCCATCACCCTGCTGGGCAGCATCGCGCAATATTCGGCCATGACATCAATTGTTTGGCCGGTTTTGAAGAAATCGTCCATGGTCTTGGTGACAAGCGCATCTACCGCCGGTGCCAGAGATTTGATCGATGCAGGCTGAAAAACCTTGGTTGCGATTTTCCGCAAGCGGGTATGTTCCGGCCGATCGTGATTGACCAGCATCAGCGAGGGCGCGGAGGATTCTTCCTGCAAGCTGTCACGTGAAGAAAAGCTGTCATGATCCCATGCCACGGCGGCGACATGGTCGAAATTAAGCACCACCCAGGATGGTTTAGGTTCGTCTACCCCCGGCATCGTGCCGGGAGGAAAATCGCGATAACCGAAAACCGGCGACTGGTCGCGCAGCAGATCATAATAGGGATAGGGATTCCGGATTACTTCCGGGCGGCTCAACTGGTCGGCGCTAAACGCGGTTTTCATCAATCCTCAACCTCATATATTTATATGTCGTATAGACACTATTTCTTTAGGACATAATAGAGATTGGGGAATAAATTTGTCAACTGAGCTCGCTGGATTGACGGGAGCTTTGGTATAATTGCCTGATTATAAATGATTTAATTATGGAATTGATCGTTAGTCGTAGATGTTCAAAAGGCTCGGATCGCGAATCTTGTGCGTAAAAGCTTTTGATTTTTTAGCAGCAGGAATAGACTTTTTCATGATATTCGTTCATCGAGCATGTCTAACCTTGGATGACGACACCGGGCGGAGATTCCAACGATGGAGTATAGAGTGAAGCAGCAGTCCGATTTCGGCATAGACTATCCCATAAAACGGGAAACTGCCCCGCAAAACTTCCTCAAGCTATTCTATCCGTTTCATTATTCGGTCGGCATGGCGGTCGAAAAACATTTGAGCGGGTCCAATCTGACCCGGCACCAGACGGTGATCCTGTGGATCATCCATTCAAAGGGGACCGACGGCAATACGATTCATCGCAAGACTATCGAACGGTTGATCGGCGAATGGTATGAACTGGGCAGCCCGGCGATTTCCAAAGTCTTGCGCGCCATGGCGGAAAAGGATCTCAATCTGATATCGATCAAGGAAAGCAAGACGTCGGCGCGGGAGAAGGTCATTCGTCTGACGAAAAAGGGTCAGGCAACGGTGAATGAAATGATGGAACGGACAGAAGCCTTTATCGCATTGATATCTGACCAGCTGACCGATGAAGAGATTGCGAATGGCATGGAATTCATGAGCAGGGTCGGCGCGATTGTTGAAGGTGGCTTTGCCGGTCGCAAAGAATAGGTTTGATGCTGACGAACCCAAGGCCTCAAACAAATGGCTGGAGGTTGGGGTAAGAAAATAATGTCCTACAGCAGGTCATTCATGATAGGGATGCAAAATGTCTGATCTGTCGTCTCTTCAATATTTATCATATATTACCAGCAGGTTGAGGGTCATTTCTGACGTCGATGCTACGAAAGGATTTTTTTTCTTTAACACTGTAAAGTTTGTACAGTTCATCAGACTACCGGCTTGTTATATGAACGGCTGGATATCCATCCATGAGTGCGCCGAGATGATTATTTTATCGTCTCGCCGGAGAGTTTTTTGATGCTGCCATCGCTGCTCATTCTGGACGATTTTATCGCCGATCCTTTGGTGGCGCGTAACGCCGCTCTGGCGCTGAACTATGATCCGCAAAACAAGCATGGCAATTATCCGGGCCATATCTCGACCAAACCGCTGGATATCCAGGGTCTGGACGAGCGGATCTCCGGGATCATCAACGCGCCGGTGAAAGCCGCGCCGGATACAAGCCATTTGCATTGCCGGGTGACGCTGAAAGGCGATAAAGGCCGCAGCGGGGTTCATATTGATCCGGCCTTTTATTCGGGCATTCTCTATCTCTCGCTCCCCGGACATTGCAAAGGCGGCACCGAGTTTTTCCGCCACAAACGCACTGGTCTGGAGCGTGTTCCGACGGATATGCCAGGGATTATGAAAGCCGGCTATTCCGACATAAATGCGCTGATCGAGGAGGTGGTCAATAAGGACACCAATCATCCGGCAAAATGGGAGAAGGTGATGACGGTGCCGATGCGTTTCAACCGGCTGATCTTGTTCAGCCCATGGATGTTCCACAATAGTGGCATGGCCTTTGGCAAGACGCCGCAGGATGGCAGGCTGGTCAATCTGATGTTTTTTGCGAAGGGATAGCGGTTGCTGCGTATCGATGTTAAGTCGACAGAATGATTGTCACCCCCGCGAAGGCCGGGGGCTAAACCAATGAAGGTGGGGTAAGCGATAGCCACCCAAAACCGACGACCCGACGAGAAAAAACAGGAGACCCTTCCCATGTCCAGACCGATATCCAGAACTTTCGCTGCCCTGCTGCTCGCGGTTTCTCCCTTGGCCTTTTTTCCCTTCAACGAGAGCCACGCTCAGGAAACCGACCGTTTCGCCAATGTCGAGATCAAGGCCGAACCACTGGCCGAAGGTGTGGCTGTATTATTTGGTGCCGGTGGCAATATCGGTGTTTCCTACGGACCGGATGGAACGGTGCTGATCGATGACCAGTTCGCCCCGCTGACGCCGAAAATTCAGGCTGCCATCGCTGGTCTGGGGGCGGAGCCGGTTACATATCTGATCAACACCCACTGGCACGGCGACCACAGCGGCGGAAATGAAAATTTCGGCAAGGCGGGCGCGCTGATCATGGCGCATGACCATGTCCGCGAACGGATGCTGGGCGTCCAGAAGTCAGGGCGCGGCAATGATCCGGCATCTGCGGCCGAGGGCTTGCCCACCGTCACCTATCATGACGGCCTGAAGCTGCACCTCAATGGCGACGAGGTGCAGGTCAAACATATGAAACATGGCCACACCGATGGCGACAGCGTCATATTCTGGAAGAAAGCCAATGTCGTGCACATGGGAGATCTGTTTTTCAACAAGCTGAGTCTGCCCTTCATTGATCTGGACAGCGGAGGCAATGCGCGCGGCGTACTGGCGGCGGCAGAAAAGGTGCTGACCATGGTGAATGACGAGACGAAGATCATTCCCGGTCATGGACCGATGGCGACCAGGGCGGACCTGATCGCCTATCGCGACATGATGAAGACGGTGATCGGCGCGGTGGAAAAGGCACAAGGCGAGGGCAAGTCGCTGGAGCAGGTGCAGGCCATGAAACCGGCGGCGCAATGGGACATCAATCCCGATGCCTTCATCAAGGGTGATGCTTTTGTCGAGGCGGTGTACAAAAGCCTGAAGAAGCCGGATCACGCGGAAGACCACGCCCACTAGTCAGAGGGTCGCTGCCTCGATTTCTTCGCGCAAAGAGGCCATCAGCGGTTTGACCCTGGTCAGCCGCGGTTCTTCTTCGTCGACGATTTTGCGGAAGATGGTTTTCTTGAAGTCGAGAATGGTGTTGGCATCTGGACGCTTGGTCTCGGACAGAGTGGAAAGCATGATGTCGATCATCCGGTCGGCCCCGTGTAACCGGCCCCAGAGATAGTCATTCTCGCGATAGCTGCGGCTGAAAAAGGCGCCAAAATTGTTGAATTCGATGCCTTTTAGTGTTGCAGCAACGCCGCCCTTGCGGATTGTCTTGGCGTCTTCGGGAGAAATGCGGTCGACCTTGATCGGGTCGAACTCGTCAAGTCCTTCACCCTGGAGCAGCGGCAAGGTCGCAATATCGTAGAAAGGAAAGCCGAGAAAGGAGAGCAGCATCGACCGTTTTTCTGTTTTGGGCACCATCACAAGCGCCTCTGCCAACTTGGCATCGACGATTGCGTCAGCGGCCGTAAAGTCACGGGTCCTGGCCAGCATCTCCAGCATCAGTCCGGGCTTTTCGGCGGCTTGTTCGGCAACGGTTGCAAACTCATCGCCAAGATAGTCGATCGTTTCACGCTCGATATAGAGAGACAGACAATCGTAAATGACATCATGAACCGTCTCCATGACATCATGATCGGCGGGATTGGCACGATCAAGGTCTTCGGCAAGCTGCCGGGCGAGGGACCGGAGCCGCCGAACGCGGAACCCGAGATCATGCTGCCGGAAAAACTCGGCCGCAAGCTTCGTCGGGCCACCGCTTTTCAACCCGATATTGTCAAGTCCGCGGCGGCGAATCTCCGCCCACAAGGCGTTGCGCAACTGGGGATGGTTATGGCCGTTGGGGTCAGCCTTCGTCCTCCGAACGGTGTTGGCGATATCCTCTATCACTGTTGCCAGCCTGAGGTGACCGTAAGCGCTGTAGGAGAAACCCGCGAGCTTGGCCGCCTTGTCGCGCGATTTGCGGCGCCAGGCTGCTACGCGTGCTGCGGTGGGTCGGTCGAGAAAGAAGGTGCGCCCAAACAGGCCCTCGACATGTTGTTCGACTTCGCCGCGCAAATTCTCGGTGATCAGCCGCATCTGGCTGATCCGGTTGGAACGACCAGCAATTGTATTGAGACTGTCTCTGATCGGCTGTTCACGGGGAATATTGGAGATTGCTCCGAAAATGGTAGAGAAGAAACCTGGTAACGCCTCATTCTCGGCTTCTTGCGCCGCTTGCAGGCGTTGATGTGCCTTGTCGCTTTTCGCAACATCAAGGTCGGGGCGGGGATCTATATAGACGAAACGCCGATCGACCTCGCGCTTGGCGGGCCGGTTTTTCAATGCCTCGATCGCTTGTGCAAAGGGAGCGTTGGCGAGGACTGAACCGTCGATCAGTACGGTATCTTCAGCGGTGCCGGCACGAAATTGGTTGGGCAATATCCGCTTCAAAAAGGCCGATCGTCCTTCCCAGACATATTCACGGTCGGACAACAGATCGTCCAGTTCTCTTATCGAGAATGGCGGGAAAGCGCCCGGAAAACTGGCCGTGGCGCGACCGGCGAAGGTCAGGGCTGCTGGATCGGCAATCGCATCGTCTCTCTTTCCTCTGGTCGAGAAGCCGATTGTGATGCGATGCTCCATCTCGAGCGCTTCGGGGGGGCTGTGCAGTTGCAGTTTTTCCGGATGGCCGACAAAATCGGTCACCGTAACGAACAGATCGAGCGGCTGACCCGGCGGTAGCAACCGCGGACCACGCTCGGTTGCTCTGACCGCTGCCAGTGCATCCCAGATCAGGCCGCTGAAGACTTTGCCGCCAAAGGGGGGAGCAAACCACCGTGCACGAACGAAGCGCGAGAGTTTCATTTTGACCTCTTCGCGGGCTTCCTTCGAGACGGTTTGTTCGACCGCTCCACCCTTGCGGCCCAAGGCCACCCAGGCGATCGGCTCAGCCCAGAATTTGGAAAAACGCGAAAGCGGTCGCGCATCGGGATCGAGCAGCTTGTCGACATCGGCCGTGTCGAGCCACAAATCGGTCAGCGGATCGAGCGACTGGCCCGACAATATCGCCTGCGACAGAAAAATGCCGTTAATCCCGCCAGCGCTGGCACCGGCAATAATATCTGGCAGTACGCGCAGCCTGGTGCCGGTTTCCTGCTCCAGCCATTCCAATACATCATAATAGATACCGCGGCTGCACTGGTCGACTCTGGCACCATCGTGGAAATCCCGGCTGGCCTGTGCCAGTTTCCAGATCTCTTTGGTGATGCCATGCATATAGATGGCCAGACTTACGCCGCCATAGCAGATCAAGGCCAGTCTGAGTTCTTTCTGCCGCATGGGTTTTTAACTACAGGATGGCGGGAAGGGTGCAAGCGCGAATGCCATGGATCCAATTCATCCGGTGCCAGATATCGCTAGCGTTCTTTATTTGTTCTGCTAAATAAGCCGCATGGCCAAACCGAAGAAAAAATATGTCTGTCAGAATTGCGGCTCGATCGCGCATCGCTGGGAAGGGCAGTGCGGCGATTGCGGCGAGTGGAATACGCTGGTCGAGGAAGCGGGCGAAACGGTGTTTGCTTCCAAGCATAATCTGCAGACCGGCGGGCGCGAGGTGCGGCTTGTCGGACTGGATAGCGAGATCGCGCTGCCGGACCGTCGCAAAACGGGCATTGCCGAATTTGACCGCGCTGTTGGTGGCGGACTGGTGGCCGGATCGGCGACGCTCATGGGCGGTGATCCGGGGATCGGGAAATCGACATTATTGCTGCAGGTTTCTGCGCGACTGGCCGAGGCAGGGCTTTCGGTGGCCTATATTTCCGGCGAGGAAGCGGCGGACCAAGTGCGGTTGCGGGCAAGACGGCTGGGGCTGGGCAAGGCACCAGTCAAACTGGCATCGGCGACTTCGGTACGGGACATATTGACCACATTGGGCCGCGATGCTCCGGATTTTGTCGTGATCGATTCGATCCAGACCATGCACAGCGATCTGATCGAAGGCGCGCCCGGCACGGTTAGTCAGGTGCGCGCCTCGGCGCAGGAGATTATCAAATTTGCCAAGGAACATGGCACGATGGTGATGCTGGTCGGCCATGTCACCAAGGACGGCAATATCGCGGGGCCGCGTGTGCTCGAACATATGGTCGATACGGTGATGAGCTTTGAGGGCGAGCGCAGTCATCAATATAGAATACTTCGTGCAATCAAGAACCGCTTCGGCGGCACCGACGAGATCGGTGTGTTCGCGATGGAAGAGAAAGGCCTCACCGAAGTGGCCAATCCCTCTGCCCTGTTCCTGACCGATCGCAGCGAGGAAGTTACCGGAGCGACCGTTTTCCCGGCGATGGAAGGCACAAGGCCGGTGTTGGTTGAGATTCAGGCGCTGACAGTCCGTCTGGCGAGTGGCGCAACCCCTCGGCGTTCCGTGGTTGGATGGGATAGCTCCCGGCTGGCGATGATCCTGGCGGTGCTGGAAGCGCGCTGCGGGCTGAGCTTCTCCGGCGCAGAAGTCTATCTCAATGTCGCGGGGGGCTATCGGCTCACCGATCCCGCTGCCGATCTGGCTGTGGCGGCTGCGCTGATATCCGCCCATGCCGAACGTCCGATGCCCAGCGACGCCGTGATCTTCGGAGAAATTGCGTTGTCCGGGGAAATCCGGCCGGTCTCGCGCACGCCTCTCCGTCTCAAGGAAGCGTCGAAACTGGGCTTCGACCGCGCTCTGATACCGGCGTCCGGTGAAAAAAGCAGCGACAGCATGAAGAAACTGCAATTCGCCAAACTCGCCAATCTCGTTGACCATATGCTCGAGCGTGACTAGCTAGAGCCGATGACCGGTCTCGATATATTTGTGCTGATTTTAATGGGCGGAGCAGCGGTGCTCGGTTTCCTCAGAGGATTCGTTCAGGAAGCGCTTTCGCTCTTTGTCTGGATACTGGTCGTGTTGGGTGTTCGGATGCTGCACACGCCGATATATGAGCGATTGATCAGCCCAGTGGGCAGCGAGAGCGGCGCTTCTGTGCTGGCTTTCGCATCTATCGTCATCGTCACTTATGCGCTGGGGCGTTGGATCGCGAGATCCATTGGCAGAAAATCGCGCAAATCCGTTCTGGGTCCGATTGATCGCGTGCTCGGCTTCGGCTTTGGCATGATCAAGGGGCTGATCGGCGCGACCTTGCTCTATCTGCTGGTCGTTCTGGTTTATGACACAATCTATGGCGCGGACGAACCGCGACCGGAATGGCTGGCCGATTCCCGGACCTATCCGTTGCTCAACGCCAGCGGTAAGGCAATGGTTGACTTTGTCGAGGAACAGCGGAAGTCGGACGACGAGCCCGCAGGAACGGACCAGTGAGCGGGGCGCTCTACACCCGCGACATTCTGCGTCTCGCGGTGTCGATTCCGCACCAGAAAAGGCTCGACGATGCCGACGGATCGGCCGAATTGCGATCCCGGACCTGCGGCAGCAAGGTCTCGGCAGACGTGATGCTCGGCGATGATGGCGAGCTGCAGGATATCGGTCTCGAAATAAGCGCCTGCGCGCTGGGACAGGCCTCTGCCGCCATTTTGGGGGCGCAAGCCATCGGCAGGACGGTCGCGGATATCAGCGCTGTGCGGGACAATCTGGCCGCCTTTCTGGACGGAGAAGGCGAGACGCCCGGACCATGGCCGGATATGGACAAGCTGGCGGCCGCCCGGGATCACAAGGGCCGTCATGCCGCGATATTACTTCCTTATGATACAGTGATCGCTGCTTTCGCAGACGCCGCTGCCAAGCAAAAGGCGGTCTGAGCCATGGAAACCGAAACCCATATGGCCGATCTGTTGCTGGGCGGCTTCGTAATGCTCGGCGCGGCTCTGGTCATGGTGCTGGTGTTTCGCCGGTTCGGCATCGGCGCGGTTCTCGGTTATCTGATCGCAGGGGTATTGATTGGCCCGCACGGGTTCCAGTTGATCAGCAATGCCGGCACAATCCTCGAGTTTTCCGAAATCGGAATCATTCTGCTGCTCTTCATCGTCGGGCTGGAGCTGGCACCGGCGCGACTCATGCGTTTGCGTCAGGCAATATTCGGTCTCGGAATGAGTCAGGTTGTGTTGTGCGGCGTCGCGCTGTTTCTGCTGATCATGGCGACGACCAATTTCACCCTTGCCGCATCCATCGCCATAGGCTTGCCACTGGCGCTGTCCTCGACGGCGCAGGTGCTCCCGATGCTGCAATCTTCCGGCAGACTGAATACGCCGACCGGAGAAAAAGCTTTCTCGATCCTGTTGTTTCAGGACCTGTCGATCATCCCGCTGCTCACTATCATTGCTGCGCTATCCCGCGCACCACAGGACGAAGGCGGGCCGTCAGGATGGCTGACCGCGCTATACGCGATACTTGCCATAGGCGGGCTCATCCTGGCCGGCAAATATCTGTTGCAGCCATTGCTGAAAGTGATTGGCAGGATTGCGGAGCGTGAATTGTTTATTGTTGCCGGTCTTGTGGCTGTATTGGGCGGCGCAGCACTGATGGACTTTATCGGTCTGTCGCCAGCTCTGGGGGCTTTTATCGCCGGGGTGATGCTCGCGAATTCTCCCTATCGACATGAGCTGGAAGCCGATATTGATCCTTTTCGATCTCTATTGCTCGGTTTCTTCTTCCTGGCGGTCGGTATGATGCTGGACCTGAATGTCGTGATGGAAAATCCAGCCTTTATACTGGGGGCAGCCCTTGCGTTGGTCGCGGTCAAAATCGCCATTATTTTCGGGCTTGGCAAACTCTTCGGGATGGACACCAACCCGGCTTTGGCGATGGGAATGCTGCTGAGCCAGGGTGGTGAATTTGGCTTTGTGCTATTTTCTGAAGCAGAAAAGGCGCTATTGATTGAACCCGAAGCGAGCAGTCTGTTCGGCGCGATTATCACCATTTCAATGGCGACGACGCCCTTTCTGATGCTGCTCGCGCGGCGATTCAGCAGTGGAGCAAGCAAGTCGTCAGCGGATCTCGAAGATCCCTCCAACGCCGGGCGGGCATCGGTCATCGTGGTCGGTCAGGGGCGGTTTGGCCAGACGGTGTCGCAAGTGCTGATGGCTGCAAAAATCCCGCTGACGCTGATCGACATCAAGCCGGAACAGATTGATGTGCATCAGCAATTTGGCGCGAAGGTTTTCTATGGCGACGGCACTCGTGTGGACCTGTTGCGGCGCGCGGGCGCGCATGAAGCGGATGCCATCGTCTTCTGCATGGATGATAAGGAATTCGGTCCCGAACAAGCGCGCGCGATCGTTCAGTCTTTTCCGGAAACCAAGATATTCGTCCGGGTCTATGACCGCCGCCAGCTGATCGCGCTCAAGGGGCTCGGCATCGTCGGGATGAAGCGGGAAATGTTTGAATCCGCGATCCATCTCGCGCGGCAGACCATGTTCGCAATTGATTTGGATAGCAGTCTGATCGAAGAGGTCGACGAAGAATTCCGTCAGCGCGATTGCGATCGGCTGGAAGCGCAGATGAAGTCCGGCGGTGACATGCTTGCCGGTGGAGAACTCAGATTCGGAAATAGCGCGGCGAAGGAATCCTGATCTCCGATTTTCGCGTTTGGTTAGTCAGACTCGTCCAGAAATTTTGCAACGTCCTCCAGATCGACATCCTTCGCCAGAAAGGACTGTCCGATACCGTTTGCAAGCAGGAAGGGCAGGGTGCCGCCGCTCATTTTCTTGTCGTGCATCATATGGTCGACCAGTCGTTGACCGGATGCACTGACCGAAGCAGTCGCCAGATTATATGGCAAATTGACCGACTTTAGATGGGACCGGACGCGCTCCGCTTCGGCCGGGTCGCAATGGCCGCGGCGTACCGAATATCCGAATGCCAGCGCCATGCCGGCAGCAACGGCTTCGCCATGGACCAGCTTGTCCGAAAAACCGGTTTCCGCCTCCAGTGAATGGCCGAATGTATGGCCAAGATTGAGTAGAGCACGGCGGCCGCTGAGCTCTTTCTCGTCTTCTTTGACGATCAGGGCTTTTGCGCGCACGCTATGGATGATCGCTTTGCTGAGAGCTCCCGGGTCGCGATTCAGAACCTCGCTGCCATTGGCTTCGCACCAGGCGAAAAAGTCCGGGTCGCTGATCAGTCCATATTTGATCACTTCGGCGTAGCCGGCGCGCAATTCCCGGTCTGGCAGGCTGTTCAGTACCAGTGGATCAATCAGCACAAAACGGGGCTGGTTAAAGCTACCGATCAAGTTCTTTCCGGCTGAACTGTTGATCGCGGTTTTGCCGCCAACGCTGCTATCCACTTGGGCCAGAAGACTGGTGGGTATCTGGACGAACCTGCAGCCGCGCTTGACAATTGCTGCCGCAAATCCGGTGAGATCACCGATGACACCGCCGCCAAGCGCGACCAGTGTATCGGAACGCTCGACGCCTTGGGTCAATAGCCAGTCGGTTACCGATTCCAGTTGTCGCCAACTCTTGCTCGATTCTCCTGCCGGCAGGCTTTTTATCACCAGATCGATTTCACTTTCGGCAAAAGAGGCCTGCAACTTTGGTAGCAGATGAGGTTCGACATCTTTGTCCGTGAGAACGAAAAACCGTTGATTGTTGGCAAATCTCTGCAGATGCGTCGAAGCCTGCTCCATCGCACCTGGCTGGACAAGTATCGGGTAGCTATGCTCACCTAAGTCAACAGTGATTTGGGTCAATGTCGCAATGCCTCAATGATTTTCTCTACGGTTGTTTCATGCGGCGAATCATTGCCTATGACATGAATATGTGCGGTGGCATAAACGGGATTTCTTGTCCTTGCCAGATCGGCTAAAATTTTCGCGGGATCACCGGATTTTAACAATGGCCGGGTATCGCGCCGTCCGACACGTTTTACCAGCGTATCCAGATCGGCGTCGAGCCATATCGCGATTGCCTTTTCAAGAATCAGCGAACGTGTTTCTTCATTCATAAACGCTCCCCCACCAGTGGCGATGACCTGACGCTTTCCTTCCAGCAGTCGAGTTATCACACGTCGTTCCCCATCACGGAAATAACCTTCGCCAAAACGAGTGAAAATTTCTTCGACCGTGAGGCCTGCTGCCCGTTCTATCTCCTCGTCGGCGTCCACGAAGGCAAGGCCCAGCCGTTTTGCAAGGCGTCTGCCCACGGTGGTTTTCCCGACACCCATCAAACCGACCAGGACAAGTGTCCGGTCAGGTGCGAAATCGGAATTTCCACCGGAATTTCCGGCTGAATTGTCGAAAGAGGCTTTTATGTTTTTATCCATTGGGGCAAAGGCTATACAGTGGTTGGCTACGGGTGCAATTTCCAATGCTGATTATGCTAGTTTTTTAACCGTTTGAAAAGTTGAGGCAGATCTATGCCGCGTAAATTGGTTTTTTTAATATTGTTTGTTGCAGTCTTAATCGGCGCGGCGATTTATTTGGCTTCGATGGATGTCGAACAACCGCTGCACCCGATGGAAAAGCCTGTAATCGGTGATGATTTGCAATAATATGCGAACACGTATCAAGTCCATATCTTTGGCCGCTGTCAGCCTTGGCGCGCTAGTAATAGCGATCCCGGTACTGGGGCAGGACACACCGGAATCCTTGCTGCCACCAGGATTTGGAGATTCTGCTCCTGCGCCTAGCCCTGCGCCCGTGATCGCGCCAACACCAGCGCCGGGTCCGGTTTCAGCACGCCCTGTGGCACCGCAACAGGCTGATCCATCAAGCAGGACTGTCAATGATGGCGATGTCGCCGAGTTTTCTCCCGATTTGCCCTCGTTGAGTCTGGATGAGAATGGCGAGCTAGATCTGAATGCGCTGGATGATGCGATGCGGCCCCAATATCGCCTGAGCGCCGGTGAAAAACGGTCAATGGCAGAAATCGGTTTGTTGACGCCCGAATATAATGGTCTGGCGAAAGATGCGTTTGGACAAGAGGGCGGCCAATATCTGACCAATCTGATCCGAAATCTGAACGGTCCCATCATTTCCCGTTGGGGTTCGATATTGCTGCGGCGAACCTTGCTGAGCAAGGTTGTCAGTCCCGATAACATAAATCCCGCAGATTGGACTGCCGAAAGAGCGTGGCGTTTGTTGTTGATGGGGGAAGCGGACGCCGCCCGCTCACTTGTTATGAAGGTAGATGGTGGCAACTACACCCCCCGGCTTTATGAAGTGGCGATGCAGGCACATCTGGCAACCGCGGATCCAGCCGGCATTTGCCCCCTTGTTGACGAAGGTGCGCGAGTTAGTGATGCGCCGACATGGATCATGTTCAGGCCTATATGTGCGTCTCTCGCAGGGGAACAAAGCCGGGCGAATAGTTTGCTCCAGCAAGCGAGACGGCAAAAAGTAGCTACCGGGATTGACTATTTGCTGGCTGAAAAGACAATAGGTGCCGGATTTGAAGGCCGGCGTGCTGTTTCAATCCTTTGGGATGATATCGAGTTTTTCAACAATTGGCGCTTCGGATTGGGCGCAGGGACCGGGGTGGAGCCGCCTGACCGTCTCTATGCTAAGGCGGGGCGCCATGTGCAGGGGTGGCGCGTGCGAGCACCCATGCTTTCGATCGATTCACGAATGAAAGCTGCAGACATTGCAGCTGCGATCGGAGTGGTTTCAAATCAGGCCATGGTTGACCTTTATTCTGCAGCATATGAGGATCCAGAAACAGGGGATGATCGCAGAGTTTTGGCGTCGGTTTTGCGACAAGCATATACTGATGATTCGGCAGAATCCCGATTGGCAGCGATGCATGATCTCTGGGGCCGGTCCAATGGAACTCTTACCCGTTATTCGGCCAAGATATTGACGGCTCGCGCTGCGGCGAAAATTCCTCCCGCAGAGGCGCTCGGCGAACAAAGCGGCGACCTAATTGCTTCTATGCTCTCTGCCGGGCTTGATCGTAGTGCCGTCAGATGGGCAGATATTGTTGATCAGGGTAGCAAAGGATGGGCTTTGTTGGCGGTGGCTTCGCCGAATAAAAATGTTTCGGTATCTTATGACGCGCTCGATGATTTTGGCGACAATGATGAAGGGAGCGGCCGCCTGCGGAGTAAATTTTTGCTGGCAGCAGTTGCTGGCCTGGGCAGGGCTGACCAACAGACGATCAATGATTTTGCGAGCGATTTGGAACTCGACCTGGGGCGTTCAACGCGGTGGACGAGGGCGATCCAGTCGGCCGCACGGCGCGGGCAACAAGGAACCGTCGCTTTGCTGGCGGCCGTTGGTATGCAAGGCCGGAACTGGAAGGCGATGTCGCCGGTGCATCTATATCACATTGTACAATGTCTGAAACGCGTGGGGCTCGAACCTGAAGCCCGAATGATTGCGGCGGAAGCGTTGACGCGGACATAAGCTTTGCTTTGAAGGCGGTGAGGTCTATTCATGCGGGCATGAGCGATGACGCCAATCTGATCGAACGTTTCCTTGAGATGCTGGTCGCAGAGACCGGTGCATCTCAACATACTTTGTCAGCTTATCGAACTGACCTGGAGCAAGCTTCTGCAATAACGGGTCGTAAATTGTTCGCCGCTGATCGGACGATGATCAAGAATTTGTCCTCTCATTGGCGTGACTTGCAAAATAGCACTGTTGCACGCAAATCCTCGAGTCTGCGTCGTTTTTTCGGTTTTCTGATTGAAGAAGGCTTTCGGGAGAATGATCCTTCCGATGCCTTGCCGCGACCGGGGCTGGTCCGTTCGCTGCCCAAGACTCTATCGCACACGGAAGTTGCGAATCTGTTCCAGTTGATCGCCACGGAATTGAATTGCGATACGGTTAAACCGTCTACCATCCGGCTGTCGGCGATTATGGAACTGCTTTACGGTTCGGGATTGCGCGCGAGCGAACTTGTGACTTTGCAGCGATCGTCAATTTCGGGCGACAGACCCTATTTGATTATAAAAGGAAAAGGGGAACGAGAGCGACTGGTGCCCGTCTCTCAACAAGCCCGAGACGCTGTACATCGATGGGCGGGCTTTGTCGATCCGAAGGAGAAGTGGCTATTCCCTTCACGGAAGGGCCATATTAGCCGAATCAGATTATATCAGGTTATCAAGGATCATGCCGCCAGGGCAGGGATCAACCCCGCCAATATAAGTCCGCATGTCTTGCGACATGCTTTTGCCACTCATTTGCTTGAGGGGGGAGCAGATTTGCGGGCATTGCAATCCTTGTTGGGCCATAGTGACATCAGTACGACCCAGATCTATACGCATATCGATAGTGCGCGTCTGGTAGAACTTGTTAATAATCGTCATCCTCTGAGACAACGAAATCTCGTACGTTGACGTTTCGCTTGTCCGGTCCTAACTCTTTTCCATGACATCTTATCTTGATTTTGAAAAACCGATTGCGGCACTTCAATCCCGTATTCTGGAGCTGAGAGATACAGCGGACGAAGGTTCGCTGGATATCGAAGCGGAAATTGAAAAGCTGCAGACCAAATCTGCCAAAATGCTGGCGGATACCTATGGGAAGCTGACTCCCTGGCAAAAAACCCAGGTTGCTCGTCATCCCGAACGTCCCCATTTTAAAGATTTAATAGCAGGCCTGTTTGACGAGTTTATACCGCTCGGGGGTGACCGGAATTTTGGGGATGATCAGGCCATCATAGGTGGTTTCGCTCGAATGGGCGAACGCCGGCTGATTGTCATTGGTCACGAAAAGGGTGATGATACACAAAGTCGCTTGCGGCACAATTTCGGTATGGGAAAACCAGAAGGATATCGCAAGGCGATCCGTTTGATGGATATGGCCGACCGGTTCTCGCTACCGGTTTTAACCTTGGTCGATACATCGGGAGCATTTCCGGGAGTATCGGCTGAAGAACGGGGGCAGGCTGAGGCGATAGCACGCTCGACTGAAAAATGCCTGTCGCTTGGGGTTCCTATGGTAGCCGTGATCGTAGGTGAAGGTGGCTCGGGCGGTGCGGTGGCTTTGGCCGCTGCAGAACGTGTGTTGATGTTTGAACATGCTGTCTATTCGGTGATTTCACCGGAAGGTTGCGCGTCGATTCTATGGCGTACAAGTGACAAAGCCGATGTCGCTGCCGACGCGATGCAAATCACTGCTCAAAATCTCAAAAAGCTGGGTGTCATCGACCGGATAATAGCCGAGCCAGTAGGCGGTGCACACCGTGATCAGGTTTTGGCTATTGCCGATCTGGGCAAAGCGATTGATGAAGAGTTTGGAGAGTTAGAGAAGTTTGACCGCGAAGCATTGCGAAAAATGCGTCGCGAAAAATTTCTTCAGATTGGTACGCTATAATTCAGAAAGTCCAGGTTCTACGTTAGCCGGATGGCTCGAAACGTCATTTTACACGCGGAACCCTTTACCAGCTGAACCGTTCTTATACATTGCAGCCATGAGGAGCATGCTATGAGACGATTTTCGATAAGGCTGACGACAAAATTGATGAGTGCTGTAGGAGTTGTCATTCTGGCAGCCTGTACGGGCAGCGGAGCCGATGCCGGTGCGGTGGAATCGGCAGGAAGTCAGTCGGGCGAAGCGCGGTCCATATCAGCGGCGGAAAAGCAGAAGGGGGCGGAAGCTCATCCGCAATTGCTGGAGGAATTCGGGGGTGCCTATACTGGCCCTCAAGTTGCTTATGTTGTTCAGGTCGGGCAAAATATTGCGGTGCAATCCGGTCTTGGAAATGCACGCAGTGATTTTACGGTAACGCTGCTAAACAGCCCTGTGAACAACGCCTTTGCGATCCCGGGAGGATATGTCTATCTTACCCGGCAGTTGATGGCGCTGATGAACGATGAAGCGGAGATGGCTGGTGTTCTGGGCCATGAAGTTGGCCATGTTGCTGCGAGGCATAGCGAAAAGCGACAGAAGGCGGCAACGCGCAACAGCATTTTGGGCATTTTGGGGCAAATCGGGGCCCAAGTGCTTTTGGGTGATTCTGCTATTGGGCGGCTCGGACAGGAAGTTTTTGGCACTGGTAGCCAATTGTTGACGCTCAAATATTCGCGCGCACAGGAATATGAAGCTGACGACCTGGGAATCCGCTATCTCGCTTCGGCGGGCTATGATCCACAGGCGCTTTCAACCATGTTATATTCATTGGCCGCGCAATCTGCGATTGATGTGCGAGCAGCGGGTCGTGACGCACGCAGTGCGCCCGAATGGTCGAGCACGCATCCTGACCCTGCTCGAAGGGTGTCGCGTGCTGCGAGCAATGCTCGTAAACTGGGGGGATCCGGGGGGCTGCGCAATCGGGATCAGTTTCTGCAAAAATTGGATGGAATCTTGTACGGAGATGATCCCAAACAAGGCGTGATCGAGGGGAATAATTTCCTCCATCCCGACTTGAAGCTGAAATTTACCGTTCCCAATGGTTTCTCCATGCAAAATGGAGCACGCGCCGTCTCGTTTACCGGATCGAGTGGCCAAGGACAATTTACGACCGCTGCCTATAACGGAAATATGACTTCCTATATTGACGCCGCTTTCAAAAGCCTTGTGGGCGAAGGAAAATCGATTTCTTACGGCGGAATAGAAAAAACAACGGTGAACGGGTTGCCTGCAGCTTATGCGACAGGGCGGGTTGACAGCGACAATGGTCAGGTTGACGTGACTGTTTTCGCATATGAATTTTCGAAAAGCAGCGCCTTTCATTTTGCAACTATAGTCCCGGCAGGTCGCGCTTCGGTTTTCTCGCCAATGTATCAGAGCATGGGCAGGCTTTCGGCGGCTCAGGTGGCCGCAATCAAGCCACGCAAAGTTGATATCGTAACGGTAAAAAATGGAGATACAATTTCAAGCCTGTCTTCGCGAATGGCTTATTCAACTTATCAGAAGGATCGTTTTCTGGTGCTCAATCGCTTGCGCGCAACAGACGAGTTGCAAGCGGGGCAAAAGGTAAAAATCATAACTTACTGACTATAACGTACAAAAAAAGACGGCAGCCCTTGGGCTACCGTCTTCTTTTTTCGAATAATCCGAAGATTAACCAGCCATCGAGTTTTCGACTTCGGTGAAGGTGTTGCTGAGGGTGTTACCCAGCTGACCCATTGCAACAATAGCTGCAACAGCGATCAGAGCAGCAATCAGGCCATATTCAATAGCCGTTGCACCTTCTTCATTCTTAAACATTTTACGTACGAGTTTCATGTCCGGTCTCCTAGATTTGACAAACTTCACTTACCCAATTGAACATAAATTATGTCCAATATTCAAAACTCTAGAACAGAAACCTTACCAAATGATTAAGTGCGAATACTTATTATGAAGCGCCGGTAACCTCATTGGCAACACCACTCCACATGTTGAAAGTTTCATTGGCAACACCGGTAATCGCGACCATTGCGGTCAGCGCGATGAGAGCCAATATCAAACCATATTCAACAGCAGTCGCACCCCGGTCAGAAAGATATAATTTTTTCAAAAGATCGATCATATCTCTCTCAACGTGGATAAAGTTCTGCTAAGTCATGAACGGTACCGGTTTCACAGAAATGGATTAACAAAATCCTTACATCGCATAAAAAAATGGAAAAAAATCCGACATACCTATTTGTCGCCGCGGCCGCTCTGATTGACCAAAACGGCAGAATTTTGGTACAGAAGAGACCTGAGGGGAAGCCGATGGCCGGTTTGTGGGAGTTCCCCGGCGGCAAGGTGGAAGTGGGAGAAACCCCCGAAGCTGCTCTGATTCGCGAGTTGCATGAAGAGCTGGAAATTCGGGTCGAAGAACCTGATATTAAACCAGTAGCCTTCGCCAGCGAAACTCTGGGTGATCAGCATCTGGTCCTTCTTCTATATATATGCCACAAATGGACAGGACTTGTTCTGAGTCCCCAGTCGCTAGATTTGCAGTGGCTGTCGGTGGCGGCAATCCGGGAGCTTCCGATGCCACCGGCAGATGGGCCATTGGTCGAAATGCTTTCCCATGTCCTGCGGGACCCGACTTAAACAGTAGCTCAGTCCCCGTTATTCTTGGAAAGTCTGGTTTTCAGAGATACCTGTCCGCTGCCGCGGCGGGCCGGTTTTGGCTGGTCCGGGTGTGGTGCCCACGCACACAGATATAATATGGTCACGATTTCGGAGAATTTTCCATCTGCGCTTGTCCGCGCATCGAATCCCGAAATCATGCGATTATAGATATTCCGTCCAATGGCAGGGCGAATGCCGGACATGATATTGCTGCCTCCCACGTCACGGATGTCGGAAATCAAACGGTCGAGGCCGGAATAATTCAGATGCAGCGTATCGCTGTCCGCCACCGGTATGGTCAACCCCGCCCGCGCCATCAGATCTCCGGCTGTGCGCACATCGATTTGCGGGTGAAAATGGGAGGAAACCCGGTCGCCTTCTGACTCCATGATGACAGATTTGAGCGAGGGGAAACTTTCGGCACCTATCAAGGCGGCCAACAATAATCCATCTGGAACCAAAATCCGTCGGCACAAAACCAGTGCACCGGGCAGATCATTGACTGTATCAAGGGAACCTATATTGATAATTAGGTCAAAGCTGTGATCGGCAAATGGCAACCGATCATCATCGCATAATATGCCTCCAAGTGCCTTCGTCACTTGTACGCTTGAGTCGGCAAATATCACTTGCATGCCGCGTGCTTTTAGTGCGTTTCCTAACCCTTCCGCCGATAACCCGATTATCAGGACTCGCTGAAACGTCCGTTTGACCACATCAAGACGTTCCAGAATTTCATCAGCCATAATCTGCGAGAGAAAATCTTTACCATGCTCCCGGGAATAGGCGCGATCTCGGACGAGGCGTCTCAGTTTGCGATCAAAAACTTCGGGAACATTGACTGTATCGGTCATAAGGTCTTGTCGCTTTAGGAGCGCTGGGCAAAAAGATCAAATGCCGTTGCCAGCTATATTCAACCCTTTGATCGATTTTGCGTTGCCACCAAGATGTCCGGTATGCGGCGTCACTGTTGAGGCGGATAACCGCTTCTGCCTGCGTTGCTGGCGGCAGCTGGATTTTCTTGCAAAGCCTTGGTGTGCGGCTTGTGGAGCTCCTCTAACCTTTGACTGTCCTGACGGAAGTCTTTGCGGAAAATGCCTGACAGATCGGCCCATGCATGATGGGGTGAGGGCCGTGGTGCGCTATGATGACAAAAGCTCGCTGATCGCAATGCGTTTAAAATATGGTACCCGGTTGGGGCTCGCAAGATTGATCGCCGAACACTTACAGAAATTCGTTGAGGAATGTTCAGCCAACGCGATTATCGTTCCTGTACCGCTCCACCGCACACGACTATGGCGTCGCGGATTTAACCAGTCCGTTCTGATAGGCAGGGAACTTGCTCGAAACACTGGTATCGGGATGAATTACAATGCCATTGTCCGCCAACAGGCTACGCCTCCGCTGCGGGGTCTGAGCGGTAAAGAGCGCTGTCGAACGGTGGACGCGGCGTTTGCGCTCCGCAGCAATGAGGCGGAAATTGGTGGCAAGTCAGTCCTGTTAGTCGATGATGTTTACACAAGTGGCTCAACGAGCAATGCCTGTGCTCGACTGCTCAAAAAAGCGGGGGCCGAACGAGTGCTCGTTTTCTGCTGGGCGCGGGTTATAAACGATTTTGAAAATGGCTAGTGCCTTGAACAGATAGAGATCGCTTGAATTTATTTCGCTAACAGCCCATTTGCAGACTGATGGTAGAAAGATCCAAATATGGCGAAAGTTGAAATATACACAAAGTTTACATGCGGTTTCTGCTTCCGGGCAAAGGCGTTGCTTGAAAAAAAGAATGTAGGTTTTGAAGAGACAGACATTACCATGGGCGGTAAGAAACGCGAGGAAATGATCCAGAGATCTGGTGGTCGAACGACCGTTCCGCAAATATTTATTGATGACCGTCATATCGGAGGTTCGGATGATTTGTCCGCACTGGACTATTCCGGCGAGCTCGATGCGCTTTTGAAAAGTTGATCCGTTTTGAAAATTGCTCTTGCCCAAATGAACAGCGGCATTGATCCAAAAGAAAATGCCAGACAACTCTCTTCGCTCATAGCTCAAGCTGCGGCGGGAGATGCTGCGATAATTTTTACGCCAGAGATGACCGGATTGGTAGATCGGGATCGGTCGCGGGCGGCTAGAAATATCAGCACCGAAGCTGATGATATGGTGCTTTTAACCGCGCGGTCCGAAGCCCGCAAGGCCGGTATATGGGTCCAGCTCGGCTCTCTTGCAGTGAAGGCTTCCAACAATTTGGAAGAGAAATGGGTCAATCGTTCGTACCTTATCAGTCCTGACGGAGAAATTATCGCGCGTTATGACAAGATTCATCTGTTTGATGTTGATCTTGGTCCCGATGAATCATCCCGGGAATCCTCAGCATATGCAGGGGGGCACAACGCCGTTGTAGCTCCGGTCTCCGATGCAACGCTGGGATTGTCCATTTGTTATGATCTTCGTTTTCCCGGCTTATATGAAGCGCTGACCGACGCAGGCGCCGATATATTGTCTGTCCCCGCCGCGTTTACGGTCCCGACCGGAAGGGCCCATTGGGAAATATTGCTGCGAGCTCGCGCAATCGAGGCGGGGGCCTTCGTTGTTGCAGCGGCGCAATATGGTCAGCATGAAGATGGCCGTTCCACCTATGGCCACTCAATAGTGGTCGACCCTTGGGGCGAGATATTACTCGATATGGGCGAGGGCAATGGGCTGGGCTTTTGCGAACTGGATTTGAGGAAAGTCCAGGAAACGCGTTCGCGGATACCCGCAGTTGCAAACCGTAAAAAGTTCAAAATGCCGGTAAAAATGACATGATTATTTTCGATTTGATATGTGCGGAGGGCCAGCATCGGTTTGAGGGCTGGTTCGGATCCTCGCAAGATTATGCCGAACAGCTGGATCGCGGATTGCTGGACTGTCCGGTTTGTGGCAGTAAAAATATCGCAAAGGCCGCCATGGCTCCCAATGTTGGTCGGAAAGGCAATCAGAAACTCGCTACCCCTAAACCAACGGGTGATACATCCGAAATCCAGACGGTAAAGCCGGTCACCAATGAGATGGCTGTGCCAGCTGATTATAAGGAAATGATTGGCAAACTGGTCGAGGCACAGGAAAAGATGCTTGCCAGTTCCGAATGGGTCGGCGACAAATTTGCTGATCGAGCCCGCGACATCCATTATGGGGATGCGGACAGAAAATCCATTCACGGAACGGCCTCACAACAAGAAGTGGCCGATTTGGTAGAAGAGGGCATCCCGGCGCTCCCGCTGCCCCTTCCGGTTTTACCACCCAAAGCCAAAAATTGATTCTGGCATGCGCCGACCAATATGGCTAAACCCGCATCACCAAGCGCCCGTAGCTCAGTCGGATAGAGCATCAGATTCCTAATCTGGGGGCCACAGGTTCGAATCCTGTCGGGCGCACCATTCCTGTTCAGTTTTGGGTACAGCATGAAGTCAGGCTCCGCACACGGTCCGAGACAAAGCGGTTCTGCTACTCATGATACCAACATCACTACTGGTGACTTCATCCCAAGAACTGCGATCGAGCCCAAGCGAGAACCGGGATAATATTTACAATGGATAAGATTCTGCCAAGACCGTGACTTTATAAAATCAAGCTGATGTGGCTTCGGCGAGCAAGCTAATGACCAGAGCAGTTGGCTCTACGATCCGGGCAATAAAAAATTGAGGGTAAGATAGCGAGGATCAAGACCAGTTTTTCGAGTCGAGGCTGGTGAGGCCAGATTCTTCATCCACGGGATTATGCGCAAGGTGATAGCCGATAACGCCTATCATCGCTCCATAAGATACCTATCCCGATGTAGTAAGCACCGGCAAGGGGTCGTTGAAGATCTATACATATAATAGTCCGGCAGAGTATGTTGATATCAGAACCCATAAGGCGTATTTTGAAGCGGACGCCGGCCATGAACATTTCGATGGAAGGATGACATCTTGATCTTTCGGCAACTAACGGATCCCGAATCCTGGACCTACACATATCTGTTTGGCTTTCCGGAGACAGGCGAGGCGCTCCTTCTCGATCCGGTTTGTGAGATGATCGACAGGGACTTGTCTATGATTCAGGAGCTTGGGCTCACCTTGAGCTATACGCTGGAAACGCACGTTCACGCCGATCATATCACTTCAGCTTGCCGGTTGCGTAGCCTGACAGGGTGCAAGGTCGTATATCCGGCGATGGACAATCTGCCTTGCCCTGACCTTGGCGTGAGCGAGATCGAACCCCTGAAAGTTGGGGGAACGACCTTCCAGCCGCTATTTACGCCCGGTCATACAGATACGCATCATTGCTATCTTATCGACGAATCAGGGACGGCCCAGGTTTTCACGGGTGACGCACTTTTGATCGATGGTTGCGGGCGGACCGACTTCCAATCAGGCGACGCCGCAACACTCTATCATTCCGTGCATGAAAAGCTCTTTACGCTTCCCGACGAGACACTGGTTTATCCTGCCCATGATTATCAGCATCGGCACGTAAGCTCGATCGGCCAGGAAAAGGAACGCAACGCAAGGCTGGGTGAAAATCGCACTATGGACGAGTTCATCGACATCATGGACAATCTCAATCTGCCCTATCCCAAGAGAATCGATGTAGCCGTTCCGGCCAACCAACGTTGCGGAGACTGCACCGAAGATGTGCTGACGAATGAGCCTGAAGGCCCCTCAGTGCAAGGGTGATTTGCCAATTTCATTGCTGTCACGCGAAAAGAAAAGAACATTGTCAGGCGTTGGTGCCGAAAATCTGAACCGAAGTATTCCATGCCAATTCGCGGTGGCGATATTACTCCTGATTTCACGGTTGTTTCGCACATAGGGAAAATCAGATCTGCATGATCTGATCTGCGACCTTTGGTGTCTCTTCGTCAACCATCGGCTAAGAATAACAAGCCGGGAACCTTGCTTCGCGGCATCAAAACGTATATAATTCATCGCTCTTCTCCTTTACTTTGATTGGACAATGGAGAAACGATTGAACAATCGAAACCGCTGGTAGAGAAGATATCCGTCCGTTCGATACTACGGCTTCTGTCTCCCCCCTCCCGTCGTTTTCGAACTATCCCCCCAACACATACGCCAAAGGTGACAACAATGGCCGATAAGAAATCTACACCCCGCACCACAACAGACGCCGGCATTCCAGCCCAGAGCGACGAGCATTCGTTTTCCATCGGAAATGACGGTCCGATCGTACTCAACGACCACTACCTGATTGAACAGATGGCGAACTTCAATCGCGAGCGTATCCCGGAGCGTCAGCCCCATGCCAAGGGAAGCGGGGCATTCGGTCATTTTGAGGTAACGACAGACGTCAGCAAATACACCAAGGCACGTTTCCTCCAGCCGGGTGCAAAAGTGGAAACCGCGATGCGCTTTTCCACCGTCGCTGGCGAGCGCGGGAGTCCCGACACCTGGCGCGATCCTCGCGGCTTTTCGGTGAAATTCTATACCGAGGACGGCAATTTTGACCTGGTCGGCAACAATACGCCGATCTTCTTCATTCGCGATCCATTGAAGTTTCAGCACTTCATTCGCAGTCAAAAGCGCCGCGCCGACAATGGTTTGCGCGATCACGACATGCAATGGGACTTCTGGACACTCAGTCCGGAGAGTGCGCATCAAGTCACCTATCTGATGGGTGATCGCGGCGTACCCAAAAACTGGCGTGAGATGAACGGCTATGGCAGTCACACATACATGCTTATTAACGAGGCGGGCGAAAAATTCTGGGTCAAGTGGCATTTCCACACCGATCTTGGTGATGGCAACGCGTATCTGACACAGGACGAAGCTGACAAAATGGCCGGACAGGACGGCGATTATCACCGCCGTGATCTGTTCGATCACATTGCCAAGGGTGAATTCCCCAGCTGGACGCTGAAATTCCAGATCATGCCGTTCGAGGATGCCGAAACCTACCGGATCAATCCGTTCGACCTGACCAAAACATGGCCGCACGAAGATTATCCGCTGATGGAAGTCGGCAAGCTGACGCTCGACACCAATCCGGTGGATTGGGACACCCAGATCGAGCAGTTGGCGTTCGAGCCCAACAACATGGTTCCCGGCATCGGCCTGAGCCCCGACAAGATGCTGTTGGCGCGCGGCTTTTCCTATGCGGATGCACATCGTGCTCGACTGGGGGTTAACTACAAGCAGATTCCCGTCAATCAGGCCAAGGCGGCAGAGGTTCATTCCTATTCGCGCGCAGGGCATGGGCGGACGGTCAACGCAGTGGATCCGGTCTATGCGCCAAACTCTTACGGAGGCCCGGGCGCGCAGCCGGAAGTTGGCGGAGAAGCAACATGGATGGCCGACGGTGATATGGTTCGCGCAGCTTACACGTTGCGCAAGGATGACGACGACTGGAGCCAGCCAGGCGTGCTGGTACGCGAGGTGATGGACGATGCGCAGCGCGACCGCTTTGTCGATAACGTGTCCGGGCATCTCGCTAATGGCGTCAGCGAACCGATTCTGGTGCGCGCCTTTGCCTATTGGCGGAATGTCGACAAGAACATTGGTGACCGTATTGAAAAGGCAACTCGCGATCTGCTCGGCGGGAAGTCGGTAGCTCCGGGCATGGCGAGTGCCAAGTCGATTTCCGGATATCAAGGCATTCCTGCTACGTCATCGATCGCCAAAGGTGAAGGGCAGAAGAACGCGATCATTGACGAGCGCGAGGTGGATCCGGCAAAATAGTCAGCCGCTCTGTTTGAATATGAAATAAAGCGCACCTTCGCGCCCGTTGCGGAGGTGTGCTTTTCATATCGCAGCGATGCCGCGACCGGTTCCGATGCAAAATGCTATCGAGGGAACACGGCTAGCCGTCTACGTTATCTTGCGAAAGTGCCAAGCGTGCTGCTTCGGAAGCTTTGGTCATTCAGTCCTAGCGGAGCTTGCGCTTTTGCATCATCAAACGCCACAATATGAAGAGCGAGTTGATGGGGGGTGAGATCAGCTTCTGGCATTTCTTAGGCTGGAGCTAATTGGCGCGCCGGTGCTTCCGAGGACGACATCGGGCCCCAACGGCTACCCTTGTTGGACTGCTGCCGCAGCTGTAGCGAGCGCACATGCCCCTAACAATAAGCCAATCCGCAACGGGGAACCATTTTCACCAAAGTGGACAATACCAACAACGATCATGGTTAGCGGAATGACGCCGGTCATAAGCGGGATTAGACCAGAAAGCGGAACTCCCGATTGTATCATGCGTGACATCATAAAAAGATTGAGGATAAACAGACTAGCGCAAAACACTGTTGGTCCAAATTTTGTGAACCCCATAGTCAAAGGCAAGGCAATTAGCGCCGCTACATTGGCGATGATCGCGACAAGAAACTGCAAGACTATAGGGAGTGTAAGGCTGCTCATTCTAATATCTTTCAGCAGATAATGTCAAAAACTGAGGCTCTTGGTCGAATAGGCGAATTATATGTCTGGAGGTGCGCTCGTCCTTTTGGGGAGAACAAGCGCACCGACTTGTATGGGGTTCAACCAAACCTTCGATTGTCCCTGCTTCAGGCTGTTAGGGATTGCCAATATCTGATGGTGGTAAACCATCCCAGATTTGGCGCAGCCGTTAATATCAGAATGTATAAGAAATATTGATCCCGCCGGTTCGCGGCGCGCCATATTGCTCGGTCCATCCAATGCTCGTGTTCAGCGTCTGTGTCCGGTAAAGGCGGTCGAAAATATTCTTTACCCAGACCGATGCTCGCCAGTGATCGGCAAAGGATATTCCCACTTCGCCATTGGCGAGGACGTAACCGCCTTCAACCGCTTCCGCAGGACTGCGGACGATGTCGAAACGCACACGACTCTGATAGTTGCCCGAGAGGGTGATGTCGGCCATAGTGCGATCCGAAAGCGACCATTCATATTTCATCCGGCCGTTGAGTGTAAGCCGAGGTGAATTGGGCAAAACACTGCCTTCGGCAACGCCGGCCACCACGGATTTGGTAACCTCGGTATCGATCAATCCGGCCCCGAAGCGAAGATCCAACCCATCTACCGGACTCCACCGGGCGTCAGCCTCGATCCCCGTCACCCGCGCATCACCAACATTGGCAATGCCGAACAACACCCCGACCGGAGAATCGAACAGCGGGCCATAGATTTGCGCATCGCTATAATCATAGTTGAAGATGGCGGCATTCAGCTGGAAATTCGGGAAAAGCCGCGTTTTGAGGCCGAGCTCATATGCGGTGAGCTTTTCGTCACCAAACGGTTGGAGCACAGTGGGGTCAAAAGTCAGCTGCCCCTGAAAACCTCCCGATTTGAAGCCCCGGCTGATACTGGCGTAGATCAATGTGCGGTCTCCGGCCTGATAATTAAGGCCGATCTTGCCGGACATGTTCGAGGTCGAATAATCATTGCTTACCGGTGCAAACAGATCCGAACAAGCTCCCGCCGTGCACAGGAATGTAGTGGCCTGATCAAATGTTTTGTCTTCCTCGGTATAGCGCAATCCGCCAATCAGCGTCAGGTTGTCCGCAAACGTCCATTCGGCGTGCATGAATGCGGCATAAGCATCGGTGCGCTGGCGATAGGTGTTGCCAATCGTATCCAGGCCGGGAAGGCCAAAGAGAGGCAGAAGGTCCGGAGAGAAGAACGTATCGCGCGTTTCTACCTTATCATGAGAGTAGAATAGCCCGCCAATCAAGTTGAGATCATCTCTCTGATATGCAAGCCGCAGTTCCTGAGAATATTGGTTTATGTTGTTGTCATAGGTGGAATCCAGATAGGCCAAAGAGGTTCCGTCGGTGTCTTCGACATGCAATCTGGTGAAATGTTCATAGGCGCTGATCGAAGTCAGCGTTATCTGGGGACTGACGGACCAGTTGGCAGTCAGGGATGCGCCGGTGGACTCCAGCTCCATATAGGGATCAATGCCCGCTCCCGATACGCGCGGCTGGCCCGCAAACGCGTCCTCTTCTGTAGTCAGGATATTGTCTGCCTTGTAGAGCGTAACGTCAGATCGGTCATAGCCCTTGTGGAGGTTGAGAAGCAGATCGAAGCTATCGCTCGGTTCCCATTGCAATTGTAGCCTGCCATTGGTGCGATCCACTTTTCCGATCCGGTTACCGGTAACATAATTGGTTTGTGGTCCGGATTCCTGCTGCACGGTCTGGAGCGCGAATCTGGCCTTCAGCGTTGACGTAAGAGCACCACCGACTGCTCCCTCTATATGCCAACTGTCATAGCTTCCATATCCTGCCTCAAGCATCACATCCGTGTTATCCGACGGTTTGCGGCTAATGATATTAACAGCGCCGGCAGTGGTATTGCGTCCATATAGATCGCCCTGCGGCCCTTTCAGCACTTCAACCCGGTCAACGTCAAAGAGGCCGAATGACAGCATTGCGGGTGATACAAGATAGACATTGTCGACATACATGCCCGCAGCAGGATTATTGTTGGCCGCATAATCATTCAGGCCAATTCCGCGGATGCTGACGTTGACAACGCTGTTGGCCAGCACATTCTTGATTTGCACATTTGGCGTAATCGCCGCCAGATCCACAATTGACTGCGTGCCGGCAGCCTTCAGGTCGCTTCCCGTCAATACGTTGATCGTTACCCCGACATCATCGGCGCGCTGTTCGCGGCGCTGTGCAGTGACAACGATTTCTCCCAACATGTCTTCCGTCCCGCCAGCTTCTGTCTGATCGGTGGTCGTGTTTTGGGCCAATGCAGGCGAGGCACAAGCTAGGTAGCAGATGGCGATCGCGAGAAAGCTGCTATTGCGGATATGTGTTTTGGTCATGATAATTTCCCCCTAGATTTTGATCGATGGATAGCCCTTGAGATCCTTCGATCTCGGCTTGGCATAAGTGCGTTTGCTGTGCGTCAGGCCCGCCCGGACGATCCCTGCAGCGACGCAGACGGTCGCGGGGATAGGATCAATCACTGGCAGACTGTGGTTTTTCGCTTCCAACGCGGCCGTAATCCCCTCGGCGCATCCGAGGAAGCCGGTACAACCCAAAACGATCGCGTGGGCACCATCTTCTTCGACCGCAGCCACGGATGCTTTTGCCAGTTCCCCGATCAATTTGTCCGGGGCAGCTTCCAGTTCCAATACCGGAATATTTATCACCCGTACCGAAGCCAGCTTGTCATTCGTGCCATAGATCTTCGCCAGATTCTCGATCATCGGGACAACGGAATCGAGCACGGTCACCACGCTATATTTGTGTCCCAGCATCGCAGCGAGATGCATCGATGATTCCGAAGGCCCAAGCACCGGGATTGAGACAACCTCGCGCGCCGCATTGAGGCCCGGATCACCCATGCAATCGATGATGATTGCATCCGCGCCGGACCGTTCTGCGGCAATCGCCTCAGCCACGATGCCGGGCACAGACATGGCTTCATCAAATTCGCATTCTATCGAGACCGGACCGCTGGCGATCAGGGATTGCGTAATAGAAAGATCCGCACTGTTCAGCCCGGCGACGTCGTCAAGCGTCCGGATATCTTCGGTCACAATCGGTGTAATGAGGTGGATACGCATTAAATCAGATCCTTTATCAGCTCGGTTACGGGTATATATTGCTCGTCCAGACCGAAGCACTTCGGTCCGACCACGTCCAGCGCACGCGCGGTATTCAGAAGCGGCGGGGCGCTGCAAACAACGACTGCTACCCTTTGCCCATAGGCAAGGCGTTCGGTCGGAATGGCATGGGCGGTCTCGAGGTCCACGATTGTGACGAGATCCGGGACTACGCATCGCAACCGGCCATCGACTGTTACCAACAGATTTTCATTCTGGAACTTGAGTTGGGCAGCTTCCGGCCCCGCCATCGCCGATATCGAGCAACTGCCGAATACCCAACCTTTGGACGTGTCTCGTTCCAGAGCGGTAATTTTCCCTTCGAAGACGACCGCCGCATCCTTGTAATATTCATGTCCGCGTAGCGCTGCGATTAACCGGTCGAGCGGCCGGCGCGGATCAGAGCTGTTGGTAATGGCTTCACCGATGGCAATCGCACCCGACAGCGTCTTCGGTATCGTCGCGCGCCGTGCCTCGACGCCGGTCATTGGGTAGCAGGACATGCACACACTGGCCCCCATAGCCGCAGCAACGGGGCGAGCCAGTTCCTCGGCTTTCAACCCAGTGGTGGTCTGATAAAGCACGCTATTGCCGTGCTCGTCTGCGATCGTGAGCGGCGCGCAGGCGACCCCCTCGATATTGAAGCTGGTCATCTGGAGAGCGGGAAAGGCGCGACCCATCCCATCTCCGTCGACGATGGGCAGCCCGCGCAGCGCCGAATAGGCAACCGGCATCATCGAGTTGCAGCCACCTATTTCGGCCGAGATGATGGCGTTTGCCTCTCTACCGAGAAATCGTTCTAGCGTCGCCACGGCCCGGTGTTGATCCTCAATCGAGAAAAGCTTCTCGATCATCACCGTGGGGGCACCCATCGCCGCAGCGATGAAGACATTGTCTTCGTCCTTTAGCTCATCCACCGAAATGACCGGGACCGGTCCATATTTTGCAATGGCTTCGCGGCATAGCAGCGATCCGAGATAGGGGTCGCCGCCACCGCCGGTGCCGAGAAACGAAGAGCCGATGGCCAGATGTTCGATATTGTCGAGTGTGATTGCAGATACCATTTCCGTTACTCCACCATGGCCAGATCGCCGACAGTCTGACAGACAACACGGGTGGCGCCCCCCGGCAAATATTGCAGCGGAACAGCCTCAATATTCACGACCTTGATACTGTCGGGGTGCGCGCCGGCACTAATCGCGTGCGCCGTGGCCTGTGCTTTGGCATCCGCTAGCGCGTCGGCACGCTCTTGCGGACCAGCGATATTGTAGATCCGGTCAATCTCTCCGCTAACCTGTCCGATCGCAGCACCGATTGCGTTGGCGACGCCAGCATGTGCCGGATGGAGCATTTCAGACACACCCTTGGGAGTTTCTGACACGATGACGGAGCCGCCGCCGACCAATATCATCGGGATATCATCCGGCGTGGTTTTCATCCGGTCCACGCCGTCGTCAATCAATTCTCTGATCGCTTGACGTGCTTGCGAAACCAGCGCGGGAGACAGGTCAGCAACCCGCTCCGGTTCACCGAAGGATGTCTGACCGCCAGCGACTGCAATATCGCTGGCGGTCATCGTCCCTCCCCCGAAGATCAATCCTTCACTGAGCAAACGATAGCCAACCGAATCTGGTCCTACCGTTACCTTGTCACCATTCTCACGGACCAGACTCCCCCCACCGAGACCGATCGAGAGAATGTCCGGCATCCGGAAATTTGTTCTGACTCCACCGACGTCGACATGGACCGTCGATTGACGGGGAAAGCCGTCCTTGAGAACGCCAATATCCGAGGTGGTACCACCGATATCCACGACAATTGCATTCTCGGCACCTGTGAGCCATGCGGCACCGCGAATACTGTTGGTTGGGCCAGCCGCGAACGTCATCACCGGATACCGCTGCATATAGTCAGCGCTCATCAATGTGCCGTCATTCTGGCTGATGTAAAAGGGAGCAGTGATCCCCTGATCATGCAGGGCATGTTTGAAGGCGGCGGTGATTTTTGCGGCAAGCGGCCGCAGGCTCGCATTCATGATCGCAGCATTTTCGCGTTCGAGCAGCCCGACCCGGCCCAGTTCGGATGACAGAGACACCTGCATTTCCGGTGCCTGCTTTCTAATCAAGTCGGAAACGCGTTTTTCGTGATCAGCATTCAACTGGCTGAAAATGCACGAGACTGCGAGCTGTCCTATGCCTTTCTTGCGCGCTTCAAATACAGCTTTGGATATAGCCTCTTCATCAAGCGCCGAAATTTCGCGCCCATCAAATTCGAAGCCACCCGGCACCATCGCGAAATCCCCGCAGACCGATGCTTTTAGGTCGCTAGGCCAAGAGGCGAATGGCGGTATGCCGCGTCCGGCAGGAAATCCCATCCGTATCGCATATACCGGGACAAGTTCGCGCCGCTGGATGAAGGCATTAGTAAAGTGGGTGGTGCCGATCATGACCGCCTTGATCTCGTCGGGCCGGATATTGCATTCCGAGATTAGCGCGCCGATGGCGTCGGAAATTCCCGTGCTGACGTCGCCGCTGGTTGGTCGCTTTACCGCTCCCAGAACCTCTTTTCCATCGAGCAGGACCGCATCAGTATTTGTGCCGCCGACGTCCACCCCAATTCGCATCAAAACCCTCCATTGAATGAGCGACTGACGGTAAACAGCGCCAAGATTTGCTCAATAGCGGTGGTTGGGAGGTTTCAACTTCTACCCAGTAGGTTTAAATATTGGCATCGCACAAATACCTACTCAAACAAGTAGGTTTAATTTATCAGCTCAAGCTTGTCCGCTGCGGCGACTGCGGATAAGCGATCGTGGACGCCCAGCTTCTTGAAGATGTTTTTGAGGTGGAAACGGACGCCATGTTCCGAAAGATTGAGATGGCGAGCAAGATGCTTGTCGGATCCGCCGGAACCCAGCAAGCGCAGGACTTCCAGCTCCCGAGCGGAAAGTTTGCCACTGGCAACGCTCTGACGGTCGCCCAGACGATTGAGCAGCAACTCCACGAATCCAAGTTCAAGATCGTCAAGAGCCGCATCCTTCCGCAGCGCTTTCAACGCCGGTGTCAAGCTGCTTCCAGCAATCTCCCGGAAAATTTGCCGCATGCCCGTTGCGGCTCCGATTGAAATCGCGCACCGGAGAGTTGTATGGGCACGATGCGTATCACCCTGCGCGGTAGCCATAGCAGACGCCACAAGTAGAAAACGTAATCGCGATCGTTCGAGGCCGCAGCTAGCTGACCATTCGATCGACTGGTCAAGCAATGCTTGCGCCTTGTCGGCTTTTCCGTCGAAAAAATCGGCATAAGCCCTTGCAATGGAGAATACCTCCTGTTCCTGCCAGCTGCTCGTCGGCCCCACCGCCGGTATTTCCCAAGCCATTTCTGAAATGATCGCGCGCTGCCCCTGCAGGCGAGCCTCACCGCAGACACAAAGCCTGATCGCCATCAGAAGGTCGGCTACCCGGGGCAAACCCTGGGCGCGTAACTTGCGGGCCTCGTCCTCGACTGCTTCATGCATCGCACCGATTCCGTGGTCGACGATGTTGATGCGTATCATTGTTTCATAGGCAGCAAAATATATGTCAAACCAGGCTTCGGCTTCAGGCATCCGGTGCGCTGACTTCCTGAGCGAATTGCGGGCACTGGTGAGGCGGCCTGCCTCGAACTCGATGGAGGCGCTCAATGCCGCAACGACCGTTTCGACTCCGACATCATCGGCGAAGTCCCGCTGCCATCGGGAGCGGGCTTCTGAAAGACAAGTTCTGGCATTTTTCAGTTTGCCCTGGGCGAGATTGATCGACGCTTCGTGCATGAGCAGAAACATCAGATTATATTGCGAAGAAACCTTCCGTGCTTGCGCACGTGCATCGTTGAGATTGGCCACGGCCGCATCGAACCTGGCGCGCTGACTGTTCAGGATGGCCGATAATGTAGCAAAAAAAGACCGCATCGCGGCATCGTCCGCTTCCTCCGCAATCAGGCTCTTGACCAACTCAAGGTCGCCGGTACGCTGAAATGAACAGCCATAAACGAGCAAGGTCAGACGAACGATTTCAAGGTCTTTGATCAAACGATGGCCGGACTCGACTTTCTCAGCCAGAGATTCAAACAATTCCTGTGCAACATTGATCCGGCCTACTTTCATATGGACGATACATTCAATCATTTGCAGCACGATTGAGTCGCCTATGTCCTCGGGACTCGAATTTTCGAGCAACTCCTTGAGTACAGAAAATCCGTGGACAATCCATATTCGTAAGGCCCCGTGGGCATGAGCATAATCGCGGATCCGGCGACTATCCCCTGCCATCCTTGCGAGCGTAGCCGCCTCAGCGAGCCTTCCGTTGGTCGAACATTGATCGGCCATCGACACCAGCATTTCAACACGCGTTTGCTCGTCGAACACCTGAACCGCGTCCCGCAACCAGATACGCAATGCGCCCTGCAAATCGATCCGGTTCTCGTGACGGTCGACCAGACCTTTAAACCGGAAAGCGAGGTCTGCCAAAATCCGGCCGTCATTCTGGCGGCCAGAGACCGACTCCAGAATATCGAGATCCGGCACATCCAGCAAACTGGCATGCACAAGGGCTGATAATTCTGCTTCCGAGAATAATGTAATAACCTCTTGGTCGATAAATTCGCCAAGTCGGCTTTCGCGCACAATATCGAAGTCGCTCCAGCTCTCGCAACGGTCCTGAGAACTGGCGGCCCAAGCGGATAGAAGCTCACTAGCAATCGGCCAGTCGCCGACGAGTCCCCTTAATCGCGAACGCATGGCCCGGCGTGGTACCGATTTGAGAATATCGGTTGTTACTCTGGCCCGCTGACGCAGGGCATTAGCGTCGAGAATATCAATGGAATGCCGGCTGGTGATCCGCGCCAACGGGAAGTCGTTTGGCTCGTTCATTGTCATTATAATGCGCTTCCCGCAATTTTGGACGCTGATCCTTTCTAACGCCAGCCGCATGAAATCTCTGTCAGCCAGATGCACGTCTTCAATTATTGCCACCTGTTTCGGCTGGGCGAGTAGCGCATTGGCTACAGCACAAGGATCGGCACGATGCTCTATCTGCCCAAATTCGCATAGCGACAACGCGCTTCCTGTTGAAATTCGTCTTGCTGCCTCGTGCGCAAGCCGGCTTTTTCCGAAGCCCGGCGGTGCACAGAGAACCACGATTGATCGCCCGGCCACGATGCGATCGACAATCTTGCTTTGATGCCCGCCCATTGCCGTTGCCATTAGTCGCCCGGTCCTTACCTGTCAGTTTGTGCCTCGAATTTTCTTCTACTAAGTAGGCGTAAAATGCAAGCGCGCGCCGACAACCAGCATGGATCAAAGCTTGGGAAAATTGGCAAAGATGCGCGTTTGCAGCGGGACGTTACCGCAAGGAAGCGGTCCTGCTTTTTCCCGAACAGATATGGAGGCGATTGCCCGCCAAATTACCGGACAGGCTGGAGGTCAGGCAGGCCGGTATCGCTTCAGTCAATTGAAGCCGAGTAAAGCCATGGTCTCCGCGACGCGAACATAGCCTGCGATATTGGCATCCAAGACATAATTGCCGGGCGCGAAATCGCCGGTGCGGACACTGTCGCAAGTCCAGTCGACGTCTGCGGTTCACGTTAGTGCTACGATGCTTGCAAGAATGAGACGAACAAGATCGGCCTGACCGCGTGTTGCGGTCTTGGCATATATCCGTTTGGAATAAAGCCTCGTGGTTTCGTGGGTTAGCCCCAGCAACAATGCGGCTTCCTTGATTGAAACGCCACGGCTGATGTGCAAGGCAAGTCGGGCCTCCTGAATCGTGAGACCGAAAAGATTGGCCAAATGGTGACTGCGCTCGGCGCTGTTGGATCGTTCGCCATGGACAAAAGCGATGGCAACCGGTTGCAGAGCGCCGGGCAGGTCTGACGGTGGATTGGTCAGTAGCATGTCCAGCCACGGTTCGTCAGACAGATGTACGGTCCGGGCTATGCTTTCACCAGCCTGACGCATTTTCAGAAACTGACGCAAGACGCCCTGGGCATCGGCACGTCCCACTATCAATCGCCCATCGGGTGATTTGCGCAATGTCTGCGCTTCTTGCACGAAGGCTTCCGCCTGTTCGCTCATGTCTATGATCCGGCCGGACGCGTCGAGCATGAACCAGCCAAAATTGAGTCGCATGATTGCATCGGCGGAAATGCCCGCCTTCAGCCTTTGCCTCTCCAGTTCCGAATGTGTGCCGGCAGCAATCGCAAGATGGTTGGCCAGCGCGCCGAGCAATGCTCCGTCGCTTGCGGAAAAGTTGCGAAAGTTGCGCGCAAGGGAAATCCAGATCTGACCGCCATTGGGCTCGGCGACCCGCAGGATGCGGGCGAAGCGAGCATCAGAATCCTGCAAAAACAATGCTTTATAGCGTTTTTGATGAGGATCATCCGGATCGATAAACTCGTCGAGGGTGTAGACGCGGTTGAGCCGCATTTTATTGTGGGGGAGGGCCGCGATTTTCCCGAAATTGTTGCGATAGATTTCGTTTATGTCGCCGCTGCCCTGCCGGGCCGCCGGAATCTGGACCGATTGCAGCCAGTCATGATCACCCTGGAAAAAGAGATTTGCATAGTCCGCTGCCGTTCGACGCTTTAACTGTGCGAGAAAATTCTCCCATGGGGGAGCGCCCAGCGTACCGCGGTGGAGCGCGGCGATCAGGTCATGTTCTTCACTTATTATTATCGACATTTCTCGTGAATATCCCATTTGGGAACTGTATGCGAGTCATTTGCACGCAATAGAGCTTCAAACGTTAAGAATTGGACCGTCCAGTGACCCGTATTTTGACCCATTTAGAGCGGCTTGAAGCCGAAGCCATCCACATCATGCGAGAAGTGATGGCAGAAGCGCACAAGCCGGTGATGATGTATAGCGTCGGTAAAGATAGCGCTGTTCTGCTACATCTCGCCAAAAAGGCCTTTTATCCATCACCCCCTCCTTTTCCGCTGCTCCACGTCGATACAACCTGGAAGTTCAAGGATATGTACGCGCTGCGTGAAAAGGCGGCGCAGGATGCGGGAATGGAATTGATCGTCCATCACAACGCGGAAGCAAAAGAGCGCGGTATCAACCCGTTTGATCATGGTCCGCTTCATACCGATATGTGGAAAACCGAGGGGTTGAAGCAGGCGCTTGATCTTCATGGCTTTGATGTCGCTTTCGGGGGTGCCCGACGTGACGAGGAGAAAAGTCGCGCAAAAGAGCGCATATTTTCGTTTCGCACGGCGAGCCATGGGTGGGATCCCAAAAATCAGCGGCCTGAATTGTGGAATCTTTACAATGCCAAAAAGGCCAAGGGAGAAAGCATCCGGGTTTTCCCGATCAGCAATTGGACCGAGCTGGATATCTGGCAATATATCATGGCCGAAAATATCGAGATCGTGCCGCTTTACTTCGCTGCGCCGCGTCCCACCTATATCTACGAAGGCGGGTTGTTCATGGCGGATGATTTGGACCGGCTGGAAAAGGTCATGGGCCGCAAACCGGAAATCACCACCCGATCCATCCGCTTCCGGACATTGGGTTGTGCCCCACTGACCGGTGCTGTTGAAAGTACAGCGTCGACCCTTTCCGAGGTTATCCAGGAAATGCTCCTGACCACCACCAGCGAGCGGCAAGGCCGAGTCATCGACAAGGATGAGGGTGGTGCAGGCATGGAGAAGAAGAAGCAAGAGGGCTATTTCTGATGACCGGGGACAGTGAAAAAATGCCGATCTACAAAACCGAGGCGTTGATCGCGGAGGATATTGACGCCTATCTCGCACAGCATCAGAACAAGGAATTGCTACGCTTCATCACCTGCGGCAGTGTGGATGATGGCAAAAGTACGCTAATCGGCCGACTGCTCTACGACAGCAAGATGATCTTTGAAGATCAACTGGCTGCGCTGGAAGCGGACAGCAAGAAGTCCGGAACGCAGGGGCAGGACATAGATTTCGCGCTTTTGGTGGACGGTCTCGCCGCCGAACGGGAGCAGGGCATTACGATTGATGTCGCCTATCGCTTCTTCGCAACGGAAAAACGCAAGTTCATCGTCGCCGATACCCCGGGTCACGAACAATATACCCGCAACATGGTCACCGGGGCGTCAACCGCTGATGCGGCCGTGATCCTGGTCGATGCGCGCAAGGGCATATTGGTCCAGACCCGGCGTCATTCTTATCTGGCTCACCTGCTTGGCATCAAGAATTTGATATTGGCGGTGAACAAAATGGATCTGGTCGATTTCAGCCAGGAAACTTTTGATTCGATCGCCAGGGATTATGGAAGATTTGCTGCGGAAATTGGTATAGAGAGCTTTACCGCAATCCCGATTTCCGGTTTCCGGGGCGATAATATTACCGAGGCACCGTCGGCAAATATGCCGTGGTATGATGGCCCCGCGCTGATCGCTCATCTGGAGAATATCGAGATCGCAGCGACAGCGGCGCAGGAAAAATCTTTCCGTATGCCCGTGCAATGGGTCAATCGGCCCAACCTCGATTTCCGCGGCTTTTCGGGTCTCATATCTGAAGGATCCATCAAACCCGGCGATCCTGTCCGAATTGTTCCGTCTGGCAAGAACAGCATGGTTAAAAGCATCGTAACTCTTGGCGATACGCTCGACGAGGCGGTGGCGGGCCAGTCGGTCACGATCACTCTGGATGATGAGGTCGATTGTTCGCGTGGAGACGTGATTGCCGCTGCCGGCGATCCTCCCCAGGTTTCGGATCAATTCGAAACCACGATCGTCTGGATGAGTGACGAAGCCCTCAAACCCGGTCGCGGGTACTGGCTTAAACTGGCCTCGCAAACGGTCAGCGCATCAGTGTCTGAGCCGAAATATGAAATCAATGTCAACACTATGGAGCATCTCGCGGCGAAGACCCTGGAACTGAATGCTATTGGCGTAGCGGAAGTGCACACAGACAAGCCGATCGTGTTCGAACCCTATGCTGACAGCGCGGCACTTGGCGGGTTCATTCTGGTCGACAAGATTACCAACGCGACTGTTGCCGCAGGTATGTTACATTTCAGCTTGCGTCGGGCCGCCAATGTCCACTGGCAGCCGACCACAATAACGCGGGAAGAGCATGCCCAGCTCAAGAACCAGACGCCGCGGGTGTTGTGGTTCACCGGCCTCTCGGGTTCGGGAAAATCAACCATCGCCAATGAGGTCGAAAAAGCCCTCAATCTGATGAACCGCCATACGTTCCTGCTCGATGGGGACAATGTTCGTCACGGCCTCAACAAGGATCTGGGCTTTACCGAGGCGGACAGGATCGAGAATATCCGTCGTGTGGGCGAAGTCGCCAAATTAATGACCGATGCGGGATTAATCGTGCTGACTGCCTTTATCAGCCCATTTCGTGCCGAGCGGAAGATGGTGCGAGAAATGCTGCCCGAGGCCGAGTTTATTGAAATTTTTGTCGATACGCCGCTGGCAGTGGCCGAAGAGCGCGACGTGAAGGGCCTGTATAAGAAAGCCCGCAGTGGTAAGTTGAAGAATTTCACCGGCATCGACAGCCCTTATGAGCCTCCCGAGAATCCCGAAATCCGGGTCAATACGGTGGAGATGACGCCAACCGAAGCTGCCGACTTCATTGTTCGTCAAATCATGCCGCTGAAATGAGTAGTTTCATGACCGATACCGAACTTGCCGCGCAGCTTGCCCAAACCGCTGGGCATATTTTGCTGAAGATACGCGACAGCAGGTTATTTGAAGGCAAGGCACTTGGCAAAGCCGGAGACCAGATCGCCAATGAGTTGCTGGTACAGGCCTTGCGCGTGCACCGACCGGAAGATGGCCTGCTTTCGGAAGAAAGCAAGGACACCGACGAACGGCTAGACAAGTCGCGTGTCTGGATTATCGATCCGGTGGATGGAACCCGGGAATATGGGGAAGGGCGGTCGGATTGGGCTGTGCATGTCGCTTTGGCTATTGATGGCGTCGCCTCCACGGGCGCCGTTGCGTTGCCCGGCCTTAACGGCGGTGTTGTACTGCGTGCCGATAAAGTCGGCGACCTTCCCACCCGCGACGGTCCTCCGCGCTTGGTTGTCAGTCGCACCCGGCCGGCAGCAGAAGCGGTTTCCGTCGCCGAGCGGCTGGGAGGGGAACTTGTGGCGATGGGCTCTGCGGGGGCGAAAGCGATGGCCGTGGTGCGGGGAGAAGCGGAAATCTACCTTCATTCCGGTGGGCAATTCGAATGGGACAGTTGTGCGCCTGTGGCCGTGGCATTGGCTTATGGCCTGCATTGTTCCCGCCTCGACGGCTCACCGCTCGTCTATAATCAGCAGGATACTTATATGCCCGATCTTCTGATTTGCAGAAGCGAATGGGCGGACAAGATATTTGATGTTTTGAACGGTTGAAGGACAGGAACTCTCAGGTGGGCAGGCGATACCGCACGCCAGCCAACCCCTCGGATGCTCCGTCCGGACCGCTATTGTTCGACTGGTGCCGATCTCTTGACTGAACTGGGATTTTCGCAAGAAGTCCAATGAATATCTGAAAGATGTACGGATCAGATATTATCATGCACACGGGCGTTTTTCGGCAATGATATGCACGCGATAAATCCACGACAAAATCATCCTTTGGGCGGATCCCCAAATATCGAATTTACCAAATTCGATCGTCAAAAATCGGGCTCCGGAATGTTGGACTGCTTTTTCGACCGTATAGAGATATCCCTCAACCCGGCGAGAATAAGCTGGTTAATTTTCCGCTGTTCTCTCCGTTATTACATCAAGACGTGATCAGGCCCTCTGGGTTTGAATCATATTTGCATGTTTCTGCGTCTGTGTTGACGCAGAAATTTGAGATCGAAGGAATTTACATTGGCGAAAATCTTGTTTGCAGACGATGATATATTGCTGGGTGATGCGGTTTCTCACGAGCTTGAATCTTGCGGTCATCAGGTCACTATCGCTGATAATGGGTTTAATGTTCTGTCTGTCGCTCTACGCGTTCGACCGGATATTATCGTTCTGGATAATCTGATGCCCGGTCTTACCGGCCGAGAGGTGATGCCCATTCTCAAAAGAGACCTCAGGACAAGGACAATCCCCGTTCTGCTTCTCACCAGCCAGACCAGCAAACATGACAGGCTCCATGCATTTGGAGCGGAGGTTGCAGATTATATGGCAAAACCCTTTTCGCCTGAAGAGCTGGTCGATCGGGTATCCATGCTGTTGGAGTCGCAGCAATCATTGCACCGTCTTGTAATGTAATATTCCTTGCTCGTCGCGAATCCGGTATGATGGATGACGCAAAAGAGCAGGAAACGGTCAGCACCCTGAATGTCGCCAATGGGGCGACCGGTGCAAGGTTCAAATGTCTTGTCAATAAGTGCCAAATTTACCGCGATGGATCAATTAGGAAAACCGCCGGTTACAAGACGAATCCTTGCTGCGGATGATCATAATGTGATTTCGATACGCACCGGAGAAATGCCGACAAGGCCTGATTATGAACTTGACCATCCCATTGTCATGCTGACAACGGCGAATTTTACATTAATTGATTGCCACACAGTTCTTGCTCCCTCAATATGAGATTTTGGTATTCATATCTGTGTGTTACGCTCAGATTCGGGAATAATAATGGAATTTACCTATAAAGAGATCCACGACATCCTGTCGCACAAACATAATATTGCCAGCGCCAGCCTGACCGCGTTTCGGGGCCGGATCAAGCATATGCAACGCCTCGGATTTCCATCGGGTGTCAATACCGGCAAGGGGAGGCCTGCATGCTATACTTGGCGGGAGCTTTTGCTCATCGGACTGGCTTTTGAATATCTGGAAATCGGATCAACGCCGGATCGGTCCATAGCGGAAATCATCAAGATCGAGAATATGTTGTTGGATGGGCTTGCCCGGGTTGTTCTTGCCGCCGAGCAAGCCGATGAAATTGAACATGGCAATCATTTTCTGTTCGCGGAACTGTCGGCGTTATTGACGTTGAGAGCCGAAGACAGGTGGCATCAGCAATGCAAAATACTGTCCTTCGGGGATATTCAGCAAATATTATCGGCTGAAGGGAATGACGCCTATCATTCCCCCTATGCAATAATTGATTTGCGGCAGTTTCTGGGTGGGATGTTCAGTAGCATATTGGCAGTTTGCGGATTGAATAATCAGATTGTGGCACAGGATATTAAATTATGGGCCTCCAGACAATTGTCTAACGCTTTGTAACAAAGCTATCTTTGCGTCGGTCACAACCACTCAAGGTGACCGATTTCATGATCAACAAAATAGGGATGAGCGGTTAACTGCCTTCGGTTCCTACCGTCATTGACTCCGGGATTCTGATTTTACGTCAGCACCAGAGGAGTTGAGTCCATCGCACAATATGTTGGTATGCAGATAATTGTGCGGGCATTCTGGTCGCTTGCCGCTATGATATTGGCGCTGACAATTTGCGCAAATGGTGCAGGTGGAAAGGCGCTGGCCGCTGATAAGAAAGGTGCTGTGTCCGCTATCGCCGATGCAAGAGCGACCATATACCGGCATGTTGAACTCAGGCAGGACGGATCGGTAAATTCGCCCGCTTTGGATCAATATGGACTGGTGCAGCTAAACAGGCATGAATGTGATCCCGAGATATACGGCATCGAAACAGAATGTGTATTGCTGCTGTATGAAATTCAATGATGCTGTGCTCCGTCTTTATCTGACAGGTGCGAGGCGCCAAAACAATCGAGACATTTCCGGTTTACTCGTCCCGTATTGTAGTTTCTGAACTATCCGATGAGCTTTGCTTCAACGCGTTGATAGCTTCATCGATTTTGATCGCTGGAACCGCAAAATTTTTTTCATCAAGAAAACTCAGGACGGCCTGGAGTTTTTCAATCACGAAATGGACGTCACTGTTTCCCTTTTTCATGCTGAGCAGCATCGATTTTCTGGGAAACTAACGGATGACATCATGCTATAAAATCTCGGTCTTTTTGAAGCTGAAATTTTCTTGATCGGTCAAAAAGTGATTTCACATTACTTTTAAGCAATTAGAATTACAATAAAAACTATAGCAATATGGTATTGTCCATCAAGCTGGGCAAATGATACTGCTGGTCTGCCAGGCCCAGTAAACAAGTCGGTCGAAAGAACTGCGAATTAAATATCCGGATTTTTCCATGACTGTTCAATATATTTAGATTGCCATAATGTTTTAAGATTTCTTCCTTTTACCGTTAACTAGCGGGGAAAGGGGCCAAACATGGTTAAATTTGACTATGATTTCGTGGTAATCGGCGGGGGACCGGCGGGCCGCAGAGCAGCAATACAGGCCTCAAAACTGGGCAAGTCCGTTGCTTTGGTTGACGATCAAAAACGGATTGGAGGTGTGTCTGTTCACACCGGCACATTGCCATCAAAGACAATCCGGGAATCCGTATTGTCTGTTACCGGCTGGCGGGATCAACATTTCAAATCGCGGCAACCTCGCAACGGCATCAAAATGATGCAAGATTCCATCAACTCTCGGCTTTGGACAACATTGGGAGATGAAGTCGAGGTGATCGACAGCCAGCTTGCGCGGAACAATGTTACGATCTTGCGGGGCAAAGCAAGATTTTCAAACGCCCACAAACTGCTGGTCCGGCAGAATACGAACGGCAAAAAGACAAGCTTTTCCGTCACCGCTGAAAAATTCCTGATCTCCGTCGGCACCAAGCCATTTCGCCCCAAAAACATCCCATTCAACAGCACCACCGTGATCGACAGCGATAGTGTCGCCGCAAACCTGCCGATGCCCAAAAGCATCACGGTAGTAGGGGGCGGCGTTATTGGACTGGAATATGCGACGATCTTCTCGACACTGGAGATTCCGGTCACCGTCGTTGAGGCCCGGGAACAGATATTGGAGTTTATCGATCGCGATATCGTTGCAAATTTTGTCCATCAGCTTTCGGAACGAGGCATCAGTCTGCGATTGGGGCGCAGCATTGATAAAATATCACTCGATGATCTCGACCATCCAAATATAATTCTCGATGACGGCCGACAACTTTGCTCTGAAATGCTCCTCTTTACGGCAGGGCGAGTGGGGGCCGTCGACAATCTGGGGCTGGAAAAAGTCGGTATAGAATATGATAACCGCGGTCGGCTCTCTGTCGACAAGGAAACCCTGCAAACGAGCCAGCCCCATATTTACGCCGCTGGTGATATCATCGGATTTCCCGCTCTGGCATCGACGTCAATGGAACAGGGTCGGCAGGCTGCGTGTCATGCCTTTGGTCTGCCCGTTACGAATTCGGACAACAGCTTTCCGTTGGGGATATATTCTATTCCTGAAATAGCCAGCATCGGCCTGTCGGAAGAAGACGCCCGACAAAAAGGCTTCCAGGTGGAAATTGGCATTGCGCGTTTTCAGGAAACGTCTCGGGGACATATTCTGGGTAGCTGCAAAGGCATGCTCAAATGTATTTTTGATCTCAACAAGCGGACGCTGCTTGGTGTCCATATTGTCGGTGAAGGCGCAACAGAATTGATTCATATCGGGCAAGCAGTAATCAATCTGAATGGCGGAATTGATTATCTATCTGACAATGTCTTTAATTTCCCGACGCTGGCCGAAGCTTACAAGGTGGCGGCTTTGGATGCTTATAACAGAATGCCAAAACCCAGATTGAGGGCGTGAAGTGAAAATAGACATCAGAAATATCCTGGAGACCTACCTGAATTCCAAGCGCGGTGGCGAAGTGAGTCCTGTCTGCATTGACGAGGAAAACGAATATACGCCGATGGTTGAGATTACCAACTTTATGGCGTTGCACAGTCTTTCTTTGAATCCGAGAAATTTTGAGCAAGTTTGGGAGTATATGTTCGGAACGAACAATGCTTTGAAAGCTGATCTTGATCGACTGTCAGCAGCATCACAACTGAATGATCAGTCTGCACTCGAGATTTACAACAAATATTTTAACCTTGGTCTCAATGAGCGGATAGAGAAAATTTTTCGCGAAGCCATCGAGCAAATACGCAACACCAAGGAAATGATCGCGACCGGCAACGACATTGCGATCAAGCATGAAAATAGCCTGATCGAGCAAGCAGACTCTATTCGTGGTGACAAGGGCGGTATTGATGAAGCCATCCAAAAGCTGCTGGATCTATCCCGGTTGATGGTGGAATCGACCCGCGAAAATCGCGAGCAGATAACGCAAACGAATGAAAAGCTCGCGCAGTTGCAAAATGAGCTCGAGGTCGCGCGAAACGAAGCTGATCATGATAAATTGACACGGCTTCCCAATCGCTGGAAATTCGACCGGGATCTGACCGCTGCATTTGAAAGGCAGCAGGAGGAGCAGAAGCCCTTTGTCCTGGCCTTTGCCGATGTGGATCATTTCAAACGCATCAACGACACATTTGGTCATGAATGCGGTGATCGGATACTTCGATTGATCGCAAACGAGCTTTCCTTACTATCTGATCATCGATGCACTATTTCCCGTTATGGCGGTGAAGAATTTGCCATTCTCGTCGGAGGTCATGATGTTCACCAGATTTTCCAGGAAATTGACGAATGCCGTGCGAACATGGCGAGCAAATCGCTGGTGGACGTGGAATCGGGACGATCCATCGGGCCGGTGACATTCTCGGTCGGTATGGCGGAAAGTTCGCTTTCCGACACCAAACAGTCTCTTCTTAGGAAGGCTGATGTTGCACTCTATAATGCAAAATCAGGGGGCCGGAATATGATATGTCAATATTCTGCAGATTTTGAGGACCGCAGGCGCGTAGTTGACTAAATGAACATCGCAATATTTGCGAACAGCCGCCCCTTCGCTGATCATATGCCATCAGCCGTATTTCTTACATTTTTTCTTATCGGTAATCCGCTGTTGAGCTGATCACAGCCGCGAACCCGTTTGAAGAGGGCACCAGTGCCTTCCTTGTCCCATAGGCACAGGTTCCTGCCACGGATATGGGATACCATAATGCCGTCAATCGCGATTCTTATGTCTTTGGGGGTGCAAAGGGAACAGTTCGAATGCCAAGGGCAATTGGGTAGGACGAGCGAACTCATCCTACCCAATCTTGAAGAGCGCATACCAGGTGCACTGCGTTCATCAAGGTTGGGGCCTGCGGGGACCGGACAACCCTGATAGAAAGTTTTACATTCTTTCTAACTTCACGCTATCCGAATCCCCGCCGCTTAGATCAAACATTATCCAACCCGATTTGGAAATATGGGGCATTATTATTCCCAATATGGGAATAAGTTCGAGATATCCGCAATAGCGTTGTTGGGGCTCAGTCCGTTTTCATCGTGATGGAAATGCGCCTGTTGCGATCATCCATCCGGTTCTTCGGATTATAGGGTTCGGTATCTGCTACGCCTTCAATGCGCGCCATTCGGCTATTTAGAACGCCCTGATGAACGATTTCCTTGCGGGTTGCCTCGGCTCTGGCTGAAGACAGTAGCCAGTTGTTCATTTCTTTGCCGCTCGCATAGGGCAAACTGTCCGTATGACCCCTGATGACGAGAAGATTGTCAACTGTGTTCAGAATTTGAACCACTTCTCCAATCAGTATCTTGGCCCTCGGATTGAGGGTGTCGGTGGCGAGTGCGAACATGCTGAAATCCGCCTCATCGATCAGCTCTATACGCAAACCTTCATCGGTATCCGTGAACCGAATATTCTTGAGCAGATCCAGCTTTTGCGGATCCTTCTTCAGTTGTTCGACAAGTTTCTTTTCAAATTCTTTCGCATCCATTTTTTTGGTGCTGATCGGTTTTTTTCCTTTGTCGTCTCGGGTGCCGGTCGCATCGCGCGGAATCGTCATCGACAACGTACCTGTTTGAGTAGCTTGGTGCGGATAGCTATCCTGGTCAGACAAGGAATCTCCGCCAAACAGGCCGTCTGAACCCGCAGTCTTTAGCCGCATTTCGACCAATGTAGGGGCGAAATAATCGGCTAGTCCTTTGCGCTGTTCTTCGTCGGTAGCGCCAAGCAGCCACAGCAGCAAAAAAAACGCCATCATGGCGGTGACAAAGTCGGCATAGGCCACTTTCCAGGCGCCACCGTGATGGGCCGCATGCGCTTCCATGACTATTTTTCGGACGATGATTGGCGGTTGGTTCGAACCTGCATCTGCTTTTTTTGCCATGGATCAACGCGCCCTTATCGCGTCAAAGACATCGGCAAAGCTCGGTTGATTGGCATGCTGCAAGCTTGTGCGCGCTGCTTCGATGATCAACGGTTGTGGATGGCCATGGAGGCTGGCAATTATGATCTGTTTTGCGACCTGATATATCGTGCCATCGCTTTCTATGACGGACCGTGCGCGTTGCGCCATGGGTCCGGCAAAGCCATATGCCAGCAACACCCCCAGAAAAGTTCCAACCAGCGCGGAACCGATCATCCCGCCCAGAATTGCGGGAGGCTGGTCGATCGAGCCCATGGTTTTGACGACGCCGAGAACGGCCGCGACAATACCGAGCGCCGGCAAAGCGTCGGCCAGGCTCTGCAGATTGTCTGCAGGAGCAATCGCTTCATGATGATGTGTCTTGATGCTTTGGTCCATAACGTCTTCCACCGCATAAGGATCAAGTGTGCCGGATGAAACAACCACCAGGCGCAAGCTGTCGGCAATAAGATGGACCAGTGTCTCATCTTGTAGCAGCTTTGGATATTCGCTAAATATCGGCGAGGCCTTCGGGTCTTCGATATGAGGCTCCAGAGCCACTGGCCCTTCGCTCTTCAGGATCTTGGTCAGCTTGGACACCAGCAAGATACAATCCATGAAGTCTTGCTTGGTATAGGACGGTCCCTTGAACACTTTTCCGAGCCCGCCCATAAGCGCTTTCAATTGCGCGCCGGAATTGCCGACGATCAAAGCCCCGACTGCGGCGCCACCGATAATCCCCATTTCGATCGGCAGGGCGTGCATAACGACGCCCAAGTCACCACCCGACAGGGTGAAAATACCGAAGACCATTACCAGCAGAATAACTATACCAACTACGGCAAACATAAATTAATTCCCCATCAACGGCCTTGGATTGTAATGTTTACGCTCGTTTCAGATTAAATTCGGGAGCAAACATTTTCATAATGAACGGAAGAAAGGGCCGGTGGTTAAGGGGCCAATAACATTGAATCCTGGCGCTTAGCCGATTAGCGAAATAAGAGATGTACTGCTTGACGCGGCATAGAGTCTCTGAGCCGCCTCCAGATTGACCAACAGGGATTGAAAGCGTGCAACTGCCTCAGCAATATCGGTGTTTTCCAGCGCAGACCGTCTCTCGGACGAGGTCAGCTGCGATTGCTGCAGCCGGCCTTCTTGCTCGTCGAGGCGGTTGACCAGCAATCCCTGGCTGGCAACGAGGGTCGAAAAGTGACCGACCAGTGAATCCGCCCGATCAAGCTGTACGGTCCTGTCGGCGGCAGTGCCGGATCGTACGGCGGCGATCATATCAGTCATGATCGTATCAAGATCACTGGTGCTTCCACCAATGTCTATCGACAGAGCCACGGTTTGGAGATTGGGTGACGGCGTCACCATAACATTCGTATCAATCCTCATCTGGATCGGATCACCGGCGTGAAATAACTTTCCTCCGTAGCTATCTTCGGCCTGCGTTAACTGACTGAACTGAACGTGAAGACTCTCAAGTTCTACAGCAATAATTTCGCGGTCAACTGCGGAAAGTGTCTCGTTATTTGCCAGAATGACCAACTCTTTGGCGCGAATAGCACCGTTGGTTATGGCGTCGAGTGAGGACTCGGCTTGTTGGGCCATGATTCCGGCACGACCGATATTTGTGAGCCATGAAGTCTCGATCGCTGCCTTGCGTCCAAGGCTGGATATTTCGAGCCAGCTCGACGGTGCCTCAGATGGTCTTGTAAAGCTTTTGCCGCTGGCGATGGATTCTTGTGCCTTGCCTATCAGCGCGGACAGATCAGCTTGCTTCTGAATGCTCTCATTGGGCCTGGTTCTGTTGATCGATTCCATGATATATTCCTTTGCGGGGGATCGACTAGAAGATTGCCAGGATCGATTGCATCGTTTCCCGGGCAACCTGTATGATGCGGGCGGATGCCTCGTACGACTGTTGCAAACGGATAAGATCTGCGGCTTCGCGATCAAGGTCGACAATTGAAACATTGTCACGCATCTCGCGGGTCGCTTGGTCAAATACAGTGGCAGCGTTGTTTTCGCTGCGCGCCGCCAGCAAATTCTGTGCCTGGCCGAGCACTATTTGTTCATAGCCTTTCTCGGTGCCTGTCGCCGTGCGCAAATCGACAAAGGCGAGAATATTACCATTCGCAACGCCAGCGGCGGAGGCCAAAGCAAGATCGTCGGAGACCAGACCGGTTGTCGCCAAGCTGGCGGCAGTGCCGGCATGGGTAACCATCGCTGCGCCGGCTACACCAGCGTCGGTCAGACCATTGGCTTGCCAGCCATTGATTTCCGCCGCAAATTGTACCGCCAGATTATCCAGATCATTGATAAGATTTACGATGTCCGACTGCGAGCGTTGCAGTCCGCCCAAGGTCCCATTGCTTGGTGCTGCCTGCAATGCGCCACCAATTTCGATATCGAAGCTGGTGCCCGCATTGGCGACGAAACTTACCGGGCTAACCGCGTTGAACGTAACCAGGCTGGTTCCGTTGCGCGATATATCTGCTCTTCCTTTATCACCGAAGCTGATCTGCACATCCAATTTTTCCGTAATAACCGTCAACGCCGCATCGCGACGGTCGAGCAGAACGGTGTGCTGGGCTGTGCCGGCGACAGCGGGGCGCAGTTGTTCGTTAATCTGTGCAAGCTCGTTCAATGCCATGTTCAACTCTTCCGCTTCTTGAGATGCGGCACCGTTGATTAGATTGAAAGTGGAGGAGAGATTTTCAGCGGTTTGGTTGAAGCGCTGAACGGAGGTCTCAATGTCTCCGACAAACTGGTTGCGCAAGGCAGGCTCGAATGGAACCGCGGCAAGTTCTTCGGCCGTCCCAAAAAGTTGGGTCAGTTGGGCACCGAGGTCAGCGTCATTGTTGGCCAGGGCAATTTCTCCCTGATCCAGCCATTGCACCACAACATCACTGCGCACACGGTCTGCACCGGTCTGTCGCGTCGCCGCTTCCAAAAACTGATCGCTGGCGCGGATTATGCCATTGACTTCAACGCTTCCGGCTCCGCCTTGGCTGTTGTAAATCGGATTGGTCCTGCCAGAGAGTGTGGTATCGCTGATGCTGAGAGTTCGCCTGACGTAGTCAGGATTCTCTGCATTTGCGACGTTCGAACCGACGATTTCCAACGCACGGGCATTGGCTTGGATCGCCGCTCTACCAATATTGAGAAGTTCAGACATCTTTGCTCTCCAAATGGCGAGTGAGCATTTGTGCTATGCCAAAGACTCCCTTTTCTCCCATAGTTTCAGCCACTTTGGCATCTTGCATATCGCGGAACTGCTCCATTCCCTGACCATCAAACAATCCCTCGCCAAGAGAGGACGATCGCATTGTCTTCAGCATTTGCCGGACAAAAATCGCCTCGAAATCAGCGGCCATTGACTTGATCTCGGCCCGTTGCTTGTCGGCGACCGGATTGACCGAAGCCCCGGGCGAGTTTGTGGCAATAGATGTGGGTAGAATCGTGGTCATATGATAATCAGCTCCGCTGACAATGCGCCAGCCTGTTTCAAGCCCTCCAATATTGCTGTTAAGTCAGACGGTGGAACGCCGAGAGAATTAATAGTTTCGACAATTTCGGAGAGCGATGCACGCCGTCCAATTTCAAACGCCCTGTTGCTCGCTGCTTCAATCGCGATATCGCTATTTTGTTCAGTAGCGGTCCTGCCGCGGCTGAACGGGGCGGGTTGAACAACCGTTGGATTTTCGTCGACGCGCACGGTCAGTTTTCCATGACTGACCGCTGCAGGGCCAATACGCACCGCGCCATTGATGACGACCGTTCCGGTTCGTGCATTGACAATGATTCGAGCGGGTGCATCGGCGGGTTTGACCGTTAAATTTTCAATCTTGCCCATTAACATGACGCGCTCCTGCGCGCCGATTGGTGCCGCTATCCGTACGGTGACCGCATCGGCCGCGATCGCTATAGGTGCGCCCAGAGCCTCATTGATGGCGTCTGCCACGCGCAACGACGTGGTAAGATCTGCGTCAGTCAGGTTGAAGCTGAGAAATGGCTGGCTTTCAAATCCCGTGGCAACGGTCCGTTCAATAGAAGCGCCGCCGGCGATCCGCCCCACCGATGGGATGTTGACCGTGACCCGTGAACCATCCGCAGCGGATACACCCAGGCCTCCGACAGCCAGATTTCCTTGGGCCATGGCATATATCTGCTGATCCGCACCGTAGAGCGGCATCAGGATGAGCGTGCCACCGCGCAGCGATTTTGCTTTGCCGATCGCTGACACGGTAATATCCAGACGTTGGCCGGGTTTCGCAAAGGGGGGCATTTCCGCCGTTACCATGACTGCTGCAGCGTTTTTGGAGGCAGGATTGACGCCGGGAGGTAAGGACAAGCCAAAGCGGTTTGTGACACCCTTCAGGCCAACCGTAGCATATTCTAGGCTATCATCTCCGGTTCCGGCAAGCCCGACGACGATCCCGTAACCAACCAGCTGGTTGCTCCGCAGTCCGGCGAAGCTGCCGATGTCTTTTATCCGTTCGGCCTGGACAGGCGGGGTTACCATGACAGCCGCTGATACCAATGTCAGCAACGTGGCTAGCCACCGTATCGGCTGGTAGATTTTTGATGAGTGGGTCATATAATCTCTTATGCTTGGGGCTAAAATGGTGAAACAAAGGAGAAGAATTTTTGCAGCCAGCCCTGTTTGCTGGCTGACGCAATTTCTCCGGTGCCACCATAGATGATCCGGGCATCGGCCACTTTGGTCGACGGGATGGTGTTGTCGGGGGACACATCAATGGCACGAATAATCCCGCGAAACTGTGTATGTTCATCGCCACGGTTCAGGGATGTCAATTTCTGACCCTGCACCAGCATTGTTCCGTTCGGATAGCTTTCCGCGACCGTCACACTAATCTGGCCTTGCAGGCTGTTTGACTGGTCTGCGCTGCCGCTGCCGGAAAAATTCTGACTGCCGCTGGAGGCAACATCGCTCGGCGAAAATAACGAGAATATACCAGTCGTTGGCGGTGTCAGAGAAAAGCCGCCATCGCGATCCTTTGAGGCGCTGTTAGATTTTGAAGCGCTTGTCCTTTCCACCAACAATATGGTGATTATGTCGCCTTTCCGGCTTGCCCGGGTTCCGCTTGTCAGGGCCGAATATCCGGACGTAACCTGAAAAATTGCGCCATTTTCAGCGACCGGCGCCGAAGTTTGTGCGGCTGTGACGGGGGCAAATTCCGGCGCTGAAATGGCGGCATTCGATCCCATGCAACTGACCAGCAAAAATGGCGTGACGCCAATCAGCAGGATTCGTTTTGAAAACGGTTTATAGGTCATGATGGATAGACTTCTTTCCTGCGCTAAAATTAGATTTGCTGGTTCACGAATTGCAGCATTTCATCGGTTGCCGAAATCATTTTGGAATTGACCTCATAGGCGCGCTGCGTCTCGATCATATTGACCAGTTCTTCGACGATATTGACGTTGGATCCTTCCAGACTACCCTGACGGATATTCCCCAGGCCATCCTGTCCGCCTTCACCCACCTGGGGCGCGCCGCTTGCAGCGGTTTCGGTAAGCACATTATTGCCCACCGAAAGAAGACCTGCCGGATTGGTGAAATTGGCCAATTCGATTTGCCCAAGTTCGCTCGGCTCACTTTGTCCGGCCAGAGAGGCGGTAACCACTCCGTTATTGCCGATGGTTATAGCGGTGGCACCCTCCGGCACCTGAATGGCTGGTATCAGTGGCAAGCCATCGCTGGTGACCATATTGCCTTCGGCGGTGAGACTGAAATTGCCCGCTCTGGTATAACCGATCGTACCGTCCGGCATCTCGACCTGGAAATAGCCAGCGCCTTCAATGGCCATATCCATTGCGTTTTCCGTCGTCTGTAAAGTGCCTTGAGTGGCAATTTTGCCAATGCCGGCCAGCCGGACACCGGTGCCCAATTGCACGCCGCTGGCAAAGCGGTTCTGCGCGTCGGAAGGTGCGCCAGGCGTAACGATATTCTGATAGGCCAGCGTTTCAAAATCAGCCCGGTCTCGTTTGAAGCCGGTCGTGTTCACGTTCGCCAGATTGTTGGCGATCACGCGCATCTTGGTATTTTGCGCATCCAGTCCGGTGCGCGCAACTTGTAGGGCAGCGTTACTCATCTCATTTTCTCCTGCATCCGATTATCCTTGCGGCAGGGACATTATGCCTGCGCCGCTTTCATCAAGTTCTTGGGTCGTTCTGAGCAACCGGGCCTGTGTTTCCCATGCCCGACTGGTTTCGATCATATCCACCAGAGCACTGGTCATGTTGACGTTTGACTGCTCCAAAGCACCGGCTACGACTTTCGCATTTTCATCGACCGGCAAAATGCCATCGTCGGCAACGTGGAACAGTGTATCGGCGCCTTTCGACATTTCACTGCCGGTCGCACTTACAAGTTTTAACTTGTCAAGCTGTTGCGGTAACGTTGGGTCGCCACCCCGAGGGACATAAGAAATCGTACCATCAGCGCCGATGTCGACGCGGTCAGCCGGGGGCAGGGTGATCGGGCCACCTTCTCCCAAAACGGGGAAACCATCGCCCGTGAGCATTGCGCCCGAAGGACCGATTTGCAAATCTCCGCGGCGTGTATAAGCTTCGTTGCCATCTGCGGCCTGAACCGCGAGCATGGCATCGCCTTCAAAAGCGATGTCGAGTGGGCGATCTGTCTGTGTGATCGCCCCCCCGTTCATATCTGCTCGCATATCCCGTTCGACAGCCATGGAACGGCTGTCGTGTCCAGGACCCGTGAGATATTCGGCTTTCGCCGAGACCATATCGGCCTTGAATCCCACGGTGTCCGAGTTGGCCATGTTGTGCGCGATGGCCGCCTGGCGGTTCATCAGCGATTTCATGGTATTGACGGTGGTATATGCAAGCTTATCCATGGTTCATTCCTTCAATTGATCAGAATTTAGATCTGAAGGTTCATAATTGTCTGGGTAAGGGTGCTGGACGTTTCAATCGCCTGGGCATTCGCCTGGAAATTGCGCTGTGCTGAAATCAGCGAGACCAGTTCCTCTGTGATATCGACGTTCGCTAGTTCCAGATAGCCGGACCGGACTTGTCCGAGCGCGCCGCTTCCCGCCTGGTTGAATTGGGGCAGCCCGGAATCACCCGTCGATTGCCAATGTGAATCTCCCATCGGACGAAGGCCTTCCAGGGCAGGGAAACTTGCCATCGCCATGGCACCGAGATTCATCTGGTTACCGTTTGAGAATGTTGCCGAGACAACGCCTTCATTGTTGATTGCTATGTTGGTAAGCAGAGCCGCTGGATCGAGAGGGTCGAACTCCGGTATTACAAAGTCATACAAGTCGGCGGCGTTGGTAGACGTCACCACGCCATTTGCATCGACCGGCAGCAATTGGGCTTTTGAGCCAATAGTGTCGACCACCTCGTGATCGTCGTTCACGGTAAATGCGCCGTTGCGGGAATAAGTCACCTGATCACTTGGTGGCTGGCTTTTCACCGCAAAAAATCCGTCACCGGCAATCGCCAGATCCAGTGTCTTGTCGGTCGGCTGCATTGTACCCTGCGTAAATTGTTGGGTTATGCCGTTGAGACGCACACCCTGGCCCGCAATAGAACTGGTCGCCTGGGTCGGAGAGGCGGTGAAAAGATCCCCAAACAGCGCCCGGCTTTTCTTGAACCCGGTTGAATTTGTATTGGCGACGTTATTCGATATTACATTCAAGTCAGTCTGGGCCGCTTTCAGACCACTTAGTGAGGTAAAGAATGACATATTATCTTCTCCATTGTTGAATAGGCAGTGGGGTTATAAAAATTATCCGATTTTCAGGGCTTCGGCGGGAAAAACATTGCCGATGGGCGTAACCAAAATGGGAGGGCCGTTGCTTTCCGACGTTTTGACGGATGCCACGGGCACCCATGTTGCCAAATTGGATGCCGATCCGCCGTTGATGCGAACGCGCAAGCGTCCCTGATCCAGGGGTTGTCCCGATTCATCCTTGCTGTCGAAGTTAAACTCCACAGGACCGGCGTCTTGCTGGCCAAGTTCGACAAACATTACGATTTCACCGGCATCGTTGAGCAGATCGATGGAAAGATTGTCTGTCGCACTGGTGAGTTCGAATTCGCCGGAATATTGACCATTTTTATCAGCTACCGAAATGTTGCCGGGAACCAGTATCGAATGACCAATCCATTCTTTGGCTTCAGAAAGTTGATTGTTGCCCAGAACAGCCGCGATCTCTGACAAAGACTGCTTCATTTCCGAAATACCGGCAACACTGGAAAATTGGGCCAGCTGGGCAACCATTGCCTGGTTGTCCATCGGATCAAAAGGGTCCTGGAATTTCAGTTGGGTCGTCATCAGGCGCAGGAAAGAGTCCTGATCGAGTGTATTGTCACCTGTGGCATTTTCCGGCTGCGCCTGCGTCAGGCCAGCATAATTTGTGCTGGATGTCTGGAAAATGTCTGAAGTAGTGGTCATTATTGATTCCTAACTGTTTCGAGAATTAGAGACTTTGCTGTCTGCAGAACCTGCACGTTATTTTGGTAATTTCTCGCGGTTTCGAGCATGTCGACCAGCTCGGCTGTTTCATCAACAGCGGCCTCCCAGACATAGCCGTCCGGGTCCGCGATCGGATTTGTCGGATCGTAGCGCTTTTGTGGTGCAGCATCCGTCTGGACGACGCGATCGACGTCCACAGTGGCTAGATTATCTTCGACCACGGAACGGAAAACCGGACGCATGGCGCGAAAAGCCTTGTCTTCGCTGGTATAGTCTGTCCGCGCATTGGCCAGATTGGAAGCGGTGGTGTTTAACCGGACCATCTGCGCAGACATCGCCCGGCTGGCCACATCAAAGACACTCATATTACCCATGTTCATTCTCCTTTTAATGCACGCCGGATCGAAGACACCTGCGCCTGCAGGAAGGACAGGGTCGTGCGATACTGGATAGCGTTTTCGGCAAAGAGCGTTTGTTCGACGGACAGTTCCACGGTGTTTCCATCCAGCGACGATTGCAGCGGAACCCGGTAACCCGTGTGATCGCCCATGGCTTTGTCGAGCGATTTTCCACCCTGTGCCTGCTTCATGGCCAGGTCAAAATCGAGATCTTTTGCCTTATACCCGGGAGTAGAGGCATTTGCGATATTCGACGCCAGCATATTAAGGCGTTGAGAGCGAAGCTGTAAGGCGTCACCGTTTAATGCAAATATCTTGTCCAAACTGGGCATTGTCTCTGATCCCGTATTAATTTGGCGGCCCAACGACCGTTCCTGTTCATGAGATACACCGGTATTGGGTACTCGAACATGACGATGCAAAGGGTGTGCCAGTTTCTACAGGGTGCCTGGAAAGTGTCAGTTTGTCTGGGCTTGCAGCCAATGTTCCGGGGTATTTTGTTAAGGGTTTTGCCGAAGCGGCAAGATCCTGCCGCTGAGCGGCAAGTTTTTGCCGCTCAAATCAGGATTGGAACCGATGGATATTCTATTGACGAACATTTGGCGGTTTTTCGATCCAGTTTTATTCGGCGTGGTTTTGGGTTGTGTCTTGATCATGGCCTGGATTCAAAACGGTCGTCATTCTATTATTCGCGGCTTCGCAGCGCTGGGGAACAGCAGTGGGAATCCGTTTGAGGCGAGCGGTGAAAACGCAACATATATGTGCCGCAGGATTGATTTCATTTTACGGGAGCAGGGACTTTCCGGTCTGGAAACATTGCATAGCGAAGATGCATTTGTAACTCGAATCCTGCACCATCTGGTCGATGCAAAGGATTCAAAAAGTTTTGAGGAATGGGTGCATCTGGAAGAACATGTGGCCGAAACGAAACAGAATATGGCGGCCAGCTACTGGCTTTCGGCGGCGGAGATTGCCCCGGCAATCGGCCTGATTGGTACGATCACCGGGCTCATTCAGCTATTTGCAACCGGGATTGATCCTTTGAAAATGGGACCCGCCATGAGCTTCACGTTGCTTACCAGTCTATATGGCCTGTTTATCTCGCATATAATTGCCTTCCCGATCTACGTGCGTTTGCATGCGAGAGCAGAAGTGCTGCACGCTTATAGATCAAAGGTCGTCCAGCATACGGTCAACATAGCGATCCGGGAGTTGGACGCTGTTAGCCCGGTACATTTTGTACCTGCTAATCCAATCAAGAATAATGTGTGATCGATGAACGCCGGGCGCACTACCTTGTCCTTTCTGGACCTCGCACTGATGTTACTCAGCGCGTTCGCCTATACGCATTTTGTGAATATAGCAGATGGAGAGACGCAAAAAAAAATGGCTGAGGCGGGCGTACGATCTCCAGCGACGCTGGGTTCCTATAGCTTTATGGCCTCCGATTTTTTCGGTGATAGCAACGCGATGCTCACCGACTTTGCAAAAGCGGAAATCACGGAGATAATGACGGTTCAGCAAAAGCAGTTGCTGGTCATTGATGTTGCCGCTGCACCGGAGATTCAAAATGGGTCGCGTCTGCGGCAATGGGAGACTGTGTCCGCACGCACCGCGGCTATCGCGGATGCCTTTGAATCCGCTGGCCAGAACGGCGAGATGATTGTTTTGAAAGTACCACAGAAACTGATTTCCAAACCTCGAAAAAGACAAACCATAAATTTGACCTTTCTGCCTCCAGAAGCAGATTGATTGCGAGCGAATGTCCGTTTCTGGTGAAACTGGCATGATATCTGCGTGGTTCGTTTGATTAGAGAATAGGATCAAATTTATGTCCCACCATTATTTCGCACTACCCATTGTAGCCATCTTATCGATGGCGGCTAGCTCGCCCTTTGAAGATACCGCCGTTCTTGATCGGCAGGTTGCATCATATTTGGGCGCTGAAGTAGGAGACGCTGGCGGCGCCCATGCCGCGATAGACTCCAAGCTCAAACTCAAGCGCTGTCCGACTGCTGTCGATATATCCGAGACAAACAGAAGTGCGTTGCTCGTGAGTTGCCGAGACCTCGGGTGGAGAATATTCGTTCCGGTTCGGCTAGGCAGTAATGGCATTAACCAGGACAACAGCGTTTCAGAGGAACCACTGGTGCAAAGAAATCAGCCGGTCACTCTTGTTATCCGGCGTTCAAATTTTAGCATAAGCTATGGCGTCGTCGCCCAAAAAAGTGGTGGGATGGGTGACTATATTCCTGTTCGGTCTGACCGGAAATCCAAGGAATTAATGGCGAGAATATCCGGTCCGGGTGAAGTTGAAATGGCTCATTAAAAAACTTTCGCGAACTACTTAATTTTTTCCCAACAAGCCGTAAATGGTTATGAAAGAAGTTATAAGCACCGCCGTTCAGGATAGCGCAAACCACAAATTTGCCAATCTGGCGCAGTAAGGATGAAATGATATGAAACCTGTTGATAGCTATTCGGCGATTAATACGCGCTTGGATCGCCCGGCATTGAACGATGGCGCCGCGAAAGCCAGCAATGATTCCTCCCCTATCGTGAATGCGAAGGCATCCAGCGGTATTTCAACGACGGCGTCACAGCTGGCGATGGAGAAACCACCATTTGATGCACAGAAAGTGTCAGATATAAAACAGCAAATTGCGTCCGGCACCTATAAGGTTGATACCGACGCGCTGGCTGCAAAAATGCTTGATGCCGGTGTCCTTGGAGTGGATTCAGAAAAATGAACCCGATCGTTGAATCGTTCCGAAATTCGCAGAATACCCTGGTCTCCGCATTGGATGGACATGACAGTGATGCGATTTTTCGAGCCAGTAAAGAACTCAGTGATGCTGTTTCGAAGTTAGGGACTTTGAAATCGGCCGATGTTGAGCAATCTTTGCGGCCCATTATTTCAGAAGTCGACGAATTGATGCAGGCATCAATCTACCGGCTTCGTTTCTTGCGAGACCATAGCTCATCCCGCTTGCAACTGCTGTCGGGATGGCGGGTCAATCACGCAGACACATATTCCAACCACACAAGCCGGCGTTAATTCGCAAAAGCCTGAGATATACTCGGTAGCTACCAGCCAAGCAAAATATTGGCATGATCATTGCTTATCTCTTTAACAGGAGAATTCGAGCAAAACATGTCAAACCTATCCATTACCCAAAATTATGAACGCCGCAGTTTGCCGCATGTGATCGCGCAATCCGCACAGCGGAACGGCATTGATTTCAAATATCTGATGGCGCAGGCGCAGCTTGAAAGCGGAATGCGTTCGGATGCCAAGGCGAGTACATCCTCCGCCACCGGTCTTTACCAGTTTGTCGAGCAAACATGGCTTGGCCTGGTCAAGGAAAAGGGCGGAGATTATGGTCTTGGCTGGGCGCAGGATGCGATTTCCCAAAACCGGAATGGTAAGTTCACCATTGCCGACAAGGCGCAGAAATCCAGCATTCTCGGACTGAGAAACGATCCCGTTCTTTCTGCCAATCTGGCGGGGGAATTTGCGCGGGACAATCGTGCTTATCTTGAGAACAGGATCGGTCGTGAACCGGAATCGGTTGATCTCTATCTAGCCCATTTCCTGGGGCCTGCGGGTGCCGGAAAGTTCCTGAACGCTTTTGATAGCAATCCGGCCGCTCCCGCCGCCCCTTCTTTTGCCAATGCGGCGCGATCCAATCGGTCTATATTCTATACCAAGGCTGGCGACGCTCGTAGCTTTGAAGATATCCGGAACCTGTTTGCCAGAAAATTGGACAATGCATCCACGTTGGCGGGAAGCGGCAATGATTTTCCGGCAGTGGGCAAAAACTTGCCGCAAGCCCGGGAATCGCTGCCGATGGTCCAGCCAGCCGATTATCTCCGGATCGCAAAAAACCACATCAATGATCAGGGCAATTCAGACAAGTCCAAGCCGCTCAATGAATCGGCCCGGGTTGCTTATCTGATGCTCGCCTCTCTTGGATTATAAATGAACATGATACAGAAACTTTTCGCGTTGAATAAAATGGCGGATCACCTCAAGTCCGGATTGCTCCCGATGGCAACGCTGCTGTTGGTCATATTCATGGTGTTGCCGCTGCCGACGATAATGCTGGATATTGGTTTTATCACCAATATCATGATCTCGCTTGCTATTCTGATGGTCGCGCTCAACGCAAGCAAGCCGCTAGATTTTTCGAGCTTTCCAACAGTTTTATTGTTCGCAACCTTGCTGCGACTGGGGTTGAACGTTGCCTCTACCCGGGTGGTGCTTGTTGAAGGCCATGCAGGCGGCGATTCCGCAGGGCAGATAATCGAGGCTTTCGGCGGGCTGCTGCTGGGCGGCAATTATGTTGTCGGCATCTTCGTGTTCTGTATCGTGATGATTATCAACCTTATCGTTATCACCAAGGGTGCCGGCAGGGTTTCAGAAGTTTCGGCTCGTTTTACCTTGGATGCCTTGCCTGGCAAACAAATGGCGATTGATGCTGACCTGAATGCCGGGCTTATCACACCTGAGGAAGCCAAGGCACGGAGGTCCGAAGTTGCCACCGAAGCCGATTTTTACGGTTCAATGGATGGCGCTTCAAAATTTGTAAAAGGGGATGCCGTTGCCGGTATTCTCATTCTGGCTGTCAATATTATCGGTGGCATCATTCTGGGGCTGACGACGCATGATCTTTCTTTCGGCGAAGCCGCCAGCACATATTCCATGCTTGCGATTGGTGATGCTTTGGTTGCACAGGTTCCCGCGCTGATATTGTCAATTGCTGCGGCGGCCATTGTAACGCGGGTTTCATCAACCCAGAATTTGGCAGATCAGATCACGGGACAGTTTGGTTCCGGCGCTGCATGGATTCCGGTTGCGGTCATTCTGACGATTCTCGGCATTCTGCCGGGCATGCCGCATGTTGTCGTTCTTTCTGCGGCGGTGGTTGCCGGTGGCATTGCTGTCTATCTGATCCGGAAGCCGAAGCCGGTGGACATGGTCGCGGAACCAGTCATTGAGAAAAACCCGGAACAGATAGACTGGGACGATGTATCCGAAAAGGCACGTCTTGGTATCGAAATCGGATATGGTCTGGTTCCGCTTGTGGAAGACCGCAAGGGTGCGCCGTTGATGAAACGGATCACCGGCATTCGTCGCCAGATATCCAAGGAGCTTGGTTTTGTCATACCGCTCGTTCGGATCAAGGATGATCTGACGTTGGAACCAAATGGTTACCGGATCATGATGGGGGGAGTGGTTTTAGGCGAAGATACGGTCTGGCCCAACGATTTTATCGCCCTGGATGATGGCAATGTGGATTCGGTCATCGAGGGCCGTCCGTGCAAGGATCCGACATTTGGCATGGATGCGCTTTGGATCAGCGCGGATAAAAAATCCCAGGCGATTGCTGCCGGTTATACGGTTGTCGATGCGCCCACGGTCATGGCAACCCATCTCAACGATGTTGTCCGGCGCAATGCAGCGCAACTATTCGGCATGGATGAAGCACAAAAACTGCTGGATTTCCTCAAGGAATCTTCACCGCAACTGGTGGACAGCCTGACCCCGCAACCTTTGTCGCTATACGCTATTACCGCGATATGTCGTGACCTGCTCGCCGACAAGGTGCCAGTCAAGGACTTCCAGAAAATATGTCTGGCGATGTTGGAAGCATCCAGCCAGCACACCGACACCGCGCAAATGGTTGATGCAATACGGCAAAGAATTGGGGATTTGATTGTCCAAACCATGGTGCCCATCAGCTTGCCACTTCCGGTTGTAACATTGGATGCAGAACTGGAAAACCTGTTGGTTAAGGCGCTGAAAGTCGGTGAAGATGCGAGCTATCCGATTGAACCACAGCTGGCACAGAAGATCATCGAGGCCGTGGACGAAGCTGCTCGTAACCTGCCGTTGGAAGCCCGCAACGTGGCACTCATCACTTCTCCGGTTGTGCGGCGGCCGTTAGGCGCTCTGTTGAAGCAGCGTTTCCCGGATATTACCGTTCTTTCTTACCAAGAATTGCCAGACGATAAATCGATCGAAGTACTGACCAAGATCGGGGTTCCGCAATCCAGCCCCGCATTGGCTGTCACAGATGCAAATCAAAACTAATCACTAATCGGAAACACGATATGTTGAATACACAGAGTCGCGCATCAGAAGCATATGGCGAGATGAATATTAATGAAAATCGGCTTATTGAAGAGAACAAGTCATTGGTCACAAAGATTGCGTGGCAGGTGAAATCATTTGCACCTGATCAGATGGAGATTGAGGACCTGATCCAGGTCGGTCTGGTTGCAATGGTTGAGGCCGCAAAGAAATATGTCGATCAGGGACATAGTTTCAGTACGTATCTCTATGTGCGTGTTCGCGGCGCAATGATTGATGAGTTAAGATCAACATGCAATTTGCGCAGAGCGTCGGTCGACTGGCACAAGAAAGTACGCGGATGTCGGGACAAGCTGGTGCAAGAGCTGGGGCGGGAGCCGGACGAGTCAGAACTGGCCCAAGCGATGAATATGGAACCAGGTGATTTCCGCAAACATGCAGATCGGGCAATTGATGTGCATCTTGGTTCACTCGACGAAGTATATTGTGATTCCAGCAGCTGGTTTACGGACCAGGAGGATGACCAGCACGAAAAACTGGAAAAGGCGCAGATGGCAGAACTGCTCTCTGCCAATCTGAAGCAGTTGAACGAGCGTGAACAGCTTATACTCAATTGCTATTTTGTGGAAGAGATGCAGCTTGATGAGATCGGGGCGATACTCGATGTATCGTCAGTGCGCATATGCCAGATAAAAAAACGGGCACTGGAGAAACTTCAAGCTGCAATGACTATCAGATAGTTTGCTGTTTAGCATCCGCTGCCTGGCCGACAATTGTCCATAACCAACAAAAAAGCCTCCTCCCAATCGGGAAGAGGCTTTCTCGTGTTTGTTATGTTCTGATTTTACCGAAGCAGGCTGAGAACAGACTGCTGAGACTGGTTCGCCTGTGCCAACATAGCCGTCGAAGCCTGGCTCAGGATCTGGTTTTTGGCCAGCTCGGTTGTTTCAGCGGAGAAATCAACATCCATGATCCGCGAACGGGATTCTGTCATGTTCGCAATTCGATCAGACAGGCTGGAAACGGTAGCTTGCAGGCGGTTCTGGTCAGCACCCAAAGAAGCCTGTGCAGTCGTTACCGTATCCAAGGCGGTATCCAAGGCCGTCAATGCTGCCGCTGCGCCAGCCGTAGTAGTGATGTCCAGTGCGTCAACAGCCAAGGTAGCGGCGCTAACGTCGGTCAATGTGATCGCAACAGTCTGACTGGCGTCGGCACCGGTCTGAATGTCGATCGTAGCATTCGTGCCATCAAGCAAGGCCACGTCGTTGAAAGTTGTCCGATCCGCGACATCCTGAATCTGGAGGGCCAATGCATCAACTTCGACCTGCAGGTTGGTGCGGTCACCTACCGACAGCGTGCCGTTGGCAGATTGAACAGACAGTTCACGCATACGCTGCAGCATGCTGGTAATTTCGTTCATGCCGCCTTCAGCGGTCTGCGCAAGCGAAATTCCGTCATTTGCGTTGCGGACAGCCATATTCAGTCCACGCACTTCAGATGTCATACGCGTAGCAATCGAATAACCAGCAGCGTCATCTGCAGCCGAGTTAACGCGGCTGCCGGTTGACAGGCGTTCGATAGATTTTGCGAGACCCATTTCAGCCTGGTTAGAAGCATAGGCGGTGCGCATCGCGGTAACGTTGGTTCCTATTACAGTCATGGTATCATCCTTTTCACAGTTTAAGTAATCGTTTCATCTAGCGGGTCACCTCGTCAGATGAAGCGGCCTCGAGGAAGTTAACGGACGCCCCGCAAGCAAATTAAGCAACAAACTGTCGGCTTTCTGACAACCAAGGGAAAAAGCGTCCAATTTCCGACACATATGACGGTTTTCCGACAGGTATATAGACCGCGATCGGTAGATTCTTGCCGTTTATGAAACTGGCACGGCCATTGCAAAGAAGGTTGGCGAGCGCGGGGGACTAGATCCGGCGCTCGATAAGCAACGTGAGGGAATGGCCATGATCAACGATAAACTGAACCCTAGCCTGGTCTCTAGGTTTCCAGAACTTGTCGATTTGCTGGCGGGTGTTGAAACAATGCACTCGGCCTCTCGCAATTCATCTTCCGCTACGCAACTACCCCGGACAATCCGCGAAGCATCCAAAGGTGAATGTAGAGGAGCAAAAGATCCTGTCGTGGTTTACCGCGATGGACCATTTCATTTCGTTCCGGCTACCCTCAGCCAACCACTGCGTATCGAATTCGGCAAAGCGGATAGAGAATTTGGTCTGTCTTGCATTGTTGAATCGATGCGCGGTGGCAAGGGGCCGGCTTATGCTGACCCAAAATCGGTAGCTTTGTATAAATATGCCGCTCGCGTAGCGCGCAGCAATGCCAATGTCATGATTACCGGTCAGACCGGTACCGGTAAAGAAGGCATGGCCAGATTCATTCATGAACACAGCCAGCGGGCAAAAAAGCCGTTTGTCACCGTAAACTGTGCCGCTCTTACAGAATCAATGATCGAGTCCATCCTGTTTGGCCATAAAAAAGGTGCCTTCACCGGCGCCTATAACAGTGCGGTCGGTTTGTTTAAAGAAGCTGATGGCGGCACGATATTTCTCGACGAGATCACTGAGATGCCGCTGGAAAGCCAGTCCAAACTGCTTCGCGTGCTTCAGGAAGGCGAAATCCTTCCCGTCGGTTCATCTCGCCACGAACAAATCGATGTTCGCGTAATATGCGCGGCCAACCGCGACTTTGCCGAAGAGGTCGCGGCAAGGCGGTTTCGTGAAGATCTATATTGGCGCTTGAACGTCATGCCGATTGATCTTCTCCCTCTTGCCGACCGGCCTGCCGACATTGTTGCCATCGCCGCATTCATGATGATCGATTTTCAAAAGGGCAACGAACGATTCATTCCGCTTTCCCGTTGCTGCATCGAGCGACTGAAAGCGCATAAGTGGCCGGGCAATGTGCGCGAGCTATCCAATATTCTGCAACGTGCGCTGGTCATGTGTGACGGCGATCGAATTATGGCTGACGATCTGGTCTTTTCAGGACCCCGGCCAGCAACAAAGCCGAAGCAGGATGATGTTTCAGCCAGTCATTCCTCGCGGTTCATTCGCGGGCGTGATTTGCACTCGATTTCCAAAAATGTCGAATATGAAGCAATTAATCAAACATTGGAAAAAACCAATGGCAATCGTCGTGACGCCGCAAAAGAACTCGGCATCTCGGAGCGCACTTTGCGTTACCGGATGGCCGATATGCGATCTTGCGCCATGGAAAGGAACTAAAAAATGTCTTCAGTCAATATGAATATCCTGATGGCCGCACGGAACGCCATCCTCAACCAGAACAATGCGCTGCAGGATATCGCCAAGAATGTCGGCTTGGCCGAACCGGGGCGTACTTCTGATGCCAAAAAGCCGAACAGTTCGGATGATTTTTCCGACCAGCTCACCAGTGCGCTTCAGGAAGTCAACAAGCTTCAGGCAACCGCAGAAGAAGAAATGAAGGCCTATCAGATGGGCGAGAGCAATGATGTCGCGGCCGTAATGCTCGCGAAGCACAAAGCATCCCTGGGGTTTGAATCCACGTTGCAGGTCCGCAACAAACTATTGTCTGCCTACAAAGACATAATGAACATGCAGGTATAATAAATGGCCGAGCAATCACCAAATGGTCAGTCACTGACGCCCACCAGCCCCAATGCCCAGTTGCCGGCAACGGGTAGTTTTGCAGATGCAAGCAGCCTGTTCGGATCGCTGCGGTCGTTCGTCAAACAGCCAGCGATCGCACGGGCGATGCCACTCATCATATTGTCGGCGGTGGTATTGGCCGCAATTTCGGTGTGGCTCGTATTGCGTGAGGCACCACAACGGGACCTGTTTCGCGGTCTGCCGGACAATGACAAATCCGCGGTTATGCAAGCTTTGCAGGTCGCCAATATTCCCTATGAAGTTGACGATGACACCGGCACCTTGACGGTTAGCAAAGACGACTATCACTCCGCCAAGATCGAATTGGCCGGCCAGGGCTTGCCACGATCCGCACCGAGCGGCGACACTATCATGTCAAGCATGCCGATGGGGGCCAGCCGAGCAGTTGAATCAGAGAAACTGCGCAATGCTCGTGAAATGGATCTGGCGCGGTCGATTGAGGCGATTGACAGTGTCGTGTCGGCGCGGGTGCATTTGGCCGTTGAGCAACCCAGCATATTCTTGCGGGACAGAAATGAACCCTCGGCTTCGGTGATCTTGCATCTCGCGAGCTCGGCGAGGCTTGATGAAAAAGAGACGCAGGCGATCCTCAATCTGGTAGCCAGTTCGGTACCGGGATTGTCCGTTTCCAACGTATCCGTAATCGACCAGAATGGTCGATTATTGTCGAGCCATAGTGATGAACTTTCCCCTGGAAGTGCTGCCCAGTTGAAAGTCAAAGCCGCGATCGAAGATCGTTATCGTCAGTCACTTGCCAGCTTGCTGACACCGTTGGTGGGGCACGGCAATTTTGTTGCGGAAGTGACTGCTGACGTCAATTTTGACGAAAAACAAGCGACCAGCGAATCTTATCCGGTTGACGGATCCGTCTTGCGTTCTGAACAAGGGCAGAAATCTAATGAGCCTGTTGGTAATACCGCAGGTGGTATTCCTGGAGCGTTAGCCAACCGTCCTCCCGAACCAGCGGAGTTTGCAGAACAGCCGGCGGGCGCCGAAGAACAGGTTGCCAATGCGACCGAACCCATGAAAACCAGTGAGGAATATCGCCGGAACTTTGAACTCGCCCGTGAAATTGCGGTCATCAATCAAGCCCCTGGTCAGGTGTCGCGTCTCTCCGTTGCCGTGGCAATTGATGATCGGGCGTTGAAAAACAAAAAGTCTCCAAAGGAAATCCAGGACATTGAAAAGCTGATCAAGGGCACCGTCGGCTATAGTGTTGATAGAGGGGATCAGATCGCAGTCACCACGCGTCGATTTGAGGCAGTCGCTGACGAACCGGTTTCAGAAACCTGGTATGAAACATCATGGTTCGGCACGCTGTTGCGGAATCTGTCTGCCCTCGTTGTCGCTCTGTTGATCATATTTGGCATCGGCCGCCCGGTTCTGAAACGCTGGCAAATGTCCGAGAAAGCCTTGCGCTCCGATGCAGATCAAAAAATGCTTTTCGACGGTAGCGATATGATGAACGGTTCTGGTCAAGATGCGACCCAGGATGGGGGAGCGCTCAAGAACCAGACGGCGGGTGCGCTTGGTCCTCCAGTGACCATCGAAATGATTACAGCCGCCAAAAGTTATCAGGAACGTGCCGTTCTGACTCAAAACTTCGTCAAGCAGAACCCGGATCATGCGGCTTTGGTTGTGAAGGAATTACTCAAGGAATCCGACGAACTGGAAGAAGCAGATGCCTGATACCGCACAGAAAGATGACATTGAAACGATGGGAGAAGGCAGGCAGTTGGAACTGCTTACCGGTCGCCAGACCGCAGCCATATTGATGCTGTTATTCAACGATGATGAAGCCGCCCAAATACTGGAACGGCTTGAGCCTCATGAAGTTGAAGCCCTGGGCGAAGCGATGTTCAGCGTTGCCAATGTCGATGCAACGCAGATTGACGGTTCTCTGGATCGATTCCTCATGCTGATCATGAACCAGACTACCTTGTCCTATAAGACGGATGAAAAAGTCAGTCGCGTTTTTCGCCGGGCTTTGGGCACCTCTCGTGCCGAGACAATCATGAACCGTTTCGCTCCGAAAAGACCCAGCAATATTGCGGAAATACTGAAATGGATCCCGGCAAAGGATATCGCGCATCTGATCATCAACGAACCGCCGCAGATATCTGCCGTTCTGATGTCGTTTTTAACACCCGAGGTTGCGGCCGAAACCATAGAATTGCTGCCGTCAGAAATTCAGGCAGACTTGATGTACCGGGTGGCTACGCTTGGCCCTGTCAGCGGTAAGGCCCTGGCACATCTTCATGCTCTTCTGGAGAAAAATAAGCCACTTGACGAAGAGGTGCTGCCGCCGATGGAGGTTGGAGGCGTGCTCGATACCGCGACTATTATCAACAATCTCCCGAAAGAACGGGGGCAGGCGCTGCTGAAAGAATTGATGAAGCGCGACAAGGTAACCGCGAAGAAGATCGAGGAAGAGATGTTTGTCTTCGCAGATCTGATGAATTTGAGCAAAAAGGACATTGGTTCCGTGGTCAGGAAAATCGATGCCACCATTCTTGTCCCAGCCCTGCGGGGTGCGCCGAAGGAACTCAAAACCAAAATCTTTGGGGCTATGTCCAAACGGGCGGCCGAAACCATTCAGGACGATATGGAAGACGCGCCGCCACAACCGATGGATGCCGTCGTTGCTGCACAAAAAGCCATTATCTCCGTCGCTAAAGTGATGCTCGACAATGGCGAAATAAATATGGTCGGCGTTGGAGCTGATTATGTCTGATCTTAATCCGGCTGAAACTCTCGAATATGGGGAAGTGGTACCTTTGTGGCGAATGGCCACAGAACAGGGGCAATTCTCTTCCTGGGCCAGTGGACTGGGCGCCGAAGGCAATAACAGCAATGGCGAAAATTTTACAGGTTTCGTCGGCCGCAATCCGCCTGAGAAAGCCGAGCCCGCCGTCGATCAAAATGCGGATATATTCGATGTCGCCTATAAAAAGGGATGGGAAGACGGACAGGCCGCTTTGGAGGAGGAACATGCTGCATCGAACCAGAATCGCGATGCATTGGCCGATGCGATCCAGCATTTGAACGATCTGTCATCGCCCGACAGTTATGCATTCATTTTATCGGCGGTTGAGTCGCTGTTCAAGCGTTGCTCCGAACTGGCGATTCCCGATCCAGCCTTGTTGCAAGCCTGGGCATCGCAATTGGCAGAACTCGTGGATCGGGATCAAAAAGGAACCATACTTGTGCTCCATCCCGATGATATAGACCTTATTGACAAAGATCTCTGCAAATTGGCCCTGCGCGGTGACGAAACCATGCTTCGGGGCAATCTGAAACTCAGCCATTCCGGTGGTTGGATTGAAAAAGGTTCAGACGTTGTACTGGATGAACTGCGAACTCTGATCGACGAGTTTAGCGGCTTGGCATCGGCGGCTGGTCATGACTGATATATCCACTGCGACTGCCGAAACCATCGGATCTCCGTCATCTGTTTGCGACGTGTTGGCGCGTCTCGATGATATTGGAAATGAACCGCGTTATGTCGGCAAACTGTCGGCGCACGACAATGGTATGCTGGAGGTAACCGGCTTCGAATATCCGATCGGTTATTCGGGCCGGGTTATCGCTACTGATGGCCGCGAAATAAGCGCCGAGGTGGTTGGCTTCAAGGGTGCCAAAACGCTGATGATTCCCATGGTGCAAGATGCTCCGCTGCGCAGCGGAAGCCGGGTGTCGCCATATGCCAAGTCCAATCAGGCTGCGGTCGGTGAAGCTCTTTTTGGGCGGATTATCGGACCAATGGGAGAGCCAATTGACGGCAAAGGCCCGATATTGACCACTGAGACCGTTCCGTTGGCAGGACAAGAAGACAATGTTCTTCGGCGCGCCAGCGTTTCCAGGCCGATCGACATTGGAATTCGTGGAATCAATGGATTGCTCACCATGGGGCAGGGCCAACGCATGGCGATTATCGCAGGATCGGGTGTCGGCAAGTCAATGTTGATCAACCAGATACTGGATGGTGTCGTGGCGGATGTCGTTGTCGTCGGTCTGATCGGCGAGCGTGGCCGCGAGGTTAATGATTTTGTCAGCCGCCGCCGCGGATTGAAGGGTTCAGTTCCCACCGTAACGGTCGCTGTCCCAGCTGATCATTCACCGTCTTCACGTCTGAAAGCTGCCTATCGTGCGACCGCGATCGCGGAGCATTTCCGGTCAAAGGGGCTGTCCGTGGTACTGGTGATAGATAGTCTAACCCGCGTCGCGCATGCGCAGCGTGAGATCGGCCTCGCCGCCGGTGAACCTCCGACTATGAAGGGTTATCCGCCATCTGCCCTGTCCCTGATCCCGCGACTGATCGAACGCGCCGGAAATGACAGTGATAGCGGAGGGTCTATAACCGCAATTTATACTGTATTGGCCGATGGCGATGACCTGGACGATCCGGTGGTTGATAGTGCCCGCGCCATCGCTGACGGTCACATCATTTTGTCGAGACCGCTGGCAGAGCAGGGGATTTTTCCTGCGATCGATGTGGGTAAATCAATCAGCCGCGTGGCGGTTGATATTATCGAACCCGAGCATCAAGAAGCACAGCTCCATTTCAGACGCCTGTGGTCAATCTACGAGGAAAACCGGGATCTGGTTCTGATGGGCGCTTATCAGGCAGGCAATGATTCCAGCATTGATGAGGCCCTGGCGAGCTGGCCAATGCTTATTGAGTTTATCAAGCAGAAGCCGCGTGAACTGGTAGATTTTCAAACCAGTGTTGGCCAGCTTTCCAGTCTGTTTTCATCATGAAGCAGCGAGTCAGGGGCCTGAAGCGAGTATTGAAGGTTCGCAATACGCAAAAGCGGTTGAAGGAGCGCGCGCTGATGCAAGCGGGCAACCATTGCGCTTCTTTGGAAAACAATGCGCAGAGAATTAAAAATCTGCACGCCGAGACCCGCCAGAATGACGTGGCGGCGACGGCAGGTTCCCTTGCCGCAAAGATGGAGTTGTCTGACCGCTTGCTGAAAGCTTCCGATGTGGTTGAGGAGTCCGTTCAAGTCGCGATGCAAAATCTTGCCGCTGCAGAGCGGCAAAATCTTGCCGCCCAGGCTATTCACGATGGCACGGAGAAGTTGTTGAAATCGAAGATTTCCTCGCTCCGCAAACGCGATATCCGGCAACAGGATTTATCAAGTAACATATTGTATAATATAGGTAATTACAAAAGAAGGGAACGTCGTGATGATTGGTAAACTCATGTCTGAAGCCGCTCACTCCGTAATTGGCATGTTTTCTGCAAGACCTGTGGATATGGAAAATAATTCTTTCAATTCTGATTTTGACTCCCTGTTGCGATCTTCTGAGGACGAGTCACAGGCCGGTGTCGATGGAATGGAAATCGACACGTTGGATATCGATGCCGTGCCAGCCGAATTTTGGGGCAGCACCGATGATCTGCCAGTTATAAGCCAAGGTTTTGGCAACACTATGTTCAACCAGGCACAATTTGCAGGAAATGTTGATCCAGGATCGATTGCAACCGATCCCGTTGAATCTGACGTTCCGGAAGGAAAAACGTCGCTTCCGTTCAATCAGGATGCGATGATCAATCGGGGGGGGCTGCGCCATATCCCGTCAATTGCCTTTGCCGCTGATGGGCAGGGGGGGCAGGATTCCGCGAAACTTGCTTCTGATATTGGCGCCACCTCGGGAGAGGCTGATGTCGTCGATGGTCAACTGTCCGACGAAAGGCTTGGAAAACTGCAGGGCTTGCAGCAACAAGTTCGCGGTGAAAGCAACGCGTTAACAGGGGCGGCTGCCAAACTATTGAAATCGAATCAATTGGGACTTACCGACGCCGATTCCAGCGATCCACAGAGTCAGATCGAGGCAGGCAAGCAGGCGGCAGGACTGTCTCCACTCCTGACGACAGGCGAGGAACAAAAAGCTGCACGGTCCGAGCTGGGCCAGTTCGGTTTCCGTTCGTCGCAACGGGACGCTTCGCCGGTGGTTACTTCTTCCCGGCAGACATCAACCATTGCAGATGCCGAATTCACTGAGCCGGTCAAGTTCGATGCTCAGCCGGCGATCAAGAGCTTTGAAACGGCGATGGAGCAAATGCCGCTTGCCAATTCTTCTGCTCAGCTGGCGGTTCGTGATAGCATTCAGAAGCCCGCTGCATTCGATATGAATTCACCTCAGCTTGCCGAACGGCTTGGTGCTGAAATCGCAGATATTTCCGGCAATGGGGGAACAAAGAAATTTGAAATAAATCCTCGCAATCTCGGTCGGATGGAAATTATTTTTACCACGCGCGGGTCAACGGAGATTGTTGAAATTCAAACCGATCATCGGGCCGCGAAGGACATTATTCTTCAGCATAGTCAAGCGCTTCAGGAAGTATTGAAGTCCCAGGGACGCGACGATGTGACGCTGCGCGTTGACGTGAAAGAGAACATGTTCTCGTCATCACGGTCCGACGGCGGAAATCTGTCGCAACAGGAAAATAGCACCTCCCGGGAACAGCAAGAGAGCCCGGCACAGAACCGTCAAATGGCGCAGACGTTTGATAGCGCTGCCGAAAAAGATCCCGCAGCCGATAATAGCCGATACGCCTGAAACCCAGTCCCGAATTCATAAATTTAATCAACCCCGAGGTCAAAATGTCAAAGACGAAAACAGATGATGAAAATCCAAAGAGCAAGAAAAAGAGCAAACTGAAAACCGTGCTCTTTGGCACTGTGCTGATCGTACTGCTCGGTGGCGGCGGTGCTGCTGGCGGATTTTATGCAGCTGGGATGATTGGTGGAGGTCATGATGGGGGAGAAGACCCCAACAAACCGAAAATCATCATGAAAGACGGGACTGCTGTCAGTGACAAGGAAGCGGCGAACGCCGCGCCATCAACTGCGCTGAGTGCCTTCAAGGTGACCTATCACCAGATCGAGCAACCGTTTACATCGAACCTGTCAGATTCGGACAGCTTCGCCCAGATATCCTTGGCGGTTTCTACATTTTATGACGAACGCGTTTTCGAAAATGTGACCAATCATGAAATTGCCATTCGGTCGGCGGTTCTCATGGAATTGTCACAACAGGATCCGCTTAAGCTCGAGACGCCGGAAGGCAAGCTCAGACTGAAGAAAAAGTTGCGAGACGTCATCAATGAAACGCTGAAGGAGAAGACCGGTTTTGGCGGAATTGAAGATGTCTATTTTACCAACATAGTCATCCAGTAAGCGCGTCGGAAAGTAGCAAGACCATGACGAATTCCCAACCATCGCCAGCCGGTTCCGGAGCAACGGACGAGAATGTTGCTGGTGCGGTAAACCACAGCCTGCTCAAGCGGGGCGGTCCGGACGATATTCTGCTATCGGCTTACAAGAAGGTCGAGCGGAAGCTGGACTCCGTTCTGAAATTATATCTTTCCGACGTCATTGATTGTGACCTGAACGTCGAAGTGGGCGATGCCGCCAAATTGTTGTTCAACGACTGGCTGTCCGGTCTGGAAACCGATTCTGTTTATCTCGAATTTCAACTCGGTGCGTCAGAGAGCCGGATATTGGTTAGGATTGCCCGCATATTTTTGACTGCGTCCGTAGATTGTTTCTTTGGTGGGCAATTCAATGGAGAAGCGCACAGCACCGGCGACCTTAAACAATCGGAAGTTGCGATGATTGATCGGTTGGCGGGGGGCATCGCTGCCGCATTGACCGATGCCTGGTCAACGCTGCTTGATTTGCCGGCTCGTTATAATCGCTGTTTCTATGCCAAAAACGATGTCGAGCTGAATCTGGAAGATGACAATGTACTGGTTTCCGCTACATCGGCTGAACTTTCCGGCCACCAGATTGCAGCGATCGATGTCGTCCAGACATTGGACGGACTGGTGGCAATTGAACCACAATTGAACCGCCCCCATCACAGGACGGCGAACAAAGCCGATCCGATCTGGACCGCCGCCCTCAAAGATTCCGTCAAGCAGGTTTATGTACCTGTCCGTTCGGTACTTGCCCGTCCCACCATGCAACTGTCGGAACTTTCCCGACTTGCTATCGGCGATATTATACCCGTGGCACCAACCGACAATGTTCCACTTGTCGTCGGGGACAGGGTCTTTGCCCACGGCAGCATCGGTGAACAAAATGGCGGTGTAGCCTTCAAAATCAATCAAATTTTATAGGATTAGAACATGAATGATATGACTCATGATAGCGAAATGCTGGACACTGCGACACGCGTCGATATCGAGGGGGTACCAGCCCAGGACCATTACCGCTTCTTATCCGATATCAAAGTCAGACTCTCGGTTGAAGTCGGCAATGTGTCGATGACAATATCCGAAATTATGGATCTGAGAGAAGGCTCCGTGGTCGAACTCGACAGACAGGTCGACCAATTGATCGACATCAATGTCAACGGGACGCTCGTAGCCCGGGGAGAGGTGGTTCCGGTCAAGAATAAATTCGGTGTGCGGATCGCCGAGATCGTATCCAACGGCATGGCGCGCGCTCGTGTGGAAAGACGCAACTGATGACCTATTACATCATAAAGCTGTTTATCATGGTGCCATTGATCGGCCTGCTCATCTTTGGTTCGCTATGGCTCTATCGGAAATATCAGCCTCAGATGATGATGCGGCAAAATTCAAACCTTTTGAACGTTGTCGAAACGCTTCCCATGGGGGTGCAGAGCAAACTGGCCGTGGTTGATTTTGGCGGTCGTCAGATTTTGTTGGCGGTAACCCGGACCGGTATCGAGAAGATTGATGTACATCATGCGGACTAGTATGAAGGCCCTCATGGCGGTGATGCTGTTTTTCGCAACAGCCTATGCAGCAGATCCGGCATTCGCCCAGGACGCAACCCCTGGAGCATCCGTAGCACTCGAACGTGCACTGGATGATATCTCGGGAGACGGTCAACCCCTGAGCACGACATTGCAGATATTGATCGTGATGGGGTTGATGACGGTCCTCCCGTCGCTGATCCTGATGATGACCAGCTTTACCCGGATCATCATCGTTTTGTCGATATTGCGTCACGCCCTCGGTTTGCAGCAAACACCACCCAACCAGGTTTTGCTTGCCTTGTCGCTGTTCCTGTCGATGTTCGTCATGGCGCCACAAATCGACAAGATTAACGAGCAAGCGATTGCCCCTTATTCGGCCGACGAGATCGGTTTGACCGAGGCGATTGAAAAATCCGGAACCATAATGCACAGCTTCATGGCAAAACAGACCCGGCAAAGCGATCTGAAGCTGTTCATGGAACTGTCGGACAAGGACGGTTTCGCCTCGGCCGAAGAGATTCCGTTTTCTATCATGCTGCCCGCGTTTATGACCAGTGAACTCAAAACCGCCTTTCAAATCGGCTTTCTCATTTTCCTTCCATTCCTGATCATTGATCTGGTGGTGGCGGCCGTCTTGATGGCGCTGGGCATGATGATGTTGTCGCCCGTGATTATTTCCATGCCCTTCAAATTGCTATTGTTCGTGATGATTGATGGTTGGGCTTTGACCATGGGGTCGCTTGCCGGCTCGTTTGCGGTCTAGATCATGACTGACAATCCGGATTTCTTTATCGGCATAGCGCAACAGGCGCTTTGGATTACCGCGCTCGCCGCCGCCCCATTGCTTATACCAGCACTGCTGGTCGGGCTTCTGCTGGGCATGGTGCAGGCTGCCACGTCTATCAATGAACAAACGCTCAGCTTTGTTCCCAAGCTGATTGTCGTTGCTGTCGTTGTCGCGGTTTTCGGCGGTTCCATCTTGCTGCTGATCGCCGATTTCACCCGTGAAATCTATGATCGCATTCCGGATCTCCTGCTGTGATTGCGCCGGGATTTGCAGAGTTTGAAGGTCAAATGTGGATTTGGCTGATGGCGATGATCCGGCCGGGCGCAGCAATGGTTGTTGCACCAATTTTTGGCGCTGCCAACGTGCCCGTCCAGATCCGTATCTTGCTTTCATTCCTGATCGGGATGGTTGCGACGAGCAGCGTAAGCTTTGAATTGCCGACCGAAACAGCGATCACCGTGGGCAACAGCCTGTTTGTCATGGGAGAAGTCGTCACCGGACTGGCGATCGGTTTCGCCCTTCAACTGGGCTATTCCAGCGTGCTGATCGCCGGGGAGACCATCAGCAACGCGATGGGCCTCGGTTTCGCCAGCATGTCGGATCCTCAAACGGGTCAGTCTACACCGGTAATCGGCCAGTTTCTCACGATTTTTGCGACTTTGTTGCTGCTTGCCATTGACGGCCATCTGCTGCTGATCGCGATAATCGTAAAAAGCTATGCTGCGCTTCCTCCCGGTTTTGCGATGATGGGGGCTGACATGTTTTATAGCATTGTCCAGTTTGGCGGGACCTTATTCTCTATGGGATTGCTCATCGCACTTCCGGTTGGCGGCGCTCTCATTCTTGTTCAGATAATGATGGGTTTTCTTGCCCGGACTGCGCCTGCGCTCAATCTGTTTGCTGTTGGCATACCGGTGACGATTACCGTCGGCCTGGTGGCCTTGGCCGTGACAGCACCCATTATCGGCGACGCCGTCATTCAGGCATTAGGGATGGGCCTTGACCAGGCTACGCTCATCACGGGAGGCGTGTAGTGGCGGAAGAAAGCCCCGGTGGCGGTGAAAAAACCGAAGCACCAACCCCCAAGAAATTACAGGATAGTTCCAAAAAGGGCGATGTTCTCCAGTCCCGCGATCTGGGCGGTGCCATGATTGTCTTTGTCGGGACGATGGGTTTTCTGATGTTTGGCGGTCTGCTTTACCGCGCGCTGGCGGACATGGTCACGCGTGCGCTCGTCATCCACCCGGAAGATATCAAGTCGTTCGATGTCGGCGGCCGCAGCGCCGCTTTGCTATCCGATATACTGCCAGAGTTTATGAGCCTGTTTGCATTGTTGATGGTTGCTGCGGTTGCGACACCTGCCATGCTGGGATCATTTGGCTTTCGATGGTCGGCGATGAAACCCAAGCCGTCAAAACTCGATCCGATAAAGGGTCTGAAGCGCATTTTCGGGTCAAATGGCGTGATGGAACTCGGCAAATCCATGATGAAAGTGGTTTTGATCGGCGCCGTGGGGGGATCGATATTATATCTGCATCTGGAGGAGATGGCGCAGCTCGCCGCGCAGGACCTCAACAATGCGATTGAGAGTTTCTCGTCGTTATTCCTGAAGCTTCTGGCGGGTATTTGCGTCAGTATGGTGCTGATTGCGATGATTGACGTTCCGATCCAGCTATTCCAGCGCGGCAAGCGGCTGAAAATGACGAAACAGGAAATCAAGGACGAATATAAGGAAAGCGAAGGATCTCCCGACGTTCGCGCGCTCCAGCGTCAGCGGCGCAGCGAAATGCTCAACGATTCCACGCGCAAGGCTGTATCGGAAGCTACGGTCATTCTGGTCAATCCGACCCACTTTGCCGTCGCTCTGCGCTATGATCGCGAACAGGATATGGCGCCTGTTGTGCTGGCCAAGGGATGCGACGTGATTGCGCTGGCCATGCGTGAAATGGCTGGTGAAATGGGCAAGCCCGTCATGGAATATCCGGATCTGACAAGATCGATATATTATACGTCGGATGTCGGGAGTGTGATTGATGATCGCCTTTATGGCGCCGTGGCGATGATCCTTAGCTTCCTGATTCAACTCGACGCCAAATTGGTCAGCCCCATCCACAAACCGAAAATATCGCTCCCGGACGACGTCAAATATGGCGTTGATGGGACACGCATGGCGTAATTTTAGATTTCACCAAACCATTAATTCTTTTCCGGACGCGCCGTAATAATACTCAAAGGAAGTTTATCATGTTTACAAATGTCGCAAATAGCCTCGGTATTGGATCGGGAATTGACACGGCGCAACTGGTTACCGACCTATTGGCTGCCTCTCAGGGTGCGAAACTCACGCAACTCAGTACACGCCAGCAACTCAATTCCACACGGATATCCGCGATGGCCGCTACCAAGTCGGCCCTCGCGACATTCGCCGCGGCTGTCAAAGAGACTTTGAACGGGCAGGGTTTTGTTGGTGATTTGATTTCGAGTCGTACCGATCTGGCAAATGCGTCGGTATTGGAAGATTCTCGTCCGGAAGGATTGCCTGCCTCGGTTGAGGTTATACAAACAGCGGCTGCCCAGCGCGAAATATCGGATGTCTTTGCCAGCGCCGCCGCCGCCGTGGGCGAGCGAACGCTGACCATCAACAACGGTGGCGGCAGCTTCGAGGTTGTTATCGATAGCAGCAACAACAGTCTGACCGGTTTGCGAGACGCAATAAATGCGAGCAATAGCGGCGTAACAGCGATGATCTTGACGGATAATTCCGGTGCCCGGCTCGTGTTGGAAGCGCAGGAAGGTACCGCGAATAATTTCTCGGTGACACAAGGCGGGGTTTCGCCCGCAATGAACCTGACCAATATTGCGACAGCAACCGATAGCATTATAAAAGTCGATGGCATCGAACTGACCAACAGCAGCAACACCATTACCGGCGCGATTCCAGGTGTCCAGATTTCCCTGTTGGCCGCCGAACCCGGTACGCAATTCACGATTAGCGGGGATTCCGAACCTCTGGATATTTCCAGTTTGGTGAGCGAGTTTGTTACCGCCTATAACGAACTGCGCAGTTCGCTGAACGCGGCAACAAAGCCTGGATTGGAGGGGACGACTGCAGGTCCCCTGGCGGGCGACCGTGGTGCCCGCGAAACCATCCGCAATCTTAGTCAGTTGACGTCAACCCAACTCACGGATGTCGGAGAATTCAAAACGCTCGCAGATATTGGTGTGCGTACAGAAAATGATGGCACCTTGACGATCGATCAGACGCGGCTCGATGCGGCGATCGCATCTGACAGTGGCGCGATTAAACTGATGCTCGAACCAGTGGTGGTTACCGACACCAAAATTGGCTTGTCAGGCGCGCTCGAAGCGATTTCGACGTCATTGCAAGGCGATGGTGGCGCTTTGACCGCAGCTCAGGAACGGCTGGAAGCTATCCGCGATTCGCTCGCGGAATCCCGTGAAAAGATCACCGCGGATGGTGAAAAACTGCGCGAACAATTGGAAGCCAATTTTGCAGGGCTTGAACGCCAGCTGTCGCTCTTGCGTTCTACCCAATCCTATCTTGAGCAACAATTCGCTGCCTATAACGACGATAACTGATCCAGGAAAGTAACAGAATATGACATTTCAGTCTCGAATTCAGCGAGCATCCAGCTACCAATCCGTTGCCAAGGAAAGTCGGGTCTTGGCGGCTGACCCCTATGAACTTGTAGCGGTGCTGTTCGACGAATTGCGTGAAACGCTGGATCTGATGATAGAAAGCGCGCGCCGCGATGACGATGCCCGTATCTACAAATATCGGGGGAAAGCGCTGGCTATTCTAGGCGGTCTGGATGAATCGCTGAACTTTGAAGCTGCGGGAGACCTGGCCCAGACTTTGCACATCGTCTACACGGAAGCCGCCAAACGCATCCAGATGGACGGTAAGGAATCCTGTATTGAGCGAGTTGAATCTGCGCGGGAGATGATCCACGAAATCGAGAAGGCCTGGGAGTCGATCGCACCTTACAACTAGTTTATATTCTATGCGATCAGGCCGCGATCTGGGATTCGATACGTTGTTCAGCATGCCAGCTGATATTATATTTGCGCATCTTGTCGATCATGGTGGTCCGCTTGATGTTGATCGAACGCGCGGCGCTCGAGACGACCCCATGTGACATGTCCAGTGCTTTCATTATTATGCGACGTTCTTCAGATTGAAGATGTTCATTCAAGTCCCGAATATTGTTGTCCTGATGAGCGATACCGGGGGAGCTGGGTTCGTCCGAAAATGCGGCGGTTTGAGGCGTCGTTGCCCGTTCTGTCGCGGTCGATGATTTGGCGCCAGAATCCTGAGAAACCGGCGCTATATCGGATTGTACAAGCATGGTAACGTCATTGGCTGAAATCTGTTCTCCGGCAAAGAAGACCGAAGCGCGTTCAACGACATTGCGCAGTTCACGAACATTTCCCGGCCAATCATAGCTCTGCATCGCAGTCAAGGCTTCTGCCGTGAAAATGGGGAGGGGGTTTGCCCCATCCTGATTTTGCAGAAAATGCGCAATCAGCGCAGGAATATCCTCTGTTCGTTCGTTTAGTGCAGGCACTTCGATTGGAATAACACAAAGACGGTAATAAAGATCTTCGCGGAACGATTTGCCCTTGATGCATTCCCCGAGATGTTTGTGCGTTGCCGCAATAACTCTTACGTCGACGCCAATATTGCGATTGCCTCCAACCCGGTTGACAATACGTGTTTCAAGCACGCGCAGCAGCTTTACCTGCATGTTGATCGGCATGTCGCCAATCTCGTCAAGGAATATTGTGCCGCTATCGGCTTGCTCAAACAGCCCGACGTGCTGGTTTACGGCCCCGGTAAAACTGCCTTTTTCGTGACCGAAAAGTTCGGACTCGATCAGTTGTTCGGGCAGCGCGCCGCAATTCACTGCAATATTGGGAGCGTTGTTGCGATCCGAAATGGCGTGGATGGCCTCGGCAACGACTTCCTTACCGCTACCGGACGGACCGGTGATCATGATCGAGCTATTGCAGCGACCGGCAAATTTTATGATTGTCCGCAATTGTCGCATTTTTGGACTATCGCCGATCAGCTTCTCAGCAAGCAACGTCTCTAAATTAACATCGGTCATTCTGCTACCCAGATCACAAATATACACGCAACCCCGAATTGCCGGGGAAGGGTGGTTCGAAGATCCCGCAATCTTCGAACCGTCACCTGGTAACGTCAGAAATGGAGAAACATGGTTAAAGATGGGTTAATGACGTGACATCAAATTCCCAAAGGCAATGATCACCTCAACTGGTGGCGCTGACGAGACAGATATAGCGCCCGGAGTTCTGGAGCGAGAACGACTCACCATATTTGTGCCAGACACTGGATTGAACGCGTGGATATAAGCCGCACCGACCGAACGATCCGACCAGGCACGGCATTTGAATTTTGAAATGTGCAATGCTTGCAAGCCTTGTCAGGGCGTGAAATTCAGAGCGGACTATTCGACAGAAGGCATGCTATCTTATTCATGCAGTCCTCCGAGGTCGAAACGAAAATCATTCGATTGTCCGCAGGGTTGGGGGTTTTTGTAATCAAGCCCTGTCCGACCATGACGTTAATATATCTCATCGCGGTCGTCATCGGTATCCCCGAGCTGTGCGCTATTGCCGAAACAGTTACCCGTTCACCCTTCAGGCCACAGATGTAGATATCGAGACACATGTTCCAGCAGGAGTCCGCGAACAGACCGTTCCCCGCATCCAGTGTTCGGGATTTCAATCTTCCCCAATGCAGATGCTTCTTGGCGCGATCAATCAGATCGAGACGGGTTAAGTCCTCGTCGATGATAATTTGATCTTCGCAAATTCGCTTATTCGAATCTGTGATCCGCTTATCCAGTTTTTCAAGTCTTTCATTTGCATGCTGCAGCGTCGACCGAAGCTCCGCTACCTCCGCTTCAACACTATCCATTAACTTTTAGCTGCAATTCCAGAGCCCCCCAAGGTCTTGCTATTATTTGCAAAAAGCATAATCGCATTCATTAGCGTGCTAACAATGTCCTATAATTGTCCGATTGTAACTATAAAAATGTATAGAATGGTCAGTTTGATACTCTCGATCGACCCATCGGACAATCGAATATCCAGGATAAAAGGCGCAATGGATCTGGCGCTGGCCGTTTATGAGATCATTTTCCGTATATCGGAATCAATCCCAAAAAGAATGAAGTTTGTTCAACCCGCCAAGCGCTTTGGGTGGTTGTTTCTTCTGGAGCACTAGTTCCCGGCGGTAGCATGGATCGGTTGGCCCGCGCAGATAAACGCCTCAAAACTTTCGAAGAACTGAAACAATATGATCGAGGACGGCCGGATGCAATGTAGCGGTGAACTCGCAACCATAATCCTGATATCGCACCCATCGTATATGAGCGGCGAGTGTCTGCAATCCGGGTAAAGTGATAAAAACCAATTTGTCAGTATCAAGGCTCGTGCAGCTCAGCATTTTGAAACCGGACACGGAAAGGTCCGACAATGTGGTGCGAAACAGTTGCGTATCGGATTGCCGGACGAAAATTTCTGCAGATACATCCACACGGTCATTGGCACGCCGGCTATCCGCAGTAAGAATGCCGCTCTGATCAGGTTCCACATGGGTGTGGGGTGTCATCATTCGATCCTCATCGAGTTTACCATATTCTATGAACGGCAGAAATAGCGGCCAACTAAGCGCACTTGTTATGCAGGGGCTTCAACGGCTGATTGGAGCCATATATCGGACTGGGCAGCGTGACCGGAAAGAGCGATGTCAGTCCGCGCATCCTTGCTCAAGTGCGTGATCCTGATTGCCGTGCACAATCTGCCACATATCAATTGGTCACCAGAAACCAAGATAGGTCCTTAGTTTATTTCCCAGATGTCCGTCTCTCATCATAGTGTTTGTGAATTGGATGACAGAGATGAAAATAGACCGGAGCTTCCAAATAGAGGCGGAAGCTGCGCGGCAATTTGCCCTGGAGCGTTATGATATTCTGGACACTCCGCAGGAATATTGCTTTGACCATATTGCCCAAACGGTAAAATTAGCTCTCGACGTTCCAATCGTCGCGATTTCAATGATCGATGGAGAACGGCAGTGGTTCAAATCCACAATCGGTTTTGAATTGCCTGAAATGCCGAGAAAATCTGCAATCTGCAATTATACCATCAATCAAAATAATACGATGATCGTTGAAGATACAATCCTTGATCGGCGGTTCAAGGAAAGTCCGATGGTCGTTGGCTATCCTTTTTTGCGCAGCTATATCGGTGTGCCGCTGACGACGCCAGATGGGCATAATATTGGAGTATTATGCGCGTTGGATATCGTTCCACGACAGTTCACCCATTCGAAAATAGAATTGCTGGAACAACTCGCTGAACTGGTGATCCATGAACTGGAAATGCGTCAACAAGCGGATAAGGACCGCTTGACAGGAGCGCTTACACGCAGCGGATTTTCGGTAAAAGTGCAGAAGGCCATTGCCCTGTACGATCGCCAAGAGATCAAAAGCACAATGGTTCTTTTTGACATAGACCTGCACAAAATGGTTAGGCATTATTCCGGACATCTGTCCGGCAACGCGCTGCTCCGAACAATTATCAGGACATTGATTGCGTGCCTGAAGCCGTCGCATTGTGTCGGACGGATGGGAGGAAAACAATTTGCTGTTCTCCTCACATCAACCACGCAATCGGAAGCCATGACGGCAACGAAGGAGTTTTTGAAAAAAATGGATCAAACGGGCGCCGGCATTTTTCTCGATGTCAGCTTTTCCGAGATTTCGCCCGCGGTCGGAATATGCGATGACTGGATCAAGCAGGCGAATATTGATCTGCGCGCAGCAAAACCGTCTGACCGCAGCATATCCTGGCCGGAATCTGACAAACATCTTGGCGGCTCAAGCCAATAGCATTGAAACGGGCCAGTCGTCGGAGCCATTACTCTCCGGCCGGACATCTGCCGTCATGCCTGACACCAGCGCGGCATTGATAGTTTAGTTGCCATTTTGTGCAATGCATGGCTAATTGGGTTGACGATCAAATTTCAAACAAAGGAACCGATCATGGCAACCGCGATCCAAAACCATGAAGCCGCAATCGACGTTGGTCCCGGGTTCTCGATCCCCGACCCCCATGATATAGACAGTCTTCGGGGCAAAGTGTCTGACATGGAGTGGCAGTTGCGCTGTGATCTGGCGGCCACCTACCGGCTATGTGCCATGCACGCCTGGACCGACCTTGTGTTTACGCATATTTCTGCGCGCTTGCCGGACGAAGACGGTGAAGAACGGTTCCTCATCAATCCCTATGGCGTGTTGTTTGATGAAATGACGGCATCGGCATTGGTGAAGATCGATCTTGACGGTAATATCAAGCAGGACACACCTTATTTTATCAATCCCGCAGGCTTTACGATTCACAGCGCGGTTCACAGTGCTCGCGAGGACGCCGGGTGCGTGATCCACGTTCACACGCCCTACGGCATTGCCGTCTCCGTTCAGAAAGCGGGGCTTAGGCGCTACACCCAATTTGCGATGCAGATTCATGATGACCTTGCATATCACGACTATGAAGGCATTGCGCTTGATCTGGATGAACGGGATCGGCTGATCAATGATCTTGGCGAGAAGAATCTGCTGATTTTGCGCAACCATGGTACTTTGACTGTCGGTCAGAATTGTGCGCTTGCCTTTCTTCGCATGTATCTCCTCGAAAATGCCTGTAAGACTCAGATATTGGCGCAATCGGTCGGCGGCGAAGAGCATCTCCACGAGGATAGTGAAGACATGGGGCATCGCGTGTTCCAGCAGGCGTCTCCCGCCTTTCAGAAAGGACTGGGCGACAATCTGGTCTGGCCGGGGCTGATGCGCAAGCTGAAGCGCACCAATCCGGGCCATGATCACTAGAGATCAAACGCTTGGCGCGAGAGAATTTCGACTTTCTTGCTCTCGAACACGGCGGATCCAAATTCCTGTTTCTTGTCCATCAGCAACTCGTCGCGCTGGCGGACCATTTCGATGATCGGGTCATGAAAATGCTGGACGGCAGCGGTTAGCCAGTCATTGACCAGCGGATCGCCAGGCGCGCCCGTCATGTCGAAGTTGCGCAGCCTTGACGCAATGGCTTCGGCCGGCATCATATATTCATAGGTGACCCAGTAATTGGTGGTGAACCAACTGATCGGCATACCGTCCAAGCCGAAGCTCAGCGCCCCAAAATGGACGACGCCTTGGGTATTTTTGCCATTGGGCAGTTTTGCGGGTGGCTGATAATAGGGTTCGACACCGTCAAACATGTCGAGAGGCAGGAACATGTGGAAATGCCCATGTTCGCCTTCTTCGCGCTCTTCTGGCTTGTGCGCATGGTAGAACCAGCGCGACTTGTTGCCAGGCGCGATGCAATCCCCTTTGGGATAATGCTGATATTGAACGAAAGGGGCGTCTGCCGGTACCACTCTGGGTACTAGCGAGACGCCCTCTTTAGCTATCTGGCTGGTAAGCTCAAACAGCCTTTCTAATGCATTTTCCAATGCGAAATAAGCTAAAGCTTACTCGGTAACAGCTTCTTCAGCTGCACAAGCGGCGTCGCCAGCTGCATCAGCAGCGGCACAAGCAGCTTCGCCCGTTGCTTCAGCAGCGGCACATGTTGCTTCTTCAGCAGCACATGTCGCTTCTTCAGCGGCACATGTCGCTTCTTCAGCAGCACATTCAGCTACAGCGGCAGCGTCGTCGGCCTGTTCTGCACAAGCAGAAAGAGCAGGAACAGCAAGTGCAAGGCCACCAGCTACAGCGAGCATTTTACGAAAGTTTGTTTCGGTAGTCATTTAATATATCCCCTTTGGATGAACTAGACTTTTCCCTTTATCTGGAAAGATATGAAGATGGCAAGCCTATTTCGTAAATATTGCATTAATCTGAGAGATGGCCAGTTGGCGCCCCGATTTTGGACACCCAGTTCAGGCAATCGGGCGTGTCAAGATGGCAAGGCGGGGCCTTATCGCTCGACTCCGCGTATTTTTCCCCATTGCCGGGTCACCGTATAGCCCAGATAGCCGGTGCCGAAGAGAGCATAGAGTGGTTCGGGTATCCCGGCGAGATAGGCGTTCATGCCGGAAGCGATATCGCGGGCAGCCTCTGGCCGGAACGCGGCAATCAGGCCCATTGGCACCGACCAGAGGAGCAGAAAATACATGACATAGAGAAAACTGGGCCGCGCCCGACTCGTCCACGGATCGGTCGATTGCGCCTCTGCAAGAATCGCCGACATCTGGATGCGAACTTCTTCCAGCTCCTGGCTACCTTCCAGTTTGATAAGTTCAAGCTTCGCTCTGTCCCGCGCTTCCTTGTCCGGTAATATCCTGTCTATGATGCTGGAAAGAGGACCGACGAGGGTTGAGATAATGGACATTTTTCAAGGTTCCTTTCGTAGGGGTGGATGTCAAAGTTCGTCAAAGTTCGGGCCAAGGACGGGGTTCGCTAAGAGGGTTGTTGAGATGGAGTCTGAAGAGTCTCGCTAATCCTGACGAACTTTACACTGTTATGAGAAAGATTGATCCGGGGCCGAATTCAGCCGATCCGGTTGGTGAGCCAGCCATATAGGAAGGCTTCATTGGCGGGCCGTTTTTCGCTCAGCTCAACATAGCGTGCGCCCTGCAGCGCTTCGATCGCTTTAAGCAGCACCGCTTCGCCTCTGGTTCCCCGTTTGCGGAGAAAGGCGTCAAGCGCAGCCAGCGTCTTTCTGCCAATGTCGCGATCGACTGCGATATCCGGATAATCGCGGCCGTTGCGATTGAGCGCATTGAGCGCGCGCTGAAGAAAGCCAGCAGCCGTCCCGGGCCCCATATTAATTCCGGTATCAAAAAGTTCGGCCGCAATATCCGGCGCAAGTCGGGCGATCCGGTTAAAGCCGGGGCGAACCCAATATTTGCGTTTGTAAATCGCCGCGGCATTTTCGCGCGGAAAATCTCTCATATTGCCAGCGTAGCCATGCGCCCGCGCGACCGCTTCGGTCACTCCCCACCGGGTTGGTCCGCCCCGGTCGGCGGGATGATCGGAGAAATCCCCTTCCAAGATCATGACTTTTTCAATCAGCATATCGACATCTGGATTATTGGGCATGGTACAAACACCTTTCTGAGTGGAATGAGACCAATAATAACCTATTTGGTTATATGTAGGAAAGGACGGTTTCAAAATGGCCGCTGATCGGGCCGGGGCGAGGCTGGAGAGAATTTGGCCACGTCATATTTAGGTAGGATTACGGAGTTTTCCCTCTCTTCTTCATGCCTATCTGAATCCCATATTCATCCAGATCAGAAAGGACCCCAGCAGATGTCATTGCATATTGGCGACACCGCACCGGATTTCACCGCAGACAGCACCATTGGCGAGATTAACTTTCACCAATGGGGAGGCGATAGTTGGGTGTTCTTTTTCAGCCATCCTGCCGACTTCACGCCGGTTTGCACCACCGAAATGGGCCGGACCGCACAACTTGCCGACAAGTTTGCGGCCCGTAATACCAAACCTTTGGGGCTGTCGACGGACACCGCAGAGGAACATTTGAAATGGATATCGGATGTCAATGAAACGCAGCATACCAACCTGCAGTTTCCGATTGTCGCGGACCAGGACCTCAAGATTGCCAAACTCTATGACATGATCCATCCCGAAGAGAGCGAGACCGCTGCCGTGCGTTCGGTATTTATTATCGATCCCGATAAAAAGCTCCGGCTGACGATGACCTATCCCATGAATGTGGGGCGTAATTTTGACGAGATATTGCGAGTGATTGACGCGTTGCAGTTGTCCGATGCAAAGAATATCGCGACACCCGCTGACTGGAGCCCCGGCAAAAAGGTCATCATCCCGCCTTCGATCAAGGGTGATGAAGCAAAAAAACGCTTTCCCCAGGGATGGGAGGAGTTGCGTCCATATCTCCGCCTGACCGATGTGACTTGAGGAGCATCGATATGGAAGGGGGTAATATTGCCGAGGTCCGGGAAGCTGTCGGAATATTCGACACGGAAAAGACGTTGCAGGCCGCGATTGATGATCTGCTGAGCCATGGTTTTGATCGCGCTGAAATCAGCGTATTGGCACCCGTTACCGCAGTGGAGGAAAAGCTTGGGCATCGCTTTGAATCGGTTGCGGATATCGAAGACGAGCAGGGGATTTCAGCAAAAATGTATGTCCCGCTTGAGACGATCGGCGATGCCGAGGGCGCTGTTATCGGGAGTTTGATGTATGTCGGTGCATTTGCCGGGATTGTGCTTGTTGCGTCGGGCGGCGCTTTGGCCGCCGCTCTCGCAGGCTTGGCCCTTGGCGGTTCTGGTACTGCCCTTGGCGTCGCCTTGGCGCGCTTCATAAAACAGCATCACGCCGATTATATAGCAGATCAACTGGAAAAAGGCGGTCTTCTGCTATGGGTACGGACGTGGCACGCAGAGGACGAGGCAAAAGCAACGGAATTGCTCTCTGCTCATTCCGGCCATGATGTCCACGTTCACGGTTTTCCACCAAAGAAATAATCTCTCGACTACGCAATATTGCGTATCGCGCGGGCGCTTCCATTCGTCCACATGGTGAGGATGACTTGGAAAACAATTCGCCTTGAACTGGCCCGAACCGCTGACCATCCCGATGGCTCGTCAGCCCATTCTTACGTTTTTCGGGTTCCCCTGAACGACGAAGGATTCATCGAACCTGAAGCGCTGAAAAAAGCTGAGAAACGGCCAGTCGTAAGGCGTTTCTGGCCAGGTGAGGCGGATCAGAGCGGCGTTGTCATCGCCACGGATAAAGGCTGGGCCTTTTCCTACAAGGTTGGTGAAGATGATGATGAAGTCATATTCCGGCTCAAGGAGCATCCGTTAAAAGTGGGTGAGTATCTGACCATCACCGAAGCGGATGGCAGCGAGTTGCCGTTTCGTGTCATCAGTTGTCATGAATAGCGGCCAACATATTTGTCACGGGGAGGATATATGTTGAAGAAAATGAACTTGACCGGATTGGCATCGGTCGCCGCACTGGCGCTGACCATGACAAGCAGTCCTGCCGCAGCGGAATGCGTGATCGGATCTGCGCCGCTGTTTGATCCCTTTGCGCCCTATAAAGAGCCCGGAGCCATCATTCACAAGGAAAGCGGCTTCATATTTCCGGCGACCATCGCGGGTTTTCGCCGCCAGTGCGAAATGACAACCGATTTTTCCGGCAATAATTTCGAGATCGGATATGTCCGCGATTTTGACGATGATGAAATCGAAATCAAAATCGGAATCATTCATCTCGAAGAGCTGAATGCCGAGGATCATTACAAGATCGTAAGGCCTGACATGCTTTCCCGTTATTCCAATGCTGCCAGTCTTTCGGAAGGGGACTATTTCGTGTCGGGACGGCCCGATATTGCTGCCTATCAAGGCATTTTTGATGCGGACAATGATGGTGTGCCCTGGCATTTTAGCGTCACTGCGCTGGACTATGGCTATTGGGATGCGCGTTTGACGGCTTCCTATCCACAGGAAATCGACAGCGCTGCGCAAGAGGCGATCATGGAACTGATTACCGCCTTCCAGTGGCAAACACCGACCAGTGAAAGCAAGGAAGGCGTGGCACCTTGAAACGTATCGCGGTAATCGATGGCCATCCCGATCCTAGCCCCAGCCGCTTTGGTCATGCCATTGTTTCCGCTTATGTTGAAGCGGCGCGTGGTGCGGGCCATGAAGTTCGGGAAATTCGTCTGGCAGGCCAGAATATCCCGATTCTGGAAAGCCGCAAGCAATGGCTTGAAGAGGATGTACCTGCTTCCGTCCGGCCGGGGCAGGATGCGATCAAATGGGCCGAGCATATCGTCTTCTATTATCCGCTGTGGATGGGCGACATGCCGGCCTTGCTCAAGGCGTTTATCGAGCAGGCCTTTCGTCCCAATTTCGCCCTCGACTATGGCGAGGAGGGCAGCAAGCAGGTGCCCAGGAAATTGCTGCGCGGTCGCTCGGCGCGCCTGATTGTCAGCATGGGGATGCCAGCGTTATTCTATCGCGCCTATTTCGCCGCGCACAGCGTCCGCAGCTTTGAGCGCAATATTTTGAAGCTGACCGGAATTCATCCGGTCACCACGTCGTTGATCGGCAATGTCGATCGCAGCGAAAAGCACCGCGCACGCTGGCTCAAGAAAATTGCAGCCCATGGCAAATCCGGCGACTGATGGCGCAGGATATCCGCCTATATCCGTATTAACCCTTATATAGGCGGTGTCCGGGTCCGGCTAATCTCCAATCCATAACATTTCATCAGAATGGATGGCATGAAAACAGGAGACAGTGAATGAAGTCCGTGCTGCTATATATCGCCGATGATACAGGCTTGGAGGCGCGGCTTCAGGCGGCGCTTGATCTCACCCGTTCGTTGAATGGGCATCTTCATTGTTTGCGGGTGAATCCTTACAATACGCCGCTTGCCTTTGATGGCGTCACCGGCATGTCGGTGATGTACGATGTCAGCGAAATGTCACGGGAACTGAACAAACAACTGCGCGCGAAGATCGAGGGGCATTTGGCCAGTGAAGACGTGTCGTGGGATTACCGCGAAGAAAATATGGATCCGTCTCGGGGTATTTCAAAAAACTCTGCTTTAGCTGATATTATCGTTCTAAGCTCGGCCGGCGGCAACAAGGAAAATGCCTTGCCGCTGGGAATTCTGGGCGATGTTCTGTTCAACGTGACCGCTCCGGTCGTCGTGCAGCCCGATAATGTAAAGAAATTTGATGCCTGCGGTCCGGCTCTGGTCGCATGGAACGGAAGCTTCGAGGCAGGAAATGCCTTGAGAGCAGCGGTGCCGTTGCTGAAGATGGCCAGCGATGTCCATATATTGACGGTCGAGGAAGAGAAAGATCACGATCTGCCGCAACTCGCGGCTTCGGAATATCTTGCCTATCACGGCATCAAATCTGAAGTTCACAGCCCGTCCGAAAGCAAGACTCCGGTCGATGTCACGCTCCTGTCGGAAGCCAAGAATATCCATGCGGAATATTTGGTGATGGGTGCCTATGGGCATAGCAGAGCCAGAGAATTTCTCTTTGGCGGTGTCACCCGCAACCTTTTCAAGGAAAGCCCGATACCGCTTGTCGTGTCTCACTGAATAATCAGGAATGGCATTCCAGCAAGATCAGATTTGCTTATGACTATATCCTTATTTTGTGCAGGCGGCCGATATTCGCTATTGGCGATCGGACATCTAGGGGATAGACACAGCAAGTGCGTGAACCGACGGTCTTTGATGCAAAGCAGCTTTCCTATCTGGAATCCGTTCTATCTGGGCTGCCGCATTGTGTCATGATTGTGGACCGTAATCTGCAGGCGGTTGACTGCAGTGCCGCCGGTTTGGATATTCTGGGTATTTCCAGCCTTGCGGAGCTTCCGCAGGGCGCGCCGGAAACCTGCGTGGTGCCGCACCACCGGGCGTTTTTCACGAAAGCAGCGCAAAGCGCATTTGATGCGCGCCCGGGCGACAATATCGTTCCGTTTGAAGTGCAACTGACCTTGCCGAATGGCCGGTTGATGCTTGCATTGTGTAGTCCGGTGCCTTTGGCCAATCCCGAGGGTGATATTGATGCCGTTCTGATATCCTTTCAGGACATAACCGCGCAAAGAGCCACCGAAGACAAGCTTAATCAGGCCGATTCAATATTGAAATCGATTCTGAAGACCATACCCGACGCAATGGTGGTGATCGATGAGGCTGGTTTGATAAGCTCTTTCAGCGCCACCGCCGAAAAAATGTTCGGATATCGGCATGGCGAAATAATCGGCCAGAATGTAAAGCTGCTGATGCCGGAACCTTTCCGATCCCAGCATGATGGCTATTTGCAGCGTTATATCGAGACCGATGAAAAGCGGATTATCGGCATTGGACGAACGGTTGTCGGATGCAGGAAAGACGGAACCACCTTTCCGCTGCAGCTGGAAGTCGGGGAAGCAAAAATTGGCGACGAGCGATATTTTACCGGCTTCATCATAGATCTGACCGAAAAGAAGCAGACCGAAGCAGAGGTGCAGGCGCTTCAGGCCGATCTCGCCCATGCCTCCCGCCTGAGCGCGGTCGGAACATTGGCCTCTTCGCTCGCTCATGAAATCAACCAGCCGCTGACCGCGATCGCCAATTATCTGTCGGCCGCACGCGATATGGTGGATGGCGACCTGGACGAGAACCGGGAGTTTTTCCGCGAGGCGCTGCAGGAAAGCGTGACCGAAAGCTTGCGGGCAGGAGTCATTATCCGGCGGCTGCGGGAATTTGTATCGCGAGGCGAGATCAACCGGCGGGTTTTGTCCATCGCCCAGGTGGTGGAAGACGCGACGGTCCTGGGGATGATCGGTGCCCAGGAAAAAGGAGTCCAGTTCTCGATCGATATTGCGCCAGATACCAATCACGTGTTTGTCGATCGCGTGCAGATCCAGCAGGTCATGGTCAACCTGATGCGTAACGGTATCGAGGCGATGGCGAATAGCCCCCGGAAGATACTGCATATTGGCGTGACGTCGGTCGATGAAAAGCACGTGGCGATTGCCATTTCGGATAGCGGGTCGGGGATTGACGAGGATATGGTAGACCGGATATTTGATCCCTTTGCCAGCACCAAGGGCGACGGCATGGGTCTTGGTCTTTCGATATGCCGGACGATCATCGAAGCCCATGGCGGAACGATTCAGGCGACACCCAATCCGGATGGGGGAACCATCTTCAGGATAACGTTGGAGAAGGCGGAGCAGGAGCAGGAAATTGACGAGTGAGCGGATAGTCTATGTGGTTGATGATGATGATTCCGTGCGACGATCAGCCGCATTCATGCTGCGGCACGCCGGGTTCAAGGTTCGACCGGTAGAGTCAGGGGTTGAGTTTCTCAAGCTGGCCAAGGACGCTGAACGGGGTTGTGTGCTGCTGGATGTCCGGATGCCGGATATGGACGGTCCCCAGGTACAGCAGCAGATGATCAAGGAAGGCATCGATATGCCGGTGGTGATCCTGACCGGCCATGGCGACGTCGACATCGCGGTTCAGACGATGCGGGCCGGGGCGATCAATTTCCTTGAAAAGCCCTATGAAAAGGAGGCTTTGATCGCCGCTATGGAAGAGGCGTTTCAGCGCCTGGAAAATAGCGATCTCAAGGAAATGGCTGCCTCTGAAGCGGAGGTGAGGCTGGCTTGCCTGACCGGCAGGGAACGGGATGTGCTTGAAGGCCTGATGGCGGGATACCCCAACAAGACAATCGCCTATGATCTCGGCATTTCACCACGGACCGTGGAAATCTATCGCGCCAATATGATGGAAAAATTGCGTGTGCGCAGTCTTGCCGGGGCTTTGCGTATCGGATTCGCGGCGGAAAACGGTGAGGGCTATAACGCTCCGAAAAAATAGCCGGCGCCGGAATATCAGTTTTTCAGGTTCTTCTTGCGCGACAGGCAGGCATGGCATGGCTTGACGCAATGATTGTCGCCATCCTCTTCGTCCAAGGGAATGGAAATGCTGCGGACTTCTCCATCCGCCGTACAAACCGAGAGGGTCATCATCTCCGGCGTGGCTGACAGCGGCATCGTGGCAAGCGGAAGTGCGATTACCGCTATCGCATATTGGCTGAGGCTGGAGCGTCTTATCTTGCCGATCATGATTGATCCCCTTCCTCGTCCCCGTCTCGGTCCTCGTCGAGCAACACACGCTGGGCAGCGCCGTCGAGATCTTCAAATTGGCCATTGCGCATGGCCCAGAAAAAAAAGGCCAGACCACCAAGACCCATCAGCAAGGCGACCGGTATCAGAATTGCCAGACCGCTCATTTAGCAGATCCATTGAGGCGAAGAGCGTTACCGACGACGATCAGCGACGATAGCGACATCGCAATCGCGGCGATCAGCGGCGTGACCATGCCGGTGAGGGCCAGCGGCACGGCGAAAATATTATATCCGATGGCGAGGGCGAAATTCTGGTGGACGATCTGCATGGTCCGACGAGCGACCCTTACCGAAAGTGCGACCGGCATCAGGGACTCGCTGGTAAAGACTGCATCGGCAGCCTGCTGGCCGACATCGCTGGCGGTGCCGGGGGCGATGGAAACATGGGCCGCAGCGAGGGCAGGGCCGTCGTTCAGGCCGTCACCAACCATCAGCACCTTGTGTCCGTCGTCGGTCAGGCGGGCAATGGCTTCTACCTTGTCCTGTGGCGAGGCACCGGCCTGGGCGGATAGACCCAGGGCGCGGGAGACAAGAGAAACAGACTGTCGATTGTCACCGGAAATAATCGCGGCCGGCAATCCCAGCGCCTGCAATTCTGCAATAGCCTCTGGTGTTTCCGGCCGGATTTCGTCCTGCAGCTGGAGTATGACGGAATCGGTTCCGATGCTTAGCTGGCTGGACAGGTGATCGCCGGATTTTTCGGGCTTGCCGAGCGTCACTTCTACGCCACCCCAGTTGGCAGTCATGCCCTTGCCGGGCAATTCCTGGATATCGTCCAGCACGGCCGGTTCAATGCCCAGAGCGAGCAAACCCGCGCGAATGGCCTTGCTTATCGGGTGGCGGCTGGCCTGGGACAGCGCCAGGGCGACCTGCTTTTGGGTGAGGCCAAGATCATCCAGGTTGACCGGACTGGGACGGCCCAGCGTAAGCGTACCGGTTTTGTCAAAAAGAACATAGTCCGCTTCCGCGAGACGTTCCAGAGCGCTGCCGTCCTTGACCATCACTCCTTTGCGCAGCAACGCGCCGGAAGCCACGACCTGGGCCGCCGGCACCGCAAGCCCGAGAGCACAAGGACAGGTGATGATGAGCACTGCGACCGAAATCAGCAATGATTGGTGCCAGCCCGCGCCGGCAAACATCCAGAATATGAAGGCGAGGAGAGCGAGGCTATGAACCGCGGGGGCATAAAAGCGGGCTGCGCGATCCGCGATGCGGACATAGAAAGAACGCCTCTGTCCCGCTTCGTCCATCAGCCGCGCGATGTCCGAGACACTGGTATCCTCCCCGGTTGCTGTGATCTCTATTGTGACGGGCGATGACAGGTTGAGCGTGCCGGCTAGGGCAAGATCGCCTTTTTCGAGGGGTTGCGGCTCGCTTTCGCCGGTCATCAGCGAGCAGTCGAAACTGCTCGAGCCCGATAGGATCACGCCATCCGCCGCCAGGCTTTCGCCGGCAGCAACCATCATCTGCATCCCGGGCAGCAGATCCTTGGCAGCCACCCAGCGGGTCTTGCCGTCATCGTCCAGCACCATCGCACCGGGCGCGGTTTGCTTGAGCAGCGCGCTAATGCCTTCCCGTGCCCGGTCCCGCATCATTCCGTCCAGCACTCGCCCTGCGAGCAGGAAGAACAATAGCATCACTGCACCGTCGAAATAGGCATGTGTACCGCCTGTCGCCGTTTCGTAGATGCTGAGGCCGGTCGCCAGCAATATGCCGATCGAAATGGGCACATCCATATTGGTCCGTCCATAGCGGAGCGCCATAGCCGCCGAGGCAAAAAATGGGCGTCCCGAATAAGCGATCACGGGAATGGCAATGAGTGCGGAAATCCAGTGGAAAAGGTCACGGGTCACTCCGGTTGCACCGGACCAGACACTGACCGACAGCAGCATGATATTCATCATCCCGAAACCGGCCACGGCGAGCGCGCGGATCAGCTTGTCGGTGCTGCCTTTCTCTTCGGATAGCGGATTGTCGGCAAGCACCTGGGCTTCGAAGCCCAGAGCCTCGATCTTGCGCCTGAGCTGGTCATCATCCAGTTCCGGAAGATGCGAAATGGCTACCTGCTTGGTCGAGAAATTGACCCGCGAGGACAGAATGCCGGGCGTGTCTTTGAGGCCATTTTCAATCTTCGCAATACAACCGGCGCAGCGAATGGCCGGAACGGCAAAACGCGAAACAACCGTCTTCGACCGGTCGCTGCTGATAGGCGCGATGGCATTCACCAGATATCCCGAACCACGCGCATGCTCTTGTCACCCTGAGTGATGATGATTTTCAGTTTCCAACGGCCCTCGGGCAATGTCCGGGTGCTATGATATTCACCCGTTTCTGCCTGGACGAAGTTGAGCTCGAACGGATCAGATTGACCGATAGGGTGTTCCGCGACGGCGGTCATCGACATATCGTTTAACGGGAGGCCATCCTTGGTCGTAATGGCAATACTGGCCTTGCCAGATTTCCGAAGCGCGGGTGAAATGGTCCAGCCATAGGCTTTTTGATCACGCGCCTGTTTCAGCCATTCATTATATTTCTGGCTTGCGACATAACTATTGTCGACCACCGTGCCGCTGAATGTCGAAAGCGCGAACCGCGCCATGATCATATTCACCGTGATAACGACCGCAAAAAACGAAACGATTATGATCGTGGCATGATAACCGGTGAATTTCTTCACTTCGTCGGAACTCTTGCTCATTCACCTGTCTCCGGTCGTTCAAAGAATATCTCGTCGATATCGGTGGCCTCGGCATCGTCAACTGCGGTAACCGTAAAGGCGAAGTCCTCGCGGACAGGTCCTTCTCCGGGTGCCGCAACATAGAGGCGCAGTCGGGATACACTATCGGCGGGGACTTTGGTGACCAGGGTCTGTCCTGCGGATTCGCGCGAGCCGTTATTGGACCACATCACTCCGCCTTTAAGTTCCGTCATGCCGATCGTCATTTCGCGTGGCCGGTTTTCCATATTGCGCAGGTTGATCGTGTAGCTGTTGCGGACGTGTCCGTCGGCGAGCTGTACATAGACCGGGTTGCGGTCCTTGTTGGCACTGATGTCGATGCGCGTCCGATTGCCAACCGCAAACAGCATTGCCAGGCCAATTGCTACCCAGATCGAGAAATAGGCGATCGTACGAGGACGAAATAGCGTTTTCAGAACAGGATTATGTGGCTTGCCGGCTTTTTCCAGATCGGCATCTTCCAGTGTCGCATAGTCGATCAGCCCGCGGGGACGTCCAACCTGATCCATCACCTTGTCGCAGGCATCGATGCAAAGAGCGCAGGTGATGCAGCCGATTTGCGGTCCTTCGCGAATGTCGATCCCGGTCGGGCAAACCGCGACGCATTGATTGCAATCGATGCAGTCGCCAAAGCTGCCCGGATTGGCCTCCGCTTTTTTCACGCTGCCACGCGGTTCTCCGCGCCAGTCCTTATAGGTGACAGTCAGCGACTTTTCATCCATCATTGCGGACTGGATACGGGGCCAGGGACACATATAGATGCACACCTGTTCGCGCATGAAACCGCCCAGTATGAAGGTGGTCATCGTCAATACGCCGACCGTCGCATATGCGACAAAGGCGGCTTGACCGGTCCAGAAGTCGACCACCAAAGTGGGGGCGTCGGCGAAATACATGATCCACGCGCCGCCGGTCCAGAAGCCGATGAACAGCCAGATCGACCATTTCAGCAGACGCTTGCCGATCTTTTTTGGTCCCCAGGGGGCATCCTGCAAGCGGAACTGCGCATTGCGGTCGCCATCGATCGCCCGCTCGACATGCTGGAACAGGTCGGTCCACACGGTTTGCGGGCAGGAATAGCCGCACCATGCCCGGCCGACAGCAGAGGTAACAAGGAACAGCCCGATTCCGGCCATGACCAGCATACCGGCGACATAATAAAATTCATGCGGCCAGATTTCGATGCCGAACATGTAAAAGCGCCGGTGGGCGAGGTCTATCAGGACCGCCTGATCAGGCGCATAGGGACCACGATCCCACCGGATCCACGGGGTGATATAATATATGGCGAGCGTGATCGCCATAATCGCCCATTTCAGCCGGCGGAATGTGCCGTTGACAGCCTTTGGAAAGACATCCTTGCGCGCCGCGTAAAGCTTCAGATCGGGATCCAGGACATTCTCAGGATTGTTCATCATCCCCGCTCTCAGTTTTTACCTCAGCCGTTGTTTCAGCGGCCGGAAGCTTTTCACCGCCACCCAGAGAATGCACGTAGGCAGCGAGCATGCGGATCGTCGCGGGATCGAGCCTCTGACCCCAGCGCGGCATCACACCAAAGCGTGCGTTGGTGATCGTATCGGTCAGTGATGCACGGTCGAGGCCGTAAAGGCTGATCGCATCGGTGAGATTGGGCGCACCCTGAGTGCGGTCACCGGTGCCATCGGCTCCGTGGCAGACCGCGCAATTGGCTTCGAACAAGGTGGCTCCGCGCGTGGATGCGGCGCTTTCCTTTTCACGACCGGACAAAACCCGTACATAGGAGACGAGATCCTGAATCTCTTTCGATTGCAATATGCCATCCCTGCCGAAAGCCGGCATTTGCGAGAAACGGGTCTGGTCATGGTCGGGATTGCGGATGCCATGGGTCAGCGTATATTCAATCGTTTCGAGATCGCCGCCCCAAAGCCAGTCATCATCGTTGAGATTGGGATAGCCCTTGGAACCGGCTGCACCGAATCCGTGACATTGCACGCAATGGACCTTGAAGGCTGATCTTCCGCCTTCAATGGCCTGTTGCATAAGGTCCGGATTGTTTTCGAGGGAGCGCATATCGGTCGACACCAGCGCCTGTCGAATAGGCTCCAGTTCCATTTGTCGTGCGGCCATTTGCTGTTCGAGCTGCCCCCGGCTGCTCCAGCCCAATACGCCTTCCGTGGCGGAATGTACCATCGGCCAGGCTGGATAGAGAATCACATATCCGATGGCCCAGACAATGGTCGCATAGAGCGTCCATAGCCACCAGCGTGGCATGGGTGTATCGAGTTCTTCGATACCATCCCACTCATGGCCAACGGTTTCTGTTCCTGTCGGTTCGTCAATGCGCTTCTTATTTGTCATCATTGCCACCTTCTTCATGGCTATCATCAAAGATCAAATTGGCGGCGTCCTTATGGTGCCGGCTGGCGTTCGGGCGGAATGTCCATCCGATAAAGGTCAGGAACACGAGGCCCATGAATATCAGACCCCAGCTATCAGCAAAATGCCGCATGGCATCATAGCTCATCTCGGCTGCTCCTGTGCTTCTCCACTTTCAAAGTCGACCAGCGTGCCCAACATCTGGAGATAGGCGATCACGGCGTCCATCTCGCTCAGCTTGTTCGGATTGCCGTCGAAATCACGTATCTGTACCTTGGGATAGCGTTTTTCGAGATCGCTGGAATTGGCCATCGGGTCGGCCTGTATCGCCAAATCCTCATTGGCTTTTGCAATGTCATCTTCGCTGTAAGGAACGCCCACCCGGGTCATGGTTCTGAGGTGAGCAGCCATATCGCCCGGATCAAGCTTCTTTTCGGCCAGAAAGGCATAAGGCGGCATGATCGATTCCGGCACCACGGCGCGCGGGTCGGTCAGATGCTGGACATGCCACTCATCGGAATAGCGTCCGCCCACCCGTGCCAGATCCGGTCCGGTGCGTTTCGAGCCCCACTGGAACGGATGATCATACATCGATTCCGCGGCCAGCGAATAATGGCCATAGCGTTCGACTTCGTCGCGGAAAGGCCGGATCATCTGGCTGTGGCAGGTATAGCAGCCTTCGCGAACATAGATATTGCGTCCGGCCAGTTCGAGCGGCGTATAGGGCCGCACCCCTTCCACTTCCTCGACCGTATTGTCGATCCAGAACAGAGGGGCAATCTCGACAATTCCACCGATGGCCACGGCGATAAAGGCAAAGACGGCCAGCAAGGTTATGTTGCGTTCAAGCTTTTTGTGGTGATGTGCAAGTTTTGACATATTCCGCCCCCTATTCCGCTGGCTCGGCGACGATCGGCCGGTCTGTTTCGACATTATGCGGAGTCTCGGTCATCGGCTTCTCCGCCCGTTCGTGACCGGCAATGGTCATCCAGACGTTGTAAACCATGACTGCGCCTCCCGCGAGGTAGAGCAATCCGCCAGCGGCACGGATCAGATAAAGCGGCTCCATGGCGGAAACGACTTCGCTGAACGCATAGACGAGATAGCCATCATCACCATATTCGCGCCACATCAGGCCCTGCATGATACCGGCAACCCACAAGGCAGCGGCGTAAAGCACGATGCCGATCGTCGCGAGCCAGAAATGCCAGTTCACCATGCGCAACGAATAGAGCCGATGCTTGTCCCAAAGTCGCGGAACCAGATAATAGATGGCTGCAAATGTGATCATGCCGTTCCAGCCGAGCGCACCGGCGTGGACGTGTCCGATTGTCCATTCGGTGTAATGGGAAAGGCTGTTAACGGCCTTGATCGACAGCATCGGACCTTCAAAGGTTGCCATGCCGTAGAAAGCAAGGGCAAGCACCATCATCCGGATGATCGGATCGGTGCGGATCTTGTCCCATGCGCCGTTGAGCGTCATCAGGCCGTTGATCATCCCGCCCCAGCTTGGCATCCACAGGACAATCGAGAAGACCATGCCGAGCGTCTGCGCCCAGTCGGGCAGCGCCGTATAATGCAGATGGTGTGGGCCCGCCCAGATGTAGAGAAAAATCAGCGACCAGAAATGGATGATCGATAGCCGATAGGAATAGATCGGCCGCTCCGCCTGTTTGGGCACGAAATAATACATCATCGCGAGGAATGGTACGGTCAGGAAGAACGCCACTGCATTATGTCCGTACCACCATTGAGTCAGGGCATCCTGCACGCCGGAAAAGGCGCTGTAGCTTTTTGCGCCCAACAGGCTGACCGGCACCGACAGGCCGTTAACGACATGCAGCATCGCAATGGTCAGAATGAAACTCAAATAGAACCAGTTTGCGACGTAAATATGCGGTTCGGTCCGTTTCACCAGCGTGCCGATGAATACCACGGCATACACGATCCACACGATTGTCAGCCACAGATCAACATACCATTCCGGTTCGGCATATTCCTTGGATTGGGTGATACCAAGCAGATAGCCGGTGGCAGCCAATACAATGAACAGCTGATAACCCCAGAAAACGAAACGGGCGAGGCGGGGGAAGGCCAGCCTCGCCCTGCAGGTGCGCTGCACGACATAAAAAGACGTCGCGATCAGCGCATTGCCTCCGAAAGCAAAAATGACGGCAGACGTATGCAGCGGCCGCAACCGTCCGAACGTCGTATATTCGAGGCCCAGATTGAGGGCAGGAAAGACCAGCTGAAGGGCAATATAAAGACCTACCGCAAAGCCGGCGATACCCCAGAAAATTGTCGCGATCACACCCCAGCGGATCGGATCGTCGTCATATTTTCCGGGATCGGCAGGTGCTTTCAATATTCCGCGACCGATGGCAGCATAATCGGCCTTGCTCACGGTAACCCAGAGCGCGATCAGGCAGGTAAGCATGATGATTGCCATATGGATGGCGAAGCCGCCGTCCACAGCCAATACCATCGCAATGAATGCCAGAAACACGAGCGCCAGCCATCCGCCAGCCTTCAGCAGTAAATTGTCCATAACGTCCTTCCCCGTTTTGTCGGACCCGCGCTATCAGCAAGCAGAATGAGTCAATATACGTAGTCCTACATAGGCCTTATACTATTATGCATCTTGTACCGTGTCGACGATGATATTGGCCCACACGGGCAGATGGTCGGATGCCTTGCGCGCGGTGGGGCTGTCATGGACGCCCGCACTAGATGACCGGATGCTGCTTGAATGCATGATCCGGTCCAGGGTGGCTATCGGATTGCGGGAATGAAAGCTGCGGCCGCAGTCCACGATTTCAAATGCCCGTGTAAAATCCTTCAGACAGCCGCGGGCGGCGCTCCATTCATTAAGATCACCCATCAGCACGACCGGGACGTCTTGCTCTTTGTCTTGCGCCAGTTTCACGATTGCCGCCGCCTGTCGTCTGCGCCACAGACCCGACAGGTCGAGGTGCATACCAAAAACGGCCAGCGGTTGGCCATTAATTTGAAAATGGGCCATGATCGCGCCGCGTGGTTCGAGGCAGGGGATGTGCATGATGTCATGTCCCAGCACCTCCACCGATTTTTTGACCAGTATCGCATTGCCGTGCCAGCCCATGGAATCGATCTGCACGTCCAGCGGGATCGCACGATAGTCGCTCTGCATTTCCAGCAGTTTCTCGGGAATTGCAGCAGCGCGTGCCCCGAAGCGACGGTCTGCCTCCTGCAGAGCAATGACATCGGCATCGATTTCATTCAGGACATCGATGATCCGACCGGGATTGCGTCGTCGATCCGTACCAATGGCTTTGTGAATATTGTAACTGGCGACCTTGATCATCAGGATTTTTGTCCGCTCAGAAAGGATTGAGGCCATAGCCCTGTTGTTGCAGCAAGGCATGGGCGGTCATCGCGGAAAGGGACATTTTGACCCCGGGAAGAAGATCAGCATTGGTAATGCCATGCGCCGCAGCGCTTTGGCCGCAAAGATAAAATGTGACACCATGTTGCTGCAATTGTGCAATCGCGGCAGCGCTGGCGTTTTCCCTACCGTCTTTGTGCGCCGCGAAAAATTCCTGATTGGTCAGGTCGAACGAGGCACCGCCATGGACAACAATGGCAAGCTCGACATTTTCCGCTTTTACCCCGGCTTTGACCTGCATGTTGATAAAACGCGCAGCGCTTTCGATGGTGCGGTTGATCTTGTCTGGCTCTGCCTCTTTATTGGCGTCGAAAGCGATTTTGAACGTCGCGTCAGCCGCCACCGGTTCGTCCTGCTGGACCGGCGCGGTGGGGCCGAAATCTTCAAAAACCGGCCCGGTTGTGAAGTTTTCCATCTGAGCCGAGGCGGGTTGGGTGAGAGCCAGGAGAGGGAGCAATAACAGGAGGCGGGGGTTTTGCATTTTTGTTCCAATTCTGTTTGATATGGGCGCTAATCCTGACAGTGCTTCAGTAGCCAATTGCCTGACCGTCTTTGCGCATTTCGGTGGCACCGGTGTAGACGCCGGTTTCTGCGTCGCGGCTAATCGCCTGATAGCCGCCGAACATCGCGCCATTGCTTATGATTTCGACCTTATGTCCCATCGCTTTGAGGCGTTCAATGGTTTCGGTCGATATGCCGGGTTCAACATTGAGTACGCCCAAAGGATCGACACCGGTCCCGGCCAGATCGTCGGTCGGCTGGCGGCCACCGTCATGGTTTAGTCGCGCCGCGTCGCCGGATTCCTGCAGGTTCATGCCATAATCGACCATGTTGATCATCACCTGGACATGGCCCTGTGGCTGCATGCCACCACCCATCAGGCCAAAGGACATGAACGGTTTGCCGTCCTTCTTCATGAAGGCGGGAATGATCGTCTGGAAGGGGCGCTTGCCGGGCGCATAGACATTGGGATGGTCGGGATCGAGCGAATAGAGTTCGCCACGATCCTGAAACATGAAGCCGAGCCCATCGGCGACCAGACCGCTGCCCATGCCGCGATAGTTGGACTGGATCAGCGACACCATCATGCCATCCTTGTCGGCGACGGTCAGATAGGTCGTATCGCCTTCGCCTTCCAGCTTCGGCTCGCCCGGGCCGAATTCCGGGGTGGCTTGGGCCGGATCGATCAAAGCGAAACGCTCCTTGCCATAATCATCGGACAGCAGCCAATCCAGCGGGGCAGGGGAGACATCCGGATCGGCATAAAAACGGGCGACATCTTCAAAGGCCAGACGTTTGGCCTCGGTAATATAATGGAGCACCTCGGCACTGCCACGCGGCCATTGCGTCAGGTCGACATTTTTGAGGATATTCGCCATTTGCAGTGCTGCAAAACCCTGTGAATTTGGTGGCAACTCGCATAGTTCGTAACCCTTGCGATAGGCGACGCAGCCCGGTTCTACCCATTTGCTGCTGTGAGCGGCGAAATCTTCGTAGCGCAGATTGCCGCCAATCCGTTTGAAATAGCTGTCGATGGTTTTCGCGATGTCGCCTTTGTAAAAGGCATCGCGGCCACCGGTGGCTATCTTGCCGAGCGTGTTGGCGAGATCAGGATTTTTGAAAATCTCGCCCGCCTTGGGCGCGCCGTTTTTGAAATAGGTATTCCGCGCATTGTCGAAATTTCCAATCATATCCAGGCTTTGCTCGAATCTCTTGAGATTGCTGTCGAGATAATAGCCGATTACCGGCGCGACCGGATGACCGTCCTTGGCATAGGCAATGGTTGGCGCAAGGATATCCGCCATGCTCAGCTTCCCGAACTTTCCGTGCATCTCGAACCATGCATCGACGGTGCCGGGAACGGTAATCGGCATCGGGCCGAAAGGCGGGATCGTCTTGCTGCCCTTGAGCTGCTGGATGAACTGCTTGTAGCTGGTTCCCATTGGGCTTTTGCCTGATCCGTTCAGGCCATAGAGCTTCTGCGTCTTCGGATCCCAAATGATCGCGAACAGATCTCCGCCAATGCCGTTGCCGGTCGGCTCCATTAGGCCGAGTGCCGCGTTGGCCGCAATCGCGGCGTCGACCGCGGTGCCCCCTTTTTTGAGAATATCGATCGCGATCTGGCTGGCCAGCGGATGGGCGGTCGCCGCCATGCCATGCTGGGCATGCACCGGACTGCGCGACCAGGCCTCGCCCACCGGTCGCCCGCCAGCGCCGATTCCGAAGGATGGTTGGTCCGGCGTGGCTTTTTCCTGTGCATGGACAGGAGGCAGAGCCAGTGCGGTCAAGGCGAAGGTAGAAACAAGTAGATTGCGCATAAGATCATCCGTCTCGAAGGGGCTGGTTCCCCGCTCGGTGCGAGGCCAGTGATAGGCTCACTCTAACCAGTCTGCCTCTCGCATCAAGTAGGAACGATAATAGCCTACCGGTTTACACTCCCGCTGATGGACTCTGGTGGAAATTGAGCCTGATTATATGGAATTGCAATGGTACGGATTGAGTGATAAATTCCTTGAGGTTGTAAATTTGCAGGACACTCTTGCTATGCGATACGGTCATCTGGTTTTCTGTTTGGCTTTACTTCCGCAAAATGCTTGCGCTCAGGAGAAACCGTCGGGAGATGCGGCGACCATGGTCGAGTCAGTTCCGGACGAAGAAATTTTCATCGCTGCCGGATTTGAACAAACGGACGGAGCTTGGAGCAAGTGCGGAGATCCCGGTACATTGAGCTATGAATCCGGCACTATAATGCAGCGTGGCGACTTCAACAATGACGGGTCTCCCGATGCTCTGGTCACGGAAGGCGGGACTTACTGCTTCGGAATGGCTGGCACCGGTTACACTCTGGTAAGTCGGAAACCGGATGGAAACTGGATGATGATGGACGAGCGCATCGGAATACCCCGGTTTTTATCGACAAAAGGTTCCGAGGGTTGGCCTGACATAGAGGTAGGAGGGCCGGGGTTCTGTTTCCCCGTTATTCGCTGGAACGGGCAAGAATATGCTTTGAACCGGAAGGAATATGAAGGCAGGCCCTGCGGAAATTAAAGCTAGCCATCGGTTTGTTCTCCATCCGGTTATAGCCTTCGATCCCCTGACTGTCGAAGTCCGTTCTTGGGGGATGGTCTGAACTGGATGTTTGGGCCACCTCCTTGCGGGCCGCGACCATCGCCGTGCACGGATTAACGTCATTAATTTTCGCATTAAACGCGGCCTTGGCGAACAAGTCATACAGCGCGATGAATCAGGTATAGCAATTTCGAGCGGAAACCCTTTCCCAAATTCACAACGCTTGACATAATTGCAAAAACACCTATGTTGCATCGCAGCAAAGGCGGCAGTGTATATTGACCGTCTGGCGAGAGTTCTGCGTGAGAGGTGACAAGATCATCTCGAACCTATCGCCTTCATTGCTTCTTTCTTTCCGGCAGCCTGATCACGCGGGTCGTCTTAACAGACGGCGAACACGCGTATAGCTTC
>NZ_JBLWWU010000010.1:0-139714 GCF_048267785.1 Parasphingorhabdus sp. | reverse complement strand
AAAGCCGCACCGCCGATCAATGCACACAGGACAATCTTCCTCATTTCCAACTCCATAGTGGTAACAATAGGCATTCGCAGCCGCATAACCAAAGGTTACAGATTGCAGCGAGCGCATTTTTCCGCCATGCGTCTGGCCATGACCGAAGAAAAACCGCCCAAGAAATATCGCGCAAAACCGACGCCCGGCGCAAAGGCTGCGGCGGTAACCAAAGCGGCACCAGCCGAGGCTCGCGAAGGGCAGCGTATCGCCAAACTGCTGGCGCGCGCCGGCGTTGCTTCTCGCCGAGAAATCGAGAGAATGATCGACGCAGGCCGGATCGAGTTGAATGGCGATCTGGTCGAGCATCCCTCGCTGCTGCTCAAGAATCTGACCGGCATCACCGTCGATGGCAAGCCGGTGGCAGAGCCTTCCCCGGCCAAGCTGTTCCGCTTTCACAAGCCCAATGGCTGCCTGACCGCCGAACGCGATTTTTCCGGCAAGAAGACCATTTATGACGTGCTGCCCAAGGATATGGAGCGGATCATGCCGATCGGTCGGCTCGACATGAACACCGAGGGGCTGTTGCTGATGACCACCGATGGCGAGTTCAAGCGGCAGATGGAATTACCGAAAAATGGCATCCCGCGCACCTATCGCGCCCGCACATTCGGCGACATCACCCAAGCGCAGCTCGAAGAGCTGTATCGCGGGATCACCATCGACGGCATGAAATATGGCCCGATCACTGCCAATCTGGAGCGCCGCACCGGTCGCAACCAATGGATCGAGATCACCCTGACCGAGGGCAAGAACCGCGAAGTCCGCAAGGTGCTGGAACATTTCGGGCTGGAGGTGTCCCGCCTCATTCGTACCAGTTACGGGCCGTTTGTGCTCGGCGATCTGGCCAAGGGTGAAATCGACGCCGTGCGCCGGCATGATCTGGTACAGTTCCGCAAGACGCTAAAATGATGCGTTCGGCTATAAACTCCGTTCGCGCCTACACCATGTGCTTCGACAAGCTCAGCACGAACGGCTTGATATGCGCATAATCGCAGGAAACTGGCGGGGCCGGAAAATTATCGCCCCCAAGGGTGACACCACCCGACCAACCGCCGACCGCACCCGCGAGCGGCTATTCTCGATGCTGACCAGCCGGCTCGGTGATTTTGAGGATTTGCAAATACTCGACCTGTTCTCGGGTTCCGGTGCGCTTGGCCTCGAGGCGCTGTCCCGCGGCGCGGCCCATTGCACCTTTGTCGAACAGGACCCCGATGCGGTCCGGGCGCTGGAAACGAATATCGAAAAACTGGGTGCAGCCGCTCAGTCTGATGTCCGGATTGGTTCGGTGCTGCATCTCGGCGCAGCGCGCAAGCCCTATGACCTCATCCTGATGGACCCGCCCTATGATACCGGCGCGGGCGCAGTGGCACTCGACAAACTGGGCCGCCACGGCTGGTTCGCCCCCTCAAGCTGGATCGCGATTGAAACCGGCAGCCAGGAAGACGTGGTTGTGAAGGGATTTGATCTGGATTGCGTGCGGAAAAGCGGCAAGGCGCAGATTCATATTCTGCGCCCGGTGACGGTTTAGCCGCCCATCAACTGCGTCGTCGAGGCCGATGAAACTGCGGTTTCATCAGAGCTCTGGTGCGCCACGCTGTAAAAGCTGGTGGCCGCCATCAACAGGGTCGCGACAATTGCGCTTGTGGTCAGTCTCTTGCTCATTTCATACTCCGTGGGGATGCTGTGGCGTCCATTAGTTAACAAATGGTGCGTTGCAACATATTTATCAACCTGTCCTTTGGGGCATGAATGAAATGACGGCGAGGCCGGATCACGGACGGCCTCGCCTAACCAAATGCACTATTTTTCGCTACCTGGCTTTCCGGGCCAATGATCGAGCGGCCGGTTGCCCCAATCGAGCCCAGCTTCGCGCGGATTGATGCAGCTATCCTGCACCGTCTTCGTGCAGACGACCATGGACTGGCCATCAACCATGACGGTTTTTTCATCCGATGCAGCCGCGGCCTTGGCGGTTGCTTCGCCGGTTTCATCCTGATTCGCATTTGCTACGGCGCCGGTCATCATCCCGGTTGCCGCTAAAGCGGTTAAAATCAATCGCTTGCTCATGTCTATCTCCTTGGCTCTCCTTTTATACGGTAATCCCCCAAATGCTCGAGACCGGGAAAAGTTCCCCAAAAAAGCCTAATCCACTTGCCGCCATCGCCGATGTTCCCTAACTGTTCACCCGTGTCCGAACCTGTCAAACAACCGCAAGCATCCGATCCGCCCTATGTGAAAGGATTGAACGAACCACAGCGCGAGGCCGTGCTCACCAGCGAGGGCCCGGTGCTGGTGCTGGCCGGCGCGGGGACTGGCAAGACCGCCGCCCTCACCCGACGAATCGCCCATATCGTTTACTCCCGCAAAGCCTGGCCCAGCGAAATTCTCGCGGTGACCTTTACCAACAAGGCGGCCCGCGAAATGAAGGAGCGGATCGCCGCCATCGTCGGCGAAAGCTTTGAGGGCATGCCGTGGCTCGGCACCTTCCACAGCATCGGCGCGAAAATGCTGCGCCGCCATGCCGAACTGGTCGGTCTGCAGAGCAATTTCACCATTCTCGATACCGATGACCAGATCCGTCTGCTCAAGCAGTTGATCCAGGCCGAAGAAGTCGATGACAAGCGCTGGCCCGCGCGGATGCTCGCCGGTCTGATCGACCAGTGGAAGAACCGCGGTCTCAACCCGCAGGATCTCGATGCCAATGAGGCGGAACGCTATGACAATGGCAAGGGCCAGCATTTCTACACGCTCTATCAGGAACGGTTGAAAGCACTGAACGCCTGCGATTTCGGCGACCTGCTGCTACACTCGCTGAACCTGCTGAAGACCAATCGCGAGATTCTCGAGCTTTACCAGAGCCGCTTCAAATATATTCTCGTCGACGAATATCAGGACACCAACAGCTCGCAATATCTCTGGCTGCGGCTGCTCGCGCAGAGCCACAAGAATATCTGCTGTGTCGGTGACGATGACCAGTCGATCTATTCGTGGCGCGGGGCGGAAGTCGCCAATATCCTGAAGTTCGAAAAGGATTTTCCGGAAGCCACGGTGGTCAAGCTGGAGCAGAATTACCGCTCGACGCCGCATATTCTGGCCACGGCATCGGGACTGATCAATCACAACAGTGGCCGCCTCGGCAAGACCCTGTGGACCGAGGAAACCGAAGGCGACAAGGTGCAGGTTATCGGCGTCTGGGATGGACCGGAAGAAGCCCGGCGCACCGGCGACGAGATCGAGGCGCTGCAGCAGATCAAGCAGGTTTCGCTCAACGATATCGCGATCCTTGTCCGCGCCCAGTTCCAGACCCGCGAGTTCGAGGACCGTTTCATCTCGATCGGCATGCCCTACAAGATCATCGGCGGCTTCCGCTTTTACGAGCGCGCCGAAATCCGCGATGCGCTCGCCTATCTGCGGGTGATCACCCAGCCGGCGGATGATCTCGCGTTCGAGCGGATCGTCAACACACCCAAGCGCGGCCTTGGGGATAAAACTGTGGAAAAGGTCCACCGCCTTGCCCGCGCCCAGGGCATTCCCCTCGCCGCCGCCGCGCTGAATATCTGCGACACTGACGAGCTGCCGCCGCGCGCGCGCAATACGTTGCTGGAACTGATGCGCAATTTTGGGCGCTGGCGCGAGATGGCGGCGGATACCGATCACGCCGAACTAGCCCGCATCGTTCTTGACGAGTCCGGTTACACCACGATGCTGCAGGCCGACCGCTCGACCGAAGCCGCCGGCCGCCTGGAAAATCTGACCGAGCTTGCCCGCGCGATGGAAGAATATGAAACGCTCGGCGATTTCCTTGAGCATGTCAGTCTGGTCATGGACAATGATGCCCGCGACGACGAGCCCAAGGTCACGATCATGACCATGCACGGCGCCAAGGGACTGGAATATGACCATGTCTTCTGCGCCGGTTGGGAAGAAGGCGTATTCCCGTCTCAGCGCAGCCTAGACGAGGGCGGCAATGCCAGCCTCGAGGAAGAACGTCGCCTCGCCTATGTCGCGATCACGCGGGCGAAAAAGAAATGCACGATTTTCCACGCCGCAAACCGGCGGATCTACGGCCAGTGGACCAGCTCGATTCCCTCGCGCTTCATCGACGAGCTGCCGAAGGACCATGTCGAGCATGAAAGCAGCATGAGCGGCGGCGAAAGCCTGTGGCGCGCCAACTGGAGCGAGAATAGCGACCCCTTCTCCCATCTCGCCGCCACCAACGCGACCAGAGCCGGCAAGCGCGGCCCCGGCTGGCAACGCGCGGCCTCGTCAGGCTTCGACAAGAAACCCCGCGTCATCAAGGAAGCCCGCCGCAGCGCCGTCTCCCTCGGCAACAAGGGCCGCGACGACGTCAAGGTCGGCATGCGCGTCTTCCACACCAAATTCGGCTATGGCGAAGTGAAGGTGAAGGAAGGCAACAAGCTGGAGATCGCGTTCGAGAAGTCGGGGGATAAAAGGGTGCTGGACTCGTTTGTGGAGGTTGCTTGAGGGTTACAGTTCGCGCTGATCGCTTACACTGAACCAACTAATCCGTTCGTCCTGAGCTTGTCGAAGGACCGCTATCGTCAAGAGAACTGGTTCGACAGGTTCACCACGAACGGTTCTACTCTCCCCCTCCTTTTCAAAGGAGGGGTCAGGGGTGGTTTATGAGGAGATTGGCGCGATGCCCGTGAGCGGCTTTGTCCCGCAAGCTCGGCTTCGCCTCACCACCACCCCAACCCCTCCTATGAAGAGGAGGGGCTTACACTTGTTGCCAATTAGGCTATAATCTCGATCTGGAGGATTATCACTGAGGGCACTCAATATGCACTCTTTGCTCGCCATCCATCCAGGCATTTGGCTGAAGTCCGAAATCATCGAGTCCAAGGGCATCGCGATAGGTGCACTCGCCAATGCCTTTGGCGTCAGCCGTCAGTCGGTGAGCGCAATTCTCAACGGCCGCTCTGCTTTATCTGCAGATATGGCGATCCGGTTTGAGAAACTGTTTGACGTAAAGGCCGATACGCTGTGCCGGATGCAAACGGCCTTTGATCTAGCCAATGCAAGAGCACGGGAGAAGGATATCAAAGTGGACAAGCGGCAGTTGGCGGCCTGAATCCGGCCTCAATAACCCCCGCGCTTTTTCTTGTTTTTCTTCCGCACAACAACGATCATCGCCCCGATGCCGCCAACCAGCAGCGCGATCAAGGCATAAGCTATTATCAGTCGAAGCTCCATATCAGGTCTCGTCCTCCAGCGCGTCAGCTTCTGTTTCCTCGGCGAATTCAAGGGCGATTTCCGCGTCAAGCTTGTCGCGCGGGCTCAGGTGGCCGGCTTCGCGCTTTTCGGCCTGGATTGCTTCGAGACCCCACGCCTTCGCCGCGGCCGCAGCGACTATGCGACGGCTTTCCAGCGGATCATTGGCGGCGAGATCAAGCTGCCGCGCTTCTTGTTCGCGACATGTTGCGGCTTTTACGCGCATGGGTGCATTCCTTTCCTTCGCGCCATCAACCGCGATTGTTTTTCATATTCTCAAGGCCCGCGACCACACCCGGCTTGGCCGAAGGATTGGACGCATTGGTCTTTTTCTTCTCGGCTTTGGGTTTGCGGACTTCGCGATTGGATTTTTTCTGTGATTTGGCCATGACATTTCCTTCCGGGGTGATGTTCGGGCGGCAGCCAGCCGGTAATCTCAGAGAGACAAGGGTTCAGGGCGGCTGACGGCGAACAAACTCAAGCGATAATAATGCGAATGATGTCCTGCCTCAGGAAAGCCGATCAAAGGAATTTTTGAGCGTGAAGAGACAATGCCGATCGGGACTGCAATCCTGCAATCACGAAGGCTTGTTCTATATATAGGAAGGGGCGCCGGCTATTGTAAGACCAGTGCGATTTTAAACGTCATCTTTGCCAGACAGGACCCTGTCTCACAAAATGGCGTCGCCGACGCCCAGCATCTTGCCATCGGTCACGATCACCCGGTCACCGAGCTTGGCCTGTTCGAACAACCGTCGGGCGAATTCCATCGGTACACCGATGCAGCCGCGCGTGCCCCAGCCCCACTTGACGTCGCTGGCGTGGATCGCGACACCGTCGTTGGTCAGACGCAGCATATAGGGCATTGGCGAGCCATAGATGTTCGAGACATGGTCCTTGCTCTTCTGGGTGATCGGAAAGACGCCGGTCGGAGTCGGTTTTTCGGAATCGCCAAAGGTGATCACCGCCGCGCCGATTTCATAGCCGGCGCGGAAGACCGAAATACTCTCGGCCTTGAGATCGACGGTCACGACCAGTTCGCCCTCCGGCACGCCTTCGTCGTCCCATTTATAATAGCCGTGAACGAATGGTTCGTCGATCTGGAGGATGCGTTTGACCACGAACTTGTCGTTCAGGGGCAGTTTATCGGCAATTTCAATCGGCTCCGCCTCCACCGGTTCGGTAACGGCAATATCCTGCATCACTGGCTCGGCTGCGGCCTTGTCGGCCACAGCGACCGCGGGCCGCTCGGAAGAGGAACCGGCATCGGCGCGGGTCAGGCCCATCACCAGCATGGCGACAATCGCCAGGGCTGTCAGCAGCAGGATCGACGCGCTCACCCGATATGCAATTTTCTCGACCATCACCAATGCTCCGTTCGTTAAGGAAGCATTTACCATGGATTCGCGAGAATAAATCCCCGATTTTCGGGCCGTCCCGCTGCGGTACGGCACCAGCGGGAATGTTAAGGACCAGTGTTAACGGGCGGCACGGGGCACCTGCGCTGGCAGGCGCCCCTTGCTGCGTTTGTCGCTAGAAAACCGCTTTTGCTTCGGCTTCCTTCATCATCGCCTTGCGCACCATCGGAATCGGCGGGCCGCCATAGCTGAGAAACTCGTCGTGGAAAGCCTTCCATTTCTTGCGGTCGCCACCGGTCCAGTCTTCGCGCAGTTTGCGGATCATCAGCTTGCCCATCGTGTAATTGAGATAGGCCGGATCATAGGTCCCGCGCGCCGCCTGCTGGGTCGCGTTGCCAAGATCCTGATAACATTCCTTCTGGAACATATCGAGGCTCTGCTCGACCGTCATCCCGCGCGCGTGCAAGCCGATGGCCGACAGATAGCGGCAATTGCGCAGCAGCGCGTTGGACAGCTGGCCGATTTTGGTCTCCGGATCGCCATCGTGCAAGCCGGCTTCGACCATCATCTCTTCGGTATAATGGGCCCAGCCTTCGGCAAAGGCATAGCCGACGAACAATTTCCCGAAGATCGATTCCGCCCGGTTGCTGTGCAGGAAGTTGAGGAAATGACCGGGCCATACTTCGTGATTCGAGGTCCCGAGCAGATCCATCTTGCCGGGAATATAGGCGGCACGCGTCGCCTCGTCCCACGCCGGATCCGGCGGCGAGATATAATAGACGCTCGGCAGGCCCTTTTCATATGGTCCGGGAATATCGATATAGGCGCTATTCTGCCGGTTATAGGGCGGCGATTCCTCGACCTGGGCAACTTCGGTGCCGGGAATGGTCACCAGATCCTTGTCGATAATGAACTGGCGCAGCGGCGGCAATTGGTCGCGGGCTTCCTGCACAGGGCCTTTCTCGGGCTTGTTCGCGGCCATTTTTGCGAAACAGTCGACGATGCTCGCGCCCGGCGCAAAGGCAGCGCAAGCCTTGGCCAGAGCCGCCTGATTGCGCTTGAGATCGGCCTTGCCAATAGCTTCCAGCTCGTCGAGCGAGATATTGACGCCCTCGGTCTTGCTCACCATCGCCGCGAATTTGTCGGCACCCAGCGCATAGCCATCCTTGGTCGCCGGAACCGAACCGATATGACCGGAAAGTTCCTTCATCGCTGCCGCGGCGGCAGCGGCGGCAACATCGAATTGCCGCTGGAGTTCGCTGTCCTTGACCTCGGCAAAGGCCGCTTTGGCATCACCGGTAAAATAATCGGCAAAACCGCCAAAGGCCGCCTGACCGAAATTGAGATAGGTTTCCGGCAACGGGAGCTTCAGATTATCCTTGATCTGCGCCGCAGCTGCCGGAACGGCCTTGGCATATTTGATGAACGCCTTCATCCGCGTCGCAATGTCCGCATAGGGCCGCGCGATATAGACATTGGGATCCAACGCTCCGACATAATAAGCCGGATTTCTATGGGGCGAGTCGGCGGTCTCCAGCCAGAAAAGCTCGCCTTCCATCACATTGATCAGATAATCCCGTTCAAATTTTTCCGCGTCGCTCAGGTCCTTGGCGTCAATCGCCCGCGCATCCGCGATCGCCTGTTTGCGAATAGCGACGGCCTTTTTCAGGCCTTCGGCGCTCCAGTCGGGAAGCTGGCCGTCATATTCATGCTTGCCCTGATAGATGGCAAAGGTCGGATTGACAGGAAAATAGCCATCGAGAAACTCCGAAAGATAGCGGCCCCAGGCCGTATCCTGATCAATCTCCATGGCCGCGACCGGCTCGTCCTCGATTTTCTTGCATCCGGTTACAGTCAAAGCGGCCAGCGACACCGCCAGCAACAGATTGCGCATCTTCATTCTCATCTCCCGGGGAATAGGCCATGCGATTATTTTCGTGGCCACTGATTGGCATAGTCGTCCGCCATTTGGCCAGCCCTATTCGACGAACCGCTCTGTACCAAATCTGTCCGTGGGAGCATGTATTGATTGCAGCAACTTGCGTGAATCGCTAGCAGTCACCGTGTGATCAACCCCGCACCCCATCCCTTTACCATAGCCAATTATCGCTACCTCTGGTTCTCACGGCTGGCGGCCATGTTTGCGCTTTATGCGATGATGTTGATCCTCGGCTGGCAAGCCTATAATCTGGCCCGTGAAGATATGGGGATCAGCGCCTCGGCCGGCATCTTGGGCCTGCTTGGTCTGCTGCAGTTCGTACCCCTGTTCATTCTGACACCGCTGGTCGGGTGGGTTGCAGACCATATGGATCGTCGCTGGATCGCGCGCATTGTTCTGGCCTCGCAGGCGATGATCGCGCTGACGCTCGCGCTGCTGACGGCGAGTGGTGGCATCACGCTCTGGTCCATCTATATCATTGCCGTGCTGCTCGGCATTTGCCGGGCCTTCCTCGGCCCGGCGATTAGTTCGCTGGCTCCGAATCTGGTTCCGAAGGCGTCGCTGCCACGCGCCATAGCCCTATCCACCATCGCTTGGCAGGTCGGCGTCATTGCCGGTCCCGGTATGGCCGGACCGCTTTACAAGGTCGACGCGGCCCTGCCCTATTTTGTCTGTGCCGGACTGTATGGACTGGCGACACTGGCCATGTTCCTGATCGGACCGGTCCCCCGCGCGCCGGCAGACAAGACCAAGAGCCCGCTGCAACAGGTCGGCGACGGCATGGCCTATGTCTGGACCAACAAGCTGGTGCTCGGCGCGATCACGCTCGATCTGCTGGTGATGTTCCTTGCCGGCGCAACCGCGATGATCCCGGTTTTTGCCAAGGACATATTGCACGCCGGTGAAATCGGCCTGTCGCTGCTCGCGGCATCTCCTGCGGTGGGCGCGGTGATCGTCGCGCTTATTTTCTCCTTTGCTCCGCTCAGCAAGAATGTTGGCAACAGCATGCTCGGTGCGATGGCCGTATTCGGACTGGGCACGATCGGCTTCGGCCTCAGCACCAACCTGTATCTCTCGATGGCCTGCCTCGGAATTTGCGGCGCTGCCGACATGTTCGGCGTCTATGTTCGCAGCTCACTGATCCAGTTGCACACGCCGGACGCCAAGCGCGGACGGGTCGGTGCGGTCAGCCAGATGACGATCAGCGCATCCAACGAACTCGGCGATGCCCTGTCCGGTGGCCTTGCGGTTCTGGTCGGACCAATTGCGGCCATTGTCGCCGGCGGAGCCGGTGCTATAGTGGTGACAGGACTCTGGTCGCGCCTGTTCCCCCAATTGGGTGCTGCCAAGACATTTGATCCGCCGGAAGATCTGCAAGCGGAACCGGCGGCAACAACGACAAGATAACCAGGAGTGCAGGACAATGATAGCTAACAATATTCTCGAAACCATCGGAAATACGCCGCATATCAAGATACAGCGCCTGTTTGGCGACGCCAATGTCTGGATCAAATCGGAACGCTCCAACCCGGGCGGATCGATCAAGGACCGGATCGGCCTTGCGATGATCGAGGACGCCGAGAATTCCGGCGCGCTCAAGCCCGGCGGCACCATTATCGAACCGACGTCCGGCAATACCGGAGTCGGACTGGCAATGGTGGCAGCGGTCAAGGGGTATAATCTGGTCCTGGTTATGCCGGAGTCGATGTCCCTCGAACGCCGCCGGTTAATGCTCGCTTATGGCGCCAGCTTTGACCTGAGCCCGAAGGAAAAAGGCATGAAGGGTGCGATCGAAAGGGCGCAGGAACTGGTTGACCAGACGCCCGGTGCCTGGATGCCGCAACAATTTGAAAATTCGGCCAATGTTGAAGTCCACAAACGCACGACCGCAATAGAAATCCTCAATGATTTCAAGGACGATCCACTCGATGCGATCATCACCGGCGTCGGCACGGGCGGCCATATCACGGGCGTCGCGGAGGTATTGAAAGAACATTGGAGCCATTTGAAAGTCTATGCTGTCGAACCGACGAACTCGCCGGTGATCAGTGGTGGCCAGCCTGGCCCCCATCCGATCCAGGGCATTGGTGCCGGCTTCATTCCCGGCAACCTCCACACCAAAAGCCTCGATGGCGCGATTCAGGTCGATCCGGCCGATGCCAAGGCGATGGCACTGAGAGCTGCGAAGGAAGAGGGCATGCTCGTAGGCATATCCTCCGGTGCCACGCTAGCCGCGATCGCACAAAAGCTGCCGGAACTCGGCAATCAGGCCAAAATTCTCGGTTTCAACTATGATACCGGCGAACGCTATCTATCCGTTCCAGAGTTTTTGCCCGAAGAATGAGTTCAATAGAGGTCCAGCAGTTCACCTATCGGCATGGTGACGTAGAATTAGCCGGCTATATGGCTCAACCCAGCCGCTATCCGCGTGCGGCCATATTGATCGTTCCCACTATCATGGGACCGAACAAGCAAATGTTTGAACGGGCCAGATGGCTTGCCTCTTTGGGCTATAGCGCAATGGTCTGCGACCTGTATGGCAAGGGTCCCATCGACAATATGCGTGAAGCGCGCGCGCTGGCGGACATATTGCGCGCGGATGCCGAATATTATCGGGAACGATTCCACTTTGCCCTCGAAGAATTGCGCAGGCGATCGACGCTGGGTAATAACCGTATCGGGGCGATTGGCTATTGCATGGGCGGTGAAATCGTACTCGAAATGGCGCGCGGGGGGGAAGACCTTGCCCTGGTGGTGAGTTTTCACGGCCTGCTTGCGACACCGCTACCGGCCAAGCGCGGAACCATAAAATCACGCATCCTGGTCTGCCATGGCCGCGCCGACCCGCTCGTTCCGCCCAAGCAAATGCGCGCCTTTATGGAGGAAATGGATTTTGCCGGCGCCGATTGTCATATCCATATCTATTCCGGCGTGCTCCATGGCTTCACCGATATCAGCGGCAGCTCCGGATCAATGGATGCGATCAAATATAACGCATCGGCAGACCGACAGAGCAAAGCGGCCATGCTCAGCATGTTTGATGAAGTGTTTGAAAATAAAAGAACACCGGACCAGCAATAGGCCCGGTGTTCGATAGAAGCGCGCGTTGCTGATCTAGTCGGGCTTGCCATCCCCGTCCGCGTCGAGCAGGTCGGGCTTGCTGTCACCATCCGTATCCCAAGCATCGGGCTGGCTGTCGCCATCACGATCCCAGGCATCCATGACACCATCACCATCGGTATCGACGGTCGGGGCCGGGATTTCCGACGGCGTGTCATCTGAAGGCACCGGTTGTGCGGCACTGGCTGCGACCGATAATCCCAATCCGGCGGTAACCAGATAGGGGGTCATCCGGCGCAGGCTGTTCAAAGCTAATTTGGAATGCATTGCATATACTCCTTATGCGTATCATTCCCCTGTCACAGCTGTTGTGACGGAAGCCCGCTCGCGGGTCCAGCAACCATCGACCATATGGGCAAGATAGACGCTAAGCCGTTGATTTATGTAGTTTATCTGTGAAGAAACACCGTTCGTCGCAACCGAAGGCGACAGTTGCCTTTGACAGATTGTTGGCCAGAGTTCGTCGAAAAATGGTCACATTCCACTATATAAAATCGGAAAATCGGGTCCGGGGCATTTCAAGAGAAAGGTTGCGAGCCATGTCCGGGAACAAAGTTCCAACAGCGTCTGATACAATCACGAAAACAGCCAGCCGACCATTGATCATCAGGGTTGGCAAGCGCCTTCGCGGCGCAATGAACAGAATATCCACAGCCCATTCAAAAATTCCCACCGAACCGATTCTTTCTGCCCCGACTTTTCCGTGGACCGAACGATTGACGGAGCGCTGGCGGGATATCGCACAGGAGGCAGCGACAATCCTGCGCCACCGCGACGCGGTACCGCCGCTCAAGGATATTTCCCCCGATCATGCCCGGATCGCCGGCGACGGCAACTGGCGCTCGTTTTTCCTGATCGGCTATGGCTATGAAGTAGCGGAAAATTGTGCGCGGGCCCCGGTCACGGCAGAATTGGTGCGCCAGATACCCGATCTCAACTCGGCATTTTTCTCTATCCTTGAGCCGGGAGCCCATATTCCCCGCCACCGCGGAGTCACCCGTGGCCTGGTCACTTGTCATCTCGGGCTGATCGTCCCCGACAGGCCGGAGAAATGCGTGATGCAGGTCGAAGAGACCGAGCTGTTCTGGGAGGCCGGAAAATGGCTGATATTCGACGACAGCTATTATCACGAAGTGCACAACCATACCGATCAGCGCCGGGTCATCCTGCTGGTGCAGGTGAAACGCCCGATGCGGCTGCTTGGCCGCTTTGCCAATGATCTCGCCCTGTGGGGCATTCGCCGGTCACCCTTTGTACAGGATGCCCGGCGAAATCTGACCAATTGGGAAGACGCCTACAAACAGGCGGAACGGAATGAAGCCGCGCGATAAAATCGGTCAGGCGACGGCGAACATCTCCGGATCCAGACCGATGATAGAATCGGCACCGCCTTCAATCTTGCGCCGCAATGAACCGGTATCGGGCAGGAAACGCTCTGCGAAATATTGCGCCGTCACCAGCTTGGCTTCGTAATATTTCGGATTGTCGGTCCCTGCCTCGAGAGTGGCCTGCGCCGCCTTGCTCATCCGCAACCACATCAGTCCGAGCGAGACGATACCCATGAGGTGCATATAATGATAAGCGCCAGCCCCCGCGTTGTTCGGATTGGCCATGCCATGCTGCATGAACCACATCGTTGCTTTTTGCAGTTCGCCATTGGCCTTTTCCAGCGCTTCGGCAAACCCGGACAGCTTGTCGTGGCCCTTGGCTTCGGCAATCTCGTCGGCGATCACCTGGAAAAAGGCCTGAACCGCACGGCCGCCATTTTGGCCAAGCTTGCGCCCGACGAGGTCCATCGCCTGGATACCGTTGGTGCCTTCATAAATCATCGCAATCCGGGCATCGCGAACGAACTGCTCCATGCCCCATTCCTTGATATAGCCGTGACCACCGTAGACCTGCTGCGATTCCGTCGCGATCTGATAGCCCATATAGGTGCCATAGCCCTTGATTACCGGGGTCAGGAGGCTGACCAGATCATTGGCGAATTGACGATTCTCCTCGGTTTCGGCCTTGTCCGCGAGATCAACCTGCAAAGCACCCCACAGAACCAGCGCCCGCATCGACTCGGTAAACGCCTTGCCATCCATCAGCATCCGCCGCACATCGGGGTGGGCGAACAGCGTATCCGCTTTTTCTTCCGGGTCCTGAGCACCGGTCAATGCCCTGCCCTGTCGCCGGTCACCAGCATAAATGACAGCATTTTGATAAGCGATTTCGCCCTGTGCCAGACCCTGCAACCCGACGCCCAGCCGCGCCGCGTTCATCATGATGAACATCGCGCGCAGGCCTTTATTCTCTTCGCCGACCATATAGCCGGTCGCGCCATCATAGTTCATCACGCAAGTTGCATTGCCGTGGATGCCCATTTTTTCCTCGATAGAGCCACAGCTCACGCCATTGCGTTCGCCCAGCGATCCGTCCTCGTTGACCAGAAATTTCGGTACGATGAAGAGCGAGATGCCCTTGGAACTGTCCGGCGCACCTGGCGTCTTGGCCAGCACGAGATGGATGATATTTTCCGCCATGTCATGCTCGCCGGCAGAGATGAAAATCTTCTGGCCGGTAACCGCATAATGGCCGCCCGGCATGGGTTCTGCCTTGGTCCGGATAAGCCCCAGATCGGTGCCACAATGCGCTTCGGTCAGGTTCATTGTTCCGGTCCATTTGCCGGAAATCATCTGGGTGGCGTAAGTCTGCTTCTGCTCTTCGCTGCCTTCTGTCAGGATCGAGGCAATCGCGCCCTGGGTCAGGCCACTGTACATTTCCAGTGCCTGATTGGCCGAAACCATGAACTCCATCACCGCATTGCCAACCACGCGGGGGAGGCCCTGCCCGCCAAATTCTTCGGGCGATGACAAGGTCGTCCAGCCGCCGTCGGTCAGTTGCTGATAGGCTTCCTTGAAACCCGTCGGCGTGGTGACAGAGCCGTCGTCATGACGGGTGCAGCCTTCTTCATCACCGATTTGATTGAGCGGATGGAGCACTTCTGACGAAAATTTCCCCGCTTCGGTGAGGATCGCGTCGACCATTTCCGGCGTCGCGTTTTCAAAGCCGGGGACATTCGCATATTGTTCAAGATGGAGAACTTCGTTGAGGATGAACCGGACTTCGCCGATCGGTGCGGTGTAACTGGGCATGATATATTACTTTCTGCTCAAATGGATGGGCCGGATATATCCGGCGTTTATCCTCTACTGCTGCTGCGCTTTTGCGTCCGCCATGGCGTCCTGCACAGTCTTGATAAAGCCGGTCAGTTCCTTGATCGAACTGTCGATATCGGACCGCTGTTTTTTCAGCGTATCGACCTTTTCCTGACATTTTTCGATGGTAACCTGCATCTGCGTTCTGCGTCCGTCACCAAGATCATAAAGATCGATCATATCACGGATTTCGGTCAGGCTGAACCCGACATTCTTCGCCCGCATGATCCACGCAAGGCGCGCCCGGTCGCGTTTGGTATACACGCGTGACAAGCCCTTGCGGTGTGGAGCAATAAGCCCCTCATCCTCATAGAATCGCAGGGCACGGGCGGTGACGCCGAATTCTTCTGACAGGTCCGAAATCGTGTAGGTTTCCCTATTCTTCAGATCGGGCGTATCCAGTTCGGCATGGTTAGGCGGCTTCGACATTCATCTGGAATAGCTTACGCTAACGTAAACGTCAAGCCTAGCCGCCGGGGCACAGATTTTCAAAATCGCGTCCGCCCGTCGACCGGGCAACCGCGTCCCCCTCTCCGATCATGTAGAAGCTGACCCCTTCAAAACCGGCGCGCGGACTGCAATAGCTTGTACAGGCTTCTGGCAGGCTGCCGGGTAGTTGTAGCTCCACTCCGTCGAAGCGGGCCGTGAACGTGCATTTTTTCTCGCTGTTCAGCGTGATTTTGACATTTTCGCCATCCCGTTCGGCTTCGCCCAGCCCCTCGCATTTGGTTTCTGGCCCGAACACCGCAATCATCCCGACCTGATAGCCGTTCTGATCATTGCCGACCGCGCAAAAACTGTCGGTTCCCAAATCGCTCCGCCGTTCAAAAGCACCGGAAAGCGTGACGTTGCGGACATCGGGAATAACGCCCGCATCAATCGCGGCCTGCTCAAGAGCAGAAAGCTCTGTCTCCGCATCGTCAGGACCAGATGGCTTCTGGCCACAGCCCGCCAGCAGCAGGGCCAAAACCAACATCAAGCTGCGACTCAAACGACGGGTTCCAGCTTGCCATCGACGATCTTGCGGTAAAAACAGCTTCTCCGGCCGGTATGACAGGCCGGGCCCGCCGGAACAGCCTTGATCCACAGCGCATCCTGATCGCAATCAATTCGCATCTCGGTCACCCTCAATATATTGCCCGATGTTTCACCCTTCTTCCACAGGCATTGCCGACTACGGGAATAGAAATGCGCGATACCGCTTTCCTGGGTCAGCTGCAGGGCCTCGGCATTCATATGGGCCAGCATCAGCAGTTCGCCGGACGAATCATCAGTGACGACCGCGGTGATCAGGCCGTTCGAATCATATTTTGGCTGGATCGTATTTCCGCTCTCTCGATCATGTTCGCATTTTGTCATGGCAGTGGAGTAAGCCGTGATTTGCTCCCTTGCAACGGCTAATGGCGCAATTGGCGAAGCCCCATTCCGTCCCATCACGCAATATTATGATTTTATGACATTGGGGGCAGACAAACCACCCTTTCCTACCTATATGGCAGGCATCCCGCGCCCGACCAATTACATGCCAGGTGAGATATGCTGACAACCCACCCGTTTGAAGATGACAAGCTGCGGGAAGAGTGTGGCGTTTTTGGAATCGCCGGCATTGACGACGCAGCCGCCATGGTTGCGCTCGGTCTGCACGCTCTTCAGCACCGCGGACAGGAAGCCGCCGGCATCACCTGCCGCAACGGCAAGGAATTTTACAGCCACCGCGCGCTGGGTCCGGTCGCCGGAAATTTCGACAGCGAAGAAGTGATCCACCGTCTGCGCGGCGATTCGGCATGCGGCCATGTCCGCTATTCCACCACCGGTGCCGGCACATTGCGCAACGTCCAGCCGCTCGAAGCCGATCTCGCTTCCGGCGGCTTCGCCATTGCCCATAATGGCAATATTTCCAATGCACTGGCATTGCGGGACGAGCTGGTTCGCCATGGTTCGATTTTTCAGTCGACCAGCGATACCGAAGTCATCATCCATCTGGTGGCGACATCCAAATATCGTACATTGCTCGACAAGTTCATCGATGCCCTGCGACAGGTCGAAGGCGCCTATTCGCTGATCTGCATGACTGCCGAAGGCATGATCGCCTGCCGCGATCCGCTAGGCATCCGTCCGCTGGTCATGGGCCGGATCGGGGAAGCCTATGTCTTCGCGTCCGAAACCGTCGCGCTCGATCTGGTCGGCGCGGAATATGTGCGCAGCGTCGAACCCGGCGAACTGATCGTTGTGACCAACGGTGAACTCCGCTCCCATCGCCCCTTTCCCGAGGGCCAGGCACGGCCGTGCATTTTTGAACAGGTCTATTTTTCGCGCCCCGACTCGATCGTCGACGGCAATTCGGTTTACAGCGTGCGCAAGGGAATCGGCGCGCAACTGGCGATGGAAAGCCCGGTCTCCGCAGATTATGTAATCCCGGTCCCGGACAGTGGCACTCCTGCAGCCCTCGGCTTTGCTGAAGAATCGGGCATCCCCTTCGACCTCGGCATCATCCGCTCGCATTATGTCGGGCGGACCTTCATCCAGCCCGGTGACGGCGTCCGCCATCTCGGCGTCAAGCTGAAGCACAATGCCAACCGTCCGCTGGTCAATGGCAAGAAGATCGTTCTGGTCGACGACTCGATCGTGCGGGGGACGACCAGCCTGAAAATCGTCCAGATGATGCGCGAGGCCGGTGCAGCCGAGGTCCATATGCGGATCGCCAGCCCGCCGACCATGCACAGCTGTTTCTATGGCGTGAACACACCAAAGCGCGAAAAGCTGCTGGCGGCCCGCAAGTCGATCGAGGAAATGCGCGAATTCATCCAGGCCGACAGCCTCGCCTTCGTTTCTATCGACGGCCTTTACCGCGCTGCGGGTGAGGAAACCCGCCACGACATTCAGCCGCAATATTGCGATGCCTGCTTTACCGGCGCCTATCCCACCGCCCTCACCGATCGCGATGGCCAGGAAGAACCGGATCAGCTCAGCATGCTCAACGAGCGTTCCGACTCATCCGGCACCGCGCGGGACCATGAACCGTCGGGCGACATGCCTCGCCTCAAACAAACCGCGAACTGACTATGAAATTTGAAGGTCAACTGGCTCTGGTAACGGGTGCTAGCCGCGGCATCGGCGCGGCGACAGCGCTGGCGCTCGCCAAAGAGGGCGCCCATGTCGTGATTACCGCGCGCAACGCGGATGATCTGGAAAAGATCGAAGAGGACATCCACCGGTCCGGAGGCAAAGCCACCATCGCGCCCCTTGATCTGATCGATGGCGACAGTATCGGACGTCTCGCCGCGGCGATTGCCGAACGCTGGGATGGACTGGATATTTTGGTTCTTAACGCAGCGATGCTGGGATCACTGGGACCGGTTCCGGCGATTGACGGCAAAGAGTTCAACAAGATCCTGACCCTCAACCTGATCGCGCAACAAGCCCTCATTGCAGGATTTGATCCGATGCTCCGCAAGAGCGAAAACGCCCGGCTGCTGGCGATCACCAGTAGCGTAGCGCGAAAGCCACGGGCATTTTGGGGTGCTTATGGTGCATCAAAGGCCGCGCTGGAGACACTTGTGCTCAGCTATGGTGAAGAAATGCGCAATTTGGGCAAGATTCGCACAGCCATTGTCGATCCCGGCAAGACCCGCACCGAAATGCGCGCCAGCGCCTATCCCGGTGAAGATCCGGCCAGTGTCAAACCACCCTCGGCGGTCGCCGACCGGCTGGTTGAGATACTCGCCAGCGATTTTGAAACCGGCGAGCATTTCCGGGTCAGCTGACGGATTCGGCTCAGCTCTCTGGCGGCTCGGCTGCCACATATTTTTTCACCGCTTCGAAGAACGCGATCCGCTGGTTTTTCTCCTTGTCGGGGGATGCGCTCGGCCAATTGCCGTTGGTCGCGATGACCAGCTTGTGCGCCGGGTCAATGAATATCCCCTGGCCAAAAATCCCCTGGCCTGCGAAACTGCCGTCATCAAAAGTCCACCACTGATAGCCATAACCACGGCCCGGCGCGCCGATGTCAGCCTGTTTCGTGCCGGCCTTGTCGAACCAGCCATCGGGCACAACCGACGTCTCGCCGATCTTGCCGCCATTCATGGCGAACTGCCCGAATAGGGCATAATCCCTTACTGTCGCGGAAATACAGCAGCCGCCAATTTCCTTGCCGCCCTCGTTGAGCAGCCATTCGGCGTCCTGCCCCATTCCATAAGGTTTCCAGACCTTTTCGGACAAATATTCAGATAGAGTCTTACCCGTAGCCTTGGCCACCAGCACGCCGATCAGATTGGTCTCTCCGGTATTATATTGCCAGCGGGTGCCCGGGGGCGCTTCATTCTCCAGCGTCTTCATATAGACGATGATCGGATCCATTCCGTCGACCGGTTTGGTATTGTTGAACAAGGCCACATCCGATTTCGGATCGGCATAATCCTCGTTCCATTTCACCCCGGAGGTCATCGTCAGCAACTGCTGCACCGTGACTCCGTCATAGCCGCTGCCCTTCAGTTCCGGGATATAGGCGGTCAGCGGATCATCGATCGACTTGATAAAGCCGTCCTTGATCGCAGCACCTACCAGAGTCGAGACCAGAGACTTGGCGACGGAGAAGGATGTCCAGCGGTCATCCTGTTCGAAATCGCGGCGATATTCTTCCTTGCGGATCTTACCATCCTGAAGAATGACCATCCCGGCCAGTCTTTGTTGCTCCATATAATCATTGACCGACAGTGGCTTACCGGCGACTTCAAAACTGTCCGGCAAGGCCGTACCGATTTCCAGAATCTTCGGCTCATCACCAGCAGCAATCGTGTTGGATGGCACCAGAGTGTGCATCATCCGGAACGCCTTGTCTCGCTGTGCATCGGTCCAGAACAGGATATTCTTGTCGGTCGGCAAACCCGCCGCATCCGCTGCCACTTTTTGTACCTGCTCGCAAGCCGTCACACTCAGACAGACGGTACTGAGCACCGCCAGCGTTCCCCATAGCCTCATCATCCACTCTCCCTTTTATTCTTTTATCAATGTAACCTGCGCCACGTCGATCCCGCCGCCGCGAAAACCGCCCTCGCAATAATCGAGATAGTAGCGCCACAGGCGGACGAATTTCTCGTCAAATCCGGTCGGCAGGTCCCCGCGATCAACCGCATCATCAAAGCGTTCGCGCCAGATTTTCAGCGTGCGTGCATAGTCGAGGCCAAAATTCTTCTGATCCGCCCACCGCAGGCCGCGTTCCTCGGCAAGGGCCTGGAACCGACTCTCCGACAGCAGCATGCCGCCGGGGAATATATAGGTCTGGATGAAGTCCGCGCTCGATGCATATTGCTCGAATATATCGTCTGCAATAGTGATATATTGCAACGCCGCGCGCCCTCCCGGCTTGAGATTGCGTGCGATACAATCGAGGAAATCGGGCCAATATTGCTGTCCCACCGCTTCCACCATTTCGACACTGGCAATCGCATCAAACTGCCCTTCGACATCGCGGTAATCCTGGATGAGGAATTGCGCCTCAGGGTGATGGTCCCGCGCCCAGGCGGTCTGTTCATCGGATAGCGATATGCCGGTCACTTTCAGACCATGATCGCGCGCCAGACTGCCCGACAATGCGCCCCAGCCACAGCCGATTTCCAGAACGCTGTCGCCCGGCTTGGTTGCCAACCGTTGCGCAATCGCCGCGACCTTGTTGCGCTGCGCCTGCTCGAGGCTGTCTTTTGCATCGCTGAAAATAGCGCTGGAATAGCTCATGCTTTCGTCCAGCCAGAGCCGGTAGAAATCATTGCCGAGATCGTAATGATATTGGATATTCTGCCGCGCACGCCGTTTGTCATTGCCGCGCTTCTTGTGGCGGCGTTTGACCATCCAGTTGAACAATCCGGACGCTCGACCGGTGCTTTTCAGCCCGGCACGATTGCGGGTAAACAGGTCGAATATCGGCACCAGATCCGGACTGTCCCATTCGCCCAGTTCCCAGGCCCGATACCAGCCGACAGACCCGCCGTTGATCAGCCGCAGCAATGCATTCCAGCTGTGCAACCGGATTTCTGCCATCGGCCCTTCGCCGCGACCACCCAATATCCGGGTGGTGCCATCGGGCAGCTTGCCTTCGAACGTACCATGATCCATTCCGGCATCGATCCGGTCGAGAATATGATGAAAACCAGGGGCAAACAGGCGCGCAAAAAAACCGCCGCCAATGGCGAAGCGTTTGCGTGCATCCAGCAAATGTTGTCCGCGCTTGGGAGTTTCCACGTTCATGCCGGTAAATATGGACTAGCGCTAAGCGCTTGGCAACGTAGAACTATCCCTTAGTTCAGCTTCCCGGCGCGGCGGCGGATCCGGCGAGAATACCGCCATCGATATTCAGTTCCGATCCGGTGATATAGGTCGCTTCATCGGACGCCAGCAGGACCGCAATGGCCGCCACTTCGCTAACCTTGCCAAAGCGTTGCAGCGGCGTATCGCGTACCAGCGCGGCTTCCGAGTCCGCCCGCGCAGCGCCTTCGCCCAGCATCGGCTCCCACATTGGTGTCATGATCGCGGCGGGATGGATGGAATTGCAGCGAATTTGCCAGCCCTGCTGCGCGCAATAAAGCGCGACCGACTTGCTGTGGTTGCGGATGGCCGCCTTGGATGAGGCATAGGCTGCTGCACCCGGAATGCCGACCAGCCCGGATCGTGACGAGATATTGATGATCGATCCCGCGCCCTTGTCCTTCATCGCCCGGATCGCATAGCGGCAGCCGAGAAAGGTCCCGTCCAGATTGACCCGGTGCACCGCGCGCCAGTCTTCAAGCGAGGCATTTTCCGGATCATGGGGGCCGATGCCATTTTCAAAACCGGTCACACCCGCATTGTTTACGACAACATCTGCAACCGGATATAAAGAGGCAAGCCGCGCCCACTCGGCCTCCTCCTGCACATTCAGGACCAGTGTCTCGCAATCCAGTTCCTCACCGGTCGCCCCCAATGCCTCCTCATCGCAATCGGTTAACAGCACCGTGGCACCTTCATCGACGAACGCCTTGGCAATTCCCTTGCCGATGCCGCGCGCGGCGCCAGTCACTACGCAGAATTTCCCACTCATCCGATCTGCCATTATTTCACCTCCTGATAAGCCGAGAGTGCCCTTTCGCGCCCTTCCCGATGGCCGATGATCTTAGCCGGATATTGCACGGGTTTGCAGCCATATTCTTCCGGATCATGGATATAGGGATCGTCGATATCGGCCAGTTCCGGAACCCATTGCCGGATATAGTCTCCGGCGTCGAATTTTTCCGACTGGGTCAGCGGCGCCATGATCCGGACGAACATGTTGCTGTCGACGCCGGTGCCCGACACCCATTGCCAGTTGACGCTGTTGGACGCGTAATCGGCGTCGACCAGCGTGTCCCAGAACCAACGCTCACCCTCGCGCCAGTCGATCAGCAGATGTTTGATCAGGAAACTCGCCGCGATCATCCGCACCCGATTGTGCATCCAGCCGGTCGCCCAGAGTTCCCGCATTCCGGCATCGACAATAGGATAGCCGGTTCTGCCCTCGCACCAGGCCTTGAAGTCCGCTTTCACCGCATCATCGCCCATATCCCGCCACGGCAGCGCGCGCATTTTGTCGCGATAGCTTTCGCCGCCATATTGCGGGAACTGGTCGATCACATTTTGCGCATAATCACGCCAGACCAGCTCCTTGCAATAGGTTTCAACCTTGCTCCCCTGCCCCGCCAGCCGGTTCCAGACCGTCGCCGGGCTGATCTCGCCAAAATGGAGATGTGGCGACAGGCGGGAAACCAGTTCCTCGGAAGGCAGGTTGCGACCCTCGTCATATTCTGTTGCCTTGTCGGCAAAATCCTCGAGATTGTCCTCCGCGCCCGCACTGCCGGGTTGCCAATGGTCACCGAAAGCTGTAGCCCAGTCCGGTTTGGTCGGTAGCAGGTCCCAGTCGTCCAGCGTATCGCTATCCGGCCAACTGTCAGGCGCATCGAGGCTCTCAGGTGCGGGAGCGGCTTCCCCCGGCGGCATATGCTGACGCAGCGCCTTCCAGAAGGGTGTGTAGATTTTATAGGGCGTACCGGCACCGGTGGTCACTGTCCCTGGCGGCAGCAGATAATTGCCGTCATGCAGGATCAGGCGGGCGTCGTCGCCGAGCAATTTTTCCAACATCCGCTCGGCATTGCGCCACCATGGCTCATAGTGATGCAAGCCATGCACTTCATCCGCACCCGTCGATTTGACAATTTCGGCCAAATGCTCTGCAGCCGGCCCACGGCGCAGGATCAGCTTTGACCCGAGACCCTTTAAACATGCTTCCAACTCTTCCAGCGACCGGTACAGCCACCAGCGTGACGCCCCGCCCATGATGCGGTGTTTGGGAGTCTCGTCGTCGAGGATGTAGACCGGAATGACCGGGCCGTCACAGACCTCAGCGGCGGCGACAGCGGCTTGATCGGAAAGGCGAAGGTCGCGGCGAAACCAGATGATTTTGGCTTTTGTCATGCCCCACCCATCGCTCAGGGAGCCGCCTGCTCCAACCTGTCTTTTCGGACATTCACCCGCACCGAGAAGCGGTCCCCAACCAGCGGATCCATGAAGCGCTGGTCTCTGACGATCATCTGGCTGTCATCGACCGCCATGACCGGCATCCTTGACCAGAATAGAAACGCTGCGGCATCATCGCTGGCATGCGCTATTTCGGACAGGAGCAACGGGGTTCCCTCTGGAAATGCGTTTTCCTTGTCGAGAATCACACTGTTGAACAGGCTATAAACCCCTGATCCATAAGCGAATTGATTGCGCCACAACATTTCTCTTTTCCAGAATTGCAAGGGCACGGGATTGGCGACGACCATATACTGGTCGGTCGCTTTTGCTCCGGCAACAGCAGTCTTGAAGATATTATTCTCGAGAAGGCTTGCGGTCTCCGCTTCGGCCTTTCCGGTGATCAGGCCGTTGGCAAAAATATAGGCACAGATCGCAGCAAAGCTGATCCACGCGGGCCGTTGCCAATTGTCAGCCCCGCGCTTCTCCCGCCGCCGCGAAATCCAGAATCCGGCGATCAGCGCCGCCCAGATCCAGATATCGATGATAAAGATGCTGTCGCCGTAAAACCATTGCGACGAAAACGGCTCGAGCAGCCGGATGCCATAACTGTTCAGCCAATCGAGCGCCGGATGGCTGAGACAGCCGATATAGGCCAGCGCCAGCAGCCAGCGCTTGTGGATTGGCAAACGATCCACAGGCCGCTTCCCGCGCTTACCTTGCCAGCGATCAAACCCGATCATGATCCCGGTCAGCAGCAGCGGCAGTACCAGCATCGCGATCGGGCCGTGAGTGATCCCCCGCCGGATCGCGAGATGCTGTACCCCGTCGAGCAGGGTCGCCACCGCATCGATATCGGGGATATTTGCGGCGATGATCAACGTCGCCATGCCGAGACCGGTCTTCTTTTTGAGCCCCATCTGGCCGAGAACGGCACCGGCGAGGCTGTGGGTCAGATTGTCCAAAATTTTATCTCACACAAAGACACGAAGGCACGAAGAAAGAGGTTCTTAGATTGCATGATAATCATTGGCTAACCGTTTTACGCCTTCTTTGAAAGTGGCTGCGCCAAAGTTCATCAGGAAGCCGAGAGGCAAATCCATCAGACGGAGATAGGTCAATAGCTGCTTGGCGTGGACAGGTGCGTAGCGTTCGGTAGACTTCAGCTCAATCAACAGTCTGTTTTCGACGATCAGGTCAGCCCGAAAGGCCTCGTCCAAAACTCGTCCCTTGAAGACGATAGGAATGATCCTCTGTCTTTCGACAGACAGACCTTTCTCCTTCAAACTCTCGAAAAGCAATATCTCATAGGCAGACTCGAGCAGCCCCGGCCCAATATCCCTGTGCAGGCGAAACCCGCAATCAATGGAGATTTTGGCGATGGACTCAAGACTTGGCACGCACCCATCTTAGTGCCTTCGTGCGAGCCAAAAATCTTTACAGTTCCGGCCCGCCCTCAGCCACCGTCCAGGTCTGCCCCTTGCTCAACAAAGCCTGCAAATCCGGCGCTTTGCCAGCCGCTGCCGCTTCGTTCTGCGCGACGACAGCCGCTTCGAACGTCGGACGCGGATCGTCGTAGAGCACGCCGAGAGCCATTGGAAAATCGCCAAACTGCATTTCGACGAGCATATGCGCCACCGAACGGTTGGTGACGTCATGGACAATCACGCCGGCGGCTTCCCAGTCGCCATCGACGACATCGACGACTTCCAGTTGCAGCGTCTTGCGATTCAATGTGATGCCCTTGCTACCCTTCCCGAACAGCATGGGTTCGCCGTTAACCAGATGCAATTGCGTATCGGCTGCGGTTTTCTTGGCCGCAAATTCCTCGAACACATCCTTGTTATAGACGATGCAATTCTGGAAAATCTCGATGAAGGACGCACCTTTGTGGGCGTGGGCAGCCTTGAGCACGTCGGGCAAGCCCTTGTGAACATCGATACCGCGCGCAACAAACCGCGCACCGGCACCCAGCGCAAAAGCACAGGGCGATGCGGGACGGTCGACCGAACCATAAGGCGTCGAGGGGCTTTGCGTACCCTGACGGCTGGTCGGCGAATATTGGCCCTTGGTCAGTCCGTAAATTTCATTGTTGAACAGCATCACCTGACAATCGAGATTGCGGCGCAGCAAGTGCATCGTGTGGTTGCCGCCGATCGACAGCGCGTCACCGTCGCCGGTGATGATCCAGACGTCCAGTTCCGGATTGGCCAGCTTTACGCCGGTGGCCACCGCCGGCGCGCGACCATGGATCGTATGAAAGCCATATGTTTCCATATAATAGGGAAAGCGCGAGGAACAGCCAATGCCGCTGATGAACACCGTCTTGGACGGATCAGCACCGAGATCCGGCATTGTCCGCTGTACGGCCTTAAGAATGGCGTAATCGCCGCAACCGGGGCACCAACGCACTTCCTGATCGGTTTCCCAGTCTTTCAGCGTGGTCGTGATTTTTGTCATCTCGTTCATGACAGATTCTCCTCAATCGCCGTTTCAATTTCGGCGATGGTAAAGGGCTGGCCGGAAACCTTGTTTACCGGCTTGGCATCGACCAGAAATTGATCGCGCAACAGGGTTTTCAGCTGTCCCATATTCATTTCCGGTACGATCACACGGTCATAGCTTTTCAGCAAGTCGCCGAGATTTTTCGGCATCGGCCAGATATTACGGATGTGGATATGCGCAACATCCCTGCCCGAGGCCACCGCACGGCGGACCGCCTGATGGATCGGCCCGAAGGTCGAGCCCCAGCCGACAACCGCCAGTTTGCCGCCAGCCTTGCCCATCGCGACATCCTGATCCGGGATGCTGTCTGCGACACCCAGGACCTTGTCACGGCGGATTTCGGTCATCTTCTGGTGATTGGCCGCGCCATAATCAATATGTCCGGTATCAATGCCTTTTTCGATGCCGCCGATACGGTGCATCAATTCCGGCGTCCCCGGTTTGATCCATGGCCGCGCCAGCTTCTCGTCGCGCGCATAAGGCTTCAATCCGCCTTCCGGCATTGTCTCCAGAAAGCTGGTCGGGAAGGATTCCAGGCCGTTGACATCCGGTATTTTCCAGGGCTCTGCCGCATTGGCAATATAGCCGTCGGTCAGCAGCATCACGGGTGTCATATATTGCACCGCAATCCGCACCGCCTCGATTGCGCATTCAAACGCATCGCTTGGCGAACGGGCCGCAATCACCGGCATCGGCGCATCGCCGTTGCGGCCATAGACGGCCTGATAGAGATCCGATTGTTCGGTCTTGGTCGGAAGGCCCGTGGAAGGCCCGCCGCGCTGCGAATTGACGATGACCAGCGGAAGCTCGGTCATAATTGCCAGCCCCATCGCCTCGCCTTTCAGCGCAATGCCGGGGCCGGATGATGAGGTAATACCGAGCTTACCGGCATAGCTCGCGCCAATCGCTGCTGCGATGGCCGCAATCTCGTCTTCCGCCTGGAATGTGGTCACGCCAAATTCTTTCAGACGCGACAAATGGTGCAGGATCGCCGAGGCCGGGGTGATGGGATAACCGCCGAAGAACATCGGCAGGCCAGCCAGCTGCGCGCCAGCGACCAGGCCGAGCGACAGCGCCTCTGCACCTGTCACCGTGCGATATTTGCCCGGTGCCGAGGGAGCGGCGCCGACCGTGCGCGACGTCAGATGGCCACTGCCAAGGCCGTCACCGGACAATTCCGCCGTTTCGCCATAAGCGTGGCCGGCGTTAAGCGCCGCAATATTGGCTTCCGCCACGTCCGGCAATTTCGCAAATTTGCTCTTCAGCCAGTCGATGATCGGCTGCCGGTCGCGTTCGAACATCCAGAGCGCAAGTCCCAGCGTCCACATATTCTTGCAGCGCAGGGCTTCCTTGTTACCCAGACCGAACGGCTTCACCGCTTCGAGCGTCAGCGCGGAAATATCCAGTTTGAGCAATTTCCATTTCGCCAGGGAACCGTCTTCCAACGGGTTGTTTTCATATTTCGCCTTGTCGAGATTCCGTTTTCCGAACTCGCCGGAGTCCGCGATGATCAGACCGCCGGGGCGCAAGACTTCGACATTGGTCTTCAAAGCCGCCGGGTTCATCGCGATCAGCACATCCGGTTGATCACCTGCGGTTTCAATCGCTCGACTGCCGAAGTTGATCTGGAAGGCGGACACGCCGAATAATGTGCCTTGCGGAGCACGAATTTCGGCTGGAAAATCGGGGAAAGTCGCCAGATCACTGCCCGCGAGCGCGGTCGACAGGGTAAATTGCCCCCCCGTCAACTGCATCCCGTCGCCGCTATCACCGGCAAAACGAACGACAACATTTTCGGAGCCATCGGGGTTGGGACTATTTGATTCTTCCTGCTTCAATGCGGTGGCCATAATGGATTTTCCGTGCCTTTATCATTATTACGCAACCCGCTCTAGAGCAGCAATGCGTCATCCTTCAAACCACAAAAACTAATAGGGATAAAGCATTTGTTTGGGACGCCAGGCGCGATTGGCACTTGCCTAATCAATGCAGGCTGATCTAATCGGTTAATTAAATGGCTGGAGATGATAGATGACCGATGCTTTTGTGCGCCCTGATGTGCAGATGGTTTTGACTATGATGGCGCAATCAGACCAGCCGCTGATGTCCGAGGTCGAGCCCGCTGCAGCCCGCGAAATGTACAATATGATGGCGACAATGCTGGAAGCCGACCCAGTCGATCTCCCGCGGATACAAGATTTTTCCTGCCCTGGTCCTGCCGGCGACATAGCACTGCGGCTATATGATAGTCAGGCCGAGCGCAGCGCGAAAACTCCCGTCATCATCTTCTATCATGGCGGTGGCTTTGTAATCGGTGACCTCGAGTCCCACCATAGTTTCTGCACTTATATCGCACGCGAAATGGATATTCCGGTCGTCGCGGTAGACTATCGGCTCGCGCCGGAAGCGCCATTCCCCGCCGCTCCGCTCGACAGTCTTGCGGCGACGAGGTGGGTTGCTGCCAATCAGGACAAGCTCAAGCTCAACATCAGCGGCATGGTTCCATGCGGCGATAGCGCTGGTGGAAATCTTGCCTTGGTGGTCGGGCAAGTGCTGGCAACCGAGCCGGCTGCCGTTCCGATCATCGCCCAATTTCCGATCTATCCTGCAACCCGCATGGATGCAGAAGGCGGATCCATGAATGAATTTGCGGAAGGTTTTCTGCTCACCAAAGAAAGCATGGAATATTTTGACCGCCATTATGCGCCAAAGGATGATGATATTTATGTCTCGCCTTATTTGGGCGATCTTGCCAAATCCCCGCCGACGGTGCTCGTCACCGCGGGTCTCGACCCCCTTCGCGACCAAGGTCGTGAATATGCCGCTGATCTGGTCCGGAATGGCGTGAACACCAATTTCATCGAAATGCCCGGCATTGTGCACGGCTTCATCAACATTCGCAAAGCTGTGCCATCCGCAGCACGCGATGTCGACAAGATGATCGCAGCGTGGAAAACGTTGCTGTCGTCTCTCGATTCATAAATCTGCCCCCGCCAGGAGATACTCCAGAAATATCCACGCGTTATCCAACCAATCTGCTGTCTCGACAAAAGCTTCAATTCAAAAACAAGAATCGCTAGAACCGGTACGGATTAATGCGCTATAATCGCGCTCGAGCCTCCCGATGGTTTGACTTGACCGCAGACTCGTCGGCGGCTTGCCCGATTTTCAGGGCGATACATCGTTTCAGAAAGGTATAGTAAAATCGATTTTAGCAGTCTCCCCTACCGTCCCTGTGCCGGTATCATGCTCGCAAACCGGGACGGCCGGGTGTTCGTTGGCCAGCGGCTGGACGCGGCTGACAGTCAATATCCCGATGCCTGGCAAATGCCTCAGGGCGGAATCGATAAAGGCGAGGACGCCGAAGCTGCTGCCTTGCGCGAACTTCGGGAGGAAACCGGCATTGTTACCGATCTTGTCAAGATCATCGGTCGCAGCAACGAAGAATATCTCTACGACCTGCCGGACGAGCTGCTCGGCAAGATATGGAAAGGGAAATATCGTGGCCAGCGGCAAAACTGGTTCCTGATGCGTTTCACCGGTCAGGATGATAATATCAATATCCAGACCGAGCATCCCGAATTCAAAAACTGGAAATGGACTGATCCCCAAGGCTTGCCAGATATCATCGTTCCCTTCAAAAGAGATCTGTATCGTGCGGTGTTGAAAGAGTTTTTGCCGCTGATTTAGTTCGAGTAAGCGAGATTCCCTATGCCCCGATCAGCCTCCGCAGCCGTAATCATCATTGCGGCCAGCATTTCCGCGCCCGCCAGTGCAGCACTACCGGAACCGGTTAAAGCAATGATCGACGCGGCCATTGCGTCCGGCAACAAACAGGATGTGCAGGCTGTTGCAAAACTGGCCAAAGCCACCAATCCGGATGATCACGCTGAAATCGATGCCATCATGTCGAGCTATAATGCGCAACTGGCAGCGAAAGCCGAAGCCGAGCTGCGCGAGAAACAGGAGGCCGGTTTCTTTGAACATTGGAAAGGCCAGGGGGAACTGGGAGGTTTTCGTTCAACCGGGAATACCAGCAATCTGGGTCTTTCCGGCGGCGTCAAACTGGCCAAGGACGCCATAAAATGGCGTTTGAATTTTCAGGCGCGCGCCGACTATCAACGCAGTGCCGGTGTAACGACCCGCGATCAGTTGAGCGCGACGATCGAGCCCAATTACAAGTTCGACAAAAGCCTTTACGCTTATGGTCTGGCGCAATTTGAGCGGGACCGTTTTCAGGGATTTTCTGCCCGCTACACCGTGTCAGGCGGACTCGGTTATGAACTGGTCAAAAACAAGGACCTGCGCATCACGATCAAGGCAGGGCCCGCAATTCGGATAACCGATTTCGTCGAGGGTGAAACCAAAAGCAGCCTTGCCGCTTTGGTCGGACTGGATCTGGACTGGAAAATTTCCGACCATCTGAAATTTTCTCAGGATGCAGGAGGGACCTATGCCAGTGACGCAAAAGGATTTACTTCGGCCGCTGCCGTCATAGATAGTGACAATACAACGTTCACGGCGACCTCAGCGCTTGACGCAAAGCTTCTCGGCTCTCTTTCAGCACGTTTATCCTATACGATAGAACATGAAACCAACCCTGCAGCGGGCAGTATCAAAACCGATACACTCAGCCGTGCAACGCTGGTCTATGATTTCTGAACGATTGAACTGGCCGCTATCAGGGCGTGTCGGCTGCTGGCTCCTCATCACCAACTTTGGGCTTTGGCGTAACCGCTTCGGCAGACAGGACCGGCTTTTTCTCCGCTAGCTTGATGGCACTAGCGAGTTGATCATTTTGCGAACAGCGTGACCGGCACAGGGTTTCAATCCGCGACAGGTTAACCCGAGCCTTTTCCAATGCGCCCCGCTGGATAAGGGCCTCACCCTGCCCTGCCAAGGCGTCGAGATTGTTGGGGTCCAATATGAGCGCCTCGCGATACAGACGGATCGCCTTGCCGGGCAATTTCTGCACCCGGGCGATTTGCGCCAAGGCTATGAAAGCCGAACCGTTGCGCGGATCGACGACAAGCGCCGTTTCGTAGAGGTCCGCAGCAAGGTCCAGTTCACCGCGTTTCTGCGCCGCTTCACCCAATTGCATATATTCAACCGAGCGTGGCTTGATTTCTACGTCGGCAGACTGGCCGAAACTGGCGCTGGAAACCGTGACGAAAACGAGGGACAAGGCAATAACTGCCGGTGAAAAACGCATAATCAGCTCCATTAAACTCTCGCGACCATAGCCAGATTCACCTGCATGCTGGCTTAACATGATTTGCTATCACAATTTTTCGAGGCACGTAAAATAAAAGCCATCCGTTCCGTCATGATGCGGTGAGAGAAGTGTACCTTTACGATATGGGCGGCCAACCGGCAAATCAATCGATATTTCCCGCCATTGCGGATGGTTTTCAAGAAACTTGTCAGTCTGGTCACCACCCTCCGCGTCGAGCAACGAACAAACCGCATATATCAGATTTCCCCCCGGCTTTACCATGTCGCTGCCGAGTTCCATAAGTCTTTGCTGCAGTTCCGTCGTGTGATCGAGCCGCTTTGGCGTCATCCGCCAGCGCAGCTCGGGGTTGCGCCGCCAGGTTCCCGTCCCGCTGCAGGGTGCATCGATCAACACCAGATCGCAACTGGCTTTCAGATGGTCAAGCGCTTCCATTTCATTGCCCGGTGCGAGCAAAATCGTCTCGATATTACGGGCACTAGCCCTGCGCTTGCGGGGCTCTATCCGGCTCAACCGGCCGCGATCCGTGTCCGCCGCGATAATCTTGCTTTCCGGAGGCAGCATGGCCGCCAATGCCAGGGTCTTTCCACCGGCACCTGCACATAGGTCCAGAACAAGCTGCGGCCTGGCAGCGGCGCCTGCCATGGCAATGGCCTGACTGCCGAGATCCTGAATCTCGATGGCGCCTTCGCGAAAGAGCGCCTTGTCTTCCAGCTGGCTGCCGGCAGGCAGTTCATAGCCGTGCGGCAAGGCAAGAGCGATGGCTTCGGGCCATGCCGATTTGACTTCCATATCCGTTGAACGATGCCCATTGACCCGGACATGCAGCGGCGCACGATCGAACAATGCTGTCCGTTCGGTTTCGTCGATCAAACTGGCGAACCTGTCCACCAGCCAGTCCGGAACCTGCGCTCCGCTGGCGACCGGTTCCCCTTCTGCGATCGCCGCAGGGCCATAGTTGGAACCGCTAAAAAGCTCGCGCAATTCGGGGCGTTCTTCCACCAGTCCGAGCAAGGCCTGCCGGCCGCTTTCCGGCCGGTCGCCCCAGCGCCGGATGGCGGAATAGACCAGTTCGCGAATGGCGCGGCGATCACCTGATCCGGCATAGCGGCGTTCCTTGAAGAATTTCTTGGCGATATTGTCCGCAGACGCCCCATTGTCGCGCGCCGCGGCAATGATCCAGTCGAGCATCTCTATCGCGGCTTGCAGCCTTGCCGAAGGGGTCACTTGTCCATGCGATCGTCGGCGTCGAAACAATAATATACTATCCGCGCATCCGATCCATATTCCGTCTCGACCATCGCCTTCCGCTCGGAAGCCGCTTCTTCACAACTTTCGAACGTCGAATAGACATCATTTGTCCAAAGCGGAGTGTTGTCCGCCTGCCCCGCAGGCCAGACAAACATCAGCAGCAATATCTTCGCCTCGATTACGAGATCCATGCAAAGGTCCTAACGCGTGGGATAATTTGGCGCTTCTCTGGTGATCGCGACGTCATGGACGTGGCTTTCCTGCAATCCGGCGTTGGTAATGCGGATAAATTCGGCCCGCTCCCGCAAATCTTCCAGCGTCGCCGAACCGGTATAACCCATGGCCGCTTTCACGCCGCCGACCAGCTGATGAATAACATCGCGCGCCGGTCCCTTGAACGGCACCTGCCCTTCGATACCTTCCGGCACCAGCTTCATCTGGTCCTTGATATCCTGCTGGAAATAGCGGTCTGCCGATCCCCGCGCCATAGCGCCGACGGAACCCATGCCGCGATAGCTTTTGTAAGCACGGCCCTGATAGAGAAAGGTCTCGCCCGGCGCTTCCTCGGTGCCGGCAAGCAATGACCCGATCATTACGGCTGATGCACCGGCGGCCAGCGCCTTGGCAACATCGCCCGATGTCCGCAATCCACCATCGGCGATGACCGGAATGCCGGATTTTTCCGCTTCTTCCGCACATTCCATGATCGCGGTAAGCTGCGGAACACCGACGCCGGCGACGACTCGCGTGGTACAGATCGAACCCGGTCCGATGCCGACCTTGATACCGTCCGCCCCTGCATCAATCAGCGCGCGGGTCGCCGCTGCGGTCGCCACATTGCCGGCAATGATCTGGGTATTGTTCGAGCGCTTTTTGATATCTTCCACGGCGCGAGCGACCATGGCGCTATGACCATGAGCGGTATCAACCACGATCAGATCACATTCCGCGTCGATCAGCGCCTGGGTCCGTTCGAGTCCGCTTTCGCCGACGGTCGATGCCGCCGCAACGCGCAAACGTCCCGTTTCGTCTTTCGTGGCGTTGGGATAAGTGACGGCTTTCTCAATATCCTTGACCGTGATCAGGCCGACGCAGCGATAGTCATTATCGACCACCAGCAATTTCTCGATCCGCCGCTGGTGCAGGGTACGCCGCGCTTCTTCCTGATTCACACCCGCCGGAACCGTCGCCAGATTATCCTTTGTCATCAATTCGGAGATCAGCTGCTTGGGGTTTTCGGCAAAGCGGACGTCGCGGTTGGTCAATATGCCGACCAGCTTGCCCGACTTCTCGACCACCGGAATACCGGATATCCGGTTCTGCTCCATGGTCGCCTGCGCTTCTGCCAGAGTGGCATCGGGTGCGATGGTGATCGGATTGACCACCATGCCCGACTCGAAGCGTTTCACCTGCCGCACGGCAGCGGTCTGTTGCTCAAGGGTAAGATTGCGATGCAAGACACCGATGCCACCCATCTGGGCCATCACAATGGCCATGTCGGATTCCGTCACCGTATCCATGGCAGAAGACAATATCGGAATATTCAGCCCGATCAGCTTGGTCAGATTGGTCTTGGTATTGGCCTGGCTCGGCACGATATCGGATGCAGCCGGTCGCAACAGGACGTCGTCAAAGGTCAGCCCCAACCGGATTTCTTTATATTTGCCTGAGCTGCTCATTGTCGCCACTTTCCGCTGTCGTGAATTTGATTCTGTGGCGGCCCATGTAATCAGTTATCGCCGGAACCGCTAGTGGCTTTTCCGGGATATGTCGCGGTGGAGGAAAAATAACGGCCCAGCGCGACGTGGAAATTGGCGTCTGCCGCTGCACCAGTCAGCAACAAAGCGCCTCCCACCTCGTCACCGACATAATGATAGGGACCATTTATATAAGCTTGAAGTCGTTCCTCATCAGCAAAAGCGCTGGTAATCATATAGGCTGGGATGTCGCGTTCGAGAAAAACATAGCCATCCTGCCGTACAAGATAGGCATCCGCCTTGCCGCTGCGGTCAATTTCACGCCCTTCCTGCTCGGCGACGAGCTCGATATCCTGATCGAGACTCGACTCGCCTATGCCAACGGCCGCGATTTTCTTGCCGTCATCCGAAAGCGCGATCGTATCGACGTTGAACACTGCAATAAATTGTTCCAGCGCGATCGGTGGATGCGCCGCAAAAGCGCGGGCGCCAAGCAGGCCTTTCTCCTCGGCGGTGGTAGCCAGAAAATATATATCGCGGTCATGATCTTCGCCGGCCAAGACTTTGGCGGCTTCGATCAGCAAGGATATACCGCTGGCATTGTCAACCGCTCCATTGCAAATCCGGTCCTTGTCAGGTTCCTGCGGATCTTCGACGCGGCATATACCAAAATGATCCCAATGCCCCACGAAGAGCACAGCACCGCTGGCGGGATCAATACCGGGAAGCTTCCCGACCACATTGTGAGACAGATAGGACCGGACATCGGTTGTCGCGTTCGCGTCCGCGCTCAGGCCAAGATCGACAATAGAAAGGGACTCGCTGTCATACAGCATTTTTTCTGCATCCAGGCCGAATTGCTCTACCAGATTCCTGAACTGGCCGTAGCTCATCGCGCCTTCGAGCAGCGCGTGGTTTTCAGGATCAGATAAACTCGTCGCCCCTCGCTGGTAGAAGCGCTGATATCGGGGCCAGCGACCTTCCTCTTCAATGATGGATATCACTCCGACCGCTCCATTCTCGATCAGCTGAAGTTTGCGATTGCGAAAGGCCCACAGGCTATCGCTATCTTCTGGCGGCTCGCTGGGCAAAAGAACAAGTTTCCCTGCCACCGTCAGTGTCCCGTGCCCGGGATCGCTATAACCGGCGAAGACCACCGGCACACCGGATAGCCGGACGGACGGACCACGCCCCCGCAAGATGATCTCGTCCTGACGCACCCGGACGGCCTTGCCCAGGTTCCCCGCATGAAAGCCTATCAGCCAACTTTGGGGAACACGCTCCACCAACGTCACCGGCGCGTACCAGCTATCTTTTTCGCCCGCGGGCCTCAGCCCCGCCTGTGCCCATTGCGTGGCGATATAGTTGACGGTCTTGTTTTCGCCGATGGTACCGGGTTCTCGTCCTTCGAATGCGTCACTCGCCAGAACCTCGATATGCTTAAGCAGGTCCGCCTCGCCAATCACCTCGGCACGTGCGCCGCCGGAAAAAACCAGACCCGAAAAGAGCAATAGGGCAAGGATACGCATTGCGGTTATAACCTTTCTGTTAATACAGATAATATGCTTTTTCCTTGGCATTATTCGACAAATAATCAATGATAATGAGATGGTTCGGTTGGGAGAATGAATATGGGAGTTCCGCTGCTTTTACTGGTGCTATTGGTCACCATCATCTATCTTTTTGCGAGCATCAAAATCGTCCGGCAGGGCTATCACTACACAATCGAATATTTTGGCCGTTTCACAACGACCGCCCAGCCCGGGTTCAATTTCTATCCGGCGTTTCTCTATCGCGTCGGTCGCAAGGTCAACATGATGGAACAGGTGCTCGATATTCCGGGCCAGGAAATCATCACCAAGGACAACGCGATGATCTCCACCGACGGCGTGGTGTTCTTCCAGGTGCTCGATGCAGCCAAGGCCGCCTATGAGGTCAATGATCTCTACAATGCGATCCTCAATCTTGTCACCACGAACCTGCGCACAGTCATGGGTTCGATGGACCTTGATGAAACACTTTCCAAGCGCGACGAGATCAATGCCCGGTTACTGACCGTGATCGACGACGCGACCACGCCCTGGGGCATCAAGATCACCCGGGTCGAAATCAAGGACATCCGTCCGCCGCAGGATATCGTCAATGCAATGGCGCGGCAGATGAAGGCCGAGCGTGAGAAACGCGCCAATATTCTCGATGCGGAAGGCGCTCGCGCCTCCGAAATCCTACGGTCCGAAGGCGAGAAGCAGGGTCAGATCCTGCAGGCAGAAGGCCGCAAGGAATCGGCCTTCCTCGATGCCGAGGCCCGTGAACGCGAAGCCGAGGCCGAAGCGAAAGCAACCCAGATGGTATCCGAAGCGATTGCCAGCGGAAATGCGCAGGCGATCAACTATTTTGTCGCCCAGGATTATGTGAAGGCGGTCGAGAAATTCGCAACATCCCCGAACGCGAAAACCATATTGTTCCCGGTAGAGGCAACCCAGCTGATCGGATCGCTCGGCGGTATCGGCGCCCTCGCCAAAGAGGCGCTGGGCGAAGATGGACACGCGATCACGCCCCCGCCCCGGCGAAAGGGGCCTTTTGACAATCAGGATTAGCGGGACCCGCAAAGGGCGGAGCATGAGCCATGGATGATCTCACATTGAACAATCCGGAATATCTCTGGCTGGGGCTGGCCGCCTTGCTGGCGCTGGCCGAACTGTTCGTGCCGGGCGTCTTTCTGATCTGGGTGGCCGCCGCCGCAGCGGTAACCGGAGTCCTGTCGCTGTTTATCGACATGACTTTTGCCGGTCAGCTTACCGTATTCGGGCTTGCCACCATAGCCGCTGTGCTCGGCGGGCGGCGATGGTATCTGACGCACAAGGTCGAAAGCGAAAATCCGCTGCTCAACAATCGCGCGGCACAGTTGATCGGAACAACCGTAACCGTTGTCGAGACAGTTTCCTCGACCAGCGGGCGGGTGAAAGTCGGTGATGGCGAATGGCCTGCAAAAGGTCCCGATATGGAAAAAGGCGCGATTGCAAAGGTCGCCGCCGTAGAAGGCGGGATACTCAGACTGGAAGCGCTAGCGGACCCCGTTCAACGGGAATCCAAACCTATTTCTTGAAGAAGCCCTTCGCCATATTGGTGATGTCATTGATCGGATTGCCGTCGCCATCACGATCAAGAAACCCGGTAACCTTGCCCAGAAGGCCATCATCACCGGTCAGCTTGTCCATCAGGCTCCCTTCGCCATCAAGGCCTGATTTCTCGGCCAATGCTGGCAAAAGTCCCTTGAGCTTTTCGGCGTCTACACCGGCTTCGGCAGCAGCTTCCTTGACAGCGGTCATTTTATCGGTGCTGCCATCCCGCAACTTTGCAAATAGTGCTTCACCACCTTTTTTCGCTTCGTCGGCCGTCATGCCTGCTTTTTCGGCAATTTCGTCAATGCTGAAATTTTCCGGCAACATATCCATGACTTTTTCGAACATATTCATAGTCTTCATCCTTCAACAGGGGTTGGTTTAGCGCACAAGTTTTCCGGCCATGCCGATGATATCGTCGAGCGGATTACCATCACCATTCAGGTCGAGAAGCGAACCCAGCCCACCCATGGAGCCAGATGGAGCGTTGTTGCCGCCACCAAGCAACCCGCCGAGCAGGCCGCCCAAGCCGCCACCGTTGCCGGCGCTATCCGTACTCTGCTTGGCCATATATCCGGCGACCATCATTGCAACCACCGGCAGCATTTTCTTTAGCAGATCGCTGCTGATCCCGGTCTGTTGCTCCGCGCCCGCTGCGACCGTACGGCTGACTTCCTTCGAACCGAATATCTGACCGAGCACTTCATTGCCCTGTTCAACCGGAGTCGGCTCCGAGCCAAGCACACTGTCCAGCAGTCCGCCGCCGCCCAGTTGGCCAAGCAATCCACCCAGTCCGTCGAGACCGCTGGGCTGCGCCTGCGTGGTTTTCTTGAAACCGCCCAATATGGCAGGCAACAATGCTGCGGCGCCCGCTTGTGCGACGCTTTCGTTGACACCCAGTTCCTTCGCCATCGTTCCAATGCCGCCCGACTGCTGCAGCATATCCATAATATTCATCGTCGCTCTCCTTCATTGCCGTGACGGCATGGTTCGATTCTTTCCTTGTCAGGTCCTTAGCATATTTTCGCGGTAGAAACCGGCCAATCCGCGGGTTTACCAGTGTTTACACCTTTGGTGTGGCGGATATGCGCCGTTGCCGGAGAACGGCAATTGACTCAGCGACCCCTAGCTCCGAGATATTCAGTCAAGGGCAGGTTTAGACGATCATGGAACTATAAGGCCCCTAATATATAGAGGAACAACAGATGAGTATTTTCGGAAAAATCAAGAACGCCATTTTCGGCGGTGAAGCCAAGGCAGCAGCCCCCGAAGTGACGTCGGCACCCGTCGCCGACGCACCGGCCACTCGTACCGCGATAAGCGAAGTGGACGTTGAGGCCCGTCTCGACAATATCCCGGGTTCGGACAAGCTCAATTGGCGGACTTCGATTGTCGACCTGATGAAGCTGGTCCAGATTGACGCCAGCTATGGCAACCGCAAGGAACTGGCACAGGAACTCGGCAACAGCGACTATAGCGGTTCGGCCGAAGACAATATCCTGCTGCACAAGCAGGTGATGAACAAGATTGCCGCTGCTGGTGGCATCGTTCCGGCTGAACTGAAAGACTAATCATCTGGACGATATGTCCGTTTGAAATTAGGCGGGGGCTGTGAGCGATCATGGCCCCCTTCTTTTTACCCCTCTTCCTGTTGCAGAAGCCCCGAAGGGTTGCCGCCGCTGTCCGCGACTGGTTGGCCTGCGCAAATCCTTGCGCCAAGACCATCCAGACTGGTGGAACGCACCCGTGCCCGCCTTTGGTGACCCGAAGGCATGGCTGGCTGTCGTGGGGCTCGCTCCCGGTACAGAAGGCGCAAACCGGACCGGCAGGCCATTCACCGGCGACGCCTCTGGCGAGATGCTGTTCGCCACTCTCACCAAATATGGCTTTGTCGATGGTGTGTTCGCCAATGACCCGGCAGACGGGATCACCCTGAACGGCGCGATCATCCTCAACGCGGTCAAATGCCTGCCGCCGGAGAACAAGCCGACCGGCGCAGAGATCAACAATTGCCGCCCCTATCTTGCCAAGGCGCTCGACGGATTGCCTGACCTGAAAATCATCCTGGCACTAGGCAGGATCGCTCACGAGAGCATCATTCGCCTGTCCGGCGCAAAACTCGCCGATCACAAATTCGCCCACGGCGCACAGCACGCGCTACCCGACGGACGCACCCTGATCGACAGTTATCACTGCAGCCGGTACAATGTGAATACCCGGCGATTGACGGTAGAGATGTTCGAGGACGTGTTCGAGCAGGCGGCCTATATATCCTCGGCCAGCCGCCCATAAAGCTCCGGCCGCCGGTCTCTGAAAAAACCCATGCCGGCGCGGTGCTTGCGCGCCTGTTCAAGATCGAGTGAAGCCGTCAACACGCCAGTTTCCTGCGAGCCATATTCGGTCACCAGATCGCCCCATTCATTGGTGATGAAACTGTGGCCGTAGAAAGCCTGCCCCTCTTCGACGCCGATGCGGTTGCTGGCAACCACCGGCATGCAATTGCTCACCGCGTGGCCCTGCATAGCGCGGCGCCACATGCGGCTGGTGTCGAGGTCCGCGTCATAGGGCTCCGATCCGATCGCGGTGGGATAGAAGAGCACTTCCGCGCCCATCAGCGCCATCGCCCGGGCGGTCTCCGGATACCATTGATCCCAGCAAATCCCGACGCCGATCCGGGTGCCGAACAGGTCCCAGACCTTGAACCGCGAATTGCCGGGGCGGAAATAATATTTTTCCTCATAGCCGGGGCCATCGGGAATATGGCTTTTGCGATAGACGCCCATGATCTCGCCATCGGGACCGATCATCGCAAGACTGTTATAATGATGCTGGCCGTCGCGTTCGAAGAAACTGGCGGGGATCGCCACGCCATATTGTTTGGCAAGCTTCTGCATGGCGAGCACCGGCGTGCTTTCGCCCACTGGCTGGGCCAGAGCGAAAAGCGCTTCATCCTCGGTTTTGCAGAAATAAGGTCCGGCAAACAGTTCGGGTGGCAGAATGATCTGGGCCCCCTGCTCCGCGGCTTCGGCAATCAGGCCGCTGACGGCAAAGATGTTCGCCTGTTCATCGCCGCCCAGAGGAAGCTGCAGGACTGCTACGGATAATTTGGTCATAGCAGCCCCATTAGCGGCTTAAGGGCGCTTCTTAAACAATAATGTCATCCGGTCGGATTCACCGATCGCCTGATATTTTGCTTTGTCCGTGTCGCCTGACGCCAGCACCGGAGGCAAGGTCCAGACGCCGCGCTCATAGTCGGACGTGTCGGCCGGATTGGCATTGATTTCGGACTCGCTGACCAGTTCAAAACCGTTCAGTTCGAACAGGGCCACGACCGATTCCTGTTTCAGATAGCCCTTGCTGCCGTTTGACATCGCATAGGGTGCATCCTTCTTGGCACGATGCTGGACAATCCCAACCATGCCATCGTCGGTCAGCATATCCCGTAAAGCGCGCAATTCGGAGTCCGCCTGATTATTGTTCAACATGCCGTGCAACGACCGGAAGATCAAAATCCGGTCGACTTTGCCCTTCATCTCATCGGGCATCTCGTCGCTTTCGAAAGCCAAAATCTTGTCGGCGTCGACACCGGTCCATTTCGCCGCTGTCTCGGGAAAACTTTCAGGCCACCCCTTGATTCGCGCCTCACGGGCACGGTTTGGAAAGCTGCTTTTCGAACTGTCCGCGTTGACCGCAACATATTGTCCGCTACCGGCGATATATGGCACCAATATACGCGTGTACCAGCCACCGCCCGGCCCATATTCGACGACTGTCTGCCCAGGTTTGACGCCAAAGAAACCGAGCGTCTCTGCCGGATGGCGATAGACATCCCGCGCTTTGTCACCAGAACGACGATCATTGGCCAGAACCGCTGTGAGGGTGCTGTCGACCATTTTGCTACCGTCTTGTTGGTAGTGCTGAGCGGCGGCGGGAACGGTCATCCCCAACATGGCCAGCGACGCACTCGCGATCAGTAAATTTCTCATGTTCGTTTTCCTCTCAAACTTGCCACGGTCATTTCTCCTGACGCTATCACTACGGGACGTCTTGGGCGATACAATATCAATTTTCGGGCAATTGCGATAGACTGGCTAAATTGGCGGAACAGGCGAGAGCGCACTAGGCCTGCAGCGGAATCTGTTGCGAGATGCAATGGAAACTGCCGCCACCGCGCAACAGCGACCGGCTGGATAGTCCGACCACCTTGCGGTTGGGGAAAAGCGCGGTGATCCGATCAACTGCGGCAGCATCATTTTCGGTCCCATATTGCGGCACCGCTACCACGGTATTCCCGATATAGAAATTCATATAGCTTGCCGGCGCTATCGCGCCATCGATTCTATATTGGCCCGCCGATGGCAAGCGGACGACTTGCAAACCCGCAGCGATTGCACTCGCGGCCGCATCTTCGAAAATCTCGGCATTGGGATCATCCCGCCCTTCGGCTTGCGGGATTGCGACGGTAGCAGGTGCCACAAAGCGGGCAAGATTGTCGACATGGCCATCAGTATGGTCTGCGACCAGCCCGTCCCCCAGCCAGCATATATCCTGTACAGCAAAGGCATCGCGCAGGCGCGTAGAAATCTGCTCCCTGTCAAGTCCGTCATTGCGATTGGGGTTGAGGACGCATTGCTCCGTCGTCACCAGTCGACCGGCACCATCCCCGTCAATAGCGCCGCCTTCCAGGATCCAGTCCTGATCGCTTAACGGCAGATCAAAACGCTTCGCCAGTCGCTCGCCGATATCCTGATCACCGGCCATGCGAAATTTTCCGCCCCAGCCGTTGAACCTGAAATTCCGGCCAAGCAGCCCCTGCGCCGTGCTGACAAATACAGGCGCGCTATCACGCAACCAGATGTCTCCGAAAGATTCGACGACAATAGTCACACAAGGCCCGACCAGTGCGCGGGCGATGGCCTCGTCGGCAGCAGAGCGGCACACCAATATGACGCTCTCTCCCGCACCGTCATCGGCTATCGAATTGGCAAAGGCGGCGACCTCATGCTGCGCCCCTTCCCGGTCCACCGGCCATTCCGCGGGATTACCGGGAAAGCCGATCCAGACCGCCTGATGCGGCTCCCATTCTGCGGGCCATCTGGTCATGCGGGGCGTCCGCGTTTAACTGCCTGCGCGGCTTTTGTCCCGCGCCGCGCGGAATTCGTCACCCTCGTTCCAGTTGGGCCAGTCTTCGGTCATCGCCAGCATCCGGCCGACGGTATAATAGACTTTCAGATCGCCCATCACGCCGGTCCAGTCCCAGTTCGGATCATATTCATCCTTGGGGCCGTGATAACGGTTTTCAGTATAGTCCTTGGCCAGGGCTTCACCCGCCTCGCGGCCGCCATCGACGAGATCTTCTCCACCCTCGAAATAGATCATCGGCACGCCAAGCTTGGCAAAACTGAAATGATCGGACCGATAATAATAGCCCTTCTCCGGTGTCGGCTCGGCTTTGGCGACACGACCATCAACCGTCAGCGCCGCTTCGAGATAGCGGTCGAGCCCGGACTTGCCCTTGCCAACAACAATCACATTTTTCGCGGGCCCGGCCATGCCGAAGGCATCCATATTCACGCCACCAACCGTCTGGCTCAGCGGATAGATTGGATTGTCGGCATAATATTTGGACCCGAGCAGACCGGACTCCTCCGCCGTTACAGCGAGAAAAATAACACTGCGATCTGGCGCGCCTGCCTTGGCATAGGCTTCCGCCAGAGCAACCAGTGCGGCGGTACCGGTCGCGTTATCGACAGCACCATTGCAGATATCATCGCCATCCGGCGCCGGCTTGCAGCGACCCAGATGGTCCCAATGCGCCGTGTAGATTACATATTCATCCGGGCGGGTTTTGCCCTTCAAAATGCCGACGACATTCTTGCTGTCGGTTTTCTTGATGTCATTCTCCAGCGAAGCCGAGGCTTTCTGCTTCAGGTCAATCGCCTTGAACCCCTTTTTCTTCGCCGCCGCCATTTGCGCGGTCAAATCCTGACCAGCCGCTGCAAATATCTTGGCAGCCGCATCTTTCTGGATCCAGCCGTTCAATTTCGTCTGGTCAGCGCCGCCATTGGCTGACTGGGGGTAGAATTGTTCGCCCGTCCAGCTCGATTCGACGACATTCCAGCCATAGGCTGCGGGATCGGTATCGTGAATGATCAGAGTCGCTGCCGCACCCTGCCGGGCCGCTTCCTCATATTTATAGGTCCAGCGACCATAATAGGTCATCGCCCGGCCACCAAATTCGCCTTCGAGGCTCTCTGTGCCAAAATCCGGATCATTGACGAGCACGACCACGGTCTTGCCCTTCACATCAACGCCGTCATAATCATTCCAGCCTCGCTCGGGCGCGTTTATGCCATAGCCGACAAACACCATATCGCTATCGGCCAAATCAATCTTTGGCTGTTCCTGATAGCTCGCCACGACATAATCGCTGCCATAATTGAATGACAGATCGCTCGTGCCGCCGCTGATTTTCAGGGGCGTCATGTTCTTCGCGGTAATCCCGACCAGCGGTACGTCCTGTAACCAGCTATCGCCATTGCCGGGCTCCAGTCCGGCTTCGGCAAATTTCTTGGTCAGCAGCGCAAGCGTCTTCTCCTCGCCCGGTGTGCCGGGTGCGCGGCCTTCATAAGCATCGGAGGAAAGCTCCTCGGTAATCGATTTCATGGTTTCGACGGAGAGTTCGGGCGCTGCGATGTCGGGCAAGGCAGATTGCTCGCCTACATCATCTATTTTTTTGCAGGCAGACAGCGACAATGCTGTCGCGGCCATGATCAAGACTGGAAGTTTTTTCATTTCGATGCGGTTCCCGATAAAAAATATATGCCTTACTCTGGCAGAGCGGCGCGCGGGAAGCAAGAAAAGCCATCCAACGAAAACCGCCGTTCAGAAAACTGCGATTGTCAGACAGGCAATCTTCGTTCAGATTGAATTTTACAGAGGGTGTAAATTTATCGAAATTGCAAAATAATGGGGGGGTCATGCGTAATATTTCACGTCTTCTAATTTTTAGTCTGGGCGCTATTTCAACAGCGACGTTTGCTCAGGATGCTGAAAAACAGCGTAGTGCAGCGCAGATATTCGGCGCTGTGCCGGCTGTTTATGACATCAGCCTTTCACCGGATGGCACGAAAGTTTCCTTCATTGCGCCCGGTCCTGGAACCATGACAGATTTATTCGCAATCGATCTGAACGCGGCACAGAGCAATCCGAAAAGAGTGACACGCGCATCAGGTGATCCGGAAGGTCTGCAATGGTGCAACTGGGTATCGAACGAACGGATGGCGTGCCAGATCGGTGGCGTCGAGGAAAATTCTGGCGATCTTTACGGGTTCAGCAGAATGATCGCGATAAACAGCGATGGCAGCAATCCGGTTTTACTGTCGAAACGGCATGATTCCACCGCTCTCGGACTGAGCCTTAGCGGTGGCCGGGTGATCGACTGGCTTCCACAGGAAGAAAATCAGGTCCTGATGACGCGATATCATCTGGAAGAGGTTCGCATCGGTTCGCGGATCGGGAACAAGGATGAGGGGCTCGCAGTCGAAAAAATCGATACCAAAACAGGGCGATCCAAATTTGTCGAGCGCCCCACCGAAGAAGCCGTGGAGTTCATCACCGATGGCCAGGGCAATGTCCGGATAAAGGGTATGCGGACCAAGCTGGGCAGGACCGAACTGGACAGTGGCGAGATCAAATATTTTTATCAGGCTAACGGGAAATGGTTCTCTCTTGGCGAATATAATTTCGCCAAACGCAAGGGCTTCAATCCCTATGCCGTTGAAAAAGATAAAAACCGTGCCCTTGGATTTGCTCCCGTCAATGGAAGACTCGCTTTGGTGGCCAAATCCCTTGATGGAATCGGCAAAGAGGACGTTATTTTTTCCGATGAGGAAGTCGATGTGGACCAGCTGATTAGAATTGGTCGAGCCAATCGGGTGGTCGGCGTCAGCTACGCCAAGGAAAAGCGCATCGGTGAATATTTTGACACCGAACTTGCAGCTCTGGCGAGTGCATTGAGCAAAGCGCTCGGTGGATCGAAATCGATCAATTTCATCGACTCAAGTCAGGATGAGAGCAAGTTGCTGCTCTTGGCGGCATCCGACACCGATCCGGGACAATATTATCTGTTTGACCGGACCAGCAAACAGATGCGGCCCCTTCTGGGTATACGCCCGTTGGTTGAATCGCAAAAGTTGGCAATCGTCAAACCGGTCGTTTATTCTGCCGCGGATGGCACCCGAGTTCCTGCCTATCTGACGCTGCCACCGCAAGGGGCCGGCAAGAATATTCCGGCCATCGTAATGCCCCATGGCGGACCGGAAGCCCGGGATGAGTGGGGATTCGACTGGCTATCGCAATATTTTGCCAGTCAGGGCTATGCGGTTCTGCAACCGAATTTCCGTGGATCTTCAGGCTATGGCGATGCCTGGTATCAGAAAAACGGTTTTCAGGGATGGAGAACGTCCATTGGAGATATTACCGATGCGGGACGTTGGCTTGTAGCAGAGGGGATTGCAAAACCTTCGGCGCTCTCTATCGTCGGCTGGTCTTATGGTGGCTATGCCGCGCTGCAATCGGCCGTTCTGGCCCCGGACCTATTCAAGGCCGTCGTCGCGATCGCTCCGGTTACGGATTTGTCTCAACTCAAGTCGGAATCAAAAGGCTATTACAGTGGCGCTGTGGAGCGGGATTTCATTGGCAGCGGGCCACATATCAAGGAGGGATCTCCTGCGCAGAATGTAGAGAAAATAACGGCGCCGGTGTTGCTCTTCCACGGCGATTACGATCAGAATGTGGATGTCGCGCAGAGCCGACTGATGGAATCAAAGCTAAAAGGCGCTGGCAAATCTGTGACCTTTTACGAATATCCAAAGCTTACACACGGCCTTCATGATGCCCGTGTACGCGCCGAAATGTTGCAAAAATCCTCAGATTTCCTACCCAAATAACCGGAGCATGAAAAAAAAGGGCGGCTCCATCGGGGCCGCCCTTTTTGTAAATATCGTTATAATCAATCAGCGCGAATAGAATTCGACGACCAGATTGGGTTCCATGGTCACCGGATAAGGCACTTCGTCCAGTGTCGGGATACGGACATAGGTCACCTTGTCGGTGCCGTCTGGATTGACATATTCCGGAATATCGCGTTCTGGCAGGCTCTGGGCTTCGATAACCAGCAGCATTTCTTTGGCCTTGTCGCTAAGCGAAACCTCGTCACCCGGTACAACTTTGCGCGATGCGACATTACATTTAACGCCGTTCACGCGGATATGGCCATGGCTGACGAGCTGACGGGCAGCAAAAATGGTCGGGGCAAACTTGGCGCGATAGACAACCATGTCGAGGCGCTGTTCGAGCAAACCGATCAGGTTCTGGCTGGTATCGCCTTTCATCGCTGCGGCTTCTTTATAGGCACGACGGAACTGCTTTTCCGTCACGTCGCCATAATAGCCTTTCAGCTTCTGCTTGGCGCGCAGCTGGATACCATAGTCGGAGAGCTTGCCCTTGCGGCGCTGACCGTGCTGGCCAGGACCATAGTCGCGACGATTGACGGGAGATTTGGGGCGGCCCCAGATATTCTCGCCCATACGGCGATCGAGCTTATACTTGGAACTGGTACGTTTGGTCATATCAATGACTCCTGATTTGCTGTTTCATAGTCTTCCCGGAGCGCACCATCAAAACACTCGTCCTGATGCGGCCGCCGCTTCACCGGGGTACGGGGCCAATTGCAAGAGCGCGCCTATGGCGAGCAAACCGGCCAATGTCAACACTCTTGGAGCAGCAAAGCGGGTCTCGAAAAACTTGCATTTATGGAACAGAAGCCTCGACTCTCCGTCGAGCGGTGATTAATGCGCGAGCATGAATGATAGCCAGCCATTGCCACCCATGGAAACCATGACCGATGTCCGCGAGCAGGTCGACCGTATCGACGCGGAAATTATTGCTTTAATGGCGCAGCGCTTTGCCTGCATGGATGCCGCCGCGCGGATCAAGCAGGACCGGAATATCGTGCGTGATGAAGACCGCAAGGCAGCGGTTTTGCAGCACGTCAAGCAACGGGCGGAAGAAGCGGGCGTTCCGGTGCCAACCATGGCGGCCATCTGGGAGATGCTGATCGAATCATCGATCAGCTACGAATTGCAAAAATGGGACCAGCTGCGCAAATAGACGCTTCCGTGGCTATTTTCCGGCCTTGTCCTTGCGCGGCGGCCGTTCCAGCGAAGATATAACACCGCGCCACGTCTTGACCTCTTCATTCGTCCAGGCCGGCTTGGTCAGCATATTGCGAAGCGTGACTTTTGTCGCTGCAGCCCGTTCAGCGGGATAGAAATAGCCGTTCTTGTCCAACGCACGCTCGAGATGCTCGTAAAACATATCCAGCTCTCTCTGCGGAGCCGGTTCGGCCATTTTCTTTTCCAGCGTCGGCTGGACATTGGCCGCACTATCCATTTTGGATATTTCATAGGCCACCAGAATGACCGCCTGCGCCAGATTGAGTGATCCAAATTCGGGGTTGATCGGAACGGTAATGATCTTGCGCGCCAATTCGACATCAACAATTTCCAGACCGGCCCGTTCCGGTCCGAACAAGATCGCGGATTGCCCGCTTGCCTGCGCCATGTCTTCGGCGGCTTCCCAGGGCGTTAGCACCGGCTTGGTCATCCCGCGCTTGCGGACGGTGGTGGCATAGACATGTGCACAATCCGCCACCGCCTCAGCCGTGGTTTCAAACACCTGCGCCTGCTCAAGAACCTGGTCTGCGCCCGAAGCCGATGGACCGGCATCCGGATTGGGCCAGCCATCCCGTGGCTTGACAATGCGCATTTCGGTCAGGCCGAAATTCAGCATTGCCCGTGCCGCTTTGCCGATATTCTGGCCAAGTTGCGGGTTCACCAATATGATGGCGGGATGACTGCTCACGCCCCGCCGACATCTTTCAGCGTGCCTGCAAATTCCTTGAAATCCTTGGCTTCGGTAAAATCCTTGTAGACCGAAGCGAAACGGATATAGGCAACACTGTCGAGCGCCTTCAGGCCGTCCATCACCATCTCGCCGATTTTCTGGGAAGGGATTTCGGTTTCGCCACTGGTTTCCAGCTGGCGCTGGATGCCCGAAACCAGCTGATCCATCTGTTCCTGCGCCAGACCACGCTTGCGGCAAGCGAGGGACACCGACAGGTCAATCTTCGACCGGTCAAACGGTTCCTTGCGGTCCTCGCTCTTGACCACCGTTATCTCGCGCAATTGCACGCGTTCAAAGGTCGTGAACCGCGCGCCGCAGCCTTCGCACTGCCGCCGGCGTCTGATCGTCGTATTGTCCTCGGTCGGACGGCTGTCCTTGACCTGACTGTCGTCATGGGCACAAAAGGGGCAACGCATGTTCGAGCTTTCTACTTAGGTCGGGTATATCGGGAAACGATCACACAGTGCCTGAACCCGCTCCCGCACGTCCGATTCCACGGCGGGATCACCGCCCTCACCTTTTTCGCGCAGCCCGTCCAGCACATCGGCCACCATATCTCCAATCAGTCTGAACTCTGCCGGACCGAAGCCGCGGGTCGTACCGGCAGGAGATCCAACCCGAATGCCGCTCGTCTTCATCGGAGGCTGCGGATCATTGGGGATGCTGTTCTTGTTGCAGGTGATGCCGGCCCGTTCAAGCGCTTCATCGGCGTCGCGCCCGGTAACCCCAAGAGGCGACAGATCGATCAGCGCAAGATGGGTATCGGTACCGCCAGCAACCACATCGGCGCCGCGTTCCTTGAGCGTAGCTGCCAGAATTTTCGCGTTTTCAATCACGGCAGCGCAATAGCTTGTGAACTCTGGACGCAGTGCCTCGCCAAATGCCACCGCTTTGGCGGCAATCACGTGCATCAGCGGCCCACCTTGCAGACCCGGGAAAACCGCGGAATTGATTTTCTTGGCAATGGCTTCGTCATTGGTCAAAATCATCCCGCCGCGCGGTCCGCGCAGGGTCTTGTGGGTCGTGGTGGTCACGACGTCTGCATAGCCAAGGGGACTTGGATGCAATCCGGCGGCAACCAGTCCGGCGAAATGCGCCATGTCGACCATGAACAAGGCACCGACGGAATCGGCGATCGCGCGGAATTTGGCAAAATCGATTTCACGCGGATAGGCAGAACCACCGGCGATGATCAATTTCGGCTGATGCTCCTTGGCCAAGGCTTCAACTTCTTCATAATTGATCAGATGATCGTCATCATTCACGCCATATTGGACCGCATTGAACCATTTGCCCGACTGGGCCGGCTTCGCACCATGGGTCAGGTGGCCGCCTGCATCGAGCGACATGCCCAGAATGGTATCACCCGGCTTGACCAGCGCCAGCATTACCGCGCCATTGGCCTGCGCGCCGGAATGCGGCTGGACATTGGCAAAGCCACAATCGAACAATTGCTTGGCGCGTTCTATCGCGAGAGTTTCGACGTCATCCGACGGCGCACAACCCTGATAATAGCGACGGCCGGGATAGCCTTCGGCATATTTGTTGGTGAAGACAGAGCCCTGCGCCTGCAGCACCGCCTTAGAAACGATATTTTCCGATGCGATCAGTTCGATCTGGTTCTGCTGGCGCGACAATTCCGCGTTGATGGCACCGGCAACCGCAGGATCACTTTCCTCGACCGAAAAATCGAAGAAACCGGTCTGCCTGATATCCTGTATATCTGCGACGTTGCTCATGCGCTTACTCCTTGGGCTTGTGGTGCGGACAATTTGTCGACACGGCGCTGATGCCGGTCGCCGCCAAATGGGGTTTTCAAAAAGATGTCGAGACAGTCTTTGGCGATTTCGATGCCGACCAGCCTTGCGCCCATGGCGATGACATTCGCGTCATTATGTTCGCGAGACAGTCTCGCCGACAAGCCTTCGGACACCAGGGCGCAGCGACAGGCCGGATTGCGATTGACCGCCATCGAAATGCCGATACCGGAACCGCACAGCGCCACGCCTCGCTCGACGCGGCCTGAGGCCACTTCGTCGGCCAGCTTGTAACCATAGTCGGGATAATCAACGCTGTCGCCGGTCATCGGACCAAGATCCGTGACATCATGGCCTGCCTCATTCAACCAGTCTACCAGAGCGGCTTTCATATCAATGGCGGCATGATCGGAGGCAATGGCGATGCGCATGAGCAATTCCTGTAGCGAGAATCAGATGGCCGCTATTTAGTAGACAGCGCCCGGATAGGCCACCAAATATTTGACCCGGAGAAAAGCCGGATGGAGGGCGGTTCGCGTCGCCGTCAAATTTCCATCTGGCTGCCCAGTTCCACCACCCGGTTGGTCGGCAGCTTGAAAAATTCCATCGCCGTCGCCGCGTTGCGCAGCAGCCAGGAAAAAAGCTTCTCCCGCCAGATCATCATCTCCGGTTTTTTCGACGGCAACAATGTCTGCCGCGACAGGAAGAAGCTGGTGGTCATCATGTCGAATTCCATGCCGCAGCCCTTCACCGCTTTCAGCGCCTCGGGCACATCGGTTTCCTGCATGAAGCCGAAATGGAGAATGAGCCGGTAGAAACCGTTGCCCAGATCCTTCACCTCGCAGCGTTTGTCGGCATCGACCGTCGGAACATCGTTGATGTTGACGGTGAGAATGACCACCCGTTCGTGGATGACCTTGTTATGCTTGATATTGTGCAGCAGCGCCGATGGGACACCAGCCGAAGAGGAAGCCATGAAAATGGCCGTTCCGGGAACCCGGGTGGCGCTGTTGGCGGCTGATTTGGTGAAGATCTCGATCGGCATGGCCGCTTCCGCCATGTTTTTCCGCATGATCTGACGTCCTTTGGCCCATGTCGTCAGGATGATGAAAGCGACGCCACCAACGGCCAGCGGGAACCAGCCGCCATCGGGAACCTTGGTCAGGTTGGCCGCGAAATAAGCACCGTCGACGATGAAGAAAACGGCCAGCAACGGAATGGTGATCCACAATTTCCATTTCCAAAGAACCACCATCACGATGGCCAGCAGGCAGGTATCGATGAACATCGCGCCGGTAACCGCAATCCCGTAAGCCGAGGCCAGGTTGCTCGAACTCTGGAAGGTCAGCACCAGCAGGATGACCGCAATCATGATCGCCCAATTGACGAAGGGAATATAGATTTGCCCCGCTTCCGACGCGCTGGTGTGCTTGATCGTCAGACGGGGAATGAAGCCGAGCTGGATCGCCTGATGCGTCACCGAGAAAGAGCCCGAAATAACAGCCTGACTGGCAATGAATGTCGCCATGGTCGCCAGGATAACCAGCGGCAGACGAAGCACTTCCGGCGCCATGATGAAGAACGGACTTTCGATCGCGGCAGCCGCGCCAGCTGCATCAAGCGACAGGATCATCGCGCCCTGACCGAAATAATTGCACAGCAAAGCCGGCATCACGAAACCATACCAGGCAACCCGCATCGGCTTCTTGCCGAAATGGCCCATGTCAGCAAACAGGGCTTCGGAGCCCGTCACCGCGAGAACGACAGAGCCGAGGGCAAGGAAAGCCTTTACCCCGTCCGTGATAAAAAACTGGACTGCATACCAGGGGTTGAAGGCAAAAAGTATCGAGGGATGCTCGATAATCTGAATGATCCCGAGCGTCCCGATCACGGCAAAATAGACGAACATCACGGGCGCAAACAGCGCCCCGATTTTGGCGGTCCCGCGAGACTGGATCAGGAACAGAAATACCAGCAGGGTCAGCGCGATAGGGATGACCAGATGGCCCAGTCCGGGCTGGACAACGGTTAATCCTTCGACTGCGGAAAGGACCGAAATCGCCGGCGTGATCATGCTGTCGCCATAGAACAGCGCCGTCGCAAATACGCCAAGCAATATCGCCAGCCAGCCATATTTCGATCGTCGCATCACCCCGGATATCAGCGCCACTAGTGCCAGGCTGCCGCCCTGCCCCTTATTGTCCGCGCGCATGGTGATGCTGACATATTGAATTGTCACCACCAGCGTCATCGACCAGAAGATCAGACTGACCACACCGAGAACATGGATGCGGTCCAGTTCCAGCGGATGCGCCCCGATAAATGTCTCGCGAAACGCGTATAGCGGACTCGTACCAATATCGCCAAACACGATTCCAATCGCGCCCGCGGCCAGTTTGGCAATGGCTGTATTACGCTGGGGCGAGCCATGGGTTTGCACCGTGCTGCCCTGCGCGCCTGCGCTTTCGGTTGATTCTACGGACATTGGTTAGCCGCTAAGGGATACCCCGATCAATTTGGACACAACAGTCATTTACTGACATTCATTTCAGCAAGCGCGAGCGCTTAGCACCGGCTTTTGACAGGTGCAACAAATCGACGGGCTGCGAAAGCCAAATCATTCATAACATGAGGTTTTTACTGCTCTGCCGGAGCCTCTGGCTCGACCGGGAGAGACGGTTGTATCTTTTCTATGGCCGCCAAGCGCGACTCGAGATCTTCCCGCCAAGGCGCATCCGTACTGCTTCTGGCCAGCAATTCGGTCCAGATCGCCCGGGCCTGATCAATTTTGCCCGACTGGGCATAAGCCAGTCCGAGAAAAAACGGTGGACCGGGATGTTCGGGGGACAGATCGGCCGCTTTCTGGAAGGCAAATTGCGCGGCGGGTGTGATCACCCCGTCAGCATGGACGACCAAAGCATTGCCCAGACCGACCCAGAGATCGGGGTCGTCGGGATGTTCTTTCACACCGTTCCGCAAATAATTGGCCGCAGCCCCGTGCTTTCCGGCCCGATTCAGCGAGTCGGAAAAAATCAGCCATTCCTGCGCGGTGCCGAACCGCTCACCCAGATCGTTGCGCGCATCGATCAGGTCATCGTCAAAGCTATTGGGCTTTTCGATCGGCACGACCGACACGCCCGCCATGCCGGGATGCCCCTGCCAGGCGTAGCCGGCAACACCGATCAACAGGGCAGCGGCGGTGATTTCATAAGTACTGCGGGACAATTTGCCGAACCAGATCAGACCACCCGCACAGATCAGCACCAAAAGGAAAAGTATGATCCAGCCCATCATTCACCATCCTTTGTTTTGCGAAAACGCCCGCGTGCCAGCCACAAGGCGGCGAGCAACAGCAGGATCGGCGCGATCCACAGCGGCCAGGTGACAGCCGATGCTATTGGCGGGTTATAAGACACCCAATTGCCATAGCGTTCAATCAGCCAGCTTCTGACCTCTTCGGGCGTTTCACCAGCGGCAATTCTTTCCCGGACCTGACTGCGCATATCCCCGGCCATCGGCGCATTGCTGTCGGCGATAGACTGGCTCTGGCATTTCAGACAGCGCAATTCTTCCATCAGGTCACGCGCAGCGGCCTCCTGTTGCGCATCAGGCAACTGCCGATCAGCATAAGGCGCGGGCGGCAGACCGGTTTGGGCGGCGAGCGGGACCGCAACCCACATCAACAGCAAGGCAAGGAGGCGCTTCATTTCGCTTCCTCAAGCAATTTCAGAATCTTGGGGACGTCTTCTTCCCGGATATCGCCGATATGCTGATAGACGATAATGCCTTTACCATCGATGATAAAAGTCTCCGGAACGCCGGATGATCCCAGTTCCAGCTGAACCTTGCTCGTCGTGTCGCTACCGATCCGCGCATAGGGATTGCCCCAGCGATTGAGGAAATTGGCAATATCTTCTGGCGTATCGCGGCTGGCTATTGCATTAATTTCGACACCGGCTTGCTGCAACTCGAGCAATTGCGGGGCCTCCGCAATGCAGGGCAGACACCAACTGGCGAAGATATTGAGCAAGGTCGGCTTACCCTCGGCAAGATCGGCACTGCTCAAGGCCGGTCGCTGCTCGATCGCTGCTGGCAGTGAAAATTCCGGCATGGGCTTGCCGATCATCTTGCTCTCGATGATATTGTCCTTCGGCATGATCAGGCCGGTCGCGACCGCGGCAAAGAACAGACCGAAAAGAACGAGCGGCAACCAGAGCAACCAGCGGTTCATACTATCGCCTCGGCATATTCCCGCTGCTTGCGCTGCTTGTAGCCGCGCCGCAACCGGCCGATCATGGCCAGAAACCCGCCCAGCGCTACCAATATTCCACCGTACCAGATCCAGGTCACAAACGGCTTCCACCAGACCCGCACCTGCCAGCGGCCTTCGCTGTCGCCATCTCCGAGGACAACGTAGAGCTGCCCGTTCCAGCGAGTCAGCAAGGCGGCTTCGCTGGTTTGCGTCTGGGCAGCGGCAAACATACGATTTTGCGGGGTGATTTCATGCAACACACCGTCACCATATTGCGCGGTTATCCGGGCTTCGAGTGCGGTCCAATTGGGACCCGCGACCGGCTCTATCGCTTCAAATTTCAATTTCCAGTCGTTCACCACAATCTCATCGCCCGGCTTGGCCGCGACCAGTTTTTCTTCGGTGAAACTGCTTTCACAAGCCATTCCGGCCAGCGCCACCGCGATCCCGAAATGGGCGATTACCATGCCATAGGTGTGCAGCGGTGTCCGCCGCAAATTGCGTTTCCACAACGGTGCGAAACTGGCAACACCTACACCAATCGCCAGCGCAAGGCCGAGCAGGGCGAGAACCGACATGCCGGTGGTGAACAATGCGAGCACAAACAGAGCGGCGGCGGTAATCAGGATCGGTATCGAAATGCGGTTCAACAAAGCCTTCGGATTGTCGCGTCGCCAGCGGAGTAGCGGGCCGGCCGCCATAACCGCGACCAGCATCAGCGCCAGCGGTCCGGTCGCCAGATTGAAATAGGGCGGACCGACAGACAGCTTGTCCCCGGTTACCGCTTCGACCAGCAACGGATAGAGCGTGCCGATGAACACCAGCCCCAGGATGACCGAAAGCAGAAGATTATTGGCAACCAGCGCCCCTTCCCGGCTGACCAGTTCGAACCGCGAACCTTCTTTGACCGTGCCGACGCGGAGCGCGAACAGAGCCATGGCGCCACCGATATAGATGGCGAGCAAAGCCAGGATGAAACTGCCTCTTTCGGGATCGACGGCAAAGGCATGGACGCTGGTCAGAATGCCCGAGCGGACGAGAAATGTCCCGATCATCGACATCGAGAAAGCGACCACGGCGAGCATCAGCGTCCAAGCACGCAATCCGTCCCGAGTCGCCAGAACGGTGACGGAGTGGAGCAACGCTGTTGCTGCCAGCCAGGGCATGAGCGCCGCATTCTCGACCGGGTCCCAGAACCACCAGCCGCCCCAGCCCAGTTCGTAATAAGCCCAATAGCTGCCAGCAGTGATGCCAATCGTCAGGAATATCCAGGCGCCCAGCACCCATGGCCGCATCGCCTTGGCAAAAGCCGCACCAACATCGCGGGTGATCATCGCGCCAACGGCGAAGGAAAAAGCCACCGAAAGTCCGACATAGCCGAAATAAAGCGTCGGTGGATGAAAGGCGAGACCGGGATCCTGCAGCAGAGGATTGAGTCCCTGCCCGTCCGCCGGCACCGGAAACATCCGTTCAAACGGATTGGAGGATACGAGCAGAAATGCGTAAAAACCCAGGCTGATGAACGCTTGCGCCGCCAATGTCGCCACCAAAGTTCTCTGCTTCAACGAACGCTCGAACATCGCGATAAACGCGCCGGCCAAGCCCATCACCGTCACCCAGAGCAGCATCGATCCTTCGTGATTGCCCCAGGTTCCGGAGAATTTGTAAATCAGGGGCTTCACCGAAGCGCTGTTCATGACCACCAGCTTGACCGACATGTCGGATCGCAGGAATAACCAGATCAGCAGCAGAAAGGACAAGGTGACAAACACGCCCTGCGCAACAGCAACCGACCGGATTGCGGCAAAATAGTCGGTCCGCTCCGTCCGCATCCCAATCGCGCCCAGAGCAAATTGGAGGAGCGCCAGCGCAGCCGCGAGCCAGAGCGCGATCAGGCCTGTTTCGGCAATCATTGGACCAGCGTCTCCGTCTTGTGCTTGCCGGATGTCATATCAATGCCTTCCAGCTCGCGCGGAATATAATTTTCATCATGTTTGGCGAGCAAGGTCTCGGCCACAAACATGCCATTTGCGTCCAGCCGGCCATCGGCAACCACCCCGGAACCCTCGACAAACAGATCGGGTGTAATGCCGGTATAGGTGACTTTTTGCCGCGCGGTGCCGTCCTGCACGATGAATTGCACGGTCACACCATCGGCTGAAGGCTCGATCGAGCCTTCCTCGACCATCCCGCCGAGCCGGATCGGCGTACCCGCTTCCGGCTTTTTCGCGACAATATCGGACGGCGTATAGAAATAGCTGGCCTGATCCTGCAACGCATAGGTGCCGAGCAACCCGGCACCGACCAGCGCAACCAGCGCCAACACCGCCAGCGTCATTCTTTGGTGTTTTGCTTTCATTTGCGCTTGCTCAACTGATCCGCCTTGCGTTCTGCCCTGCGCATCGCGACAAAGCTGTTCACGACAACCGCTGCCGTGCAAATCAGCACTATGGCATAAGCGGCGAAGACAAAAGATCCATGGTTCATTCGGCGGCCATTCTTTTCAAGCGGGCATCAACTTTGGTTTGCGCCAGGCTGGCGCGCATCCGCATAAGCACAATCGCACCAAATAGCAGAGAAAAACCTATCGCCGAAACCAATAGAGGCCATAAATATACCGCATCGACGGTGGATTTCCCCATGAGGCTGATGCTGGTGCCCTGGTGCTGGGTCTCCCACCATTCGACCGAAAAGCGAATGATCGGAAGATTGACGATACCAACGACCCCGAAAATTGCGGCGATTCTGCTCTGGCCGCCGGTTTTTCGCGTCTCGTTGGCGAGCACGATATAGGCAAGATAGAGAAAGAACAGCACCAGCATCGAAGTCAGGCGACCATCCCATACCCACCAGGTTCCCCATGCCGGACGGCCCCAGATCGATCCCGTAATCAAACAGAGCAGGGAAAATAGCGCCCCGGGCACGGCAATTGCGCGCGCCGCATGGGAGGCCAGCGGATGACGCCAAATCAGTTCCGACAAACTGGCAATTGCAATGCCCGTCCATCCAGCCATGCCGAGCCAAGCCATCGGCACATGCAAGAAGATGATCTTTACGGTATCACCCTGCAACCGCTCGGCCGGCGTGGCCAGCAGCCCCCATATGCATGCGATCAACACCATGGCGATGCCCCCGAACAACAGAAACGGCGTCAGCGGTCTGGCAAGCGACAGGAAACGGGTGGGATTGGCATAGGCGTGCATGGGTAAAGCGATATTGCCTCGGTTACGGATGATCAACATCAATAGGAGGGTTCGATGGCAGAAGCAGAGCGGGGCGACAAGTGTTTTTCCGATTTGCAATGTCTAGACAAATCACCGCTCCACCGCCGAGCGCTATCGGGAAGGCCGTCTTCATCCGCCGTAACAGATCGGGCTAATGCACCGTGACGCTTGTCAATTGTTCGGCGAGTTGCAACGCGGCCGCATAGTCAGTTTCAAAATATATCCCCGGCTGATCATCGGACAAGCCGATGCGCGCCAGCATTTTTTGCGGCTGGGGCTGGACACCGGACAGAATGATTCTGGCACCAGACAGTCTCGCCTGTTCGATAAATTCCTCGATCATCGTCACCCCGCTGGCATCAAGCATCGGTACCAGCCGCATACGCAGGATGATGACCTTGGGCGTGCGGCCAATCCTGCGCATCGCATCCAGCAATTCACCCGCCACCCCGAAAAATACCGGGCCGTTAATCCGGAACACTTCAACGCCTTTCGGAAGGTCATCGCGCTGGGTCAGGTCATCGACATCATAGTCACCATCATGATCCAGCGAATTACCGTTATCGAGCTGCACGGTCTCGCTCATTCGTGCCATGAACAGCAGCGACGCCAATGTTACACCAACGCCAATCGCAACGGTCAAATCGACCAATATCGTCAAACCAAAAGTGAGCAGCAATACCGCACGATCACTATTGGGCATGCGCAGCAGGGCAATGAACCGGTCGATCTCACCCATTCCCCAAGCGACAACAAACAGGATCGCCGCCAGCGCCGCCATCGGCACATAGGCCATCAGACTGCTGCCAAACATGACAAATGCCAGAATGAACAAAGCGTGCATCATACCTGCCACCGGCGTTTTTGCGCCGGCCTTGATATTCGTCGCGGTTCGCGCGATCGCTCCGGTTGCGGGCAAGCCACCGAACATGACCGAGCCAAGATTGGCCACGCCCTGGCCGATCAATTCCTGATTGGAACGATGGCGGGTGCCCGTCATCCCGTCCGCGACGACGGCGGAGAGCAGCGCCTCAATCCCTGCCAGAAAGGCGATCGTAAATGCCGACGGTAAAAGTTCACCTATTCTTGCCCAGGACACATCCGGCAGCGACGGCGTCGGAATCGATGTAGGCATATCTGGAAACCGCGTCCCGATCGTATCGACCGGAAGTTTGAGCACCGCGACCACCACAGCAGCCAGTATCAGGGCGATCAAAAAACCCGGCAGTTTCGGCGCGAATTTTCTGAGCACGACGATCACGGCAAGCGCGCCGCCCCCGACGAGCAGGGTCGCAAGATGCACCGACGTCATCGCACCGAAATAGGCCTGCCATTTGGGCAGAAAGTCGGCGGGAACATTGTCGAGCGAAAGCCCCAGAAAATCCTTCACCTGGCTGGAGGCGATGATCACCGCAATCCCGGCGGTGAAACCCGTCACCACCGGATGCGGGATGAACTTGATCAGGCGCCCGATCTTGAACGCCCCAGCCGCAATCAGGATCAGCCCGGCCATGAAGGTGGCGATCAGCAGACCATCATAGCCGTGCTGGGCAATAACATTGAACACAACGACGACAAAGGCGCCAGTGGGACCACCGACCTGAACGCGGGAGCCACCCAAGAAGGAAATCAGGAATCCGGCAATGACGGCGGTAATCAGGCCTTTGTCCGGCGAAGCCCCGCTGGCAATAGCCAGCGCCATCGACAGCGGCAACGCAACAATCGCTACGGTAAGTCCGGCGACAGAGTCGGCTTTAAAAAGTTTAAGATCATAGCCTTCACGCATGGTTGTGAAGATTTTGGGGGTAAAACTGTTCATCGGACCAATTATCACTCCGTTTCCACGTCGGACTTTGTCTTGTCGAACAATAAGGATCCGACGGCATTTGCCCCCTCGCCATCCACTGTTTCGCGCAAACGCACGCCGCGCCCGATCCCGATGCTGGGCGCATTTTCGCCAATCAATTCGATTCCGCTGTTTTCAAGCGCGCCGATCACCTTGACCAGCGTATCAACAACACCGCGCACTTGTCCGTCCGATGCTTCCATGCGCTGAATGGTCGGCAGCGAAAGCCCGGCGAGCTCCGCCAGTTGCCGCTGATCGATGCCCAATAAGGCCCGCGATGCCCGCATTTGTTGAGAGGTGATCATTTATCTATCCATTATCATATATAAAACATCAAATATCAGTATTAACAATTTATTCTGAGTCTGTATAGTGACCTTTCATCGTTGACGGTGACTCGGAAGCAGCGATCCGGACAAGAAAACAAACATGGTGACATTCACATTGGTGGTGATATCCGCGCTTTGACCGGAACGATCATCGCCATCACGGTTGCGGACAGCACGTCCCGCGACTGTCAAATGCAAGCGGCTGGCACAAGGTCAGCCCATATTTCCAATGACAATTGGACAGGATAAAATTGATGGCCGGATTTGAAACATTACTGGACAGAATTGTCGACGGCATGCCCGGTGAGGATAAGGCTGAGTTGAATATCACCGCCAAGGAAGATGGATATATCACCCCCGACTTGCCGAAGACCGCATTTCAGGCTGCCGTTCGCGGCATGCGTGGTCATTGCCCGAGCTGCGGCAAGGGCCAGATGTTTCCCAAACTTCTCAAGCCAATTGCGCGTTGCCCCGTCTGTGGTCAGGACTGGACGGCTCAACAGGCGGATGATTTCCCCGCCTATGTCGCGATCATCCTCACCGGCCATATCCTGGCACCGATCATCATCTACATGATCAGCGAAACCGATTTCTCCATGTGGACCAATCTGGCGATCATTATAGTGCTGGGACTTATTCTCTTGGGTTCGTTGCTGCAGCCGGCAAAAGGCGCAATCATTGCCATGCAGTGGTGGATGGGATTGCACGGCTTTGACAAGCCCGCGCGGCCCGCTCCGGCCGAATCAGCCGACAATGTCCAGGATCATCGATAGCCGGAATTCCCGGAATGAACGCTCAACCCGGCACCCTGATTTTGCCAATTTCCGGCCTGTAACCGAACCGTCATCAAAGATTCATCCCGGAGTCTTCAAAACGGTCATTCCCCTTCACAATTAGCGCCTAGAGGCCCGGTACATCAGATTTACCGGAGGGCGCCATGGCCAGAATATCTAGATTTCGCAAAGAGTTACTAATCGGATCAGCCAGCATTTTGCTGACCCTTCCTGGCATCGCATCAGCAGGTACGGTCAGTGGCGTGGTCAGCGATCCGAGCGAAACCAGAGGCTTGCAATCGGCACAGGTTCGCATTGTCGAACTGGACCGTGTGGTCACCACCAGTCGCGATGGCAGCTACCGATTTCCCGAAGTTCCCGCCGGCACCTATACTCTGGAAACGCGCTATGTCGGTGCAGACACCGGTCGAAACAGCGTAACGGTGACCGAAGCCGGCACCACCGTCGCCAACATCTTGTTGCAGACCGGATCCGGCATGGAAATTCTCGTCATCGGTCAAAGCGCCAATCAGGCCAGTTCGCTCTCCCGCAAACGCGAGGCGGACGGCGTAACCTCCGTCATCACCCGCGATTCAATCGGTCAGTTTCCTGACCAGAATGTTGCTGAATCGCTCCGCCGGGTTGCCGGTATCAATATCCTCAACGATCAGGGTGAAGGCCGGTTTGTTTCGGTGCGTGGCCTTGATCCCAATCTCAATGCTTCCTCCCTGAACGGCGTCCGTATCCCCTCCCCCGAAAGCGATGTCCGGTCGGTCGCGCTCGACGTGATTTCGAGCGACCTCATTGAATCGATCGAAATCAAGAAATCGCTGACCCCCGACATGGATGCGGACACGATCGGCGCTTCGATCGAAATCAAGACCGTAAGCGCCTTTGACCGCAAGAAAGATCTTCTGACCGGCAAGATCGAGGGCAGTTACAACGACTATGCCGACCATGTGTCACCAAAGGGCAGCATCGATTTTTCTACCCGACTTACCGATAATATCGGTGTCGCGGGCGGCTTCTCTTACTACAAGCGCAAGTTTGAGACCGACAATATCGAGGCCGACGGCTGGGACATCAATGACGATGGCGTCGTCTATGCCGAAGAGCTCCAGTATCGCGACTATGATGTCGAACGGGAACGGATCAGCGCGTCGCTGTCTTTCGATTTCCGCGCCAGCGACAGCACGGAATTATATGCTCGCGGTGTCTACAGCCAGTTTGACGATCAGGAATTTCGTACCCGCACCACCTTCAAGCTCGACGAGGAAGCCAGCAGCGGCGACGCCAATAGCGCCCTGTTTGACGACGCCGATGGCGAAATCGAGATCGAGCGCGATGTAAAAGACCGGTTCGAGACCCAGAAGATCCGGTCCGTCGTGCTCGGCGGCAAGACCGAGACCGGTCCCTGGAAAATCGAATATTCGGGCAGCTGGTCAAAATCGAGTGAATATGAAAACGGTTCGCTCGATCCGAGCACCTTTTCCAACAATTTCGAAGGCGACGGCGTTGGCGTCCTGTTCGACTATAGCGACCCCCGGGTACCGCTTTACAGCATCGTTTCCGGCGCGGCCCTCGCCAATGATCCCAGCAGCTATGAGCTGGACGATGTCGAACTGACCACATTGTCGGACGCGCAGGACGAAGAATATTCGGCCCGACTGGATATCTCGCATATTTTTGCAATGGGTGGCGGCGACTTCACCGTTCAAGGCGGCTTCAAGGGCCGCTGGCGCGAAAAAAGCCACGACAATAATGTAGAATTTTATGAGGATGGCACCGGCAACTATACATTGGCCGATGTGCTCGGCACGCAAACCTATCGCATCACCGATCTCGGCCCGGTCGCCAGCCACACAGGACCAACGGAATATTTCCGCGCCAATTTCGGCGATTTCGAGCTGCAGGAAATCGATAGCCAGTTCGATTCCGCTGTTTCCGACTATGTGAATCAGGAAGATATTTACGCCGGCTATCTGCTTGGTCGCTGGGACAGCGACAAGCTGCGCGTCATCGGCGGTCTCCGTTTCGAACGGACCGAGAATGTCATTTCCGCGAACACGGTGACTCTGGTCGAGGAAGATGCGACCTTCGGTGGCGTACTGTTTACCGAGGATACGGTCGTTGTCGCTCCCAACAGCTTCTCGCGCAGCTATGATGACTGGTTGCCAAGCCTGAATATCCGCTTCGAACCGCAGCGCAATCTGGTGTTGCGTGCTGCTGGCTACCGCAGCGTCGTGAGACCCAATTTGTCCGATCTCGCCCCCCGCTTCGCTGTCGAGCAAAATGACGACGACGAGCGCGAAGGAGAATTCGGCAATCCGGACCTCCAGCCTTATGAAGCCTGGAACTTCGACGCTTCTGCCGAATTTTACTTCAGCTCGAACGGCGCGCTCACGGCCAATGTCTTCTACAAGGACATCAAGAATTTCATCGTCGATTCACTCGAGGAAGATGGCACCCGTTTCGGAATCGCCTTTGACGAGGCAACCATCCCGATCAACGGCAGCAGCGCCGAAGTCTTCGGCATAGAACTGGGCTACGCGCAGGCCTTCAATTTCCTGCCTGACCCGTTTGACGGATTGCTGTTCAATTTCAACTATACGTTCACCGACGCCACTGGCACAGTGCCGACAGATGGTGACATCAATGATCTGCGCAGCATCGCTCTGCCGAGCAGTTCCAAACACACGTTCAACGCGGTACTCGGTTACGAGAAAGGCCCGTTTGATTTCCGGCTGGCGGGCACCTATCGGGATCGCTATCTCGACGAGCTCGGTGCGGAAGCCAGCGCGGACCGCTATGTCGACAATCATTTCCAGCTGGACGCCAGCGTGAAATTCAAACTGAACAAGAATGTGCGGCTGTTTGCGGAATGGATCAACATCAACAATGCCAAATATTTCGCCTATCAGAATTTCGAATCGACCCAGAGACTGCTGCAATATGAAGAATATGGCTCGACATTCAAATTCGGCGCAAAGATAACAATGTGATGAAAAATATACTCTCCCCGCTGCTGCTCGGCAGCCTCGCTCTCTCCAGTTGCACAACCCCGTCTGGTACTGTCTCTTCAGTGCCGACGCTCGAACTGACCGCTGACGCAGAAACCGTTCCGGTCGGCACTGTCAACCGTGATGCGGCGGATGATCCGGCCATTTGGCGCAACGCCGCTGATCCGGCGAACAGTCTAATCATCGGGACGGACAAGCGGGCCGGTTTGTATGTTTACGGGCTGGACGGATCGAAGAAATCCTTCCTCCCCGAAGGCGAGCTCAACAATGTCGATCTGCGCGAAATCATGATTGACGGGAAAAAGACTGTGCTTGTCGGCGCAAGCATCCGCAATGACCCGGTCAATGCCCATGTCGGTCTCTACAAGCTCGACACGGAAACCGCTGAATTGTCGCTTTTGGGCAAATATCCAGCCGGTCCCGGCGAAGCTTACGGCTTTTGTTTTGGCCAGGATCACGGCGGCGAAGTCTTCGCCTATATGATCGAGAAAAGCGGGTTCGTCCGCGAGATCACTCTGGCCTTTGACAATGGCACGCCGAGCGCCCGCCTCACCCGCGAATATAAGCTGGCCACCCAGCCGGAAGGCTGCGTTGTCGATGATCGCACCGGACGCCTCTATGTCGGCGAGGAAAATGCCGGCATATGGCTGTTCGATCTGAATGCCGACAATTTCGCGCCACAGCGCTTTGCCAATATCAACGGCCGCGAACTGGTCGCTGATGTCGAAGGGCTGGCGCTGGCTCCCCAAGGCGAGAATGGCGGCTATCTGGTCGCCTCCAGCCAGGGCGACAATGCCTATGTGCTCTATGACCTGACCACAGGCGCCTATGTAAACCGCTTCCGTCTCGTCGACGGCGCCATCGACGGCACCTCGGAAACAGACGGCATTGAAGTCATCTTGGGTGATTTCGGTCCGGCCTATCCCGAAGGCCTGATGGTTATGCAGGATGGTGCCAACGAAGGCGGCACGCAGAATTTCAAGCTGGTAAGCTGGTCGAAGATCAAGGCTGCGGTTGCGCCTTGATCCTGAAGATTGGAATGGAAGGGAGTGCTTTTGCGGGCCTCTCTTCCGCCTTCCCATCGAAAATTCTTTCCTACAGCCGCCCCGATCCCTTATCCTCCGGCCTGCCCTTCGCCATGCGCAGGACAGGCTCTTTGACATTTGAACGAGATGAAATAGTTCGCCGGCCCTTCAGAACCCCGCGAGACTAAAAAGTCACACTAGGAACCGGACTGGCGATCGGACAATGTCAGAAAACCGGGCTTGTCACGCAAAGGTCACACAAAATAAAACGACCAGATGGTGTAAGGTTCGCGCTATGCTCAACCCCGTCCGATCAGGGCCATCGCCATATTGTCGGCAACATCGGAGTCAGGCAATTTTTGGGCCGCGCTCTGCTGCCAGATTTCGGTCAGACGCTGCGGGATCATACCGACCCGACGATTGACTTCCTGAACATCGCCTTCACCGAGATATTCCAGACCGACGCTGATGATACCGCCGGAGTTTATCACATAATCCGGCGCGAACAGGATGTTGCGGTCGAAAATCCGTTGTCCGTCTTCGGGGGTCGCCAGCTGGTTATTGGCACCACCGGCAACGATCGGAACATTGAGATGAGCGATAGAGACTTTATCCAGTATCGCGCCCAAGGCATTGGGACTAAAGACATCCGCCTCGATCCGCATGACCTCGTCGAGGCCGACGACCGTCGCGCCGATTTCCTTCGCCAGCGCGGCCGCATGGTCCTTGTTGATATCGGCGATGCTCAGCTTCGCGCCATCCTTGGCCAGCAAACGGGCAAGACCACCGCCGACGCTGCCGACGCCCTGGATCGCGACATGGACGCCGGCCATGGATTCGCGGCCAAGCTTGTAGGTCACTGCGGCCTTCACGCCGAGATAGACGCCCATCGCGGTAAAGGGCCCGGGATCGCCGCCAGCTTCGCCGCTGTTGCTGACCGGCAGGCCGGAGACATATTTGGTTTCCTTGGTCAAAGCGACCATGTCCGCTGCGGTGATTCCGACATCTTCCGCGGTGACATATTGGCCGCCGAGCGATTCGATCATCCGGCCGAAAGCGGCGAGCATTTCGGGTGTCTTGGTTCGGTTGCGGTCGGCCAGGATAACTGCTTTACCGCCACCCAGCGGCAGACCGGCCATCGCATTCTTGAAGCTCATGCCGCGCGACAGACGCAGCGCGTCGGTCACCGCGGTTTCGCGGTTTTCATAGTGCCAGAAACGGGTTCCGCCCGCGCCGGGGCCAAGATGGGTGCTGTGGAGGGCAATAATCGCGCTGAGGCCAGTGTCTGCATCATGGAAAAAATGGACCGCTTCATGGTCATCAAAATCCGGCAAATCCCACATCACGCTCATGGCTGTCATCCCCAACAAATTGAAGTAATTAAATATCGTATAGACGCAACTTAATTACAAATAAAGCAAGTCTTTTCCCCAAGGCCCAGTGGTGCTGACCTCATGCTTTCATGATTCTCTGGGGAAAATGGGGCGATCGAGGGGTCTCGAACCCCCGACCTCCGGTACCACAAACCGGCGCTCTAACCAACTGAGCTACGATCGCCACAAGCCGCGCACTATATAGCCGCATTGCGCCGCGGTCCATAGAGTTAGCGTGTAGCAATCGTCAAGCGTTTAGCGGGGCAATAATGAATTAAAGCACATCTCCGCGCTGGCGATGGACAAGGCGGCCCGGTCGGCGCGCCGCATCGATCAACGCCCGTTCCTCGACCAGCGCACTTTGCATCTCGACGGTCAGGTCGGCCCGGAACCAGCGCGTTGTTAGTTTGACCTGACTTTGGACTTCGGATGTTGCTCCCAGGCTGGCCGGATAGGATTGCGCCCAGAAGTCATTCAGGCTGCCATATCCAAGCTCCGGCCTGCGCCCGAGAAATTGGCGCGCCGCTGTAAGATCGGAAGGAACCGCTCCCAGCATCGCCAGCAATATTGCCTGCTCCGGCCGCAGCGTGTTTATGTTGATCGGTGAAAGGTCGGTGGTCGGCAAGGCACATATCCACGGCGCAAGGGCAACGAACAGCTCTTCGGTCACGCCCTTGATCGTGCGCAATTCGCTGACATCGACGATCAGCGTGTTGGCCGTTCGATAGGGTTCTTCCTGTTGGAGATAATATTGATCTTCCGCCCCGCGTGGTGCTGCTACCGTATCGCTGTCGATCCAGTCAGCGACCGATTGCGCAATATCGGCGGCATCGCCATCCAATATGCCCAGCATGACCATCAGGCGGGAGAATTGCGCCATACCTTCCGGCCTTGCCAGCAACAGTGCCTCTTGCTGCGTGACAAGGCTGTTGATGTTGAAACAATTGCCACCGTCAGCAAGTGTCGCAGACACTATCCCGCCGGGCACCGGGAACCTCTGCTCCCGACCGTTCCAACCACCAACATTGATCGTCCGCCCGGGAGAAGCCGACACAATCTCTTCAGCGGTCTGGATTCCGATGGATTCGGCAGCAATCAGATAGGCCTTGGCCTGTGATAGTTCCCGTGCGTTGGAAGCGAGCTTGGTAGCCCCCGCCAACCGGTCAATCCCGTGCGACGCGAGTATCGCGATCACCGCCACCAGAAGCAAGACCGTCAACAGAGCCGCGCCGCGTTCCTTTTCGGTCCCAATTTCCTGGAATTTGCTCACAGATAACCTGTTCCGACCAGAAACAGGTGACGATAACGCCGCCCATCCTGCTCAAACTGTATTTCGATCGCCCGCGGCAGGTCGGTCAATCTCTCGGTTTCCCAGCGACTCGACCACTGGCCTCGCTTGTCACGAAAGCGCAATTCAAATGAACCTATGTTCGCGATCAGGACCGCTGGCTGATCGATGGATCCACCATCGGTCATCCGATAACGCCAGCGTTCGAGATTTCCATCCTGCAGCCGATATTCGACCCGTTCCAGATTGGAACGGGCCTGACCGTTGATGTTGCTTTGTCCACCCCTGGTGAATTTCAGGAGCGCTTTCTCTGTCCCTCCGGTCTCGCTCGCAAAGGCCGGCATACGGTCACCGCGATCATCCCTGTATGTACGCGGCAACGTCTGGCTCAAATCTGCTTCCATCAAGGAAACGAAACGCTGCATTTCTGCCATCTCGCCGAGCTTTTCGGCGGTCGCCTCGTCACTATCGACCGCTGACCGCAACATGACCACCCCTGCCACCGACAACATCGCAAAAATGAACAGCGCGACCATCATCTCGACCAGAGTGAAGCCGTTGCGATTGCGGGATTCGGCAGGAGTTTTTTCCATCAGCCTCGCTTATATTCAGATTGGCCCGAGCCGCAAACAGCGGTTGCGATCAACAGGGATTCATTTATCGTACCATGAGGTCGTTAGGAACAGTTTTGGACGTTGATATGACAGAAGCCAATAATACATCGGCTGGCTATCTCGTGTCATTGGGCAAGGTGCAGCGTTTTCCCCGCAAGGAAATAGAATTATGTATCGTCAAAAACTTCCTCAATCCCGAAGAATGCATCAGGCTTATGGACATGATCGACCAGAAACGGCGGCCGTCCGATATCGCCGACCCCAATGGTGACGATTATTTTCGCACCAGTGAGACCTGCGATCTCGACCATGAGGATGATTTTGTCGCCGAGATTGATGCAAAAATCTGCGCCTTTGCGGATATCGACAAGAAGTTTGGCGAACCGCTGCAGGGACAACGCTATGCAGTCGGGCAAGAATTCAAGGCACACACGGACTTTTTCGATCCGGGCGGACAGGATTATAAAAAATATTGTTCGGTCTCCGGACAACGATCATGGACCTTCATGATTTACCTCAACAAGCCGGCAGCGGGTGGGAACACACGCTTCACACATTTCAAAAAGAATTTTGCTCCGGAAACCGGAACCATGCTGTGCTGGAATAACCGCAATATCGATGGTAGCGTCAACAACTGGACGCTGCACCACGGCATGAAGGTTCGAAGTGGTACAAAATATGTCATTACAAAATGGTACCGCGAGAAACCGTGGCCATGGAATGGTTGAAACAGTTGCAGAAAAATCAATGAAACTCAGTCGCTACCGTCCCGGCCCGGGCATGATGGTTTCGGCGGCCTTCATCGGCCCGGGAACCGTCACCGCATGCACTTTGGCAGGAGCGAATTTCGGCTTCGCCCTGCTCTGGGCTCTCGTATTTGCAACGTTGACGACGATCATTCTTCAGTCCTTTGCCGTCCGCATCGCATTGGTTACCCAATTGGGACTGGCGGAGGCAATGCTAAAATCTGTCGCGTCGCCAATTCTACGCGCTCTCGCGGCCCTGCTTCTGATTTCCGCACTCGTTTTGGGCAATGCCGCTTATGAGGCCGGCAATATGTCCGGCGCCGCGCTGGGACTGGAAGCCATCAACGGCGCGCCTCTGGCCTTTGGCATAGCGCCGGTGATCATCACCATAGGCCTGTTCGCTTCTACCATGCTGGTTTTCACAAAACCAAAGTGGATAGAAAATATCCTGATCCTGCTGGTGATGCTGATGAGCGCAGCCTTCATTCTGACCTTTCTGCTGATCCGTCCGGACCTTGGGGCCGTATTGCAAGGCTTCGTTCCCACCATACCGGATGAAGGCTTGATGACCGCAATCGCGTTGATTGGCACGACAATTGTCCCCTATAATCTGTTTCTTCATGCGGCCAGCGTGCGCGAGCGCTGGGACAAGGAGCAACTGCCCGAAGCGCAGCTGGACACGACCGTTTCAATTGGCATCGGCGGCTTGGTATCGATGACCATATTGGCGACTGCGGCGGCCAGCCTGTTCGGTAGCGGCAAGACAATTGAAAATGCGGTTGATATGGCGCAGCAGCTCAGCCCCCTGTTTGGCAGCATGGCCACTGTTACGCTGGGCACAGGATTGTTCGCAGCGGGATTGACTTCTGCGATCACGGCGCCCTTGGCGACCGGTTATATCGTGCAGGAGATTTTCAAATCCTCCCGCTCGCGGGCACCGTTTAAAATCGGCGCGCTGATCGTGATCCTGTCCGGTACATTCGCTTCGCTGTTGGGATATCGTCCGGTTGAACTGATCTTCGTGGCCCAGATTGCCAACGGACTGTTGCTGCCCATCGTCGCGATTTTTCTTCTAAAACTGGCCAATGACAAGAATCTTCTCGGCCCACATGCCAATGGTCTCAAGGCCAATCTTCTGGGTGCAGCCATTTTGCTGATCACTACGGCATTGGGCTTCCGATTGATCGCCAGAGCGTTGGGATTCTGGCCATGACATCCATGATCGACCTGAATGCTGATCTTGGCGAAGATGAAGAACCAGCGGGCATTGCCCGCGATGTCGGGATCATGGATATCGTCTCCAGTTGCAATATCGCTTGCGGTGGCCACGCCGGATCGCCCGATACCATGCGGCGCATGCTAAAAGCTGCAAAGGCCCGGTCCATTGCCCCGGGGGCCCACCCATCCTATCCGGATCGTACCGGCTTCGGTCGCCAAACGATGGATATATCGCTGGAGAATCTGGAGATCAGCCTGACGCGGCAATTACATGAAATCGCCGCGATTGCGGCGGAAGTCGATATATTGCTGACCCATATCAAGCCGCATGGTGCCTTGTATAATGACGCACAGGATGACCCGATACTTGCCACTCTGCTGGTCGACATCGCGGCGCGGGAAAATCTTGCTTTGGTCGGAATGCCCGGATCGCTGATCCAGAAAAAGGCTGGTGAGAACGACATTGCCTTTATCGCCGAAGCCTTCATCGATCGGCGCTATACCGACAATGGCCGACTGGTTCCCCGTAGTCAGGCAGGCGCAGTGATTACAGATGAAGACGACCGAATTTCCCAAGGTATCTGCCTAGCACAAGGCACAGCGTTTTCAGCGCAAAGCGGCAACAGCCTTATCCTGAAAGCCGAAAGCCTGTGCCTCCACTCCGACAGCGATGGCGCGCTCGGTACCGCGAGACGAATGCGGCTGGCGCTGGAGAAGGCCGGAATCGTGATCGGACCGGCGGGATAGTGGCTGAGCATGATCCGACGATCCACATCTGCGATGACTGGGTCAGCGTCACATTACCCGACTGGGATTCGGTCATTGCGGCACAACACGCGTTGTCTTCCAGCAAATATTGGACCGAGATTGTACCGGGTCTCGACAGTATCGCCGTCCAGTTCGACCCGGCTGTTATTTGGCCGAAGGACGCCGCCAAGACCATATTGGACCAGCTCGCCGATCTGCGGGGGGTGACAAGCATTTCCGGCGACACGCTGACCATTCCTGTCTGCTATGCTCCGGAATTTGCGCCTGACCGCGACCATATCGCCGACAGGCTAGGGATCGCTACCGAAGCGTTACCGTCCTGGCACATAATGCAAAGGCATCGCGTCGCCATGCTGGGATTCATGCCCGGCTTTGCCTATCTCGACAGCATGGATGACACGCCCACGATTGGACGGCTCGACAGCCCAAGACAATTGGTCCCAGCCGGCTCAATCGGCGTCATCGGGCGACAGAGCTGTATATATTCCTTCGACAGTCCGGGTGGCTGGCCTATCATCGGCCGCACGCCGCTCCGGTTGTTCGATCCATCAAGAAAACGACCAGCTCTGCTGTCGGCCGGGCAGAATATTCACTTCGAATCGATCTCGAAGGACGCATTTGATAGCTGGCAACAGGAACCGAACCCGTGAGCATGACGGTATTGAAGGCCGGACTGCAAACCAGCTTGCAGGGGGCACCCTATGCCGGACATCGGCATCTAGGGATGCCCACCACCGGTGCCGCCGATTGCCTTTCACTGGCGCTGGCGAATATTCTCGTCGGCAAATCATTCGGCGAAATCGCGTTGGAAAACACGCTTACAGACGCGATTTTCCAAATGAACGAACCCTGTTCGATCGCTGTAGTGGGGGCCGCGGAATATGTCCGTATCAATGACGAGGACCATCCCCAGCATCAGAGCTTGAGGATCAATGCCGGAGACACGCTCCACATTGGCCCCAGCCGCCCGGGGTGCCGTACCTATTTGTCTGTTTCTTCTGGGATTGAGGCGGAGAAGCTGCTGGATGGTCAATCAACCTATCTTGCCGCGGGTCTCGGCGGCTACCACGGTCGTGCGCTCAAGAGCGGTGATGTCATCGCCTTCTCGCAGGTTTCACTGGTCCGCGAGGTGGAGCGGGTCACACCAGAAAATCTCAGACCGCACTATAGCAACGACCATGTGCTGCGGGTTACCCCCGGACCGGAAGCCCGCAAACCGACCGACGGGGTGTTGGATGACCTGTGTCTCAGTCCCTATACAGTCAGTGCACGCGCCAACCGGATGGGCATCGCACTGGAAGGCAACCCTCTCAGCGCAAGAAAATCGGCAGATATGCAGAGTGCGGCCGTCTTTCCCGGAACAATTCAGATGCCCCCGAGCGGGCAACCCTATCTGCTGGGCCCCGATGCACAGACGACCGGAGGTTACCCCCGGATCGGACAGGTAATCCGCGCCGATCGCCACTTGATAGGACAACTGGGACCGGGATCAAAAGTTCAGTTTGTGCAAACCACAACGGAGCGAGCGACAGAAATCCATCGGGAGAAACTCTCCCTGCTGTCTTCCTGGCTGGGCCAGATCGATCTGTGGTAGAATATCGGGACTATTGCATAGTCCCGATAACGATCAGCTCTTTTTAAGCGACAGTCCACCGAAACGCTTGTTGAAGCGAGCCACCTGGCCACCCTGATCGAGAAGGCGCTGATTGCCGCCGGTCCATGCTGGGTGCGATGAAGGATCAATGTCGAGCTGCAACGTATCACCCTCTTTGCCCCATGTGGAGCGGGTTTCAAACGTTGTACCATCGGTCATCTGGACCTTGATCATGTGGTAATCGGGATGCGTATCTGGTTTCATTTTCGGCTCCTAAACAGGCTGGTTACCGACCAGACCCAAAGCGAATAAATTTAACGGAAGCGGCGCATTAACCGCCGAATGGGAAAAGGGCAAGATTCTTTTGCAAAAGCTTATGCAGAAGGTGGGTCGGCGATCATCGCGGTGAAGGTCGCTTCGGCCGCGAGCTTGTCGCCGATCATCGCCTGCCCGGAAAATTTGCACACACGCGCGCGTTTTTGTGCAAATTTCACGTTCAGCGACAGCAAGCAACCCGGTTCCACGGGTTGACGGAATTTCGCGCCGTCAATTGCCATGAATAAAACCAGTTTGCCCGATCCAACCAAATCGAAACTCTCCATCGCCAAAACACCGGCAGCTTGCGCCAGCGCTTCGACAATCAAGACACCAGGCATGATCGGGCGTCCAGGGAAATGACCCTGAAAAAATCCTTCATTCATGGTGACGGCCTTGATCGCCCGGATCGATTCATCCTTCACGAGTTCTTCCACCCGATCAACCAACAGCATGGGATAGCGGTGCGGCAGCACCGCCATCACCTTGGTTACATCATAGTTCAGCGATTCGGTCGTCATCAATGGTCAACTAACGGCTGGCTGGCTGAGCGGCCGCCGGGGTTTGCTGCTGTTGCGCGGCCTGGTTACGGGCACTGGCTACCAGCAATTGCTGCAGCTGCTGGTGAAGAGCAACCGTGTTGCGCTGTGGCTGCCAATCCGCTGGCGGGGTCGTGCTGACCGACGGAACCCTTGTATCCAGCACCGCTGTGATAGCGTTGGTCACGTCTACCTGTGGCGGCGCATAAAGAAATGCATCCTGGCTCAGAATAACACCGATTTTCTTGTCCGAAACAACCTGCTGCTGGGCATTGGAATATTCGTTAAAAATATTCTCAACCGCATACATTTGCGCCTTGATCGCCGGCGTTTGCAGTTTCTGAATTGCTGTTTCTTCGGTTTCGATACTCTTCAAAACCGGGTTATTCGCCTTGACCGCCGCGTCCAGCTCTTCCTGGGTCAGTTGCTTGTTATTGTCTGTATCCAGCTGCGCCCGCAAGCCGTTGAGCGTTCTATTATGCGCGTCAATCTGGTCAAAAGAGGCCTTATACTGAGTCCCAATTTGCGAATATGCAGCCGAGAATGCCTTGGTCTTGGCGATGGCAATCATCGGATCAGCTGTGGCAATGCCGGAAACCTGTGCTGTCGCAGCCGAACTAAAAGCCAGAGGCAGGGTCGAAATTGCAAAGATCGTCAATGCTTTGTTTAATAAACGTGTCATCAGAATTGTGTTCCTACGTTAAATGTGAATAATTTGGTGTCATCACCAGGCTCTTTTAACAGCGCTTTGGCTATATCGATCCGGAACGGACCGAATGGTGAATTCCAGTTCACGCCAAAGCCTACAGATAGCCGAGGGCTCATTGTATCACCAAAGAAACGCTCCGTGAAGCTGGTCGCAATCGGATTGGCTATGCCGCTGCTGTTGACGGCATCCACGACTTGTACAGCTTGTCCTGTATCGTCGAGGCTCAAATATAGCGGCCCGGTAGCGGTAACGATAGCGCCGGTACTATCAGTAATTGCGGCGCCAGAAGCATCACGCGTCGCGACTGTTCCCGACGCTTGCGTTTGCAAGTCCGTCAAGAGTAACGGTTGAACTACGTTGAAAACGGCACCCACATCAACAAAAATGGAAGGTCTCAAACCCAGTTCGCGAGCACCGGAACCAAGTGGAATTTCCAGCTCTGCGCGCCCCAGATAATAAGCGCGCCCGCCGATAGCATCGTCTGTCTGCGTACCGTTGGTTACTTCCACAATCTCGTTGATCGGATTGCCGTTGGCATCGAGCCCGGGAATGGTCGAAGAACGCACGACACGGGGACCGACACCGCGAATATCAAAACCGCGGATTTGCGGTTCACCGAGGAAGAAGCGGTCGGTCAGGCGAACATCATCAATCCCGTCGGCCGCGCTGCCGCGATCTTCCAAGGGATGGATATATCCACCCTCACCACTAACCGTGAAAATAAAGTCGCCAAAGACACGCCAGTGCTTGGATGCATTCAGACGGCCACGGAGATATTTGACACTACCCCCCAATCCGGCAAAATCGAGACTACCGACGATTGATTGCCCCCGGGTTGGGCGGATGCGATTATCCCTGTCATCATAAATTAGCGATGCGCCGATCGAGGATGTTGTGCGCTTGCCCAGAGCATCGCACAAATAGCGTCCGGCAAGCAGCGGGTCACAAACATCGGCGGCGCTGTTACCGCGAATGCCGTCATCGTTGCTGTCCGTAAAGAACAGCGTTGGCTCCAGCGTCACATCATCCTGACTGAGGCCATAACGAAGCGATGCCGACAGATATTCGGTAATCGGCACACCGGCGCGGATCTGGAAACCCGTGGTCAGCTGTTCGAAAGTGGTTTGGCGATCGCTGTTGACGTAATTGAAGCTGTTCAAATCACGTCGGAACACATCCGCGCCCACGGCAATATTCCGGTCGAACAAATAGGGCTCCGTAAAGCCAAGTTCAATCGACTGCGAATAGCTGGAATAGCTGACGCTGGCACGCAACTCCTGTCCTTTACCGCGAAAATTTCGTTGTCTGACGGAGGCCTGAAGAATAAAATTCTCGACGCTGGAAAAACCTGCCGAAAGCTGCAACTCGCCGGTCGCCCTTTCTTCAACATTGGCTTCCAGAATGATCCGATCAGGAGCACTGCCCTGCTTTTGTTCGATTTCCAGATCTTCCTGGAAAAAACCTAGTGATTTTATGCGGTTGGCGGAACGTTTGACCATGAAGCTGTTAAAGGCATCACCCTCATTCAAACGGAATTCCCGACGCACCACCTTGTCCTGCGTCAGTGTATTGCCGTTAATGTCGATCCGCTCGACATACACACGATCACTTTCCGCCACCTGGAACAGGATATCCATGGTTAGCGTTTCTTTGTTCCGCGTAAATTGCGGACGGACGTCAGCAAAGGCATAACCGAACAATCCGGCGGTTTCCGACAGGCGCTCGACCGTATCTTCAACCTGCTTGGCGTCATAATAATCCCCAGTCTTCATCGGCAGCTGAGGGGTCAGGAATTCAGGTGTAAAATCGCGAATATCGCTTTCCACCGTCACGTCACCGAACTTGTAACGATCACCTTCTTCAACCACATAGGTGATGATGAAGTCCTTCTTGTCCGGTGTCAGTTCAGCCACCGCTGAAATGACCCGAAAATCGGCATAGCCTTCCGTCAGATAGAACTGGCGGAGTTTCTGCTGGTCAAATGCCAGCCGGTCCGGATCATAAGTGTCGCTCGAACTGAAGAAACGATAGAAGCGTGATTGCTTGGTAACCATTTCACCGCGCAACTTGCCGTCAGAAAATACTTCATTACCGATGATGTTGATCTGCTGGACCTTGGATTTTGGCCCTTCATTGATCTCGAAAACGATGTCGACGCGATTTTGGTCCAGTTGAACCATCTTGGGTTCAACATTGGCCGCAAAACGACCTTTGCGTTTATAGAGCTCGACGATGCGGGCGACATCGGCCCGGACCTTCGAACGCGTGAATATCTGTCGTGGGGCCAGCCGGATCTCAGGATAGATTTTATCTTCCTTGATCCGCTTGTTGCCCTCAAGCAAAATCCGGTTGATCACCGGATTTTCGACCACCTCGATAATGACAGCACCGTCATTGTTCCGGATACTGACATCTTTGAACAATTCTGTTTCAAAAAGATCCTTCAAGGCCTGATCGGCTGCTTCCTGCGTATAGGGCTGACCGACGCGCAATTGCATATAGGACAAGACCGTGGTCGGCTCCAGCCGCTGGGCGCCGTTAACCACGATGGAACTTATGGTTTGATCGGCAGACACTGCCGGCGTGGCTGGTGCGGCTGAAGCCGCTTCTTGTGTTTGCGCCTGAAGAGGAAGAGCTGTGCCACCCAAAATGGTACCGCACATTAACAAGGGTAGAAGCCGCTTTTTATGATCCACAGACAAACTCGCTTTCACACCATAAACCAAAAAATAAAATGAAACCGGCGCCGACGCACCGACTTCGCGAACCCCCTGCCCCAATGCAGCGAATCAATCAATGGTCAATCAGCCAGTGACAGATCGGAACAGACCAAAAGACGTCAAATCGTTGAATGTCACCACCAACATGAACACCATGACCAAGGCGAGCCCGGAACGGAACGCCCATTCCTGGACTTTTGGGCTAGCCGGTTTTCTCCGAACCGCTTCAATTGCATAGAACATCAGATGCCCTCCATCGAGCATCGGGATTGGCAGCAGGTTGATGAACCCCAAGTTAATTGAGATTAACGCCACAAAGAGAATGAAAGCTTCCAGCCCCAATTTGAACTGTTCGCCCGAGACCTGAGCAATTTTAAGCGGGCCACCGAGATCCTTTATTGAACGTTTGCCGGTGATGACCTGCCCAAGCGTTGTCGTGATCTGATCCACTATACCGATCGTTTTCTCAACCGCTATAACAGGAGCTTCTATCGGACTGACTTCCCGCCATTCCACTTCGCTGGAGGCCATTCCCAACAAACCAAGGCGATATTCGTTTCCGAAACGGTCCTTCATTATGTTGACGCCAATCGTGCCCTGCTTTGCAATAGGCTGGCCGTCCCGCTCGTATATAATTTCTACTTTTTGATCGGGGATCAATATTATTTTCTGTTGAAGATCTTCAAACAGCTCGATTTTTTCGCCGTCGACAGAAACCACCCGGTCGCCGGGCTTCATCCCAATCGCGGCGGCTGTCGAATTTTCCGAAATAGCGCTCGCAACCGGCAAGGTTGAGCTGGTTCCGTAAGCGATCACAAAACCGGTGATGATCAATATGGCAAAAAGGAAATTGATCGCTGGCCCGGCAAATACGATCGCCGCGCGCTTCCAGAGGGATTTGGACTGGAAGGTCTGATTGCGTTCGGCTGCCGGCAGATTGAGCCATTCTTTGCTCTTCATGCCCGAGGGATCCATGTCCCCGGCAAACTGGACATAACCTCCCAGCGGCAACATGCAGACTTTCCAACGGGTCCCGCGCTTGTCCGTCCATCCGGCAATCTCTTTGCCAAAGCCGATTGAAAAGGTTTCCGCCTTCACGCCGCACCAGCGGCCGACAAGATAATGACCCATCTCGTGCACGAATACGAGCACACCAATAACAATCAGAAATGCTAGCAAATATATCAAAATACCGGGATTATCCGTCAAACTTTCAATTCCTCGACCAGTTGCTCGGTCCGAACGCGGGATTCTTTGTCTATCGCAAAAATATCCGCCAATGCGGTCGGCGCCGGTGGGCTATAACTATCTAAGAGCCGTGTTACAATCTCCGTGATGTCCAGAAACTGAACCGCGTGGTTGAGAAAGGCAGCAACGGCTACTTCATTGGCGGCATTGAGCATCGCCGGTTTGGCGCCGCCTGCCATGATCGCCTCCCTCGCAATTCTGGTCGCCGGAAAACGGCTTTCATCGGGTCGTTCGAAGTCGAGCCTGCCGATTTCCGCCAAATCGAGAGGCTCGGAATTGGTGATCATCCGGTCCGGCCAGGCCAAAGCGCTGGCAATCGGTATCCGCATATCCGGAGAACCGAGCTGCGCCAACGTCGAGCGATCATGATATTCAACCATCGAATGAATGACCGACTGGGGATGCACCAGTATCTCGATATTCGCGAGACCGACCGGAAACAGATAATGGGCTTCGATCAGTTCCAGCCCTTTGTTCATCATCGTTGCGCTATCGACCGAAATCTTGGCACCCATATCCCAATTGGGGTGGGCCACCGCCTGCTCCGGGGTCACACTCGCCATCTGCTCTCTTGTCCAGCCCCGGAACGGACCACCGCTGGCGGTCAGGGTAATCTTGTGGACCTGTTCAATTGTCCCGCCCTGCAGCGCCTGGAATATCGCATTATGTTCCGAATCAACCGGCAACAGGGTCGCACCCGCCTTTCCCGCCTCGGTGATCATCAGAGCGCCAGCAGAAACCAAAGCTTCCTTGTTGGCCAAAGCGACCGTTTTCCCACAACGCAAGGCTTCGAGCGTTGGCGGCAGTCCAGCGCAACCGACGATCGCCGCCATCGTCCAGTCTGCACCCAGAGCAGCGGCGGCTACCAGCGCGTCAGCACCGCTTGCGGCCTCAATCGACGTCCCCGCCAGTTGCTCCCTGAGCTCATCATAAGCGGAATCATCGGCGACGACCGCGACCCGTGCGGAAAACTCCTTGGCGAGCGCGGCAAGCTGGGAGGCGTTGCCGTTTGCGGTCAGCGCAATGATTTCATATTCATCCGGTTGCTGGCGAATAAGGTCCAGCGTCGACTGGCCAACCGATCCGGTTGCGCCAAAAATGGAGACCGATTTCGTCATGACAAGGCGCCCAGACTATCTGTCAGCATGATCATGGCGACGACCGGTGCCACCGGAATCAAACCATCGAGGCGATCCATCACACCACCATGGCCTGGGAAGATTGTACCACTATCCTTCGCCCCTGCTTTGCGCTTGAGCCAACTTTCGAAAAGGTCACCCATTTGCGCCAGCACCGCGAGGGGCATGCTGAGCAACACCAGATAGAAAGATAGTCCCCAATAGACATGGAGCACGAAGCTGACCACGGTCGTGAGGGCAACACCGCCAATCAGGCCAGCCCAGGTTTTATTGGGACTGATTTGCGGTGCCAGCTTTGGCCCGCCAATCGCGCGGCCGGAGAAATAGGCTCCGATATCGGTGGCCCATACCAGCGCCAGTGTCCAGAGCATGATCAAGATACCGTTCTCGATATCGCGCAAATAGAGGACCGCGAGAGCCGGAAGACCAGCGTAGAATACGCCCGCGGCGAGTTTCAGCGAACGGTCGAATACCGCAACAAACATCGCTGCGCCCATGATCAGGCCAAGCGCGAGAAATGAAGCACCGGCAGCCCAGGGGGACATGATCGCCAAAGGCACGGACAGTGCATACATCGCAAGCAGGCGATTGTTATCGCGTCGGGTCAGCAACGCCCACTCGCTCATTATGCCGAGCGCCATCAGCACGACCAGCAACCACATCAATATCCCGCCAAAATATCCCGCCAGCAAAGCCACCGCAATCAGAAGCACGCCCACAATGACGCGCTTTTGCAATTCACTGGCTTTGCCGGGCTTGGAGCCAGCGCGATCATCCATGTTCAGCGCCCACCGAACCGTCGTTCGCGGCATCCAAATGATTTCAGCGCCTTTTCCAGCTCTTCCTTGTCGAAATCCGGCCACAGCGTATCGGTAAAATAGAGTTCCGAATAGGCGGCTTGCCATAGCAGAAAATTGGACAGGCGCAATTCACCCGAGGTTCGGACCAGCAAATCGAGCGGCGGCAAATCGGCGGTATCCAGACCAGCGGAAATATCATCAATCCGAATCTCTTCGGGCTCCAGGTCGCCCCGTTTGACCGTCGCCGCAATATCCCGCACCGCCCGGAGCATTTCGTCCTGTGCCCCATAGTTAAGCGCAACAGCCAGCGTCATATTTTCATTATTGGCCGTTTTTTCAATCGCATCATCGATCATCGCGACGATATCGGCATCGAGCGCCCTGTAATTGCCGATAACCTTCAACCGAACACCATTTTCCACAAATTCGTTGATATCCGATTGTATATATTGCCGCAGTAATCCCATGAGATCACTGATTTCATCTTCTGGCCGGCTCCAGTTTTCCGATGAAAAGGCATAGAGCGTCATCGCCTCTATGCCCATCTCGCCGGCCACCCGCACGATATTACGGACCGCTTCGACACCCTTTTTGTGGCCAAGAGCCCGCGGCAGATGCTTGCGCTTTGCCCATCGTCCGTTACCATCCATGATGATCGCAATGTGACGGACACCACAAGTGGGGTCGGATTTCCCTGCCGCGCCTGACGCCGAATCTTCGGCACCATTCTTGAAACCTGCGAGCTTCACTGGGTCAGGATTTCCTGCTCTTTTGCGTCAGCAAGCTTGTCAGCCTCGGCGATCATTTCATCAGTCAGTTTCTGGACTTCGGTCTCGAGCCGCTTCTTGTCGTCCTCGCTGATTTCCTTTTTGTTCTCGTCGGCCTTCAGGTCATCCATGCCATCCCGACGAACATTGCGAATGGCGATGCGCGCTTTTTCAGCGAACTGGCCGGTCAGCTTCGCCAGGTCCTTGCGGCGCTCTTCGGTCAAATCCGGAATAGGAAGCCTGATATTGGAGCCATCGACCATCGGGTTGAGCCCCAGATTGGCCGATCGGATCGCCTTTTCCACCGGCTGAATATTGCTCTTGTCCCAGACCTGTACCGACAGCATGCGCGGCTCGGGTACAGATACGGTCGCAATCTGATTAAGCGGCATATTCGAACCATAGACCTCAACCGTGATCGTATCGAGAAGGGCGATATTGGCACGACCAGTGCGCAGGCCGCTCAAATCGTGTTTGAGCGCCTCCAGCGTGCTGTTCATCCGCCTTTCGAGATCGGCCTTGTTATATTTTGCCATTGCTGTTTCCTCTAAGCTTTATTCGGTTGTTCCGACCATGGTGGCAGTTCCACCGCCGCCCAATATGGTCGCCAGATTGCCCTGCTCGCGGATTGAGAAGACGACGATCGGTATCTTGTTCTCGCGGCAAAGCGCGACCGCACTGGCGTCCATAACCTTGAGATTATCGCTCAATACCTGATCGAAGCCCAGCTGTTCATAGCGCGTCGCGTCAGGATCGATTTTTGGATCGGCATTATAGACACCATCAACGCTGGTCCCCTTGAACAACGCCTCGCAGCCCATTTCGGCCGCGCGCAGTGCCGCCGCCGTGTCGGTTGTAAAATAGGGATTGCCTGTACCAGCCGCAAAAATAACGATGCGACCCTTTTCCAGATGGCGCACCGCCTTGCGGCGAATATAGGGTTCGCAAACGCTCGCCATCGGAATGGCAGACAGAACCCGCGTGTCACAGCCCATCTGCTCAAGCGCATTCTGGACGGCCAGAGCGTTCATCACCGTTGCCAGCATCCCCATATAATCGGCACTGGTACGTTCAAAACCCTTTGCAGCCGCAGCCAGACCGCGGAAAATATTGCCGCCACCAACGACCAGACAAAGTTCATAACCTGCCTCCTTGGCAGATTTCACTTCAGCCGCGATGCGGTTAACCGTTTCCGCGTCGATCCCGAATTCGCCAGAGCCCATCAGGGCCTCGCCAGAAAGCTTCAGCAAAATTCGTTTGAACGCCGGTCGTTTCATGCAAATCCTATCCTGCCGGAATCAATGTCCGGCCCCAAAAACAAATATGGCGCAGACCATAGATAGTCCGCGCCATGCTGCCAAGCGTTACCGCCTGAAATATTCAATCTGTTGCTCGATTAGCCAGCAACTGCGGCGGCGACTTCCGCTGCAAAATCATCTTCTTTCTTCTCGATGCCTTCACCAAGCTGGAAACGAACATATTCTGTCAGTTTGATTTCCGCGCCGGCTTCCTTGCCCGCCTGCTCGACAACTTTCGCAATCGGAGTTTTGTTGTCCATCACGAAAATCTGGCTGAGCAATGCATTTTCCTTGGCAAATTTTGCCATCGCGCCGTCGACCATCTTCTCGACGATATTTTCCGGTTTGCCGGACTCGGCGGCCTTTTCGGTCGCAATGGCACGTTCACGGGCCAGCATGTCCTGATCAAGATCTTCAGCGTTCAGAGCCAGCGGGAATGCAGCCGCGATGTGCATCGCAATCTGCTTGCCCAGCGGTTCCAGAACATCTGCACCAACCGTGCTTTCCAGCGCAACCAGTACGCCGATCTTGCCCATCGTCGGTGTGACCGCATTATGGACATAGGGAACAATCAGACCGTTTGATACGGCAACTGTTTTCATCCGGCGGATCGTCTGGTTTTCGCCAATAGTTGCAATATTGTTGGTCAGCACGTCTTGCACCGTTCCGCCCGAGGGATATTCGGCAGCAGCCAGCGCTTCGACATCATCTTCGTTCAGACCAAGCGCGACATCGGTTACCTTGGCAACAAAGTCCTGAAACTGGTCATTCTTGGCAACGAAATCGGTTTCGCTGTTGACTTCAACCGCAACGCCACGAGTTCCTTTGACCGAAACACCGACAAGGCCTTCAGCTGCAGTACGGCTTGATTTTTTCTGTGCGGCAGCAAGCCCCTTGGTCCGCAACAGATCGACAGCGGCTTCCACGTCGCCATTGGTTTCGTTCAGCGCCTTTTTGCAATCCATCATGCCGGCACCGGTGCGCTCGCGCAGTTCCTTCACTGCTGCTGCTGTAATAGCCATAATTTGTTCCTCAATTTCTTGATCGGGAAATGTGAAATTGGGGCGACAATAATGCCGCCCCGGTTATTTTCATTTGCAGTCAATATATGACCACAGAAAGACGCTTCAAGTTCAGGCCTTTTCGTCCGTCTTTGCGTCATCTTTCTTTTCGGCAGCCGGTTTCTTTGCAGCGACTTTTTTCGGAGCTGCTTTTTCTTCGGCTTTCGGCTCTTCTGCCGGTGTTTCGGCAACTGCCGCTTCAGCAGGTACCATTTCCGCCGCTATTTCAGCAATGTCGGCAACCGCTGCTTCTTCGCCGGAAGCCATTGCACTGGCATTGGCTTCGCTCGATACAATCTGCTCAACCGGTGGAGCAACCGCGGCCCCCAGGTCGGCACCAGCGGCAACCGAAGCGTCCTGACCGCCCTTGGTAGCCGCCGCCGCGACGGATTCGCAATAGAGGCGAATAGCCCGCGCCGCATCGTCATTGCCGGGAACCGGGAATGCGATGTTGCTGGGATCAACATTGGAATCGAGAATCGCTACAACCGGAATACCCAGAACATTGGCTTCCTTGATGGCAAGTTCTTCCTTGTTGGCGTCGATTACGAACATGACGTCAGGAATACCGCCCATGTCGCGGATACCACCAAGCGAGAGTTCCAGCTTGTTGTGCTCGCGCGTCATCTGCAGGACTTCTTTCTTGGTAAAGCCAGCGGTATCACCACCGAGTTGCTCTTCCAAAGTTTTCATCCGGCGGATCGAATTGGAAATGGTTTTCCAGTTGGTCAGCATACCACCGAGCCAGCGATGGTTTACGAAATGCTGGCCGCTGGCGCGTGCTGCTTCGGCGATCGGCTCTTGCGCCTGACGCTTGGTACCGACGAACAGGACCTTGCCGCCTGCCGATACCGCATTGGCGATAAAATCGAGAGCCCGTGCAAACAAGGGCACGCTCTGCGAAAGGTCAAGAATGTGGACGCTGTTGCGGGCGCCGAAGATATATGGTTTCATCTTCGGGTTCCAGCGGTGGGTCTGGTGGCCGAAATGCGCTCCGGCTTCAATCAATTGCTGTAGGGTGACGACAGGGGCCGCCATAATATTTCTCCTTATCCGGTTATGCCTCTGGAAAGCTGATAACCTCAAACGACCTGAAAGGCCGCCATTGGCACCGGTATGAGTGCTTTCCATGTGGAATGAGCGTGCCGTTAGGGCGAAGAGAAGAAAAATGCAACCACAAACTGATGCCCGGCAATATCAGGAGTGCGGCACTTCGGGACGGGCATCCCCCTTCCCTTCCTGACGCACTTGCAATCATCTAGCGACCGCGTCCTCCAAGAGCCTCGACAATCAGACACTCACCAATGCGCTCACCATCACAGTCGTTAACCAGCCGGGATAATTCCCCGCGCAACGCGGTCAAATCGGCGATCTTCTGATCGATTTCGACGATATGCTCGCGCGCCATGCCATCCACCTCGTCACAAGGCTGGTCACCGTCTGCCGCCAAATCTATCAGTGCACGAACCTGCACCATGCTAAAACCGAGGTTTCGCGCGCGCCGGATGAAGGTCAACAAAGCGAGGTCGCTGGCGGAATAGTCCCGGTAATTCCCATCCGTCCGGTCCGCAGCCGGAAGGATGCCCTCTCGCTCATAATAGCGTATTGTCTCTACCTTCGCACCCGTTGCCTTCGCCAGTTCACCAATACGCATCGCTTGACCCTTTAGTAGCTACAGGGTTCATATAAGTGAGCGACTCGAAATCACAAGAGGCAAGCCTTATGGCAAAATCCTGCTGCAATGTTCCGTCAGACACTGGCAATAACAATGATCCGCGCTGGCGGCGGGTACTGTGGTTCGCCCTGATCGCCAATGCGTTGATGTTCGGGGTAGAGATTGTTGCAGGCATGTCCGCTGATTCCCGTGCCCTACAGGCCGATGCACTGGACTTTTTTGGCGATTCGGCAAATTACGCCGTCAGTCTGTTTGTTGCCGGAATGGCCCTCACCTGGCGAGCACGTGCGGCACTGGCCAAGAGCGCGACGATGCTCGCCTTCGGACTATGGGTGATCGGCAGCGCAATTTACGGATTTTACGCCGGCGCCTCTCCCGAGCCGCAAACGATGGGTCTGGTCGGAACGCTGGCACTGATCGTCAATATCATCGTCGCGCTGTTGCTAATGGGTTTTCGCGATGGGGATGCAAATATGCGTTCGGCGTGGATCTGTTCGCGCAACGACGCCGTCGGCAATATTGCCGTTCTTGCGGCCGCACTGGGTGTGCTCGGCACAGGGCGGGCATGGCCCGATCTCCTGGTCGCCGCAATCATGGCAACCCTTGCCATCTGGGGCAGCATCGACGTGTTCATGCAAGCGCGTCGCGAATTGGTACAAGCATAAGCAGCCGGTTCAACCGAAGCCGCGCAGTGCGATCCCGAGGCACGCAGGGCACCGTCTTCCGATGCTTATCATCGGCATGTTTCACATAACACTTGACAAGGAGAACATAAATAGAACAATAAGCGTCTATTGGAAGAACAAACGGGATGATCACATGCTCAGTATCGCTATTTCCACTTTTTTCGCTCTTGCCCTTTTCGGTGCTGCAATGGTCATCGCGATGATGTTTTCTCAATATCGTGACAGGATTGTAAACGTCATCCAAAACGGGATGGAAGCCAGACAGGCCGAAGCGATACGGCAGACGACGAGCTATCGCCGCCGGACAGTCAAATCGTCCCAGCCTATGACTCAGAATCGTGCGGTGAAACCTGCTCCGTTGCGCGTTGCCGCCTGACTTTGGCGTAGCTTCTGATGCTGAAGGGTATCAATATCAGATAGCCGATACTGATGGCGGCCAGCATGATCCACGGGGAATTGATCAGGGCAACGCCAACCAACGCGACCACGGCTATGCCTTCCAGCCTGATATTTTTCCGCAAACGCAGCGATGACCAGCTGAACGTCGCCGTATTGGAGATCATCAGAAAGGCAATCAGGACAATCCAGGGTGCTACCAGCGCATAGTGACGGAAAATTTCCTGACCGGTGATCATCCACAAATATAGGGGCAACATCGCCAGTCCGGCTCCCACCGGGGCGGGAATACCGGTCAGAAACCCGGCCGATTTATGAGGCTGGTCCTCGTCATCAATCAAGGCATTGAAGCGCGCCAGCCGGAGCGCGCAGCCGACCGCCATGGTGAGCGCCAGCACCCAGCCAAATTGCGGCATATATTGGGTAGACCAGAGAAACATCACCAGCGCTGGAGAGACACCGAAAGCGATCACGTCTGAAAGCGAGTCCAGTTCCGCGCCAAACCGGCTCTGCGCATTCAGCAGACGGGCAATCCGTCCATCCAGACCATCCAATATGCCGGCCAGAACAATCGCTCCGGCGGCCAGCACCCAATTGTCCATATAAGCGAAACGCACACCGCTCAAACCTACACAAAGGGCCAGCGCCGTCACCGCATTCGGGACAAAAGCCCTCAGCGATATCCCTCTCTCGGGTCTCTTCAGGGAGCCATTATTCGCCATCAGAGCGAAACCAGCCTGCTAACGACCGCCCTCATGATCATTGGCCAACGCCTTCAATCTCTTTCATCTGCCCGATGACCGCTATAACGGTCTCACCGGCGATGGTTCGCTGTCCCAGCACGACATTGGGTTCAGTACCCTTGGGCAAATAGACGTCAACACGGCTACCAAATCGGATCAAACCGATTCGCTGTCCGGCGGCGACAAAATCGCCTTCCTTGACGAACGCCATGATCCGCCGCGCCACAAGACCGGCGATTTGCGTAAAACCAACCTTCAGACCGTCGTTGCGTTCGACCAGAAAATGTTGCCGCTCATTTTCTTCGCTCGCCTTATCAAGGTCCGCGTTGAGGAATTTTCCGGAGATATAGGCCTGACGCTTCACCGTTCCCTCGATCGGTGTCCGGTTGATGTGAACGTCGAATACGCTCATGAAAATAGAAACACGGATCATCTCTTCATTAGCGAGCCCGCCTTCGCCCTGCAATTCCACGGGCGGCTTCACCGGCATGATCAGGTTCACCAGACCATCTGCCGGTGCGATAATATATTTTTCGTCGAGCGGCGTAACCCGCTTGGGATCACGGAAAAAGGCCAAAACCCACACGGTAATAGCCGCCATTGGCCAAGCCAGTGTTTCCCATGCCATGATGGCAAAAAACGCAGTGATGACACCAGCGATGACCGCAAATTTACGGCCTTCGGGATGAATCGGAGGAAAAGCCCATTTGGCTTCTCCCAGCCCTTTGTTTGAATATTTCTCAATTGCCATGGATGTTACTTAGAGACGGCCCATTGTTCTGACAACACTCCCGTTGATGAATCGACAATTCCTTGTCGGGGTTTTGGGTACCCGTCCGCAACTCAAGGTTGAACAAATGACAATCTTTGCTAAGAGGCTCGCAACATCATTCCTCCCTTTGGTTCCCGTATCAGGAAAGACTCAAGAAATATGTCGAAAATCAAGGTCAAAAACCCTGTCGTCGAAATTGACGGCGACGAAATGACACGCATCATCTGGCAATGGATTCGTGAACGACTGATTGAACCCTATCTCGACATTGACTTGCATTATTATGATCTCTCGATCCAGGTGCGCGATGAAACCAATGACAAGATCACTGTCGATGCAGCCAATGCGATCAAAAAACATGGCGTTGGTGTAAAATGCGCGACGATCACCCCGGACGAAGCCCGGGTGGAAGAATTTGGCCTGAAGCGGATGTGGAAATCACCGAATGGCACCATCCGGAACATTCTGGGCGGCGTTGTCTTCCGTGAGCCGATTGTTATCGACAATGTACCCCGTCTTGTACCGGGCTGGACCGATCCCATTGTGGTCGGTCGTCATGCCTTTGGCGATCAATATCGTTGCACGGACTTCAAGGTTCCGGGACCCGGCAAGTTGCGGCTGGTCTTCGATGGGGATGATGGCACGAAAATCGACGAGGAAGTATTCCAGTTCCCGTCCCCCGGTATCGCCATGGCCATGTATAATCTCGACGATTCTATCCGCGATTTTGCGCGCGCTTCGATGAACTATGGCCTGAACCGCGAATGGCCGGTCTATCTGTCGACCAAGAATACGATCATGAAAGCCTATGATGGCCGCTTCAAGGATCTGTTTGAGGAAGTGTTTCAGGACGAATTCAAGGACAAGTTTGACAAGGCGGGCATCACCTATGAACACCGCCTGATCGATGACATGGTTGCTTCGGCTCTGAAATGGAGCGGCAAGTTCGTCTGGGCCTGCAAAAATTACGATGGCGATGTTCAATCGGATACAGTTGCACAGGGCTTTGGCTCGCTCGGCCTTATGACCTCGGTATTGATGACACCGAGCGGCGATTGTGTCGAAGCGGAAGCGGCGCATGGTACGGTTACCCGCCATTATCGCCAGCATCAGCAAGGCAAGGCAACATCCACCAATCCGATTGCCTCGATCTTCGCGTGGACACGTGGCCTGATCTATCGTGGCAAGTTTGACGATACGCCTGATGTGACGCGCTTCGCCGAAACACTGGAGCGGGTGTGCATCCAGACGGTCGAAAATGGCAATATGACCAAGGATCTCGCGATCCTTATCGGGCCGGATCAATCCTGGATGACGACCGAACAGTTTTTTGAAGCGATCCGGTCCAATCTGGAAACGGAAATGGCAAACTGGAAATAGTCATAACGGAATGATGGGAGATTCGGGCGATTGAATATCCTCTCGCCCGCCCCCCTGTCCGTTTACCCAATCCGATAATCCGGCCGGGAATGCGCCGCAATATTGGCCTCCGGCTTAAACGCTTGACGATTGCGATCGACCGCATCGCCGGTGAATTCATGCGCACAGCACCGCCGACGGCGATCATTTCTGATCTAGCTCATGTAACCTGCTGACAAATAGCATTGTTCGCGTATAGAGTCGCTCCATGCACAGTCCGCTCGGAAATCCCGCCGTCATTGACGCCATCGTGATCCTTGGCGCGGCAGGGATCATCATTCCTGCCTTTGCCCGGTTCCGTATCACCCCGATCATCGGCTTCATTCTCGTCGGAATATTGCTGGGACCGTCGGGACTTGGCTCGCTTCAGGGTCAATATGGATGGCTGCAATTTGTTACGATCAATGACCGCGAAGCCATCGAACCGTTCGCCGAAATGGGCATCATCCTGCTGCTCTTCTCAATCGGACTGGAATTGTCGTTCAAACGCCTCTGGTCCTTACGGCGCCTCGTCTTTCGCGTTGGTGCAGCGGAATTGTTGGTGTCAGGGCTGATCATTGCCTCGGTTTTATATCTTCTCGGACAAAATCCGGCCGGTGCCCTGGGTCTCGGACTGGCTCTGGCGCTGTCCTCGACCGCTCTGGTTCTGCCGATGTCCGGCACGAAAAGTCCGGTCGGACGCGCGGCACTGGCCATGCTATTGTTCGAAGATGTTGCGATTGTCCCGATCATTTTCCTGCTCGGGGCGATTTCCCCGACGCTAACCGCCGATGGCGGCTGGGGTGACCTGTGGCGGACGCTGCTGCTTGGTGGCGCCGTCATTTTCGGTATGTTGGTGCTCGGACGCCTCATGCTGCCGCGGATTTTTGCACAGGCGGCGCGAACCAAGAGCCCGGAACTGTTTCTTGCGGTCAGCTTGCTGGTCATCATCCTGGCCAGCCTGGCGACGGCGGCAACCGGCCTGTCACCGATCGTAGGCGCCCTGCTCGCCGGTCTCCTGATCGCCGAAACCGAATATCACGGCGAAGTCGAGGTGATCACCCAACCGTTCAAAGGCCTTGCTCTGGGTGTATTTCTGATCACCGTTGGCATGCAGGTCGATATTCGCGTTGTCCTTGAGAATTGGGCAAGCCTGATCACCGCGGTTGTCGGCGTGGTTGTGGTGAAGGCGGCCGTTACCGGCGGCCTGCTTCGCTTTGCCGGGGCCCGTCCGGGGACGGCCACCGAAGCCGGCGTCCTGATGTCGAGTCCCTCTGAAACCACGCTGATCGTACTGGCCGCAGCCTTGCAGGCCCAGCTGATCCAGCCACAAACCGCCGCATTCTGGCAAATCGTCACCGCAATTGGCCTGACCATCACGCCATTGCTGGCCCGTTTCGGCCATGACATCGCCCGGCGAATGGAAATGCGCAGCGGTGGATCGGCACTGGATCAACAACCCGTTGAACCCCAGCAAACGATCATCATCGGCTTGGGCCGGGTCGGGAAGCTGATCGCCGATCTTCTGACGACCCATGATCAAAAATATCTGGCGGTGGAAACCGATATCGACACAGTCGCGAAAGCTCGCCGCGAGGGCTATTCGGTGATTTTCGGCAATGTATCACGCAACGAAATGCTCGACCGGTTGCGACTGGGGCATGCCAAGGCACTGGTGCTGACGATGGATGAGCCGGTCTTGTCGGTACAGATCGTCAAGAAGGTCCGCGCCTGGGTGCCGGACCTCCCGATCATTGCAAGGGCGCGTGATATCGAACATGCCGCCGAGCTCTATCAGGCTGGCGCGACCAATGCGGTGCCGGAAGCGCTGGAAGGATCCCTGCAATTGTCAGAAGCAGTGCTCGTCGAAAATGGCGTTGCCATGGGTCCGGTCATCGCATCGATCCACGAACTGCGCGATATTTACCGCAAGCAAATTCGGGAAAAGGGCGATCTTGAGGAGGAACCCAAGCTCAAATCCATGTCCACTTCAACAGCACAGGCGACGGCTACCGATTTGCTGCCGGATGACCTCAGCCCGCAAGAACAGCCTTGATAGCGACAATCGCGTCATCGGCTTTGGCGCCATCGGGTCCACCGCCCTGCGCCATGTCCGGGCGACCGCCGCCGCCCTTGCCACCGACAGCAGCAACCCCCGCCTGAACCAGATCGACGGCGTTAAATCGGTCGGTCAGGTCGTCGGTAACGCCGACTGCAACGGTTGCCCGGCCATCATTGACCGCAACCAGCGCACAGATACCACTGGACAGCCCTTTCTTCGCCTGATCCACCAGACCACGCAATTCCTTGGGGTTCAGGCCCTGGATAACCTGGCCGCTAAAGGCCACGTCACCAACGGTTTCCGGTGCTGCTGATTGTGATCCGCCACCTTCTCCTGCCAAAGCCAATGCCTTTTTCGCTTCAGCCAATTCACGATCCAGCTTCTTGCGTTCTTCCACCAATGTCGCGACTCGATCCGCCGCTTCTTCGGGTGAAGCCTTGAGTGTTGCGGCGATAGATTTGAGTTTGGCATCGCGATCAACAAGCCATAGTCGCGCCGCTTCCCCGGTCAGCGCTTCGATCCGCCTGACTCCGCTGGAGACCGCAGATTCGGAAATGATCACCATCAGTCCAATATCACCCAGTGCACGGACATGGGTGCCGCCGCATAGCTCGACCGAATAATCGAGATCCGCTTCGCGGCCCATCGACAATACGCGGACTTCGTCACCATATTTTTCGCCAAACAGTGCCAGCGCTCCGGCTTCCACCGCGTCATCCGGACTCATCAGGCGTGTTGTCACCGGACTGTTGCCGCGAATCTGCGCGTTCACATCGGCCTCAACAGCCTGTATTTCAGCCTCGGTCAAAGCGGACAAATGCGAGAAATCGAACCGCAGACGATCGGGGGCGACCAGACTGCCCTTTTGTGTGACATGGTCGCCGAGATGATGGCGAAGCGCCTTGTGCAGCAAGTGAGTCGCGCTGTGATTGGCACGAAGTGCTGTGCGCCGGTCTTTATCTACCTGCAGATGCACCATATCCCCGACCGACACCGAGCCCGACTGGATTTCAATCTGGTGGGCGTGAAGCCGTCCCAGCGGCTTTCTTGTATCGGTCACAGTGGCCGCAAAACCATCCGCATCGGAAATCTGGCCAGCGTCGCCCATCTGGCCACCGCTTTCGCCATAGAAAGGTGTCTGGTTGGTCAGCAGCGTGAGCGTATCGCCGGAAGCAGCCGTTTCGATTTCGACGCCGTCCTTGACCAGTGCAACGACGACGCCCTCACCTTCTTCGGACGTATAGCCGGTAAACTCGGTGCTGCCTTCGCGCTCGGCAATATCGAACCAGACCGAATCCGAGGCCTGATCGCCGGAACCTTTCCATGCCGCACGGGCAGCGGCTTTCTGTTCCGCCATCGCCTTGTCAAAACCTTCCCGGTCAACACCAAGCGACTGGGCGCGCAAGGCATCTTCGGTCAGGTCGTAAGGGAAACCATATGTATCATAGAGTTTGAATGCGGTCTCACCGGGCAATATGTCGCCCTCGCCCATGCCCTCGATTTCTGCATCAAGCAATTTCAGACCATTGGCCAGCGTCTGCCGGAAATTGGTTTCCTCACGCAGCAGGGTTTCCTCGATCAGCGGCTGGGCCCGGATCAACTCCGGAAAGGCATTGCCCATCTCACCGGTCAGCGAGCCAACCATCCGGTGCATCAGCGGATCCTTCGCGCCGAGCAGATGGGCATGGCGCATCGCCCGCCGCATGATCCGGCGCAGCACATAGCCGCGTCCTTCGTTGGATGGCAGAACACCGTCGGCGACCAGAAACGATGACGCGCGCAGATGGTCGGCAATCACCCGGTGGCTCGCCTGATTATCACCGGTTGTCGCGGTCCCGGTCAGCGACCCGGACTCGGCGATCAGCGCCTTGAACAGGTCGATGTCATAATTGTCGTGCACGCCCTGCATGACAGCGGCGACCCGTTCGAGTCCCATGCCGGTATCGATCGACGGTTTGGGCAGATCGACACGATCGCCTTCGCCGCGCTGGTCATATTGCATGAACACCAGGTTCCAGATTTCGACAAAGCGATCGCCGTCTTCATCGGGACTGCCCGGAGGGCCTCCCGCGATATGCTCGCCATGATCGTAGAATATCTCGCTGCACGGCCCGCAAGGTCCGGTATCGCCCATCGACCAGAAATTGTCATTGGTCGCGATACGGATGATCCGCTCGTCGGGCAGTCCGGCAATTTTCTTCCACAGGTCAAAGGCTTCGTCATCGGTGTGATAAACGGTCACCGTCAACCGGTCGGGCGAGATGCCCCAGACCTTTGTGACCAGCGCCCACGCGTGGACAATCGCCTGCTCCTTGAAATAATCGCCGAAGGAAAAATTGCCGAGCATTTCGAAGAAAGTATGATGACGCGCGGTATAACCGACATTGTCGAGATCATTGTGCTTCCCTCCTGCCCGAACACATTTCTGGCTGGAAGTCGCGGTTGAATAGGGACTCTTCTCCGCGCCGGTAAAGATATTCTTGAACGGCACCATCCCCGCATTGATGAACATCAGCGTCGGATCATTATAGGGAATGAGCGGCGAAGACGGAATGATCTCGTGACCTTCAGCGGCGAAATAGTCCAGAAAAGACCGTCTTATATCATTGGTGGTTTGCATGAATTCGACTTAGGCGAGCGATCTCCCGTTGACAATCCCGAGAATGGATCAAAACTTGGTCCCGCCAGCATGTAACGCAAGCTGCCTCACGATAATCGCTCGATTGGTAGCCGGTGGGATAGCCAGAAGGCTGTCAGGCATAGGCATAAGGTCCGCCTTTTTCGAGCGCCGTCTGATATTGCGGTCGGGCGTGAATGCGCTTCAGCCATGCCAGCAGATTGGGATAGCGTTCGTCCAGCCCGGCCCGCGACTGGCAGGCTTCGAGCGGGAAGCTCATCATGATGTCGGCAGCGGTAAGCTGATTACCGGCAAAATAATCGCGATCCGCGAGCTCGGTTTCGAGCCAGACGAGCAAATCAGTGACCATCTGGCCAACCGGCTTGCGTGCCGGCAGACCGAGCAGACCGAGGCGACCGACCACCAGCAATCCATAGAGTGGCGGCATCATCGATCCTTCTGCAAAGTGGAGATATTGCTTATAGAGGCGAGCATCTCTGGCATCATCCGGCGCGCCAAGCCTGCCATCAGCCTTGGCGACGAGATATTCGGCGATCACAGCGGTCTCGATAATAATATCCCCGTCATCCTCGATCATCGGCGATTTGCCGAGCGGGTGTATGGCTTTCAGACTGTCGGGCGCTTTCTGTGTTTTGGAATCCCGTTCATAGCGTTTAATTTCGTATGGGAGGCCCAGTTCCTCGAGCAGCCAGATAATACGCTGGGAACGGCTGTTTTCTAGATGATGAACAATGATCGTCATATCGATTTCCAAACTGGTTGAGCCTTGCTGCCTGACCAAGGCATCCCACAATTGTGAAATTTGTCAAATGTTTAGAAGACCGCGAAAAAATGGGCCGTCCTGCAGTCGGGGGACAAAAGGACGGCCCTATGCCAGGGATCGCCTCGGGGGAGAGTGATCCGGCAAAACTTGTAATATTTTCATATATTCGCCGCATCGCCCGACGGGTCGCCAGAGGCGATGTTCAAACGAAAGGGACAATCATCAAAGCGGCGGCTTCAGTCACCACCTTGATGATCCATTCCCCTATTTTTCGTCATCACCGTCATCGGCTTTGCCAATCGGGCCCGTCATCATTTCCTCGGCCACTTCTTCCTGCTTGCCGCGAATCTGATTTTCCAGCTTGGCCATCATTTCGGGATTTTCCAGAAGAAAGCGTTTCGAATTCTCACGCCCCTGCCCGATCCGCACCGAGTCATAGGAGAACCAGGCGCCCGATTTTTCAACAACGCCGGCCTTCACGCCGAGATCGATAATCTCGCCAACCTTGGAAATGCCCTGACCGTACATGATGTCAAACTCGACCTGCTTGAACGGCGGTGCGACCTTGTTCTTGACCACTTTGACGCGAGTGCTGTTGCCGACAATATCATCGCGTTCCTTGATCTGGCCGGTCCGCCGGATGTCGAGCCGGACCGATGCATAGAATTTCAGCGCATTACCACCCGAAGTGGTTTCCGGATTGCCGTACATCACACCGATTTTCATACGGATCTGGTTGATGAAGATCACCATGCACTTCGAACGGGAGATCGAACCGGTCAGCTTGCGCAAAGCCTGGCTCATCAGGCGCGCTTGCAGACCGACATGAGTATCACCCATCTCGCCCTCGATTTCAGCACGCGGCACCAGAGCGGCAACAGAATCGACCACCAATATGTCGATCGCATTGGAGCGGACCAATGTGTCGGTAATTTCCAGCGCCTGCTCACCGGTATCCGGCTGAGAGATGATGAGTTCATCGGTATTGACGCCCAGTGCCTTGGCATAGACAGGATCGAGCGCATGTTCCGCGTCGACAAAGGCAGCGGTGCCACCATTTTTCTGTGCTTCGGCGATAACGTGCAGCGCAAGCGTGGTCTTGCCCGAGCTTTCCGGTCCATAGACTTCGATCACGCGTCCCTTTGGTAATCCCCCGATTCCCAACGCGATATCCAGCCCCAGGCTACCGGTCGAGATAGCCTCTACTTCCAATGCCTTGCGCTGACCCAGTTTCATGGCCGAGCCTTTGCCAAAGGCACGATCGATCTGCGCCAATGCGGCGTCCAACGCTTTTTGTCTGTCTGATGAGTTCAACTGATTATCCGATTCTACGACTTTTAAATTGCCGGCCATTTGCCTGTCCCCTTCGCTAAATGCTTAACCACCATCAATCAATGATTGTGATGATGTACCGCATTTGTTCTCATAGAACAAGAGGGGAACGAAAATATTTTATACTTGGGTTACTTATCTGAAAATAAATTGAATTTCTGCCAGATTCTAATTTGATTTGGCATGTTCGGCCAATGTCGCTCCGACCGCTTCCGCTATTTGCGCGACAGAAAACGGTTTGGGAAGGAAATTGACCTTGTCTAGATTGATCGACTTGCGCAATTGCTCTTCAGCATAGCCGGACATGAACAATATCGGCAATTCCGGATAATGTTTGCGCACATGTTTGGCCATGGTCGGACCATCCATATTGGGCATCACGACATCGGACACGATCATGTCGAACTGCTGTTCGCCGTCCGCCTGAGCGGCGAGCAATCCCAAAGCTTCCTCGCCTTCACCGGCGGTCACCACCGTATAGCCTTGCCGGGTTAGCGCTCGCTCCGCGACCGCCCGCACCATATCCTCGTCCTCGACCAACAGGATATGGGCGCTTCCCCACAATTCCTTTCGTGCCGTCGCCTTCACCGGCGGTGACCCCAATGTCGCGCGCGCAGCATCTTCTGCGGTGGGATGATGCACCGGAAAATAGATCGAGAAGGTCGTACCCTCGCCGACTTTGGAATCGGCAAAAATATAACCGCCGGACTGTTTGATGATCCCGTAGACCGTGGAAAGCCCCAGACCAGTGCCCTTGCCGACTTCCTTGGTGGTGAAAAACGGTTCAAAAATCTTGCCGATAATATGCGGCGGAATACCTTTGCCCGAGTCGGAAAATATCAACGCCGTATAGTCACCAATCGGCAGAATCTCGCTTTTCAGCGCGCGGACATCAGCGGCGACCACCGCCTGGGTCGAAATCGAGATCTTGCCACCATTGGGCATGGCGTCACGGGCGTTGACGCCCAGATTGATGATCACTTGTTCAAGCTGTCCGGGGTCCGCGCGAACCAGTCCGAGATTGCGACCATGGCGCACTTCCAGCTCAATGGTTTCATCAAGCAATCGCTTGAGCAGGTTCGAGACATCCGCCACCACGTCCGGCAACTGGAGCACTTGCGGCCGCAGGGTCTGTTGCCGCGAGAAGGCAAGCAACTGCCGGGTCAGACCGGCAGCACGATTGCTGTTATTCTTGACCTGCTGAATGTCGTCATAGTCGCTGTCACCCGGCGCATGACGCAGCAACATCAGGTCGCAATGACCGATGATGGCGGTGAGAATATTGTTAAAATCATGGGCAACGCCCCCGGCCAGCTGGCCAACCGCCTGCATTTTGGTCGCCTGGGCCACCTGGCTCTTCAATTTCGATTCTTCCCTATTGTCGCGGATCGACAATAATACCGCGGCTTCCCCCAGTCCGCGAACGCCGGCAATCCCCAGCGCGACCGACTCTTCACCGCCGTTGCGCAGACGCACCGCCAGATCACCCGCCAGTGGCGGACCGCTGGCGTGGCGGCGCACAGCATCGGCGACCGCCGACTTGTCATCCCGGATCACCAGGTCACCGGGATAGAGAGGCTGTTCATTTTCCCCGATGCCTGCCGTCTTGGCAAAGGCTTCGTTGAAGAAGAGAAAACGACCGTCACGATCGGTCAGCGCGAGGCCCAGAGGAAGCAGCGATAGCATCGATTCCACCTGTTCCAGCGCCTTGCCGCGCTCGACCATTCCGCCATCGTCGTCAATCAGCAGGATCAGCGCAGGGGCTTTTTCCTTTTCCCGGTCCAGCGGGATGTGGAAAAGGCGGACCGGCGTGCCATGACGGCCTTCGCGTTCGAAAAAGATCGTGCCCTTGTCATCGGACCGCAGGAAATTGATAAAATTGCGACCCGATATATTGGCGTCAACCCGGCCGGTTGCACGCAACGCAAAAGCCTGATTTGAAGCCCGGATCCGTCCTTCGCCGCCAATCACGCTGGCCAATATACCCGCTTCGGAAAAGGCGCGACCGCCGCCACCGCTAATCAGACGAACCATGTCATCCAATATGTCAGCCTGAATTTGCGGTATCATCTGCCACAGCAGATATTCGTCGCCCTGTCCCGCGCGGACGACTTTTGCGCTATATTCGGCGACACCGCGTTTCAGGCCTTCGGCATAGCCGCGTCCATCCCGCCAGGCGGTCCGGCCCGCCGTCGCAAGCAGTTCATTACCCCCTGCCTGCAACGGCAATTCAGGAGGGACCGCCGGGCCGTTAAACCATTTGGTAAAAAGTTCATTCGCGCAGACAAGGCGTCCCGCGCGATCGGTAATCGCCAGACCGATGTCCGCCTGGTCCGCGACCATCCGTGTGACCGCCCAGTCCCCGGGATCTGACTGGTCCTGATCGAAATCGTCCGCTTGCGGACGCAGGAAAAAGGCGACACCCGCCATGCTGATCACCAGAGCGAGAAAAGCGGTGATCAAGGCAATATTCTGCACTTGCCAGTAGAGCAGACCGGCAGATGCAAACACCGCCATAACCATCAATGCGCCCCTGACCTGCACACTGATTTGCGCCTTGCGGGGACTGGAATTCAACAACCCGCTGCCTTGCGGAGATTTACTCGCCATCGCCTAGCCATTCCGATTCCCTTTTTGCCAATTCTGCCTGTCGTTTTCGACCGATCCACCAACGCCAGCCAAAGCTGCTCACGACATATCCGACCGCAGCAAACACGATGGCCAACACGGCAAATCCAAAAAATGTAACCGCCGCTTCTCGCCCGAGCCAGCCCAGCCATTGGGCCACTTCGCTCACAAATTGCGTATCGACCACTTCGTGAACGGTCGAACGGGTTGTCCCCGGTTCGACTTGCAGCATCGACTTCCCGATCTGATTGGCGATAGCGATCCAGAACGGATAGGTGAATGGATTGGTAATGAATGTGGCTACTGCTGCAATCGGTACATTGGCGCGCATCGGCAAAGCCAGAAAAAGCGCAACAAAAGTCTGGCCTCCCAAAGGAACCAGAAACCCGGCCAACATGCCCAGAGCAACCCCACGCGGAACAGAACGACGATTAAAATGCCACAGATCAGATCGCAAAAACCGGTGCGCGATGGGCTTCAGATATTTATTCTTGGCCATGCTCGCGCGGGTCGGCATTTTTTTATCCATCCAGACCGAAAAACGCTTGATCGTTCGCGCGCCCCAATCTTTTGGTGGAGGGTTAGAATCCGAATTATCCATGTTCGCGCATTAGCCGGCCCTGCTGCCGTTTCCAGTCACGATCCTTTTCGGTCTGGCGCTTGTCCGGCGCCTTCTTGCCCTTGGCCAGGGCCAGTTCCAGTTTCGCCCGGCCCTTGCTGTTGAAATAGATCGACAGCGGCACAATCGTCATGCCCTTGCGCATTACCGCTCCGTGCAACTTGTTTATCTGGCGCCGGCTGAGCAGCAATTTGCGTGGTCGTGTAGGGGTATGGTTATACCGGTTGCCATGGCTCCATTCCGGAATATTGGCATTGATCAGCCAGACCTCGCCGTCCTTCACCTCGGCATAGCTTTCGGCGATCGTCCCCGACCCAAAGCGCAGTGATTTCACTTCGGTGCCGGTCAGCATGATTCCGGCTTCAAACTTGTCATCCAGAAAATAGTCGTAGCGCGCGCGCCGGTTTTCAGCGACGACCTTCTGCTTGTCGAATTCTTCCGGACGCGGTTTTGCCATCAGACCAGGCCTGCCCCTTCCAGAGCAGCATCCACGGCTTTACGGCTGGCTTCGGACGGCGGCGTCATCGGCAAGCGCAGGTCGGTTGAAAAGTCGGGCAAGACCCGGGACAACGCATATTTGATCGGCCCCGGCGAAGCGTCGGAGAATAGCGACTTGTGCAATGGATAGAGCACATCGTTCAGCTCGCGCGCTCTGGCGTAATCGCCCGCAGCACAGGCCGCCTGAAATTCCGCGCATAATTTCGGCGCGACATTGGCAGTGACTGAAATACAGCCAACACCACCCGCCGCATTAAACGCCAGCGACAGTTCGTCGACTCCCGAAAGCATGACAAAATCTTCTGCACAATTGAGCCGATGTTCGGTGACACGGTCGAGGTCACCACTGGCATCCTTGATTGCGACGATCCCGGGCAGCTCGGACAATGCCGCAACCGTATCAGGCAAGATATCGGTGACCGTGCGGGCCGGCACATTATAAAGCACCAGAGGCAAATCGATATTCTGCGTCAGGGTTGTGAAATGGGCAGTGATGCCCTCCTGATTCGGACGGTTATAATAAGGCGCCACGACCAGACCCGCTGCTGCTCCGCATTTTTTCGAGAAGGTAAGATGGAGCAAGGCATTGGTGGTATCATTGGACCCACAACCGGCGATGACCGGCACCCGGCCGGCAGCCTGTTCGATACAGACTTCGATGACCCGATGATGCTCGGCATTGGACAATGTCGATGCTTCTCCCGTGGTCCCGCAGGGCACCAGGGCACTGCTGCCCTGGTCAATCTGCCAGTCCACCAGAGCGCGAAACTGGTCCTCAGCAAACGATCCGTCGCGAAAGGGCGTCGCCAGAGCCGGAATTGAGCCGGAAAACATGGAATAATCCTTTATATTTACCTCGGAAATGGGCAAAGCCGTTACCAAGTCATTTGCATTATTAACAGCGATATAGTGCGCCGTTCAGCGCCTGATAAGGAGCCTAGCCCCATAATGTCCAGCATGGTATCAAGATTTCTCATTGGAGCGCTGCTTTTATCACCTGTCACCTGTATGGCAGCCGAACAAGTTGGCTGGCAAAGTGCCGATAGCGGCCTGTCCGATCCAACCGGTGGCAATGCCATCCTTGGCCTGCAACGCTGGCGGGTACTGACCCAGTCAGACAATTATTCCTTCGAGGATTATGCCGGTTTTCTGGTAACCTATCCGGGCTGGCCGGAAGACACGCGGATGCAGCGCAATGCCGAGCAAGCGATCAACATCAACAGTTTCTCGCCCAGTCGCGTGCTTGCCTATTTTGAAAAATTTCCACCAACCATCAACGCCGGTGCCGCCAAATATGCGGTTGCTCTGCAAGCGTCAGGACAGCGCGAAGAAGCCAATGCCATGGCGAAACAGGCCTGGCGTGGCGGCACGCTGACCGATGAGGACGAAGCGGCCCTGATCTCGCGGTTCAGTTCGGTCCTGACGATCGACGATCATGATGCGCGAATGGACGCGCTGCTCTGGGCCCGTGCAACGCGCGACGCTGCTGGCCAGTTAAGCTTCACTTCGCCTGCCAGACGACCCGTTTTTGCTGCGCGTCTGGCCCAGTTGACGGAATCGTCCGACGCCAATGCACAGGCCAGCGCCGTCGGCGCGATTGCCCGTGACGATGCAGGCTATCTGGCGGACCGCGCTCGCTATTTGCGAAACCAGGGCCAAAGCTATGCGGCGCGCCAGTTGCTGGCGACCAGATTGCCGTTGCGGGTCAAGCCCGCCCTCCCCGAAACATGGTTTGAATCCCTGCTTCTCAATGCAGAAGCCGCGGCCAATGACCGGCAATGGACGACGGCCTATGATATCGCGTCGAAAATTGAGGATGCCTATGATAGGCCAACCAGGATCGCCGATCAGAATAGCCGCGTGCGCGATAAATATTCCGATCTTGCATGGATAGCAGGCACGTCTGCGCTCAACGGCATGCGCCAGCCAGCCAAGGCCATCGCGATGTTCGATCTCTATGCGCAATCCTATGATTCGCCCAATATCACGTCGAAGGGCTATTATTGGGCCGGCAGAGCGGCGGCAGCAGCCGGCCAGACGGCACAGGCCAATGCCTATTTCGAAAAAGCGGCGGTCTATCCTGATTATTTCTACGGCCAGTTATCGCTGGAGCGGCTCGGACGCCCGCTGCCGGTGTTCAATCGCAAGCCAGCCGTGGAAATCACGGACGCCGAACGCAGCGCCTTTGACAAGGAACCGCTGGTTATAGCGACCAAGGCATCGGTCCGTACCGGCCCCTGGAAGGAACAAATCCGCTTCCACCGCGCTCTCGCCTATAATGCCAAGACCGCGAAAGATTATATGCTGATCAGCGACCTTGCCACCCGCATCGGTGCGCGCGATCTCGGCGTCATCAAGGGAATCAGCGCGCTTGGTGCCGGTGTCGGTGCGATCGACGAAACCACCTTCCCGACCATGGAGGTTCCTTCCGGCCATGAAAGCAGCTGGACACTCATCCACGCGATCACCCGGCAGGAAAGCCAGTTCGCCGAAGGCGCAATCAGCCATGCCGGCGCGCGCGGCCTGATGCAGTTAATGCCCGGCACCGCCCGCGAACAGTCCGGCAAGGCGAACCTGTCCTATAACCTTTCGTCTCTGACCGACGACCCGCAATATAATATCCGTCTCGGCAGCGGCTATATCCAGCGGATGATGGATTATTATGGCGGCAGCTACCCGCTCGCCGTCGCGGCCTATAATGCTGGCCCCGGCAATGTGAACAAATGGCTCCGCGCCAACGGCGACCCGCGCATGGGCGGCATCGACTGGATTCAGTGGATTGAGGACATTCCGATTTCGGAAACCCGCAACTATGTCAAACGCGTGCTTGAAAATGCGGTGGTCTATGACACCAAGAACCCGCATGGCCCAACCATTCGCAGCGAAACGCCCCTGTCGCGCTATATCGGGAAAAACAGTCGGGGGTAAAGGTCGCTTCAGGCAAGCGGCGGCAGGAAGGTGCCGGCACGACCGGTGCTCGATTGTGGCACGTCAGATCGGCTTGACCAGAACGATTGCGTTCAAGCGATGATCAGGCGGACGCGTTGCTCAGCAGCGCTGCGGAAAAGTCCGCCCAGTCAGAAAAGCCCCTGTCTATCGGGTCTTCCACCGCGATCAATTGTCTTGATCTTTCGCTACCAAGATCGATATTTTTGGGAGCAATAGGGGTATCTTTGTCGAGAGAGTGAAAGCTTCGCACAATCGGCGCGGAATAGTTGGACGGTGATTCCCCAATCACGATCGCCAGTTCATCGTGATCCAAACGAACCAGCGTTCCGACAGGCAATATGCCAAGGCTTTCGACAAAATCGTAAAAAATGAGCTGGTCAAAATGGCCCGACCACGACATCATTTCTGCGAGCGCTTCCGACGTCGACAGGGGATCGTTATAGGGCCGCCGGGATGTAATCGCGTCATAGACATCACAGATGCTCGCCATCCGGGTAAAGATACTGAGCTCATCACCGGATATCCCCGCCGGATACCCGGTTCCGTCCATTTTCTCATGATGCTGCAGACAGACCTCGAGCACGATATCGCTCAGGCTTTTTGATGCTGACAATATGTCATGCCCCCGCTGGGGATGGCTGCGAATCACCTCCCATTCGCTCTCGTCAAGTTTACCTGGCTTGGACAGGATATTTTCCGGAATAGTCATCTTGCCGATATCATGTAGAAGACCGGCCATACCGATATCCTGCATCTGCCACTCGGGAAAACCCATTTTGCGGGCCAGATTGATCATCAGCGCGCATACCGAGACGGAATGCAAATAAGTATATTCAGCCTTGGTTTTTATACGGGCGATGTTGAGGATGATGGTCGGATCGATATTGACCGACCGCGATATCTGCTCAATCAGAGGGACCAATTTGCGCGACTTGACCGGCTTGCCGAGGCGCGCGTCTTCAAACAACGCCATAACCACCTTCCGCGACCGTTTGATCGTGGCAGTGGCCTTGCGGACCTCCGCCGCATGCTCGCGCGGAGACAGCCGATTGAAGACCGGTTCCGTAACGTCCCGCAAATAGGAGCGGGGTCGGTCGCTGGCCGACAATTCGAGCGCCTTCGCCAGTTTTGGCGAATAAACTTTGGCTTCACCGGGTTCGAGAAGCGCTTCGGACTTTGGCGATGGCGACAATTTCTTGCCTCGCGATTCATCAATCGTAACCCGGGTCACGTCACTCGATAGAATCTGCTCTATCTGCGCTTGGTCATCCAGCAAAAACCGTGATCGCCAAAATGGGTGGTCGAACCACGAGCCTTCCATGGAATGAATGAACATTCCCAACTCGAGTTGGCTGGTCTGGATTTTACGCAGCATCTCCCAATTCCTTCGATTCCCTCCTTATCACCTTCCGTTAACGGCGAAACCGGGCTCCGCTTAAGACGGCAATCCGAATTTTTTTGTCGGGACTGTAACGAATCTGCCCATCCGCCCTGAATGGCCTTTGAATCGTTGAGAATTCCGGAGAATTTATGCCACAGTCCACGCGCAATATAGCGATATCAGTATCGATCATGCTTCTGCTTACCGTGGCGACCCAGTCGCTATATGTGGCGACGCTCAGCGGCGTCGGAATCGTCGAAGGCTGGCCTCTGCGATCCACGATCTGGACCATGGAACTCATGTTGTTTACCGGCATTTCCATTGCGTCGCTCGTCGGCCTGATCCGGTCTTCGGACATGCAATGGGGTTGGGCCGCGCTGCTGGTATCCGGACTGATAAACGTGGTTCAGTCGGGCATCGGCCTTTCGATGTTCCTGCCAGCCGCCAAAGCCGGTGCCGAATTTGCACCACTTATGGGCACATTGCTGGCCGGATCATTTCTGTTCTACAATCTCGCCAAGGCCATCCTCGGCCTCGCCGCGTTGATTTTCGGATTAGCGCTGTTTCGCAACGGCAATGCCATTGGCCGAGCGGTCGGGGTCCTCAGCATGCTTGCCGGCGTGATAGCCATGGCCCTGAATATCGCAGCCGTCCATTTGGGGTTCGGGTCAGTGCCATTTTCCGGAGCAAGCGGCTCTGTTGCGACATTATTTGCCGGTTGCACGATCTGGCTTTCTGCTCATCGATCGGAATGAGAGACCGCGATAATCAGCCCAATGCTCTCGCGACCAAAAAACCGCCGAGGGCTAAATGGGCAGCAAATGTCAGCATCATGCCGACGGCACGGCTATCGCCGATCCCGTTGGTAAACAACATGCAATAAGCGTGGACCGTCCGGGCAACAAGCATGCATCCGCCTGCGCTCCACAAGAGCAGCGCAGGCGCGCCGGTGATCTCGCAAATGGCGAGCGCGACCAGGAAGATCGGCACATGCTCCAGATAATTGCTTTGCGCTGCACGACGTTGCGCGAGCGCCAGATCACCGCCGTCCCCGAAGAACATCCGGATGGCTAACCTTTTCAGACCGACCTGAATCGTGAGAGGTATCAATGCGAGCACAAAGATGGCAGCGAAAATGGTGGTGATTGGCAAATTCATATCTGAGACTCCTGAAAAAGCATTACGAAAAAGGATTGATGTCCGAATGGGGCTGCACCGGCCCGGTGGGGCAAAGCGAGCCGCAGAATATTGCACGCGGGTGATACGCAACACTCTGCGGCGATGGTTATGCGAGAATCACAACAACGAAGGGCTCCGGCCTAACCGGCAGCAAGCTTGGTTGGTCCCGCAAATATAATATCTGCTCACGAGAAAGCAGGCGTCAGAATGACGGGCCGGGCTGTCCTGCCCTTACATTGCCATATCCATTACCGGCGCGACCTCTATCGTCCCCCCGACTTTGATGTGCGGAGACGCACTTGCCATCTGCAGCGCGACATCCATGTCTGCCGCTTCGATAACCGTATATCCCGACAGGGGATTCGCGCCGCCATCCCGGGTGATACCATCCGGACCTGCCGTTCTGGACTGGCCGACAGCCAGACCACGATCAACAACCCCGTCGCCCATGCTTTCAATCCAGGCCACCCATTCTCCCATATGCGCCTGGCCTTCCTCGGGAGAGAGAGAAGAAGGTCCACCATGATAGGCAAACACAAATTTCGGCATTCCATAGTCCTTTCATTGAGTTCGATTTTTACGACAAGCAACAAACTGACATGACTTTTAATATGTTAAAGAACATATTTTACATTATGCTATTCTCCTGAAAGCAGGAGACATCAGCCATGCCATATAGCGCAGAACATAAACGCCGGACGCGGACAAAGATTGTCGAGGCGGCACGGATATTGTTCAATCGTCATGGTTTTGAAAATGTTACGATAGACCAGATCATGGATGCCGCAGGACTAACCCGTGGCGGATTTTACAATCATTTCAAGAACAAACAGGCTCTTTATGGCGAGGCAGTCGCCAGTTTTTTGATGGGGCGCGGCGCTCAATGACGAACCGAGGCCGGCGTCAACATGCAATCGCCCTCCCCTGAAATGGTCCAGAATATGGTCAAAAGTTACCTGTCCGACGAACATCTGGGTGATGTTGACGGCCAATGTCCAATGATTGCGCTCCCATCGGACGCGGCGCGTGCGGATGACAGTGTACGAACTGCCTATCAGGGCTTGCTCGAGTCGATGCTATGGTTGTTCGAGCAATGTTTGGGTGAAGGCAAGCCCGGAAGCAGACAGCGCGCGCTGACGCTCTCCGCTCTCTGCGTCGGCGGAATGACACTGGCACGAACCCTGCCGGACAAGAAATTGGCAAAGGAATTGCGTGACGCCGCGTTGCAGGAAGCCAGCCAGATATAATCTCGAACCGCTGCTTGCCAGATTTACGCCCGCTTTTCGCGTCCAAACCGGACAGAAAAGCGGCTACCCCGCCAGTCGCTGATATCGACGCAAAAAAGGACTAATCCTTGGCCTCATAGCCAAATGCCTTTTCTGCCAGTTTCACCAGTTCGGGATCGGCCTCTGGCAAATCCCTTGGCAATGCCGCTTCCAGTGTATCGGCGACATGGGTCATGGCGGCGATGCGCGCGGATTTCTTGTCATTGCCATCGATCACCTGCCACGGTGCCCAGCGCGTGTTGGTATTTTCGAACATGTCACGCATCGCCTCGAGATAGTCATCGCGCTTTTCGCGGTTGCGGAAATCCTCGGCGGTAATTTTCCAGCGCTTGTGCGGCGTGTCGAGCCGCTTGGCGAGACGCTTGTCCTGTTCTTCTTGCGTGGTGTGAAAAAAGAGCTTCACCAGATTGGTGCCCCCGTCAATCTGCTGCGCTTCAAATTCGTTGATCTCGTCGTAGCCGCGTTTCCATTCGACCTTGGTGCAGAAACTCTCGACCCGTTCGACCAGGACGCGCCCATACCAGCTGCGATCAAATACACCGATTTCGCGGCTACCCGGCAGTTTCTTCCAGAAGCGCCAGAGGAAATGGCGGTCTTTCTCCTCCTTGGTCGGGGCGCCAATCGGCCAGACATCATAATAGCGCGGATCCCATTCGCCCGTCATCCGGCGAATCGTCCCCCCCTTGCCTGCCGCATCCCAGCCCTCGAACACAATGATCGACCGGCTGCCGTGGATGATATGCTTGAAATGAATATGCGCGAGCCGATCCTGCAGCGCTTTCAGCTCGTCACCATAATCGCAGTCAAATTTGTCGCCGGATTCATAGTCGGACAGATCTATCGTCATTTATGCTCCATCATCCCGCAATTGATCCCCGGGTCCTGGGTTGTTGGCTCTATCCGTCGCTGCCAGACGCTCGGTGCGCCACGCCACGTTCAGCCTGACGATATACTATAATATCGTAAAATGGACCAACCGGTTAACCCTGTTCGCGAACTTTACCTGTCGCGTCGTCCGGACTGCCGCAATTCCCACTCATCCAGCGCCTGTCGATGCCCGTTTGCGCGTTCGATCGCCTGGGTCACTTCGAATTTCCCGGGCGACAATGCGTCTGCTTTTTCATAAAGCACCAGCGCTGACTCGAGATCACCGCGCTGCTCCGCGCACAACGCGCGGTTGAATGCCAGCGAGATATGGACCTGTCCGTTCTGCGCCGCGTCATCCCACATCCGGCAAGCTTCCTCGGCATCGCTCTTGGTCATCTTGATCGCTGCCTTGAAGAAATTTCCTTCCACTTTCGTCATCCCCTTGCGGCTTTCAAGGATGCGGACATCGATACGATATACTCTCGGGGCCAGATCGTTGCGGACAGCGCTGGCGGTGTCGGACAACATCGTCCGGATCACGGATTCACTGCTTACAAAATCCTCGTCATCGCCGGCACATATCATCTGTTCATTCTGGTGCGGAAAGCTTTCGGTATAGATGCTGCGGCCATCACTATATCGCGTTGCCCGCACCTGGGCGCGGAAATCGATGCGACGGGTCAGACAATCGACCTTGATATTCTTGTAGGTGATGCATTTGTCCTTCTCGTCACGCTTTACACAGCGCCGCCGCTTCGCGACCGAGTCATATTGCTCGACTCCTGCCGTCACATTCCCCGACATTATCGCATCGGATTGTACCGCAGAGCGTCCCCCGATGATGTCAAAATAGGGTTGGTCGAAAACCCGGATCGCTGAAAGCCGGTCTTCCAGCTCAAACGCCAGCGCCCGCCCGTCACGGCCACCGAAGTATTCGATGGCAATCGACTGAATTTCGGTAAATTCGGGAGATTGAGCCGGTGACATTCCGTCTATGGTCAACACTTCCGCCCGGGCCAGGGTAGAAAAGCCGGATAGTGCGATAAATGCACCAATCGCGGCGGTCAAAAATCTGTTCATGTCCATCCCCCCGATGTTCGTTCGTCAAAAATATCCAATATTATCCGCGTGTAACATTAATCACCGATGATCAATCCTGCAATCCGGCCGGGGTCCTGCATCGGCATGAAATGGGTCAGGTCAGGCAGATAGATATCGGTGCCATGGGCGAAATTCTCTGCAAGGCCCGGCGGTGTCGGTGACGAAGCGAAATCGAAGGCACCATCCTGCTTGATCTGTGCTGCCCGCAGGACGGTCACCGGCTGGGTGATCTTCTCGATCATCGGCCAGGGATCAACCGATGTACTGGTCGCATAGATCGACGCTTCGATTTGAGGCGGACAGGCCAGTTCGAACCCGCCTTTGCCATCGGGCAACAGGCCATATTCACAATAATCCCGCAGCACTTGCGGATCCCAGAGATTATACGGGTGACGGTCCCTGAACCGCTCGAACATGGCATCCGGTCCGGTCCAGCTGTTCCGACGCTTGGCAACCATCTCGTACGTGGCGCTAAAATCTGCCGGATTTTGGTAGGCCTCCGGTTCCATAATCACCGGGTCGATCAGCACCAGCTGCCCAGCAAGATCGGGCAACCGGTCGACGACCTGCACCAGACAACAACCGCCCATGCTGTGCCCCGCCGCCCTCGTGAAATTCGTTCCAAGCGATTTCAGCAACTCTGCCGTCGCGCCGGAAATCATTGACCAGTCGGTGATCTCCGGCTTGGCGCTGCGTCCGTGCCCCAGTTGATCAACGGCAATAACATGAACACCATCGGGAAACGCATCAACGACCTGATCCCAGCAGCGCGCATGAAAGCCGGTCGCATGAAGCAGGAGTATCGAAGGACCCTCGCCAGCCCTGCCCCATTCGAAATAGCAGATTTCGCCGTGGGAGGATGCGAAATGATGTTGTTCGGGGATGAAACTGGTCAATTCATAACTCCGTTCGTTTCGAGCGCCATCGGGAGAGATCGCCATCTTCCCAGCGTGTCTCGACTACGCTGGACACGAACGGAACTGGCTATAATGTTGATTCTATCCTTCCTTTGGTGGCTCGACCACGCGGATGTGCAATTCACGCAATTGCTTTGCGGCAACCGGGCTTGGCGCGTTCATCATCAGGTCTTCGGCCTTCTGATTCATCGGGAACAAGACAACCTCGCGGATATTCGGTTCATTCGCCAGCATCATCACGATCCGGTCAACGCCCGGCGCAGACCCGCCATGCGGCGGCGCGCCATATTTCAGCGCGTTGATCATGCCGGAAAATTCGGTGTCGACCTGATCCTTGGTATAACCGGCGATTTCAAACGCCTTGTACATGATGTCGGGCCGGTGGTTCCGGATCGCGCCGGAGGACAGCTCGATGCCGTTGCAGACAATATCATATTGCCACGCCAATATGTCGAGCGGATCCTTGTTTTCCAGCGCATCCAGCTCGCCCTGCGGCATCGAGAATGGATTGTGCGAGAAATCCAGTTTCTTCAGCTCTTCGTCATATTCGAACATAGGATAGTCGACGATCCAGCAGAATTTAAACGCATTTTCATCGATCAGGCCGAGCTGCTCGGCAGCACGCGTGCGCGCCAGACCGGCCAGCCTTGCCGCTTCGGCTTCCTTGCCAGCGGCAAAGAACACCCCGTCATCGGGACCACAGCCGAGATCGGCGAGCAGCTTGGCGGTGCCTTCTTCGCCGTGGTTCTTGGCAATCGGCCCGCCAGCCGCGCCATCCTTCATATTGATATAACCGAGGCCCGCGAACCCTTCGCTGCGCGCCCAGTCATTCATCGCGTCAAAGAATTTGCGGCTGTTCTTGCCGGCTTCCGGCGCGACAAAGGCGCGCACCGTGCCGCCGGTCGAGGTGATCTTGTCGAACAGACCGAAGCCCGAGCCCTTGAAATGCTCGCTGACGTCCTGGATGATGATCGGGTTGCGCAGATCCGGCTTGTCATTGCCATATTTCAGCATCGATTCCTTATAGGGAATGCGCGGAAATTCACCGGCCGGGGTGACCGAGCGGCCGTTGGCAAATTCTTCAAACACGCCTGCCAGAACCGGTTCCAACGTCTGGAACACATCTTCCTGGGTGACAAAGCTCATCTCGAAATCGAGCTGGTAAAATTCGCCCGGCGAACGGTCGGCGCGGGCATCCTCGTCGCGGAAACAGGGCGCGATCTGGAAATAGCGGTCGAAACCGGCGACCATCAACATCTGCTTGAACATCTGCGGCGCCTGCGGCAGCGCGTAGAATTTGCCGGGATGGACGCGGCTCGGCACGAGATAGTCGCGCGCGCCTTCCGGTGAGGACGCGGTCAGGATCGGCGTCTGGAATTCGGTGAAGCCTTGTTCGGTCATCCGGTTGCGCAGGCTGGCGATAACCTTCGAGCGCAGCATCATATTGGCGTGAACGCTTTCGCGCCGCAGATCTAGGAAACGGTAGCGCAGACGGATATCCTCGGGATATTCCTGTTCGCCGAACACCGGCATCGGCAATTCGTCGGCCGGGCCCTGCATGCTGACCGTATCGGCGACCAACTCGACATCGCCGGTCGGCAGATTCTTGTTCACCGTTTCGGCGTCGCGGGCAACAACCTTGCCGGTCACCGTGACGACTGATTCAACCCGTGCGCCGTCGAGCGTCTTGAAAGCCTCGCTGCCGGTTTCGCTGACGATCTGGGTCAGGCCGAAATGATCGCGCAGATCGACAAACAGCAGATTGCCGTGATCGCGCTTGCGATGGATCCAGCCGGACAGACGGACTTCCTCGCCGACGTGCGAAGAGCGAAGTTCGGAACAATTATGGGAGCGATATGCGTGCATGATGGACCTTTGGAATTGGGTGCTTTCCCTTATGGAAAGATTGCAGGCGTAACACAGGTCTGCGCGCCATTTGTCAAGGCCAGAGATTGCCGGAACAGGCTGTGTGCCGCACTGGATACGGAGTTTTGGCTGGGGGCAACGCTATCGTCGTTCATGACGCCCCATCAAGCGATTCCCATAAAATTTCGGTCCGGGGAGTCCGCAACCCCAAATCGCATCCATCGCCCGACTAGCAACCGGTCATTGAATGTTTTTGGACGTCAGCGGCAACCCTAAAATGGACACTGGCCTAAAGCGGACACTGGCCAAGAGCGGACACTGGCGCTCCTTGCCAGCCGCTATGCGTACATCTCTGTCGTCAGAACGGCTTGAGATGATATTCGATCCGCGAGACGGCATAGCCTTTGCGATAAGGTTCGATGCTTATGAGCAGATAGTCGTTTCTCGCTTCATCCTGGAATACGAAATCGGCGAAATTGTGATCGTCCACAGCAACCTCTATCGCATCCCACCGCGATATGACTGCGGCCAGATTGAAACCTTCCACGGAAACAAGCTCGGAGGGCACGGAACAATCAGGATTTTTCCAAGAGTATGTCGCCTCAAACGTGATCCCGTTATCGACATCACTGGCGGGTAGCCCGTCGACATAGCCGGTGGTGAGCGCCGCACGATCGCTTTCGTCCATGTAGAAGAAGGCGAGCCTGGGCTTGAAAAGGTCGGCAACTGGCGCGCCGTTGCGTAATCGCTGTGCGAAAAATTCGACAAAGGCGAGCCTTTGCTGGTTTACAGGCTCATCGAAATCGCTCGCTGCAGGCTCGATTAGCGGCGGTTCCACCGGTTGTTGGGCCGTCGCTTCCGCGTCCGTGGCCACTGCGGGGCCATCCTGCACCGCTTCGGGTAGAGTGGAGCACAGGCCGAGATTTTCGAAATAGGTGCGGGCCGCCGCCGGATCACCTGCCAATGTACGTGTCAGCAGGCGCTCAGCCTCACTGGCAGCATCGCGAGCGGCGGGATGGTCGCGATCCTCCGTGAGGAAAAAATCGATCGCATTCACAGCGGCCGGGAGCCGTAACTGGTCTATCATGGCGTCGATAGCTGCTTCTGGAAAAGCGCCGTCATCCACCGCATCGGCATGGAGCATCCAGCGCCCTCTGCAGCGCGCAGCGTCCTTCATGTTGAATACCATTGGCGATTGCTGTTCTCCGACGGCAAAAGCGGCGATGGCGGTTTCCCAGTCGAGCTCCGCATGCTCGCCAGCCGTCACCGCTCCACCAGAAAGCGCGGCACCAAATATGAGCAATCTTGCGCCGGCGAGCACCCGCTCGATCATCATTTTCCGGTCAGACATGCTTTCGACTCACCTCTTGCGGGTGAACAGAGGAAATATGATCGCTCATGGGGAATATCTGGTCATCATGACAGCCATCTACCTTCGCTTGATCGGGGTCGGACACTGGGTCGCGGCAATTGCCTCCATGGCAACAGCGGTATCCTGAAAACGTTCAATCAGTTCACCGACAATATGGCCATTGATATCTCGCCTGACACGAAGAAAAATGTTGCTCGCTTCGCCAGGTATAATGTCGATGAATCCGTCTGCACGCCGTTCGATTCTCCCCGTTTTTGTGCGAGCGGGATCAATATGCTCCCCGTCATTCGGGTTCATGATCGCGTAGATATTATCGGCGTTGACGGAGATGATGATCAGTGGAGTTTTTTGATCGCAATCGTCATACCACATACCGTCAAGCCAGCCGAAATCAGCGTCGTTGTTTGTGAGAGCTTGTTGCTGCTCCTCATGGGCTACGTCAGTATCTACGAACTCGTCTGCAGTAGCGCTCGTCTGACAGGCCATTACGAATGCCGCCAATGCGGCAGCGGGAAGGAAATTCATCAGCGCAGCTCTCAAATACCATATCACTGACACTTTGCCGGACATGGCGCAGAAATCAAGGAAACCTTCAGTTCTGGACCCGATTCACAGATATGACCTGCCGGTCGGACTTCTCGACCTGGCCAAATATTTGCGCTTTTGGCACATCGTTTGACGAGAACATCAGATCAACCCGAGCTTCACCAATTCGTCATTGGCAAAGACCCGCCGGTCGGCCGGGTCGGGCATCACCTGGGCCTGCGCCCATTTCCAGTTGGCGAAATTCTGTTCATAATCCCGCTTCACGCGTTGCTCGTCGAGATTGTTGGTTTTGCCCCAGTGACGAGTGAAAGCAATCCCGGCATCATCGAGCGCCTCGACGACTTTCTTGTAGCCATTGTGACTGGTTTCGACATTGGGGCCGTCAAAGTCGATCACGACATTGTCCGGCCAATGCGCGGGCGCGAGCAGACCCTGGGCTTGGCGAACGAAGCGCAGGGTGACAACTGTGCCCCCTCCCCCGCGCCTGAAACTATCGATAATTAAATCAAAGGCTTCGCTCAGCTTTCTACGGTCCATTGTCACTGACCCGTTGAACAGACTGGCAATTGGGGAATGTTCTTCCGTCGTATGCCCCCAGGTGGCGATCGCCGGAGGATCATCGACATCGCGATTATCAGGATAGGCTTGCTCCATCGCCAGTTGTAAAATTTCTGCCTTGAACCAGTCGCTCTCTGCCATCGCCCGACCGAGGAGGGTCAAGGCGTCATAGCCGGCGCCCATATCTCCGGGGGGAGGTGGCGGGATGCTGGCATCGAAGGGGCGCTTGTAGAGAAAACGCAGCAGGCTCCTTTTATCGAAAGGGTCGAAGGGATTTATTATAAGCTGCTGAAAATAGGGCACTTCATTCAATCCAAACTCGCAGGAGAATTTCCTGAACTCGCCACGGCACAGCCAGTCGATATGCTCACGCTTTATCTTTGCGGCCTTCTGGATATTCTGCACCATATAGATGGGATCCGTCTCGATCAGCATTGCCGTAACAAAACCCATCGCGCCAACATGGATCTGCGCAGCGGCAAATATCCGGTCATCGCGGATGATCTCCGATCCGGTCTGGGCGATGAAATCATCCGACAGCACCGCCTTCTTCGGCGATATCCACAATATCCGCTCCGGCGTCACCAGTTGAATAGCCCGGACATGATCCTGAATACCACCCGCCTGCCAGACACTGCCATGAGTGCCGGTGGCACAGGCCCCGGCAAAGCTCTGGCCATTGCTCGCTCCGCCTGTGCGTAGCGACCGCCCCAATTCCTCGGCGCTTTCATAGACTTCATCGACGGTCGCGCCGGCCTGCACCAGCAGCAAGGCTTCGGCACCGAATTCGCTATCGGCGTGCACGTCACTGGCCGACAGCTTGAAGGTCCGGTTGAGGCGCAAGGTCTCGACCAGCCAGCCATCCTCGACCACATTAATCGGAGCTGGCGACCAGCCCGCACCAATAGGGCGCACCGGAATCTGATATTGTTTCGCTTCGGAAAGTAGCTCCCGAACCGTTTCGGCAACCCCTTTGAGATGCGCCCGGCCATTGACCTCATCGCTGTTGGACAGCTCAATCCGGTCCTTCAGATTGCAAGCAGCGGTCTGGTGATAGTTGTTCCAGATCTGGTGGCCGAGATGAACGATTCGTGCCATCAGGCCTCTCCCACATCGAAATCGCCCGCGTAACAGCGATAGGCAATGCTCACCGTACGGACGAATCCGAAGGTCAGCAGGCAGACGAAAATCGCCTTTCGGGTCATGAAAAACCGCATATCGTTGATACCCAGCCGCGAACAGTCATCAGCTTGGAGGGATCGCCCGCGCCGGGACGCGAAGCCCCAGGCCAATATCGTGATTTCGATAGTCTTTCCGCCAATCGGCCGCGGATCGGCGATCGCCAGACAGGCATCGCCGCACAGTGCCATCACCTGTCCGAGCAACAGCAGCGCCAATATGACGATTGGAATCAGTGACCAAAATGTCATGATTTATCCCCCCATTTTTATCCGGTATCGACGAATTGTTTGCGGGATGACCTGCCCGATGTATAGGACAAAAATGCACATCCATAATTTGCTGACTGACAATCAGGACATCGCTGACATCTGCGCACGCTTTGCGACTGCGGATTTCGTAACAGTTGATACAGAATTCATGCGCGAGAATACCTATTGGCCTATTCTCTGCCTCATCCAGATTTCCGACGGAAAGGAAGCGGCGGCGATCGATCCGCTGGCCAAGGGCGTCGATCTTGATCCTCTTCTCAATCTGCTGGTCAACAACGAAAATGTCCTCAAGATTTTTCACGCCGGCGGCCAGGACGTGGAAATCATCCACAATATGACCGGTAAGACCCCGCATCCCATTTTCGACACTCAGATTGCGGCGATGGCCATCGGTCAGAGCGAACAGATTGGCTATGCAAATCTCGTCGACAGCTGGCTCGGCATCACGCTCGACAAGGGCGCGCGGTTCACCGACTGGTCGCGACGGCCGCTGAACGCACGCCAGCTGGAATATGCCATCGCCGACGTCACCCATCTCGCCACAATTTTCCCGATGATGCTGGAAAAATTACGTGAAACCGGTAGGGGCATGTGGATCAATGCCGAGATGGAAAAGCTCGCCGATCCCGACAATTATGTCAATGATCCGGAAAAGTCTTGGCTGCGGATCAAATCGCAGGGCCGAAACCTGGAGATGCTTGGGCGACTGAAGGCGATAGCCGCGTGGCGGGAAATCGAAGCGCAGTCCAAGGATCTTCCGCGTGGACGGATCATGCGTGACGAAACGCTGGCGGATATCGCGGCCCACCCGCCGCAGGATCAGAACAAGCTGGGACAGGTTCGCGGCCTCTCGGCAGGCTGGAAAAACAATGATATCGGCGCCCGCCTGATGGAAGTCATCAAGCAGGCAAAGCCGCTGTCGCGGGACGATCTGCCGATCAAAACCGGCCGGCGTCCCAAAAATGGAAAATCCAACGCGCTGGTGACGGACCTGCTCAAGCTGTTGCTCAAAATCCGTTCAGCCGAAATGAATGTCGCCTCTCGCCTGCTCGCCCGTGCCGACGATCTGGAAAGCATCGTCGCCGGAGAACGGGAAGATGTGCCCCTGCTCGAGGGCTGGCGCTACGAAGAATTTGGTCGCGATGCCCTCGATCTGATCGAAGGCCGGGTGAGCTTCACGGTGAAGGATGGCAAATTGAAAATGACTCACCAGCAGGAAGGCGACGTCGCACCAGAATAGCCCGGCGTCATTACCTGTCAAACGGCGGTCATCACCGGTTCCAGACCCATCATGTTCGCGAGATGCCCGTGCCGTTTGGCCACCGCATCCCCGTAAAGATCGACCAAATCACGGGCAATGGTCAGCTCCAGCTTTTTGCCGCTTTTCCGGATGGCGGTCTGTTCCAGCGGGTTGCGGGTTCCACCGCTGAGCCGCTGTCCCAAACGCATCGCAAGCCCCCAACAGATGGCGCGCTTCGTCGCCTTTTCGTCCGCCAGCTTTCCCCCGCCAAGGAAGATACGATTGCCGCCCCCGAAACTGGTAAACAGCGCCTGCCCCAGCATTTCGCGTTCCGGTCCGCTGATCGCAACCCAGTTGCCATGCAATCCGATTTCCAGTCCCCGCTCTGCCCGAAAATTGGGATTCGCCCGCCACGCAACATCGCCCAGATTGCAGGCGGCCTGACGAATACGGTGCCACTCGACCGGATCGTCGGAAAAAATATCGCCGATCCATTCGCCGAGCAATCTGCTGTTTGCGGGAAATCGTGCCTGCGCGGTTCCGGCGTCTTCCGTCGCCAGCAACAGCGGATCCTTCGCCGCTTCCTGCTTGCTGATATTCTGGAACAATACGCCTTCGCGCACACCATAAGCGGAAATGACCATCTTGCTGCTGTTCAGATAACGCACCAGCATCGACAAAAGCCACGCGGCATCATTCAGCGTCGGGATGCGCGACGTGGAAAGACCGGGCACGCTCTTGAGCTTGTCTTTGTTCAAATGTGCCAGTCGGCTGACCAGCCGCTGGGCGCGACGCGGTTCCATCTCGTAATTGTGGATGACCGGGAGCGGGTAATTGCTGTCGGACATATCAAGCCGGGCGAGCGAACGCCACGAACCGCCAACCAGATAGAATGGCAGTTGCTGCGCCTGTTTCTCCCATCCGGTCTTCTTGAGCATCTTGCGCATCTGCGCTTTCAAATTGTCGTTGCCCTTGGCGCGCAGGTCCGCGACCCGGAGCACCCCCAAGGGAAAGGAAAAACGCTCCTTCACCTCGCCCCGTTCAATCATCGCCAGTTCCAGACTGCCGCCCCCCAGATCGCCCACAATGCCGTTTGCATCCGGTATGCCGGAAATAACCCCCAGCGCGGCTAGTTCCGCCTCTTCCTCGCCCTGCAGCACCGCAACGTCATAGCCGATCTCGCGCGCGACCCTCAGCAGGTCGCCGCCATTGCTGGCGTCACGCACCGCCGCGGTGGCGAAGCTCATGATGCTATCGACTTCCATATCCGTGCAAAGGCGATGGAAGCGCTTCAGACCACGCACCGCAAGCTGCATCGAATCCTCGCCAATCGCGCCGGTGGTCGCCAATTCCTTCCCCAGCCCTGCCATGACCTTCTCGTTGAACAGGATGGCGGGGACCCTTGCCGGCCCCTGATAAACTACCAAACGGATAGAGTTTGAACCAATATCAACAATAGCCGTACGCCGGTTGGATTGCCTCCTTTTCTTGGGCACCAAATCGGAAAACGGCGGTGTTTGGACGAATATGTCGGTCACGCTTTTTCCTTGCGGCGCCGCAAACTGAGGCGGGGAACGGCGTTGCTCTTCTTGAGCGCCTTGCCACGTCCGGAGAGCGACGGGTTGGTCATGAAATAGCGGTGCAGGTTGAACGGCTTGTCTGACGGCTCGACCCTCGTGTAGCCGCCGTCCGCATTCAGTTCCCAGCTCTGCTCGTCATCGATCAAATTGGCGACCATGACCTGGTCGAGTATCTGGTCATGGACGGTCGGGTTGGTAATCGGCATCATATATTCGACCCGCCGGTCAAGATTGCGCGGCATCCAGTCGGCCGACGAAATATAGAGTTTTGCGCCATCATTGGGCAAATCCTTGCCATTGCCAAAGGCCCAGATGCGGCTGTGTTCCAGAAAACGGCCAACCACCGATTTCACCCGGATATGGTCGGACATGCCCGGCACATGCGGCCGCAGACAGCAGATTCCCCGGACCACCAGATCAATTTCTACCCCGGCATTGCTCGCCTGATACAGCTTTTCGATCAGCGCCGGGTCTACCAGCGAATTCATCTTCGCCCAGATCATGGCCGGCTTGCCATCACGGGCATTGGTAATTTCCTGATCAATCAGTGCCATCAAATCCTTGCGCATGTTGCGCGGCGACATGGAGATCAGTTCCAGTTCCTTGGGCTCGACATAACCGGTGATATAGTTGAACAATTGTGCCGCATCGCGCGCGGCACGCGGATCAGCGGTGAAGAAGCTGAGATCGGTATAGATTTTGGCGGTGATCGGATGATAATTTCCGGTACCGAAATGGCAATAGGTGCGATAGCCTTCCTGCTCCTTGCGCACGACCATCGATATTTTCGCGTGGGTTTTCCACTCGATAAATCCGTATACCACCTGCACGCCCGCCCGTTCCAGCGCGCTCGCCCAGTACAGATTCTGTTCTTCGTCAAAACGCGCCTTGAGTTCGACAATTGCGGTTACCGATTTGCCGGCTTCGGCAGCGTCGATCAGCGCCCGGATAACAGCGGATTGCTTGCCAGCCCGATAAAGGGTCTGCTTGATGGCGACGACATCCGGATCAGCGGCCGCTTGCCGCAGAAATTCAATCACCACCTCGAATGATTCATAAGGGTGATGGACAAGGATATCCTTGTCCCGGATAGCCGCAAAACAGTCCCCCCCATGTTCGCGAATACGCTCCGGAAAACGCGGGCTATAAGGCGTGAATTTCAGATCCGGACGGTCTTCGTCGACCAGAATCTCAAGATCACTGATGCCAACCAGCCCGTTGATCCGACTTTCGGTCGCGCCATTATGCAGAAGGTTTTCGCGTAGCATCGCTACGACCGGTTCCGTGAGTTTCGGCCCCATTTCGAGCCGGATCACATCGCCACGACGACGACGTTTGATTGCGCTGCGAAAATAGCGCACGAGGTCTTCTGCCTCTTCTTCCACTTCTATATCGCTGTCGCGGATGATCCGGAACAGGCCGCTGCTTTTCACCGCATAGCCAGGAAAAAGAATGTCGGAGAATTCCTGGATGGCGGTCTCGATAGAAACGTAGATCGCCGCTTCACCGGGCAGCCGAATGAAGCGCGGGAGACCGGATGGAATCATCACCAGTTCCCGGATCCCCTGATTATCCGATTCCCGGACCAGATCGAAAACCAGACTCAATCCCTTGTTGGGGATGAAAGGAAAGGGATGGGCCGGGTCGAGCGCTTGTGGAGTCAGTACCGGAAATATCTGGTCGAGAAAATGTTGCCGGAGCCAGGCTTTTGAATCATCGGCAAGCTCATCGATGGGCGAAACGAGAATATCCTCGTCCGCCAAGATTTTTGACAAGGCCGACCAGACTCGCTGCTGATGTTCCAACAATCCGTCGACGCGGGTCGCGATAGCCTCCAGCTGCTGTGTCGGAGTCAGGCCATCCACCGAACGTTCTTCGATTTTCTGACGATATTGCCCCACCAGTCCGGCCAGGCGAACCATGAAAAACTCATCCAGATTGCTACCGGAAATGGACAGGAAGCGCAGCCGTTCGAGCAATGGATGCGCGGTATTTTCAGCCTCTTCGATAACCCGTTCGTTGAACCCCAGCCAGCTTATTTCGCGATTGAAATAGCGTTTGTTACCATCTTCCAGCAAAGCGCCGGCACCGTCACGTCGGGTTACCATGTCCGCGTCGGGCGACGCTGCAGCAGGATTATCCATCGGCTATATTTCCATCTTTGCATCGCTGGCATCCAGAAATCCGAGCGCAGATTTCGCGATAGCCAGATTTATCGGTTTTTTGGTCTCGATCGCAAGGGCATCCATTTTTTTCGCCAACTGTCTTACCATTGCGTAGGACCGGGTCATCCGCTTTTCGAGATAGCGCAAAACGTCTTCGGATATGGTTAATCCGCGCAGGGCGAAATATTTCTGGAATAGTCCGTCGATCATCGCCTGATCAGGCGGACCGATTTCCCGATACAGCGATGCGGCGAGACGGGATTTCAGGTCGGGAAGCAAAACCCCCCAATCGGCAACCGGCTTTTCCGACACCAGTAGCAGCGGCTTTTTCTCACTGTTGGCGCGATTCCAGAGATGGAATATGTCAGTATCTTCTTGTTCGGCAGCATCGTCGAGATACAGCCCCTGACTCTCCGTTTCAAACACCGTCGCCATGGTCGTTTTGCCGGAAGCTTCGGGACCAATTAAAATCATCGTGTGATGCGACCAGTCGCGCCAGCACTGTAGTTGCCGGTGCACCTCGGCATTGGCAGCGGTCACCAGATATCCGCCCTGTTCCGCCGATGGGCTTTGTTCAAGAGGGAGAGCAATCTGACTCACGATCTTGTTACCTACTGGCCGGAACGACTGATGCGCAAGGCGCCCGCTCCTTGTTGCACCTGCCAGCCCTGCGCCCGAAGCGCCTGGGCAAGAGTGGAAATGTCACCCCGATAGGATACGCTCATGACGGAAACACCACCCAGCGCGAGGCTTGATGTTGAAGCCGAGGCAACCCCGGGAATCGAGCGCACAGACGATTCGCCGCGGCTCACCGCTCCGACATCCGGCGTATCAAACTGCAAGGAAATACTGGTTACCGCCGCCTGCGTCGCCGCTGGCGTTTCACTGGTGGTTTCGGTGCCGCCGGCGGTGACAGCTGTTTCCGGTGATTCGCTGGATGCGCTTCCGGTCTCGGAATCGTCATCGAGATCGAAATCGGCAAGATCCAGATCATCAATATTGAACGGATCCTCGATGATCAGCGACTTGTCGGTTTTCAAGATACCGCGCGACAGGGCGCTTGCATAGATATTGTCCAGTCTTGCGATGCCTTGATCCAGCATCTTGGGAATATCTTCGCTACGGTCCACTTTCAGCGCGAAGCTGTCGATATATTTGTTGTCAGGACCATAGCGGGCGGTAAACCGCGCTTTGACCGGACCACCGGGATATTCGTAGGTCAGCCGGACGATAGGGATGATGACATCCGCCGCGCCGAATTGATCCAATATGTTGCGCCACCAGCGGCGACTCGGGCGATTGGCCTGCCCGGCGGTCATCACCAGCGATTCGCTGTCCGATCCATAAGGCCGGACATAATCAATCGCGCTTTCGCCCGAGCGGAAACGGGCCCATGCCTTTTGCCATTCGGTGCGGTTTTCGAATACCTGCGGGGAGCCTCCGCTCCACATGATCGGCAGGACCAGCATCGGCGGAGACCGCAAACGCCTTCCGCTAACGCCCAGAATGGATCCTGCTCTGGCCCGATCAAACATCACGCCGAGCGTTGCGATATAGCGTTTTGGTCCAATCTGCTCCTGCTCGACGATGATCGCAGATACGATCGTATTCAGCGTGCTATCCGACAGACCGGCGCTATCGCCGCCCTGCTTGTTCTTGTACAACATCTTCCAGGCTTTGCGCTGTGCTTCTTCCCAGCCTTTTTTCCGGGCATCAAAGGCATTGTCGCCATGAACGTCTACTTTTATGCCCGTGACCTCAAAGTCACCGGTGCTCGCAAGCGGTGCGACGCCGCGTTCTGTGCCCTCCAGCTGGGCATAGACAACCGCTGCCGCGAGCATAGTCACAACCGCGATGGTCGCAGCAATCTTGATCCTGAAGTCAGTCAAAATACTCATTTGCGCCCTTTTGACGATTATGGCGTGGAAATCCAGCCGGGAGTTGTCTAATCGCTCAAGTTATGAGTGAAAAGCAAAATGAGCCAGATAACTACACCTATGCGAAAGCCGGTGTATCCATTGACGCGGGCAACGCCCTGATCAAGGCGATTGCGCCACTGGCCAAAGCCACGGCGCGCGCGGGCGCCAACGCGGAACTCGGCGGCTTCGGCGGATTTTTTGATCTGAAGGCAGCGGGCTATGACGACCCGCTTCTGGTCGCCGCCAATGATGGCGTGGGCACGAAGCTCAAGCTGGCGATTGACTATAACCGCCATGACACGGTCGGAATCGATCTCGTGGCAATGTGCGTCAACGACCTGATCGTGCAAGGCGCAGAGCCCTTGTTCTTCCTCGACTATTTTGCCACCGGCAAGCTGGAAAACGGCATTGCCGAACGGGTTGTCGCCGGAATCGCCGATGGCTGCAAGATGTCCGGCTGCGCACTGATTGGCGGCGAAACCGCGGAAATGCCCGGCATGTATGCCGAAGGCGATTATGATCTGGCCGGTTTCTGCGTCGGTGCCGTGGAGCGTGACAAAGTCGTGACCGGAGCGAATGTCGAATCCGGCGATGTCCTGCTCGGCCTCGAATCCTCCGGCGTTCACTCCAACGGCTTTTCGCTGGTTCGCCGGCTGGCAGCGGACAAGGGCTGGAAAATGGATCGCCCTGCCCTGTTCAACCCGGACATATTGTTGATCGAAGCGCTGATCGCTCCGACGCGAATCTATGTGAAGTCCTTGCTGCCGCTGATGCAATCCGGACGAATCAAGGCGCTTGCCCATATCACCGGCGGCGGCTTGCTGGAGAATATCCCCCGCGTATTGCCGGGCGGACTGCACGCCCATGTCGATGCGACAAGCTGGGACCAGCCCCGGCTGATGGCCTTTCTGCAGGCGCAGGGCAATATCGAGCCGGAGGAAATGGCACGGACATTCAATTGCGGAATCGGGATGGTATTGGCTGTTTCTTCCGCAGAAGCGGACGCCCTGTCCACGGACCTCGCCGCAGCGGGCGAAAAAGTCCACCGAATCGGCGATGTCCGTGACGGGATCAAAGGCTGTTCCGTAACCGGCAATCGCGGAACTTGGTCGGCAACGGACAACTGGACAGCCACCTATAATGGCTGACAAAGCCAAAATCGCGATTCTGATTTCCGGACGAGGATCCAATATGGCGGCCTTCGTCTACGCTGCCAAATCATCCGACTGCCCTTATGACATCATGCTCGTGGCCTCCAATGATCCCGCGGCCCCCGGCCTGCAACTCGCCGCAGCAGAGAACATCACCACCTTCGCCCATCCGCACAAGGGCCTGTCACGCGAAGCGCATGATCAGATCATGCACGAAGCCATCGTCCGTTCCGGTGCAGAATATGTCGTGCTGGCCGGTTACATGCGGATCCTGAGCGATGGATTTGTCAATAAATGGACCGACAGGATGCTCAACATCCATCCGAGCCTGCTGCCAAAATACAAGGGTCTCGACACTTATCAGCGCGCGATTGATGCCGGTGACAAGGTCGCGGGTTGCAGCGTGCATCTGGTAACGGCTGAACTGGACGACGGGCCGGTACTCGCCCAGACCGAGGTGGCAATCCTGCCCGGTGATGATGCTGACACATTGGCAAGCCGGACCCTTATTGCCGAACATCAGCTCTATCCAGCGACTGTCGCCCGCTATGTCACCCGCGAGGCCGATCCCGAATGGATTTTGAATCAGGTCCGTCAGCGCGCTCTGGATTTGGCCGAAACCCATGAACGGGAAAGTTTCGGTTCACCCGGCTGGCGGGTCGGAAGTGAAAAGAACGGAAAATATTTCGCCTATTTCACCCAGAAATTGCACGGCGAAGCTGGCGTCGGCTTGCTGGTCAAGACCAGTGGCCCGGATGAGCAGGCCGCGCTGATCGATGCTGATCCGGAACTTTATTATTCCCCGAAATTTTACGGTCCGTCAGGCTGGATCGCTATTCGCCTGAATACCGGTCGCACGGACTGGGAGCATATCGAACAATGGCTGTACAAGAGCTGGTGCTTGGTCGCACCCAAACGGCTCACCAGACTGATCGCCATTGCGGATCAATTTTAGGGAAGAATGCACCACGGGCCGAAACTCCTTGGACAACATGTAGGAGGGAGTGATGTTGCCCAAAAATATATATGAGCCGGCCGGGAGAAAGAAATTCCGACCCGTGATACGGGTGGGCGGATAGGCCAACATCCCCATATTATCGATACGGCCCTTTGGCCGTATGCACGACAATCCTACATCCCGGCTTCAACGGCCAGCCGCACCATATCCGCCGCGCTCGGCACGTCGAGCCGCTTCATCAGGATCGACCGGTGCATTTTTATGGTCCGCTCGCTAAGCCCCAGTTCGTGGGCGATCTGCTTGTTGAGCAGTCCCTTGGCAATCAATTGCAGCACCTCCCTCTGCCGTTTTGAAAGATCCTTCACAATCGCAATGGCCCGCATCCGGCGCGCCTTCGCGAGGCTTGGCACATCGGCATCTATTTCAACCTGTGATCCGAGAAAATATTCCAGTTCGCCAGCTTCGTCGAATAACGGCGCGACCAGAACGGCATTTTGAAAGGGCGTGCCGTCCTTCTTGTAATTCAGGATTTCGACCAAAACCGATTTATGTTGCTGCAGTCCACGCCGGATTTCATCCGTCAGCCAGGATTCGGTTGCCTCTCCCGCCAGAAACCGGCAATTTCGGCCGATAATGAACGACCGGTCATAGCCGGTCAGGTCCTCAAAAGCGTCGTTGATGGCGACAATCGGATTATCGGGCAATCGCGGATTGCTGACCACCGAGGCGATGGGGCTTTTTTCGATCAAGGCCATGACCGAAGCTTTCGGCATGCTCGATTGCTCGATGACAAGCTGTTCTGTATTCTGATTTTGCTTACGCGCCATATCGTCAGGCTACCCGACATCTATGGTTGAAGGCAAGCAATCGCGCAAACCGGCTATCGCCGGCAATGGAGCAAGCACGCTCGTGCACAGGATGGCGGATTTCAGAAATCGCATGATGTTCCCTCACAAATATGGATTGTGAAGTTCCAGCCCTGGCGCGATATTGAAATCGCTAGGGCGCGGGCCAGTCAGCCTTGGCCGGCATCTTCCCTGGCGCGGCGCCAGCGATAGAATGTCTTCTCCGAAACGCCGATCTCGCGGCAACTTTCGCAGACGCCCTGCCCCTCCTCGATCCGCTTCTGGATCGCCTGGCATTTTTCTTCCTTATTTTCGATCAAAGCCATCACGTGCCCTTGTTTCTGCTGTGTCAGCTGTATCTGCTGTTCAAATCGGGATCGACCCGGCCCAAAGGCGAGATGGTGCTCCGACAAACGGAACAGCGTCTCGCCGGACTGGAGCGAAAGCGGAAATTACCCGCTTACATCGGTTGTCCGCAGATAGGGCCGGTGCTCGGTCCATCCTTGCGGGAACAGCCCTTTCGCTTCTTCATTGCTGATCGAAGGGGGGATGATCACATCCTTGCCAACCTGCCAGTCGGCCGGCGTAGCGATACGCTTCTCATCGCTCAGTTGCAGCGCGTCGATAACCCGCAGGATTTCATCGAAATTGCGGCCTACGCTCATCGGATAGGTCATCGTCAGGCGAATCTTCTTGTCGGGATCTATGATGAACACCGACCGGACCGCAGCGGTCGCGCTCTCGTCGGGGTGGATCATGTCATATAATTTGGCGATCGACAGATCGGCATCGGCAACGATTGGGAATTTCAGATCCGTATTCTGCGTGTCGTTAACATCCTCGATCCATTTCCGGTGCTCTTCTGCCGTGTCGGTCGACAGACCAAGCGGCTTGGTATTCCGCTTCTCGAATTCGCCGGCAAGCTGCGCCGTGCGGCCCATTTCCGTGGTACAGACAGGGGTAAAGTCGGCCGGATGGCTGAAAAAGAATATCCAGCTGTCCCCCGCCCATTCGTGCAGGCTGATTTCTCCGTTCTGGGTATCGACGGTGAAGTCGGGGGCGATGTCACCAATATGCAAGCTCATGATTGTTCCTTTCTGATTGTCAGGAACGTCTAGCTTGAAAATTACACTTACACAAATTCAATTATACAATTACATTAATCGTTTTATTGATAATATGCGCAAGAGGCACTGAGGTCCCGCCGTCAGAGACCTCCCGCCCCGGAACATCACGGCACCACGCCCTCGACCACCGACTTCGCATTGTCGACGCGGATTGCCGCACCATTGATGAATTTGCTTTCATCAGAGGCCAGAAACAGCACCGTATTGGCAATGTCGTCCGGTTCACCCAGCGCGCTTGGCGCAGGCCCCTCACTCGCCGGCCGCAGATCGTCGCGGCCCATGACCTTGGGCCCAATCCCCTCCACCATCGGAGTCAGGATGCCTGCGGGATGAACGCTGTTGCAACGGACATTATACTGGTTGTTCGCGCAGTGCACGGCGACGCTGCGGGTCAGGCTCTCGATCGCCCCCTTGGCCATGGCATAAGCGACCACGATCGGTTCGCCGATGATCGAGGCGATCGAGCACATGTTGATGATCGCGCCGCCACCCGATGCCCTCATCGCAGGAACGGCATATTTGCAGCCAAAAAAGGCACCATCAGCGCTTACCGACATGACGAAGCGATATTCTTCCGCAGTCTGCGTCTCGATCGTTCCCGGCTCAACCACACCGGCGTTATTGACCAATATGTCGAGCTTGCCATGACGGGAAACGACATCGGCCACCAGATCCTCCCACCCCTGCTCATCGGCAACATCCTGGAGCTGGAATTCCGCAGAACCGCCAATTTCTGCGGCCACGCGGTTGCCGTTATCGGCATCCATGTCGGTCAGGATCACGGTCGCACCCTCGCGCGCGAATATCCGCGCATCGGCCTCGCCCAGTCCCTTGGCTGCTCCTGTTATTATTGCCACTTTGCCTTGCAGTCTGCCCATGCTTTATCTCCTCATCAGATACTGGTTTCAGGCTAGGACCGGAGTCAAATAATAACGACTGACAAAATTAGGAGAGATCAGAAATGTACACATTGGAGCAACTGTCGGCCCGCGAGGAAATCCGCGATGTCCTGCATCGCTATTGCAAGGGCATCGATCGTCGCGACTGGGCGCTGGTCCGCTCCTGCTTTGCCGATGACCATGTCCACAAACATGGCGATTACGAAGGGCCGCCGGACGAATTTATCGGTTTTGCCAGTGAAACGCTGAAAAATATCCCCGGCACCCACCACTCACTCGCGAATATCCATATCACGCTATCGGAAGACGGCAACAGCGCCACCACCGAGGCCAATTTTGTCGCCTATCACTATATCGAGGCGGGCAATCCGGATTTTCATGCTTGCAACGGCAGCAGCAAGGCCACCGACTGGATCGTCGCCGGCCGCTATTGCGATACGCTGGAAAAACGCGACGGCAGCTGGATCATTGTCCGCCGCAACGCCGTCCACGACTGGGAACGCTCGGAAGAGGCAACCGGGGCAGCGATAACCGAAGGGCATCACGCGACGGCTGGTTAAGGATCGCAGAAGCCTGCACCGGCGTCATTCGACAATCCAGCCTCTTCCTGTTCCAGCGCCTGCGGTGTCCGGTCATGTCGGCGGAGCTCCTACCCGACTGATCAGTCCACTCAGCTTCCAGCCGATGCCTTGATATATGTAGACCTGATGAAAGTGGACGGGTTTGGGTTTTGTCGTATAATGGCCCCAGATATGCAGCAATCCGTCTTCCGTGACTTCGCTGCTGTCGATTATCGGCGAGAACTGGCTGATTTGCGCATAATCTTTAGAAAATTGGAAATTATATTTGTAGGCTTCGTTGAATTTATCCAGGGAAATCTGCCGGCGCAACGTGGGCGACGAAAAATCCCATAATTTTTTCATGCTCTTGTCAGCCAGCGAATCGGCATAGACACGGATCGTCTTCCGGAACATTTGTTGTTGCTTCTCAGCGGATGGAACGGCCCTGACATCGTCACCGCTGCTATTCCTGAACCCCGCAATTTCCTTTTCGATCGTGTTGATGCGCCATCCCGCGTCGGAGTCAATCAGGCCCAGTTTCAAGGGTATCTTGCTCCCGCCTTGCGTCGTGATCGTGCCCTTTAACTCCGCGACACCCCCCGTCATCATCCGGCTCCCCCAGGATATCTCCCTGGGATTATTCAGAGCATTGGCGGCAAGATAGGAAACCAGACCGTCTTTGCTTGTTCCCGCCTTGAAATCGTCCGACAGCAATGCATAGGCGGCGTCTATATCTTCATTTTGCACTGCGGCAAAAAAATCGTCTCCGGTTTTGGTCACATCACTGGTCAGCCAGAATATAAAGCCAACCAGAAGGGCAATCGCCGCAAATATGCCCAAAACGACTTTCATCCATGTCTTCATCGAAGATCCCTTCACACTAAAAGGCATGGCCCGACCCAAGCATTTGCCCATCAACCGGAAAATGAAGGATGCGAGGGTCGAGCGCCATCCCCAGTTCATGGGATGGCCATTCACGGACGATTTGATTTATTCCCTGCGACAGGTCATTCTCCGCAAATGAGCCGCTTGGGAGGTATTTTATGCGACCCGGATATTCCAAAGTTGCCGTTGTGGAGGATGACCCCCCTGTTCTCGCCGATATCTGCGCCGCAATTGCATTGGCCGAAGACATGGAGCTTGTCGCGTCTGCCACCAATTTCGCTACCGGAAAAAAACTGGTGGCCAATGGCGGGTTTGATGTTCTGGTGTGCGATCTTGGACTCCCGGACGGTGATGGAACGGATCTTATCCGGATGGCATCCAAACGGCAGCATGAAATCGATATCATGGTGCTGACCATGTTTGCCGATCACCAGAAGGTCCTGAACGCAATCCGGGCCGGTGCGCGGGGTTATTTGCTCAAGGAGCAGCCGCTTGAAAATTGCGTCAACGCGATACGGGAAATCCGGACTGGTGGCTCCCCGATCAGCCCGATCATCGCCCGACTGGTACTGAAACAACTGCAACCCGCATCCGAACCCGTGGAGCAATTGGCAGAAGCCCTGTCCAAACGGGAGTTGGAGACACTCAATCTATTGTCGCGCGGGTTTTCCTATTCTGAATCGGCCGAAATCATGGATATTTCAGCGCATACGGTGGCAACCTACGTCAAACATATCTACCGGAAGCTTGAAGTCAATTCCCGTGCCGAGGCCGTATTCGAAGCATCCAACCGCGGAATATTGGGAGCCTAGCGATTTGATGGTTCGCATTTTATGGTTGTTCTGGCTCATCGGCTTCTTGGCGACATCACAACCAGTCGAGGCGCAGGATGAATTGTCCAACAATCGCTTTGACGTGCAAACAACAGACGCCGGGAAAATCATCCGTTTTGTAGACGCGGATTTTTCCTTTTCGGAACACAGCGAAATTCCCGATACTGACTGGCATCATCGTACGCTTCCGGCGCTGTGGCTGTCAGACGAGGCCCGCATGACGCAAAGTGGCGATTTGTCGGTCCGGGCGAGAGTAAGGTTCGATCGCTCGGCTTTGGAACAGGATGCTGTTTCCATATTCACGGAGAATAATCGCGAACGCATTTCCGTTTCGATCAACGGAATCGATATTTTCAGAAATTTTGCCGATGACAGGCAATCGATACTGGGCTGGAACCATCCCTATTTGATACCGCTATCCGGTTCGTTGCTGAAACCGGGCACAAACGAAATCATCATCCGCACGGAATCGGGTCGTCACCATTCTCTCGGTATCGGCACCATCGCCGTGGGCAGCCACAACGCCTTGGGCCCGCACTTCGAAAGCCAGTATTTTTTCCGAATCGACGCGCCCAAGACGCTGAACTGGACGATGCTGCTGCTGTCCGTTTTTATCTTCGTCATGTGGTTGGGACGCAGGCAGGAAATGGAACTGCTGTGGCTATCCCTCACCGGCCTGTTCTGGTTTGTCCGAAATTACCATTTTTTCGCCGCGGCTGTCCCTGTGAAACCGCTGCTATTTCAGCAAATCACCTATTATTCGATTTATTTTGCGGTTGCTGTCACCCTGTCCTTTTGCGCCGAATTCCTGAAATTGCGCCATCGCAAGGCGATCATTGTCACGATGTTCGGCATCGGCGTGTTTCTGAGCCTGTCGCGGCTTTTCCTGACGATAACCGACCGTACCGACATGGTGAGCAGCCTGCTGACGGTCGCTCTCTTTGGTTCCTTCCTGCTAATTTTGGCACATCACGCAGTGAAAACCCAATCGCCGGAAAGCTGGTTGCTTCTCATTCTCCTATCTCTTGCGGCGCTTACCGGCGTGCACGACATTGGACGGATTCCCAATATCGACTGGTGGAACGGTGTCGGATTTCATTTCCAGCCCTATATCGGTTTCTTCCTGTTTCTGGTGTTCCTACTGTCGCTCGCCCGCCGCTTTCTCCGGGCGCTCAGCCTGGTTGAAGAGACAAATGTCCATCTGGAAAAGCGCGTAAGGGAAGCAACCGACGCGCTGGCAGACAGCCAGCAGGCGCAACGGCAAATGGAAGTGGAGCGGGCGCTGGAAACCGAGCGCGAGCGTTTGATGCGGGAAATGCATGACGGAATCGGCTCCAGTCTTGTGACCGCACTGGCTGTCGCGCGCCAGCGTAAAGACCCGGCATCAACCATTACCACGCTTCAAAGGGCGATCAGCGATCTCAAGATCACGGTCGACTCGCTGGCACCGATTGAAGGCGACGTGGTCACCCTGCTCGCCAATCTGCGCCACCGGATGGAACAGGAGCTTGCCCAGGCCGGCATAAAAAGCATCTGGAAAGTTGAGGATAGCGCTCCGCTTGCGTGGATGGACGCCGGACATAGCCTTCACCTGCTGCGGTTGTTGCAGGAAGCCCTCAGCAATGTCCTTCAACATGCCGGCGCACGCACGGTAATTCTCTCGTGCAAATCAAGCCGGCTGCACGGCAAATCCGGCGTTCTGATCAGCATCATTGATGACGGGATCGGGTTTAACGCGGAGGAGAATGAAGGCCGAAAGGGATTGGAATTCATGCATCAACGCGCCGCGATTTTGAACGGGATTCTGACAATCGAAAATCCGGATGATGGTGGCACCGCGGTAAATTTGTGGCTTCCGCAGGAACCGGCTTCGGCCAAAGACATCTGATTTCGCAGTTGAATGGCTCGGTGCCAAAGGCAGATACCAGTCCTGCCTTCGCCTTCCCAAACGAACGCAGAAAAAAAGCCCGGCTGCATTTCTGCAACCGGGCGTTTGAAACGCTAAAAACAAACGGGAGGCTTAGCCGACGATTTCATCGTCGTTGAAGAAATAGGCAATTTCGATCGCGGCATTTTCTTCGCTGTCGCTGCCGTGAACCGTGTTGGCTTCGAGGCTTTCGCCCAGTTCCTTGCGGATCGTGCCGGGAGCGGCATCGGCGGGATTGGTCGCGCCCATGATGTCGCGGTTGGCCTGCATGGCATTTTCACCTTCGAGCACCTGAACGACGCAAGGGCCACTGGTCATGAACTCAACCAGTTCGCCAAAAAAGGGCCGTTCCTTATGCACAGCATAAAAGCCTTCGGCCTGTTCCTTGGTCATGCGGATGCGCTTGGAGGCGACAATGCGCAAGCCGGCGTCTTCCAGCATCTTGGTTACAGCACCGGTGATATTGCGGCGGGTAGCGTCAGGTTTGATGATTGAAAATGTCCGTGTCACGGCCATGATATTGCTCCAATGATTTAGGGATATTCAAAAGTTGCGCCGCCCTTAGCCGCTGCACCGGAGCAAGGCAAGGTTTCGATTGAAAGCTAGCTGGTGCCGCTGGCTACAATCGTCGCAGTCGTGATACCATCGGGCGATTGGGTGACGGTGACATGGACCCCCTCACCGCTCGTCCGCTCACCGCTGATCGTCTGCTTGTCGCCGGACCGGATCTCTTTTTTAAACCCAATTTCCTTGCTTTCCAATTCCTTGCGATAGAAGTCTATGACATCTTCTACGCTATCACTGGTCGTAAAAACGATCATTGCGCCGGACTTTTGTTCCCCTATGCCCGCCATGCTGGTCTGGATATCAGCGCCGGGATAGAGTTTGATATCCATCGGTAAATCCTCGACGGCCTTGTCGCCCATTGCGATCCGCACAATGCTCTGGTCGGCTTCCGCGACGGTTGAACTATGTGCTTCCTCTCGGGTCGGGGCATAGCTGCCCGTGCCAGCGTCGCCGTTATCGAACGAACTCGCGGCCATTTCTTCGCCGCTGCTCCCGCAGGCAACAATCGCCAGGCTCAGTGGCAGGACAATATATTTGTGCATCGGGAAAGCTCCGGAAAGGGTGGCACGACCGGTTGGGGACATATCGGACAATCGGGGCCAGTGCAAATTCGACGACGCGGATCGAGGCACATTAACGGCCCCCATTCCGTGCGCCGGATCAGGGCCCCTCTACCCATCGCCCGCCATCCTGTTTCCAGTAACGCGGGGTTACGTCTTCCCTGGCGGCCAATGCGCGCCAGGCCTGGCGCGCCTGATCGATATGGTCGGCGGTGAAAAGAAAGAACGCCCGCTCGAACGCCAGCGCCTCGTCCCGCCACTGACCGTCGGACAGCAGGATATAGGATGCGCCGTTTGCCGCATCACACTGATCGGAGATCAGGATCGGCTGATCCGCCTGCCGCTCCGATCCGGCGAAGTCATGAGCGAGGAAGCTGGCCGGGTCATCGCTCCACAAGGCATTGCCGAACGCGACACATTGTGCCTCGCTTTGCGTCACCAGAAGCACTCTTTTGCCAACTTCCAGAGACTTGCTGGCCAGCATCGACACCAGCTTTTCCGCCGGATCGCGAGTCAAATGGTAGAAATCAACACGCACCGCGGCACTTTCGCAAACTTCCGATCAGACCGCAACGCATCCTGTCAACGCAATCAATCTTCGAAATGGTCGGCAACATATTGATTAAGCAGGCGAACACCATAGCCGGTTGCGCCCTTGTCCCAGACCGGACTCGGCTTGTCGGCCCAGACCATTCCGGCAATATCAAGATGCGCCCATTTCACCCCATCCTTGACAAACCGCTTGAGAAACTGCGCCGCCGTAATCGATCCGGCACCGCGGGGTCCCACGTTTTTCATGTCGGCAATCGGCGAGTTGATCAGCTTGTCATAAGCCGGACCAACCGGCAGCCGCCAGAGCGGATCGCCGGCGTCTTTCCCGGCATCGATCAGGTCTTCGGCGAGATCATCATCATTGCTGAAACAACCGGCATGTTCGTTGCCGAGCGCAATGATCATTGCGCCGGTCAGGGTCGCCAGATCGATCAGCACTTCCGGCTTGAACGTCTCCTGCGTCCACTCCATCGCGTCACACAAGACCAGCCGCCCTTCGGCGTCGGTGTTGATCACTTCGATGGTCTGGCCATTCATGCTGGTCACGACATCACCAGGGCGCTGGGCTTTACCGTCCGGCATATTCTCGACCAGTCCGCAAACGCCGACAACATGCGCTTTGGCCTTGCGACCGGCCAATGCCTTCATGGTACCGGCGACGGCGCCAGCGCCGCCCATATCCCATTTCATCTCTTCCATGCCAGCACCGGGTTTCAGCGAAATACCGCCGGTATCAAAGGTGACGCCCTTGCCGACCAGAGCGAGCGGTGTCTTCTGCTCGCCATTGGTGCCGTCCCAGCGCATCGCTAGCAAGCGCGGCGGGCGCTCGGAGCCTTGAGAGACGCCAAGCAGCGCGCCCATGCCCAGCTTCTCCATCTCGTCCCAGCCGAGCACAGTGAATTCCACGCCGAGATCTTTCAGTTCTTCGCATCGGGCGACAAAGCTCTCGGGATAGATGGCGTTGGCCGGTTCCGCGACCAGTTCGCGGGTTAGAGCAACGCCATCGGCGACTGCGGACAGATCCTGCCAGATTTTTGCGCTTTCCAAATCCTGATCAAGCACCGTGATATCCTCAAGGGTAACCTTCTGCTTCTCAGGCATGGTCGTGCGATATTTGTCGTGACGCCAGCTGCGCAATTTCGCGCCAAAGAGCAGTTTTGCCAGATGTTCATCGTCAAGACCGGATGGATCAATGACCGCATGCTTGGCGCCTGACGTCAGAATCTTGGCGATCGCAGAACCACCCGCAGATTCCGCATCTTTCGCCTTACCTTTGCCCAGACCAGTCAGCACAATCCGCAATGTTTTGCCGGATTCGGTTACAAAGGTTTCAAAAAGATCACCCAGCTTCCCCGCAAAACGCGCGACTTTTGCGGCGGCTTTCACCGTGTTGGCCTGTTCCAGGGCAGGGTCAAAATTCTGCAAGCCATCTTTGGAAATCGCAAATATGATCGTATCCGCATCGGCAGGCCGCTCATTGGCAAAATTGAAATTCATCGGAAAACTGTCCTTTTTTGTGTTTTGGAGGAGAGAAGTGGATAGCTGCGATGATCCACTCGTCGATCCGACTCGTTGTTCAATAGACCGACTTTTATCCTATCGAAGGCCGTTGCTGCACCGTCTGGGTTTTTTGGTCAAGCATCTGTTCATCAGAATCTGTCAAAGAAAATTTGCAGACTAAGCGCACAGGTGCAATAGGCGTTCGGAAGCTGGACAGTGAGATATTCAACACTGTCCAAAGTGGGTCCAAAAGCAGGTTAAGCCAGTCGATGAAATCTTCACCCGCCCTTTTCACCCTATTCTTGGCTGCTGTAATGCCGGCTTCGGCCATCGGCCAAACGCAAACAGACGCGCCGATAGCCTCAGATCAGCAAAATGAGGAAATTGAATTCAAGGCCGATACGCTCGACTATGATTTCACAAACGACGTCGTCACCGCCAAAGGCAATGTAATTCTCGACCGCGATGGTTATAAATTGCGGGCAGATCAGGTCGTGTGGGATAGGAAAACAGGACAGGTTGTCGCAGAAGGCAATATCCGGTCAACCAGTCCCGATGGGGACATAGCCTATGGCGACCGTATTGAATTGACCGACAGCCTGCGCGATGGCGCTATTGAGAATCTTCTTCTCGTCCTCGACGATGGCAGTCGGTTGGCTGCCCAGCGCAGCGAGCGTTTTACGGACGGATCGGTTGCACTTCATAATGCGGCTTACACCGCATGTGCGGTTACGACCGAAGAGGGGTGCCCGAAGAAGCCTAGCTGGCAGATCAAGGCCGTAAAAGTAATTTACGATCCGGTAAAAAAGCGCGTGAAATATGAAGGCGCCCGCATCGAAATCTTTGGTTTGCCGGTCATACCGTTACCCGGCCTCTCACACCCTATAAGTGACGAAAACCGCAGCGGTATTCTAGTCCCGGACGTCAAATTTGATACGGTGAACGGCGTCGGCGTGACTTTGCCTTATTATATCAGCATCGCGCCCAATCAGGATGCTACGGTAACCGCGCAAGTATTTACCGATGTTGCCCCATTGATCAGCGGGACTTTTCGCAGTCTTGATCAGAAAGGCGCTTTCCAAATTACCGGCTATGCCACCTATGGTTCGCGCATTCCGGCAGGGGCATCGGATATATTACCCAATGCCGAGAACGATTTTCGCGGCTATTTTGCAACGAGCGGGCGGTTCCGCCTTGACGAGAAATGGACGGTTTCCCAATCGGCCCGCATCGTATCCGATCGTACGTTTCTGAGACGCTACGACATTAGCGATGACGATAGCCTTCGCTCGACGATCAACCTCGAACGGATCAGCGATAGCAGCTATTTTTCCCTCGCCGGCTGGGCTTTTCAAACGCTACGTGTCGACGATCCGCAGAACCGTGTCCCAGTGGCTCTGCCGGTGATCGATTATCGCAAGCGGTTTGATGATCCGATATTGGGCGGTCGACTGCAGATACAGGCGAACAGCCTGGCAATTGGACGCAGCGAAGGACAGGATACGCAACGCGCGTTCGGATCAGCCCGCTGGGATTTGAGAAAACTCACCGACTGGGGTCAGGAAATCACCTTCACCGGCTTCGTTCGCGGCGATGTGTATCATAGTGACGATAATGCGCTGAACGAAACGGCCATCTATCGTGGTCTGGGCGGCTGGCAGACACGCGCTGTTGCTACGGCTGCAATTGATGTGAAATGGCCGCTCATCGGCGAGGCTTTTGGTGGAACCCAGACGATCACACCACGCTTTCAGATTGTGGCTAGTCCCGGCTTGGCCAATCTTTCGCTGCCCAATGAAGATTCTCGAGCCGTTGATCTGGAAGACAGCAATCTTTTCGCGCTTAATCGTTTCCCGGGCTATGACCGCTACGAAGACAATGTCCGCGCGACCTACGGGCTGGAATGGGAAATCAATCGCCCCAATCTGCAAGTTAACATGATCGCAGGCCAGAGCTATCGATTGGAGAATAACAGCAATATCGTGCCTTCGGGCACCGGGTTATCGGATCGTTTTTCCGATATCGTCGGTCGTACCAATGTCCGGTTCAAGGATATTGTGAAATTCACTCATCGCTACCGGCTGGATAAGGACAATCTCGCCATTCGCCGCAATGAAATTGACGCGACAGTTGGATCGAAAAGCACTTATGCCCAAATCGGTTATCTGCGCCTGAACCGCAATATCGGATCAGAACTTGAAGATCTCAGAGACCGTGAAGAAGTGCGGGTCGGGGGACGCTATCAAATTGATAAATATTGGTCGGTTTTCGGTTCCGCGATCATTGACCTGACGGACCGTAGCGAAGATCCTCTTTCGATAGCCGATGGTTATGATCCGGTGAGGCATCGTCTGGGCGTGGCTTACGACGACGGCTGTCTCTCGATGGGCGTCACCTGGCGCTATGATTATGAAGATACCGGTGATGCCCAGCGTGGCAGTACTTTCCTGTTCCGGCTGGCCTTGCGCAATTTGGGCGTGTAGAGGATTTTTAAACCGGCTGATCCGCTCATAGTGGGTTCAGCAGATATTTGTTATTTACTGCACGAAAATTACTCTTAGTAGTTGAGAAGATATAAGAAATGAATTTATTGAATATGAAAATTCAGGGTTTTAAAACCAAGGTGACGTTGATCGCAGCGCTAGCCGTAGCAGGCGCTTCTCCATCTGCCAGCCAAACGGTCGCAGATGGTTCGCTGCCGCAAACCGGATTGAATATTCCCGACGAATTGACAATATTTGGCAATAATGACCCCAACATTCGACGCGCGACAGCGATTGTTAACGGGGATATTATAACCGGAACAGATGTCAGTCATCGTCTTGCCCTTATTATCGCTGCCAATGGCGGCGAAGTTTCCGATGAAGAGAAACAGCGGCTGCGGCTGCAGGTACTTAGAAACCTGATCGACGAAACGCTGCAGATTCAGGAAGCGGAAGCCAATGAAATCATCATTGCCAATGAAGAAGTTGAAGCCACTTTCCGTCAGGTAGCACAGCAGAATTTCAAACAGGACATCGACGCGTTTGATCAATATCTGCGAACACAAGGTTCTTCTGCTGATACGCTGAAACGCCAGATCAAGGGTGAATTGGCATGGAGCCGCCTGCTGCGCCGTAATATCCAGCCTTTCATCAATGTCGGCGATGAGGAAGTGAACGCCATCATCGAGCGCCTGAACGCGTCCAAGGGTACAAGCGAATTCCGTATCGGTGAAATCTACATGTCTGCGTCCCAGGAAACAGCAGCGCAAGTTGCCGAAAACATGCGCAAGATATTGGACCAGATCCGCAACGGTGGCTCCTTCGTTGCATACGCCCGCCAGTTTTCGGAAGCATCAACAGCTGCAACTGGCGGTGACCTGGGCTGGGTCCGGCCTGCCCAACTGCCGCAATCGCTTGCCGATGCAGCCCAGCAAATGCAAGTCGGTCAGGTGGTCGGCCCGATCGAAGTACCCGGCGGCTTTTCGATTCTCTATCTGATCGACTCGCGCCAGGTACTTACCGCTGATCCCCGCAACGCTCTGCTCAGCCTCAAACAATTGGCGATCAGTTTCCCCGCAGGGATCACTGAATCGCAAGCCGCTGCGCAAGCGGCACAATTTGCTGCGGCTACTCAAGGAATAAAAGGTTGCGGGGCGGCTAATGAAGTTGCCGCGCAATTGGGTGCCAGCGTCGTCGACAATGACCAGGTAAGACTTCGCGACCTTCCTACCCCCTTGCAAGGCACCATTGAGCAACTGCAAATTGGTCAGGCAAGCCAGCCCTTCGGCTCGGTCGAAGACGGCGTTCGCGTGCTGATCCTGTGTGGGCGGGACGACCCGCAGACAGCATCGGCGCCATCTTTTGATGCCATCATGTCCCGTTTAGAAAATGATCGCGTTAACAAACGAGCGCAAATTTATCTGCGCGATCTGAGACGCGACGCCATCATCGAATATAATTAATGGCTAGTTGGAACGCCAAGCCGTTAGCAGTTTCTTGCGGTGATCCCGCTGGCATCGGGCCGGAGATTATTGGCAAGAGTTGGAAACAGCGAGTGCAAGCCGGTTTACGACCATTTTTTGCTATTGGCAATTTTGCCGATTTTGAGAACCTTCCCGGTGTTCCGGCCAGAAAAATTGATCAACCGGCACAGACCGACGACACGTTCAACGACGCCTTGCCGGTTTTCCATATCCATGAGGCAGCGGCGGCAGTCCCCGGAAAGGCAACTCTGGACGGTGCGCAATGCTCGCTTCACGCTCTGGAGATTGCCTGCGGGCTGACGCGGTCGGGGGACGCCGGGGCGATTATCACTGCGCCCATATCCAAATCGCAACTGTACAAGATTGGCTTCCGCTACCCTGGTCAGACCGAATTCGTCTCGGAACGCTGCGGCATTGCGCGAGAAAATGCCCTGATGATGTTGGCTGGTCCATCGTTGCGCGTTGTCCCGATGACGGTTCATATGGCTCTGAAGGACGTGCCGGAGCATATCACCAAACAACTCATCCTCGCCCGCGCACGCGCCGCTGAGAAAGCGCTAATCCGGAATTTCGGAATAGAAAAGCCCCGGATCGCCATAGCCGGACTTAATCCTCATGCTGGCGAGAATGGCAATCTTGGCGATGAAGAACAGCGGATCATGCAACCGGCGATCAAAGAGCTCCGCGAGGAAGGCATGGACATTACCGATCCACTGCCTGCCGACACGATGTTTCATGAGGAAGCCCGGGGCAAATATGATGTCGCGCTCTGCCCCTATCATGATCAGGCCTTAATCCCGTTGAAAACCCTGCATTTCTTTGATGGTGTCAATATCACGCTCGGCCTTCCTATCGTCCGGACTTCACCCGATCATGGAACCGCGTTCAACATCGCAGGACAAGGCATTGCCGATCCGCGATCGATGATCGCCGCGATCCAGATGGCCGCTACCGCCGTAACCAACCGACAGATTCACGGCCATTGAGCCAGCATATTACCCTGCCCCCGCTGCGGGAGGTAATCAAGAAACACGGCCTGACCGCGAGCAAGGCGCTGGGTCAGAATTTCCTGTTCGACATGCAGCTTCTCGAGCGGATCGCTGCGGTGCCGGGCAGTCTGGACGGCCAGTCCGTCTTTGAAGTCGGTCCCGGCCCCGGCGGCCTGACCCGCGCCCTGTTGCAGGCCGGTGCCCATGTCACCGCAGTGGAGCGGGACGAACGCTGCCTGCCCGCCCTGTCCGAACTGTCCGGCCATTTTCCGGACAAGCTGACGCTGATCAACGACGATGCGCTCGCGCTGGATCATGGCAGCCTGTTTGACGGTCCGTTCCATATCCTGTCCAACCTGCCCTATAATGTCGGTTCCGCGCTGCTCGTGAAGTGGCTCTCCGCTCCGCAATGGCCACCGCAATGGCAGTCGCTGACCCTGATGTTCCAGCGCGAGGTTGCCGACCGGATCATCGCCCAGCCCGGCTCAAGCGCCTATGGTCGCCTGTCGATCCTGGCCCAGTGGCGCAGCACGGCCAAGCTCGCCATGACCGTCCACCGCTCAGCCTTCACGCCGCCGCCCAAGGTCATGTCGGCGGTCGTCCATATCACGCCCGAGGCGCAGCCCGAAGGCGTCGATTTCGCCAAGCTGGAAGTCCTGACGCAGACCGCCTTCAGCCAGCGGCGTAAGATGCTGCGGCAAAGCCTGAAAAAGCTTCCCGGTGGCCTCGAAGCGCTCGAGCAGGCCGGCATCGACAGCCAGCGCCGGCCCGAGACTCTCGCCGTGTCCGAGTTCGTCGAACTTGCCCGGCTGCTCTCCTAACCGACCGCTTTCAGCTTCCGCCGATAGGCGTGCAGCAACGGCTCGGTATAGCCGCTCGGCTGCTCGACACCCTTGAACACCAGATCGCGGGCTGCCTGGAAGGCCAGGCTGGCATCCGGATTGGGGGCCATGGGCCGGTAGAGAGGATCGCCCGCATTCTGCCCGTCGACCTTGGCTGCCATGCGCAGCAAAGCGGCATCGACCTGCTCGGCCGAGCAGACGCCGTGCAGCATCCAGTTGGCCATATGCTGCGAGGAAATCCGCAGTGTCGCGCGGTCTTCCATCAGGCCGACATCGTTGATGTCGGGAACCTTGGAACAGCCGATTCCCTGATCGATCCAGCGGACCACATAGCCCAAAATGCCCTGCGCGTTAT
>NZ_JBLWWU010000009.1:0-145120 GCF_048267785.1 Parasphingorhabdus sp. | reverse complement strand
CAAATCAGGGAAAACTATCCCTGAAAAATGATCTCTACGCCAAATCCATCCATCTGCATCTGGACTCCAATATTTGGGCTATAGAGATAATCCGTGATAACTCAGTATATCCGCGGCTTCCAGAGCGTCTCTGGCACCGCAGCCGTTGCACCAACGGCGCGTAACCCTCGGACATTGCGCGACTATGTTCGGGTATACCACCACATCTAAGTATTTGTTTTTGAAGGATAAAAATGGTGGTGCTGCTAGAGAGAATTGAACTCTCGACCTCGTCATTACCAATGACGCGCTCTACCACTGAGCTACAGCAGCCGGACCATTTATATGCGCTGGTGATCACCACCACACAAGGCGGTTTCTACCGAACCGCGGGCCTAAGACCAAATGGTTACGATCTTGTCAAGCGGAGTTGCGTTTTTCATGAGATAATGCGAATAGGAGCCATGCCAAAACCCCAACCCAAATCGGAAAAATTGCGTAAGGAAAGCGAGAAGGCCGCACGCCTCGCTGAGCAGCTAAGAGCAAATCTGCGCCTCCGCAAGGCACAGGCGAAGCAGATGGTTACCGGCGATGCTGACACCAAATCTCAGCTCTAGGCGCTGGCCGAAGCCCGCTCCGGCTTGATAATTTCAAAATCGCTGACCGCCTCAATGAATTTCGCAGATACCGGCGCAACCTCTTGGGTTGCCGGATCAAACCAGACATAGGTCAGCTTGATAACATTGAGCAGTTCGTCCCCGCGCAGGAGATGCACCAGCAGAGAATAGCTGGTCCGGCCGAAGCGGGTGATCCGCACCGCGATATCGAGCAGATCGTCAGCCTTTGCTGATGCACGATAATCGACATCGGCATGGCGCACCCAGTTGTCGCCGCCAAAATGGCGCGTAAAACTGCCTAGCATGTCGTTTTCGTCCCTCGGCCGGTCTGCCGCAACCAGCGCGCGCATATATTCGGTCATGCCGACATCGGCAAAGGCCAGATAATGGGCGTTGAAGACGATGCCCTGCAAATCGCATTCGGCATAGCGCACGCGCAACGGGGTGATCAGGCGAAAGCCGTCGCGGGGGTTTTTCTGTTCTGTCATGGCGCTGGCTCTTTCCCCAGCATCGCCGGACTGTCAACCGGCTTTGCTGTCAGGCTTCAGAGCGGTGCGGTCTGTGCCTCCAGCCATTCCAGTGCATCGCCATCCAGCTGCGGCGCGATCAGCGCGCGGACCTTGGCATGATAATCATCAACCCACTGGCGCTGGCTTTGCGAGAGCATGTCGACCTCGATCAGCTTGCGCTCGAGCGGCGCGAAAGTCAGCGTCTCGAAACCGAGCATGGTCTGCTCCCCGCCTTCGATCTCCCGCTCCTCGACGAGGAATAGATTCTCGATCCGAATGCCGAATTCGCCAGCCTTGTAATAGCCCGGCTCGTTGGACAGGATCATGCCCGGCTGAAGCGGCTCGCTCAGACCGCCTGCGCCGGATATCCGCTGCGGCCCTTCGTGCACCGAAAGATAGCTGCCGACGCCGTGACCAGTGCCATGGCCATAGTCCACGCCGTCGGCCCAGAGATATTGACGCGCCAATATGTCGAGCTGCCCGCCGGTCGTGCCCTTGGGGAACACCGCCTGATCGAGAGCGATATGGCCCTGCAGCACCTGGGTGTAACGCTTGCGCATTTCCGCGCTCGGCTCGCCAACAGCAACCACGCGAGTGACATCGGTGGTGCCATCGAGATATTGCCCGCCGCTGTCGACCAGGTAGAGGGAGTTCATTTCGATCGGCTGATTGGTTTCCTCGTTCACGCTGTAGTGCGGCAGCGCGCCGTGGTCGCCAGCGGCAGAAATCGTGTTGAAGGAAAGATCCTTGAGTTCCGGATTCTCCTCGCGAAACTTGCGCAGCCGGGCGGCGGCCGACAATTCGTCCAGTCCGCCCTTGGGAGCCTCGTTCGCCATCCAGTGCAGAAATTTGGTCAGCGCCGCACCATCGCGCTTCTGTGCGGCCTTGTGGCCGGCGATCTCGGTTTCATTCTTGATCGCCTTGGCGAGAATGGTCGGATCGCGATCCTTGACGATTTTCGCTCCGGCATTGTCGAGCGCTTCGAAAATGGCGGCAACGGAACGCTCGGGATCAACCGCAACGGTTTTGCCCGCCATGTCCGACAGGGCGTCGGCCAGCTCGTCATAGTCGCGGATCTCGACATGATTGCCAAGATGTTCGCGTACCGCGTCGGTCAACTTCTCCGGCGCGACAAACAGGGTTGCGGTTTCGTCCGCCCGTACAATCGCGTAAGCCAATGGTACCGGGGTGTTGGCAATATCCTTGCCGCGAACGTTGAAGAACCAGGCAACCGAATCCAGCGCCGCGATGACGGTGGCGTCATAGCCCTTGTCACTGAGCCATGTCGCGACATCCGCCCGCTTGTCGCGCGCCGATTTTCCGGCATATTGATCGCTATGGACCGCGAGCTTCTCCGGCGAACGCTGCGGCTGGTCTTCCCAGACCGCGTCGACGGGGTTGTGCTGCACCGCGACCAGTTCAGCGCCCGACTTGGTCAATGCCTTGCTGGCCGTTTCCGCCCATTCGCGGGTATGCAGCCAGCTGTCATAGCCGATTTTTGAGCCCTCTGGCGCATTGGCGGCGAGCCATTCATGCGGCTTCTGGTCCGCGACATTGACATATTCATAGAGTTTGCCGTCGACCTGGTCGCGGACCTGCACGACATAGCGCCCGTCAATAAACATCGCCGCCTTGTCTTTCAGCACGATCGCAGTGCCGGCAGAGCCGCCAAAGCCGGTGAGCCATGCCAGCCGCTGCGCATATTCGCCGACATATTCGCTCATATGCTCGTCACAGATCGGTACGACAAAGCCGTCGAGACCGTCTTTTTGCATTTGTTCCCGCAACGCCTTGAGGCGCGCTTCGTAGGTAGACATCAACATCGCCGAGCAAACTCCTTGAATAAGCTTATAGTGCAACACATAGGAGTTCCGAGCCCCATTCGCCACCTTAATCCGGCCGGAGATATATAGAGAATATGACACAAAAGCTGACTCGTCCGCCATTTGCAGAACAGCGCCCTCACAGCTACGAGCGGCACGGATATGTCATCAATGATCCGTGGCACTGGCTGAAAGATGCGCGATATCCGGTGGTCGAGGACGAAGATGTGCTCGCCTATCTGAAGGCGGAGAATCAGTGGTTCGAACAGAATATGGCGGATCGCAAGTCGCTGACCAAATCCCTGTTCGCCGAGATGAAGGCGCGGATCAAGGAAGATGACAGTTCGGTCCCGCAAAAGGATGGAGACTGGCTCTACTGGAGCAAATTCGAGGAAGGCATGCAATATCGCCAGCATTGGCGCAAAGCGGTTACCGGCGGCGAAGACCAGCTGATGCTGGACGAGAATATACTGGCCGAAGGCAAGGAATATTTCCGTCTTGGCGCGGCGTCGGTCTCTCCCGATGGTCGCCTGCTGGCATATGCCTATGACGACAATGGTTCCGAACGGTTCGAGGCACGGATCAAGGACCTCTCCAGCGGTGAGCTGCTCCCCGATATCATCCCCGGCACATTGTCGAGCCTGGTCTGGTCCGCGGATTCCAAAATGCTGCTCTACGGCCTCGCCAATGAACAGTGGCGCACCGACAATGCCCGGCTGCATGTGCTGGGCACTGATATTGCCGACGATGTCGAGCTATATCACGAAGATGACGAAGGCTTCCGCGTCGGCATCGGTCTCACCCATTCGGAAAAATATATCGTGATCTCGACCGGTGATCATGAAACCAGTGAAGTGCGGCTGCTGCCCACGGACAATCCCTTGGCCGACCCCATTCTGGTGTCGGCGCGGAAGACCGGTCGCGAATATGAGGTCGAGGAACATGATGATACGCTCTATATTCTGACCAATGACGAGCATGTGAATTTCCGGCTGGCGACGGCACCGATCGCCGATCCCGGCAATTGGACGACCCTGATCGCCGGTTCGGACGAATTTTATCTGACCGACATCTCTACCTTCAAGGACTTCTATGTCACCGAGGGCCGCGAAAACGGTCTCGATCAGGTCGAAATCCGGTCCTATGACGACCCCGCCAAGGTCCAGCGCATCGCCTTTCCAGAGGCCAGCTACAGCGCCGGGCTAGACGACAATCCGGAATATGATGTCGACAAGCTGCGCCTCAGCTATGATTCGATGGTCACGCCGGGCACGGTCTTCGATTATCATCTGTCCGACCAGTCCCTCGAAACACTCAAGGTGCAGGAAATCCCGTCCGGCTATGACGCCAGCCAATATGTCACGGAACGGCTGATGATCGAGGTCCGCGACGGCACGATGGTGCCGGTTTCGCTGGTCTATCGCAAGGATACGAAGATCGACGGCAGCGCGCCGCTCCACCTCTATTCCTACGGTGCCTATGGCTATGCCGTACCGCCGAGCTTTTCAACCACACGGCTCAGTCTGGTCGATCGCGGGTTCGTCTACGCCATTGCCCATATTCGCGGCGGCGATGATCTCGGCCGCAACTGGTATCTTGATGGCAAGCTGACCAAGCGAACCAATACCTTCAATGATTTCGTCGACGTTGCCAAAGGCCTGATTGACAAGGGCTATACCAGCAAGGGCAGGATCACTGCCTCGGGCGGATCCGCTGGTGGCGAACTAATGGGCGCGATCGTCAACAGCGACCCCGAACTATGGGGCGCGGTGGTCGCGCATGTACCCTTTGTCGATGTGCTCAACACCATGCAGGATGAAAGCCTGCCCCTGACCCCCGGCGAGTGGCCGGAATGGGGCAATCCGATCACCGACAAGGCGGCGTTCGAGTATATCCGCAGCTATTCGCCTTATGATAATGTGAAAGCGCAGGACTATCCGCCGATGTTGATCACCGGAGGACTCAACGATCCGCGCGTGACCTATTGGGAACCGGCGAAATGGACAGCCAAATTGCGCGCGACCAAAACCGATGACAATATCCTGCTGCTCAAGACCAATATGGGTGCCGGTCATGGCGGAAAGTCGGGTCGCTGGAATGCGCTGGAAGAAACCGCAGAGGAATTCGCCTTCATATTGTGGCAGATGGGAATGGCCGAGTGAGTAGCGGAAGCTCTCATTCTTCCCCAATCGGAAAAGAACCGGGCTTCACGGCTCAACCATCCGACATAGACGAGCTCGGTCATGTCAATAATGCGGTCTGGGTGCGCTGGATTCAGGAACTCGCGACAGCGCATTGGCAAGCGATCGCACCCAAAGACGCGATTGATCGCTATATCTGGGTCGTGACCCGGCACGAGATTGACTATCGCGGCAATGTCGGAGTCGGCACGGCAGTGACCGGTCGGACGTGGATTTCAGAACCGCCCAAAGGCGCACGTTTCTGGCGCAACGTCAATTTCACAGGCCCGGATGGCAAGATCAAGGTCTCAGCGAAAACCAACTGGGCGATAATCGACCGGACCAGCGGACGGCCGGTTCGTGTACCGTCAGAGCTAGCGGACCTGTTCCTGAATAATCAGGGAGCCGGTATTGCTGTCGACGGAGCCAGCGGTGAAGGCTGATCGACCTTTTCCCCTTCGGCAGTACGCAATTGCTGCGGCTCCAGTATCGCTGCGGTTTCGATGACGTCCAGTGCTCGCCGGGCTTCGTTATAGCGGCGTGCCTTTTCCATCCATTGCGAAGCATCCTCATCCTTTTCGATTCCAGTCAGCTTCTCGATTTCTGCAATCGCAGCATCAACATTCCCGGTTTCGACATAGCGTTTCGCCCGCAGGAGGCGCTGTTGCGGCGCAGGAGATGGCGTTCCCTGCTGTCTAATCACGAACAGTTCGGAAAGTTCGCGCTGGAATTGGGTCCAGAAGCCCTGGCCGCTTGAACCTGTCGTCAGCGATGGACCGATTTCATCCAGTCCCGCGGCCAATTCCTCCAGCGTTACCGGCTGGCGCGAGGCGTTGATGATCGTCGTGACCGCCTTGGGCTGCGCATCGCCAAAACGAAGCCGCAATTGGGGATCGATATAGCCAAGCGGTGATCCACGATCCAGCGCACGACGGGCGGCAAAGGCGATCAACAACCCCTCTGCCCTGGCAGCATTGCCCGACGCAGCCTGCGCCTGCACATTGATCCGCGACAAACGGTCTTCCAGATCGGCAACACGCACGGCAAGCGCGCGCTCCCGTTCCGGCGTCAATGCCGGTGCTGGCGGCTCACTCGATTGCGTAGCCGCTGGCAAGACCGTGCCATCTGCATCAATGCGGCTGGCAAGAGCCGTCGCCGGGTCCGTAGTCTTCGCGGCAGTGCTGTCTGCAACCGCAGCGATCTCCGCATCCGACGTGCTGTCAAAGGGATTATAGCGTGACAATATCCATCCGGTGAGAATCGCTCCGCCTATGAACGCCACGACCATCAATATCAGGACATTACGCGTCAGATTGCTCTTGCCAGTTGATGGCGAAAGCCTTTCATAATCCCGGCTCATTACGGCTCCTTTTCTTCAGTCAGGCCGCTGGACGGACCAAATCCTCTCAACACGAACGGCATAGTGCGCTCGCCAAAGACAGTAAAGCGTCGTCGTCCGGATGGTCCGTGCTTTGAACGCTTTTCCATCCCCGCCCGGCCGCTTCAGCCACTTTCGCAGAAAAGGCTAGCACATGATGCGTACTTTTCGACAGCTTCAAACGATCCAATTCGGATAGAATGTGTCGTGCAGCCCGGGCCGAATGCAGCAAGATCACGGTTTCATCAGCGAGACAGGCCTGCGCCTTTCTACCTAGATTCAGCGCCCGGGCCCTGTAAACCGGTGCAATATGGATTTTCCGGTGCTTTGTGATGATCTGTGTATGTTGCTCGCCAGCCAGCCACAAAATATTGCGGCAAGAACCGTCTGCCAACTGGTTCAGAAGATGTTTCGCATCTAAATTTCCGGTTGTCTCCACATCAAAACCTGCTCTTATCGCCGCGTCTGCTGTTTTCTCACCCACCGCCAGCACGGGCAAGGACCGATAGGAACCCAATTGAGCGCCACCAAATTTGATGGCGTTGGCGCTGGTGAGCAGCAGTGCATCAAAATTCCTTGCGTCCGGAGCGGACCATGCAATTGATTCGACGGTGAATAGCGGATCAACAACCACCGGCAACCCCAACGCCTTTGCCCGCTGCTCGGTCTGCAGCGCGCCCTCAAGAGGTCGAAGAATAAGCAACGGCAGACTCATCGGGCAAATACGGCCTTCAGTTCCGCACTGGCCTGCCCCAATAGCTTGTCTGCCAGATTGCCCGGCGCGGAAACATCCCCGGTTTCAAAGCTCGATTGGCCGTCGATCGACTCCGAACCGTCCGGCAACAAGATTTTGGCGCGCAAATGCACAGTCGCACCGTCAATCGTCGCAAGTGCAGCAACCGGGCTGTGACAGTCAGCGGTCAATTGCTTCAGAAACAGGCGCTCGGCAGTAACTGCGCGAAATGTATTCGTCGATGAAATCGCGTGCATCAACCGGCGAACGTGGCTGTCATCGGTACGGACCTCGACTCCGACCGCACCTTGCGCCGGCGCAGGCAGCATGACATCATCGGGAATATTACATCCGACATGTTCCATATCCAACCGCTTCAGCCCTGCTGCGGCGAGCAGGGTCGCATCATATTCACCGTCTGCGATTTTCTGAAGCCTGCGTTGTACATTGCCGCGGATTAGCCGGATATCGAGATCGGGTCTCTGCTGCAAAAGCTGGGCCTTGCGGCGCGGCGATGCGGTACCGACGATAGCATGTTCTGCCAAAGCTTCGATCGACTCCGCTCCGATCAGCCGGTCGTGAACATCGGCGCGCTCCAGCATGGCTGCGATAATGAACGTGTCGGGCCGAATGGTTTCGACATCCTTCATACTGTGCACCGCGCAGTCGATCTCGCCATTGCCAAGCGCGCGATCCAGTTCCTTTGTCCACAGCGCCTTGCCGCCGAGCTCCGCCAGCGGGCGGTCAAGTATCTTGTCGCCACTGGCAATCATCGGCACCAGTTCGACCTGATCCGGTCGCCAGCCGTGGACGGATTGCAGCGCATTGGACACCATCGTCGCTTGCGCCATGGCAAGCGGTGACTGGCGGGTCCCAATGCGCAAGGGCCGATCCAGCCCGGCGAGAATCTCTTTTTTACTGTCTTCACTCATGATAGCGCTTGTCCTAATGGCTTGAGCCCCTAAGTAAAAGCGTCATGAGCCTGATCTTGGGAATTGAATCCAGCTGCGACGAAACAGCAGCCGCGCTAATCACGTCTGATCGCGAGATTCTGGCGCACAAACTGGCCGGTCAGGAAGCGGAACACGCACCCTATGGTGGCGTTGTTCCGGAAATTGCGGCCCGCGCCCATGCAGAGATTGTGACCCCGCTCATCGCAGCCGCCCTGGAAGAAGCTGGAAAATCGCTCGACGATGTCGATGCAATCGCCGCTACTGCCGGCCCCGGCCTGATTGGCGGTGTGATGGTCGGTCTGGTCACCGGCAAGGCTCTGGCCATGGCAGCCGACAAACCGCTGATTGCCGTCAATCATCTCGAAGGGCACGCGCTATCGCCGAGACTGGTCAATCCCGATCTGGCTTTTCCCTACTTGTTGCTATTGGTATCCGGTGGCCATTGCCAGATCTTGCGGGTCGAAGGCGTAGGGCAATACCGGCGACTGGCAACCACAATTGACGATGCAGCCGGTGAGGCCTTTGATAAAGCCGCAAAAATATTGCGCCTTGGCTATCCCGGCGGCCCCCGGGTAGAAGCATTTGCCAAACAGGGCGACCCAAAGGCTGTTCCCCTGCCCCGGCCCTTGATCAAATCAAAGGAACCCCATTTTTCTTTCGCCGGATTGAAAAGCGCCGTGGTGCGCGCCCATCAAAGCGGTGAACACAGACCCGAAGACATAGCCGCTTCCTTTCAGCAGGCAGTGGTTGATTGCCTCCGCGACCGACTGGACAAGGCGATTCGCGATCATGGAAGCTGTGCGCATCTTGTGGTCGCGGGCGGCGTCGCCGCCAACACGCCGATCCGCAATATGTTGGAACAGGTCGCGGACGAGAACGACATGGCCTTTACCGCACCGCCGCACTGGCTGTGTACCGACAATGCCGCAATGATCGCCTGGGCGGGCGCGGAGCGTTTCGCAGCAGGCCTGACGGACCCACTGGATTTCGTCGCGCGGCCGCGTTGGCCACTGGATCCGACGGCCGAAAAAGCGCGCGGAGCAGGGGTGAAAGCATGACCGGGAAAAATGCACAAATCGGCGTTATCGGTGCCGGTGCCTGGGGCACTGCTCTGGCACAGGTTTTGTCCGAAGGCCATGATGAAACATTACTGTGGGCCCGCGAGCCGGAGGTTGTCGACCAGATTAACCAGACCCATGAAAACCAATCTTTTCTCCCAGGCCATCGGCTTCGTGACAATATTCGCGCCACCCAGGATTGGGATAGTATCGCCACTTGCGATGTCCTGCTGCTGGTGACACCGGCACAGCATCTGCGCGCCACCCTCCAGGCACTCCCCGATTCCGATGCAGCACTGATCCTTTGCTGTAAGGGAATCGAGGCACGAAGCCGATTGCTGTTAAGCGAGGTCGCCAAGATCGTGCGGCCGGAGAATGATCTCGCGGTTTTGTCTGGCCCTACCTTTGCCCATGAAGTCGCGCAGGGCCTGCCGACCGCTCTGACCCTGGCCTGTGAAAGCGAAGCCCTATGGGCACGACTCAACCCGCTGATCGCGAAGCCAAGCTTCCGGCCCTATTATTCCGACGATATCGCGGGTGCGGAAATTGGCGGCGCGGTCAAAAACGTCCTCGCCATCGGCTGCGGCGTGGTCGACGGTGCCGGACTAGGACAAAATGCCCGTGCATCACTGATCAGTCGCGGCTTCGCCGAAATGCTCCGTTACGGGGCGGCACGGGGCGCACGGGCAGAAACATTGGCCGGCTTGTGTGGACTGGGAGACCTTGTCCTCACCTGTTCCTCAACCAGTTCTCGCAATTTTTCTCTCGGAAGGGGACTGGGCGAAGGGAAATCTGCTGAAATATTGCTTTCGGACCGGAAGACGGTGGCTGAAGGTGCCTCGACCGCTCCTGTCCTCCAATGGGATGCGGAAGCGCGTAACGTTGACATGCCGATTGTCGATGCTGTCTGCGCTTTGCTGGCCGGCCAAGCCGATATTCATTCTGTAGTCACGCAGCTTATGAAAAGGCCGCTGGTTTCCGAACGCAGATAGACCGGCAAGGCATGATAATGACAAAAACTCGAAAATGCTGTAGACAGCTCGTCCTGGAGTGGGCCAGCCGGAGAGCGATTTGAACAGTCCTGAACCATCAGGCACGGCTGGTACAGCGCCCATCGATGGCGATACGCAAGCTGACAAAGGCGAGGATGATATTGCCGCGCTGGCCAAAGGCGGGCGGACCAATATATTCGGTTTCCTGCTGCGTCTTGCCGCACGTCTACCGTTTTTGTTTATCGCCGGCCGTATCTATGGCGCCGATGCGCTCGGACGTTTTGCCTATGCGATATTGGTCGTCGAATTCGCAGCACAGCTCGCGACTCTTGGCCTGAAACGCGGGCTGGCGGCGCAGCTTAGCAAGACCCAGAGACCTCATGTCCATGTCGTATGGGACGGTCTTCTGGTCAGCTTTCTGGCATCCGCCGTCGCGGCGGCGATCCTCATTGCCTTTCCGTTCATCATGTTTCCGAACAGCGAGATCAACGGACTCGACCGGTTCCTGCCATTGGTCATATTTACGGTCGTCGGAGCAGATATTGCGCTGGCCGCCCTCGCCTATCGTTACGATATTGCCTCAACTGTGCGCGCCCGGTCGATTGTCGAACCATGGACAATCAGTATCGCCGCTTTTCTCTTCTCTTATTATTCGCTGCGCGATGGCTTGATCCTTTCCTATGTCGTGTCGATGATCGCAGCGTTGCTGGCATCACTTTGGCCGCTGTTCAAAAGCTATGGACTGCCACATGGCTGGCGACCGGAACCCCTGAAAATTGCGAAGATCGCCCGACGCAATATACCGCTCGCTGCTGCCGATGCTGCCGAATGGGGATCGCGGCGACTGGACCTTGCCATTCTCGGTCTCTTTGCTTCCCCTGCCATCGTCGGAATATATTATATTGCCCAGCAAGTGGCGAGCCTGCCGCAAAAGCTGAAAACCAGCTTCGATCCCATTCTCGGCCCCGTTATCACTCGCAATCTCGAGGCGGGAAACTTGAAGGCCATTGCAAGTCAGGTGAGCCAGGTCGGTTTCTGGATCATTGCCGCGCAGGTTGGTATCGCTCTGGCGCTGGCCATTCCCGGAGAAGCCGTGATGGGACTGGTTGGCCCCAATTTCGTCGGCGGGACCGGCGCGCTTGCCTTCCTGCTGGCAGCTGAAGCAGTGGCGGCCACTGCCGTGGTCAGCGAATCCGCTTTGGTCTATATCGCACGCCATCGCAATCTATTGATCTCGCTTTCGATGTTGCTTCTCCAGGCAGCACTCAGCGTGGCATTTATCCAGATTTGCGTATATCTTGGCTGGGGTCCACTATATCAGGCTGCGGCTGTCGCAGCGGCGCTTATGGCGGCGCTGGCCTATGCGTCGGTCGTGAAGGCCATCTTCTTGTCGAAACTGCTCAACGCGCCGGTCAACGGCTGGCGCTGGACTTTGCTGATTGCAATCGGCATCGCCAGTGCGGTCGGCTATCTCGCGACCTATCTGCCGGAATGGATGGAATTGATCGTCGGCATTCCGATGATCCTCGGCAGCTATGCCTGGGTCATCTGGAAATGGGGCTTTGGCCCGGAAGACCGGACATTATTCAAAATGAAAAGCTAATCAGCCGAAACGGTTTTGTACCAGTTCCCGCAAATCCGCTTCCGGCCGCGCACCAAAATGCGAGATCACTTCTGCAGCCGCGATCGCGCCGATGGTGAGGCATTCTTCCATCGGACGCTGCTCGATATAGCCGCTGAGAAAGCCGGCCGCAAAAAGGTCACCCGCACCGGTCGTGTCAACAACATGGTCAACTGGCTCGGCGGCAACCGCATAGGTTTTTCCGTCTCGAACGGCGATTGCCCCCCGTTCACTTCGCGTCACGATCAGCGTTTCTACCTTGGCAGCGGTTTCCGCGACGGCAGCGTCAAAATCCTCGGTCTCGTTTAACATCATGATCTCCGCCTCGTTGGCAAACAGGATATCAATCTTGCGGTCCTCAATCAGACCAACGAATTCCGCCCGATGCCGATCGACACAAAATGTGTCAGAAAGGGTGAAGGCGACCTCACGCCCATTTTCCTTGGCGATATCGATGCCAAGCGCCATGGCGGCCTTGGGTTCATCGGCGTCCCACAAATAACCTTCAAGATATAGAATGGAACCGCTGGCGATCAGCTTAGCATCGACCGCCGCCGGTGGCAGAAACTGAGATGCACCAAGAAATGTGTTCATCGTCCGCTGTGCATCGGGCGTGACGAAAATCAGGCAGCGCGCGGTCGGCGGTTCCTTGCCCAGCGGTTTCACGTCAAAATCAATCCCGGTGGCACGGATATCATGCGCAAACACTTCGCCCAACTGATCGTCGGCCACTTGCGCGATCAGTGCGCATTGACGACCCAATGTTGAGGCTCCTGCGAGTGTATTTGCCCCCGAACCACCACTGATTTCCCGCGCCGGACCCATGTCACGGTACAATTCCTTCGCCCGGCGCGCATCAATCAGGGCCATGCTGCCCTTGACCAGTTGCTCTTCATCGAGAAAATTGTCACTCGCCTGAGAGATTACATCAACAATCGCGTTGCCGATGGCGACAATATCATAGCGGGCTTCGGCGGTCATAAAATGTCCTTCTGGGGCAGATTTCTGTCTTGGGGATGCGTTAGGGGTTTGCTCTGATGCCATCAAGCAGAATTGACGGTGGCCACGCAATCGTGACATGAAGCCCGAATGCTTCAGGCTTTTGGACATTCCCTTGCACAACTCTCCGACCGGACCATCTTGGCGATCCTGTTAAAAGTCATTCTCTTCACCCTCCTGCTTTTCGCCCTTTTCGGCGTAGCTGCCTATTTCGGTCTGGTCTGGCTGTTCGCTTGGCTGGGCTGGACGGATGGTGGTTTTGCTGCAGCGGCGACAGCGGCAATCATCGCCATTTTGACCGGATATCTGTTATTCCGGATCGTCGCCATTTTTGTGCTCAACATCTTTTCCGACGACGTTGTGGATGCCGTGGAACGGCGATATTATCCCGACCGGGCGGAAACGGCGAAACCACCGAGCTATGCACTGGGTTTCAAAATGGGTATCGCTTCGGTCGGTCGCGCCTTGGGCTATAATATTATCGCCGCGCCGCTATATGTCGTGCTGTTGGCGACCGGCATAGGGGCTCCGATTGTTTTTTTTGCGGTCAATGCGATTTTACTCGGGCGGGATCTACAAGACATGGTCGCAGCACGACATATTACGGAATTTCAAAAATTTGATACATCGGCGCTACTTTCCAAAATGGAGCGCTTCCTTCTCGGATTAATCACGGCCCTTTTGCTCGCCATACCGTTCGTCAATTTTCTTGCACCGCTATTGGGAGCCGCTATGGCTACCCATCTGGTTCATCGGAAGAAGGAAGAAATATCCGTATGAAAGCCAAATTTCTTATATTGTTCAGCCTGCCTGCGCTGGCTGCCTGTGCCTCGACAACATCTTCACCGCGTTCCAGTCTGCCTGCCGCTCCGGCGTCCCCGCTTCAGTCGGTTGCGGGCCTGGATATTGTCATGGGCAAAACCGCCGGTCAGTTGATTCGTCTGTTTGGAAAGCCGCAACTGGACATATCAGAACCACCCGCACAAAAACTCCAGTTTGCGAGCGGCGCGTGCATATTGGATGCCTATCTCTATCCTTCAAAGAACGATAGTGCCAACCGTGTCACCCATATTGATGCCCGGCGCAGCGATGGCGCGACAGTTGATCGGGTCAGCTGCGTAAATGCTCTACGGTTGCGTTAACGCCAGCTGATCGAGCGCCCATTCAGCGGCTTCACGAACCACTTCGTTATCATCATTCAGAAGCGCTCTAACCGGTGCGATCAGCGCCGTATCGCCGCTATTGCCCGCTGCGATAAGGGCATTGCGTACCATCCTGTCACGGCCGGAGCGCTTGATCGGCGATCCGGAAAATATCTTGCGAAAACTTGCGTCATCGAGCGCCAGCAGATCGGCCAGCGCCGGCGCAGTCAATTCCGCACGTGGCAGAAAAGCTTTGTTTGCTGCGCCAGCCCGGGCAAATTTGTTCCACGGGCAGATGGCCAGACAATCATCACAACCGTAGATATGATTGCCCATGGCCTTACGATACTGGAGCGGAATCGGCCCCTTGTGCTCGATCGTCAGATAGGAAATACAGGCCCGGGCATCGAGCTGATAGGGTGCGGGAAAGGCTCCCGTCGGACAGATGTCCTGGCAAGCGGAACAGCTCCCGCAGCGATCCCTGCCCGGCTCTGACGGCTCCAATTCCAGCGTCGTATATATCGCGCCCAGAAAGAGCCAGCTGCCGTGATCCCGGCTGACGATATTGGTATGCTTGCCCTGCCAGCCGAGGCCAGCGGCTTCCGCGAGCGGTTTTTCCATGACCGGCGCGGTATCGACAAATACCTTTACCTCGCACTCTGCCTGTTCGATCAGCCAGCGGGCCGTCCGCTTGAGCGCGCCTTTCACGACATCATGATAATCCTTGCCTTGGGCATAGACCGAAATGCGGCCATGATCGGAAATTGCCTCCAGCGCAAATGGATCGGTCCCGGGGGCGTAGCTCATTCCCAGCATTATGATTGACCGGACATCGGGCCACAAATGCACTGGATGGGAGCGTTCATCCGCCCGGCTCTCCATCCAGATCATGTCACCGTGACTGCCATCCGCCAGCCATTGTTTCAGCCGCTCCCGGGTTTTTGGTGCCAATACTCCCGGAGCGATGCCAACCGCGGCAAAGCCCTCTTCCTTCGCCTTTATTTCGAGCGTTTTGTCCAATCTTAACTTGTCATCCGGCATAGGCTAACCCTATCAAACACTACTGCCAGATATGAAAGCCGTAAATGCACGCGCCCCATTCCGAATTTGCCATCGAGACTCGCAATATCGTCAAGAGATTTGATGGCGAAGCCGCCGTTGATGGCATTGATCTGACGATTAAAACGGGCAGTATATTCGGGATATTGGGACCGAATGGAGCGGGAAAGACCACGACGTTGCGGATATTGCTCGGGATCATCGACCCCGATGAAGGCGAACGCTTTCTGCTTGGATCACCGGAACCAATTTCCATGGCGCATCAGGTTGGCTATCTCCCCGAAGAGCGCGGTCTTTATCCATCGATGAAAGCATTTGATGCAATTGCGTTCATGGGTGCGTTGCGTGGACTGCCGCTTGCCGAAGGGCGCAAACGGGGCCGGGCGATGATGGAGGCTCATAGCCTTGGCGACGCAGCCGACAAGCAGATCCGCCAGCTATCGAAAGGCATGGCCCAGACGGTGCAGTTGCTCGGCACGCTCGTGCACGACCCCGATCTGATCATTCTTGACGAACCGTTTTCCGGTCTTGATGCCCTCAATCAGGGCAAGCTGGAACGGTTGATCCGGGCGCAGGCCGACAAAGGTGTCACAGTAATTTTTTCAACTCATGTGATTGCTCATGCCGAGCGTCTCTGCGAAGAAATAGCGATTATCGCCGATGGTAAAATTCCGTTCAAAGGCAAGGTGTCGACTGCGCGCGACCGCCTCCGGCCCCAGGTTCATCTAGAAACCCGGAACCTGGATGGTCCGTGGCGAGCGGCGATCCCGATGGATTGTAAGCCACTTGGTCACAACTGGCATTTCACCTTACCCGAAAGTGGCGTCGAGCCCTTGCTCAATGCTCTCGTGGAAGGTGGGGCCGGGATCGAATCGTTGTCAATTGAGCGGCCCGGCCTGCACGACGCCTTTGTCCAGATCGCGGGCGAAGCGGCTGCCCGGAAAATGGAAGCCGATGCCACAAACAACGACGGGGACGAAAGCGCATGATCGAAACCATCCGTGCCGCCTTTGTCATTGCCCGCCGTGATTTTTCGGCAATCATCTTTTCCAAATCCTTCTTCTTCTTTTTGCTGGGACCACTTTTCCCGCTGGGAATCGGGATTGCCGCAGGCGGACTGGGATCGCAGGTTTCCCGGGATATTGACAATGCGGTAATTGGTGTCGCACTGAGTCCGGAAGAGGCGGAAACGCTGCTCGCGACACGCATCCGACTATCTCGGAATCTTGGTTCAAAAACTCTTCCGGAACTGGTGATATTGCGATCCCTTTCGGGACAGGAAGCGGACATTATTGCGAAACTTGATAGCGAAAAATCACTTAACGCTATCCTGTCCGGCTCATTGGCCAAACCCGTGCTGACCGGTTCCGAAGGAGACGTGAACAAGTGGCGAGGAAAAATTACGCTGCTCGCGGAGACCGCTCTGTCGCAGCCCGTCGAGGTGGAAATTGAAACAAGATTTGTCAGGCAAACCGGTAGCTCCAGCGAGCGCGGCCAGTTGCTGACGGCACAGGCCGGCCAGGCAATTCTGATTCTGCTGACGATGATTCTCGCCGGCATGGTACTGTCTAACCTGGTCGAGGAAAAGACCAACAAGATCATCGAAATTCTTGCTGCCGCGATCCCGATGGACTCGATATTTCTCGGCAAACTGTTCGCAATGTTGGGCATGGCCCTTGTCGGGATAGCCGTGTGGAGCACGATGGGACTTTCCGTCGCCTTGGCGTTTGGCGGCAATTGGGGCGCCCTGCCCGTGCCCGCAGTTGGCTGGCCGTTGTTCATCATTTTGATGATCCTCTATTTCTCGATGGCCTATCTGCTTCTCGGCTCGCTATTTCTCGGCATCGGGGCGATGGCAACGACGGTGCGCGAAGTGCAGACCCTGTCGATGCCAGTGACCATGGGGCAATTGCTGGTCTTCTTTCTTGCCTATTCCTCGATCACCAAATTGGGTGAGCCGGTCGAATGGTTTGCGGCGCTCTTCCCGTTCAGCTCTCCATTCGCGATGATCGCACGAGCCGCGCAGATGGACAATCTCTGGCAGCATGGCCTCGCGCTGATCTGGCAGGGTCTGTTCACGATGGTCATCATCCGTTTCTCGGTGATGCTCTTCCGGCGCAACGTGATGAAGTCCGGCCAGGCTGCGCGCAAAAAGAGCCTTTTTGCCCGAGTGGCCGGCAAATAATCTATGAATTCGCGATATTTGCCGATTAGTCATTGACATTATTGTTAATAGGGGCAGATTGAACGCGTTTTGAAACGCAACCGATTGCCGAAACTGGCAACGGCAGGAGAGACTTATGGCATCCGTTCCCCAAATCGACCTCGATAACCTGACCACCTCGCCCACCGCCGATGAGGCGCTTGAAGCATGGTATAAGCGCAATCCTCCTGTCGCCGATCAGGATCCCAACCCGTGGGACGTCAGCCGCGCCGAACTTTATAGCAAGGACCTGTGGCGAAAACCATTTGCTGAGATGCGTGAGCAGGCCCCGATCAACAAGGTAGAGGGCGGCGTCCACGGCGATTTCTGGAATATCACCACCTATAAGCCAATCCAGCATGTCGAGGCCCTGCCCGACATCTACTCGTCCGATGTCTCGCAAGGTGGCATCACCATTGCGGAACCGGATTTTGACGATTCTGATTTTCAGCTGCCGATGTTTATCGCAATGGATCGGCCGAAACACACGGGACAGCGCCGCACCGTCGCCCCGGCCTTCACCCCGACCGAAATGCAGCGCATGGAAGCGGAAATCCGGCACCGTACGGCGGAGGTTCTCGACAGCCTTCCATGGGACGAGAAGTTCGACTGGGTTGACAAGGTTTCGATCGAACTGACCACCGGCATGCTTGCGATCCTCTTCGGCTTCCCGTGGGAAGATCGCCGACTGCTGACATTCTGGTCAGACTGGGCCGGCGACATCGAATTGTCGGTTGCCAAGGATTTGACGGAACAACGGCAGCAGGTGCTCTATGAAATGGGCGCCTATTTCACCAAACTCTGGAACGAGCGCCTGAATGCGGAGCCGACACCTGATCTGATATCGATGATGATCCATTCGGAACATATGCGCGACATGGACCATATGGAATTCATGGGCAATCTGGTGCTGTTGATCGTCGGCGGCAACGACACCACCCGCAACACCATGTCGGGCGTTGCCTTTGGACTGAGCCAGTTCCCCGAAGAGCGGGAAAAACTGCAGCAGAACCCCGATTTGATTCCCAATGCGGTACAGGAGATAATCCGCTGGCAGACTCCGCTCGCCCATATGCGACGCACCGCGCTGGAAGATCACGACCTGTTCGGACATCAGATCAAAAAGGGCGACAAGGTCGTATTGTGGTATATTTCCGCCAACCGCGATGAAGAAGTTTTCCCGGAGGCCGACAAGATCATTGTCGATCGCGAAAATGCGCGACGGCATCTTGCCTTCGGCTATGGTATCCACCGCTGTGTCGGTGCCCGCCTCGCCGAACTGCAAGTCCGTATCTTGCTCGAAGAAATGCACAAGCGCCGCATGCAGGTTAATCCGACCGGCAAGCATCGTCGTGTCCACGCCAGTTTCGTTCACGGGTTCCGCGAACTGGAAGTCGAGCTTTCGAAATATTGATCAGTTCCCATTCAGACATGAACCTGTAACCAATTCCCGTTCTGCTTCGAATGATTCAGGCAGGACGGAAAGGATTGCAGATGAAATCGATTGATCGGCGCACTGTCATATCCGGATCCCTTGTGGCTGCTGGAACTTATGGGGCGATCAGCCTTTCGGGCTTTTTTGACGATGCAAAAGCGCGATCTGGCGGGCCGTTCAAAATTAATCGGACACCCAAGGAATGGAAACAACGCCTGGGTGCAGCGCGTTATCGAATTTTGCGTCTGGCAGGCACCGAACGCGCCTTTTCCAGCCCGCTGAACAAAGAGAAACGCAAAGGCGTATATGCGTGTGCCGGTTGCAATCTCGTACTATACAAATCCGCTATGAAATATGAAAGCGGCACCGGCTGGCCCAGCTTTTGGGCTCCAATCGCAAAAGACCGGATTGGCACCACGACAGACTATAAGATCGGCTATGCCCGTACAGAAGTGCATTGCGCGCGTTGCGGCGGGCATCTCGGGCATATTTTCAATGATGGTCCAAAGCCGACGGGCAAACGGCATTGCCTCAACGGGCTCGCATTGAAATTCATTCCCGGCTAGATTTCAGGGGAATCAGCTTTCTGGTGCGTCGACCTGCTGCCAGAATTCCAGTTTGATTCCGTCACAATCGAGAATCCAGGCAAATTTGCCATATCCTTCGTCTACATGCCCCAATATCTCGAGACCCTTGTTTTTGAGTTGCTCGACATAGGCATCCAGATCATCCACCCGCAGGTTAATCATGAATTTTGCCTCGCTGGGTTTCAGATAGTCACTGTCTTCGGGAAAATGGCTGATAAGACTGTAAGGCTTTTCGCTTTTCTCTTCCGACCAGTTGAGCATCGGACCATATTCCCCATCCAGATCCAGATAGTCTTTATACCATTGTCGTGTCGCTGCTGGGTCCTTCACCATATGGAAAACCCCGCCTAGCCCAGTAACCCTTGCCATTTTTCTCTCCATGGTTCCCGTTTTTCTGCGGCAATTTAATGGAACACACTATAGTTTAGATAGTGTTACGCTATTTTCGTCCTGCCACTCTCCAAATTGTTAGGGGGTTATCCCGCATATGGACGGGTTGCAGCCAGTCCGGTTTCTTCCCCTTGACCAGTTGTGCCCACAGACCTTTCGGATGTTTTTTCGCGTAGAATTCCAGTTCGACTTCGTCATCACAGACAACAATGTAGCGAATATCATGTGCTTCCAATATCTCACGGGCCACGTCCGGTGCGGAGATAAATATCCGTATCTGATCTGCCATTGCCTTGTCATTGCGGTGATGACTGGTTGCGAGCACGCCATGCGGAGTCATCAACAATATTCGCGGCCCAAAATCAAAAGGGGCCAGAATATTCGACCTGGGCAGACTGTTGAGCTGCGCAAACGAAGCATTGTCTTCGCAAATAGCGGTTTTGCTATTTGTTTCTTCTTGTCGATCATTTCCAGAAATGCCGTTGAAAAGTGCGATGGCAAGGGGTCCCGGCATGATCAGGAAAACAACGGCCGCAGTGGCAAAGATACGCGTGACCGGACGCTTGATGCGACGAGCCCCCATAAAGGCCTGATGCACGGCCCAGGCCATGAATGGCAAAGCAAAGGCCGCCGCGACTGCCGTTGCCCGCTGAACAAACAGGGACAGCAGCAACGCCCATAGGAACGCGTAGCCAAGAATGAACAACCTGTTGCGGTCAAATTCGCCGGTTTGCGAGCGCATCATGTAAAGCAGACTGACCAGACCGACGAGGATCGCACCACCGAGCAAGGTAACCATCGTCTTCCCGTTCTGATACCAGATTGGCAGACCTTCAAGAATGTTGACCAGCCAGTAATCACGAACCAGTGGATCCATGGTGTTGAACGCACCACCAACGCATTGCGGCGCAAAGGAATAGAGAACGGCCAGCGCGGCCGCGCCGGCCAGTGAGAGAGCGACGATACGAAGCGGAATATTGGACGGCAGATATTTGATTGCGGGCAATATGACCGCGCCGCCAGCCGCGCAGGCCAATAGATGTGCCGGAGAAATCGCATCACAATAATTGGTCGCGATGTCAAAATCACCCTGAGTGGCAAAATAGAAGGTGAAGCTCGATATCAGGAAGGACAATAGTGCCCAGAAGAGCCGGACGCCTTCTTCGGTCTTGAAAACCCAGCGCACCGTGAGCAGCACAATCAACGCAACTGATAGCGGCAGGCCTTCCAGCGATATAGACAGCCACAGCGCGAGAGCCGCCCCCAATGCAAGACCGCCCTTGCGTTTGTCAGGCCAGAACATCGTCCACAGTGCGGCCAGCGCGAGAACAATCTGCCAGCCATGGTGATCCACCCGCATCGGCCGGATTTGCGCGACAATCGGCACAGCGGTTGCCATTAGTGCGGCTGCCAGAATGGCGATTTTGCGATCAAAAACCTGTTCGGCGATTTTGGCAACCAGCCACATGGCAACGCCCAGGGTGAGCAGCGGTACGATTACCATCGCCGCGATTTCGGCCCCCGCCGCACCGATCAACGGTTTGAATAGCAGGAATATCAGCGCAAGTGGTAACTCGATCCAGCGCGGCCAGTGCATCGGCTGACCGTCGGGCTCGCCGATGCGATATTGTGTGGTGTCAAACCAACTCTGGCCGCCCAGCCAGTCCCGCAATTGCACCATGCGGAGCTGATCGTCCGGATCCCAGCCAATTCCGCTCATAATCTGGTCACGGGTGACCAGAATAAGCACTGCGGAGACCGCGAGCCAGATCAATAATATTGGCAGATTGCCGCGCAAGCGTTCCAAAACTTTACCCCTCGGGCTGTGAGCCTTTGGCTTTCAGATAAAGCCATGGAACCCTCTCCGGGTCAAATTGCGAACGATGATGGCGATCAAAAAATGGTGGCATATGATCGCCAACCAGCAATATGTCCGCTTCCGGAAAATCGCTTGCCGTTATTTCCGCAATCAGCGCCTTGTCTATATCGTCGAAGATCGCGAACTGGCGACAGATCATCGGATAATCACGAGCCAGTTCAACCGACACTTTTTCACAATTCTCGGAGTGGAGATTCTGCTCGGTAGGAACCGGCAAATGGGTGTTCAGGGTCAGCCAATATTGAAAGGTGGGCTGTTTCGCCCGCTTCAGGTTTTCCGCCAGCATCTTCGGCACTTGCCGGTCGCAAGCGCCTGCAAAAACGCCGCCGCACCATTCCGCCCCGCGTTTTTCCAGATCGGCTGCAAATTCGCGCTTTTGAAAGCCGATTTTGGGATACCAGTCTTCCCGCTTGAAAAAGGGACCTTTGAAACTGTGCATCGCCTGTGTCGCATAGCCTTTTCCGGCAAGCTGCGCGGGCAGGCAATTCAATGTCTTCGGATCGTCGGTTTCAAGCAATTCATAATAATCGCCCCAGCGCCCGCACAATTCGCGCATCTCGCCCGACGTGGTGCTGTTATAATAGAGGCTGGTTCCCGTGCTGACATCGTAGCGCGCCTTGACCGCGCTGCTGTTGTAATAGGCAAACAGCTTGTCTGACATCGCCTTGTTATTCCTGGGAACGCCGAGTGATTCAACGATGATCAAAACCAGATGGCGCTTGCCATCGGCGCGCGTGGCAAAGCCGGATTTGGAAACCGCAGATTCAAAAACCGCTCCAGTAGGTGCCGGCCGGAAATAATGACCCCGCATTCCCTCGCCGACAGCGGCATCCGCTCCGACAAGCCCGAAGATCAGGACGCCACCGAGCAGGATATGAAACGGTTTGGAGAAATTGGTGTCGCGCTTGAGCAGGAACCAGCTACCGATCAATATGCCGACGATGACCACCCCCGCAGCGATATATTCGATCGAATTGCTGGGCTTGATCTCGGCGAAAAACTGTAGCGAATACAATAATGAGTCCAATGTCAAACTGAACAGGCCAGAGACAAACGAAAGCAGGGAATAGACCATCACCCCGACGAACGCGATCCACTGCACCGCTCGTGGCAGGCGTTTGACAATCAGGCCGACGAGCCCCGCTAGCGCAATCGGTATCGCACGTGGTGGCGCGCCAACCATCCACATTGCCATGAACGGAATGTTTGCGAGCACCACCCAGACGAGCGCCCAGTTCAAAAATATCTTGAAATCGGGGCTGAGACCGTGCCGTTTTGCAGGAGCTTCAAGGACCGTTTCCATATAGCTCACCGGAACACCCCATATTTGCGCGTGAGATAGACAGCGAAAAAACTCACAAAAACGGCCGCTCCCTTGGCCACTACCGGCAGCACACCGGCACTGGTAAGTCCGCTGACCATACTAACGGTAATGCCGAGGCCGAGCACTGCGGTGCCAATGAAACCGAGCCGCTGCAAATGCAGCGCCGCGCCATCCCGCGCCTTTCCGGGAAAGACGAAGCTTGATGAAATCAGCCAGTGCACGACAATCCCGGCGCTGTAGCCGGCGGCCGATGCCCAACCCGGATCGACCAGAAAAGCGACCAATACCATGAACAGGGACACGTCGAAGGCCAGGCTGACGACACTCGCCAGCAGATAACGGGTGAGCGAGAAACGGTTGAGAAGCGCCAGCGGAGCAGGCAAACCGCCCATCCAGCCACCGATGACTGACCGTCTGTCTGCGCCGCTCCGTTCCATCCTGATTACGCCGCTTTTGACGACTTGGTTGCAGGCGCGGTTTCATCGACCCGCGTCGGCACGTCGCGCATGCTTTCGAGAGCGGCGGCACGGTCTTCGCTGATTTCTTCGGTGACCGCCTTTTGCGCGCCTTCGTCGCCCGCTTCATGATATTCGGCGTCTTCGTTGACGTTCCAGACATTCCACTTGCGGGTGCCGGCCTCGATATTCTCCACCGTCAGCATCGCGGTCATCATCGCGTGATCCTGGTTGTTGTAGCGGTGCATGCCATTGCGACCGATCATGTGCAGCGTCGGGAAGCGACTTTCGAGATCATCGCGCATGGTGGCAACATTCTCTTCATAGCTGTCATCATAGACCGGATAGGCTTTTTCCTGACGGACAACCGCGCCGCCGACGACATCTTCGGGTTTGCACAGGCCGAGGATCGCCATTTCCTTCTTGGCCAGCTCGATCAGATCCTCGTCAGACGAGGACCAGAGGCCGTCATTTTCAAAACAGAAATATTCCAGGCCAACACAGGCGATATTCTCGTCCGGCACCATTTCGGGTGACCAGCTGCGGAAATTCTGCACGCGGCCCACCTGAACGCGGTCATCGTGGATATAGATCCAGTTGTCGGGGAACAGATCGTCGGATTTGACCTTGATCGCAACGGTCAGAAAATCGCGATAGTTGAGATCCTGTGCTTCCGGCAATGACTGCGGCAGCGGATGGATACGGGTGGCAAGCTCGCGCATCGGCGCGCTCGAAATCACATGTTTTGCATTGATGATGGTTTCGCCCTCAGCGCTCGTCGCGCTCACCCGCCAGTTGCCTTCGGCATCCTGGGCGAGCTGTTTCAGGCTATGGCCCATCAGCACTTCATTGCCCTTGGCCTCGACATGGGCCTTGGCGGCATCCCACATCATGCCGGGGCCGAGACGGGGATAGCGGAAGGTTTCGAGCAGGGTTTTGACTTCCTGTCCGTCATTCGGTTTCTTGTTGAGGCCAAGCGAGCGCTTCAGGCCATCGGTCACCGCGTTCCAGAGGCTCAGGCCCTTGATACGCTGCGCTGCCCAGTCCGCCGACATTTCGTCGCACGGCATGCCCCAGACCTTCTCGGTATAGGTCTTGAAGAAAATCGAATAGAGCTTGTAGCCGAACTGGTTCACCGTCCAGTCTTCAAAACTCTTCACATTCTTGTTCGGGAAGATTTTTGCCTTGGCATAGCTGAGCATACAAAGTGTGGAACGCCAGATGCCGAGGTTCCACAGGGCTTCGAACGCCCGCAAAGGATAGCTGTAGAATTTGCCTTCATAATAGATTCGGCTCATTCGCGGACGCTGGATGAAGTCGTCGGGCAGGATTTCATTCCACAGGTCGACCACTTCCTGGCTTTTGGAAAAGAAACGGTGCCCGCCAATATCAAAGCGGAAGCCTTCATGCTCCACCGTCCGGCTGATCCCGCCGACATATTTCGGGTCTTTCTCGATAACCGTGACCGAAAAGCCCTTTTTGCTGAGCAAATAGGCGGCGGTCAGACCGGCTGGCCCGGCGCCGATGATTGCGACATCTACCGGAGAATCTTCGGGCATTCTCTGTCTGGTCATAAAGTCCGTTCCCTGTTCATGGTGCGCGCATAGTCGCGCGGTTCATGTTTCAGAAACCGGAGTGAACGAAATTGGTTAGCAGATAGTTAATGGCGGCCCGAAATTTACAGCCGCAAAAGCAGCTTATTGGTCGCTGATCGGCGGAACAGGCTGGGGCGGCGCATCTGCGTCCGATTCGTGGACTTCGATATGGCCGCGCCCGACATGGCTCTTCCTGTAGCCATAAGCGAAATAGAGCAGCAGCCCGATCCCGCCCCAGATCGGCAATACCAGCTTGGCGTCCAGCGGCAGATTGTAGAAAAGCCCGAGACAACCGATAATCGCCAGCGGCGCGACGATCCAGACCAGCGGCGTGCGGAACGGGCGGTGCCTGTCGGGATCGGTACGGCGCAGGATTAGCACCGCCACCGCGACCATCAGAAAGGCGAACAAGGTCCCCGAATTCGAGATATCGGCGAGCTGCCCCACCGGCAGAAACGCGGCGAATACAGATACCGCGACACCGGTAATCGCGGTGACGATATGCGGCGTTTTCCATTTCGGATGAATAGTGGCGAGCTTTTCCGGTAACAGCCCATCGCGCGCCATCACGAAGAAAATCCGGGTCTGGCCGAACAGCATGATCAGGATGACCGATGGTAACGCCAGAAAGGCGGCTAGTCCGATAAGATTGCCGAAGGCCGGATAGCCGATGTTCCGCAGGACAAAGGCCAGCGCCTCGTGACTGCACACCAGAGGTTCGTGGCCCGCCGTCAGCAAAGCCTGACATTGAGCGGCAAAGGCGGTGCTGCCGGGCGCCAGCACATTCCCCGCTGTGTCGACAATCGGCTGCGCCCCGACGGTGCCAATCGCACCTGCTGCCACCAGGAGATAGAAAACGGTACAGATGGCCAGACTGCCGATCAGCCCGATCGGCACGTTGCGTTGCGGGTTCTTGGTCTCCTCCGCTGCGGTCGACACCGCGTCAAAGCCGACATAGGCGAAGAATATCGAGGCCGCTGCGCCGACCGCGCCGAAACCGCGGCTTTCGCCAAACCAGCCGTTGGGCATGAACGGATCGAAATTCTGTCCCTGCATCATCGGCACGGTGAGCACGATGAACATGGTCAGAGCCGTGACCTTGATCGCCACCAGCACGGCATTGACCTTGGCGCTCTCGCTGGTGCCGATCATCAGCAGAAAAGTGACCAGCAAGGCGATCATCAGCGCCGGCAGATTGATCAGCCCGCCCGGCGCGTAACTGCCAATCGTCAACGCCGTGGGCAAATGGATCCCGGCATTGGCCAAAAGCCCGACAAAATAGCCGGACCAGCCGACCGAAACCGCGCTCGCCGCCACCGCATATTCGAGGATCAGCGCCCAGCCGACCATCCACGCGAGCAGCTCGCCCATCACCGCATAAGTATAGGTATAAGCCGAGCCCGAGACCGGCACCATCGAGGCCAGTTCGGAATAGCAAAGCGCGGCAACGGCGCAGACCAGTCCGGCAATCACGAAGCTCCACATCATCCCCGGCCCGGCCTTCTGCGCCGCTTCCGATGTCAGCACGAAAATGCCGGTGCCGATGATCGCACCCACTCCCAGCAGGGTGAGCTGAACCGGGCCGAGAGAGCGGGTGAGCGCCTTTTTCTCTGCTGTTTCCAATATTGCGTCGAGGGGTTTGATACGTCCGAAAAGATTGAAAGCCATGCAGCAATCCTATCCCGAAAAACTGCGCTTGGATTACGCCGATTTACGCAATGCGCAAGAGGGATTCGGTGGGGCTGTTCGCAATTATTTGGCGAGCATATATAGAGGTGTCTTTCGGGCCCGAATTCGCGGTTTGCCTTGCTCTCTTGAGGGAGAAAGCGAGAGTATTATTCTGGTAAAAAGTTCGTCATCCTGAACTTGGTTCAGGATCCAAGAAGACAGGACGCCTGTTGCCGCTCTGGATACTGGAACAAGTTCCGTATGACCAGATCACTCAACCACCAAATCCCCCGGCAGCACCGGTTCGCTGAGCAACCGCTCCATCGCTTTCCAGCGCCACACCGGCGCGTCGCCCTGCGCCTCGATCCAGTCGCGGACCATTTCCATGCCGAGGCCGTAGTTGATCACATAGCTGCGATATTGCTCGTTGAAATCGGTCATCTGCGCCGCGCGCTCGGCTGAGACCAGCTGGTATTTCTGGTTGAGCGCGATCGCTTCATCCCGCGTGATCTCGCCATCCAGATATTGCTGGGCAATCGTCATCCGCGCGCCGCTGAGTGCCTGTTTGGCGATTTGCAGGGCCCAGTAGGCTGCCGCCGTGTCGGGATCGAGGCCGGCCAGCGGATAAAGCACATCGCGCTCGTAATCCAGCCGTTCCTGGCCGCTGAACGCCAGTTCGATGCCGTAATTGGCCGACCCCTCGGCGATCAGGCTTTGCGGTGAATAGAGCGGATAGACCGAAAATTCCTGCCAGCCGCGGCCTTTGGCCAGATTTTTCTCGAGCAACATATTATAGACATGATGGCCGGGATAGCCTTCATGGCAACCGAGATCGACCGCTCGGCCGATGAAGATCGGCAGGTCGGTGTTGACCTGGATCAGGCTCTGATAATTGCCCTGATAGTAATTATAGCCGCTCCAGCTTTTGCCGGTGACAAATTCCAGCCTGAAATTCTCGCCCTCGGGCAGATCGAAATATTGCGCGGTCCGCGCCTTGCACTCGGCAATCGCGGTGTCGAACACCGCCTGCAGCCGGTCCTTGGGTATGATATAGCCGTTTTCAAACGCCGCCACCCGTTCGCTGAGCGGACCTTCACCGGGGACGATATTCTCGATCTCCTCGAGCACCGGATCAAATTCCGTCAGCGGTCTGAGTTCCGGCGTCACCCCGAACAGCCCCTTGGCTTCCTTGGCAAAAGGGAATTTCTCCTGCTGCATCATCGCATGGCGCGTGAGCGCGGCTTCCAGCTGGGCCGAAAGAAAGCGTTTGCGCGCCTCGACCAGTGGCTCATCGCTGATGGTCAGCGCATCGATGCGGAGCATCAGATCGACAATCGCATTGCCCAGTTCACGCATATCGCGCGGGTCGGTCTTGGCCGTCTCGGCCCATTGCGCCGGGCCGTAATAGGCATCGACATAGCCGGCTTCTTTTTCGCCCAGCGCCAGTGTGAGCTTTACGTAATCATCGGCTATAGAGCCAAGGGCATTCGATGCCTGCAAGCTGACCCTGTCGGTGATGACTGGCGCAGTTGCCGGTGCAGCTGACCATGTACCGGCCGAAATTGTCAGACAGGCAACGGCAATCAGGCCACTGCCCTTCAAAGCGCGTCTTTCAGCTTTTGCGCTTCACCATTGGGCAACGCATCAAGTAACTGCTCCGCCTCCTTCTCGTCGAGCGAGTCCAGATGGCGGTCCTGCGGCGCGAAGCGCAATATGCAGAAACCGATAATCGCGGACAGAACCGATCCGCCGAGCACACCGATCTTCGCTTCCTCGATCAGCAGCGTATTGCCCGGGAAGGCGAGTGCGCCAATGAACAGACTCATCGTGAAGCCGATACCGCAGAGCATCGCCACGCCATAGACCTGCAACCAGCTGGCACCGCCAAGTCGTCCGGCAAAGCCCGTTTTTACCGCGATCCAGACGCTGGCGAAAATACCGATCTGCTTGCCGAGCAACAGGCCGGCTGCGATACCGAGCGGCAGCGGCGCGAAAATCTGTTCCATGCCCAGCCCGCTGAGCGAAACACCGGCATTGGCAAAGCCGAAGATCGGTACGATCAGAAAGGCGCTCCAGGGCGAAATCGCGTGTTCCAGCCTATGCAACGGAGAATTTTCTGCATCCGGGGAAGTCGGTGTCACGACGATCGGGATGACCATCGCCGCCAACACCCCGGCAATGGTTGCGTGAACGCCTGACATCAGCACGGTGTACCAGAGCAGGCCGGCGCCGATCAGATAGGGCCAGAGCTTGAGCACACCGTTACGGTTCATCGTATACATCACGGCCAATATCGCCGCGCTTGCAAGTAGAGCAGCACCGTTGATCTCGGCGGTATAAACCAGTGCGATGATCGCCACCGCGCCCATATCATCGACAATCGCGACGGTGACCAAGAACAGCTTAAGCGAGGTAGGCGCACGGGGCCCAAGCAGCGCCAGCACGCCGATCGCAAAGGCAATATCGGTGGCCGCCGGGATCGCCCAGCCATTGTAAAGCTCGGGCATATCTTTCACGACAAAGAGATAGATCAGCGCTGGAACCACCATGCCCGCCACCGCCGCAACTACCGGCAATCGCCGTCGCTCCCAGGTGTTAAGCCGTCCATCGACAAACTCGCGCTTGATTTCGAGCCCGACGAGCAGAAAGAAGATCGCCATCAGCCCGTCATTGATCCACAAATGGGGCGTCATCGGGCCCAATTTACTTGACAGAACGGGTCCCTTTATCTCGTGAAGGAAATGATGATAGACTTCATATAACGGACTGTTCGCAACAATCATCGCCAGAGCGGCGGCCACCATCAACAATATACCGCCCGCTGCCTCGCTTTTCAGAAAGTCTCTAAGCGCTGAATTAGTACCTGTACGTGGCAATATATCTTCTCCCATAGGGGGCTGTTCCGGAATATCGATTGGCCAGAGTCATGGGCAGGCCTGATGCTAAAATCAAGGCTTGAGTGAAGCGAAATTGTCCCTAGGCAGCGATCAGGTCCCGAACATTGGCGGTGATTGCATAGCTTTTCTCTCGCGCGGCCTGATCAAAGATCGATCCGGAAATGATCAGTTCGTCGGCGGCGGTCCGGTCAAGGAACCGTTCGACTCCCTGCTTTATCCTGTCGGGCGAACCGATCGCGCTGCCCTGCAAAATCTGTTCGAGCATTGACTGGGCCTGCGGTGGCAGGCTCTCGCGATAGCCCTCGACCGGCGGCGGCATTTTTCCCGGATTTCCGGTGCGCAGCGCGACAAAGCTCTGCATCATCGAGCTGGAAAGATATTCTGCTTCCTCGTCGCTGTCGGCCGCGAAAATATTGAAGCCGCACATAACATAGGGCTTGGCCAGCTGGTCGGATGGCTTGAAGTCACGACGGTATATCGTAAGCGCCTCGTCGAGCATCTGCGGTGCAAAATGCGAGGCAAAGGCATAAGGCAGCCCCAAAGCCGCTGCCAGTTGCGCTCCAAACAGGCTGCTGCCAAGTATATAAAGCGGAACATTGCTCCCCTGCCCCGGTGTTGCCTGGATTCCTAGTCGCTCATCGCCGGCAAGAAAGGCCTGCAGTTCCAGAACATCGCGCGGAAATTCATTGGCATCGCTGTTGAGATTGCGCCGCAGAGCCTGTGCTGTCCGCTGGTCCGATCCCGGCGCGCGGCCCAGCCCCAAATCCACCCGTCCGGGAAACAGGGCCTCCAGCGTGCCGAATTGTTCGGCAATCACCATCGGCGCATGATTGGGCAGCATGATTCCGCCGGCACCGATCCGGATGGTCCTGGTCCCCTGACCGATATGCGAAAGCGCCACCGCGGTTGCGGCGCTGGCGATGCCTTCCATGCCATGATGTTCGGCCATCCAGAATCGCTCGTAGCCAAGCGCCTCGCCATGCTGCGCGAGCGCCAGCGACCGGTCGAGCGCGGTTCTTACGTCGCTGCCCAGCGGCACCGGGGAGAGATCCAGTATCGAGAATTTTACCGCCTTGGTCAATTGTCGTTCCTCTGTCCGAGTTGCCCGGCAACCTTGATCGCATAGCCGTCCGGAACATTGCGAAAGCCGAGCGTCGGCAATAGCAACGTCCATGCGCGGTCGCTACCCGAAAGGAACAGCCGCGCAGTATAAAAGCCATTGCCTTCGAGCTTCAGGGTGAGCTGCTCCATGCCGGACCCGCTCTGCAGCGGTAATACCAGCACCCCATCCTGACATGTCGCATTGCCAAGCAAGCCCTGTTTAAGATCCAGCCCCGGAATATTGGCATCCAGCGACATCCGCACCTGCCCGCTCGCGGACTGGCAGCGACCACCGGCGAAGGTGATATTTACGTCCCGCAGGTCGATCGCCGAGGCTGGCAACGGGGCCAGCTGGCGGCCTACGCCGAGCACGGTGGTCACATCCTGCACCAGCAGGCTGTTGCCGGATTTGCCAACCGTCGCGACCAGCCCGTCATCACCGGCGGTGGCCGGTCGCTCCAAGTCCATCAGCAATTTACCGGTCAGCAACGGCAGGAACCGCACACCGGCATCGAGATCACCCAAAGCAAACGGCCCGACTTGCGCGCCCTCGATCCGGCCGTTCCAGACCGATCCGCTGATCGCCTTGGCCGAAAAGCGCGATCCTTCCAGCCCCGCCATGCCTACAGCCAGCCGCAGCGGCAGGAAGAACAGCGCCACGGCGATTACCGCCAGCAGGATCAATATATAGGTCAATGCGCGCGGCACCTGCTTTCCTTCGGCTCAGAGTTCGGGAATAAACTGGTCGAAATAGGTAAAAATATCCTCTTCCGTCCAGCTTGCGGCATTGCGCCATTTCGGTGCCGACTTGCGGTTGAGCAATTCGCCTTTCGGGGACAGCACCAGCACGGTCGGCGTGCCCTTGATCGATTTTATGCCAAAGCGCCGGGCGATATCGATATTCCGGTCCTTCATCCCGACATCGACATAGACCAGCTCATATTTGACCGCCAGCATCGCGGCAAAGCGCGGCTCGGCAAACCAGCCGGACAGGCCACGGCTGTCATGGCACCAGTTGGCGCCCATCACGACGATCACCCGCTTGCCGGACAGTTGCGCCCGGGCAAGTGCTGAATCGACTTGCTCCACCGCATGGGCGGATTCGTCGAACGGCCGGGCTTCGGGGTGGCTGGTTTCGCTCGCCACTGCCTTTGCGGCCTGACTGGCGGGCAAAGCAGACAGGCCCAACACGGCCAGAAATAACAGCAAGAATCTCATCCAGCGGCTATTACACTTCCGGCGGCATGAGGGAACAGGCTTTTGTCAGACCAAGGCCGCGTTTCATGGCCGGGAAGCTGCGAACCATCGCCGCATACGGCAGCGATTGCATCATCCGGGCCTAGTTCCGAAGATGCGTATCGAAAAAGGCCAGCGTCCGCCGCCACGACAGCGTTGCCGCTTCCTCGTCATAGCGCGGAGTCGTGTCATTGTGGAAACCGTGGTTCACATCGGGGTAGAAATGCACGCTATATTCTTTCTGGTGCTCGGAAAGAGCCGCCTCATAGGCTGGCCAGCCTGCATTGATCCGCTCGTCATTACCGGCATGATGGATCATCAGCGGTGCCTCAATCGCCGGAACGTCAGCGGCTTCCGGCTGGCGTCCGTAATAAGGCACCGACGCGGCAAGATCGGGATAGGCCACCGCCAGCGCATTGCACACGCCTCCGCCGTAGCAGAAACCGACTGCGCCAACCTTGCCGGTCGATCCGTCATGATCGCGCAGAAATTCAAAAGCGGCGAAGAAATCTTCCATCAGCTTGGCGCCGTCCAGCTTGGCCTGCATTGTTCGTCCGTCGTCGTCATTGCCGGGATAGCCACCCAGGGGTGACAGGCCGTCGGGTGCCAGCGCCAGATAGCCGGCCTTGGCCACCCGCCGTGCGACATCCTCGATATAGGGGTTGAGACCGCGATTTTCGTGAATTACCAGCACAGCAGGCAGCTTGCCCGTCGCTCCCGCCGGTTTCGCCATCAGCGCGTTGATCTTGCCGTGTCCTTCGGCGCTATTGTAGCTGATCCGCTCGGCCGTGATCGCCGGATCATCCGGCTCGACCTGCGCCGCCCAGGCATAATTGGGCTGCAACTGATCCAGAATCATCGCCCCGGTCACGCCCGCAGCGGCAAATTTCCCCGCCTGCCTGATAAAGTCCCGCTTCGAGATCATGCCGTGCACATAGCCGTCGAAAATCTCGAGAATATGGGGGTGAAAGTCACTTGCGCGCTTGCGGGTCGAAGTCATGCTGGATCATCCTTCAGCGAAAATTTGTCAGGAAACTCGTCCGAGCATAGCATAGAATGGATTTTTGCAAATCCCGTTCGTGCTTAGCCTGTCGAAGCGCCTTGCTCCTCGTAACGCTGATGAAGCGCAGGCCCAGAGAGGCCCTTCGACAGGCTCAGGGCGAACGGGGAATATCTTCGGCGTTGGTTGGAAAAGCATAGGCTGGCGAGCGATCCTGTCCGTATGGCACCTCAAGCCGCTTCGCTAATCCCTGCCTCGATCTCCGCCGCCTTCGCCTCGACCAATTTCACGATATGATCGACCATATCCTCATCCGCCACATGGTGGTCGGTGACACCGGACAGATAGACCATATGCTTGCCCTTGCCGCCGCCGGTGATACCGATGTCGGTTTCGCGGGCCTCGCCCGGGCCGTTGACGACGCAGCCAAGCACCGAGAGCGATAAGGGCGTGCGGATATGTTGCAGCCGTTCTTCCAGCGTCTGCACCGTGCGGATCACGTCAAAACCCTGCCGCGCGCAACTGGGGCAGCTGACCACGCGCACACCTCGGGTTCTCAGACCAAGCGCCTTGAGCATCTCATAGCCGACGCGCACCTCTTCTTCGGGCTCCGCCGACAGGCTCACCCGGATCGTGTCGCCGATTCCGGCCCAGAGCAGATTGCCCATGCCGATCGAGCTTTTCACCGTGCCGCCGATCAGACCACCCGCCTCGGTGATGCCGAGATGCAGCGGACAATCCACCGCATCGGCGAGCTGAGAATAGGCCGCGACGGCAAGAAACACATCCGACGCCTTCACCGCCACCTTGAACTCGTGAAAATCATGGTCCTGCAATATCTTGATATGATCAAGCGCGCTTTCGACCAAAGCCTCGGGACAGGGCTCGCCATATTTCTCGAGCAGATCCTTTTCCAGACTGCCCGCGTTCACGCCAATACGGATCGCACAGCCGTTGGACTTTGCCGCGTCGATAACTTCGCGCACCCGCGCCGAAGAACCGATGTTGCCCGGATTGATCCGCAGACAGGCCGCGCCCGCCTCTGCCGCCTCGATCCCGCGCTTATAGTGAAAATGGATATCCGCGACGATCGGCACGTTGCTGGCGCGCACAATCTCTTTCAGCGCCGTCGTGCTTTCGACATCGGGACAGGACACCCGGATGATATCGACACCCGCCTCTTCACAACGGCGAATCTGGTCGATCGTCGCCTTGGCGTCGGACGTAAGCGTATTGGTCATCGTCTGCACGGTAATCGGCGCATCGCCACCGACCGGAACATCACCGACCATGATCTGGCGGGATTTGCGCCGATCAATATCGCGCCAGGGTCGCAGCGACGGATTATTTGAGGTCATATTTTTGCTCTTGTAAGAAGGGCCTGTTTGCCGGACATATAGGCTGTTCGCGAAGAAATGATAAGAGCCAATCGGGAGAGACGTCTGATGATCCGTTATTTACTGAACCTGCTTGGGCCAACGCTGCTGCTTTCGACCATGGCGACGACTGCAAACGCGCAGGACGGGATCGAAGAGGAAGCCCGCTGGTCAATCGCCATTCACGGCGGTGCCGGGACAATCGATCGAGACAAGATCACGCCCGAGAAAGACGCCGAAATCCGCGCAGCACTGAATCAGGCACTTGAGGCAGGTTCCGCCGTTCTCGAGGACGGTGGCAGCGCGATTGATGCTGTCACAGCCACCATCATCATTCTCGAGAACAACCCCAATTTCAACGCCGGCAAAGGGGCGGTCTTTACCTGGGACAAGACCAACGAACTGGACAGCAGCATCATGGACGGCAGCGACCTGTCGGCTGGCGCGGTCGCCGGGATCAACGGCACCAAGAACCCGATATTGCTGGCCCGCGCGGTCAAGGACCATAGTCCGCATGTGATGCTGTCCGGCGAAGGCGCAAACCAGTTCAGCCGCGAACAGGGGCTGGAACAGGTGTCACCGGATTATTATGCCACTCCCTATCGCCTGAAACAGATCGACGACCTGCGCGCCAAAAAGGTCAGCGCCGCCGATGTCGATTATAAATTCGGTACGGTCGGCGCCGTGGCGCAGGACCGCGATGGCAATATGGCAGCCGGAACCTCAACCGGTGGCATGACCGGCAAGCGCTGGGGCCGGATCGGGGACAGCCCGATCATCGGTGCCGGGACCTATGCCGACAACCGCAGTTGTGCGATTTCAGCGACCGGATCGGGCGAATATTTCATTCGCCTCGGCGTCGCCCACGAAATCTGCGCCCGCATCCGGACGCGGTGGCAAATGGCGATCAGGGAAGCCCAGCTGACCGTGCCAAAAGACAAAGATGACAATTACACTTACGTCATTCACGCCAGCGAATTTCAACTGCCCGATGAGGAAATCCAGCAGATCGCGGATGATGTGATTGCGGAACTCGGGGCGCTTGGTGGGGATGGCGGGATTATCTACGCGACACCATGGAGTCAGGCCGGTTACAGCTTCAACACCACCGGCATGTATCGCGGGAGAGCCACCAGCGAGGGTGAGCAAAGCGTCGCGATATACGGGGATGAGTGAATAGTTATATTTCTTCCCTGCAGCGCAGCTTGGGAGATGGCAGCGCGATGCGGCGATCGAAGGTCAGCTAGTTGGCCCCTTGAATCTCGCGAAGCCGAGCGTCGAAACCCCGGCTCAGTTCGGCAAGGCTGACCGCACCCAGCCGCTTCACCAACAAAGCCTCAGCCTCGTGCAAGACATCTTCCACCGCTTCATTGACAAGCTGTTCCACCGCGCAATCCGGATTTGAGTGCTCGTTCCCGATCACGAATAACCTTGGTCCGCCGACTGCGCGGTGGACGTCAAGCAATGACAGCTTCTCAAGATCGCACGAGATCACCCAGCCCCCGCCATGTCCCTTTTCCGAGCGGACATAGCCCGCGTCGCGCAACCCCGCCATCGTCCGGCGAACGACGACCGGATTGGTCGAAAGCATTGCCGCAATCGCCTCCGAGGTCATCGGTCCGTCGTGGCGTGCCATATGCAGCAGCACATGAAGCATTCGGGAGAGACGGCTGTCGTTTCGCATCCTCTAATCCTTCACATCATTATCGCCATTGGCAAGTGCATTAAGTCATGATACTTATTAAGTTACATGATTCGTGGAGAATATTAAATGCCGGAGATTGAAACACCCCCGTTCGAAAACCCGGACCACTGGGACAAAGCGGCACGCCAGTATCGGCAGACCGCGCATATCTTTACCTCTCGGTTTGCCGAGGATGCGCTAGTGCGCGTCACGTTGACGCCGCAGAGCCATGTACTTGATGTAGCAGCGGGAACCGGCGCGCTTGCATTGGCGGCAGCGCGAACGGGAGCCCATATATTGGCAACCGACTTTTCCCCCGGGATGGTGGCGTGCATCGCCGAGGCAGGACTACCCAATGTCGAGGCCCGGACAATGGACGGACAGTCGCTCGATCTGCCGGATGAGACGTTCGATGCGGTCTTCTCGATCTTCGGCGTGATCATGTTCCCCGATTGGCGCAAAGGCCTAGCGGAGATGCGCCGCGTAACCCGTCCGGGCGGCTATGGGGTGGTTGCGACGTGGCAGGACCAAGGTGCAGCAACCTTTCTGCTGCTTGGCCAGATACGGAAAAAATTGTTTCCCGACCGGGCAGGAATAGCGATGCCTCAGGCTATTCAGGCGCTCAGCAATCCGGACGATTTCGCCCGCGAACTAGTCACTGCCGGCTATCGAGATCCCCGGATCGAGAGTGTCACGCACGATTATCTACTTGATTTAGCGGCGCTCGACGATCCCGACACATTATTTGGCATGTCACCGGACTGGGTCAGCCTGAGCAATGCAGAAAAGGCGAAAGTCATCGCAGAAGTGCGGATTATGGCTGGCGATCGGCCGGACTTGCCAATCCCGTCAACGGCTTTGATTGCCATCGCAAAACGGTGAGTCAGAACTGTTCGATTTGAATCGAAAAATTGCTAGGCTGCCAACTTGGCAATTTCCCGCTTCCCCTCGCTTAACCACTCGGTTAAACCCATGACATGATATCGCAACCGGCCACCACCTGATGACGCTGTCCTACATTGCGGGATCGCGCTATATTGGCCGCATGACGGACGCGCCATCAAATTATCTGATCAGGGCCGCTTTTGCGGAAGTTCACACTAGGCGGCAAGACAGCCATCCACGACCCCTAGTTTTCTGCTGGCTCCAGCCAAAGGTCACAGAAAATAAAGCCCTGCATAACTGTAAAGCTGACCGGACCAAAATATGACATGGAAACCCGAACTCGAAGAACTGGCCGAGCGCCAGCGGCTCGCCGAAAAAATGGGCGGCGAGGAAAAAGTCTCGCGCCAGCATGGCCGCGGTAAGCTCGACGCACGGGCGCGGATTGCGGGAATCGTCGATGAGGGCAGCTTTCGCGAGATCGGCAAAATCGCCGGGCGCGGGACCTATGCCGAGGACGGGACGTTTGAGGATTTTGCGCCGAGCAACCTGATTTTCGGTCGCGCCAATATCGAGGGCCGCCCGGTAGTCGCCTCTGCAGATGATTTCACCGTCCGTGGCGGCGCTGCCGATGCGGCGCTGCACCGCAAATTCACCCAGTGCGAGAAAATGGCGCATACATTGGGCATTCCGATGATCCGGATGATCGACGGCACCGGCGGCGGTGGCTCGGTCAAATCGCTGGAAGATATGGGCTTTACCTATGTCCCTGCGGTTCCCGGCTGGGAAGATATAATCAAGAACCAGGATACGGTTCCGGTGGTGGCCCTGGCGCTCGGACCGACCGCGGGCATGGGCGCGGCGCGCACTGTCGCCAGCCATTATTCGATCATGGTGAAGGGACTATCCCAGATTTTCGCCGCCGGCCCGGCCGTGGCTGCCGCTATTGGCGATGATCTCAGCAAGGAACAACTGGGCGGCTCCGACATCCACACCACCAATGGCGTGGTTGACGAAGAGGTCGCCAGCGAAGCGGAAGCCTTTGTCACCGCCCGCAAATTCCTGTCCTATCTGCCGAGCAACGTGAACCAGCTGGCCGCCCGCACCGAGAACTGGGATCCGGTCGACCGCAGGGATGAAAGCCTTCTCTCCGCCGTGCCGCGCGCCGACAAGCAGGTCTATTCGATGCGCAAGATCATGACATCGGTCTTTGACGAGGGATCGGTGTTCGAAATGGGCAAACGCTGGGGCCGCGCAGCGATCACCGCCTTTGCCCGTCTCGACGGCTGGCCGGTGGCGGTGCTCGCCAATGATCCGTCTTTTCTCGGCGGGTCATGGGAAGCCAAGTCTTCCGAGAAAGTCGAACGGTTCGTCAAGCTGGCCGGGCAATTCCATCTGCCGGTCGTCCATCTGGTCGACAATCCCGGCTTCATGATCGGCGGCGAGGCCGAGCGCACCGGCACCATCCGCTATGGCGTGCAGGCGATGAACGCGGTCTATAGAGCGACCGTACCCTGGGCCAGCGTCATTGTCCGCCGCGCCTATGGCATCGCCGGCAGCGCGATGAGCAATGCCGAGAATTTCCAGTACCGCTTTGCCTGGCCCAGTGGCGACTGGGGTTCGCTACCAATCGCCGGCGGTCTGGAGGTCGCCTACAAGAGCGATATCGAAAGCGCCGAAGATCCAGCCGCGCGGCTGGCAGAGATCAAGGCGAAGCTCGACAAGGTCACCTCGCCCTTCCGCACCGCCGAGCAGTTCAGCGTCGAGGATATCATCGATCCGCGCGAGACGAGACCGCTGTTGTGCGAATTTGCCGATCTGGCGTGGGGGAAACTGAACGCTTAGCCAGCGGCACTGTGCGGACTCGCCGACCGGGGCGTGACGACGGCTGATTCGGTCCTGTTTTGATCCGGACACCGCATTAATATTATCCTTCAACCCTCTCCCTTAATCCCCTGGTTCAATTCGGGACTCACTCGCTAAATTATTCCGGCCTAAAATCAGATAGTTGGTCAGAAATGTGACAATGATCACCGAAAGATGGCGAATTACTCCTATCGATTTTGAAAGAAGCCGATATCATTTCATCTACCAAAACAAACGGTTCATCGCTGGTACAGCAACGAAATGCCATTTGAAGCGAAATTAACGAAACAGGTTTGGCACAATAAAGAAGGAAGAAACGATGTACTTATCGCCAAGATCATTCATCAATCAGCCTGCTCACGCATTGGCCGAACAGGACAATCAGCGGGGCTATCAGCCGCTCTATCATCTCGATATCGTCAACCGCTGCCCCGGTTGCGGGAAATCAAGCTGGCATGTCGGGCGGTTCAGCGCCGAATGCGCGCATTGCGAGACTGCACTGCCACTAGCGATGGTTGCCAGCCAGCCGATGCAGCCACGCTTTACCGAGCATTTCAGCAAAACTGCGATGGCGGCCTGACCAATATCGGCCTCAGTCTGATTTCAAACCGGCCAGATAGGAAGCCGCCGCATTTGACTTGATCCGCACCCACATTGGTTTGTGGTCGGACAGTTGATAGGTGCGCCAGTTTCCCTTGTAATATTTGGTGAGGGCAGCGCCCTGCTTGTCCTTGCCACCCGCCTTCTTGCGCAGCTCGGTTTCATATTCGAGCGTATCGCCATCGCGGAATACCGATTTGTAGATTTCAAAGATCCCGGCATTGGCTTTCTTCGGATCGTCGGTCTGGCGGTCGATGAAGCTGAGCGTATCATCGTCGGTCATGAAGGCAATCTGGTCATAATATTTGCTGAGATCGAGATTGGATGGCCGGTTGAGCGCATTGGGAATCCGGAAGCCGTGCCGTTTCAGTGCGGTCATTGTCTCATGGTCCGGGTGGACAATATTGAAATCGCCCAGCAAGATCAGCGACCGCCCCTCTTTCTTCGCCTGCTCGGCCCGATCGCCGAAATAATCGGCGACCCGGTCAATCTCCTGCACTCTTTCCTGCAACTTCGAGCCCGACGAGGAGCCGTAGAACAGATGCACGGTGCAAATATCGAACTTGAACCAGCCGGACTGGAAGGCGGTGATGAATGGTGAGCGCCGGAACTGCTTGCCCTGATAAAGCTCTCCGCCCTCTCCGGCAGTATCGTCGGTGATCAGCATGTCGGTCGGCAGGACGATTTCGCCGGCAATATTCTGGAACCGCACCTTGCGCTTGTCATAGAGATAGAGCAGCCGCTCTCCGCCGCTGCCGAGCTTGTGATGGGTTTTGTCCGAGGCGATAAAATCGTAATCCGGCCCAAGCCGGTCCATCACCGCGCGCCAGTCGTCGAGATCGACCACCTCCTGCACCGCAACAAAGTCGAAGCGCGACAATATCTCGGCGATATACATCAGACTTTCCGGCAGCCTTCTGACCTTACCGAAATTGCGGATATTCCAGGTCGCCAGCAACAGCGTCTGCTCGCTGTCCTTGTCCGGCACTTCCCGGTCAAGCTGACTGATCAGCCGCTCTAGATTCCCGACAACGCGCGCCCGATCGCTTTTCGGGATATATTTTAGATAATAATATTGCGGCATTTGCTTCTCCGGCGTTCAGGAACAAAAACACGCGACCATATTCTCTTTGCCCAACCATAGCGGATCTTGGCGGTTTAGGACAGTCTCGATCAATCCTTGCTGTTCGGCTCGCACTTGCCGGTGCCGAGGTCCGCAAAGCGAACGGCGCCGTTCGACCGGAGGGTCCTTCGACAGGCTCAGGACGAACGGGTATGGTTGCCGTTCATTCTGCGCTCGATGAACGAGGGCTGTTTCCGTTCGTCCTGAGCTTGTCGAAGAGCGTCTCTCGTATGAGAACTTCGCTCGACAGGTTCACCACTAACGGCCCCGCCCCCCTAAATATCCCCGAACGACTTCAGCGCAGCCGGTGCCACCACGTTACCCCATTCCTGCACGAAATGCCCTGCCTCCTCGATTAGCAGCGGCTCGGGACAGCCGTTGATCAGCCCGTGCATCATCTTCATCACCGGCGGACCCAACACCGGATCAGAGCCGCCGATTGCCATGAAGCTCGGGCCGGACCATTCGTTGCTCCAGAAAGCGGCAGCCTGCTTGCTGACCGCGACGCCATCCATATCCGGTTCGACCGGCACCAGCGCCGGAAAGGTCCGTGCGCCGGCCTGATAGCTGTCATCCGGATAGGGCGCATTATAGGCAGCAATTTCCGCCTCGCTCATCCCTGGTGTGCCACGCGCGATAATCTGGCCGGCGTCAAATTCGGGAACGGTCAGCGCATAGGCCTTCCACGCGTTGAACCCGTCACCCGCACCCGTGCCGAGCCCCAAGGCGGTGTTCATGATGATCAACCGCGACAGGCGCGCCTTGAACCGCTCATCCACCGGCAGAGTCAGCCCGATCAATCCGCCCCAGTCCTGCACCACCAACGTGATATTCCTGAGGTCGAGCCACTCGACCAGCGCCAATATATGAGTGCGGTGAAAATCGAACGTATAGGTTTTGAAATCGGTCGGCTTGTCGGACCGGCCAAAACCGAAGAAATCCGGGCAGACAACCCGCGCGCCGGTGGCGGTGAAATGCGGGATCATCTTTCGATAGAGAAACGACCAGCTCGGCTCGCCGTGCAGGCAGAGGAAAGTCTTCTCGGCATCCTTCGGGCCGGTATCGATCCAAGCGGCGCGTAGCCCTTCATAGCCCGGCAGATCATCGGCATAATATACAGGAAAATCAAAGTCCGGGATATCGGCGAAACGGTCTTCGGGCGTGCGGACGGCGGCGATAGTCATCGCGGGGGCTCCTCTCGATTGGTGAGCCGCAACCTGTCAAGATACGGGGAGCCGGTCAAGCGATGACGGAACGCGCCGAATATAACGGCTTCGCGATGGCCGGAACGAGATCCACGCAGGACTTTACAGAGCGCGCCATTTTTATTTTCTGTGACCTTTGCCCCGCAACCCCGAAAATCAGGGATTTTTCCAAGGTTAACGCCCTGCCTAGTGTGACCTTTAAAATCGCCAACCGCGAGGCGATCGCAAACGGGGAGAGAGAGGCAGAGCAGAATCATCGCAACGCTGAACATAAGCGCGCCGACCTATTGTAGGAAAGAGGCCGTTCACGGCCAAAGCTGTCGCCCGATTTGTCCGCCGGCAAGAGGGATAACCACCGCAAAACCGTGCTATTTTTGCAACTTTTCAACATTATCCGAATTTATCCATTTTCCGATGGAACGACATGGACCGCTCGACCGTTTCCCTTGCTCGTCGATCAATTGCGCCGACCAACGGCGCCGTGATCGGCGGAAAGCCCGCAACGATAGCGGGGCTCACCGGAACGATCCTGTTCCTTGTTTAGTTAGTTGGAGTAAAATGATGAAATCCCCCATGATCACCCCCCTGATCCTCTCTTCCGTCGTCGGCGCCGTTGCCGTTGCCACCCCGGCGGCCGCACAGTCCGACTCCCCCTTCACCGGTCCGCGCGCCGAAATCCTTGGCGGCTATGATACGCTGCGTTCAGGCAGTGATGTCGATGTCGACACCGACAATGACGGCATTTTCGAGAATAACACGCTCGACCAGTCGGTCGACGGCTTCGCTTATGGCGTCGCTCTCGGCTATGATATCGACGCCGGCCCTGTCGTCCTTGGCCTCGAAGGCGAATATATGGATTCGACCGGCCGTCAGGAAGGCGATGAAGATATCAACGCGCCGTTCGGCTATCGCATCAATCTGAAACGCGACCTCTATATCGGCGCGCGTATCGGTGCCAAGGTCAGCCCGACCACCCTGCTCTACGCCAAGGGCGGATACACCAACACCGCAGTCGAATCCCGCTTCCAGGACCGGGCCGAAGCCGATGGTGTTGACCTGAACTTCGACGACAGCCAGCAGGTTGACGGCTATCGTCTGGGTGCCGGCATCGAGCAAGTGATTGGAACCGGCGGAAACGGCAACGGTTCCGGCGCGTTCGTCAAACTCGAGTATCGCTATTCCAACTATAGCTCCCTCAAATATAACGACACATTGTTCAACGATAACAATGAAATCGGCGTCGATCTCGACCGCCACCAGGTCGTCGCGGGCGTTGGCTTCCGCTTTTAAGCCGGAGCTAGGCTAGTAACAGAAGGGCGTGCCGTTCAGTGGACGGCGCGCCCTTTTTTATCTTGGTCGGGAATGATTGCAATACTAGCAACGATGCTCCGATTCAGCCCGACCGCATATATATTACCATAATTTAGATAGCATCAGACGCCCTATTGTGCGACGCTGACATCAATGTGAATAAGCAAGAGCCCGCCCCCCTGCGCCTGACCCTCCCCAACCGCCTTTCCTACGGCCTTGGCGGAGCGGTTTATGCGGTCAAGGAAGCGGCCTATGTCATGTTCGTGCTGCTGTTCTACACGCAGGTGCTCGGGCTAAGCGGGACGGCTACGGGGATTGTGCTGGCGCTCAGCCTTGTCTGGGACGCTGTGTCGGATCCGATGGTCGGCAGCTGGTCCGATCGCTACAAGAGCCGCTGGGGGCGGCGTCATCCGTTCATGATTTACAGCACCATGCCAATGGGGCTAGGCTTTATCGCGCTGTTCATGCCGCCCGACTTCCTTCTCGACAGCCAGCTGTGGCTGGCGGGATGGCTCCTCGCCTGTTCGATCTGGATCCGCACCGCGCTGACCTTTTTCTTGATCCCGCATTATACTCTGGTCGCGGAAATCTCCTAGGGCTATCACGAGCGCAGCGCCCTGATGGGGCAGCGAACGGCCTTCCTGTTTCTGACCACTCTGCTGCTGCCGTCGGCCTGTCTCTATTTTCTGTTCGACGAGGGCGCGGGCGGCGATGGCCGTTTTGTCGCGAGCAATTACGTCATCTATGGTTGGCTGTCGGCGCTGATCGTCTGGATCACCGCGACAGCCTGTATCGCCGGAACCTGGAAATTTATCGGCCATACCAGGGTCGATCCCGCCCGCGCGCCGTCGACACCCGGTTTTGCCGGATTGTGGCGCGATTTTGTCTCCACATTCCAGAACCGCAATTTCCGCAATGTGCTCGGCTATGATCTGGGCGCGACCGCGTCTTATGGCATCACCATCGCGCTCAACGTCATTTTCTGGACCTATTTCTGGGAACTGGGGGCAACCGAGATGGGAGTGCTGCTCGGCCTGTCCGTAGTGATCGCAGTGCCGATTGCGATGATCTTTCTGAAGACAGCCGGCCGACGGATGCCGAAGCATGATATCGTCAAATGGGCGGTTGTGGTGATGCTGCTCGACCTGTCCTGGCCATATCTGCTGCGCTGGTTTGCGCTGATTCCGGACAATGGCGATCCGATAATATTCGCGATACTGGTCATCCAGAACGCAATCTTCATGAGCTTCTTCATCTTGCGTATCGTGGCAATCGCCTCGCTGACCGCCGATCTAACCGACGAGCACGAGGCCGAAACCGGCCTGCGACAGGAGGGCGGTTTCTATTCGGTACTGCAATTCACATCTAAACTGGGCGGCGCCGTCGGGCCGCTTTACGGTGGCTTCGCACTCGACATGGTCGGGCTGAAAGAGGGCATGAGGCCGGGAGCGGTGGAACAAACTGCGCTTGATGCCCTCGTCGGGATTGGTGCCGCCGGAATCGTCCCCCTGATGCTCATGGCGCTTTTCTTTTCCTATCGATTCTCGATGACCGAGGAACGGTTGCTGCAAATTCAGGCACTGATCGCACGACGGCGACGAGGCGAGTAAAAAGGGGAGCGCAATCGCACTCCCCCTCTTCGAACTTCATTCAGACAACAGCGGCCTATCTCGCCGCGCCGCCTTCAGCCTCACTCACCCGGGACAGGGAAGCCGCGCTTCTTGAGGATATATTTGACCTCCGGATCGCGGCCGCGGAATTCGCGGTAGGCTTCCTTGCGGTCGGTTTCATTGCCGGTCGCCAGCAGGATCGAACGGAAGCGTTCGGCCGTGGTCTTGTCCCACGGACTGCCGGCTTCTTCAAAGGCGGCCCAGGTGTCCGCGTCCATCGTTTCCGACCAGAGATAGCTGTAATAGCCGGCCGAATAGGCGTCTGACGAGAAGAGATGGTTGAACTGCGGCAGGCGGTGTCGCATCACGATTTCCTTCGGCATGCCGATTTCGGTCAAAGTCTCGCGCTCGAACTTGTCGGGATCGGTGACCGGTTCCGCGCGATTGTGCAGCTTCATGTCGACGATCGCGGAGGAGAGATATTCCACCGTGGCAAAACCTTCATTAAAGGTATCGGATGCCTGGATCTTGTCGACCAGTTCCTTCGGGATCGGCTCGCCAGTCTTGTAATGGGTGGCGTAGGTCGAGAGGATATAAGGCGTCATCAGCCAGTTCTCGTTCACCTGGCTCGGATATTCGACAAAATCGCGCGGCGTATTGGCAAGACCCGGATAGGTGATGTCATAGTTGAGATAATGCAGCGCGTGACCGAATTCGTGGAACAATGTCTGTGCATCATCAAGGCTGATCAGGGTCGGCTCCCCGTCGCCGCCCTTGACGAAATTATTATTGTTCGACGAGATCGTGTAATTATTCTTGCCACCCAGCTTGTAGGCATCCTTGTAGGTGGTCATCCACGCGCCGGACCGTTTGCCGTTGCGGGCATAATTGTCGAAAAACTGGACGCCGATGACCTTGTCGCCGCGCTTGACTTCAAAGGTGCGGACCTCGGGATCGAAGACCGGAATGCTGCCGGTGGTTTCGGTAAAGGTCATGCCGTAAAGCTTGCCCGCCGCGTCGAACAGCGCGTCCATCATCTTGTCGAGCTGGAAATAGGGTTTGATCTCGGCGGAATCGAGGTCATATTTCGCCTTGCGGACCTTCTCCGCATAGAAACGGTAATCCCATGGTTCGATCGTGATGCCGGCACCTTCGGCGTCAGCAATCGCCTGCATATCGGCGACTTCTTCCTTCACCCGGGCGACGGCAGCGGGCCAGACTTTCATCATCAGGTCCATCGCCGCTTCCGGCTCTTTCGCCATCGTGTCGGCCATCCGGTAATGCGCATGGGTCTTGAAACCGAGCAGCTTGGCGCGGTCGGCGCGCAGCTTCAGGATTTTCGCGATGGTCGCGTTGGTGTCGTTCTTGTCACCATTGTCGCCGCGATTGATATAGGCGTTATAGACCTTCTCGCGCAGGTCGCGGCGGGTCGAATTCTGCAGGAAGGGCTGCATCACCGAGCGAGTGTTTTTCAGCGCCCAGCCGGTCTTGCCCTGTTCTTCGGCCGCCGCCTTGAGCGAGGCGACGAAACTGTCCGGCAGGCCGGCCAGATCCGCTTCGTCGGTCAGGAAGATGAAGGTTTCTTCATCCGCCAGCACCTTGTTGGAGAAATCGTTGAACGCCTTCGACAATTCGGTGTTGTAGGCGATCAGCTGTTCCTTGTCGGCGTCACCCAGAAGGGCACCATCACGGACGAGTTTCTCATAGTTGCGCTCAACCAGCCTTTTCTGCTTGGCGTCGAGTCCGGCGGTATCGCGATTATCATAGACCGCCTTGGTCTTGGCGAGCAATTTCGGATCGAGGGTCAGTTGGTCGAAGAAAGCCGAAACCTTGGGCATCCATTCGCCCTGGATCTCGCGAACCTCGTCATTGGAAAGGTTGCTGCTATACACCCCCCAGATCGCGAACAGATTATTGGCTTCATTGCCGACCAGTTCCATCGGCACGGTGAAATTTTCAAAGGTGGCGGGGGCCGGATTGTCGCGGATCGCGTTCACGTCGGCCTGAATCTTGTCCATCGTCGCCTGAAAGGCGGCGGGAAAATCGGAGACTTTCACTTCATCCCATGGCGGCACACCATCATAGGGCCCAACCCAGGGCTGGAGAAGGCTGTTGTCGCTCGCAGTGGCCGAAGCCCCCTGCGTCGCGCTCATTTTGTTCAATTCTGCTGTTGTCATCTTTTTTCCATGATCGTCGGCGAGAGCGGGTGTCGCGGTCGCGCCGAACAGCGCAGCGCTGGACACGCCCAGAAAGAATTTGCGGGTGGATATCGTGAATCGCATGTATTTTTCTCCAAATATGAGACCGCTGTCGCGGATCTCTCAAAAAGCACCTGACGTGTATTTGGGGATGGTCTAGCCAATGCGAAGCGGAAACGCAAAAAAGGTTGCGTTGGAAATCAATTATTAGACGAACGACTGTTGACCATCGATGAACCGCATCAGAAAAATACGGCTATTGCGGCCTCTCAGCCAGCAACGCACGCACCAGTGGTTGCAAGTCCTTGTCATAGCGCGCCAACAGGACATGGTCTTCTGCGGTCTCAAAATGGCTGACCAGCTGACGGCCGTTCCACCAGTGCAGGCCAATGGCGGGTGCATCGGCGACGATCATATTGCGGCCATCGGGATTATCGGGGTCAATCGGCTTCAGATCCAGCGCCACTTGCGGTGCCGTCGAGGCACAAATCGCCAGACTTATGTCCTGCCACCAGGTTGAAATGTTGCGGTGCAAATGCCCGGTGACCATGCCCTTGACCTGATCGTGACCGGCCACCGTATCGGCGAGCCGCAAAACCCATGGTTCATCCGGATGCGTGGTCATCCACTCGATTCCGGTTTCGACCGGCGGGTGGTGCAGGATCAGAATCGTCGGCTTGTCCCTGTTCTCATCGAGCCTGGCCGACAGCCATGCTGCGCGGGTTTCGCAAAAGGCCCCGCCATGTCTTCCTTCGTCGAGCGTATCGAGAAACAGCAGCCGTAGCGCCGGCGTGTCCACCTCATATTGGACAAAGCCATCGGCCGTCGGAACATCGGGGAATTGTTTCCGGAACGGCGCACGCAGGTCATGATTACCGAGGCACATATGCACGGGGAAAGGTACCGCAGACAGCGCCGTCTCCAGCCGCCGGTAACTTTCCTGATCCCCGCGATCAACAAGATCACCCGTGGCCAGCAACAGATCGGGCTGCGGAGTCATGGCACAAATGGTCTTGAGCGCCTGGTCGAGCCGCTTGCGATTGAATTCCGTTGGATTATCGGGGTCAAAACCGAGATGAATATCAGTGATCTGCGCCATCAACATGGACGCCCTCCCCTTTTTTTCATTGCCCTATTTCCAGGCAATCTGTTTCTCCGGCTTGGCCTGCTTGTCTTTCTGTTGTTCCTTGATCAGCCAGGGCGCGCCATCGTCGGCATGATAATCGTGACACATGGCGCAGGTCGATGGAACATCGGATGCTTTCTGGAACTCCCCGCCATGACATTCGCGGCAGGTTTTGATTCCCGGCAGCAACAGATCCGTCGCTTGCTTCGACGTCGGTGCATTGTGACAACTCTCGCACGTCTCCTCGATATGGGCGTCATGGCTGAACCAGCCATTGTGCATATAGCGATCGGTCTGCGTCACTGGCTTGATCCCGTAATCGACCCGGCCGCGCGCTGTTGGCGGTGTAACGCCATGACAGTCGAAACAGGCACCTCCGCGCGAAAAGACCTGACTGATCGCCAGATTCGCACGGCTTGGACGGAACTGGACGGCGCGGGCATAGTCGCTGGCAACCCGGACGTCGTTGCTGGCACCGGGACGGCGGCGCGCCATCCCGCCAAGATTGATCGGACGGGTCGGGCGGGTGGAACGGTAATAAGCCTGAAGATCAGCCCGCACCATCGCCGGTTCGCCGTGCCGCAAGGTCCGCACCGTGCCGCCAATCTCGTCAAAGGCGAGACTGTGGCACATGCTGCAGTCTTCCTTCATGTCGACGGGTTCAAAACGCACGCCCTTGGGATCGGGCGTGTGGCAGTCCTTGCAGACGAGCGACGAGCCGAATCCATAATCTTTCGACAGCCGCCGCCCCATTTGCGCAACTCCGCCGGTCTTCGACAGATGCAGGTCGTGCGGAAATTTGAGGCCATTATTGTCGGTCGGCTTGCTGTCGATCGAGACTCGCTTGCGCAGCGGATCCTTGCCGCCCGGCGTCACCAGTACAGCGGGGCGGAACTGTGGATGTTCGATGCCGAAATCCGATGCATTTTCCAGTTTTGTGTCGGTCAAACGTTCATCCATCCCGCTGTGGCAATCCGCGCAGAATTTTTGCGCAGTCGGTTCCATAGCACCGCTGCCCTCATGCTCGCTGTGACATTCGACACACCTGCCCGGCGGTTTGTTAAATGCGGACGCAAAGGCTGCTCCGATTTTCCCGAAACCTTCCGGTTCACCGCGCGCGGTCAACAGACGGGGTTTGGCGGCATGGTCATGGGCATCATCTTCGTGACAGGTGAGACAGGTTTTGTCCTTCACCGTGACAAAGGCATCGACATGACAGGCCTGACAGTCTTTCTCGAGCGCGTGATGGGCGCTGCTCAGCGCACCGGAAGACCACATGCTGTCGGCGTGAAACTGGTCGGGTCGTTCCTCGACCCCGCGCCAGGTCGCCCACGTATAAATCGGCCAGATCAGGAAAGCGGCCAGCACCAGCGCGACAAAACCCCAGGCGGTGAGCCGCTTGCTCGGCAGCAGATCCTTGAGTGTATAGAGAGTCTTTTCATTCCGCGTTTCGGCAGAATCGGACAAGGCCTCGACCCGCTTGACGGTCAGGATAATATCGTCGCCCTCTTCGCTGACGACAATGACATGGCCGCCAAAGCCAAGCTCTGCACCGGCGGAAGGATCGACGGTGACCGAAATCCTGTGCTTGCCATCAAGCGTGAAATTCTGGCCCGAAGTGCTTTCGACAATTATCTGTCCGTCGTCGCGCTTGCGGATGACGGCATGATCAGGATTGACCGCAAGGTCCGGCAGATGGATCGCGTTTGTCGTGCTGCGGCCAATGCCAATCTCGTCTGCCTCATATGGATGGGACCGGATAATCTCCCGGCCATCGGCGGTGGTCGCGATCTGGCGAACAATGAAGGTCATGTCTGGCTTTCCATCCTACCAGTAAAAAAATACGCTGATGATATGCGCGGTTAGCGCTGCGATCAGCGCGAAGGTCATCGGGATATGGACGAACAGCCAAACCTGCAGCATCGCCTTGAGCTTCAGATGGCGCCGGACACGGGCCAATGTGGCTTCCTTTTTCTCGAGCAGCGCGTCAACCTTGTCGAGCGGGTCGTCACCGCCCATTCTCGGCTGATAGGCACGCTCGCGACGGAGATCAGCCTGCGCCTGCCGGGTGGCACAATCGGGATATTTTCCGGAAATCCGCTGGAAGAAACCCCCGCCAAACGGATCCTGTTCGAGCGACTGCAGCACCAGAGCAGCATGTTCCCCCGACAGAGGCTGTGCCGCCTCGTGCAACTGCCGGTCAAGCGAGCGCAGATTTTCGAGCATCTCCGTCTCGGTCATCTCGTCGCGATTGTCGGACAATGCCTTGGGAATGGTGACATAAAAATATATTCCGACGATCCCCGAAATGATCACGATCATCATGAACACATAGGCCGCGGTGTGGATATTCCAGCCGAGCTGGAAACCGGTATGCAGCGTACCGATCACGATCAGGCTGAGGCCAAGATAGATATGGGCCGATGTCCAGGCTTTCAGCGACCACTGGCCCGGCGTCATCGCCCGCTTGCGCACCCCGAGCATGGTCAGCCAGAGGATCAGCAACGCCCCGATCGTACCGAGCGTATAGCCGTACCAGCTGCCACCATTGTGGCGCGGCGACACATCGATAAACAGGTAGCTTACGATGCAGATCAGCATGATCGCCGCGGATATTTTCAGCCAGCGGAAACCGGCATGTTTGAGGAAACCGTCATGCATCACAACCTTCTTGCGACCGGATTTTGCGGATATTGCCTGGCTAGCCATTAGACAATTCCCCCATTTGCGGCGGCTTCAGTGTCTGTTTTCACCGTTCGTCCTGAGCCTGTCGAAGGACCGCGTTCGATCACAAGCTGTGCTTCGATAAGCTCAGCACGAACCGCATGATCAGAAAATACCATGATCATACATCCTCCGCTTCAAGTTTGGAGACCGTCAGAAATTCTTCCGGGGCCACCCGGATAGCGGCGCCCGTGGGACAGGCGCGGACACAGGCGGGTCCACCCCTGATCCCGGCGCACATGTCGCATTTGATCGCCTTTTTCGGTTTCTCGACCGAAGGATCACTATGCTCCGCGGTCCATTTCTTGTCCGGCTCGCCCGGTCCTGGCCCCGAACCCAGGAACAGCCAGCTCAGCAGTCCGGGTTTCTTCGGCGGGACCTTGTCCATGCGGATCACGCCATAAGGACAATAGCGCTGGCAATTGCCGCAGCCGATACAGCTGTCGTCGATGAACACCTCGCCATCGGGACCACGGTGGATCGCGTCGGGCGGGCAGTCGGACATGCAGTGCGGATGCTCGCAGTGGCGGCAACTGGTCGGCACGTGGAGATGCGCATAGGTTTTGCCTGCCTCGCGGTCGAGACGCGACAGGCCTTCATGGCTGTCGGCACAGGCCTTTTCGCAGTTGTCACAGCCGACGCACAGATTCTCGTCGATCAGCAACACGTCCGTGGCTTCACCGATACCATTGTCGACCAGAAAATTGGCGACGCCGGAATAATAGTCGACGATACCCGAAAAACTGTCCTTTTTCGCTTCAACAAAAGCGTTGATATCCTGCCGTGCGGCCATTTCCTTCTTCGCCTTGCGCAGCAGGTCGGGATGGGCATCCAGCACTTTCTTGAACGCATCGCCATTGATTCTGATGACTTCGGACTTGATCGCGGCCTTGACCGTCGCGGTGCGATAGCCACCGGCGATCAGGGTCATTTCGCCGACATAGGAACCAGCGGGCAGATAGGACAGAAACACCGGCTTGCCGCCAATCTCCTTCTCGACCACCATCGATCCGACGCGAATGACATAAATATCATTGCCCTCGCCGCCTTCCTCGATAATCGCTTCACCGGCGCGGACATTGATGATCTCGCTGGATTCAACGACCTCGGCAATATCCTCCTTGGTCAGGCCCGACCCGAACATTTGCAAAAGCTGGCGTTCCGTTGATATCCGCGTGATCCGGCGCTTGGCGGCGGGGACCGATGCCTGCAGTTTCAAGGCTGCCGTACGCGAAATTTCAACCAGGATAACATCTTCATCCGCCCTGATCGTTGCGCCGCGGCGGCGACCAGAGATCAGACCGACTTCGCCAAAGATCGAACCTTGTTCGATCGGCACGGTGATCGAGGGATCGTCCGGATTGATTTGGACCGCGACCGAACCTTCGGCAATGGCAAAAAGCGAACTTCCCGGGTCGTTTTTCTCGAAAATTACCTCGCCACGGCGATAGCTTCGCGGCTCGCTGTCGAGCATGAATTCCCGCATCTGCAGAGGTGACAGGTCGTTGAGGATGGTCACATTGGAGCGGAAAAATTCCAGCCATTCGTCGACCGAGCGGCGTGTTGGCAGGCTGGCAAATTTCGCTTCGAGGATCGGTTCATCGGCGGGCTTAAGATCGGTGTTGCCGTTGATGAACTCGATAACATCATAGCCCTGGTTCATGCAGTGCTTGATCAGGGGATAGCCGGCGAGCGCGCCGATGACATATATGCCCTTCTTGGTGCTTTCGAACGCCGGCGACAATTTGGGATAGGCCTCGCGATCCTCGCTGGTAAATTCGATCCCGCATTCTTCAACAAATTTGCGCGGTGGCGCGCTGCCCATCCGCGCGATGATCCGGTCGCATTTGATCGTCTCCTGACCATCGCGGGTTTCCAGCACCAGTTCGCCATCCCTGACCTCGGCCGGCGTGGTCTCGTTGCGGATCATCACCTTGCCCTGTTCGCCCGCTTCCATCAGCAGCTTCACATTGGCTTTCTTGGCCCGGGCAAATTCCGCCGAGCGGTTGAGAATGGTGACAATATTATTCTGCGCCGCATCGGCGGCGAGACCCAGTGCATTCTCGATCCCTGCGTCGCCCGATCCGATCACGGTGATATGCTCGTCATAATATTCGCCGGGATCGTCGAGCTGATATTGCACCATCTTGTTATCGCCGCCGGGGCAGCGCATCAGATTGGGATTGCCCTGCGTCCCGATCGCCATGACAATTGTCTCAGCCTGCAGCGTATCGCCGCTTTTCAGGGTGATGGTGAAATTGCCTTCGTCACCCTCGATCTTCACCGGTTCGGCTTTATACATGACATTGACGCCATGACCGGCGGTTTGTTCATCCCAGGTGCTGAGGATATTCTCGCGCTTACCTGCATCAAAATCCATGTCCGAACGCAGCACCAGCTGGCTCGGCGTCGCCATGACATGCTTGCCCTTCTGATATTTGAAGATGGTGTCAGAAAGATGGTCGGTCTTCTCGAGCAGCACGTGCTTCAGCTTTAGCTGTGCAGCGCGCCCAGCGGCGCTCATGCCCGCAGGTCCGGACCCGATAATGACTACTCGAAACTTGTCCGACACGCGCTTGCTTCCCCCCTTTGCCTCCCCTGATCAACGCCCCTCATGCGTTTTGACGATCCGGCGTGGCTATCTGTCCGGCTTTAGCGCGACCCAAAAGATTGAACTTTGGCAGTATCTTACCAAAATGCCTCTTCATTGCCAGTGTAAAATATCACAGCTATCTCGGTGCTTGTCAGGTAGCATTCTGCTCCGTATCTCTGCGCGACAATATTACGACACAAAATAGTTTGAGGATTGACCATGGCGAAATCAGCTTCTTCGATCAACATCAGCCGCATTGCGCTGATTATAGCGGCTGTGCTGGCTCTTGGCGCGGTTGGGGTGCAGATATACCGCAGCATGAACGGGGACTCCGGCGCGAAAGCAGTTGCTTCGGGTATCGACAGCGAACAGGCGCCGAGCGTCGATGAAGTCATCGCTGGTCTGGAAAAAAAGTTGCAGGAAAATCCGGATGATGCGGAAAGCTGGCGAATGCTGGGGTGGAGCTATTTTGAAACGGGAAAATTTGCTGAATCAGCCACCGCAATGAAACGCGCGACCACGCTCGACCCGGACAATCCGGAATATTGGTCAATGCTGGGCGAGGCTCTGGTGATGGCAAGTGACGGACAGCAAGTCCCGCCGGATGCCGCAGAAGCTTTTCGCAATGCCCTGAAACATGACGCCAAGGATCCCCGTGCGCGCTATTTCCTGGCGGTACAGAAAGACATAGCGGGCGATCACAAGGGCGCGATCGAAGACTGGTTCGCGCTGCTCGAAGACACGCCCGCCGACGCGCCTTATGCGGCTGATATCCGCCGGGTGATCGGACAGGTGGCCGAAAATGAGGGCATTGATGTCGCCGCCCGTCTCGCCAAGGCAGCCCCCGCCGCGCCGACCGGCGGCATCACCACCGACGGCCCCGCGGTCGCCACAGCTGCCATTCCCGGCCCGAGCCGCGAGGAGATGAAGGAAGCCGCTGCCCTGCCCCCCGGCCAGCAGGAAGCGATGATCGCCAATATGGTCGATGGCCTCGACAAGCGCCTGCAATCCAATCCCAAGGATGCCAATGGCTGGATCATGCTGATCCGCAGCCGCATGCAACTGGGCCAGACCGTCCAGGCGAAGCAGGCGCTTCAACGCGGGCTGGACGCGTTCAAAAATGACGGGGCGGAAGCGAAACGGATCAGGGAAGCGGCGGCCGCGCTGGGGGTTTAGGAGTGATATTCCCCTGTCATCCTTGCATAGCCGGATAGACATGGGTGTTTTTGACCACACCATAAGCGAATCTGCTGTCTATGGACCGAATCCCGGGAAGCGCGTGTAGCTCGGTTCGCACGAAATTCTCGTAGGCTTCCAGATCGGACACCAGAACCCGCAGCATGTAATCGGCATCTCCGGTTGTCAGAAAACAATCGAGAATGGCATCAATTTCACCAATCTTCCGTTCAAAAGAGCGCACGGCCTCCCTGGAATGCTTTTCGAGCGCTACGCTCACAAAAACTGTCAGTGGGACGCCATAAGCTTTCTGATCAACAAGAGCGGTATATCCCTGAATGACACCTGCTTTTTCAAGGCTTCTGAGGCGGCGCAAACATGGGGACGGTGATAGATTGACCCGTTCCGCCAATTCAAGATTCGTAAGTCGCCCATTTTTCTGGAGTTCGCGAATGATTTGTCGATCTTTTGTGTCCATATCGCATGTTTAGGGTCATATATGCCATAAACCAGAACAATTGAGCTAATATAGCAACCTAAAGCCTCCCGAGTCATGTCATACCGGCGCGACAGGAGAACAGGGCATGTCACGCGAACATCAGTCAAAATCCACCCAACTGGGCTTCGCCACCCGTGCGATCCACCATGGCTATGACGCCAGAGGATCAGAAGGTGCCCTGACGCCGCCCTTGCACATGACATCGACATTCACATTTGAAAGCGCCGAACAGGGCGGCGCAATGTTTGCGGGAGAACAGCAAGGACATTTCTATTCGCGCATTTCCAACCCAACCACCGATCTTCTGGAAAAGCGGATTGCCATTTTGGAAAATGGTGAAGCCGGTCTGGCGACCGCCTCCGGCATGGGCGCGATAACGTCGACATTATGGACCTTTCTGCGACCGGGCGATGAAGTCATCACCGACAAGACTTTATACGGCTGCACATTCGCATTCATGCGGCATGGTCTTGCCCGGTTCGGGATTACCATCACGCATGTCGACCTGACCGATCCGGAACAGCTTTCTCAAGCCATCTCGTCCAAAACCAGAATTGTGTTTTTCGAAACACCGGCCAATCCCAATATGCGGCTTGTCGATATCGCGACAATTTCCGCCATTGCAAAACAGGCCGGTGCGCGAACCGTCGTGGACAATACTTATGCCACACCGGTAATCACTCGTCCGCTTGAACGAGGGGCAGATATCATTGTCCATTCCGCGACAAAATATCTCGGCGGGCATGGTGATGTGGTTGCAGGATTGGTTGTTGGCAGTGCACATGATATTTCGGAAATCCGTCTGGTCGGCATGAAGGACATGACCGGTGCGGTCATGGCTCCGTTCAATGCAATGCTGGTGATGCGAGGATTGAAGACGCTAAAGATACGCATGCGCCAACATGTTGAGTCGGCGCAGGAAGTTGCCGAATTTCTGCATCGCCATCCCGCTGTTGCGGAGGTTTTCTATCCGGGGCTGCCCTCTTTTCCGCAACATGATCTGGCGCGGAAACAAATGGACCAGTTTGGCGGCATGATAGCGGTGAAATTGCGCGGCGGTTATGATGCCGGACTGGCCCTGATGAACAGACTGGCGCTCATCCAGCGCGCGGTATCGCTTGGTGATACCGAAACTCTCATTCAACATCCGGCAAGCATGACCCATTCGACATATTCGCCGGATGAACGCCACGACCACGGAATCGATGACGGGCTTGTACGCCTCTCGGTCGGCCTCGAAGATGTCGATGACCTCATATATGATCTCGATTCAGCGCTTGCATCGCTTGCCTAGCGGGAAAATGAAACTGATCTTTACATCCCGCCGATCAGCCAGAAAGCAGGTTCGCCGGTCTTTCCTACAGCATGCGCATCATGATATTGGCGGATTGGTTCTTTGAAAACTGGATAATATTTCACCGTAAAATGCGATCATTTTTCCAAGGCAATCAGGCTGGACATTTTCAAAACTATAACAGTGTAAAGTTTGTACAGTTCATCATGGTTGAAGGCAGGATTTTCCTTTCCCCTTGAGGGGAGAGGATGTTTCCCTAGCGAAACAACGGCTCGCCAAAACTTCTCAATTTCCGGCTGTGCAACGTGCCCTCATCCGCCTCCTTGGCCAGCAGGTCGATCGCGCGCAATCCGATCGCGAGATGCTGGCCCACTCGTTCCTGATAGAATGCGTCCGCCATGCCGGGCAGTTTGATCTCGCCGTGCAACGGTTTGTCGGAGGCGCAGAGCAATGTCCCGTAGGGCACGCGGTAGCGATAGCCGTTGGCGGCAACTGTTGCGCTTTCCATATCGATGGCAATGGCACGCGACTGGTTGAGGCGCCGGGCAATCTGTTCGAAGCGCAGCTCCCAGTTGCGGTCGCCGGTGGTCACCACCGTGCCGGTGCGCAATTGCTGCTTGAGTCTGGACTTGTCGATGCCGGTCTCTTCCTGCACCGCCTGCGTCAAAGCCAGCTGCACTTCGGCGATCGTCGGCAGCGGGATGCTGGGCGGCAGCACATCGTCGAGCACATTGTCGTCACGCAAATAGGCGTGGGCAAGGACATAGTCACCGAGCCGCTGGGTCCGGCGGAGCGCGCCGCAATGGCCAATCATCAGCCAGACATGCGGACGGAGCACCGCGAGATGGTCGGTGATCGTCTTGGCATTGCTCGGACCGACACCGATATTGACCAATGTGAGGCCAGGCCGGCCATCACTACGGACCAGATGATAGGCCGGCATCTGCGGCGGCTTGGCAATTGGCGGGGCGGAGGGCTTGCCGTCCTTTCCGGTTATCCGGTTGCCCGGCTCGACCAGTATTTTGGCCTTGCCGGACTTCACTTCTGCCAGGCCATGTTCGATGAACTCGTCGACATAGCGCTGATAGTTGGTGAACAGGATGAAGGGCTGGAAATGTTCCGGATCGGTGGCGCAATAATGGCGGATCCGGTGCAGCGAATAGTCGACCCGCTCGGCGGTGAACAAAGCCAGCGCCGAAGCCTCTTCACCCTGGAAAATCTGGCCGCCATCGACGATCTCGTCATTGGTTTTGACCAGATTGGGGGTGTGAAAATAATTGGGTAATTTCTCTTTCTTCGCCCGGTCGAGACCGGCGCCGGCATCTTCCAGCGCAAAGGCCAGCGGAATTGGTGTGTCGGACAGGCCAACCCAGATTTTGGCGGTGAAGGTCTCGGCTATCCTTTCGAGCTGATCGAGCAGATAGAGGCGATAGAGACGGGGCTCGGTAATCGTCGTACGATAGGTGTTGATATCGGCGAGATGGCCAGACGCCAGATGGCTGGTTTCTGTCGCCTGATCGGCGGGAATCTGGACGCTGATCTGCGGATAGAGACCCTGTTCGCGGTCCTCTTTGGCCAATTTCGATGTCGCATAGCGGCGAAAGCGGGCTGCCGTGATATCTATTTGTGCGGCGTAGAGTTTCTCAAGCAGCGCCACAGCTTCGGCAGGCGTGGCGCATAAAGTGGAATCGCTTGTCATGCAGTCTCCGTGATAATTCCAATCCTTTACCGAAAAAACGAAGGAAAGGGAAAACCTATGTCCGGGCAAGCTCCAGAAAGCGGGCAGCCGCCTCGAATTCCGCCTTTTTGACATTTCGCGCTGCCACGGCCTGATCATCCTGACCCCATTGCTCCTCCTGCCAAAGCTCCTCGAGATTGACCAGCGGCCAGAGTGTTTCGGTGTCATGGATCTTTTCGACCAGAGCCAGCGTCGCGACAAGGGATCCGGAAAGTCCGACGAGTGACAACATCGCCGCCAGCGCAAAGCCGTCCTGCGCCTCGACCACATTGGTCAGACGGGCGATTGTTTCGGCCGGCTGCGCTTCATATCTAATGCCATGGATCAGGTTGAAGCCGACATCATAACGTTGCCTCGCCCAATCCAGCAGCGGATCCCAATGTTGCGCCTGATAGTCGATGAGCGCCTGCTGGCTGTCATCCGCACGATAGTAAAGCATATCGCTGTCGGCGAAAGCGGCGATCCGCCCGACAATCCGGTCGCGGTCGCTATCAACCTGATCCAGCGCGCCTTGGGCGAGACCGGTCAGCGGCATTGATGCGGGGATTATATCTTCCCCTTGCGCCATCCATTCGGCTGCGATGGCGTCCGCCAGCGCCGGTTGCGGAACGGCCAGCGGATTGCGTTGCGGCGTCTTCATCGGACGCCCGTCGAGCGCGATGGCAAAGGCGTCACCGGCGGGCGATACCGATACAGTCTTGTAAAAGCGTTTCACGGTTGGTCCGTACCCTCAGCCGCCTTGGCCATTGCTTCCTCTGCAACCCGCGCGCGGACATATTTGCGGATGATCCAGACCGGCGCGACCCACATTTGCGCCAGACCGAGAATGATCAGCACATATCCCGCGGGCGACGGAACCGGCGGCAGGCGATCGAGCACAATGGCCAGCCCCAACATCACCAGCACCACACCGAGCAGACGAATGATGCTGACCGTAAAATGCACTGCTTTGGCCTGCTTTTCTTTCTCGGGATCGGGGACATATTCGGGCTGGTCGTCTATCGGCTCGCTCATTGGTTCAAAATCCTGTTCAGATCGGCCATCGTCGCCGCTACAATTTCTGCTCCGGCACTGATCAATTCTTGCTCGTCATGATAGCCCCAGTCGACCCCGACCGGGCGCACGTTGGCATTGACCGCCATCGCCATGTCAAAGCTGGTATCGCCAATCATCGCGGTGGTTTCCGGCACCGCGCCCGCTTCAGCCATCGCCAGTTCGACCATCGCCGGATGCGGCTTGGAAGGATGGCGGTCAGCGGTTTGCAGCGTGATAAAACGGTCAGAAAGCCCGTGGGTTTCCAGCACATGCCGAAGACCGCGATCCGACTTGCCGGTCGCCACACCCAAGACCCAACCGGATGCTTCCAATTCTTCCAGCGTCTGGAGCAATCCATCATAGAGCGGCTCATGCACACCCCCCGCCTGGCGTAGTTCGAAAAAGCCATCCTTGTAGGATTGCGTAATCACCGCAACCGTCTCTTCATCGCCGTCGGGCAGCAACTGGCTGACTGCCTCAATCAGGCTGAGGCCGACGATCCGCCGGACCTGGTGGTGATCCGGCGGGACCAGACCATGTTTTTCAAAGGCCTGATCCATCGAGGCGCAGATATTCGCCTGACTATCAACCATCGTGCCGTCGCAATCGAAAAGGGCCAGCTTGTTTGTCATCTTGTCCCGAATTCCCTCATCAGATGGGCCATCGCGCGGCGGCCGGTAGCGTCCAGCGCCGCAGCAGCATTTTCCCGTTCCGCAGCCAGCTTGTTCTGCCCAAGTTTGGCAGTTGGGCGCCAGGCCAATATTTCCATTTCAAAGCCAACAATCGCGTCGACCATCTTGTCGAATTTCGTGCTATCCATCTTGTCCCGATGCCACGGCTTTTTGGGTGCCAACTTCGCTTCATTCTGGGCGGACAGGTCGTCGAGCAGACCGATCAGCCCTTCACGCTCCATCCGGCGTACATTGCCCTCCAACTCGAGCGCCAGATAATTCCATGTCGGCACCTGATCCTCCACCCCATACCAGTCCGGGCTGATATAGGCATCAGGACCGTTTATGACGCAAAGCGCTCTTTTTTCCACGATATGCCGGGTCAATGCATTGCCGCGCGAAAGATGAAATTGCAGCGCGCCATCACCGGTGGAGAATAGCGGCACATGCGCCACCCGAGGACCATCCGGTGTTTCGGCAAAAATCATTCCAAAACCGATGTCGGCAATCATTGCCTCGAGTGCAGCCCGTTCGTCGGCGTCTTGGTGGTCATTGTTGGATTTGGGCCATCTGAAGGCGGGATCTGGATGCATTATTTCCGTTTCTTGTGAAGGGCCTGTTTGACTTTTGCCTTGTGCGGCATATTTTTCTTGTGGGTTGCCTTTCCGGCATTGGGCCGATCGCGCTTGGTCGGTTTCCCGGCCTTGGTCGGCTTGCCATCGCTCTCACCACGCCCCCGACGCTCGCCGCGCTTGTCCTTGCGGATCATCTTGGCGTGGGCCTTCGCCTGCTGTTTGCGCACCATCTTGCCGCCCGGCTTCTTCTCGTCGAGCGGAAGATTGCCGAGACTCAAATCGAGTCCGAGATTATCAACGGTTTCTGCAAAATGGGCGGGCAAGTCTGCGGTCACGTCGAGATTGTGGCCATCGGGATGCTCAATTCGCAGCCGCCGGGCGTGCAAGTGCATCTTGCGGCTGATCGTGCCGGTCAGGAAGGCATCCTTGCCGCCATATTTGCCGTCGCCAACAATCGGGTGACCGATCGCGGCCATATGCACGCGCAACTGGTGGGTGCGCCCGGTATACGGCTGCAATTCCACCCAGCAGGCGCGGTTGCCCGCACGTTCGATAATCCGGTAGCGCGACTTGGCCGACTGGCCGTTCTCTTCGTCGACATGCATTTTCTCGCCGCCGGAACCCGGCTGCTTCGAAAGCGGCAGATCGATAACGCCATCGGCGATTTCCGGCACACCCATGACAATTGCCCAGTAAACCTTGCGCACATCGCGACCGGAAAAGCGTTTGGAGAAAAAGGACGCTGCGCCCGGAGAACGCGCCAGCAGAATCACGCCGCTGGTGTCCTTGTCCAGCCGGTGGACCAGCTTGGGCCGCGATTTCGCATCATAGGTCAGCGCATCGAGCAGACCGTCGAGATGGGTTGTTGTCTTGCTGCCGCCCTGCGTCGCCAGGCCGGGAGGCTTGTTGACCACGATCGCGGCCTTGTCCTTGTGAATCACCAGTTCCCGGGCAAAATCAATCTGGTCCTGCGACAGGTCCGTCTTGGCTTTGGCAACGCGGCCCGGCCGTTCGATTTCCTGTGGCGGCACGCGCAAAACCTGCCCGGCCTGAATCCGGTCACCCGGCGAAACTCTCTTGCCGTCCAGCCGCAACTGCCCGGTCCGCGCCCAGCGCGACACGATATTGAACGGCACATCTTCCATATGCCGCTTGAACCAGCGGTCGACGCGGATATCGTCATCATCGGGAGAAACGGTGAATTGCCGGACATCAAGCGTCTTCAGCGCCTGCATCTGTTCCTTGGGCGAGCCCTGCGGCGATTCTTCCTCGGAGCCGCTTTCCGCGGTAGGGTCAAAGCCGCTCATGCCAGCGCCCTCACTGCCATAAGGCCGGCAAACAGGGCCAGCACGGAACCGACGACCGAGACCAGGGCGTAGATCATTGCGATGCCCCATTGACTGCGTTCGATCATATTGAGAACTTCCAAACTAAAGGCCGAAAAAGTTGTAAAACCACCAAGCAGGCCAACGCCAAGCAACAGCCGCCACGGCTCATCGACAAAATTGCTGCGGGCCAGTACGCCCGCCAGCACACCCATCAATAGACCACCGGTTATATTGGCCGCCAAGGTGCCAATCGGATAACCCACGGGAGCAAGGTGGAAGACAAGTCGGCCGAGATGATAGCGTCCAGCCGCACCCATCGCACCGCCTGCCATGACAAGAAGGGTAGCGTTCATGGGCGTCCCTTAGTCGGCTTGAGACATTTTTCCAAGCATATCATTGGTCAGCCACAAGCGGATGGCGGTCGCGAGGCCCGGCGGTTGCGCCGCGGCGATCCGCTCGACATCGATCCGTGCGACCAATGCATTGAGCGGCACACCACGATGATCCGCTGCGGTCTTCAGCATATCCCAGAATAAGGGCTCGAGCGAAATCGACGTTTGATGCCCGGCGATGGTGATGCTGCGCTTGACCGGAGGGTGAAAGATTTCGGGAGATTCTAAATCCACCCCGACAACTCCCGCCGGATGAGATGCTCAAGCATATCCATGCCGATTTCGCTGTCATTGAGGCACGGCAGATAGGCGAATTTCTCACCGCCGCTGGATTCAAACTGCTCTTTGCCCCTGATCGCCAGTTCTTCGCGGGTCTCGAGGCAGTCACTCGAGAATGCCGGCGCAAAAATCGCGATATTCTTCTTTCCCTGCCCAGGCAGCGACTCCAGCACTGCATCGGTCGCAGGCCCCAGCCATTTAGCCCGACCAAAACGCGACTGAAACGCCACGACCAGCTCCCGGCCCATTTTCTCCGACAAAAGCCGAGCTGTTTTCTGGCAATGGCAATGATAGGGGTCTCCCAGTTCCAGCGTGCGCTGGGGCATGCCGTGGAAACTGGCGACAATCGCGTCCGGCTCGAAATCCAGCGCGGCAATATCGCGCTCGAGACTGGTCGCCAGCGCATCGATATAGGCCGGGTCATCATGATAGGCCGGCAGCAGCCGGATTGCCGGTTGCCAGCGCATGGCGGCAATCGCGTCAAACACCGCATCATGAACGCTGGCGGTGGTGGCACCACTATATTGCGGATAGAGCGGCGCGATCAATATGCGGTCGCAGCCTGCTGCCTTCATCTCGTTCAACCGCGAGCTGATGCTTGGATTGCCATAGCGCATCGCCCAGTCGACCACCACGTCATCCGATTCACCGGTTATTCTGACAGCGAGTTTCTCCGCCTGCCTGCGCGTGTAAAAAGCCAGCGGCGAACCATCTTCGGTCCACACCAGACTATAGGCCTCTGCCGATTTCGCAGGCCGGGTGTTGAGAATGATCCCACGCAGTATCGGCTGCCAGATAATCGAGGGAATTTCCACGACCCGCTTGTCCGACAGAAACTGCTTGAGATAGCGTTTGACGGCTTTCTTCTCAGGAGCGTCGGGTGTGCCGAGATTGACCAGCAAAACACCAGTTTTCTGTGTCGCGACCGGCGGGTGTTCATTTGGCAAGAATCCCGTTTCACGCATGGCTCACGACACTTCCCCAAACAGCGGCAATTGCCGGAACCGGGTGCCGGTGGCGGAGAATAACGCATTGGCGACCGCTGGTGCGACCGCCGGTACTCCGAGTTCCTCATAGCCGACCGGCTCTTCGTCACTTCTCAGAAATTCGATCTGGATCGGCGGAATTTCGGCCAGTCGTGGCAAGGCCAGATCACGCAATCGCCTTGCCGTTGGCAGTCCATCCTGAAACCGGGTTGCGCTGCCGAGCGCCATCGCCAGCCCAAATACAATACCGCTCTCTATCTGTTGCCGGGCAATGTCGGGGTGAATGATCCGGCCGATATCGACCGTCGCTGAAATGCGACTGACCTCGAGACCACCAGTTCCCCTCCCCGCGCTCGCGATTACCGCAATATGTCCACCGCGCATGCTGTGACAGGCCATGCCCTGACCGCTGCCATCCAGGCCACCGTCCCAGGCGGCCATGGCGGCGACACCGGTCAGGCATCGGGCCAGTTTCGGTTGATTGTTCATCATCTGCATGCGGAAAGACAGGGGTTCGATCCCCGCTTTCGCCGCCAGTTCGTCGATGAACGATTCAAGATAGAATATATTGCTGCTATGGGCATTGCTGCGCCAGTTACCCGTCGGCACACCAACGAAGGCGCTATGGTGATCGACGGTCAGATTGGGAATATCATAGGGAACATCAAGACCGGCTACCGCCTTGCTATCAGCTTCCCCGATGGAGGACCGCATAGCATCCACATTGTCCATGGCGTCAAACAGGCGCTTGACCTGTTCGCGCGAAGAGGGCGGCGCGGCGACCTTGATCTGCATCGCTTCAACCCGCCCACCTTTTTCCATGGCAGCATCCAGGCGGGCATGGCTTGGTGCCCGGTAATGGTCATGCATCAAATCTTCGGCGCACGACCAGACCAATTGTACCGGTCGCCCCATTTTCTTGGCAATCCGCGCGACCTGTCCGGCGATTTCATTATCGAGATTGCGGTCGAACGATCCCCCGCTCAACATCGGATATAGCGTCACCCGGTCCTGGCTGATATTCAGCGTTTCAGCCGCCGCACGGACCGCTGCGGCGGGTGCCTGTGTCGCCATCCAGAGTTCCAGAACACCGTCCTTGAATTCCGCGGTTGCTGTCCGCGTTTCAATTGGCGCATGCACAGCAGCGTCAGCGTGATAGCGGGCCCTGTGGATATTATCGTCCTTGAACAGGCCCTTGGTATCGCCGCGCGAGACAAACCGTATCCCCGGTCCATCGTCTAGTGCTTCCTGCAAGGCCGTATCGATCCTGTCGCTATCGGCCATAAAGCCCTTGGTTTCGAACACCGGACTCATTTTATCCAGCGCCCGATTGGCCGCCCACCAGTTGGTCGCCACCGCCGCGATCCATTTTTCGCTTTTTACGACATCGATGAAACCGGTGATCTTGCTCGCCCCGCCGCGATTGAACGACTTCAACCGGGTTTCGCCAATGGGCCCTTGCCGGATAGCCGCGAATACCATGTCGGGAAGCCTGATATCTCCAGAAAAATTGGCCGAGCCATCAAGCTTGCTCGGCATGTCAAGCCGCGGCACGTCCTGCCCGATCAAATGGCCTTCACCGGCCGGCCGGAGCGGCACGGGATCAGGCAAAGTCTGCTTAGCGGCATCGCGCACCAATTCTCCGAACCGCAATTTTTTGTCGCCGCTGGAGATTATGCCATTCTCGACAGCACAGGTTTCCCAGGCCACGTCCCACCGGTCCGCCGCTGCCTTTGTCAGCAATACTCTGGCGGCCGCGCCCGCCTCACGAAAGCTTTCCGCATAGGCCGGAATTGACGTGGAATCCGCCGTCACGATAAACTGATCGCGGATCGCCACATTCTGGGCCATCCACTGCACTGCAGCATTTTCAGCAAGTTTTTCGACACCCGTTGGCAGGAAGCATTCTGCCCATTGTTCAGCCAACAGCCTGTTGCTGTACAACGGATTGATCGGTGCGGGTTCAACCGCAACCGTTCGCCAGTCTGCGCCCAGTTCATCGGCAAGAATTTGCGGCAGGACGGTGTAGACACCCTGCCCCATTTCGCTTTGCGGCACGACCACGGCAACCTGGCCATCTTCGGATATTTTCAGAAAAGCCCCGAACACCTGTTCATTTTCGGTGGCGGCAACATTTGGCTCATAGTTGCGCGGCCAGATCGCCCAGGCAACCAGCAGGCCCGTACCAACGGCGCCACCGATCAGGAATTTGCGACGGGTCAATCCGGTGGATGAGTCTTCGGCCTGCTCGATGTCTGGTTCAACCGCCATGAGGCTCCTTCAACAGGCCCAGTCGGGGAATTTCAATTTTCGGGCAACGATCCATGACCACCTTTATGCCGGCAGCGGTTGCGCGCTCGGCCGCGGCTTCATTGATCACACCAAGCTGCGTCCAGACCGCTTTGGCACCGACTGCGATCGCTTCGTCAACCGTTTCACCGGCGGCTTCGGAATTGCGGAAGATATCGACCATATCGATCTCGCCCTCGATGTCCGCCAGCGATTCAACCACCGGCACACCATGTAATATTTGTCCCCCGAGAACCGGATTGACCGGTATCACATCATAGCCCTGCCCGAGCAGAAACCCGAGAACCTCGTTGCTCGCCCGATCGGGCTTGGCCGACGCCCCAACCAGAGCGATGCGCCGTGTTGATATCAGCAATGCAGCTATGTCCTGATCGCTTTCCAGCATCATGATGTCCTTCCTTCGCGCTATTGATTATCCAACCATGTGGCGAGCTTCTTTGCAATATCATGGAAAGCCTGCCCCTCCGGGGCGTCAGTGCCAGCCGGTGGAGTGCCGCCATCGCTCGACTTGCGAATCCCGATATCGAGTGGAATTCTGCCCAGAAATGGCATGCCCATTGTTTTCGCGGCGGCTTCCGCCCCCCCGGCACCAAATGGATCGCTGACTTCCCCGCAATGTGGACATTGATAGCCCGCCATATTCTCGACCATGCCGATGATCGGAATATTTGCCTGGTTGAACAAATCCACCGCCCGGTTTGCGTCCATCAAGGCCAGATCCTGCGGGGTCGAAACAATCACCGCGCCAACCGGTTTGTGATGCTGCATCATCGATAGCTGAACATCGCCGGTACCCGGCGGCATATCGACGATCAGTTCCTCGACATCACCCCAATGGGCATCGATCAATTGATCGAGCGCCTTGCCCGCCATTGGCCCGCGCCAGGCGATGGCCTGCCCCGGCTTCGCCAGATGGCCCATCGACAAGACCGGCACATCATATTCGTTGGGCACCGGGATCAGTTGTTTGCCTTCGACTTCCGGCCGCTGTCCCTCGCAGTGAAGCAGCCGCGGCTGGGATGGACCATATATGTCGGCATCAACCATGCCGACCTTGCGACCCACTCGCTGCATCGCAATTGCCAGATTGGTAGAAAGTGTAGACTTGCCAACACCGCCCTTGCCGCTGGCTACCGCGATCAGACGCCGGGTTATCTTTTCCGCGGTCATCGCCACATCGACTTTTTCAACGCCGTCCAGAGCCAGCAGGCCGGATTTCACTGCGATCTCGACCTGGCCGCGTTCGCGCACATCCAGTCCGCCGACATTAAGCACCAGAGAAACACGGCCTTGCGCGAATTTTACGGCGCTGAAACGGCCTTTGGCGACGCTATCCAGTGCTGCTTCGATTGAGGATATATCAGTCATGGGATCGACATAGTTACACTTTTATCGGATTGACACTGTTTTTCTGACGGCGTGCTACCTATAAAGAAACTATGAATGATAATATTAACGGTGAAGCGCGCCGAAAATCGATTTTGGGCTCGATCTTGAACATGGCCGGTCCTTGGGGCAACAACGGTGACAGCGGCAATGATGGCGGCAATGGCGGCGGTCCTCGCAACCCATGGGGCAATCCTCCCCGCGGGTCGTCCGGTGGCGGTCGCAAAGGCGCTGGCTCTCTCGAAGAACTGTTTAAAAAAGGCACTGGCGGCGGCTTTGGTGGTGGCATTCCGAAACGTCCGGGCGGACGGTCCTGGTGGCCGCTTATGGCAATCGGCTTTGTTGTGCTGTGGTTGGCATTATCCAGCATTCACCGTATCAGTCCTCAGGAACGCGGTGTTGTAACCTTATTGGGGTCCTATTCACGGACACTGCAACCCGGCTTGCACTTTTCGCTCCCGACCCCGTTTGAACAGGTAACAAAGCTTGACGTCGAAGACATCCGGACGATTGATATTCCGGAAGGAGAAGCGGAAAAACTTATCCTGACCGGCGATCAGAATATTGTCGATCTCGCCTATTCTGTTCGCTGGAACATCAAGGCACCCGAGCTTTTCCTGTTCCAGATCGCCGAACCGGAAGAAACGATCAAGGAAGTGGCCGAAGCCGCGATGCGCGCGGTCGTCGCGAATTTCACACTGGATGATACCATCGGTTCCGAACGGACGGAAATAGAGCAGCAGGTTGAACGCAATATGCAGGAATTACTCGATGGCTATGGCGCTGGCGTTGTCATTCGCGGTATTGCGATCAAGAAAGCCGACCCCCCTGCCAAGGTCAACGATGCCTTCAAGGAAGTGTCCGCCGCCCAGCAAACAGCGCAAACCTATCTGAATGAAGCACGCGCTTATGCGCAGCAGCTTACCGCCCAGGCACAGGGTGAATCTGCGGCCTTTGACAAGGTCTATGAAGAATATCGACTGGCTCCGAGGGTTACGCGACAACGTATGTATTATGAAACAATGGAGCGCGTCCTGTCGAAAGTCGACAAGACGGTCGTGGAAGCGAGAGGCGTGACGCCTTATCTGGCTTTGCCTGAACTGAAGAAGCGGTCGCAGCAAGCACCGTCGACAACCGTGGAGGGCAACTGATGCGCAAGCTATTGCAAAACCCCGCCGCACTCGGCGTGATCGTCATCGCCGCATTGTTCATTTTGCTCAACACCATCGTGATCGTGCCGGAAACGCGGCAGGGCGTGGTGGTTCAGCTTGGTGAACCAAAGCGAATCGTCAATCGCTATCAGGCTGGCGAAGCATTCGGCGAAACCGGCGCTGGCCTGATCGCGAAAATACCGTTTTTTGAACAGATCGTCTGGATCGACAAGCGTATTCGCGACGTCGAGATGGAACAGCAGCAGGTGCTGTCAACCGATCAGCTTCGTCTGCAGGTCGATGCCTTTGCCCGGTTCCGGATCACCGATCCGCTGCGCATGTACATTGCTGCTGGCAGTGAAGAACGGGTTTCCGATGAACTCCGGCCGATTTTGGGGTCGGCCCTGAGAAACGAACTCGGCAAACGTCCATTTGCCGCCTTGCTTAGCCCGGAACGCGGTCAGGTGATGGATAATATCCAGGCCGGTCTCAACCGGGTAGCCCGCCAATATGGCGCGGAGATTGTCGACGTGCGGATCAAACGAGCCGATCTGCCCGACGGAACGCCGCTCGATAGCGCCTACGAAAGAATGCGGACCGCACGGGATCAGGAAGCGCGAACGATCCGCGCGCAAGGGGCAAAGCAGGCACAGATCATTCGCGCTGAAGCCGATGCCAGTGCCGCGCGTACCTATGCCGAAAGCTTTGGCAAGGATCCGGAATTCTATGATTTCTATCGCGCCATGAAAAGCTATGAAACGACATTCCTTTCCGGCAATTCAGGCGATGCACAAAGTTCGTTTGTCCTCTCGCCGGACAATGAATATCTGCGTCAGTTCCGGGGGCAATAATTGCCGTTGAAAGCCTTTCGACCACAAACGTCGTTTTTTCTGCGCAAGAACGGCTTTTTTCGACCAAGGGGCGATTCATGGCTTGCGAAAAGGATTTTGAACACCCAAATAGATTGGCATCGGGAATATGTCGCAGTCCTGCCTAGGATCGGCGAACAAATATGGTAATATTCAATTTCCGTTCATGAAATTTGCGCCATTAATTTTGCGACTTTGAACGGATTTTGGCACCATAGATCCGTTTTCCCGCGAGAATTTTGAGAGGAACATATCAGTGCGTTACGCTTACGGAATTTCAGCAGCTTTGCTTTTGGCCGGCAGTGCAGCCACCCTGACCGGGATCGGTCCGGCAGGGGCGCAAACCGCAGCCAATGACAGCTCGGTGATGCGCAATGTCGTACCACGCGCCGGTGCGCCAATGAGTTTTGCCGACCTGACCGAACAATTGCAGCCTGCGGTGGTCAATATATCCACTACGCAGCGTGTGCGAGTGAGCACCGCCAATCCCTTTGCGGGAACCCCCTTCAGCGGACTGTTCGGCAACCGTCAGGGCGGCAGCGGCGGTACCCAGACCCGCGAGGCACAATCGCTGGGCTCGGGATTCATCATTTCGGCCGACGGTTATGTGGTCACCAATAACCATGTGGTTGCGCCGGGTGATCGCAATGCAACCATCGAATCGATCACCGTGATTATGCCGGATCGCACCGAATATGAGGCTGAGCTCGTCGGTCGCGATGCCGCATCGGATATAGCGGTTCTCAAGATCAAGGCGAACAAGCCCCTGCCCTTCGTCAAATTCGGCGACAGCAACAGCGCCCGGGTCGGCGACTGGGTTATCGCCATCGGCAATCCTTTTGGTCTGGGCGGAACCGTAACCACCGGCATCTTGTCGGCCATTCATCGGCGAACCGGATCGGGTGCCTATGACAGTTTTCTGCAAACCGATGCGTCGATAAACCGCGGCAATAGCGGCGGACCAATGTTTGACCTCAATGGCAATGTCATCGGTATCAACAACGCGATCATTTCACCAACCGGCGGCAATGTCGGTATCGGCTTTGCGATCCCCGCGGAAGTCGCCGCCCCAATCGTCGAAACGCTGAAAAGCGGGCGTGCGATCGAACGCGGCTATCTCGGCGTACAGATCAGCGCACTTTCCGAAGATCTCGCCGAATCGCTTGGTCTGGAGAAAAACCGGGGCGAATTTGTCCAACGGGTAGAACCGGGTGAAGCCGCACAAAAAGCTGGTATTCAGGCGGGCGACGTAATTACCAAAGTCAACGACAAGACGGTTACCCCGGATCAGACCTTGTCCTATCTGGTGGCCAACCTGCCTATCGGCACGGAAGTTCCCATCGAACTGATCCGCGGCGGCAAGACGATAAAAGTCAAGGCCAAGCTTGGGAAACGGCCTTCTGAAGAGGAACTGGCGGGCAATACATTCGATCCGGATGCCGAAGACAATGCCATGGGTCAGGATGACAATGGCGCCAGCGCACAGGCAACAGCCGATGCTCTCGGTTTGTCGGTCGTTGATCTGACGCCCGCGATTGCTCGTCAGATCGGCGTCCCGTCGACGCAAAAAGGTGTCGTAGTGTCGACCGTCAATCCCAACAGCGATGCCGCTCAAAAAGGTATCCGGCGGGGTTTCCTGATCACCAGCGTCAACCGCCAGCCAGTCACCAGCGCCGCTGATCTGGACAAGGCGATCAACAACGCGAAGCGTGCCAACCGCGAAGCCGTGCTTCTGCAGGTTCGTCGCGGCGCCCGCGATCCGCTGTTTGTCGCGGTTCGTCTGCAGGACAGCTAAACGCGTATAAACATATGTAACAGAAAAAGGCTGGTGCTTGACGCCGGCCTTTTTTTTGCGTCAAGCTGGGCGCAGCTTTGCAAAACAATTGAGGGAAACCGCCGATGGCCGATGCAACTGAAATTTTTCTCGGACTGGCCGGCGACGAACGGCAAAGCCTCAATCTCGCCCGCGCCAACCGGCACGGCCTGATCGCCGGCGCCACCGGCACGGGTAAAACGGTCACCCTGCAAGGGTTGGCCGAAAGCTTCTCCGCCAATGGCGTTCCGGTCTTTGTTGCCGACGTCAAAGGTGATCTGTCGGGCGTTTCGATGTCCGGCTCCTCGCAATTCAAACATGCCGACAAGCTGGAGGAACGGGCCAGCGAACTGGGCATGAACGATTATGCCTATTCCGACAATCCGGCAATTTTCTGGGATCTTTATGGCAAGCAGGGCCATCCGATCCGGACCACGATTACGGAAATGGGGCCGCTGTTGCTCGCTCGCCTGATGGACCTGAATGACACGCAGGAAGGCGTGCTCAATATCGTATTCCGCTTTGCCGACGAAGAAGGCCTGCTGCTGCTCAACCTCGACGATCTGCAGTCGATGCTCGCTTATACTGCAGAGAATGCCAAGCAGCTATCCGCCAAATATGGCAATGTCAGCAAGGCAAGCGTCGGCGCGATCCAGCGCCAGTTGCTGCAACTCGACAGTCAGGGGGCGGGCCAGTTTTTTGGCGAACCGGCTCTGGAAATCGATGATTTCATCAAATGCGATGATCAGGGGCGCGGCTATATTAACGTGCTCGCCGCTGATCAATTGATGCGCAGTCCGAAACTTTATGCGACGTTTCTGCTCTGGCTGCTCGCTGAACTGTTCGAAACATTGCCGGAAGTCGGCGATCCGACCAAACCGAAGCTGGTTTTCTTCTTCGATGAAGCGCATCTGCTGTTCGACGATGCACCCAAGGCGCTTGAAGACAAGATCGAACAGGTCGTGCGCCTGATCCGTTCGAAAGGAGTCGGGGTGTTTTTCGTCACCCAGAACCCGGTAGACATACCCGAGGAGATTGCCGGCCAGCTTGGCAATCGTGTCCAGCATGCGCTGCGCGCCTTCACGCCGCGCGACAAGAAAGCGATCAAGGCCGCCGCCGACACATTCCGGATCAATCCCGATCTCGATGTCGAGCAGGCGATCACCGAACTGCGGGTTGGCGAAGCGCTCGTCTCGACCTTGCTTGAGGATGGCGCTCCCTCGATTGTCCAGCGAACCCTGATCAAGCCGCCGCGCTCGCGTCTCGGGCCGGTCACCGTCAAGGAACGCGCGATCATGCAATCAATCTCGCCTTATGACGGGAAATATGACGAAGAGATCGACCGGAACAGCGCCGAGGAAATATTGGCGCAGAAGGTGATCGACGCGACGGAAACCGCGCAGGAAGTCGAGGAAAAGGGCGAAGCCGAAGTCGGCAAACGCTCGCGCAAGAGCAAAAGCATCTGGGAGAAAGCCTTCAGTCGTGGCGCAAAGGTCGCGATGGGCTCTGCAGCAGGTATGGCTGCCTCTACAATGCTGGGCAAGAAATCGCGTGCCAATCCGGTGCATTCCGGCGTGACCTCTGCGGTAGGATCGGTGGTGACGGATCTTGCGGGACCTGTGGCCGGACGATTCGTGCGCAATCTGATCGGCGGATTGATGCGCTAATCGCTATCATGCTGCGCTTTAGCGGCGCAGCAAACCAGCTAATCCTTGTTGCCGAAGAATCGTGCTACAATATCTTTTGCCAGACGGGTCGGGCGCAAAGTATCGGCATCGATACAGCACCAGCTCGACTGCACCTCGGCAAGCACCTCTTCGCCGCGACGAATGATCGTGCTGTAAAAGGCCCTGGCGCCATGTACTTTTTCAAGCAGGACCTCCGCGATCACATCATCTTCCAGAAACGCGGGCTTGCGGTAGGTAATTTCATGCTTGATCGCCACCCAGAGATGGGCCGCGACGGCTTCTGAAGGTGCAAATTTCTGCCAGTGCGCAACCACCGCATCCTGAACCCAGGTCAGATAATTCGCATTATTGACATGTCCCATGAAATCGATGTCGGATGGCTCGATGGCGATGCTGTGCTGGTGTGAAATACTGCTCATAATATCAATATATATGATTGGGAGCAGTCGATTGATAGGGCAAAGTAGATTATTGCCCCGAATAGCCCGGCAATTTTTGATATCAGCTCAGTAAAAGCCTGAAATTTTCAAAAACCAATGGGTGCTCTATAGTGAAATCCCGGAACGCCGATGTACCGTTGATCCTCGCTAAAAATTCGTCCGCGACCATTTTGTCGGCATCTTGCAACTGGCGATAATATTCCAGCGGCCGTTGCAACATCCACAGGCTGAACGGAGGCGCAATCCGCTGTCCCTTCACGCCTTCTATCGTAAAATCCGCCATGCCAACCGCACGTGGCAATTCCGCATCCGGATTGTCCTCAGCCCAACTTGCCAGCATGTCCGCGGTGGTCTCGAGAAACGGCATCTGTTCGCTCATCATTCGCTCAAGAACAGGTATCAAGGTTTGAGGGACTTCGTCATTAGGCAGAAATTCACCCGAAAGCGGCGCCTGGACATCCACCATCCGTTCGACCCATGCGGCAACGCGCGGAGCCAGACGTTTCATAATCTCGCCCGATGCAGGGTCGCGATAAAGATGGGCATAAAGCGGTCCAATCAAACCATAGTCGCCGATCGAAGGACGCGAACCAAGCAGATAATCATAGACCGCAAAATGCGCATCGAGATCGGCGAGTAAGGCTTCATAGCTGGCTTCTATTGCCGGTATGGTTTGCGAATTGATACCGAGAACCGGACAGAAACCCTTGAAGCTGGCGCCCCGTTCCCGTCCGATCGCCAACTGTTCTTCCTTGCTGGCTTCCGGCGCCGCGGTCGCGCCAAATTCCCCGTATACCCACTCTTCGTTATAATTCCAGCGATAGTGCATCGCCGGGATCACCAGCCATTCATCACCGAACACTTCCATAAGCAACGCCACCAGCCGCTGTGTCGGCGTATCGGGATAGACCGACGGCCCTCCGATGGTCGCTTCGAAATGGTCGATGATCAATGTCGTATCCTGAAGCGTTTCGCCCTCTTCGGTTTCCATCACCGGAATCACCGGGCGGCCCACTTTGGGAACGATGATCGTCTTGTAGACGTCCGTGGAGCTCAGGACCTCCTCGTAATCCACCCCCTTCCAGTCGAGATAGGCACGAACCTTGCCGGAATAGAGGGAAAGCGGCGCAGCGTATAATTTATGGGCCATCAGCCACGACCACGATAAGGTGCAACGTTCTGATCGGGCAACCACAAGCCTTTTGGCGGCTCACCCGACTGCCAGAATATATCAATCGGTATGCCGCCGCGCGGATACCAATAGCCACCAATCCGCAGCCATCGGGGGTGCATTTCATCGAACAATCTTTTGCCGATACCGACCGTGCAATCTTCGTGAAAAGCAGCATGGTTGCGGAACGATCCGAGAAACAGCTTGAGCGATTTCGATTCGACGATCGTCTGATCCGGCGCATAATCGATGACCAGATGGGCAAAATCCGGCTGGCCGGTCACCGGACAAAGCGAGGTGAATTCCGGCACGGCAAAGCGCGTCAGGTAGAGTTCGCCAGCGCGAGGATTGGGGACATAGTCGAGTATGGCCTCGTCGGGAGACGCCGGCAGGGCACTCGTCTTGCCCAGAAATTTCGGTGCTGGTGGAGCGGAAGGATCATTGTTCATGCAGATTATCTAGTGCACGGGGCGCTTCATGTCATCACCCTGCTGCATTCATCGACGGTTCAGCGCTTCGGGCTGCAAATCAATCCGGGAATGCACGGGAACATGGTTGTTTTTCAGTCGATCGCACATAATCGCTTCAGGAATATTTTGACGGGCACGGCTTTGCTGCTGTTACCGGGTGCTGGTGCTGTAGCTCAAACGTCGGTTGAGGAACCATTGCCCAACCCGCAATCCCGGCCCTCGGTGGAGAGCTATTCGCTACCCCCCGGCCCCGGCTCCACGCCGGATGGTAATGTTTTGCAGGGACCTGCTGACGCCGAAATCCCCCTTGTCAGACCAGCTGTTGTTGCGCCGCAAACCACGCCTGCAAAAACACCGGCAGAATCCGCCACTCCGGCGGTGAAGCCTGCCATCACCGACAAGGGGAACAGGAATGCACAAGGAAAACAACCCGTAGACCAAGCGCCGCCCCGCCCGCAGGTCACACGCGACATTACCCCGCCGACACCCAAACCACGGATAGAGGAATCAACACCCGCATCAGACCAAGCTCCCCCGTCCACTGAGGTCCCGGCGTCAATCATCGCTCCGGACTCATCTCCACCTGGATCCTTGCGGCAATCCTCACCGGAACCTCCAGCGGCAAAGCACGCCAGCGAATGGAATCTTTTGCTGTTCGCGGGCCTGCTCTTCATTCTGCTTGGCGCGCTATTTTTCTGGCGCGCACGCCGGGCAACCACCGGACAATCAACCTCCACAGCAGCAGCAGATCGCATGGAAACCATCGCGCCGGACGATATAGCGAAAACAGCGGAACCACTTCCCGCCGTTTCTTCCCCCCCGCCTGCCATTACGATCAGCTTTCGGCCGCATAGAGCAAATACAACGCTGTTCAACGCCGTATTGGGGTTCGAACTTTCCCTGTCGAACCACTGCGACGAAGCTCTGACGGAAATCAGGGTCTTTGGTTCCATGGATCAAGCGGGAGAACAGATAATCGGCCAATCCGCCATATCCGATGATTCCATATTTCGTGAAATATCGGTGCTTGGGGTGGGAAAAACCGAGACAGTGGTCGCGGAATTTCGCATCCCCTTGACCAGCATCCGCCCGATAGTCTTCCGATCCCAGACATTGTTTGTCCCGCAGATACAATTTTCGATCGAATATACCGATGACGCCGGCTTCCGGCATTTCCAGACGGCAGGCTTTCTGGTCGGACAGGAGCATCAGCCACCACGCCAGAAAATGGCTCCTTTCCGGCTGGACAAAGGCCCGCGCAGCTTTGCACCTCTTGGCCATCGCCTGCTCCCGGCGGGATGATATTTTTCCGGCCCGCAGATGACCGGCGCAGGAGCCATTGCAAATCGTGGACGGGGCCGACAGGAATGCATGTAAAAAAACCACATAAGCGGTGGATTCGTCAGACAATGCGTTATAGCCTCGACGTCTGGAAATCGAATCGCTAAACGGCGAGAAGATTAGCGCAAATGATTGCGGGCATGAGGAGTTTAATATGGAATTGTTGGTAACGACCGACTGGCTAGCCAACGAACTGGGCGCGTCTGACTTGCGGATTGTCGACGCTACAAAATTCTTGGACGACACTGGACGCAATCCTGCCGCGGAATATGAAGCTGGCCACATACCCGGCGCGGTATTCATGGACCTCAGCGAGTTGACCGACACCAGCAACCCGATCACCAATATGCTGCCCCCGGCTGAAAAATTTGCGAGCCGCATGCAATCTCTCGGCCTTGGCGATGGCAGCCGCGTGGTCCTCTATGATGACAGTCCGCTTAAGAGCGCAGCCCGCGCTTGGTGGATGCTGACCATTTTCGGTGCGCATGAAGTGGCTATTCTGGACGGCGGCATTGCCAAGTGGAAGGCCGAAGGCCGGCCGCTCGAAACCGGCAAGGAAGCGCTGCGTCATCGTCATTTCACCGTCTGGAAAGATGACAAGGACGTCCGTTCCAAGGCGGACATGCTCGCCAATCTGCATAGCAAGAACGAGCAGGTTGTCGACGCACGCCCTGCTGACCGGTTCAGTGGTGAAGCACCGGATATTCGTGTAGGCACGGCCTCGGGCCATATTCCCGGATCGACCAATATTCCGCACAGCAATTTTTTCAATGCTGACGGAACATGGAAAAGCAGCGACGAGATCAAGGCTATATTCAGTGATGCTGGCGTGGATTTGTCCAAACCCGTTGTCACGACCTGCGGCTCAGGCATGACGGCAGCGGTAGTATCCTTTGCCGCAGCACTTGCCGGAGCCGAAAAAACCGCTCTTTATGATGGCAGCTGGGCCGAATGGGGCGCTGACGCGGACACCCCGAAAGAAACTGGCTGAAGATGGCTTTACGGCTGGATCGATAATTGGCCGATACCGACTCCGAGGCAAAAAATCCTGCAACGCAGGTCGTTACCGGTGGGCGACGGAAAGAATGGACCGGTTCGGTGGTCAATCCGCCCGTCTGGCGTGGAAGCACGCATTTATACGAGAATGTCGCGCATCTCCGGGACGGCGTAAAATCCAACGCAGACGGTCGTTTCTTTTACGGGCGCCGCGGCTCCCCGACCCAATGGTCGCTCGCCGAAGCGCTCACCGAAATGGAGCCCGGCGCGGCCGGAACCATGCTTTATCCTTCCGGCGTCGCCGCCATTTCCTGCGCCTTGCTCGCTGTTCTCAAACCCGGCGACGAGATTCTGCTTGCCGACAGCAGCTATGACCCGAGCCGCAGCTTCGCCGATGTCTTTCTGAAACGCATGGGCATTTCAGCCCGCTATTATGATCCGACGGTTAGTACGGATATCGCCGAATTATTCGCCCCGAACACAAGAGCTATATTGATGGAGAGCCCCGGCAGCCTGACCTTCGAGGTTCAGGATATTCCGGCAATCTGCACGGTGGCGCACAGTGCTGGCATCGTGACATTACTCGACAATACATGGGCGACGTCTCGTTTTTTCCCGGCGCTGGAACATGGGGTTGATATCGCGATTACCGCTGCCACCAAATATATCGTCGGGCATAGCGATGTAATGATGGGAGCAGTTACCACCCATGGCAAATATTGGAATTCTCTCCGGCGCACCGCGCAACAGCTCGGCCAGGTGGTCTCGCCGGATGACGCCTATCTCGCAGCGCGCGGCCTGAGAACCTTGGATGTCAGGCTGCGCCAACACGAAGCCAGCGCCCTGAAAATTGCCCGCTGGCTGAAGGAGAGGCCCGAGGTCGGCCTCGTCCTCCATCCTGCGCTGCCCGATTGTCCCGGCCATGAATTGTGGAAACGCGATTTCAAGGGATCATCCGGCCTCTTTTCGTTCGAACTGTCCGATGGTAACGAGCGTTCCCGTGCGACATTCATCGATGCGCTGACACTATTCGGCATCGGCTATAGCTGGGGTGGCTTCGAAAGCCTCGCGCTACCGGTGGATCCCGAAAAACATCGTTCGGCAACCGAATGGACCGGAAAGGGCCCGTTGGTGCGGCTAAATATCGGTCTCGAGGATTCCGACGATTTGATTGCGGACCTTGCCAAAGGCTTTGAACATTATCACAGTGCGCGATCATGATCCAAAATGCCCTCAACTATCTGGAAAGTCTGGCACCTGAAACGCCAAAGAACGTCCAGTATATTGAAGGCATTATCGCTGCCGCACTGGTCGCACTGGCGCTGACTGCTGGCTGGTATCTAAGCAAACATATCGGCCCCAGACTGCGCCACTTGTGGGAAGCCCGGGCCGGCTATGAGAGCGAACTGGCCGGTCGCCGAATCCGCGACATGACCCGGCGCGCAACTACATTCATTCTATGCGGCATATTCCTCGCTTTCTATCCCTGGCATCTGATCGCTCAGGTGGTCTTTTCCCTGACCATTGCAATAACTGTCGGCCTGTTTGCCAATGACCTGATCCGCGGCGTACGGATGCCGAACTGGCTCGGCACGATCATTGGCCTTGCTCTTTTCGTAAGTATCGGATCGGGGCTGGTGGGCGGCATAGAACCGATCACACAAGCCATGGACAAGGTCGGCTTCAGCCTCGGCTCCAGAAGAATCTCGCTGCTCTGGATTGTCACGCTGGCGATGACCGCGGTGATCATGCTCGCGGTAGCGCGTGTACTCATGAAGCTGGTCACTTATATTATCGGCAACAGCGAACTGGATGGCGCACAAAAGGTTCTGGGTCAGAAGCTCGCCACCGTTGCGATTCTGGGCGGAGCCTTTGTCTTGGGCCTCGACATCGTCGGAATTGATCTTACCGCACTGGCAGTCTTCTCCGGTGCCTTTGGCCTCGCCATCGGTTTCGGCATGCAGAAGACGATCGGTAACCTGATCGCCGGAATCATCCTGTTGATGGACCGTTCAATCAAGCCCGGTGACGTGATTGCGGTCGGCAATACGTACGGCTGGGTCAACAAGATCGGCGTACGCGCGGTGTCCATCCTCACCCGCGCGGGCAAGGAACATCTGATCCCGAACGAGGATTTGATGACACGCGAAGTGGAAAACTGGTCTTATTCCAGCCCCAATGTCCGGATCAGCATCCCTGTTGGCGTTTCCTATAATACCGACATGGATCAGGCCATTGAACTGATGAAACAGGCATGCGTTGACGTGCCGCGCGTGCTCAACCATCCCAAACCGGTGGTCTGGATGCTCGAATTTGGTGAAAACAGTGTCAATTTCGAAATTCGCTGCTGGATCAAGGACCCGCAATCGGGCGTCGGCAATTTCAAGGCAGCGATACTCAAACGGGTGTGGGATCTGTTCAAGGAACATGGCGTAGAAATCCCGTTCCCACAGCGGGACGTTCATATTAAATCATTGCCCGAGGATGGAACGGTCAAGCTCGAAGCAACCCCGAAATAGCCTCATCCAGGCAAAGAATCGACCTGCTTCACAAAATCGGGCTGAGTCTGGACATGATGGTGGCAAATCTTGTCCGCCGAGCCATTTGACGCTTTATTAGTCAGTAAAAATCAAATTCGCCTAATTTTTAAGCGATGTGAAAGCGGTTTGTGGCGCAAGTGCCACATACGAATATTATGTCATCCTTACTGTCATTTTCTTTGTTGTGCAGCGCAATAATATGGAGCAGCTTTGTTGCACAAGTTTAGAGACTGTTCGCGTTCGGGGCATCTGACGCAATAAAAAGACAGCCTAGTCAATCCAGGAGGGGCGACACGCATTAACGAGAAAGGGATTTCCATGCGCACGTCCAATAAAATTACCCTTGGCGGAAAAGCCAAGTCAACTGTTCTCGGCCTTTCGGCCATCTTGCTGGCGAGCACGGCCGCACCGGCTCTAGCTCAGGAAGATTCTTCCAGCGGGATTACCATTTCGGGCAATGCTGCGGTTACATCAGATTACCGTTTCCGCGGCCTGTCCTTCTCGGATGGGGATATCGCCATTCAGGGCGGCATTGATGTTGCCCATGAAAGCGGTTTTTATATCGGCACCTGGGGTTCTTCCATCGAAGACAGCGCGACATTCGGCCATACCGAACTCGATCTCTACGGTGGCTGGTCAGGCGAAGTCATTTCCGGACTGACCCTTGATGCCGGTTTACTCTACTTCTTCTACCCCAATGGTGAAGATGGTGCCGCTGGCCCGAGCGATTATTTTGAGCCATATGCCTCGGTGTCCGCCACCGTCGGCCCGGTCGAAGTCACGAGCGGCATCGCTTATGCCTGGAGCCAGGACAGCCTTGGTAATTCCGACAATGTCTATATTTACACCGGTGTTTCAGGCGGCATTCCAAACACTCCCATTACATTGAACGCCAATATTGGCCTCAATGACGGTTCTTTGGGGAATCCAGCGGGCGTACTGGGCTCCAATAACTATGTAGACTGGATGCTCGGAGCAGATTGGGCGATTACAGAGAACCTGACCGCGACACTGGCCTATACCGATACAGATGCGCCAGCGATCAACAATTTCACTGATAGCGCAATTGTTTTCACTCTCGGCGTATCCTTCTAAATTCACAAATCGTCACGCTGAAAAAAGGGGGCTGCTCGGACAACCGGGCGGCCCTTTTTTAACTGGCTGCGACAAGCCTTTGTGTTGTCGCATCCCTTGGATCACCGATGACCGCCTGCAAATCACCGGTTTCGACGATCCGGCCCTCTTCCATCACCGCAATCCGGTGGCACAGCCGGCGGGCAGCTGCAATATCATGGGTGATGAATAACAGGCTCAGTCGGTTCTCGCCCTGCAATCGTGCGAGCAGCGCGAGAATTTCCGCGCCCACCAGCGGATCGAGCGCGGATGTCGCCTCGTCCAGCACCAGCAGTTGCGGTGCTGCAATGATCGCCCGGGCGATCGCGACCCGTTGCGCCTGACCACCGGACAGGCTGGCGGGCATCCGGGTCAGAAAATCTTCCGCCAGATCAACATCGGACAGCGCCTGCCGCGCCAGATCGTCTCGCTCGGCCTTTGTCAGATCGGCCCGAAGATTGCGCAGCGGTTCGGTGACGATGTCGAGAACCTGCCATTGCGGGTCCAGACTGGCGACCGGATCCTGAAACACCGGCTGGATCAACCGGTGCATCTCCAGACTGCGCTGACGGCGCTCGGGAAGCGCGCTGCCTTGCCACAGGATTTCGCCCCTGGTCACCGGACCGATACCGGCAATGGCGCGTCCCAGCGTCGACTTGCCCGAACCGGACCCACCAACCAAAGCCAGCGATTCACCCTGCCGGATCATGATGTCCGCATTGGCCACAGCGCGGATATTTCCCCGGCGCCAACCGGGCCGTTGAAATTCTACACCAACATCTCTGGTCTCGAGCAGGAGACCGCCGGGCTCGCCCAGCTTCGGCGGCGGCTCGTCGAGACGCGGCGTCGCCGCGATCAGGTGCCTCGTGTAATCTTCGGCAGGACTGGCGATAATATCAGCGGTCGGACCCGTTTCCACGGCCCTGCCCTTTTCCATGACCAGCAGCTGATCGGCATGGCCCTCGACCGAGGCAAGATCATGGCTGACCAGCAACATCCCAAGTCCCTGCTCGGCGCGCAATTGATCGAGCAGGTCCATGATCTCGGCCCGCAAGGAAGCATCCAGAGCGCTCGTCGGCTCGTCGGCGATCAGCAATCTGGGACTGTGCGCGATTGCGGCGGCAATCATCACCCGCTGGCGTTCGCCGCCAGACAATCGGTGCGGAAACTGATCAAGCCGCTCGTCGGGACGAGACAGACCGACACGCTCCAGTTTTTGCGCCAGATCTCTCCGCGAAGGCCGGGCGGCCCCCGCCTGCATCGTCGCTTCCTGCAATTGCGCGCCGACCGTCAGATGAGGTGTCAGGGCGGTCAGGGGTTGCTGGAATATAAAACCGCTCAGTCTGCGGCGCGCATCTCTCAATTGATCGGCATCGGCACTGGCGAGATCGATGCCATCCAAGTGAATCGAGCCGGTCGCTATACAGGGTGTCAGCCCGAACGGCGTCAAGCAGGTCAGGCTTTTCCCCGAACCGGATGCGCCGATGATCGCGGTGCACTGGCCCGGTTCGACGGTCAGGCTGACATCCTCCACCAGCCGGTTGCCCGCGATGTCCACGGCGAGATTGCGGATCTCATAAAGACTCATGAGAAGCGATCTCTCAGTCGCTCGCCCTCTATCGTCAAGCAGACCAGTATCACCACCAGCAGACCGCCGGGCAGCAACAAGCCGAGCGGCGTCATATCCATGTCATCGGCCCCTTCCTTGACCAGGATACCGAGCGAGGTCAGCGGTTCCTGCACACCTAGGCCGAGAAAGGACAGAAAGCTCTCGACCATCACCACTTGCGGCACGGTCAGCATCAGATAGGCCAGCGCGACACCGGCGATATTCGGCAAAATATGGCGCAGCATGATCATGATCGACCGGGTCCCCGCCGCCTCGGCAGCAAGAATGAAGGGGCGCTGTTTGAGCGTCATCACCTGCCCCCGGACCACCCGCGCCATGGTCAGCCATTCGACCAGCCCGATGCCGACGAAGACCAGCAATATCGACCGCCCGAAAACCACCATCAGCAGGATGACGATGAACATGAAGGGCAGCGCATAGAGACCGTCGACAATCCGCATCATCGCCTCGTCGACTCTGCCGCCGATCCAGCCAGCGGTCGCTCCCCAGGCGATGCCGACGATCAGGGACACCAGCGCTGCCGCAATGGCGACCATCAGAGTGATCTGCGTTCCGGCGGCCAGCCGTGCCAGACGGTCCCGGCCAATCTCGTCGGTTCCGAAAATATGCGAACCGCTGAACGCCGGCGCACGGACGGCATCCCAGTCGATCTGGTCATAGGTCCACGGCAACAGGAACGGGAGCAACAAAGCCAGCGCCACGATCACAAGGACGACGGATAACGGGAAATGGCGTTTCAGCATCGCCTCACCCTTCCCGCATTCTGGGGTCGAGCCAGCCGTAGATCAGGTCGGCGAACAGATTGAACAGGATGATCAGGGCGGCATAGAGCGTGACCACGCCAAGCACGAGCGGATAGTCGCGATTGAGCGCCCCCTGGACAAAATAGCGGCCCAGACCCGGCAGCCCGAAGACGGTTTCCACCACGACCGCGCCGGTCAAAAGACCCGCCGCTGCCGGACCGAGATAGCTGGCGACCGGAACCAGAGCCGGGCGCAAGCCGTGCTTGAACAGGATATTGGTTTCGGAAAGGCCGCGTGCCCGCGCGGTGCGGATATGATCCTGTTTGAGCACGCTGGCCAGTCCGGCGCGGGTAAGCTTGGCGATCGCTCCCGACACCGGCAGCGCCAGCGCGACCACGGGCATGATCAGCCATGCGCCCCCTTCACCGGTTCCCGAGACCGGCAACATACCCAGCCACAGGCCGAATAATAGCGCGAGCGCCGGTCCGGTGACAAAGGTCGGCAGCGCGGTGGCGACCGTCGCCAGCATCATGATCGTCTTGTCTGTGGCCTTGCCCGCTTGCACAGCAGCAAATAGCCCTGCGGTCACACCGATGGCCAGGGCCAGCACTATCGCCAGCCCCCCGAGCATAAGGGAAATCGGCAGGCCCTGCGCGATCAGCTCCGAGACGGTGAAATCACGGTAGACCAGAGAGGGTCCGAAATCGCCTTGCGCCAGTCGCGAAACATAAAGCCATGCCTGCTCCCATAGCGGCCGGTCCAGACCATAAGCCTGTTGCAATGCCGCCTGCGTGGCCGGATCGAGCGGACGTTCGCCATCAAAAGGCCCGCCGGGCGCCAGACGCATCAGAAAGAAGGAAGCCAAAATGATCACCAGCAGCGTCGGGATTGCCGTCAACAGCCGCCGGGTGATCAGGCTCAGCACCTGCCGCTAGAGCTCCATTGCCCCGAAACAGCTCCGCACTTCGGCGATGAACGATTCCGGCACTTCCATTGCTGCGAAATGGCCGCCTTTTTCAGGCTCGTTCCAATAGCGGATATCCTTGAACCGTTGCTCCGCCCAGCGGCGCGAGGGCGTGATGATCTCGTTCGGGAAGATGCTGCATCCGGACGGGATAGTGACGGGATCGATATTGGGCGCACCGAAGCTTTCGCGATACAGCCGCGCCGATGAAGCGCCGGCATTGTTGAGCCAGTAAATCATGACATTGTCGAGCAGGCGGTCACAGTCGAAATTCTCGTCCGGAGCCTTGGCATCCTCTGCCCAGCCCTGGAATTTTTCCATGATCCAGGCCATCTGCCCGACCGGCGAATCGGCCAGACCATAGCCGAGTGTCTGGGGCCGGGTCCGCTGGATTTCGGCATAGCCCGTGCCTTGCGTCTGATAGACGGCGAAATGTGCCAGCGCCGCCTGTTCTTGTGGCGTCGGGTTGGTCATGATCTCTTCGGACGGGGGGCCGACCACAACGAGATTGACGTGAATTCCTGCACAATGGCCAAGATTTTGCGCTCCGATAACCGATGTCACCATCCCGCCCCAGTCGCCACCTTGGGCAAAATAGCGGTCATAACCGAGCCGGGTCATCAGCACGTCCCAGGCCTGCGCTATTTTTTCCATACCCCAACCAGTGGTGGTCGGCTTACCGGAAAATCCGTAACCGGGCAGTGATGGCACCACCAGATGGTAGGCATCTTTCGCCTCCCCACCATAGGCCACCGGATCGGTCAGCGGCCCGATCACATCCATGAACTCGACGATCGAGCCCGGCCAGCCATGGGTCATGATCAGGGGTCGTGCTTCAGCTTCCGGTGAACGGATATGCATGAAGTGGATATCGATGCCGTCAATTTCGGTCAGATGATGACTGTATCGGTTCAGTTCATCCTCGCAGCGCCGCCAGTCGTAGCTGGTCCGCCAATGTTCGACGATGTTTTTGACATAGTCGAGCGGTATGCCCTGCGACCAGTCATCCACAGGCTCCGGATCTGGCCAGCGAACATGGCGCAACCTTATGTCGAGATCGTCCAGCGCGGTCTTCGGGATATCGACATTAAAGTCTCTGATGTCGTCGCTCATAATATGTCATCCTATATCCGTTCGACCTGAGCCTGCCACAGGACGATAACTCTAACCTAGCCGTTCATCCCGTGAAATATTCGGGCTGAACGGCCATGCGCCTACATCGTAGGAACCGGGACTTCTCCGGAATAGTCATAGAAGCCCTTGCCCGTTTTGCGGCCCAGCCAGCCGGCCTCCACATATTTCATAAGGATCGGCGCAGGACGATATTTCGGGTCGCCGAAATCATTTTGGAGCACGCGCAGGATTTCCAGCAATGTGTCGAGACCGATCAGATCGGCCAGCGTGATCGGACCCATCGGATGCCCAAGGCCAAGCTGCACACCGCGATCAATATCCTCCATCGATGCGGTGCCTTCACCGAGCGCAAAAAACGCCTCATTCAGCATCGGCAGGAGGATGCGGTTGACGACGAAGCAAGGCGAATCCTTTGCCATCACCGCAGTCTTGCCAACGGCCTTGGCAAAATCACTCGCCATCGCTGCCGTCTGGTCGCTGGTGGCCAATCCCCGGATAACCTCGACCAGACCCATCAACGGCACGGGATTGAAGAAATGCACACCGACAAAGCGCGAGGGATCCTTCACCGACTGCGCCAGCCGGGTGATCGAAATTGATGATGTATTGCTCGCGAGAATTGCCTGATGACCCAAGACTTCGGAAGCCGCTGCGAAAATCTGGCGCTTGATATCTTCACGCTCGGTTGCGGCTTCGATAATGATATCGGCATTGGCCATCGGGTCGAGTTGGACAATCGGTTCGATCCGGCCAAGGGCGGTATCGGCCGCCTGCTGCTCGATTTTATCTTTTTCGACCAGTCGCGCAAGTTGCTTGGCGATGCCTGCCTTGCTGCGTTCGGCAATCTCCATACTCACATCTGACAGATAGACATGATAACCCGCCTGAGCCGAAACTTGCGCGATACCCGCACCCATTTGCCCCGATCCGATAATGCCGATTGCTTTCATTTCATGCCTTTCAAGCTATTCACTATGATTCAACAAGCCACTAGCGATTGTCGGACAAACTGGCTAGATTGCAATTATGCCTCCTATCAGTTTCATTGTCGGACTATTCACCACAGTCGCCACAACAGCCGCACTACCGGTGCCGCAGCTGGGTGAACTCCACACATTCAAGGACTGGACGGTGGGCTGCGACAATGGTGGCAATTGCGAAGCAGTGTCTCTTGTCCCAGATGAAGGCGGAGCGAGCTATGAGGACTGGGATGGCCCCATTTCCATTGTTCGAACCGGCAGCAGCGATGATATCTTTAGAATCCGTGTGATCTTTGAAACAAAGGATATGGACCGCTACAAGATGATCGTCGATGGCGATCTGGTCGATACCGGTCCGATCGTCCAGGGTGATTATCCCATCGAAATTGTCGGCGAAGATGCGAAGAAAGTCGCCAAGGCGATTATCAATGGTCAGCGCTTGGTCGTGCAAGGTCCAATGGGCGAAAATATCACCCGCATTTCACTGGCGGGTTCGGCGGCGGCGTTGCGCTATATCGACCAGAAGCAGAATCGCGCAGGCACCGAGACTGCGCTGGTTGCAAAGGGTTCGCGGGACTTTGAGCCGGATTCTACCGAAATTCCAACGATCGTCATCGACCAATGGAAGAGCGCGACACTGGTGCCGGACGCCGGTGCCCTTGTGGCTTTGGTCGAGGGTTCAACATGCAAGAACAACCGCTATGGACTGGTTGAGGATCAAGCCTATCCGCTCGGCAAGCGTGGCAATAAATTCCGGGCGCTGGTGCTTATATCCTGCGGTTCGGGTGCCTATAATTTTTCGAGCGTGCCCTATATTGGCGAATATATAGAAAACGGACGCGCCACCAGCGGCTGGACCTTCAGGCCTGCGAAATTTGATCGTCAGCCGACCTGGGGCGGAGAAGGCGGCCTGCCCATGTTGGTCAATGCCAACTGGGATGAACAAACCCAGACGCTTAGCAGCTATGCCAAGGGCCGCGGACTTGGCGATTGCGGCAATGCCCAGAATTACATCTGGGACGGCGAGCAATTTCGCATGATCGATGCCAGCGCGATGGATGAATGTCGGGGCGCTTATGAATGGATCACCATCTGGCGGGCTAAATACCGCAAAATGGAAGCGGGAACACCCGCCGGCAAATAGTTTTCATGGCGCATGCTTATACGGATGGGCTTCCACCAGCATGAGCGTGAAATAATCCCGCTCGTCGCTCCATTCATGCAATGGTGTCCAGCCGCCCGCCCGCAACATCAGTCGGGCATCGCGCAGACCGTATTTATGGCTGTTTTCAACATGCAGTTTCTGGCCCTTGACCATCTCATGAGTATGTCCGTCGATTGAAAATCGCATGTCGGCCTGTGCTTCAAGATAGATTTCAATCCGCGCATAAAGGTCATTCCAGACGGCCCTGTGGCGAAACTGTTCGACCGGAATATCACCATCCAGTTCACGGTTGATCCGGTGGAGCAGATTGAGCGAGAATTGGGCCGTGACCCCGGCACTATCGTCATAGGCATTGACCAATATTTCCGGGTCCTTGATGCGGTCAAATCCAATCAGAAGCTGCGCGCCCTCACCCAATGTTTCGCGCATGAAGCGGAGCAGGTCGACCGAGGTACGGGCGATCATGTTGCCGATCGTCGAGCCGGGAAAGAAACCGAGCTTCGGCATGTCCGCGACGGCCCCGGGCAGTTCGACCCGCTTCATGAAATCGGCCTCGACCGGATGAATCGGCAGGTCCGGAAATTCCTCCTGAAGCAGCGAGGCACTATGTTCAAGAAACTCGCCCGAAATATCAATCGGGACATAAGCAGCGGGATTGATGGCTTTCAGCAAATGGGGCGTTTTGACCGAACTGCCCGAACCAAATTCAATTACCGCCCGCCCTGGGCCGGTTGAAGCCGCAAAGGCAGGGCCATTTTCCTTCAATAGCGCTGTCTCGGTGCGCGTCGGATAATATTCGGGAAGCTCGGTAATTTCCTCAAACAGTTCCGAACCGCGCCGGTCATAAAGCCAGCGTGCCGGGATGGCATAGGTGCGTTTCTCAAAACAGCGTCTGACGTCCTTGTGAAACGTATGATCGACGAGCGTGGTAGTCATATCCATGGGGGCGGTCCTTTGGGTTAAAGGTCTTGGGCAAGCCGCAGTCCACAATACTGCCAGCGCTGGTGAGGGTAGAAAAAATTACGGTAGCTCGACCGGATATGGCCCGGCGGCGTCACGATACTGCCGCCCTTGAGGACCGACTGGCCCGACATGAACTTGCCATTATATTCCCCCACGGCGCCATCGGCGGGTTTAAAACCCGGATAGGGCAGATAGGCGCTGCTGGTCCATTCCCACACGCTGCCGGTAGCGGGCAGGCCATGATTGGCCGCGACTTCCCATTCCGCTTCGGTCGGCAAGCGTGCGCCGGCCCAGCTTGCATAGGCATCGGCTTCATAGAGGCTGACATGTTTGACCGGTGCCGACGGATCGAGCGGCAGCTCGCCCGCCAGCCCAAACTCGGTCCATCGCTGATCAGGCGACCGGTTCCAGTATAAGGGTGCGTCTATCTGTTCCCGTTGTACCCATGCCCAGCCATCGGATAACCAGTGACGGGCCTCCCGATAACCGCCGCCTTCGATAAAGGCTAGCCATTCGCCATTGGTCACCGGCCGATTGGCGATCGCATGGGGATGAAGCAGGACGTCGTGGCACGGCCCTTCGCAATCAAAGGCAAAGCCCGCGCCCCTGTGTCCGATCTGGTGAACGCCTGTCCTGCCCTCAATCCATTCCAGCTTTCCGGGGTCTGGCGCGCGCGCTGGCGTCTGGTCTGCATAGGCCGGTTTGAGGGGGTTGCGGGAGAAAAGGTGCAAGATATCGGTCAGCAGCAATTCCTGATGCTGCTGTTCATGATGGAGACCGAGTTCGACCAGATCGAGCAATTCTTCCGAGAAACCGGCCATCGCTTCGGTCATCGCCCCGTCGACATGGCTGCGATAGGCCATAACCTCTGCCAGCGACGGGCGGGTCAGCAAACCTCGTTCCGGTCGGGCATGTCTTGCCCCTTCGGCTTCATAATAGCTGTTGAACAAATAGGGATAGGCCTGGTCGAACAGTCGATAACCGACCACATGATCGCGCAGCAGAAAGGTTTCGAAAAACCAGCTGCAATGAGCAAGATGCCATTTTGTCGGCGAAGCATCGTCCATTGATTGCGCGGTCGCATCGGCATCGCTCAAGCCACCGGCGAGGCGCACAGAATGGTTCCTCACCTCCTGGAAGCGATCACGCAAAACGCTCGAGAGGGGAGGATTCTCGGCATCGGGCGAAGGCGAAAACGGGCGTTGCGGTTGGCTGGCGATCAATCCTACTCCGATGGCGGCTCTTATTCTCTACAGAACATAGAGCGAACAATGGCTAGGTCAACAACGCATATTTGTGCCAGTCGGTTGCATGAATTCACAAATCGTTGCGATACCGGTGCCTAGCGAGAGGCGCCTGGCACCCACAGAATATCATCTTTTCCGCCATTGTTGAGCGCTCGCCCAACCACGAAAAGATAGTCTGAAAGCCGATTGATATAGGCCAGAGCCTGCGGATTGACGGCAATTTCTTGCGCAGCAGCAACACATGTGCGTTCGGTGCGCCGGGCAATTGCGCGCGCGCAATGAATGGCCGCAGCGGCTTTCGAACCGCCTGGCAGGATGAAACTGGTCAGGGGATTAAGATCAGCGTTGACCGCATCAATTTCTGTTTCCAGCCGCTCCACCTGCGATGGTACAACCCGGAGGACCATGGCCGAAGGGGCAAAATCATCGCCCTCTGCTGCGGGCGTTGCCAGATCGGCACCGAGATCGAAGAGATCATTCTGGACAATCCGCAATGTCTTGACCAGCGCATCATCGGTGATTTCGCAAATCGCAAAGCCAAGGGCACTGTTCAGTTCATCAACGTCGCCAATCGCCGCCATCCGCGGATTATTCTTGGCAATCCGCGACCCGTCGACCAATCCGGTCGTGCCGTCGTCACCCGTTTTCGTGTAGATCTTGTTGAGTTTTACCATCGGCGGGGGAGCGGACTAACTCTGGCCACCCGCAAGAACCAGCAAGACAACCACCAGCACAATCGCGATGGCCTGATATTTGATCCGGGCAAACATCATTTCATTCTGCTTCTTGTGCGAAGCGGTAATACCGTCTGCATCGACGTCACCCGGTTTCATATTGGCAAAAGCGATCAGGCCGCGGACAAGTGCATAAACGACAGCGCCTGCGGCTGCGACAATCATCAATATCAAAATATAGCTCATGAATTCACCTTAAACCGAAGCAAGAGAGATTCCAACCGGGAAGATGCCCCGGCGTAAATCTTGCACCAGCGCATAGCCGTCGCGGCCCTCTTCCCGCAATGCGGACAAAGAGGCAGAATCCCGGCTTTTCGAGAGCTTTGCACCGCTTTCGTCGAGCAGCAGCGGGTGATGAAAATAGACTGGCGTCGGCAAATCCAGAAGCGCCTGCAGCAGGCGATGGATATCGGTGGAGGCGAAAAGATCATCACCGCGCACCACATGGGTGATATCATCGCGGGCATCGTCCAGCGTGACCGCCAGATGATAGGCAACCTGCGTGTCTTTCGGTACGATGATGACATCGCCCAGCCTCTCCGCCTGGATGATCTGCTCGCCGTGTCGCTCATCATACCAATCGAGCGGCCCGGTCCTGGCAATCGCCTTGGCAACATCCAGGCGCCAGCTATGCGGCTCGGTTCGGGCCCTTTCCCGCGCCAGAGCAGGGTCAAGATGACGGCAGGTGCCCGCATAGATGGGGCCATCCGGCCCTTCCGGCTGCGGACCAGTTTCCTGCGCCTGGCGCATGCTCGTCCGCGTACAGAAACAGCGGTAGAGCATATCCATATCTTTCAGCCGCTCCACCGCCAGAGCATAGCTTTCGAAACGGTCGGACTGGAAAATCGCGTCCCCGTCCCATGTCAGTCCGAGCCACTGCAAATCCGCCAATATCGCCTCGACAAATTCGGGGCGGCTGCGCCCGCTATCGATATCCTCGATTCGAAGAAGGAACCGGCCACCGCGCTCGCGGGCAAAATCATGCGCGACCATCGCCGCATAGGCATGGCCCAAATGCAACAATCCATTGGGGCTGGGGGCAAAACGCACCACAATATCTCGTTTCAATTGCGTACTTGACGTCATGAGAAGTATATTGTTCTTTGTGTCATCGTCATGTCACGTTCTTAGGGATAAAGAACAGGCAGTAAAGGACAAGGGAGACAGCGCTTATGTATCACCCCGACTTGCTAAGGCATCCGGAAAGCTGCCCTTCGCTCGTCCTCAACGCTGACTATACGCCTCTTTCTTATTATCCGCTCAGTCTGTGGCCCTGGCAAACCGCAATAAAAGCGGTGTTTCTCGACCGGGTCGATATCGTCTCCAGCTATGAGCGCGAGGTACACAGTCCCAATCTCGACATGAAAATCCCGTCGGTGATTGCGCTCAAGAAATATATCAAGCCGTCCGAATATCCCGCCTTCACCCGCTTCAACCTGTTCCTGCGCGACAAGTTTGAATGCCAATATTGCGGATCGCCTGACAATCTCACTTTTGACCATGTCATCCCGCGCCGCCAGCAAGGCCGCACAACCTGGGAGAATGTCACCACTGCATGTCTGCCGTGCAATCTCAAGAAGGGTGGCCGGACCCCGAAGGAAGCGCATATGCAGCTCGCCAGTCGTCCAATCAAGCCGACCAGCTGGCATCTGCAGGAACATGGTCGCGCCTTCCCGCCCAATTTCCTGCACGATACGTGGCATGACTGGCTCTATTGGGATATCGAGCTGGAAAGCTAGGGCCGTTTCTAGCCAATAACGGCGATGCCCTTTTTTCGCCTCATCTGATTTGACCTTTCGGGACCACTCTGCGTCCAGACTCGATATAATGACCAATTTACGCTATAGTTCGCGGCGTAATGTTGCGTATCTGATGAGTCCCACCACCTGACCTTCGGGAGGCGTATATGAAGAAATCACATCTGACATTGGGCGCAGCGCTACTTGCATTAAGCGGTTACGGCGGCACACCCGCAGAAGCCCAATCCGGTTCTGTTGCCACTACAAACAAGACTGATGCGGAGATCGCCAAAATGGCGGGCGCACCGTTATTTGACGGCATGGGCAATTATAGTCGCAAAATTTCGACCAGTTCCGCGGCCGCCAATCGCTATTTCAATCAGGGCATGGTGCTGGCGTTCGGTTTCAACCACGCCGAAAGCATCCGCTCCTTCCGCGCAGCACAGCGGCTCGATCCCGGTTGCGCGATGTGCTTTTGGGGAGAGGCTCTGGCGACCGGTCCCAATATCAATGTGACCAGCAAGGGCAAGGCGGTGATGAGCGAGGCCGACCGGAAATCCGCCTTTGCCGCCATCAATCGCGCCTTGGCCCTGAAAGGCACGGCCACACCAGTGGAACAGGCGCTGATCGAAGCACAGGCCAAGCGCTATAACGGCGATCCGGCAACCGCCCGCGAACCTCTGGATCTCGCATATGCCGAAGCCATGGAACAATTCGTGGCGGCCCACCCGGATGATGACGATGCGGCGGCCATTTATGCCGAAGCGTTGATGAACACGATGCCGTGGGATTATTGGTCAGCTGATGGTAAAGCAAAGCCGGAGACCGAGAAAGTCATTGCCACGCTGGAGCGGATCATCGCCCGCAGTCCGAAGCATCCGCTCGCGCTCCATCTGTATATCCATGCCGTCGAGGCATCCGACCAACCCGGACGGGCGGAGGACGAAGCGGATGCGCTCGCAAATCTGGTGCCCGGATCAGGGCATCTTGTGCATATGCCGGCCCATATATTCTGGCGCGTCGGGCGCTATGACGATGCGGCCAAGGCCAATGTCCGGGCGGCATCCGTCGACGAAGAATATATCGCGGCCTGCAACGCGCAGGGATTTTATCCGGCGCTATATTATCCGCACAATATCCATTTCCTCTGGGCAGCCACCAGCATGTCGGGTCAAAGCAAAATGGCTCTGGAATCGGCGCGCAAAGTCGCTGCAAATGTGCGGCTGGAGCAGATCGAACAATTCCCTACCGTGGAGTTTTTCAAGACCATTCCACTGCAAACGCTCGCCCAGTTTGGCAAATGGCCGGACATCATGGCCGAACCGGCCCCGCCCGGGAATCTCGACTATTCCAACGCAATCTGGCGCTATGCGCGCGGTCTTGCGATGGCAAATCTGGGGGACATTGACGGTGCCCAGGCGGAACGCGCAAAACTCGCGGCGGTGAAGGACTCGGTGCAGATACGTTTTCTCGACAGCGCGGACTACCCGGCTAGCGTGCTGCTCAATATCGCCGATGATCTGCTGCAGGGAGAAATAGCGCTCAAGTCGGGCGATCCCGATCTCGCGGCCAGCCATTTTGAACGGGCCGTGGAGAAGCAGGACAGCCTGCCCTATATGGAACCGCCGTTCTGGTATTATCCGACCCGGCAGTCGCTGGGCCAGGCGCTGCTTGACGGAGGGCGGTTTGCCGAGGCGGAAGCGGTGTACCGGCAAGACCTCGAAGACTATCCGCACAACGGCTGGTCGATGTCGGGACTCGCCGCTGCGCTTGAGCGGCAAGGCAAGATGGATGAGGCAAATAAGGCAAAGGCCGCCCTTGCGATCATCTGGGCCAAGGCTGATGTCAAAATTAATGGTTCACGGCTCTAGTTTGGCTTGACCGATTATCTGCCGCAGTGCAGCATATCGTCATGACCCAATCACTCACCGTTCGCCAAAATCCCGACATTAAATATCTCGGCAAATTGCTGGGCGATGTCATTCGTTCCTATGGCGGAGAGGAACTCTACCGGCGCACCGAATATATCCGGTCGACCAGCGTTGATCGCCATCGCGGTCTGGCGGACGCGGATGCCATAGACCCAGGTCTGGATGCGCTTTCGCTCGACGAAACGCTGGCATTTGTCCGCGGGTTCATGCTGTTCTCGCTGCTCGCTAATCTCGCCGAGGACCGGCAGGGCGTCGCGGCTGAAAAAGGCGCGACCGTGGTCGAGGCGATCGAACTGCTCGCCAGCGAAGGGGTTGACCGGGACGCGATTCTGAAGCTGCTTGATGATGCGCTGATTGCCCCGGTGCTGACCGCCCACCCGACCGAGGTCCGGCGCAAGAGCATCATCGATCACAAATCCCGGATTGCCGAACTTCTGTTGATGAAAGATGCGGGAGAAGAGGAAACCCCGCAAGGCGACATGCTCGATGCCGCAATCCTGCGCCAGATCGCCCTGCTCTGGCAAACCCGCCCGCTGCGCCGCGAGCGGCTGTTCGTCACCGACGAAGTCCAGATTTCGCAAAGTTACATGAAGGACGTGTTCCTGCCCGTTCTGCCCCGGCTCTATGCAAAATGGGAGCAGACTTTGGGCGCGCGTCTGCCGAGTTTCCTCAAGCTCAACAGCTGGATTGGCGGCGATCGTGACGGCAATCCTTTCGTCGACGCCGGTGCCATGGAAGAGGCACTTTCACGCGCCGCCGAAACCGTCATCGGCTATTATCTGATGTGCGTGCACACGTTGGGCGCAGAACTGTCCATCTCCACCGAACTGGCCGAAGTGCCCGAAGCGGTCATCGCGCTCGCCGACGCCAGCGGTGACGATTCGCTGAGCCGCAAGGACGAACCTTATCGCCGCGCATTGTCGGGCATTTATGCCAGATTGTCCGCCACTCATCTCAAACTCTGCGACCATGTACCGGGCCGCATGTCTCCGCTGTCCGCCAAGGCTTATGACAATCCGCAACAGTTGCGCGAGGAACTTGCCATATTGGCGCACGGTCTGAAATCGTCCGGCAAGGGCGTCTTCGCGACATCGGGGGCGCTGGGCCGCCTGATCCGCACGGTCGAACTATTCGGTTTTCACCTCGCCACGCTCGACATGCGCCAGAACAGCAAGGTCCACGAACGGGTTGTCGCCGAGCTGCTGAAGCAGGCCGGGGTCGAGGATGACTATCTCGCACTGGATGAAGCAGCACGGGTCAAGCGGCTGCGCACCGAGCTGGCCAACAATCGTCCGCTGGCCAGCCCGTGGATCACCTATAGCGACGAGACCGCGAAAGAATTGTCGATCATCCGGGCCGCCGCCGAAGCGCACCGCAAATATGGCCCCGACGTCATCACCAATTATAATATCAGCAACGGCGAGAGCGTTTCCGACATATTGGAAGTCTATGTCTTGCTGATGGAGACGGGCCTCTATCACGCGCCGACCGAGGATAGCGCATCGCCGTCCTGCCCGGTCATGGCGGTACCACTGTTCGAGACCGTCGCCGATCTGGAAAATGCGCCGCAGGTGATGACCGATTTCTTCGCTCTTCCGGAAATGCACGCGCTCGCGAAAGGGCGCGGTCATCAGGAAGTGATGATCGGCTATTCGGACAGCAACAAGGATGGCGGCTATCTGACCTCGACCTGGAGCCTGTTCAAGGCGAGCGATGCTTTAACCCCGATTTTTGCTGATGCCGGTATTAAAATGCAGCTGTTCCACGGACGCGGCGGCGCCGTGGGCCGTGGTGGCGGCTCCGCCTTTGGTGCGATCAAGGCGCAACCCAAGGGGACCGTCGCCGGCCGCATCCGGATCACCGAACAGGGCGAAGTGATCGCCGCGAAATATGGCACGGAAGATGTCGCGGAAGCCAATCTGGAAGCGATGACATCGGCGGTATTGATCAATTCGCTGGAACCCGACCAGACGGATAGCAAAGTGCAGGCCGATTTTGCCGTGGCGATGGACGAAATCTCGCAAGTCGCGTTCACCGAATATCGCGATCTGGTCTATGGCGACGATGCATTCCGGACCTTCTTCCGGCAAATGACGCCGCTGACGGAAATCGCCAAGCTCAAGATCGGTTCGCGCCCCGCCAGCCGGACGAAGAGCGACAAGATCGAGGATTTGCGCGCCATTCCCTGGGTGTTCAGCTGGGCACAGGCCCGCGTGATGCTGCCCGGCTGGTACGGTGTCGGACAAGCGCTCACCGCGTTCGATGACAAGGCCAAATTGAAGGACATGGCGCAAAGCTGGCCGTTTTTTCAGGCCTCTCTCTCCAATATGGAAATGGTCCTGGCCAAGTCCGACATGGGCATAGCCGCCCGCTATGCGGAGCTGGTCGAGGACAAGGACATGGGGCAGGCATTTTTCGACCGCATCCGGTCCAGCTGGTATCAGACGCGCGATATATTGCTCGACATCACCGACCAGCCGCACCTGCTGGCGAAAAGCCCGGCGCTGTTCAACAGCATCGAGTTGCGTCTGCCCTATATCGAGCCGCTAAACCATCTCCAGATCGAGCTGATGAAACGGCTGCGCGCAGGCGAAGATGATCCGCGTATCGGCGAAGGCATCCAGTTGTCGCTCAACGCGATTGCGACCGCGTTGCGCAATAGTGGCTGACCTTAGCTGAATTCGCTGGCCGTCACAGGCAAAGATTGCGTGCGGGCAGAAAAACGATTCTCCCGAGCATTTTTGTCAGTCGCCGTCACCATTGACCCCGCCTAGACTTCTCCGAAATTAGGAGAGATTCATGGCTGTCGAGACCAAGCGTAGTTTTTGCCGTTTTTGCCACGCAAGTTGCGCAATGATCGTCGAGGTAGAAGACAATAAGGTCAAATCCGTGCGGGGCGACAAGGAAGACCATCTGTTCCACGGCTATACCTGCATCAAGGGCCGCCAGCTGCCCGACATGCACAATCTTCCCGACCGGATGATCACCAGCAAGATCCGCCAGCCCGATGGCAGTTTCAAGGACATATCAACCGCCGAAGCGCTCAAACTGGCCGGCGCGCGGATGAAGAAGATGGTCGAGGAACACGGCCCACACAGCATCGCGGTCTATTGCGGTACCAATGCCTTCCAGAACAGCGCCGTGCTCGGCACATCCTATGCCTTCGCCCAGGGCATCGGGTCGCGCAACTGGTATACCAGCGTCACCGTCGACCAGCCGGCCAAGGTGTTCACCACCGCGCGCTATGGCATGTGGATGGGTGGCGGCAATGCCTTTACCGAATCAGATGTCGCGATGTTTGTCGGCAATAATCCGATCGTCTCCCATTATTCCGGCGGCATGCCGACATCCTCTCCGTCACGTGGCCTGCGCGACGCCAAAGCGCGCGGCATGAAAGTCATCGTCGCCGATCCGCGGGTCAGCGACATGGGCAAACTGGCGGACATTTATCTTCCGGTGAAACCGGGCGAAGACCCTGCCCTGCTCGCCGGCATGCTCAACGTGATTTTCGAAGAAAAGCTCTACGACCAGAATTTTGTCGCCGCCCATGTCGACGGCGTGGAAGAACTGGAAGAGGCGGTCAAACATATGACACCGGATATCGCCGCGAAGCGCGCCGGGGTCGACAAGGATCAACTGGTCGCCGCTGCCCGCATGTTTGCAGGTGCAAACAAGGGTCGCGTCGTCACCGGCACCGGTCCGGAAATGGCCGGCAATGGCACGCTGACCGAATATCTGGTGGCGTCGCTCAACATCCTCTGCGCCCGCTTCAACCAGGAAGGCGAAAGGGTTTCCGCGCCGATGGTGTTCAACCCGCTGATGGGCGGCCCCCGGAAAGCGCAAGTCGCGCCCAAGATGCCGACCTTTGGCGAAGGCTTCCCGAAATCGCGTATCCGCGGTCTTGGCCATCTCGGCAAGGAAATGCCGTGCAACGTGCTGGCCGATGAAATCCTGACGCCCGGCGAAGGCCAGATCAAGGCGCTGATCTCGATCGGCGGCAATCCCGAAATCGCCTTCCCCGACCAGCAGAAAGTCCGCCGCGCGCTGGACGAGTGCGAATTGTTCATCCAGGTCGATCCGTGGATGTCGGCCAGCGCCAAACGCGCCGATATGATCCTCGCGCCGAGCATGTGTCTCGAACGCGAAGATATCAACAATGTCTCCGACGCTTTCACCGAAGAAGCTTACGGCCATTATACCGAAGCCATGGTGCCCCCGCCCGGCGACACCATGGATGAATATGAAATGCTCTGGTGGCTGGCCAAGCATATGGGCATTGAGATGAATTTCCCCGGTGGTCCGGCTTCGATGGAATCATGCCCCGATAAAGCGACCATTCTCGATCTGATCTCCGAAGGTTCGCTGCTCAAGCCCAGCAAGGCCAAAGCCGACGCAGCGGCACTGGAACGCAAGGGCGCGGCAATCACATACGAGGAATTGCACCCGGTGGTCGGTCCGGCCGATCCGGACGCACAGGAGAAATTCGATCTTAACGCGGGCGCGATGCCCAGCGAGTTGATCGACTATGCCGCCAATGATCCGGTCGATGATGGTTTCGATTTCCGCCTGATCTCACGCCGGTCCAGGCATCGCTATAACAGCAACGGCCATACCTTCCCGAAACTCGTTGAAAAAATGCCCACGAATCCGGCGTTCTTCAACCCCGCGGATCTGGCTGCAGCAGGCATTGAAGACGGCGCAATCATCGAAATCACCTCGCCCACCGCCTCGATATTCGGCCTAGCCAAAGCCGACGAAAAAGTTCGTCAGGGCGTCATCTCGATGAGCCATGCTTTCGGCGACAGCGAGGCGGGCAAAGGCGACGTGATGACCAAAGGCGGCTCGACCAACCGGCTGATCGTCGACGATGACCATCTCGATCCGATTACCGGACAGGCAATGCAAAGCGCGATTCCGGTCAGGATTGCAGCTGCCTAGGGAGTTGATACCATGCCGATGAGCGAGAATTATATCGATCAGATGAAACGTCTGATGGAGTGGGAAGCAGGCCGCGCCGCGCCGCCCGCGGGCTTCCCGCATCTGCCCGATTTGCCGGCTGGCCGCTATACCAGCCAGGAATATTACGACCTCGAGCAGCAATATCTGTGGAAAAAGACCTGGCTGTTCGCCGGTCATATTGACGAAGTCCCCGAACCCGGCTGTTTCATGAAATGGGAACAGGTCGGTGACCCGCTTGTTATCGTCCACGGCATGGACGGCGAAATGCGCGCCTTTTACAACACCTGCCGCCACCGCGGCGCGCCGGTGGTGACCGAGGAAAAGGGCAAGACCCCGCGGCTGATGTGCAGCTATCACAACTGGACTTACAAGACCGACGGGTCTCTGGTCGGCGTGCCGGAAAAACAGGATTTTGGTCCTGATTTCGACATGTCCTGCCGCAGCCTGATTCCGGTCAAGTGCGAGATGCTGGGTAACCTGATCTTCGTCAATTTTGATGAAGACGCGATGCCGCTGAAAGAGTGGCTGGGTCCGGTGTGGGATGAGTGGAAAGAGTTCCGTTTTGACAAGATCAAGCTGGCCGCGCGTCACAGCTTTGACCTGCAGTGCAACTGGAAAGTCGCGATGGAGGCCAATATGGAGGTTTATCATGTGCCCTTCATCCACCCCGACACCGTCTCCCCCCTGGTCGACAGCAAGCGCAATGTGAACACTCTCTATCCCAATGGCCACGCCCGGATGCTTGCCCCCGCACCTCAGGACACCGACCGCGAACATGTCCGCGCTATCGATTCACCGCCAAACTGGCAGGAAATCGAAGGCGTTGGCGAATTTGGCCGAACCTGCACACAAAGCTACACGATGTTTCCCAACTGGGTGTCGCCGCTGAGCAATTTTTTCGTCCCGCCTCTGATCTTCTGGCCCACCTCGCTGAACACAACCCGGCTGGAACTGGTGACCATGGCGATGGACTGGGGCGATGGCCCGGCCCCGGATCTGTGGACCGTACCGGACGAGAGCAAGCCCAATGGCCGCAATATGTCGCAGATCATCCTTGAGGACACACAATTTGGAGAAATGATCCAGAAGTCGATGGAAAGCGACGGTTTCAAAAGCGTTCCGCTGAGTTATCAGGAAGCGCGCATTTACAGCTTTCATCAAAATTGCGACAAGATGATCGGTCTCAACCGCGTGCCCGAAGAACTCGCCGTTGAACAGGTAATTGGCGAAGAATGGGTCTATCCCAATGATCCCCGCGTCGCCCAGATGGAGCAGCTGGAAGCCGCTGAATAGCGGTTAGAACCCTTCGAATGTCAGGATAAACCGGGAGAGACTAATGGGACGCGTACAGGACAAGATCATATTGCTGACCGGCGGTGCGATGGGGTTGGGCAAGGCCGCCGCGCAGCGCCTGATCGACGAAGGCGCTCGCTTAGTGATCACCGATCACAATAGTGAAGCCGGAGCCGCTACAGCAGCAGAACTCGGCGACCATGTCGAATTTCTGGAACAGGATGTGACCGATCCGGAGCGTTGGACCGAAGTGATCGCCCATGTCGAAGCGAAATATGGTCGACTCGACGTACTGGTAAACAACGCTGCGGTCACCGTTTTCGGTTCGATAGCAGATGTGAGTTACGAGGATTTCAAACGCTGTTACACCGTCGATGTCGACTCGATATTTCTCGGCTGCAAGAGCGCCCTGCCGCTGATGAGCAAGACGGGCGGATCGATCATCAACCTGTCATCGGCCGCCGCAATCAATGCCAGTGCCGATCTGGTCGCCTATAATAGCGCAAAAGCCGCGATCCCGATGCTGACAAAGTCCATCGCCCTTTACTGCGCGCGCGAGAAAAACAAGGTCCGGGTCAACGCGGTTCTGCCCGGCACGATTATGACGCCCAATGTCCGCAGCGTTATCGACGGTACGCCAAATCCGGCAGAAACCGAGGAATCATTCGCATTGGCCCAGCCGGTCGGTCATATGGGCGAACCCGACGACATTGCCCATCTGATCGTCTATCTGGCCTCGGAAGAAAGCAAATTTGCCACCGGAGCCGCCTTTGCGGTCGACGGCGGTCTGAGCATCTAGTTTGTCCGGCCGATCGACGGATCGAGACTATGTCTTTATATTGCAGCAAAGCCTAGCCTTTCCCGCACCAAATCCCTAAATGCTGCAACATGCATTTTCTCGATCAAGCCAAAATCTATGTCAGCTCGGGTCAGGGCGGCCCTGGCGCTGTCAGTTTCCGGCGTGAAAAATATATCCAATATGGCGGCCCCGATGGCGGCAACGGCGGCAAAGGCGGCGATATTGTGTTCGAAGCGGTCGAAGGCCTGAACACGCTGATCGACTTTCGCTATGCCCAGCATTTCAAAGCCCCGCGGGGCAAGGGTGGCGCAGGACGAAACCGGACGGGCGCGGGTGGCAATGATCTGGTGATCAAAGTGCCCGTTGGCACCCAGATATTGTCGGAAGACAAGGAGCATGTCTTGCTCGACTTCACCCGCGAGGGCCAGCGCGCCACTTTTCTGGAAGGCGGAATCGGCGGACGCGGCAACGCCAGCTACAAAAGCTCGACCAATCGCGCCCCGCGCCAGCACCAGCCCGGCGAGCCGGGCGAGGAAGCAGCGGTCTGGCTGCGGCTGAAACTGATCGCGGACGCGGGTCTTGTCGGTCTGCCCAATGCGGGCAAATCGACGCTGATCAATAAAGTGACCAACGCCAGCGCCAAGGTCGGGGCCTATCCGTTTACCACCATCCATCCCCAGCTCGGCGTTGTCCGGCACAAGGGCCGTGAATTTGTGCTGGCCGACATTCCCGGCCTGATCGAAGGGGCTGCAGACGGCGCGGGCATTGGTGATCGCTTCCTCGGCCATATCGAACGGTGTAAAATATTGCTCCATCTGATCGATGCGACTGGCGATGATCCGGTAAAGGCCTGGAAAACGGTCACCAAGGAACTGGAAAAATATGGCGGTGGACTCGCTGAAAAGCCGCAGATATTGGCGCTGAACAAGGCCGACCTTCTGGACGAGGAACTGATGACCGATATCGCCGACCAATTGCGCGCCGCCGGTGCGGAACATGTTCTGCCGGTATCTGGCGCGACCGGCGAAGGCCTGGACGCTGCGCTCGATAAAATCCTCGAAGCGGTCGGCGAGAATAGTTCGATCGAACAAAAAAGCGGGACAACGCCTGGCTCCGGCAAAGAGGATGTCGCCAAAGATTGGTCGCCGTTGTGAACGCGACAAAGGCGGACACGATCGTCGTCAAGGTCGGGTCGTCCCTGCTGGTCGGCGAAGACGGAAAACCGCGGCGGGACTGGTTGAAAACGCTGATTGCGGATATTGCCAAACGCCATCAGGCGGGTGACAATGTCATTATCGTTTCATCGGGGTCGATTGCTCTTGGGGCGCGGAAACTTGATCTGGACAGAGGCGGTCGGGCCAGTCTGGCCGACGCGCAAGCTGCGGCATCGGTGGGACAGATCGCACTGAGCAGCCTGTGGTCGGAGTTGCTGGGTGACCATCAACTCACCGCCGCCCAAATGCTGCTCACGCTAGATGATATGGAAGATCGCAAACGATATCTCAACGCGACCGCCACCCTGGAAAAGCTGCTCGAGCATCGTGCGGTTCCGGTGATAAATGAAAATGACAGCGTCGCCACCGACGAGATCCGTTTTGGTGACAATGACCGGCTCGCGGCGCGTGTCGGTCAGGCCGCATCGGCGGATCGCGTGCTGCTCCTTTCCGACATAGACGGACTCTACGACCGTAGGCCGGATAGCGAAGCTTATGGACAGTTTATCGGCCTAGTCGAATCGGTTGATGATTCGATCATGGCAATGGCGGACGGAAGCTCCTCATCCGGACTGGGCTCGGGTGGCATGACTTCCAAACTGGAAGCAGCGAAACTCGCCAATCTCGCGGGAATTGAGCTGTCGATCATTTCCGGTCGCGAAGATCATCCGCTAGAGCGCTATGCACTCACCAATGTCGGCACGCTGTTCAAGGCAGGCGATGGTGCCAGTGCCCGCAAAGCCTGGCTGGGCGGGCGCCTGACATCTGCCGGGACGATTACGATCGATGATGGCGCGATAGCAGCCTTGCAGTCCGGCGGCAGTCTGCTTGCAGCCGGTATCATTTCTATCGAAGGCCAGTTCAAGCGCAGCGATGTGGTCGAGATCAAGGATCTGACCGGTCTCTCGATTGCGCGCGGTCTGGCCGAATATGACGCGCTTGATTGTGCAAAAATAATCGGTCGCCGCAGTTCGGAGCTGGAGGCCCTGTTGGGCTACGCGCCGCGCAGCGCCGTGGTCCATCGCAACCAGATGGTGCTGGTCTAGTTACAATGACTGCAAGATTGCAAAAAACTGTCGCGATTACGGGCGCAACCGGTTTTGTGGGGGGCCGGATGCTCGATCTGGTGGTACAGAACGGATATGAAGCGCGCGCCCTGACGCGGCGCAAACAGGATGACCGTCCGGGTGTAACATGGGTTCGCGGTGCTTTGGATGACCCCGCAAGCCTGGCCAATCTTTGCGGTGGAGCCGATGTGGTCCTGCACATTGCCGGAATTGTCAATGCCCCGGACAAGGCCGGATTTGAAGCGGGCAATGTTGCCGGTACGCTAGCGGTCATTGAGGCCGCAAAACAGGCCGGGACAAAACGCTTTGTCCACGTCTCTTCGCTCGCCGCCACGCGGCCAGAGCTGTCGATCTATGGCGAGACCAAAGCCAAGGCCGAAAAAATAGTCGCGCTTAGCGGCCTTGACTGGACGATCATCCGACCGCCCGCCGTTTATGGGCCTGGCGATGGCGAGATGTTGGAATTGTTCAAGATGGCAAAACTGGGTTTTGTCACGCTACCGCCCGATGCCGACGGCCGTATGTCGGTCATCCACGTCGATGACCTGTGCAAGGCACTGCTTGCGCTGCTACCCGAACAGGAAGATTTTACCGCCGAGATATTCGAGGTCGATGACGGCAAGCCGGGTGGCTGGACCCAGGCCAGCTTTGCCAAAGCCATAGGCTGGGCGATGGGCAAACGCATCACTGCAGTGGGCGTACCCAAATCGCTATTACGTCTCGGTGCGAGGGCTGACCGCCTGATCCGCCGCGACAAGGCAAAGCTTACCACAGACCGGGTCAATTATTTTTGCCATGATGACTGGACGATCAATCCGCAAAGGCGGCTGCCGACACAATTGTGGCAACCGCAGATCGAAACCCGCGCGGGGCTTAAGGATACGGCAAAATGGTATCGCCAGAACGACTGGCTTTGATGCATCTCAGATGATTGGCGCGGTAAACAGCTCGTAGACATAGGCGATAAAAGTAAGCGTTAGTCCGGCCAGAAAAACCCGGTAGGCCCAGCCCAGAAACCGGTATTTCTTGCGTTCAAGAACCCGACCCATTTGATAGATATCACGCAACATCGCACGATAGGTTGATTCCTGGCTGCGCAGTTCTTGCTGCAACAGTCGATCGACAAAATCCTCTTCGCTCAATTGAGAAAATCCGCCAAAAAACAACATATTTGGCGAACTGTCTTTCCACGGCGTTACCGAAGGCATCACCGCAATTGCGGCAAGACCCGCAGAGGCGAATGCAGAGATGGCGAGGATGAGGAGTGGTAAGGACATGTTGCCGGACTGGCTTTGACCGACAGCAAGGGTGAACACAACGAAGGTCGCGCCGATCAACATGTTGGCCTTGTTATCAGCCATAACGCTCAATTGCACATGGTGCCGTTGAGTGGTCCCAAGCGCGTAAACAACCTCGTCCGGCCATTTGCTGGCGTCATCCATAAACTACTCTCCGAAATGATAAAACACGATACGGCGGAAGAGTGGCAGAAAGCTTGTACTCGGGCAAGACAAGGCGCGCATTGCGCCGCTTTTCCGCCTTATTCGCTTGCCAATGGTGCCCATGTCTTGGCAAAGGTCAAGAATAGCAATTTTGAAAGCATATTATGGCAAATCGCGAAGAAATCATGGCCAAGGTCAGCGAACTGATCGGGCCGTTTAACAACAAGGGCGTCGAACTTGCGCCGACCACTACCTTTCAGGGTGATCTCGAATGGGACAGCCTGACGGTCATGGACTTTGTGGCTGCGGTCGAGGACGAATTTGACATCATCATCACCATGAACATGCAGGCCGAAATCGAAAGCGTTGGCCAGCTTGCTGATGCCGTTGCGAAGTTGATGGAAAACTAGAGCCAGACACCCGTTCGCCCTGAGTTTGCTGAAGGGTCGCACGAGCGGGTGGTTTGTACTTCGACAGGCTCAGGACTAACGGAAGTAAAAAATGACCGATCTACTCAGTAAATTTGATCCGCTCATCCATGAGCGTGAAACGCTTCTGGCCACCGGCGTCAAGGACCCCTTCTCGCTGGTGATGGAGGAGGTGCTCTCGCCCACCGTCGCCATCTGCAATGGCAAGGAAACCATTCTCCTCGGCACCTATAATTATATGGGTATGACCTTTGATGATGACGTGCGTGAAGCGGGCATTCAGGCGCTCAGGGAATTTGGGTCCGGTACAACCGGCAGCCGGGTTCTAAATGGCACATATGCAGGCCATCGGGATTGCGAAGAGGCTCTGAAAGAATTTTACGACATGGACCACGCGATGGTCTTTTCCACCGGCTATCAGGCCAATCTGGGGATTATCTCAACGCTCGCCGGCAAGGGTGATTATGTCATTCTCGATATCGACAGCCACGCGTCGATCTATGACGGCTGCGCAATGGGCAATGCCGAAATCGTCGCCTTTCGCCACAATGATGTCGAAGCGCTGGAAAAGCGCCTCAAACGCCTGCCCGCCGACGCCGGCAAGCTGGTCGTGCTCGAAGGCGTCTATTCGATGCTCGGCGATGTCGCCCCGCTCAAGGAGATGGTCCGCATCTGCAAGGAAAACGGGGCCATGGTACTGGTCGACGAAGCGCATTCAATGGGCTTTATCGGCGAAAATGGCCGCGGCGTATGCGAAGCGCAGGACGTGATCGACGACGTTGATTTCATCATTGGCACGTTCAGCAAGAGTGTCGGCACGGTCGGCGGCTTTTGCGTCTCCAACCACCCGAAATTCGAAATATTGCGGCTGGTTTGCCGTCCCTATGTGTTCACCGCCTCGCTTCCGCCCAGCGTGATGGCGACGGCTAGCACCTCGATCCGCAAGCTGATGCACAGCGGCAACAAGCGCGCGCATCTGTGGGAGAATAGCAAGAAGCTGCACCAGGGCTTGCGCGATCTGGGATTCACCCTTGGCACACCCGAAGCCCAAAGCGCGATCATCGCGGTTATCATGCCCGATCTCGAAAAAGGCGCGATGATGTGGCAGGCTTTGCTCGCGGAAGGGCTATATGTGAATCTGGCTCGGCCACCGGCAACGCCAGCGAATATGACCTTGCTGCGCTGCTCACTGTGCGCAGAACATACAAGCGAGCAGGTCGACCAGATATTGGGCATGTTTGAAGCGGCTGGCAAAGCGGTTGGGGCGATTTAGCTAGGATGACCAACCCCATCCTCATCGAACAACGCGGAGCGATCGAGATATTGACGCTCAATCGCCCCGACAAGCTCAACACGATGAACGAGGAGATGATCTTCGCGCTGCAGGATTATTTTCGCGGGCTGCAGAAACGCTCCGATATCCGTGTCGTCCTGTTCCGGGCCGAAGGCCGCGCCTTTTGTGCCGGCCTTGATATCGGCGGCTGGAAAAATGATGGCTCGCGAGGACAGGTCCAGCATGCATGGAATACCCAGCGCTCGATCGCCACAGTGATGCAGCTAATGCGTCAATGTCCGCAACCGATCATTGCTCTGGCACAAGGCCCTGCCTGTGGTGGCGGCTTCTCTCTTTTGCTGGCCAGCGATGTCCGCTTTGGCGCGCCATCGTTGAAAATGAACGCCGCCTATATCAAGATCGGCCTGGGCGGCTGCGATATGGGATCGAGCTATTTCCTGCCGCGCATGGTCGGCGCGTCGATTGCGTCAGAACTGATCCTGACCGGCCGTTTCATCCACGCCGAACGGGCCGAGAAATATGGGCTGATCAGCGAAATGGTGGATGAAGACAAGCTGCTTTCAACCGGCCTGTCGCTTGCCGAGGAAATGCTCGACACCGCGCCAATGGGTCTGCGCCTGTCCAAGGATGCGCTGAACCGCAATATCGATGCACAAAGTTTCGAGGCCGCGCTTGCGATCGAAGACCGGCAACAGGTGATGCTCACGATGACCGAAGACAGCCGCGAGGCAGCCAAGGCATTTTTCGCCAAAAGAAAGCCGGATTACAAGGATCGCTGACATCTCATCATTCTGAACCTGTTTGGAAATGACAAAAGCATCCTACCGGTCACGATGCTCCGTACCTTCACCGGCGGTTATGAATACTACCGTTGCAGAAACCTCTATGTCCGCCGTATGCCAGACACCTGGTGCGTTCACGGCATATTCGCCGGATGACAATGTGCTACGCCGCTGTAAGCCGTCAGCCATTTCCTGAATCAATGTAATTTCACCGGCAGTGCACAAGACCACCTCCGCGCCATTCGGATGCATTTCCCAGACATTCCAGTTTTCGGTGAAGCTATACATGGAGACCAGCCTGCCCTCTGCGCCATCCTTGCCATGGCGTGCGCCATAGCCTGCATACCAGTCGGGCTCACCGGTCATTTCCGGTTCAACTTCTGCAGTTGCCCCAAGACCAAGATGGACCGGATTTATCTCTAGTCTGCGTACGATGATCGCTCTCCTTGGAAAGTTGATATTATTTGATCGCGCCGCCCAGAATCAAACGCGGCAACATGACCAACGCGCCGAGGATCGGCCAGTTCCGTTGCCATGGCTTAATCACATATTCAGTCCCCGCATGACGGTTGATCTTCCATGCCAGATAATCGATGCCGCCAGCATAAGTAGCCGAGGCCTTGGCCAGTCTGGCGAGAGTCAGAAGTTTGCCATTGCGCCGCAATTGCCGCCATCTTTTTTCGACGGCATTGCGAGAGGCGATGATCTTCAAACTCTTGCCCTGAGCCTTGTTCCGTTCCGTGATCGCCGCCATGACGGCAGGTCCAAATCGCGCATAGCGCTCAGGATCGGAATCGACGACAGAATCGGAGCGATCCTTACGCTCGGCGCGCAATTCTGCGCCATAGGTCAGTTCAAAACCGCGTTTCCAGAGATCCGCGATTCCATGCTCCTTGCCAATATCCATCATCGGGAAGGTCATGTCGAACAAGGTTATCGCTGCGCCTTCAATCGCTTCAATCGCCTGGGACCTGGCCTGTTCATCCGCGTGCCAGACCAGCCGGGACGGCTGTGCAAATCGCGCCCAGACGCTGACCGCACTGGCCGTGATCCGGTTCAGCTTGTAAAAATCCTGTTCGCTCAACACGGCGACCTTGGCAACCAGACCATCATGCTCTGCCGGGAATACATTGGGGGGCAGCCGTTTGTTCGCAGCCACCAGCCAGCTCTTGCCATAGGCCGCTTCATAGCTTGAGACGATCAGGTAGAAATCGAGCATCTGTCCGTCGAGTTCGGTTGTTCGCAGGCAGGACCCATAAAAGAGCACGACGCGCGACGCCTCGCCATATTGCTCGGCAATCGAAGCGGCAAAGGCTGCAACCCGCCTATCCACGGACTGGGCGAGTTCTTCTGCAATCAAGGATTTGAGTTCGCTCACGCGAGCCATCCTAACTCAGGCGGCAAGCCGAAGGAAGGATACTGGTTTGGTGGATTTCAATACAATCGGATGACCTGGCTGGGCGCTGAACAGTTCACCGTCCATCAACACGTTGCTGCCATCGCCCTCGATGCGAATCATATCGCCACGTCCAAGATGAATGCCCTTCTGCACGGTTTTCCCCAGTCGGCCAAAAATCACGGACAGCAGAAACCGGACAATGGCCCCTGCCTGCTGATCAATGGCAAGAAACTGCATCCGGCCAATCGCATTCTTGTTTCGCAGGGATCGCTTCATCAGCAAAAGCCGTTCCAGCGTCGTAACAATCAATACCGCGAAATTGCCCTGAAACTGGCCATCCCGGATCAGCGATATCTTGATCGGTGTCGACCGCTTGGGCAGAAATTTAGCCTTTATGCCGAACAGAACGGATGCAAGTGCGGCAAAAACCGTCAGCACATGGGCCGCAGCATTGGGCAATCCGAGCGGATAAATCTTGTGACGGCAATAGAGAATGAACTCGGACAATCCTGCTCCGCCCAGGAACATGCCGAGCACGACCTTGCTGTCCTTGCTGCCGTCGGACAGCGCGATGAGTTCGCGGTCGACCAGATGCTCGTGCAAATCATGTTTGGCCATTTCGACAATCCGCTCGAGCGCCTTGAGCGGATTGCCTTCCGATCCGAGATCCAGTGCGATCAAATTGGTTTTGCCATTGGGCAGAACCGCAACCGGTGGCGGGTTGTCGCCGAAATGGCCGCCTTGATATAATTCGGTCAATGCCGCCTGCACCGTCCCGTCACCACCATTGATGACCAGAACTTTCGGTTTTACCCGGGCAATGGTTTCCAGAGCCTTGGCAATTTCATCGACATGATCGACTTCATAATGGAAGACATCGCTGTTCTTCACGCAATATGAACGGACATCCGGCAGAATTGCCCGGTTCCCCGTAGAATTGGGATTGGAAAGAAGTGCGACATTTGCCATGTATTGGGCCCTATCCCCGAGAACAGATTTGCATCATCTGTATTTCATCTTGATGTTGATCGATTTGACTTCGTTGCCGACGTTGAAAGCCGTTTTCTTGTAACTCGGCTTGCCGAGATTGAAGATGTTGATGCTCGGATTGTTCGACATGCCGCCGCCATCAACGAAAATATCGGTCTTGCCATTGCCGTTCAGATCGTGCCGAATCGCAACCGCATACGTTCCGGCGGACGCTATCGGCAGACAAAACTGCATCTTGCCGGCTTTGGCGGGAGCCTCGACGCGATTGAGCCATGCCCCTTTTTGCAGCCATGCCGAAGCAGTTCCCGGATAGGTTTGAACGCGCATTGTCCCTTGTGATTCCTTGACTCCGCTGACATTGACGAGAACGGCAGGACCAGCGCCCTCCTTACATTTGCCAAGATCATTGGGAACCACCTGGCCACGAGCGAATGCCGGAGCGGGAGATAGCAAAACTGTAGTCGATAATGCGATAAACGCCGCAAATTTCAACATGACGTAATAACTCCTAGTCGTTATACCCGCGCCATTACTCCGGCTCGGACGAGAATCAGCCCCCGATCTGCCCATGGCTATGGATTTGATTTGCGGCGAAAACATGGTGAGAGGGCGACAACAAGTTGAAACTGCTGACTTCTACCGATCGCTATCTGGCGAAATTGATCGCAGTGCCACTGTTCAGCACATTGGTCATTGCAGCCATGCTGCTGGTGCTGGAGAAAATGCTGCGCCTGTTTGATTTTGTTGCCGCAGAAGGCGGCCCCGTCAGTGTGGTGTGGCGGATGCTGGCCAACCTGATCCCGGAATATCTGTCACTGGGCATCCCGATCGGCTTGCTGCTGGGTATATTGCTGGCTTTCCGGCAACTTGCGCTAAGTTCCGAACTCGATGTTCTGAGAGCCGTTGGTCAAGGCTATGGCCGGCTGCTCAGAGTCCCTTATATGTTCACCGTCGCGTTGATGCTGGTCAATCTCGGATTGGTCGGATTCATTCAACCCCTGTCCCGCTATTATTATGAGGAATTGCGATTCGAATTGCGGTCGGGTGCGCTTGGTGCCTCAATCAAGGTAGGGGAATTTAACAATCTGGGTAACAGAATGACGCTGCGAATCGAAGAAAGCCGCGACAATGGCACCAAATTAAGCGGAATTTTCGTCCGCGCCGAAAACAAGAAAGAACAGACCGTGTCGGTTACTGCGGAGACGGGCCAATTTCTGGCGACCGATGACCCCGATACAATCATCTTGCGCCTGACCAATGGCGTGCTTGTCCATGATGCTCCCAATTACGAAAAGCCACGGATATTGAGCTTCAGCAACCATGATTTGCCGATCGATTTGCCCGACATTGAATCATTCCGTTCGCGGGGCGGCAAGGATCTGGAATATACGATACCGGAACTCGTGCGGGTCGGGCTGGATGAAAAACGACCGCTAACCGAACGCAACGAAAGCCGCGCAAATTTCCATTTCCGCATGGTCGAGGTGGTGATGATGTTACTGTTGCCATTGTTGGCAGTTGCGCTGGCCGTTCCGCCGAAACGATCAAGCTCTGCGCTTGGCGTATTCCTGTCGATCGTGATGATCGTGACCTATCACAAGGTCAACGAATATGGTGAGGATATCGGGTCTTTGGGTCTGGTCGATCCCATCATTGCCTTGTGGCTGCCGTTCTGCCTGTTCGCCGGGCTGATCATGTGGATGTACCATGTTGCAGCCCATGTTCCAGGCGGCCAGCCGATCGGGGCTCTGGAAAAAGCATTTTCCAAGTTTGGCGGCGTCTTCAAGGGGCTGCTCAACTTCAATCGCAAACGTGCGCTAATGAAGGAATAGCCGGACATGGATTTTTTCCCTTCCCGGACGCTCGCCATTTACATGGCAAAAATGTTCATCATCCGCACTCTGGCGGTTCTTGCCCTGCTCGTGCTGGTGTTGCAGGCGTTAGATCTGCTCGGCGAAAGCGGCAAAATCCTCGCTTATGAAGGCAACGGGGAAGCGGAACTCTGGACCTATGTTTCCCTGCGGGCCCCGCAACTCATCGCCCGTTTTCTGCCTTTTTCAGTGCTGTTGGGCACGATTATCACGCTGGCTACTCTGAACCAGAATAGCGAAGTCGTTTCGATGAAGGCGGCAGGCCTGTCCGCGCACCAGATCCTCGCACCGCTGATTGTCGCGAGCATGGGCATAGCGCTGCTGTCCTTTCTGTTTAACGAAACAATTGTGGCCCCCGCGACGGCCCGGTTGAGTCAATGGGAAAAAGTGGAGTTCGGGCCGATCCCGGCGGAGAGCAACATACGCACAAATGTCTGGGTCAAAGATGGCAATAACCTGATCAATGCGCGCACCGTGACCGGCCGTGGCGAACAGGTCATATTGCAGGACATCACCGTTTACGACCGATCCGAGAATGGTCTTAAAAATCTGCTGCAAGCCGATGCGGGGCAGTTCACCGGCTCGGGCTGGTTGCTCACCGGCGTCACCCAGTTCGATGTCAGTACCGGCACCGAAGAAAAGAAAAGCGAGTTGATGGTCGGTGATGCCATTCGACCTGATCAATTCACCCTGACCAATGTCAGCGCCGACAGCCTGTCAATTTTTGCCCTGCGTACCGCCATTGGCGAGCTGGAGCGCGCCGGCCGCCCGACGATGAGCCTCAAGGCAGGCTGGTGGCACAAGATATCCGGACCGATGTCCTCGATTCTAATGCCGCTATTGGGCGCAGTCGCTGCGTTTGGCCTGGCCCGGTCGGGGCAGCTGTTCGTCAGGGCCGTAATTGGTATGGCGCTTGGCTTTGCCTATTTCGTCGCTGACAATTTCGCGCTCGCAATGGGTAATATTGGTGCCTACCCATCCTTATTGGCAGCATGGGCGCCCTTTCTCCTGTTTTTCCTTATCGGCGAAACGGTGCTGATCCGTACCGAGGAATAGCGGATTCAATTTCTCCCGGCGCTGCCACGCACCAGTCCCATGATCAAAGCCCAGAGACTGTTGTGATCCGCCCGGTAAAAATTGGAACCGCTGGGCAATTCCGCTGCCAGACGACGATGCGCCTCGCCCAGATTATGATAGGGAACGCCCGGCAGCAGATGATGCAATGCATGATAGCGCAACCCCACTGGCGCCCATAAGGCTGGCAAAGTCCCTGGCGGTGGCACGTTGACACTGTCAAGATATTGCGCGGTGACGCTCATCTCATGGCCGTCGTTCTCCCACAGATGCGCCACCAGTGTCCGAATCTGGTTGAGCACTACGCTACCGGACATCACAGCAAGAAAGATCAAAAAGGCCCGCATCGGAATGACCTCCGTTGCAACCATGGCCAGCAGGGCAATAGCCCAGATCGATGCACCGATCTCGCAAGCCAGCCAGCGGCGTTTCAGGTCGCCTTCGGGCGGTTTGCGGCGAAAATCCGGGTTGATGATCAAACCGGAATAGCGCTCAACCACCAGCGTCCGCAGCGGAGGAATGATCGCGGAAAGCGGCGCCAATATGGCATAGCGGAACAGCAGCGCAACTGGTGCCAGTGCGGCGACAACCACAAACAGCGGCACCGACCAGGGTTTCATCAACGCCAGCGGCAAATATTCTGGATCCTCTATCGTGCCATATTTTTTGGTCCGGTGATGGATGCTGTGAATGCCTTCATACATGAAGGAGGGGATGAGCATCGGGACCCCGAACAATGCATTCCAGGCAAAATGAAAGCCAGGCAGCGTGTTGCGGCGCACATGAGTCAGTTCGTGGATAAAACTGCCCGCCCGGTACAAGGCCAGGATGGCGATCAAGCCGAAAAGAAGAACGAGCCATGGGGAATGACTGAATATCGCGCCGGCCAGAGATCCATAGCCGACCCCCAGAGACGTCAGAAAATCTGCCCAATATACTGCAGGCCGGGGCGCGTTGAGATCACGTGTGACCTTGGCCGCTGCGCGGATCAGGTCATTATCTTCGGCAACGGGGACAGTCGCCGAAGCCGGGCGCGGTTCCGCCACTGCCTTTGGCGCATTTTTCGAAGAGCTGATTGTCGAACTCATACATACCTGCATCATTGTTGTGTGGAATGGCATAAAGCAACATATCGTGGCGATATAATGGCGAGGACAAGACCGCTATGGTTCCCATGCCCTTGACATTGCGCCGCGATTAACGCCACAGCCACCAGAAATATGGAAGGAAAACGATGGTAGCCAGTCAGGATATAATGATTCAACCTGTCACTACCAAGGGCCAGACCAAGCAGTTCGTTGAGATCGCCTATCAGCTCAATGCCTATGACCCGCATTGGGTGCCGCCGCTAAGGTCCGAATTCACCAAATTAATCACACCGGGAAAAAATCCGTTCTTCGAACATGCCAGAGTGCAGTTCTTTCTCGCCCTACGCGAGGGCAAAGTGGTCGGACGGATTAGCGCCCATATTGATGAACTGGCGCTGGAACAGCCGGCGGAACAGGGCATGGGGCCGGGAACCGGCAATTGGGGCCTGATGGAAGCTGCCGATGAAGCGGTGATGCACGCGCTGATCCGCGCTGCCGAGGACTGGCTGAAAGATCAGGGCATGACCCGCGTTCTTGCCCCGATCAGCATGTCCGTCTGGGAAGAGCCCGGCTTGTTGACTCACGGGCATGACCATAGTCCGATGATCATGATGGGCCACCATAATGCGGACTATCAGGGCTGGATCGAAAATCTCGGCTATGCCGTCGCAAAACGTATTATATCCTATGATCTTCCGGTAACAGACGGGTTTCCGAAGCTGATAAACCGCATTGTTGCTTCGGGAGAGCGCAACGAACTGCTCAAGATCCGGAAAGTGGATAAGAAGCATTTCGACCGCGATGCCGCGATCATCATGGGCCTTTTGAACGACGCATGGTCGGGCAACTGGGGCTTTGTCCCGATGACCGACCACGAAATTTCCCACGCCGGCGAAAGCCTGAAACCGATTGTCCACGAAGACCTGATCCGAATCGCGGAACTCGATGGCGAACCGGTTGCTTTCATGATGACCCTCCCCGATATGAACGAGGTAATCCGGGACCTGAAAGGTTCGCTTTGGCCGTTTGGCTGGGCCAAGCTGCTCTGGTGGCTCAAATTCCCCAAGGCACAATCTATGCGGGTTCCGCTGATGGGTGTAAAAAAGGAACTGCACAACAGCCGCCTGGCCAGCCAGATGGCCTTCATGATGATCGAATATATCCGCCGCGACGCGGTGGCCAATTTCGGCACCCGCTATGCCGAAATCGGCTGGATATTGGATGATAATCAGGGAATGATTGCGATTGCCGACGCGATTGGCGCTGAAATCAACCGGGAATATCTGATTTACGACAAGACAATCTAGGACACCGGTTTCTTGGCGGCCACTCCCGACACGAGCTTGATCGCGACATCGCGAATAATCTTGCCGATACCCTTGTCCCACAGGTCATTATGGCCGGCATCTTTGATCGGAAATGCGGTTTTGGGATTTTTCGCGGCATCGAACAACCTCTGGCCCATTGCAAAGGGTATCAGTTCGTCCTTGGTACCGTGGATCCAGATCAGCGGCATGTTGATACGATCGATACGCTCAATCGACCGATAGCGGTCCTTTACCAGCCACCGGGCAGGAAAAAAAGGAAACTGTCGCTGAGCCATGTCATCCATTCCGCTATAGGCCGCGACCATTATCAGTCCGGCCGCATCAACATGCGAGGCAAGATTGGCTGCGACACCGCTGCCGAGTGATTCGCCGACGATGATGATCCGCTCTGCTTTTATGCCTTTCCGGATCAACCAGTCATAATTTTTCTGAGCAGTCTGAAACAGTTCCATCTCATTGGCTGCCCCGGTATTTCCGCCATATCCGGGATAGCCAACCCCCAGCACAGCCGCTCCGTCACCTGCCAGCGCCTGATAGACAGGGACACGGTCAAAATGGGAGCCTGCATTGCCGTGGAACAACAGGATAACAGGCGAATCGGGCTTTGTTGGTTTGCGCCACAGCGAGCGCAGGTCGCCGTCCGCGCCAGACCGGATAACGACGGATTCAATACCCATCTGATCAAGATAGGATGGCGGCGGCACCGACTGGCCAGGGAAATAGAGAAATTGGCGCTGGAAGACAAAAACGAGCAATAATATTGCCAGATAGATACCCGCCAATGCGGCCAGTCCGGCCAATATCAATCGCATCAAATATCCAGATCCACCCACGCAGGTGTATGATCACTCGCCTTTTCGCGGCCACGATATTCCTTGTCGACGCCGCAACTTTTAAGGCTATCTGCGGCCAGCGGGCTGAGCAGCAGATGATCAATCCGAAAACCCTGGTCGCGCTGCCAGCCGCCGCTGCGATAATCCCAATAGGTCCAGATATTGCCCGCCGGATAGGTGACGCCCAGAGCATCGGTCCAGCCGTCATTCAATATGCGCCGGTAGCCCTGGCGGCTTTCCGGCTGCATCAATGCATCATTCTGCATCGCCTTGACCGAGTAGACGTCATTGTCCCGCGGGATGACATTATAGTCGCCGGCCAGCACCGCGGGCACTTCTTCGGCCCAGATTTCGGCAGCGCGTTCGCGCAGCCGCTTCATCCAGCGCAGCTTGAAATCGAATTTCGGACCCGGGTGGGGGTTACCATTGGGCAGATAGATGCTGGAAACGCGAACTTTCGAACCGTCTTTAGCGCTGATATTGGCTTCGATATAGCGACTATGATCGTCTTCCGGTTCGCCATCGAGGCCGCGTTTGACCTCCTCTGGCACTTGATCGCGCGCCAAAATGGCAACGCCATTGAAGCTTTTCTGACCGTGCCAGATCGCGCCATAGCCGATTTTCTCGAATTCAGCGGCCGGGAAACCCTCGTCCTGGCTCTTGATTTCCTGCAGGCAAGCGACATCGGGCTGGGTCTCTTCGAGCCATTCCAGCAAGCGCGGCAGGCGGGCCTTTATGCCGTTGATATTGTAGCTGGCTATTTTCACTTAGACGGAGAAACTGGAGCCACAGCCGCAGCCTGAAGCAGCATTGGGATTGGTCACCTGAAAAGCACTGCCACCGAGCGATTCGACAAAGTCGACCGCGCTACCGCGCACCAGATCGAGGCTGATTTCGTCGACGACCAGCGTAACACCGGCCTCTTCGACCGCGATATCACCCTCTTCGATGCCATCGGCGAGGCCGAACCGATATTGGAAACCGGAACAGCCACCACCTTCGACGGCCAGTCTTAGAATCGCTGCTTTTCCCTGCTTTTCAGCAATAGCAGCCACGCGTTTGGCGGCATTGGGGGTCAGGATGATATCCTGTTCGGTGGTGGCGAGCATCTGGTTCATGATATCAAGATAGGGAGAATCAAAAGGAGCGGCAAGCCTTAAGCTCAAACCGCTCCTTTATGCACCCTCTCCCAAAGGTATTAGAAAGTCATCTTATTCTTCTGGGCCACCCAATGCAACGCCAGAATTCAGCTTCTGCGCGATCAGAAAATCATTGGACTGCATGAAAGGAATGGGATTAACCGCTTCGCCCTCAATCCGCACTTCATAATGCAGGTGGCTGCCGGTGGAACGGCCGGTCGAACCCATGAAGCCGATCAGATCGCCGCTCTTGACGCGGGCATTCGCTTCGACATTGAGCCGGGACATATGACCGTAGCGGGTCTGGATGCCGTTGCCGTGGTTGATTTCGATATATTTGCCATAACCGCCCAACCATTGCGCGCGACCAACAATGCCGTCGGCGGTCGCATAAATCGGTGTGCCAATCGGTCCCGCCATATCAAGACCCTTGTGGTTCGCGCGACGACCCTTGAAAGGATCGGAACGTACGCCATAGGAACTGGTCAGGGTGAAGTCTTTTACCGGCTTGCGCGAAGGAATGGTCAATTTGACCGCTTCCTGCTTGCCCTGACCGGCCCATTTGTTGAAAATCATCCGGAAAGCCGGATCGGCTTCGCCAAGGGCACTTTCCGCTGCCTGGCTTTTCAGAACATCAACGGGGAGGCTGGCGTCAGCGGACTCTTCAGCCGATGCAGCGCTGGAAAAAATCATTACCGATCCAAGAAAAGCAATGGCTGTGATCTTGCTCACAGATTTCTTAAACAAAACTACTATGTTTTCGGTCATAACAGTGATCGAACCTTTATTTGCGACCCATGAAATCCATGGCATTGAATTTTTTGGCGGAACTTTCGCCCCCGTTGTGCGTTTACGGGTGTAAATTCATATTGGTTAACAATTCAATACCATAATAATATTCGCGGGTCAGACCGGCTGTCCGGCGCGCCGAGTCGTTGAAAGGAGGCTTTAGCCCACCTTTTATGTGGGTTTTTACAAGCTCCCTCCAATGACCATGTGGCGGCAGATTGATTCTTCTGCAGGCAAATTCAAACCATTTCGTACCACGGGAAACATGGTTAATTTCATCCTGATAAATTCGGCTCAGCACTTTTGCCGTTCTATCGTCGCCCTGCTCTTTGAACCGCTCGACCGTATCGAGGGTGACATCCAGTCCCCGCGCTTCGAGCACCATCGGAACGATTGCGAGACGCGCGCAAGCATCGTGGGCCGTTTCTCTGGCCGTATCCCAAAGGCCGTCGTGGGCGGGCAGTGCGCCGTAAAAGCTGCCCTGATTCCGCAATCGCCGGTCAAGCAGAATGAAATGCATTGCTTCTTCCGCGCCGACCCGCATCCAGTCGTCGGTAAATTCCCGGGGAAATTGCGATCCGAAGCGGCCGATCATGTCGAATGCAAGATCAATCGCGACAAATTCGATATGCGCCAGCGCATGAATCAGGGCGATCCTGCGCGGCACCGACGTGCCCTTGCCCCGCCGCGGCATATCCCGCGGGCGCATCAGGACCGGTTGCTCGGGCCTTGCCGGCAGATCGGGCATGGTCTCGGAAAAATCATAGACCAGCCGCCCCAGGCGCCATTCGCGGGCAGCATGGCGCGCTGCCATTACCTTGGCGACGGGGTCGGCGGTTTGCAGGACGCGCAAAACCGCTGCGCCGACAGTCATCTGTTCGGTCATTCCGGCGGGTCTATGCCGCCTGCACCGCAGCCAGAACCTCTTCCGCGTGGCCTTTGACCTTCACTTTCGGCCAAGCCTGGAGGACGATCCCGTCTGGTCCGATCAGAAATGTCGAACGGATGATCCCCATAAAGGTCTTGCCGTACATTTTCTTTTCCGCCCAGACCCCGATTTTCTCGAGAAAGGCAGTGCTTTCGTCCGACGCAATATCGACGGTCAGTTCCTGCTTGTTGATGAAATTCTGCTGTCTTTTCGGAGAATCGGCAGATACGCCCAGCACAGCGGCTCCGGCTTTTTGAAATTGCGGCAAGAGCGCAGAGAAATCTTTCGATTCGGTCGTGCACCCCGGTGTGCTTGCCTTCGGATAGAAGAACAGCACCAGTTTCTTGCCGGCATAATCGGAAATTTTCACCGGACTGCCATCCGGTGCCACCAATTCCATGTCCGGAATTTTATCGCCCACATCAATCATATTATATCTCCTAATATTTCGTCGGGATCTGGCCGCAAGTGCCTGTTCCACGCGTCAATAACGCATTGTCTCGCCCGGTCATAGCCATCCAGGAGAGCATCCCAGCTTTCTTGTCCCGCCGCTTTGGCAATCAATGCGCGGCTGGTTACCGGTGGAAAGTCACAATCCGGAGACATCAGCCGCAAAGCCACCAGCAAGCGGGCCATCAGTTCGTGAGCGGTCACCATATCCTCACCCAGATGACCTGCGTCTACCAATGCCCGGGCGGCTCTGCCCAGTTGCGGATAGAGCGCCTCGCCGGTTTTCAACTGCAGGAAATGGATGATAAATTCCCAGTCGACCAGCCCGCCTTCCATCATCTTGGTGTCCAGCGGTCCTTTCGGCGGCTTATGTTCGACAATATCCAGCCGCATCTTCCGTACCGCCTTGCGCAATTCTTCCGGCTCCCGGTCCTTGCGCAGGATTCCGCGAATCTCCTGTTCCAGTTCGGCGCGGCCCACTGAATCGCCGTAAACCGGGCGCGCCCGGGTCAGGGCCATATGTTCCCAGGTCCAGGCGCTTTCCCGCTGATATTTGTAAAAACTCTCCAGCGTCACCGCCAGCGGCCCCTGCGTTCCCGAAGGCCGCAATCTTGTATCCACCTCGTAAAGTGGACCGGCGGCGGTGGGCACCGAAAGCGCTGTCACGATCCGGGCCGTCAGCCGGTTATAATATTGGGTCGCGCCCAATGATCGCTTGCCGTCGGACTCGGCACTATGATCACCGCTGAACAGAAAAATCAGATCAAGATCCGACGCGTGGGTCAGGGCTTCCCCGCCCAACCGGCCCAGCGCCAGAATCGACAGCGCGCAGCCAGGAACTTTTCCGTGCGTCTCTTCAAATTCCGTGATGGTCGCATCGGTCAGCACCTCGATCGCGGCTTCGGCCACCCGGGCATAGCCCGCCGATATATCCAGCGCATCATGTCGACCCTCGATCAGCTGGACCCCGAGCGCGAAGCGTTTCTCACCGACCCGGGCGCGCACCCGGTCGAGCAATATCTGATAATCGTCGCCGGGCTCCATCCGGCCGAATTGTTCCGCAAGCGCCTCTACCGACGGCGGCAGGTCCAGCGCCGTGGCATCGATCAGCCCGTCGAATAACTCTGCTCTCCGGGCCAGTGCATCGGCGAGTACCGGGGCATGGCTGAGAATCTTGCCGAGCAGGTCGAGCAGAGCGGGCCGCGCTTCCAGTATCCGGAAGAAGTTGATCGCGGTCGGCAACTTTTCGATCAGGCTGTCGAGTCGTGCCAGTGCCTTGGTCGAATTAGGCGCAGTCGCAATCGCATCGACCAGATCAGGCAGGATCGCTTCAAAAGACTCCTGCGCTGCGTTTGACCGCAGGGCCGTCACCTTGCCGCTCCGCCAGCGCTTGATCGCCTGCAGAAAGCTGTCCCCTTCCAGCAGGTTTTTCCCGGCTATCACCGCCGCCAGCTTCTCCTCATCCGCTGGCAGTCGCCGGTCATCCTCCGGCTCGATCAGGTCATCATAGATATGGCCGACCGCGTCCACATGCGGCTCGAGCAGACCGAGCAACTGCTGGCCATCCTTCATACCGTGCAGCCGTGCCACCCGGTCGAGGTCCGTCATGTTATCGGGCAGGCTATGAGTCTGCTGGTCATTGACCATCTGCAGCCGGTGTTCGATGATCCGGTAAAGTTCGTAGGACTCGCTCAGCACCCGCGCTTTTTCGCCATCGATCCGGCCGGCCTTGGCCAGCGCCGCCAGCGCATCGCGCGTCGCCGGCGCCCGCAAATCCGGTTGCCGGCCGCCAAAAATCAGCTGATGCATCTGGGCGTAAAATTCGGTTTCCCTGATCCCGCCCCGACCGCGTTTCAGGTCAAAGCCGGGACCGAATTTCTGGCCCGCCGCATAATGGTCGCGGATCTGCGCCGTGACCGAGCCGATATTCTTGATCGCTCCATAGTCCAGCGACCGCCGCCAGATGAACGGATTGATCGTTTCGAGAAAATATTGGCCCAACCCGGGGTCACCGGCGGCGGCCCGAGAGCGGATATAGGCCGCCTGCTCCCACGCCAGCGCGCTCGATTCATAATAGCTGATCGCCGCTTCGACCGGCAGCGCCACCGGACTGACTTCCGGCGACGGTCGCAGCCGCATGTCGACCCGGAAGACATAGCCATCGGCATCGCGGGCGTTGAGCGCCTCGACCAGCTGCTGGCCGATCCGCCGCGCCGCGTCGCTGGGATCTTCCCGGCCGCGCACCGGGATTTTGTCCGGATCATAGATGAAGATCGGATCGATATCCGACGAATAGTTGAGTTCGCGGCTGCCATGCTTGCCCAGCCCGATGATCGAAAAACCTTCCAGCGGCGCGTCGGGATAGCGGCTCGCATATATATCAGCGAGCGCCTCATCCAGCGCCCGGTCGGCGAAATCCGACAATTGGGTAATCACATCGGTAAGCGACAGTTGCCCGGCCAGATCACCAATCGCCAGGGTAAGCGCGAGAGCCCGTTTCTCGCGGCGCAATTTTTGCCGGACATTTTCGGCACCGGCTCCGGCGCTGCGCACATATTCCAGCGCCGCCTCGAGATTTTCGGCAGCCAGCAAATCCGTCAGTTCCGGCAGCACCTGCATCGCCATGCCAAGATAGGGCGCATTTTCTCTGGCCCGCGCAAGCGCGTCGGTGAGCGAAGATACGGCAGGCATCAAGGGCATATTCATAGAGGGAGCTTTAAGGCCTCAATCGCATTTGTCACGCCTGCCCGCGTGCATTCATGCGAATAGCTATTGTTTCTTCTTGTCGATCAATACCGCCTGCTGCCATTTGCTGGGCGCCTTATCGGTGCGATGGATACAGCCCGCCCAGCAGCACGGCCTGCGCTTGCCCTCCAGCAGTTCCTCGATGGTTCGTCCGATTCGTCTCTCGCGGGTCTTTGCCTGCTTGGCATCTTCGACCCAGCAAATAAATTCGTTACGACCGAGCGGAGTGAGGCTTTGCCAAAGCTCGAAGGTCTCGGCATCCGCGGCAAGGGCCGTTCGCATATCTTCCGCCAGTTTGTGGACGGTCCCCTGGGCTAGCGTCTCGTGCATCGCTCAACAATAATAGCGGAGCAACCGGAGATCAATCCGCTTCGCCACCGCCCAGATAGTTTCGCGAGAAATCCTTTACAAAATCAGCAAATGTCCCCTCAGCAATAGCTGCCCGCATCCCTGCCATCAGCGCCTGATAATAAGCAATATTATGCTCGGTCATCAGCATCGCGCCCAATATCTCCTTCGCCCGGATCAGATGATGCAGATAGGCCCGGCTGTGGTTTGCACAGACCGCACATTCGCAGCTTTCATCCAGCGGTGCCAGATCCTCGGCAAATTTGGCGTTGCGAATGTTGAGCGCACCGCGTGCCGTGAACGCCTGTCCGTTCCGGCCCGAGCGGCTCGGCAGCACGCAGTCGAACATATCGACACCACGCGCAACCGCCCCAACCAGATCATCCGGCTTGCCGACACCCATCAGATAGCGCGGCTTGTCGGCGGGCAGTTGATCCGGCGCATAATCGAGCACCTCGAACATCGCCTCCTGCCCCTCGCCAACCGCCAGACCGCCGATCGCATAGCCGTCAAAGCCGATGTCGATCAAAGCCTTGGCGGAAGCGGCACGCATGTCCTTGTCCAGCGATCCCTGCTGAATCCCAAACAGGGCCGCTCTCGCCGCATGATCCTTGCCGCTGTCAAAACCGTCGCGCGAGCGCTTCGCCCAGCGCATCGATCGTTCCATCGACGCCTGCGCTTCTTCGGGGGTCGCGCCATTTTTGGTGCATTCGTCGAACGCCATGACGATATCGCTGCCCAGCAGCCGCTGAATTTCCATCGACCGTTCGGGCGTCAGCATATGGCGCGAGCCGTCGAGATGGCTCTGGAATTCCACGCCATTTTCGCTCAGCTTGGTCAGTTCTGACAGACTCATCACCTGATAGCCGCCGCTGTCGGTCAGGATCGGACGATCCCAGTTCATGAACTTGTGCAGACCGCCTAGCCGCGCCACCCGTTCCGCGCCCGGGCGCAGCATCAGATGATAGGTATTGCCGAGAATGATATCCGCGCCGGTCGCGCGCACGGTCTCGGGCTTCAACGCCTTGACCGTTGCCGCCGTCCCCACCGGCATGAAGGCAGGCGTGCGGATATCGCCGCGCTGCATATGAATCGTGCCGGTGCGCGCCTTGCCGTCGGTAGCGGCGATGGAAAAGGAAAAACGATCAGCCATGGGAATACCCGGTTGTCTGTCCGGTTTTCACGGCGAAACCAGATTTTACAGCCTCGATTATGTGTTTGCCTGTTGTTGGTGTAAACAAGTGTCCGTCCTGTCCGAATTAATCCACGTCTGTGCAGGATGGCAACGGATTTTCAAAGAGCTAAATCGGGAGTATTTTTATGACGAAAGCAACGAAACTGGGTTCGGCAGCCTCCGCATTGATCGCGGCCGCGGCCCTGTCCGCCTGTTCCGGCGGCACTAACGAAGCTAGCAGCGAAGGCGCTGAAGCAGCAAGCAACGAAGTCACCGAGGTCGCTGCAGCGGAAACGGAAAAATGCTATGGCATTGCCAAAGCGGGTGAAAATGATTGCAAGGCGGGCGAAGGCACCACCTGCGCTGGTACTTCCGTTCTCGATTATCAGGGCAATGCCTGGAAAAGCACTGAAGCTGGTGAATGCGAAGCGATGGGCGGCTCGCTCACGGAAGTCGCCGATAACGATCCACCGGTTGCTCCGGCGACGGCTCCCACCGAAGGCTAGACCTTTCGGCAAGCAAAATTACAAAGGGCGGCTCAGCTGAGCCGCCCTTTTTTTGTTGCAATCAACAGGATCGTTCCTGTCAAACAATAGGGAATGAAAAGGGTACGTCCAATCAATGCGAGCGCTTAATCGGGCAGGCCGCTGATTGCTTTCATTTCCATGAAATCCTTCAGGCCGTAAACACCGCCCTCACGGCCGTTACCGGATTGCTTGTAACCGCCGAACGGCGCACCGGGAGCCGGTCCCCAATTGTTGATGATAACCATGCCGGCTTGCAGCTGCGGAGCCACATCTGCGGCTTCAGCCGGATCACCGGAAATGACGGCGGAAAGACCATAGTCGGTATCATTCGCAATCTCGATCGCTTCATCAAGATTGTCGTAACTCATCAGTGTCACGACCGGGCCGAATATCTCTTCCTTGGCGATCCGCATATCGGGAGTCACACCGCTAAATAATGTCGGTTTGATATAATAGCCCCGGTTGACATTGGCAGGCAGATCCGTGCCGCCGGATTCAAGCGTCGCGCCCTCGTCGATGGCGGACTGAATCAGATCCTGAATCTTGTTATATTGTGCCTTGTTCACAACCGGCCCCAAATGCCCGCCCTCAATCGTTGGATCGCCAACCTCCTGACTCTCAACGATATTTTTCACCACGGAGATCGCTTCGCTGTTCTGGTCCTTGTGCACCAATACGCGGGTCGGCGCGATGCAGCTTTGTCCGGTGTTGATCATCACCCCGGCAATCGTCGGTGGCAGGACTTCCTCCAGTTTGGCGCCAGGCAGGACCAGATTGGGTGATTTGCCTCCAAGTTCTTGATGTACGCGCTTGACGGTATCGGCGGCGGCTTTTGCGACGAGAATACCGGCCCGTGTCGATCCGGTGAAACTGACCATCGATATATCGGGATGCGATGAAATTGCCGCGCCTACTGTCGGGCCATCACCCTGCACCAGATTGAAGACGCCCGCAGGGACGCCTGCTGCATCCATAACCTCGGCGAGAATGGCAGCACTGCCGGGACATTCTTCGGATGGTTTCAACACCATCGTATTGCCACCCGCCAGGGCCGGTGCGACTTTCAACGTGATCTGGTTCAACGGCCAGTTCCAGGGGGTGATCATGCCAACCACGCCAATGGGTTCATATACGACGGTATTGGCACCAACTTTTTCAGAGAATTGGAAATTCTTTAGCGCTTCAAGCGTGCCCATGAACCCGCCAAGGCCGGCAGGGGCTTGCGCGGCATTACCGAGACTGACCGGAGCGCCCATTTCGACCGCCAGAGAGGCGGCAATATCGGGCATACGCTTTTTATATTCTTCAATGATCCGTTCGAGCAAAGCTATCCGCTCTTCGCGCGAGGTCTGACTGAAGCTTTTAAAAGCCGCTTTTGCCGCGGCAACCGCAGCATCGACATCTGCCTTGGTACCGAGCGTGATTTTCGTGCCCGGCTCCTCGGTCGCCGGATTGATGACCTGATGCGAGGTCCCGCCAATAGAATCGACCCATTGGCCATTGATATAATGCTGTTCGTAGCTATCCATTGTCATCTCTCCGTTTCGAAACATTTATGTTCTGGGCGATCATGCCCTGATTCGGCTTTTTGTTCCACTAGCAACAAGGGCAGCCCGATCCTAGCATTCTGGCAGCAAGAGACTGGAATCGCCATAGCTGTAAAAACGATATCCACCCGCAATCGCGTGGGCGTAAACCGCCTGCATCGTCTCCATCCCCATCAGCGCGCTAACCAGCATGAACAGGGTCGATTTAGGCAGATGGAAATTGGTCATCAGGCCGTCGATCGCGCGGAACTTGTAGCCCGGCGTGATGAAAATATCGGTGTCGCCTTCAAACGGGCGGATGATCCCGTCTTCTCCCGTGGCGCTTTCCAGAAGGCGCAGGCTGGTGGTGCCGACAGCGATGACCCGGCCTCCTGCCTGCCGCGTGGCATTCAGGCGATCGGCGGTGGCGGCGTCAATCCGCCCCCATTCGCTGTGCATCTGGTGATCGTCGGTTTCGTCGACCTTGACCGGCAGGAACGTCCCTGCCCCGACGTGCAGGGTCAATATTTCACTGCCTACACCGGCGTCAGCCAGCCCTGCCAATAATCCGTCGGTGAAATGCAGCGCCGCCGTCGGCGCAGCCACGGCGCCCTTTTCCTTGGCAAACATCGTCTGATAATCATCGGCATCGCGCTCGTCGATGGCGCGTTTGCTGGCGATATAAGGCGGTAGCGGCATGGTGCCCGCGCGCTCAAGCAATAGTTCGACCGGCTCGTCGCCAAGGAAATGCAATATGAAACTGCCGTCGTCCAGCTTCGCTTCCGCTTCCGCAAATACGTCCCTGCCGAAATCGACGGTTTCGCCAACGCGCAAACGCTTGGCGTTGCGGATGAAGGCCTGCCAGCGACGCAGATCGACCCGCTTGTGCAGCGTAGCACCGACATTGGCCTCGCCGCGCGTGCCTTGCAGTTGAGCGGGAATGACCTTGGTATCGTTGAAGACCAATATGTCTTTGGGACCCAGCAATTGCGGTAGATCGCTGACAATATGATCGGATATCTGGTCGCCCGAGACGCTCAGCAGCTTCGCGCTGTCGCGCGGAACCGCCGGTCGCAACGCGATAAGCTCCTGCGGCAGTGCAAAGTCGAAAAGATCAACGCGCACCGACTGGACTAAGGATTAATCGGCGCGTTCAGGTCTTCGATCGAGATCGGAGCTTCAGGCACCTCTGCCCGAGCACCTGGCAAGACCGGTGGTTTTTTGTCCGCAGCAATTGAGGCCTGCAATATCCGGCTGGGATTCAACGGCGGTTCGCCGCGTGCAATCGCGTCAACATATTCCATGCCGGAGGTCACCCGACCGAAGGCGGTATATTTGCCATCCAGGGAAAAACGCGGATAGAAGACGATGAAAAACTGACTGTTTGCGCTATCTTCGCTCGTGGAACGCGCCATCGAGACCACCCCGCGGACGTGGGGAAATTTACCAAATTCCGCTTTCAGGTCAGGCAGGTCCGAGCCACCGGTCCCTGTTCCGGTGGGATCGCCGGTCTGCGCCATGAAACCTTCGATTACCCGGTGGAAGATAATGCCGTCGTAAAAACCCCGCCGCGTCAGGGTCTTGATCCGCTCGACATGATTGGGGGCAAGCGCCGAAAACAGCTGTATCGTCACCCGGCCACCAGTCGACAGATCAAGATAAAGAATATTCTCTTCAGGCGGAACGGACGCGGGCGCCGGCGTCTTTTCCTCTGTTTCCTGAGCGTGTGCAGCAAAGGGCACAAGAAACAAAGCGGAGATAATCAGTAAATATTTACGCAGCATGGCATACTCATTTGGCATCGGGGATTGGAAAGAAACTGGTCTTTGAACGATTTTACCTTGCTCCGCAATGAATTGCTCGCGCGAGCTATTGATCGCCCTTGAGACCGATCTTCTCAACCCGCGCAGTAATTTCATCGGCCACCAGCGGTGTTACGAACTTGTGGATCTCGCCCCCGAACATGGCAATTTCCTTGACCAGACGCGAAGCAATCGGCTGCAGCGAGACATCCGCCATCAGAAACACCGTCTCGATATCGCCATTGAGCTGCTGGTTCATGCCGGCCATCTGATATTCATATTCAAAGTCCGCCACCGCGCGCAGGCCACGCACGATCACGCCAGCGCCCTGTTTCTCTGCAAATTTCATCAGCAGCATATTGAAACCGACAACCTCGACGCCGTCGCCCAGTTCGGCAGTTTCCCGGCGTACCATGTCCAGCCGCTCTTCGTCCGAAAACATGGGTGATTTCGAAGGATTGGTTGTCACCCCGATCACCAGCTTGTCGACCAGCCGCATGCCGCGCCTGATAATATCCATATGCCCCAATGTGATGGGATCAAAAGTCCCTGGATAAACGCCGATTCTCATGTCTCGTTCCTCCCGCCTAGCGGTCTCTTGTGATTGTATATTCGGCAATGGCGCGCAGCATATCCGCTTCGCTACCATAGCCATTGAGATGGGACTTGGCCTGATCGACCAGCATCTGAGCCTGATCCTTTGCCCGTTCCAGTCCCATCAGGCTCAGAAATGTTTCTTTTCCGGCTTTCGCATCCTTGTGCAGCGCTTTGCCGGTCTTCTCCTCGTCACCCTCGACATCAAGGATGTCATCGGCAATCTGGAACGCAAGCCCCAGATCATGGGCATAGCCCCGAAGGCTGGTGCGACCTTCCTTCGTCACTCGGCCCAGAATCGCACCGATTTCCACGCAGGCGGTGATCAATGCTCCGGTTTTCAGTTGCTGGAGCCGGGTCACGGTCGGCAGGTCAAAAGTGGAATTTTCGGCCACCAGATCCATCATCTGGCCACCCGCCATGCCAGCGGGTCCGGCGGCTTTGGCGAGACAGGCGGTCATTTCTGCGCGCACGAAAGGATCACGATGGGTGCGTTCATCCGCCAGCAATCCAAAGGCCAGCGCATGCAGGGCATCGCCAGCGAGAACCGCCGTCGCTTCGCCAAAGGCAATATGGGTGGTCGGCTTGCCCCGGCGCAGATCATCATCATCCATACAGGGCAGATCATCGTGGATCAGCGAATAGACGTGCAGCGCCTCTACCCCCGTGGCCGCCCGGATGGAGCAGGATTCATCAACATTGAACAGCCCCGCAGTGGCCATCACCAGCAAAGGCCTTAGCCGTTTGCCGCCACCGATCGCGGCATGGCGCATCGCTTTGTAGAGGTCGCGGCGGGCATCGTCCGGTATTTGCAATAGCGTATCAAACTGGCGGTCGATGTCGACCGCGACCCGCTTCATTTCCCGCAAAAGGTCCGAATTATTGTTGGCCGCCACTCACTCAGTCCGCGTCAAATGCGACTGTGCCCTGCGGCTTGCCATCGCGATCAAGAGTGATTTTCTCGATCTTGGCCTGCGCCGCTTCCAGGCGTTGCTGGCACAAGCCACGCAGTTTCTCGCCTTCGCTGTAAAGTGCAATCGACTGGTCGAGCGGCACGTCGCCGCTTTCCAGCTTGCGGACAATATCTTCGAGACGCTTCAGGGCATCCTCGAAATTCAGCGCGGACAGGTCTTCGTTGGTTTCGCTCATGACGCAATTCAATGACGAGGCTTTCCCGTGCGGTCAAGGGCGCAACTTCACTTAATGCACCGCATTGTGTAGCCTTGCGGCGCCAAGGGGAGAGAAAATATGTTTATCGGTCATTTTGCGCCAGCCATGGTCGCCGCAACCCATCCCAAAGCGCCGGGTCTCGGGACGCTGTTTGTGGCCGGGCAATTGCTGGATTTCGGTTTTTTCGGACTGGCGCTGACGGGAATCGAAAATTTTCGCATCACGCCGGGAATCACAAAAATGGTCCCGCTGGATCTATATGACATGCCCTATACCCATAGCCTGCTGGGCAGCGCGGTCTGGGCCACGGGCTTTGTGCTGCTGATCTGGCTGTTCACCCGCAACCGGACCGGAGCCCTTATCGGCGGCGCGGTCGTACTGTCGCACTGGTTTCTCGACCTGCTGGTCCATGCGCCCGACCTGACGCTGGCCGGGTCCCCGCCGAAATTGGGCTTTGCGCTATGGAACTATCCGATGATCGAAATGCCGCTGGAGCTGGCGATCACCTTTGGCGCGCTGGCCTTTTACGTCATCCGGACTCAGGCCATTTCGAGCCAGTCCAAATATGCCCTTGGCCTTTTGGCCGTATTGCTGCTGCTCTTCCAATCCATCAACTGGTTCGGTCCAGAGCCCGAAGCCGCCGATACGGCGATGAAGCTCACCGGCCTGTTCGCCTTTTCGGTCGCCGCTTTGGCCGCATGGTGGGCCGGACGGACACGTGAATTGAAGCAACGCTAGAACAGGATCGATCATGACCCAATATATCGCCGCCTATTGCATCGCCGCTCTCGTTTTCGGCATTCTCGATTATCTCTGGCTCAGCAATATGGCACAGACTTTGTACCGCCCGGTGATCGGCGAGATCATGGCGGACGAGTTCCGCAAGGCACCGGCGATGATATTCTATGCGATCTATCTGTTCGGCATCGTCTGGTTCGGGATCAAGCCGGCGCTGGCCAGCGGCCAATGGACCGCCGCCCTGCTCAACGGCGCGCTATTCGGCGGAATCGCTTATGCGACCTATGACCTGACCAGCCAAGCCGTGCTCAAGGTCTGGTCGACGAAAATTAGCCTTTATGACATCGCCTGGGGGGCCTTTGCTACGGGAGTGACCGCAGCCCTGACCGCCTATCTGGTGCTGAAATTCGTGAAGGCCTGACGCTCCCGGGCATCAAGCCTTCAGCTTTTTGCCAAGTGCCTGCATTCTAGCGGGCAGCATGGCCAATATCTCACGCTTCCGATCCGATGACGCCGATCCCCACTCACCGATTTCCGACAGGCTGCGCCCGCAGCCGATACACAGGCCGGTTGGGCGATCGATGGTGCAGATATCGTTGCACGGCGATTTCAAGCGGAGAGCTGCTCGTCGATCTGGCCGAGCCGTTCCTTGCCGAAATATATCTCGCCATCAACATACATGGTCGGGATACCAAAGGCACCGCGCGCGACCGCATTTTCGGTATTGTCGATCAACACCTGTTTGATCGCCGGGTCCTGCGTTTGCGCGAAGAGCGCCGCCGCGTCGAACCCGCCGTCCTGCAATATCTTGCCGAGCGTATCGGCATCGGTGACATCCAGCCCGTCTTCCCAGATCGGAGGCAGGAGTCGTTCAATAAACTCCCCGCGCCTGGCCGGTTCCAGCGCAACCAGCATCCGCAGCAGCGTGATCGTGTTAAATGGGAATTTCGGGTTCATCTTGAACTTAGAAAGGCCGTGCTTCTTGATGAAGCGGTTCATCTCCAGCATCGCATAGTCATTCTTGCCCTTCACCTCCGCATCGCGAATGAACGGCGGCGCGTTGCCGGTCAGCTTGTGCATGCCGCCAAGAAAGGCCGGGGTGATTTCGATGGTCGCGCCATGTTTCTCCGCCAGCGCCTTGAGCGGTTGCCAGATCAGATAGGCATTGGGGCTGACGAAATCGAAAATCAGCTCGATGGTCTTGGACATATGAATGTGCTCCTGCGGAGGCAGGAGCCCATCTCCCGCCATTTCGTCCAGACGCTAGCTCTGGAGATGGACCCCCGCCTTCGCGGGGGCACTAACATCAACCCTTAAAGCAGCGCAGCGAAACATCAATTCCCTCTAGGCGAAATTGTCCCGCCCCGTTAAAGGGTCTTCATGACCACAGACACGAAGATTACCGAGCCCAAAATCTCCACCGAAACCGTGCGCGAGCATGGGCTGAATGCAGAGGAATATCAGCGCATATTGAACGCACTCGGCCGCGAGCCGAATATCACCGAACTCGGTATCTTCTCGGTCATGTGGTCGGAACATTGTTCCTACAAGTCATCGCGCCTGCATCTGAAGAAACTGCCGACCACCGGCCCGCAGGTTATTTGCGGTCCCGGTGAAAATGCCGGCGTGATCGATATTGGCGATGGTCAGGCGGCGATCTTCAAGATGGAGAGCCACAACCATCCGTCCTATATCGAACCCTATCAGGGCGCGGCGACCGGCGTCGGAGGCATCCTCCGTGACGTCTTCACCATGGGTGCGCGGCCAGTGGCGAACCTGAACGCCTTGCGCTTCGGACGGCCCGACCATCCCAAGATGAAGCATCTCGTCAAGGGCGTGGTTGCCGGCATTGGCGGTTACGGCAATTGCGTCGGAGTACCGACGGTTGGCGGCGAGACCAATTTCGATCCCGCCTATGATGGCAATATCATCGTCAACGCGATGACCGTCGGCGTCGCGGACGCGGACAAGATTTTCTATTCGGCAGCCTCGGGCGTCGGTAATCCGATCGTCTATGTCGGTTCCAAGACCGGCCGCGACGGTATCCACGGCGCGACCATGGCGAGCGCCGAATTTGACGATGACAGCGATGAAAAACGCCCCACTGTCCAGGTCGGCGATCCGTTCACCGAAAAACTGCTGATCGAAGCCTGTCTCGAACTGATGGCGAGCGACGCGATTGTCGCGATTCAGGATATGGGCGCGGCGGGACTGACCAGCTCCAGCGTCGAAATGGCAACCAATGGCGAAGTCGGCATCATTCTCGACATGGACAAGGTGCCGTGCCGCGAAACCGGCATGACCGCTTACGAAATGATGCTCAGCGAGTCGCAGGAACGCATGTTGATGGTCCTGAAACCCGGCCGCGAAGCAATGGCCGAGGCGATTTTCACCAAATGGGAACTGGATTTCGCGGTGATCGGCGAAGTCACCGACAGCCGCCGGATGGTGCTGACCCACAAGGGCGAGACCGTCTGCGATATTCCGCTCGGCCCGCTCGCCGACGACGCGCCGCTCTATGACCGTCCGCACCTGACCCGCGAGGAATATGCCGCGCATATGAATGTGCAGCCAGTCGGCGACATTCCCGAGAACACGGACATTGGCGCGGATTTGCTCAAGATGCTGGCCAGTCCAGCCCTCGCCTCGCGCCGCTGGATCTGGGAACAATATGACTCACAGGTCGGCGCAGATACCGCGCAACGCTCGGGCGGCGATGCTGCTGTGGTTCGTGTGCACGGCACCAACAAGGGCCTCGCGATCACCACAGACTGCACCCCGCGCTACTGCAAGGCCGATCCCTATGAAGGCGGCAAGCAGGCGATCGCCGAAGCTTACCGCAACCTCTGCGCGGTCGGTGCCAAACCCTTGGCCACCACCGACTGCATGAATTTCGGAAATCCCGAAAAGCCCCATATCATGGCGCAATTTGTCGGTACGATCGAAGGCATGGGCGAAGCCTGCAAGGCGCTCGACATGCCGATCGTATCGGGCAATGTCAGCCTCTACAACGAAACCACCGGCGCCGACGGCATCAGCCACGCGATCCTGCCAACCCCGGCGATCGGTGCGGTCGGGCTGATCGACGATCTCGACAAGATGATGACCATCGGCTTCAAGCAGGAAGGCGATCTCATCGCCACCATCGGGTTTCATCATGAAGAACTCGGCCAGTCGACCTGGCTGCGCGAAATCCACGGCCGCACCGATGGACCGCCGCCGAAAGTCGATCTCAAGGATGAAGAATGGGCCGGCCGGATCGTCCGCGAACTGATCGCCGCCGGCAAAGTCACCGCCGTCCACGACATCAGCGACGGCGGCCTCGCCGTGACGCTCGCCGAAATGGCATTGGCCGGCAATCTCGGCGCCGAAATCGATCCGATGACCAGCGCCTTTGCCTTCAGCGAAGCGCAGGGCCGCTATGTCATCACCTATCGCAACGAAGATGATCTGGATCGCGCAAAGGTGCCGTTCGAGAAAATCGGCCAGGTGAAGGGCGACAAGCTCGTGCTCAACGGAAAGCCGATTGCTGTGGCCGATCTCCGCGAGGCCCACGAAAGTTTCTTCCGCGACTGGATGGAGGACTAGCCCTTCCACCAACTCATTGTTCGTGCTTTCCCTAACCAACCGAAACAGGCACACCCACAGCATAGGGAACCACGCTGGCATCGGACCGTTGATGTAGATAATCATCTTCCCCCGGCAACACCCACTACCATCGCGCGGTTCCGGGGTACAACGCGAAAGGATGCCGATCATGGCTTCAGGATATTCGGATACGGCGCTGGCCAAAAAACTTACCCTCAAGGACGGGATGCGGGTCTGGTTTCTCGACATGCCGGAGAGTGTCCGGACCGAGATTGAGGATTCCGGACTGACCCTGTCCGAGGATGAGGTCCCTGCCCCCGGGCTGCACGCCGCACATATTTTCGTGACAGAACGGAATGCGATGGAAGAGCATCTAGCCACCCTGCGCGACATGATCGATCCTGCTGGTCAGGTCTGGGTGAGCTGGCCGAAAAAAGCTTCGAAAGTGGACACCGACGTCACCGAGGACACGATCCGCGAAGTCGCGCTGCCGATGGGCTTTGTCGATATCAAGGTCTGCGCGGTGGATGCCATATGGTCAGGGTTGAAGCTGGTGATCCGCAAGGACTTGCGCTGATAGCAGACAATCTCGATAAATCTGTCACCCCAGCGTAGGCTGGGGCCTAAACCCATCTGGCGCATCTAACAGGCCATGACTTGGATCCCAGCCTCCGCCGGGATGACGGACAGGTCTAAGCCGCCTGGGCCAGCATATCGTACGGATCGACATTCAGCGCGCGAAATTGCCTGTGGGCCTGATGATAAAAATGCGGGGTCTGGATATGGAGCCGTTCGCGCAATGCATCGAGCGGCTGGGCGAGCAGATCAAGGATCGACTCATCCGTAATCTTCGGACAGGCCTTGCCCATTTTCTGCGCTTCGCGGATCGCCTTGAAAATCGGCACGTCGCCCTTGACCTGTTTTTTCATGTTCAGACCCGCAGCATAAGCAATGAAGACATTGCCCAGCGCAGGATTCTGGCCATAGGTGAACGCCAGCACACAGGCTTCACCCAGCGCATCGCGGCCATAGCCGGTCAGCACGTGCAGCAGGTCGTGAGTGTCGCGCTGGCGAAAACCATACCATTCTATGAGGTCGCCATATTTGCGTGGACTGAACTGGTCATATTCCGCAATCAGACCGGCGGCGCTCAGCCCTTCTTTCTCCATGAAGTCGCAATAGGCATGAGCCAGACTGCCGGCGGGCATTTGCCGGAGACGATCATGATCGTCGAGAATCACTGCCAGTTCCGGTTCGTTTTGCAGCAGCGCCCTGCCCTTGTCGCTTTCGACAAACTTTCTGGCATCCTTGCGGAAGCCGGGCCGCGGCAACGCTTCAAAAATATGGAAGACCTGTTCGGTATCTTCCTTGTCCTTGATCAGTTCGCGGAAATGATGGAGCGCTTTCAGGGGACGAAAGCGAGCGGCGGGACGTTCCGGATGGACAAATGGCATTTGCGAATCAGTCGGCGTCGAGAATTTGTGATCGATTTTCATGAGACGTATATGTCCCTTACTAACATCTATGTCAATATAAGATAGTGGCTTTCCTACCCGGACTTGCTCGGCTATCCACCATCGGTACCAATCCTCGTCTCAAAAAAGGCTTTCTTGGCCTGAACTTTGACGAACTTTGCCGAATTTTTGACGCAGGAGCCGGAATTTTGAAACCCCATGAGACCCTGCCCTACACCGAATTGCCGGACTATAGCGATGCCGAACGCGTCGCCCGGTCCCGGGCCTTTTACGAAGCGATCCGGACCAGGCGAACCTGCCGCTATTTCAGCGATGAACCCGTTCCCCGTGCGGTTATCGAAAATGCGCTCCTCGCGGCTGGCACCGCGCCCAATGGAGCCAATCACCAGCCATGGCATTTCGCCGTGATCGAATCCGCTGACAAAAAGAACGCTCTTCGTCTCGCCGCAGAAGAAGAGGAGCGCGCCTTTTATGACAGCAAGGGCAGCGACGAATGGCTGGAGGCGCTGGCACCGCTCGGTACCGATGCCGACAAGCCGTTTCTTGAAACCGCGCCTTATCTGATCGTCATATTCGGCCAGCGCAAGGGCGGGATCAATCCCGGCGAGATGAAGCAGAATTATTATGTCAACGAAAGCGTCGGCATCGCCACCGGCATCCTGATCACCGCGCTCCACGACGCGGGCCTAGCGACCCTGACCCACACACCCAATCCGATGAAATTTCTGAACCAGCTCTGCGATCGCCCGGCGAATGAAAAGCCGATGATGATATTGGTCGCCGGCAAACCGGCCCCAGACGCGACGATCCCGGTCCATGCGACGAACAAGAAGCCGCTCGACCAGATCGCCAGCTGGCTGTGATAGCGCAATGGCCATCGCCCGATCCCGTTCGTGCCGAGCCGGGCGAAGCACGTAGCAGCGGCTATTGTTTCTCCCGGTCCTTCGACGGGCTCAGGACGAACGGCGCGTAGATGAGCACAATCCCCTCTTCCCCCCGCTACCTCGAACTCGACGCCTTGCGCGGCTTTGCTGTGATGGGCATATTGCTGATGAACATCGTCGGATTTTCCATGCCGGAAATGGCCTATATCAGCCCCGCAATCTACGGCGGCACAGATACGCCCGACATCATTATATGGGCTTTATCCTATATTTTCGTCGACGGAAAAATGCGCGGCCTGTTCACCATCCTGTTCGGAGCCAGCATGATGCTCCTCATCGAGCGGGCACAAACCAATGGCGAAAACCCCGCGAAGGTTCATTTCTCCCGGATGGCATGGCTGGCAATCTTCGGCCTCGCCCATTATTTTCTTTTGTGGTCCGGCGACATTTTGTTTCTCTACGCCGCCGTTGGATGCATCGCTTTTTTTCTGGCCGGGCTCACCGCAGAAGACCTGTTCCGGAGAGCCCTGTTGATCTTCACGATCGGCTTCATCGGCTATATTTTTATGTTCGGCGGTCTGCTCTACCTCCAATATCAGGCGGGGCTTCCCGGAGCCGGGAGCGAAGCGGTCGAAAACCTGCGGGAAGCCATCGCTGATTTCGACACCGGACCGGCAGCGATACGTGCTGAGATTGCGCTCCACCGATCGGACTTTCTTCCAATTCTGCTCGCAAAAATACACAATCATCTTTTCGATCCGCTTTCATCGGTGGCCTATAATCTTGTCGAGACCCTGCCGCTGATGATGATCGGCATGGCGCTCTACAAAAATGGTTTCATGACCGGCGGTTGGAGCGCGGCAGAATATCGGCGATGGGGCGTACGCTTGACTGCCATCGGCGCAATCATACTGATCGGGATAACATTCGGCCTGATCCACAGGGATTTTGACCTGCTGCTACTGGTCAACGCCAGCTACGCCTGGAATACGCCATCCCAATTGCTGATGACTCTTGGCTATGCAGCATTGCTGATGAGTCTGATCGGGAAATTTCGGGCGTCGCCCCTGCTGCACCGGATCGCCGCTGTCGGGCGGGCCGCTTTTTCCAACTATATCGGCACCAGCCTGTTGATGACCTTCATCTTCTATGGCTGGGGACTGGGATTATATGGATCGATCGGGCGTGCGGAACTATATCTGTTCGTGCCAGCGGCCTGGGCGCTTATGCTGCTCTGGTCGCAACCCTGGCTGATGCGTTTTCGCTATGGGCCGCTGGAATGGCTGTGGCGCAGCCTGGCAAAGGGCCGGCCGCAACCGATGCGGATCGGCAAAAGCGACAATTAGGGCAAATTTTGATATTGCGATCTATTCTCATTAGCGATATACGAGTCGCAGAGAGGAACCGAAATGGTTGTTTGTGTTTGCAATGCGATTAAGGAAAAAGACCTGAGAGCCGCCGTGCGCAGCGGGGCAGACCGCCCCTCTAAGGTCTATGCCCAGCTTGGCCGTAAGCCAAAATGCGGACAATGCCTTGCCTTTGCCCAGACGATTATCAAATCCGAAATTGCGACCGCTTAGCATTCTCGTTAGCAAATCATTGAAATAACTCGATTTTCTACGAACGCCGCCCTTTCGCTTCGCGCGGCAATAGTGTATAGACTTCCCCAATTGATCCACTGACAGACGGGAAGGACTCTGCCATGAAGGGCGATACGAAAGTTGTCGAGTTTCTCAACGAAGCTCTGAAAAACGAACTCACCGCAATCAACCAATATTGGCTGCACTATCGCATGCTGGACAATTGGGGCGTGTCAAAACTGGCCGAATTCGAGCGGCATGAATCCATCGACGAAATGAAACATGCGGACAAGCTGGCCGAGCGGATTTTCTTTCTCGACGGGTTGCCCAATTTTCAATTGCTCGGACGCCTGAAGATCGGTGAAACGGTCGAAGAGATTCTCAAAGCCGACCTTGAGCTGGAATATGAAGCGCTGCCGATGCTCAAAAATGCTATCGAACATTGCGAGAGCGTGCGCGACTATGTCAGCCGCGATCTGTTTGCTGAAATCCTCGAAAGCGAAGAAGATCATGTTGATTCGCTCGAGCAGCAGTTCGATATGATCGAACGGATGGGAATCGAAAATTATATCCAGCTGCAGTCGAAACCGGTCGAGTAGCCGGGTAGCGGGTCCCTCAACCTAACAGGCGGGACATTCCCTGAGGATGACGCTCCTGGACCAGAGGACTGGCACCTTTTTCAAGAAAGGCGAGCGTTTCTTCAAACATCGGGCGTAAAGCGGCAACCAGTTCGATCACTTCATCAGGCGTATCATGATGTTCGACGCAGGCGCGCGCAGTCATTTCGATTGTCTCCGCAGTAGCGCTCAGCCGCAAAGCACCAAATTGCAGGGCTTCTCCCTTGAGGCTGTGAGAGGCATCAACCATTGCGACCGCATCATGCGCGCGCATCGCTGATTCAATCTTGCCGACGGACTGGGTGCCATCTTCACGGAAATAGCCGAGAATCCGGACATAATTGGCACCAAGCGCAGTGCGCGTTTCGGTGCAGACAGTCCGGTCAATGAGTTCATTGTCCAATGGTGACACCAAATACTCTCCGAAAAAAATAGCGATGATCTACGACACGCGAAAAGCTTACAACCGAAACGGTGAAAGCTTCGTTACCGGAACATAAAATATTCGAGAATAATCGGCTCCCGCCCGCCCGTTTCGGAGCCAATCAGTCTTTTTCGTGATAGGGGTTTTTGGGAGCGCGGATGATCAGCCGTACCGGGACCCCGCCGAAACCCAGTTCGCGACGGATTCCGTTGATCAGATAGCGCCGGTAGCTTTCGGGCAGATCATCAACCCGCGTACCAAAGATCACGAACGACGGCGGTCGTGTCTTGGCCTGGGTTATATAGCGCAATTTTATCCGTTTTCCGCCCGGTGCCGGGGGCGGATTGTCGGTGATGGCATCTTCGAACCAGCGATTGAGCTTGCCCGTCGAAACCCGTTGCGACCAGACCCTGCGTGCACGGAATGCGGCTTTCATCAACTGGTCAATGCCCTTGCCGGTGAAGGCCGACACCGCGATAAGCGGCACATCCCGCACCTGGGCCAGTCCATCATCCAGCGCCGCACGAATACCGTTGAACAATTTGCTCGGCCCTTCCGCGACATCCCATTTGTTTATTCCGATGACGAGGCAGCGACCTTCCTGGATCGCATGATCGGCAATGCGCAAATCCTGCGCTTCCAGTCCCTTGGTCGCGTCGAGCAAAAGCACCACCACCTCGGCAAAGTCGACCGCATGGCGCGCATCGGCCACGGCCAGCTTCTCCAGCTTGTCATTGACCTTGGCCTTTTTGCGCATGCCGGCTGTATCGATCAGCCGAACCCGCCGGTCCGGCTCTATGCCGTCCAGCTTCTCCTCTTCGGTCAGGGCATCATCGTGCCACACCCAGTCGACGGTGATACTGTCGCGCGTGATTCCGGCTTCCGGACCGGTTATCATCCGGTCTTCGCCGAGCATCTTGTTGATCAAGGTCGACTTGCCGGCATTGGGACGGCCGACAATAGCCAGTTTCAGCGGAGCCGATTCATCGGTGGGTTCTTCGGCTGCGGCGGCTTTGAAATTTTCAACATAGGGCTGGATCGCCTGGAACAGGTCAGCCATGCCGTCGCCATGTTCGGCGCTAAACGGGATCGGGTCGCCAAAGCCAAGCGAATAGCTTTCCAATATTCCGGATTCCGCCGTTTTTCCCTCAGCCTTGTTGACCAGCAACACCACCGGGGTTTTCGAACTTCTCAGCCAGCGCGCGATTTCTTCGTCGAGCGGCGTCAGACCAGCGCGACCATCAATCACGAATATAGCCAGTTCTGCGCCAGAAACCGCCATTTCGGTCTGCTTGCGCATCCGTCCGGGCAGGCTCCTTGCATCCTCATCTTCATAGCCCGCCGTGTCGACAACGTTAAACTCGAGACCCAGCAGATTGGCCGCTCCCTCCCGGCGGTCACGGGTCACACCTGGCCGGTCATCGACGAGCGCCAGCTTCTTGCCAACCAGACGGTTGAACAGGGTTGATTTGCCGACATTTGGCCGACCGATGATTGCAATATTGGGCAGCATAAAGCCGGTCCCGTCCTTTTGGTTTATATCCTCAGCGGAACGCCGAAATCCGGCCGCCGTCGTCGAGAATATACAGCATACCACCGGCCACAATAGGCGGTAGTGAAATCCCGTCATCCAGTTCGAACAGCGTCTGGCTCGATCCTTCTCCGGGTGAAATTGCGACAACGTCGCCTTGCGTGCTGGCGACAATCAGACGATTGCCGGCCAATACCGGACCGGTCCAGTTGATCGGGTTTTTCTTTTTCTTCTCGTTCTTGAACGCCGCCAGCTGGCTCATCCAGCGGACCTTGCCATTGGGCCGGGCAATACACAGCAGTTTCGCGTCATCGGTCAACACGAACACCCATTCACCCGCCACCGCCGGAGTCGCAATCCCGGCAATATTCAGTTCCCAGATCCGCTGCCCGGTGACCAGTTCGTAAGCCGCCATACGGCCGCCCTGACCCAGCGCAAAAACGCGACCGCGATCAATTACCGGATCGGCATCGATATCGGACAAGGTCGCCACCGACGTTGTGATACTGGTACGTGCCAACGCATCATTCCACAGGTTGCGGCCATTTTCATAGCGATAGGCGGTCAGTTCGCCCGAAGAATAACCGGCCACGACCGTACCCTGTCCGGCTGCCGGCGCGGCTACACCGAAAATACCTGCCAGACCAACCGTACCGGCTTCATTCCACTGTACAGAACCATCGACCATATTCAGCGCATAAATCTGGTTGTCCTGCGTCATCACATAGACATTGCCATTGGAAATTGTCGGCGCCCCGCGCAAGGGACCCGCTGGACGAACTTTCCAGATCTGGCTGCCATCTGCCGCGTTGAGCGCGACGACATCGCCGACACCGTTGGTCGCATAGACAACATTATCAAACACACTGGCGCCGCCGCCAAACCGGGACGATGCTCCGTCTCCCTTGACTTCGATCTGGGTGGTCCAGATTTTTGCGCCTGATGCAGCGTCAAAGGCATGGACCATGGCTTCGGTATCGATGACAAAAAGCCGTCCACCCGACACCACTGGTGCCGCCGCCAGCCGTTCCCGCTTTGTCGTGCCGCTGATTTTGGCAGTCCAGACACGCGCAAGACTGCCCCCCAGAGCAACATGACCAATTGATTTGCTCGCGTTGCCGCCTGATTGCGCCCATTCGCTATTGGCGACCGGCTCAGGCAGGATCACCGCAATAGAGGCCAGCGCCGGATCCACTTCCGCGCCGCTTTCACCACTCAATATCGGGGTTCGTTTGCCCAGAGTGGGGGTGTTCTTCTTGTCCTCGCCATCGCCACCACCCAATATGCCGCAACCTGACAGCAAAGACAGGGCCATCAGGCCGGCGATCAGTTTCTTACCGGAAATCATTCCTTAGCTTCTCCCTTAGCCGCGCCCGCATTCGTCGGTGTCGCTTTTTCACCATCGTCATCCGCTTCCACTGCGTCAATGCCTTCGACGCCCGCCATTTGCAAAGCACGCGACCGGATTGTGGGCGGAACGCTTTCGTCTTTCGCCAACTGAGCGAACAATGGTCCCGCGAGATCGGATTTATTCATGTTCAGATAGGCCAGTGCGACCATTTCGCCTGCACTGCCGAACCAGGGGTTGCCTGGCACCGCCAGCGGCTTCAGCCGGTCGATCACTTGCTGAGGCTTGAGCGTATCAAATTCCGCAGCGGTCTTGCGGATCAACGCCAGATCGCGAAACGGTTTTGGCAGATTCTCGTCTGCAACCACCTTGCCATAGCCTTCGATCGCCTTTTTGGGATCATCCTTTTCCAGCGCGATATTGGCCTGCATCAACAGGGCGGCGGCCCGGTAACCGTCCTGCTTGGCTTCTGTCAGGGGCTCAAGCGCCGCGGCGGCACCGTCGAGATTATTCTGGCGGACACTGTCAATGGCCGCGACATATTCTTCACTGCGGAGGCCTGATTCTTCATTCTGGCTGTTTTGCCAGAATATCCAGCCGGCCAGCGATCCGAGACCGATGACAATGGCCGCGACAATCCACAATCCGTACCGCGCAGCGAAATTCTTCAGCTGGTCTTCGCGCACCGCTTCATCGACTTCGCGCAGAAACACTTGTTCCTGGCGGTCTGGCTGCTCTTCTGGTGCTGGATCTTTGTCTTTGGCCAATGTGGCTTCCTCAAATCTGTTTCATGTGCCGGGTTCGCCAGTCAGACGACCGCGATTGGCAATCGGCTGTCCTTTAGCGTCGCCAATAGCAAATGTAAAAGTCTATTGACCATTTCCACAGGCTGAACGGCGGATCGGCGACAAGTCAAGAATGCCGCTATTTCTTCGGTTGATAAAGCTGGTCTGGCCCCGGAAAGCTGCGCTCCCGGACTTCTCCGGCATATTGCTCGGCCGCCTGGTCGATTTGTTCGGCGATATTGTGATAGCGTTTGACGAAGCGGGCAGTACGGTCGAACATGCCGAGCATGTCCTCAGTAACCAAAACCTGACCATCGCATTGCGCCGACGCGCCGATACCAATGGTGATCGCATTGACCGCCCTTGTCGCTTCGATCGCGATTGGTTCCAGCACGCCTTCAAGCACGATTGCAAAGGCACCAGCCTGATCCAGCGCAACCGCATCGCCGACGATTTTCTTCGCTTCCGCGTCACTCCGTCCGCGCGCGGCATAGCCGCCGAGCACATTGATTGCCTGTGGTGTCAGGCCGACATGGCCGACCACCGGAATGCCCCGCTGGACGAGGAAGGCGACGGTTTCGGCCATCACTTCCCCGCCTTCGAGCTTGACCGCAGCAGCACCGGTTTCTTTCAATATACGAGCAGCGCTTTCATAGGCTTTTTCCGGCGAGGATTCGTAGGAGCCGAATGGCATGTCGACGACGACGACGCTGTGATAGCTGCCGCGAACGACCGCCGCGCCATGATTGCACATCATGTCGACCGTCACGGGGATGGTCGAATCGAGCCCGTAGATCACCTGTGCCAGCGAATCACCGACCAACAACATGTCACAATGCGCATCGAGCAATTGTGCGGTCCGCGCGGTGTAAGCGGTCAGCATGACCACCGGTTCTGCCGTCACCCCGTCAACCTTCCGGCTCTGGATTTTCGGCACCGACAGGCGCCGCATCGGCTGCGGTCGCGGATTGGCGCGGCTGGTGGAAGTATCGAGTTTGAAGGTCGTTGACATGGCAATCCTCAGCAGTGACGTTGATAGACCGGCCTTGATAAGCGACGATACAAGATAAGGCCAGCTTCGCGATTATTGCTTTGCAGCGGGCACCGCCTGGGCCGGATTATCGCTGAACAGACCATCTACCCCCGCGGCAACATAGGCGCGTATTTCGCCCATCAGATCCCCCGCATCGCGCGGATCAATACCGCTCTTGAAATCAGTTGGGAGAAAATGGTTCTCGCGCCGGAAGGTCCAGGGATGGACCAGCAGACCAGCCTTGTGCGCCGCATCCACCAGCCCGGTCGGTCTTCCCAGCTGGCCAATGGCATTGCGGCCAATCACCAGATCTTTCGCCGGTCCGATTCCGTCGGCATAAGTGGCGATTTCTTTCAAACCATCCGCGGTGAGCATGGACATATAGCTCTGGCCTTGCCGGTCGGGCGGTCCGCCTTCGGCGGCAACCAGCTGAACCAGCCGGATCTTGGTTTTCCCGGCGAGAGTCTTCAGATTGCCAACCTCGAATGACTGGATGAATATCGGGTCGTCCGCGCCATCGAAACCATATTGTGTCAGCAAAGACAGCATCGGTCCTTCATGTGCCAGCCCGATTGATGCAAAATATCCGGGATGTTTGGTTTCGGGATAGACGCCTATCCGTTTTCCGCTCTGCTGTTCCTGCTGTTGCAGGAGTTTCAGGATTTCCTCGAAGGTTGGTATTTCAAACTGGCCGTCATAATCCGTGTTCGCCGCCCGCAGCTGCGACAGGCGTTCCTTGGCGCGCAGGGTCTTCAACTCGGCAAGGGTGAAATCTTCGGTGAACCAGCCTTCATATGGCTCTCCGTCGATCATCTTGGTCGTCTTGCGCCCGGCAAACGCGGGCTTCTCGGCGACATCGGTCGTTTCGCTGATTTCATTTTCATGCCGGGCAACCAGAACCCCGTCTTTGGTCAACACCAGATCCGGCTCAATAAAATCCGCACCCTGTTCGATCGCCAGCTGATAGGCGGCCAGCGTATGTTCCGGCCGCTCGCCACTGGCGCCGCGATGGGCGATGATGACGGGCGCTTCGCCGGTTAGCGTGGATGTCGTCACTCTCTCTTCTCCTGCCTGTTCCGCTTCCACGCCACACCCGGCCAGGGCCAGCGCGAATAGCAAGGTCGAGGCGATCCGGCCACGCATCATTAGCCGACCGCCACGTCTTTCAGAAAGGCGATCCTGTCCTTGATTCCAGCGGCAGCTTCCTTCGGCTCGGGATAATGCCAGGCCGCATCCTCGTTCATTTCACCATCAACAATCAGGCTATGATAGGAGGCGTCACCCTTCCACGGGCAGTGGCTGGTCGTGTCGCTGTGCAGCAAATATTTCGACCAGACGGAGTCGCGCGGAAAATAATGATTGCCCTCTACCACAACGGTATCATCGCTCTCGGCGATCACCGCGCCGTTCCATTTTGCCTGAACCATTTGCTTGTCCTTTTCCTGATACCAAAACCTGCGGCAGCAACCAGCGTCAGCGGTATCCAAATCCAGATAGCTTCGGAATATAACAGTTTGATGCCACGGCTATTGATAAAATCAGAAATCCCGATCGGCGATACGGCAATCGGGGTAAACAGGGCAAAATGGCGGGTAGCTTCGAATGGCCAAAACACGGCAACACCCAGCCCGCCATCGGTCAACATATCAAGCAAGCCGTGCGAAGCCATCGAAACAAAAAGGAAAGCCGCCACAAGGCCATATCGCTCGGGCGACAGCAAGACTGTGGCGAACAGGCCCGCAACGGCGGCAAAGAACAGGCTGTGGGTCGCGCCGCGGCGGCCCCAGTTGTCCGCATATTCGACACCGAAGCCAAAGCCGATAACATCCGCATCGGGCAACATGGCGAATATCAATCCGGTTGCGATCACCGGCAAGGATAGCCTGCTTCGCCCCAATATCAGCGCGCCGGCGAGCGGCACCGCTGCATGGGACATGATCGTCGGCATCAGCTGTTGCGTGCCGTCAGTCCTGCGGCTTCATAATCCGATGCCTTGAATCCGACGACCAGTTCGTCGCCATGCTCCAGCACCGGACGTTTGATCATGCTGGGATTTTCCGCCATCACCATCACCGCCGTATCGTCGCCGATATTTTCCTTCACCATGTCGGGCAGCTTGCGAAAGGTGGTGCCGCGCTTGTTGACCAGCGCTTCCCAGCCGACCTGCATCACCCACATTTCCAGCTTTTCCTTGCTGATCCCGGACTTCTTATAGTCGTGAAAAACATAGTTTATGCCGTTTTTTTCCATCCAGTTGCGCGCCTTCTTGATCGTGTCGCAATTGGAAATACCGTACATCTTGGTTTCGTTACTCATGGGCCTGATCCTGTTTCTGCTGCACTTTGAGCCAGAGACAGATGTCATTGACCGGACATCGGTCACATTTGGGGCTCCGGGAAGTGCAGATTCGCTTCCCGAACTGAATTAGCCAGAAATGGCCGTCGCGCAAGGCCCAATCGGGA
>NZ_JBLWWU010000008.1:0-165167 GCF_048267785.1 Parasphingorhabdus sp. | reverse complement strand
GGCGGGACTGGTGGCGGATATCGACGCCGTAGGCCGAGGTGTCCTGGCTGATGACGAGCAGTTCCCTGGTACCGGCCTCGACCAGCTTCTCCGCTTCGCGCAGGATCGCGTCGGGGCGGCGGGACACAAGGTCGCCGCGCAGGCTGGGGATGATGCAGAAGGAACAGCGATGGTTGCAGCCTTCGGAAATCTTGAGATAGCTGTAGTGGCGCGGGGTCAGCTTGAGACCCGCTTCGGGGACCAGATCGACGAACGCGCCACGGGCTGCCGGAGCCGCCGCATGGACCGCGGTGACCACGTCCTCGTACTGATGCGCGCCGGTAACGGCGAGCACATCGGGAAAGCGCTTCATGATCACATCGGCCTCATTGCCCATGCAGCCGGTGACGATCACCCGGCCATTCTCGGCCATCGCCTCGCCAATCGCCTCGAGGCTCTCCTCCTTGGCGCTGTCGAGAAACCCGCAGGTGTTGACCAGCACGACATCGGCGCCGGCATAGTCCGCCGACATGTCATAGCCGTCGCTTCTGAGCTGCGTCAGAATGCGTTCGCTGTCGACCAGTGCCTTGGGACAGCCGAGCGAAACCATGCCCACTTTGGGCGGAGAAGGGATTTGGGTAGCCATAGCGAGGGCGCTTTAGGCGCGTTTTGCGGGCGAGTCACGATCAATGTTGAACAGCACCCTGCGCGCAACCGTGCCCCGGCCCATCTCGGAAACGCAAACCTCTCACCATGGCGGAAGGAGGAAGCCCTGCGACGCCTGATCGCGCACCAATTGCCGAAACATCAGGATTTGGCTATAGGAGATGGACCCCGGCCTGCGCCGGGGAACAGTCTTGGGGAGGATGAAATGAACCTATTCGATGTAAACTGGATCGCAGTGGTGGTCGCGGCCTTGGCTGGCTTTCTGGTCGGCGGCATCTGGTACGGGCCGGTGATGGGCAAGAAATGGATGGGCGCGGTCGGGCTGACCGAAGAGCAGATCAAAGCGGGCAATATGGGCGCGATCTACGGCGGGGCATTCGCGTTCAGCCTGATCGCGTCGTGGACTTTGGCCCACACGTTCGCGACCTATGCGACGGATCTTGACTTCGGCGTGAAGGTGCTGACCGCCTTCGGTGTAGCGCTCGGCTTCATCGTGCCGGCGATCGGGACCAACTATCTCTTCTCGCAAAAGAGCAAGACGCTGTTCTTCATTGATGCCGGCTACTGGCTGCTCTTCTACACCGCCATGGGTATTGTACATGCCTGGTTTGGTCAATGAATAGAGGTAGTTAGAGAAATAGTAGGGAAGCCGGACCGGTTAGGGACGCCGGGGTTGCCGTAAATTGGGAGGGAGTGGCAACGCCCGGCTTGCTGATATAACGAGCGAAAGAGCGACTGGTTCCCTCCGGCAGGAAAAGTCGGGCAAGGATTGAACGATATGCCCGGTCCGTGCGTAGGCTTCCCATAGTGACAGCCGATGCAACAGCCGGAGCAAATAAATGGAACTGGTCGACATATTGCGATGGACCGCAAGCATCAGCGGCATGATCGCCGCCGCCATGGTCTCCCTCAACGCCGGGGCGAAGATTACCGGCTGGGGCTTCGTATTGTTCTGCGGCTCGTCGATCGTCTGGGTCGCCGCCTCGGTGCTGGACGGCAACAACCCGCTGGCGATCCAGAATATCGTGTTGCTGGGGATCAACCTGTTCGGCGTCTACCGCTATCTCTGGCGCAAGCCGAAGGCCAAGGCGGCGGATTGAACCGGAGCGAGGATCAGGTCCGCCCGGCGAGGGTGTCGGCGATGATTCGCCAGACCCGCGGGTTAAAGCCCAGGCCCATATGTCCGCCATCGACGCGGATGTTGCGGGCCTGCGGATTGTAGATGTCTTTCGCGATATCGGGTCCGACGATGCCGTCGCGGTTCGAATAGAGGACGGTCAGCGGCTGGTCGAAGCCGATGCTGTTGCGCTGATGAACCTCGCGCTCGAACTGGTCGAGCCGGATGTTGGCAGACCTGGCATAGCGCTGTCCCGGCGTCGTATATTTGGGGCCGCCGATGATCGGGGTGCCCATGGTGATCACCTCGCGCACCAGATGCGGCGACAGGCGGGCAGTCTCGCGGGCAATAATCCCGCCCAGCGACCAGCCGATCAGGGTAAACGCCTGCTCGCCATTATCGGCGAACCGCTCTTCTGCGACTGTGATAAAGCGCGCGACATCACGGTCCACCGAGCCCTTGTTGCGGCCGAGCGACCAGTCTGCGACGTCATAGTTGATCCACCTGAGAAAACCTTCCAGGGGGCGCATCGACAATTCGCTGCCGCCATAGCCGGGGATCAGATAGACTGGCCGACCGTCACCACGCGGGGCTGTGACAAGGCGCGGCCATTGCAGGCCAAAGCGCAGAAGGTCGAGTGGCAGGGACAGTTCGCCAAGCTGCGCCAGCCTGTGCGGCGGACGAAGCCCGGTAGGCATCAATATTGGTTCGGCCATCAGCAAGCTCCATCGTTGCACCACCAGAATAGTTGTTTATCTCGCAGGTGCAACATAAACTATGGTACAGGCGCCGGAATAGATTGAATCAGGCTTGCTGCACTGCCGGATGATCGGTGTCAGTGCCAGGAATGATCTCGACGATGATATCGCCAGCCTCAAGCTTCTTGGCTTCGGTCTCCCAAAAGCCGATTACCGTATCGCCCCGGTAGATGCGCACACCCAGACCAGAACCGACCACCTCGTTCATCGCCATGCCGACTTCATTTTCGGTAACCGCTCGCTGGACCAGTTTAACCCGGCCGGTAGCGGAAGCGAGATCGCTGAGATAGTCCGAAATCTTGGCACCCTCGCAGCTGCCGGCAAGCAGCAATCCGGCGAAACTGACCGGATTGATAACCGTTGTCGCACCGGCCTGCCGTGCGAGCAGTTCATTGTCCGCCGCCTTGATCGACACGCTGATCGGCAGATGATAGGCAAGATGCCGTGCGGTAAGGACAATCAGGATGCTGGTATCATCGCGCCCCGCCGACACAATCAACGAGCGAGCACGGGAAATTTTTACGTTCATCAGCGCATTGTCGCGCGTAGCATCACCATTGATCACCGCGCAGCCCAGCTTCTCGGCCAACGACAGGGCGTCGTCCGATGTGTCGATTACGACAATCTCTTCCGGTTTGGTACCACGGGCGAGTAGCTCCTGCACGGCTTCGCTACCACTCGTGCCAAAGCCAGCGATCACGATATGGTCGTGCAAGTTGCTTTGAATCAGTTTCATGCGCCAGTTGTCCCAAGTTCGTTTGAAAACAAAATTATAGGCCGTGCCGACAAAGATTAGCACGACGAAGATGCGAATAGGAGTCACAACCAGAGCGTCGAACATCCGCGCCCGTTCAGTAACCGGGGCGATATCGCCATAGCCGGTGGTAGTGATCGAAATCATCGTAAAATAAATGACGTCGAGAAAACTGACATCACCATCATAACTGTCCTGCAGGCCATTCCGGTCGAAATAATGCACCGAGACAGCCATTCCGATCAGGCCAAGGACGAAGGCAACCCGCCAACTAATATCCGCCCATATCGGTAAGCTCGAACGTCGCCTCAGGGTAAAATAGTCAGAAATTTTGCGTCGATCGCCGCTTGCCATGGTCAGTCAGCCGCGTTTCGGCAAATAGCTGTTGGGATCGACCGGCTTACGATCCTTGCGAATCTCGAAATGCAGTTGCGGTTCCTGCACATAACCGCTTTCGCCGGCAAGCCCGATTGTATCACCGGCTTTAACCTTCTGGCCGCGCGTCACATTGAGTTTGTCGGCATGGCCATAGGCCGTAACCCAACCGGAGCCATGGCTGATCAAAATCAATCCACCGAACACGCCGATTTCGTCACCACTATAAGCAACGACCCCATCAGCAGAAGCCCGAATAGGCGTCCCTTTAGGGACACCGATGTTGAGGCCATCATTAACCTTTCCACCGCCTTTACTGCCAAAGCTGGAAATAACGGTGCCATCTACCGGCCATTGAAACCTCCCGGAAAAACTGGTCGGAGTGGCTATCGTTGCATTTGGTGTAATAGTCTTTCGCCAATCCGATGGTTCTTTTGCAATCGCACCGTCGGCGAGAGCCGGCTGACTTCCGGTGACTATATCGTCAATATCTAGATTAAATGCGGCCGCACGTTGTTCAATGCTCAGATTGGCGGGATCGCTGCTTACCGATGCAGGTAGCAGCAGCTTCTGACCCACGCGCAAAATATAGGGTTCCTCCAGTGCGTTCAGAGCCACCACTTCGCGCCATGATGCACCATAGGCATGGGCGATCGCGATACCAGTCTCACCCGAACTGACCGCATGATAGCGCCCGCCAGTAATCTTCAATCGCTGGCCAGGATGAATGACATAGGGCTCGACCAATCCATTGGCCGACGCAATGACCTGAGATCCAGCGCCCGTTTTGTTGGCAATTCCGCGCAAAGTATCGCCGGGTTGCACAATATATGTGCCAGATTCCACCCGTTGGGCATTCGCTGTCACAGGATTCGTTTGCCAGGTTGAAGGTGGCGCCTGTTCCGGCGCCGTGCCGAGAGCAGCCATATCTGTCGGCAACCGAGGTTGAGCCGATGACCCAGCATAATCACTACGACCTTGCGGGATGCACGCAGTACAACCAATGATAAATGTCAGGATCGCAACGTGACGCATATATGACCCCATTCACCCACTCTTTCCCTTGGTGGAACGCTAATAGCAGCAAAACCGCAGCTTGCCAGCCCCGCGATCCATAGAGAATAAATTGATCGGGCCGGGCCACCCGCTCAGCGGTAAAGTTTCGCCAGACCATCCATCGAATCATAATGGGTTAGATCGAGATGAAGCGGAGTGATTGAGACATAGCCATCTGCAACCGCTTCCAGATCAGTGCTGTGCGCCGGTGTTTCGACCATTGGCCCAAGACCGAACCAATGATATTCAAAACCGCGTGGATCGTAGTTACTAACGATCTGCAAGCGACCATAGTCGCGAATGCCCTGCGAAACGACTCTCACGCCCTTGACTTCATTTGCACGAACTGCAGGGAAATTGATATTCACTAGTGTTCGATAATCCATTCGTTCCTTGATCAGAGGACGCAGCACCCGTTCTCCCCATTGCACGGCAGCCTCAAACGGCACATTGGGGCCCATATCACCTTGTGCAATAGCCTGACTAAGCGCGATCGAAGGGATGCCCGCCAGTGCGCCTTCCATCGCAGCTGATACTGTACCCGAATAAGTGACGTCTTCACCAAGATTCGCACCGCGATTAACGCCCGACAATATGAGATCAGGGGGTCCGTCTTTCATGATTTTGGCGACCGCCATCATCACGCTGTCGGTTGGTGTACCGTCAACAGAATATTGCTGATCACCGCGTTTGCGAATACGCAGCGGCCTTGTAATGGTGAGCGAATGGCCAGCCCCCGAGTTCTCGTCTGAAGGGGCAACAATCCAGATATCGTTGGAAAAATGCTGCGCAATTTCCAGCAAGATTTTCATGCCAGGTGCATCAAAACCATCATCATTGGTTAACAAAATCCGCATCACGCTGGCTCCAGTTTGTCGATCCCACCCATATAGGACAGCAGAACCTTTGGAATGGTGACGGAACCATCCGCCTGCTGATAATTTTCAAGAATCGCAACCAATGTCCGGCCCACAGCAAGTCCCGAACCATTGAGGGTGTGTACAAATTGCGTACCTTTGGTCTCACCTTCTGGCCGAAAACGGGCATTCATCCGCCGTGCCTGAAATTCACCGCAAGTCGAAATGCTGGAAATTTCGCGATAAGTGTCCTGACCAGGAAGCCAGACTTCAAGATCATATGTTTTACGCGATGTAGCCCCCATATCACCCGTGCACAGCAGCATTTTTCGATAGGGAAGTTCGAGCGCCTTCAGGATCGATTCCGCGGCCTCGGTCATCCGGTCATGTTCAGCATCGCTCAAATCAGGGTGCGAAATGACAACCATTTCAACCTTCTCAAACTGATGCTGGCGTATGAGACCTTTGGTGTCCTTGCCAGCCGAACCCGCTTCGCTACGGAAACACGGCGTCAGCGCAGTCAACCGGATCGGCAGTTGAGCCTCATCCAGTATCTGCCCGTTTACGCTATTGGTTAAACTGACTTCAGCAGTGGGGATCAGCCAGCGGCCATCGGTAGTCTGGAACAGATCTTCTGAAAATTTCGGCAACTGCCCAGTACCGAATACAGCCTCATCGCGCACCAACAGCGGTGGTGCGCATTCTTGAAAACCATTTATCATCGTCTGCTGATCAAGCATATATTGGCCGATCGCTCGCTGCAATCGGGCCATTTTGCCACGCAGGAAGGCAAAACGTGCACCGGACATGGCGGCGGCCGTCTCAAATTCCAGACCGAGAGCGGGACCGATCTCGCTATGCTCTTTCGGATCAAAATCAAATTTACGTGGTTCACCCCAACGTGCGACCTCCACATTATCATCTTCATCATCGCCAAGCGGAACGCCATCTGCAGGCAGATTGGGCAAGGCGGCGAGAACAGTCTGCAATCGGTCTGACACTGCCCGTTCATGGTCTTCCAGTTCGGGCAATTTGCTTTTCAATTCTGCGACTTCCGCCATCAATACCCGTGCAGCATCCTCGTCGCCCTGCCCCTTGGCCTTTCCTATTGCCTTGGACACCTCATTACGGCGGGCCTGTCCCTCCTGCATCTGGGTTTTCAGAGCGCGGCTCTGTTCATCCAGTGCCAGGATATGCTGGGCAACAGCTTCGACGCCACGCTTGGCCAACGCAGCGTCAAAATCCTCCGGATTATCGCGAATATATTTTATATCGTGCATGGCAAATGCCTATGCCCAGCGACTGTTTCACTTGCAAGACTGCAAAGAAAAAAGCGGCCAAATTGCTTCAGCCGCTTTTCCAGATTTTTTAGTCCAATCGTCCTAAGCGCCGACCGTTTTCTTTGCTTTGCGCCGACGAGCAATCAGCGCCGCTGCTGCTGCACCGAAAAGCAAAACTACCGGTGGCGCCGGCACCTCTGTGCCGCCGTTAGATCCGCCGGTACTGCCACCCGAAGAAGAAGAAGAACTTGAACTGCTGCTCGACGAACTGGAACTGGACGAGCTACCCGAGGAACCAGACGACGTGCTGTTGCCTCCGAAACTCGAAGACCCGCCCGTCGCTCCTGACGAACTGCTGGTAGAACTACCACCTGAGCTGGAGGACGATGAACTGGAACTACTGGACGAACTGCTGGACGACCCCGAGCTGCCTGAAGATCCGGAGCCTCCGGAGGAGCCATGTCCACCCGACGAGCCGTGACCACCTGAAGAACCATGTCCCCCCGACGATGTGCCGCCACTGCTGGAACTGGATGAACTACTGGAGGAACTGCTGCTGGATGAACTAGAGGATGAGGAACTGCTGCCACCCGTCGAGGTGCTGGTTGAACCACCCGTGCTGGTCACCCCTCCGGTAGACGTGCTGGTTGAACCACCGCTTGTTGAGCTACCGCCTGAGGAGGTGCTGGTTGAACCACCGCTGCTGGTTGAAGAAATTACCACGCTGCCACCGCCGGAGCCACCACCGCCAAAAAAGCCGCCAAAAAAGCCGCCGCCATATCCACCGCTGCCGCCAATCACGACAGGGACGGAACTGCCGCCGCCCTGCATAGGGGGCGCAGGCGGGCTATAAGAAGGCAGGGGAACCGGAATCGGTTGCGCAGCCGGGGTCTGCGCAACTGTAACGACCGTTGGTTGGCAAGCTGTAACTGTCTTGGTCACCGTTCGCCTCGTCCTTTTGATCTTGCGAGCAGGCTCACCTTTCCTAATCACACGAGCGCGAATCGGCTGCTTCTTAGACATTTTTTTCACATAAGGTGCTGGAGGCGCTTCTGACACGTGAACCGCGCCGCCGCCAATTAGTGCCCCGCCACATGTGCAAGCGCATAATTTTGCTAAAGCCATCCGTACCGACATAATATTATCTTTCTTCCGCTGTGGGAACGATCATTGAATCAGCAACCAACCGCCGATTTTCCGGTTCGCGTTCCCGACATAAAACAAAAAAGACAGAAGAAATCGTAAACCGCAATTCCATTAACCTTGTTTGCTAAGCCCAAATGCAAAATTTGCCTAGCAACTCGTATCCAACGACGGTTAATGTCCCGTATTGGAACCATTGCTGTTGTTATTATTGCTCAACCAGAAGAAATCCCGACATTTTAAAGGCCTGCAGAGGCAGACGTGATTCCTTGACTATCTAGAGAACATCGACCGCACCATATTTTTCCGGCCAAAATTTTCAGATATTTGGGATAATTAAAATATCAAATATTTTGCGCCTTGTTTCCGCTAAGTGCGCTCGGTATAGGCCCGCCGTGTAAATTGGTTCCAGCCTCCCGGATTCGGATAGGGCAGATGTTTGGAGAGTATGTTGGCATCTTCGGCGAAAAAAGCATCGGCAAAAAATAATGCGAATGGCGCAGATCTAGTCCTCCCAGACGGATATGAACCAAGCGAAGATGAAGAGTTCATGAACGAGCGACAGCTCGCTTTCTTCAAGCAAGCCCTGAAGAAATGGAAACAGGAAATCATCGACGAATCCAAAGAGACACTTGCACATTTGCAGGACGGTCCGATTCAGGAGGCCGACCTGAATGACCGGGCATCCAGCGAAACTGACTGGGGACTCGAGCTGCGAACACGCGATCGCCAGCGCAAATTGACATCCAAGATCGATGCTGCATTGCGGCGGATTGAAGATGGCGAATATGGTTATTGTCAGGTTACCGGCGAGCAGATTTCACTCGACCGGCTAAAAGCGAGGCCAATAGCCACGATGACCGTCGAAGCGCAGGAAGCGCATGAACGAAACGAGAAGATATCACGCGACCAGTGACTGGAGCGGCTATTGCTGTTTTATAACTCAAGCCCTTGGTTTCTCTGATGAGAAATGTTTGATGATCGTGCACGATAGCACATCTGGTGTGCCTCAAAAATAATCCCGAACATTAACCAAATTTGCACCAATTCCGCCTTATTCTTTGCATCACGAAACACTATTTTACATTTGTTGACTGCGGGAAGCTCATGAAAGAAACATTTGACGATAGTCTGAAAATGAACAGTCAGGCCATTGACCAGCCGAAGCGCCAGCTCGACCGGGACAGTCTGTTTCTGAAAGCAGAACTGCGCTTCATCGATGGTGACGACTGCGGCGAGGTACGGATTCGCAATCTGTCGGCAGGGGGACTAATGGCTGAAGCCCCGGTACAGACCAAGCGGGGCGACGATGTACAAATTGAGCTGCGCAATATTGGGCGTATTACCGGCCATGTCGCATGGGTCGCCCAAGGCAGATTTGGTATTGCTTTCGACCATCCCATCGATCCAAAGTTGGCAAGAAAGCCCGTTGGACAGAGCAAAGTGGAATTGCCGAAATATTTGCGTCAAAAGGCAAAAAGCAATGTTCCTTTGCGGCACGGCCAACGACCGCGCTGAACCGCAGGTCAAACATCAACATTAAGCTTGATTAGGATCTCTCACCTGCATAGGATCCGTTAATCAGTTGATTAAACGGGAATAGAGCATGGCAGGGCCATTAAGCGGAATCAATATTATAGAATTTTCCGGAATCGGTCCGGGACCTTTTTGCGGCATGATGCTGGCCGATCAGGGCGCCATGGTCACGGTCCTCCACCGCCCGGGCAGCCCACCTGACCCCCGGCTCGCGCTTTCCCGCTCTCGTAAATTGGTCGAGATCGACCTGAAATCCGAAGAAGGGATTGAGACGGCCCGCAACCTGGTCAAAAACGCAGACGGATTGATCGAAGGCTTCCGTCCCGGCGTCATGGAACGCCTTGGCCTGGGCCCGGATGTCTTGCTCGCGGACAATCCCGGCCTTGTCTATGGCCGGATGACCGGTTGGGGACAATATGGACCGCTCGCCGCCGCAGCTGGCCATGATATCAATTATATTTCCATTTCCGGCGCCTTGCATGCTTTCGGACGGGCGGGTGAGAAACCGACACCGCCGATTAACATGGTTGGTGATTTTGGCGGCGGTGGAATGGTGCTGGCATTCGGTATGGTTTCAGCTCTTCTCAATGCCAAAACCGGTGGCACGGGCCAGGTCGTCGACTGTGCAATGACCGACGGGTCTGCTGCATTGATGGCAATGATTTACGACTTTCATAATATTGGTCATTGGAAAGATGAACGAGGGGTCAACATGTTGGACACCGGCGCGCATTTTTACGACAGCTATGAGACTTCCGACGGAAAATTTATCTCCATCGGATCTATTGAACCGCAATTTTATGCCCAGCTTCGGGAAGTCGCCGGCCTTACCGAAGACCCAAGTTTCGACGCCCAGATGAATCCAAAATTGTGGCCAGTGCTGAAGGAAAAATTGACCGCGCTGTTCAAAACCAAGACCCGCGACCAATGGTGCGAGTTGATGGAAGGGAGTGACATCTGCTTTGCACCTGTCCTCTCGCTTACGGAAGCGAAAGAACATCCGCATAATGTCGCACGACAGACCTTTGTCGATGTTGACGGTATGATGCAGCCAGCCCCGGTACCACGTTATTCGGTTACGGTTTCGGATCCTCCCAAACGTCCTGCTTGAGCGGTACCGATGATTCTGTCCGCATAGCGAGGGCCTATCGCCAACTGGCTGCCGTCCTGCAAGATTAAAAAGAGTCTGCGCCCTTTGCGTCGAATTTCCGAGATACAATCACGCCGGACGATGGCGGACCGGTGAACGCGCACAAACAGGCTGTCGGGCAATTGGCTTTCCAGAGAGGACATGGATTGGTGCAACAGATAGCTACGGCCCGGTAAATATAACCGCATATAGTCCCGTTCCGCTTCAATCCATTCAATATGGGAAACGATCAATTGCAGTGATCCGGTCCCATCCTGCACCCAGATGCGCTGGCAGATATCCTGCTCACAATCGACGCGGCGGCGCGCAAGATTGGCGATGGCGCGTTCGACTGCCTCCCGCAGCAGTGCCTCCTTGACCGGCTTGAGGAGATAGTCGGTGGCTTCCAAACGAAATGCCTGAACCGCATATTTTACGTGCGCAGTCGTAAAAATTATCTCCGGTGTCGACGTGAGGTCCGCACAAGACTCCGCCACTTTGAGACCCGACAAATCTGGCATGTCGACATCGAGCAACAAAATATCAGGTTGTAGCTGCCGAATTTTCTCCAGAGCGTCACGGCCACCCTTGGCCAGTTCCATCATCCCGAAGAGCCCGGTGCGTTCGCATAGCGCCTTCAGGCGAGAACGAGCGAGCGGTTCATCATCAACAATCAAAACCGATGGCGGGCTTTTAGGCATTTTCAAATATCCTGAAAAATCAGGGACGGGTCGGGCAGGACTATGGTGGCAGTGGCCATTCCGTTATTGTTATTTGCCAGAAGCAGAGAGGCGTTTGGACCATATAGTGCTTTCAGCCGTTCTTGTATATTGGCAAGCCCCGTTCCCGTCCCCGCCGCCCGGCCATCGATCTGATCAGCGAATCTTTTCACCCTGCCATCATTGGCGACACTGATACATAGGCGATCGCCTTCTTTTTGGGCCGAGATGAGAATATTGACCGGGTGCTCCGTTCCAGAAACGCCATATTTCACTGCATTTTCGATCAACGGTTGAATAATCAACGCCGGTATCATCCAACCATTGGCCGCCGAATCGATATTAACATCATAATGCAGTCGTTCGGGGAAGCGCATACGTTCTATCTCGAGATAGCGAACCTGCTGCGCGACTTCTTGTTCTACCGCCACCATGTCTTCGCCACCATCGGTAAGAACCGCCCGCATATAATCTGCCAGATCATCTACCAGCTTTTCAGCCTGCTTGTTTTTCCGGTCAATTATCAGGCTACTAACCGAATTGAGCGCATTGAAGACGAAATGTGGATTCAGTTGATAGCGAAGCGCCCGCAATTCACTTTCCCGGTTTGCCTTCTCCAGATGTCGGCTGTGCACCATCATCCGCTGCAAATCATGACTATGGGCCAAGGCCAGGTATAGAGCACCCCATCCGGCTAGAATGAAATAACGGGTAAACGCCTCATCGAGGATATAGGTCCAGTCGAACAAAGCGAATTCGACCGGTTCAAGCAGATAGGAAAAGTCGAACAGCGCCGCATCATGGTCAAAGATAATTTGGTCCAGAATTGCTATGCAATTGGCCAGAATCATGGTCGGTACAAATAGCATGAAGATCGCCGCCGCCATACCTCTGCGGCGCACTGTGACAAGTAGGCGATAAAGCAGCCACGTAATAATGATGCAGATACTGGTCATCAATATCCGTTGGACGAACAGTGCCTCCGCATTGTTTTGCGTTATGTAAAATGCCCGACTGGATACAAACAGGAAGTAGGCGCCCCAAATGCCCAGTATCGACCTGAGTGCCAAGCCTTTATTAACTGGGAACAGGCGATCAAGCAGCAACGGCATCCGGCCCTCGGCAAATGCCGATCCAAGGGCAGGATCGGGATTCACGAAACGGGGCTACCCCTGCTTGCACTGATTCCCCTCCGGGTCCGCCAATAGGTTGCGAAACTGGCCAACCAGTGACTGCCGGAATAATGTGGCGTGCGGACAGATTCCTCTCCGGAATTACCGTGAAGGTTCGCTGATGCGAGTAGCGATGCGCGGCGCTTGTCATTCGCTGGAAGCGCTGAAGCCATACCCTCCAGCGCCCAGGCACGTGATAAATTAAGGCCGTCCAGATGCACCAATTTACCGTCGGTCGGATCATTGACAATGCCAACCGCCAGCCAGTCGCCGCTACCATCTGTCGGGATCTCCGGCAGAAAGTCCGAAAGCCAGTTGGCATATTCGCGTTCATCCATTACCCGCCGCATGAGGTCGGCGACCATCAGGCAGGATGAGAGGAAATCTTCCCCCGAGGGTTCGTACGCCATGGGACAGTTTTGGTCATTGCGATGGAAGCTCAAAGCCTTGTTGCGCACAAGACTAGCCATTTCGCTATCACCGCTACGCGCGGCCCAGTCGAGAAATAATCCAAAGGCAAAGGCGGACTGGTTGTGGGTGCCCAATCGGATAGGATAAGCCAGCTTTGGCAGCCAATCCTTGATATTGCCGACAATTACCGCTTCGAGCGGTTCCAGCCTGGTAAGCCACGTCTTTGCCTGCTCGGCCTTGCTGTCCTTCCCATCGGCTATCTCGCGCAACTCGGTGGTCAACTGCAGAAACCAAGCAATGCCGTAGGGCCGCTCAAATGCCGTACGGTCAGCACCTTTGAAATATTCCAGTTCGCCAGCAATTTTTTCTGCTGTAAAATTGGCCGCAAGCGCTGCGGCAATCTCTTCATCCATCTCGGGAACCAGATCTTGGCCCCACAGGCGTGTCAGCAGCCAATGTCCGTGAACGGAACTGTGCCAGTCGAAGCAGCCATAAAAGACGGGCGTCAGTTTGGCAGGTTCCGCCACATCTGCCGCGCTGTTCAAAACATGGCTGATCTTGTTGGGATATTGTTTGTTGATGCAGTTCAGCGCTATTCGCGCATAGGCCTGTTCCGCTTTGCGGGGAGCCAGACCATTGTCCGCGGGATCGGGCGCGGTATTTCTGCGTTCAAAAACACCGCGTTCTTGCGATGACTGGTTTTCGTCCTCCTGCGCGACAGAGCAACCCGCCAATGCAGTGATCATCAGTGCGCTCAGTCCTTTTTTATAGATCATCCAACACCCTCCAAAGATCCTGTTCCACTACAGATGAACTGGCCCGTTGGCAAAAGACTATAAGACAAAATGCCTCTTTCGCCATTGCCAGTTTCGGTCAGACGATATGGGTGACTCTCGTCAACTGGTTGCGCAATATCCGGTGACCATACGGGAATCACCGGCCGCATTAACCAATTAATTTGTCCGTGAACCGCGTCCCGCGATGGAACAGCGCCTTTTTGATCCGCGCGAAGCTGGCAAAAATTGGTTATATTGCGTGTGATCCGCCCGGTTGGGCCTAATCAGGTATTTTACAGAATCCGTGCGCGTTCCTCCGCCTTATGTTCCGCATCTGAGCGGCCATATTCCCGATTACGGGCAGGGAGACTGGGCCCCAGAACCATTAACCATGATTGGTGAGGCGCAAGGCAAAACGAAAACCAGCGATCCGGAACAGAATATACCTGCAGCAGCGCAGCATCGATTCTTCGTGAATTTGACGATTCGCGAACGATTATTGACGGCATTTTTCTTGATCAGCCTGATCCTGATACCGACGATTATGCCGCGATCGAGCGTCGATGCACAACAATTCAATCCCAGCGCGTCCGGTTTGCAACCGGTCGAAAGACCAGAAGATAATTTCGCCGGATCGGCCTTCTATTTTATGGACCCCAATTATGCGACCCCTCAAAATTATGGCGGGATCGGCATTGATCCGCTCGCGGGGACCGGAGATGGATCATTTGAAGGATTGTCGGATCTGACCCAGGATAATCCGGATCAGGCCACATCGGCCCATCTCATCCGGCCGGTCGCCTTTCACGGTTCCGCAATCGACGATAGCCGGGCCTTATATTGTCTGGCCCAAGCGATCTATTACGAAGCCGGGATGGAACCGGATGCCGGTCAACGTGGTGTTGCGCAGGTCATCCTGAACCGTGTCCGCCATCCCAGCTATCCAAACACCGTCTGCGGTGTCATCTATCAGGGGAGCGAACGCAAGACGGGTTGCCAGTTTACCTATACTTGTGACGGTTCCTTGCGCCGTAAACCAACACGGTTCCACTGGGACCGTGCCAAAAAGGTCGCCACCGAAGCACTGGCTGGAAAAAGCTATACCATGGTCGGCACCGCCACCCATTATCATGCGACCTATGTCTATCCCTATTGGGCACCAAGCCTGCGCTTCGTCGGCACCATCGGTGCACATCGATTCTATAGCTGGAAAGGCAATGCCGGAACCGCTGGCGCTTTCAGCCAGAAATACCGCGGCGGTGAGCCTCTGCCAGTACCGAAAACACGTCGTGCCAATATAGCAAGCAACTATAGCGCTGGCTCTTCCCTTGATCCTATAGAACTTGAAAAAGCTTATGAGGCAGGCCGGCGCAAAGCAGAAGCCGAAGCTGCCCTGTCCGATAAAATGAGGGCTCTGGCAGCCGATAATGCTCTTCGGCACGATCAACCCGTTCCAGCCCCAGATGCAAATAAACCGCGGCCCTATCAGGCACCGGATTACAGCGGCGAAGCCAAAGCCAAAGGTGGTGACCAAGCCTTTGTCGGACAGAAATTACCCGATATGGGCCAGATCAAACCGGAATTTCGTAACAGTGGCAGTTGGAAAAAGAAACCTAGCGATTGAATGAAGGCGGCGGTTGCCCAATAGTTTCGCTGGCAACCAACGATGAGTTTCCCTTGCCTTCACTCTTGACTCCCGCCTAAAGGCTCTCGATTTTATTGGAAAAGGAACGGAGCGCTCTGATGGCGAAAAATTGGACGGCAGATAGCTGGAGGGGTTTTAAAGGGTTGCACATGCCCGAATATCCTGACGCCGCCAAACTTGCGGAAACGGAAGAACTGCTTGGTAGCTATCCGCCGCTGGTCTTTGCCGGTGAGGCTCGCAGCCTGAAACAGGATTTGGCAGAAGTAGCCGCAGGCAAGGCATTCCTACTGCAGGGCGGCGATTGTGCGGAGAGCTTCGCAGAATTCCATCCGAACAATATCCGCGACACATTTCGCGTCATCCTTCAGATGGCAGTGGTGCTGACCTATGCGTCAAAGCTGCCAATCGTCAAAGTCGGTCGTATGGCGGGTCAGTTCGCAAAACCGCGCTCGTCTGATGTCGAGGTCCAGAACGGCGTCGAACTGCCGAGCTATCGCGGGGATATTATCAACGGGATAGAATTTGAAAGCAGCCGCCGCAATCCTGATCCCGAGCGGATGGTGCGCGCCTATAATCAGGCTGCCGCAACACTCAATCTGTTACGAGCCTTCTCGACCGGCGGCTATGCCAACCTCAAACAGGTGCATGGCTGGACCCATGATTTCATGGCACGTAGTCCATGGGCGAAAAAATTTGAAGAAATGGCTGACCGGATCGGTGAGGCACTGGCCTTTATGGAGGCTTGTGGCATCAATCCGGACACCGTGCCGCAATTGAAAGCCACTTCATTCTACACCAGTCATGAAGCGCTGCTGCTCCCCTATGAGCAAGCCCTGACGCGGCAGGACAGTCTGACCGGTGACTGGTACGATACCAGCGCGCACTTCCTCTGGATTGGCGACCGTACCCGGTTTGAGGATTCAGCCCATGTCGAATTTCTGCGTGGAATAGGCAATCCGATCGGGCTGAAATGCGGCCCGTCGCTAGCACCGGACGCGCTTTTAAAAATGCTCGACACACTCAATCCCGCGCGCGAGCCTGGCCGGATCACGCTGATTTCGCGTTTTGGGCACGACAAGGTCGAAAGCGGTCTGGCGCCGCTGGTTCGGGCGGTGAAACGGGAAGGCCATCCCGTTATCTGGTCCTGCGATCCGATGCACGGCAATGTCATCAAAGCGGACAGCGGTTACAAGACCCGGCCGTTCGATCGCATCCTCACCGAAGTTCGCGGATTTTTCGCGGTCCACCGAGCAGAAGGAACGTTCGCCGGCGGCATTCACTGCGAAATGACCGGGCAGAATGTTACCGAATGTACCGGCGGCAGTGTAGCCATTACCGATGCATCACTTGGCGATCGCTATCACACCCATTGCGACCCGCGTCTCAACGCCGCGCAGTCACTGGAACTCGCCTTCCTGCTGGCAGAAATGCTCAATCAGGAACTGTCTGACCGCACGCGGATAGCAGCCTGATCATGGTGGAAAAGGCTCGTACGGAACGTATGCGTCCAGAAGATTATCCGGCAGGAGAATCGCCGATGCGAAGAAGGGTGACCTATGTCCGCAAGGAGATCGTCAGCAAAGGCGTCGGCTTCGGAAGCGCGCTTGCCATCGCGATCAGCTTTACGACACACAAGTCGATCCTATGGGCGATCATTCATGGCTTTTTTTCCTGGTTCTATGTGATTTATTACGCGCTGACCCGTTAGTCTCGTTCGTCTGACGTCAATTTTCGTGACTTTGGCAACCCGGCGGATTATCACATAAGCAAGCGGAAATTCGGCTGGAGGATGTGATGATGCGATCACTCTCGTGGATATTGGCGGGCGCAATGACGGTTTCCGGTTGTGCTGGACCGATTGAAACCCGTGTCCAAACACATCAGGTGGTCACGGCTCCGGACCACAACCAGTTTACCTTGTCACCGAAAAATGCGGTGGAGAATAGCGATCTGGCACTTGCTCGCGATCTGGTCGCCAAGTCTCTGGGTGAAAGAGGCTATCAGCCCTCTCCCCATGCATCGATAATAGTCCATGTCGCAATCTCCGAACGACCGGCCGATATTGCGATCGACGCTGGTGACAAAGGCGCAAAACAATCTATTTCTCCCGCAAAACGCCAGAAACGCATCCAGTCATGCAAAGATCAGGAACATCGCTTGACCATCATCCTGTTCGATGAGAACCGCGGAACGAAATTATATGAGGGCAATGCAGCAGAATATCACTGCAACGGCACGATAGCGCAGTCTCTGCCTTTTCTGGTCGCCGCGGCCCTCTCCGGTCTGAATCGCAATCCGACCCATAGCCCACTCAGTTCGATCCGCACGCGTCAGGGAATTGAATAAATCATCAGGTAGGGCCTGATCAAGGAGCCAAAGGCAAAAGCACGGTAAAACAAGCGCCTCCATCGCGACGATTCTCCCCGCGGATATATCCACCATGCCGCGCCATCACCTTGGCAACGAAATTGAGCCCCAGCCCTGCACCTTTTATTGATGAATTGGCCGAACTGTCATCGCTGGCGAAACGCTCGAACAACTGGCCCAGTATTTCTTGTGAAATCCCTTCGCCCTGATCGGTAATCGCAACCGACACAAATGGTTGTCGGTCCAGTTCCGTAACCCGTATGACAATAATCACCGAACCGCCATCCGGACTATATTTAATTGCGTTGTCGATCAGGTTGACGAACGATCGATAGAGGCTTGAGGGTTCGCCGCTGACAAAGGCCCCATCCGACTGATCATCAATTTCGCACAGAATATCTCGCGCTTTACCAAGGGGCCATAGGCTGTCATTGGCCTCTGCGACCAGTTCCGCGAGCAATATATCCTCTCCTGCAAATTCGCTGGAATCGATCCTTGCGAGACCGACAAAATTGTCTGCCAGCGCCAACGTGCGACGCGCATGTCCTTCTATCCGTCCAGAAGTTTCATCGCCTTCTATGCCGTCCAGAAGAGCGAGAATCGCTGCCTGAGGTGCACGCATATCGTGGGAAAGCAGCTGCAGGACTTCTTCGCGTTGCTGTGCGGCATGGGCAACTTCGGTGATATCCGCTAGATAATGAATATGTCCTCTTAGCACCCCATCATCGGAGAGAACCGGCGCCCGGCGCATGGCAAAAATCTGGCCATCGAGAGACGTGAAATCGACATAATTCTGTTTCGACCTGCTGTTTTTCAGGTCTAGATATTTTTCGACCTCCTGCAAATCCTCGGGCGATACGAAACGGTTGAGCATATCGTCCAGCGCAAGATCCTGAGCCCCGTCTTCTATCCCGGCCTGCGCCAAACGGTTCACGAATTTCACTTTGCCATCAAGATCGGTGATGAACATCGGATCAGGGAGGTTGCTGAGAGCATCATTGATGAATCGCCGCAAATCACGAACATGGGAAATCGCATGGGTCAATTGTTCAGCCTGACCTGTAATGACATCGACCGGCCCCATTTCCGAACGCATGATCGGAATATCGATTTTAGATCGGTGAAAACTCTGTAATTCGCTGTCCAAGAAGTCACTTGTCGCCTGCAATCGCCGCCAACCCCAAATGGGGTAGACGAGGATCACGCCGACCAGGGCAGTCCCGGGCGCAAACCAGCGCCCAAATTGCATCAAGACTATGCTGACCGATAATGTCGCCAATATCAGCGCAAACGAAACCATGAGGGTAGTCCGGGGACGCCATCGCCAGAAACCGACAAGCAATATCCAGACCGGCAACAATGATAGCGCCATTTGCGATACAAAAGAGATCGGGGTGATGAATTCATCACGGGTTAGCGCACCGAACAGATTTGCCATAATTTCCACTCCGGCGAGAGTTCCGCCGTCACCAAGCGGAACCGGATATTGATCGCCAAGACCGTTGGCGGTCGCACCGACCAGAACAATCTTGTCCTTCACGAAGGCACCGGGCACCTCCCCATTGGCAAGTGCCGTATAAGAGATAGAGGCAAATCTACCGCGCTGAGAAAATGGCATCAGCAGCCTTTCCTCGCAGTCTTCGAGCCGGTCATAGGCGGCAGAAGGCTGTCCTTTCACGGACCGGTAAATTTGCTCGATCAGATGTGGCCACTCCATTCCGGACGCCTTGTCGCCAAAACACAGAGCCGCACGGCGAACCACCCCGTCCCCATCCAGGACGAGATTCACATGACCAAGTCCGGTGGCCGCATCCGCCAAGGCTGTGATCGGTTGTTTAACATCAAATTCGGCACCATTGCTGCCAGGAAAAACGAAATGTACCGGCAGGAATAATTTTCTATTCGCTGCCATCGCCCGTGCGAGATTCGCGTCGTCAACGGGGTCGCCGGGTTCGCTGAGTAAAATATCGAAACCAATTGCGTCCGGTTTGTCCTTCGCCAATTGATCGAACAATTCCGCATGCCGTTGTCGCGGCCACGGCCATTTGCCGAACGCAGCGAGACTGTCTTCATCAATTTTGACAATGAGGATTTCGGGGGGTGGTGCAGGCCGGTTAATCCCGGACAGCTGATCGTAGACCAGATTATCAAAGCGTGAGAGACTGTCCCAATAGGTCAGCGCCGCAACCACGCAGGATGCGAGCAACGCCACGGCCAGCCATTCCAAGCCCAGTCGCTGGCGCAGTCTCATCGGTGATCATGCCTCCGCGAAAAATCGATCAATGTTCGAGCCTAGGCAGTTAATTGGCCACGGTCAGTTTTTCAAAATCGGTCCATTTTTCGATCGCTTCCCGATCTTCCGGATCGCTGGAGAACTGAGTCACGCCCACACGCCAGTAATATTCCCCGTCGGGAAGATCTGACAAGGTCACAGTGTCCGTCGAGAGTCCTGCTTCGTCGATGATCGGGATCGCCGTTTTGCTATCCTTCAAAATCTGAAGCCGATAGAATCTTTGTCCCTCACCTTCCCCGAACCACTTGAACCGATACCCAAAATCACCGGCGTCTGCGCTGCCGCCCAAGGTGCTGAGCTGGCGCTTGAAGCTATATGTCGCTGGCATGCCTTCAAATCCGTCAGCACCCAGCGCGGTCACCTGAACGAAATAGCGCCCGTTGGGGATAGAGGGCATGTTAATCACCGCTCCTGGTTCCTGTACCTCTGCCACAACATCGACAAAGCCGGCATCTGACGCAATCACGATGCGATGCCCCACAGCGATTGCGCGTGGTGCGACGGCAAACCGCAACTCCGTCTCCGACTGTATCATCGCCGGATCCAGAAGTTCCGGTGGAGACAGCAACTCATTTTTGACAAGTGCACCGGTGACGGAAGCCGCTGCGCCAGTGCCCGCAGGTATTGATACAACCCTGTCGCTACCCAGACTTCCGCCCGCTGCCACGACCACTTCGCCCTCTACCGTTTCGGAAAAGGTCGTGCCCGACGTTTCATCAACTCTGGTACGATAGTCTGTCCCGCGAACAGCGGAAACTGCGACGGGGGTCCGGACCCGATAGCGGTCGGCTTTCTTTTGCAACGGTGCGACTTTCGACCGGATGCGGCCCTTGTCGACAGCAATCTCATAGTCCACACTATCCGTCAGCAGGATGTGGCGCAGGCGGGTGATCCTGACATGACTGTTCGATGGCAGGGATATCCGAGAGCCGTCTTCCAGTTGCAGAGTCAAAAAACTGCGCGCTGCCGTTTTGAGATGACTGCCTTCAACAACGTTCAGTCCCTGGACCGGCGTTAGATTGCGATCTCCGGTCGCGATCGAGACGTCTCCACGAAACGCACTCAAACTTGCTGTGCTCGGACGATATTTGAGCAAATAGACGGGTATCCGTATAGATTTTCCGACCGGAATTCGTCGCGGATTGGCGATGCGATTGATCCGCTGAACCGCAAAATAGTCGGCCTGTTTTCGTAAATATTTATTCGCCAGATTAAACAACGTGTCCCCATTTTTGAAGACATAGGTTATTTGTTCTGACGCGTTACTTTTCTGAGCCGCAGCTTCGTTCGGTGCAAGGGCGAGACCCAGTATCAAAAAGCTGACCAAAAGCCGCAAACCCGATAAGGGAATCAGTTCTCGGCAGCCTTCAAACACTATTACCCTCCGTTACCAAGCGTCTCCAATCGATAGCCATAGCCGAAAACTGTAAAAATCCGAAACCCGTTTTCTGGCTTCAACGCAAGCTTGGATCGGATTCGCGAAACATGCATGTCGAGAGTCCGGGTTGCAAGATGGGCATTGGTACGCCAGACCGTTTCCATAATATATCGCCGAGACAGGGTCCGGTCGCGATTGCGGAACATCAGATCAGCAAGTTCGAACTCTTTTGCGGTCAGGGCAACTTCCTTCTCGCCATGCCTGACCGTCTGTTCAATACGATCGAGCAGATAATCACCATATTCGGCCGTCGGTTCCATCGCTGATGCACCATTATTCCTACGCAACAAGGCGGTGATACGGGCAGCAATAACATTCTTGTCTTCAGGCTTCGTAATATAGTCATCGGCGCCGGCATTCAGTGCATCACTGACATCCTGCTTGGACGTCCGGCTGGTCATCATGATCACCGGCGGTCGATCCTCGATCGCGCCGTCCGCCCATTCCAAAATCTGCATACCGGTCTTGCCTGGCATGTTCCAATCTAGGATGACCAAGTCAAACGTGTCACGCAATAAGGCGTTGGTTAAGGATGTGCCGTCCGCGTAGCCCGAGTATACGTGCCCCAGTCCTTCCACAATCTGGCCCAGGAATTCGATAATCTCGGGATCATCATCGGCTATCGCTATACGCATTTCTATTCTCCCAGCGGTCTTCGGGCGCCGATGCCGCGAACACTGTTTCTTTAGACAACTTCATGATTTGCGTTTTACTATCAAATGTAGAAGTTTTACCAGAAATACGGACACAGATTTACAACCATTTACATCTACCTAAGGCAACTTCTTAGGAGCGCTGACTAAATTCGCCAGACGTTCTCCTTGCAGACGGGCAGCCAGAGACAAGCCCGCTGGTAGTTTATAAAGGAGGAATGGTTGGGGTGGCAGGATTCGAACCTGCGCATGGCGGCATCAAAAGCCGCTGCCTTACCACTTGGCGACACCCCAATATTTGCCGGCCTGTTACTGGTGAGCCGCGCTATTGAACGGGCCTATTATCCAGTTTGCCCGCACGGGGCAAGAGGCAGTTACAACTAAGCTTCAAACAGTCGTTTTACCCAACCATGCTCATCGGGCGCGATCCCGCGCTGGATATCAACCAACCGGCGTCGCAATTTTTCTGTCAACTGCCCGGGACCACCACTGCCGATGGTGAATTCCCCATTGCTGGACCGGACCGTGCCAACAGCCGTGACGACGGCCGCCGTACCGCAGGCGAACGCTTCGACCAGCTTTCCGCTGGCCGCATCGGTCTCCCATTGGTCAATGGCATAAGGTTCTTCCTTCACGGTCAAGCCCTCTTCACGGGCGAGCGCCATAATTGAATCTCGGGTGATGCCGGGCAGAATCGTTCCATTGAGCGGCGGCGTGATCAGCGCACCATCATCCATCACGAAAAACAGATTCATGCCACCGAGTTCTTCGACCCACTTATGCTCGGCCGCATCAAGGAACACGACTTGGTCACATTGTTTCTCGATCGCTTCGGCCTGCGCGATCAGGCTACCCGCATAATTGCCGCCACATTTGGCCGCCCCGGTCCCGCCAGGTGCCGCACGACTATAATCTTCAGACACCCAGATACTGATCGCCGAAGCACCGCTCTTGAAATAGCCGCCAGCAGGGGAGGCTATCACGAGATAGAGATATTCCTTGGCCGGACGGACGCCAAGAAACACTTCGCTCGCGAACATGAAGGGACGCAGATAAAGCGACCCTCCCTCGACGGAAGGAAACCAATCGCGATCGATATCGACCAGCGCCTCGACGGATTCGAGGAAAAGCTGTTGCGGTAATTCCGGCATCGCCATTCGCCGGGCCGAAGCCTGAAAACGCTTCGCATTTTCCTCCGGACGGAACAGAGCCATGCCGCCATCGGCAAGACGATAGGCCTTCATGCCCTCGAATATTTCCTGAGCATAATGGAGAACAGAGGATGCAGGGTCCATCAATATCGGTTCACGTTTGGTGATCCTGGCATCGTGCCAGCCCTCGGCTTCTGTGTAGCGAATCATCGCCATATGGTCGGTAAACAATGTACCGAAGCCAGGGTTCTCCAAGAGTTTGGTCCGCTCACTGGCATGCACTGGCGTAGCGCTAGGCTCCAGAAGAAATTCGAGACTTTTTGTATCTGCCATATACTGCCACTTTCACTGTAAATCATGCCAGCCATTGGAAGATTTGGAAGCATAATTCTATTGTCTTGCAATCCTGTAAGCAGCCTGTCAAGATACGTCAACATGACTGACGTATCTCGCCCTGCCAATTCCCCCGGAGCCTCTCCGCTTTTTCTGCGAGAGGACGAAGTCCGCCGTGGCATAGAACTTCTCTATTTCGGTTACACCCGGCTGACCAACGCGATCGATCAGGAGCTTGCCCAGCACGGACTGGGCCGGGCGCATCACCGGGCATTATATTTCATTGCGCGACGCCCCGGTCTGACCGTGGGTGAACTGCTCAAATTGCTGGCAATCACCAAACAGTCGCTGGGACGGGTGCTGAAGGAACTCCAGGACCGGGACTTTATTCTGACGGCGCCCGGTACAGTCGACCGGCGCCAGAAACTGTTGCGTCTGACAGAAAAAGGGGCGGGACTGGAAGCGGAACTGTTTCGCCAGCTGCGCGAGAAACTCTCGTCCGCCTATGTTTCAGCCGGACAGGAATCAGTGACCGGTTTCTGGCACGTGCTGGAAGGCCTGGTTCCCGAGAATGATCGCAAGATGGTATTTGACCTGCGCTGTGACAACGCCTGATCTCTGTCCCGATCCGGGTCGGGATCACAGGGCATGTCATAATATAATAAGCAGAATAGCGGCTTTAGAGAATGCCTCGATATTGCTGTACCCGATCAATCCTATCCGACCGGATCAGTGCGTCAGGCTTCACCGATCGTATCAACCATCGCATGCTCTATTGCATCATGCGGGCTCTTGTCGCTCCACAAAACAAACTGGAACACCGGATAAAAACGTTCCCATTCTTCAATCGCCAGATCGACAATCGTCTGGGCCTGATCAAGACCGAGCATGCCGCTGCCACCCAACAGGGTCGCGTGCCGAAACAACAGAATATTATTATTGGACCAAAGATCGAAATGGCCGAGCCAAAGCTGTTCGTTTATTAAACCGAGCGTTTCGTAAATAACGGATTTCTTGTCCTCCGGAACGCGAATTTCCGGCAGCAGAAGAATCTGCAGGACATGATCTTCATCCCGCCAGATAGCGCGCATCTGATAGCTGGTCCAGTTGCCCTTTATCTCAACCGACAGTTCGTCATCGCCGGTCCGATCAACCGACCAGCCGCGTGCCTCGAAAAAGGCCGCCAGCATATCCACGGGCGGTGCTTCCTCCTGATCAAGCTGTTCCCATTGGTCGTCAAGCATCGCAGTTCCAGATCCATTACTGTTCAATGCGTAGTGGCCCACTCGCCGGATCAGGGCAAGGCAACGAAGCGTCCGCTTTCACATTGATTGTGGGAACGCTGTGGATAATGAATCGCAAACGATCGTGGATCAGGACCGGCTATCAGTCACCTGTTTTGGAAGAAGATTTTCTTCCCGTGGCCGTTTTGGGCGCTGCTGGCTTTCGCGCCGCTGGCTTTCGCGCTGCGGTTTTGCGGGTGCTGGTGGATTTGGCCGCCGGCTTTCGGGCCGGAGCGGTGGCATTTTTTTCCAGAGCATCAACGCGTTTCTTCAACGCATCGGCTTCCGCCCTCGCGTTCGCTGCAATCTCCTTCACCGCTTCAAATTCTTCGCGCGATACAAAATCCATGCCCCCGAACCATTCCTTGGCGCGTTCCCGTGCACCCGCTTCGGCTTCGCGACCGACCCCGGCCACCGTACCCGCAAGACCATTTAATACTTTGGAAAGATCGTCAAAAAAGCGGTTCTGGCTTTGCATTTTTACTAACTCCGTCACTGACCCGTCGGGCCGGAAAATATATTATTCTATATCTGGGATCTCGCCGCCGGAACGACAAGGGTTTCCGCCCCGGGGTTCAGCCGATCAATTTGCATGTTGAGGAACCCTGCGAAACAGAGCCACGCCAGATAGGGCACCATGAACCAGGCAGCAGCCTTGCGGATTCGTCCGAACAACACGGTTGTACCCAACGCGGTCAGAAAGATGATGACGAGGAGCCAAAATGCTGCCGAAACCTGATGCATGCCAAAAAATAACGGCGACCAGCAAAGGTTGAGCGCTAACTGGATCAGGAACAGCACGATCGCGACTCCCCGCATGGGAGCTCCCCGAGCATGAAGAATCATGGCAATGGCCGTGCCCATCATCGCGTATAAAATCGTCCAAGCCACGCCGAACAGCCAGCCTGGCGGCTGTGCGTCCGGCTTGATCAAGGCATTAAACCATCGGTTTTCTTCGCCTGATCCAGCGACCTGCCCTGAAAGAAAACCCAGCAAAATGATCAGCGGCACCGTAAACAACATCCACCGGAGCAGAGACATCCGCAGCTGACCTTTAGAAGCAATCTGATTCACAGGGGCAGCATCCTTGATCGAGAAATTATCCGAATCGTCCAGGACGGTCTAATCCTGAACCCCCTCTACTTTTAACAATCTCTCGCCATTTGGCTAGCGTTAAGCCGTTAAAATCATTGTTCGAGAAAATAGGATAAATTGCTGGTCCCCTTGGTATTTTCCACTTGATAGCCATGTTTACCGGACGGCCCATCCGGGCACGTGGGAGCACAATCCATTGATTGTGGCAATTAGGACGGACTGCTAAGCGCTTGCTATGAACGATAAAACCAATATCAGCGAAAAAGAAAATCTTCGTGCTCCGATCAAGAAAATCGGCAATCTGCGCATGGTGTTTGAACGCGCCATCCGTTATCCAAAAGAAATTGTCTTTGCCTTGCTGGCTCTTTTCGTCGCCGCAATGGCGACGTTGGCGATTCCCGCCGGATTCAAGACCATTATAGACAAGGGGTTCATGGCCGGTAACGGCGACATTGCTCCCTATTTTCAAGGCCTTCTCGTGATCGTCGGGGTTCTCGCGATTGCAACTGCCTTTCGCTTCTACTTTGTAAGCTGGCTTGGAGAACGGGTAGTAGCCGACCTCAGGCTCGCGGTACAATCCAACCTGTTAAGACTGGCTCCGGGCTTTTTTGAAGAGAACCGGCCATCTGAAATAGCATCGCGCATGACATCCGATACCGCTATTATCGAACAGGTGGTGGGCACCACCGTTTCTGTAGCCTTGCGGAACATTGTCATCGGGGTTGGCGGAATCATCTATCTCTTCACGCTCGCCCCCGCGCTCACGGCCGGACTGCTCCTTGCGATACCCGTGATTATTTTACCGATCGTTTTTATCGGCCGGAAACTGACCAATGTTTCCCGGTCAAGCCAGGATCGGGTGGCGGACGTCGGCGCGATGATAGCTGAAACTTTGGGCGCGATGAAGATCGTGCAGGCTTTTGGCCAGGAAAGGCGCGAGCACGAACGGTTCCGTGGAGCGGTGGAGGAAACTTTTGATACCGCCAAACGCCGGATCCGGCTGCGCGCAGCAATGACCGCGATCGTTATCGGTCTGATCTTTACCGGCATCGTCATGCTGATGTGGCGGGGTGCCGTCGGCGTGGCCGAGGGCACGATATCGGGTGGCACTATCGCTGCCTTTGTGCTCACCGGCGGCCTTGTAGCCGGAGCCTTTGGCGCGCTGACCGAAGTGTATGGCGACCTTCTCCGTGGTGCCGGAGCCGCTGGCCGGTTGGCGGAATTGCTGTCGGAAAAACCTGGCATTGCCGCGCCGGAAAATCCGGTCGCATTGCCGGTACCACCACGCGGCCAGATCGCGTTCGACAATGTCACATTTTGCTATCCAACGCGCCCTGACACTGTGGCGCTCAGCAATTTTTCCCTGACGGTTTCGCCCGGCGAAACCGTCGCGGTGGTTGGACCGTCCGGTGCCGGGAAATCCACCCTGTTTCAACTCGCACAGCGTTTTTACGATCCGCAAAGCGGTTCGGTGCGCATCGATGGCGTCGCCCTGCCCTCTGCCGATCCATCCGAGATCCGGCAACGGATGGCACTCGTGCCGCAGGAAACCGTCTTGTTTGCCGCCTCGGCCCGTGACAATTTGCGCTACGGCAAATGGGACGCGACCGATGAAGACATTTGGGAAGCTGCGCGTATTGCCAATGCCGAAAAATTCCTCCGTGCCTTGCCCGAGGGGCTCGACAGTTTCATGGGAGAGGCCGGGACACGGCTTTCCGGCGGCCAACGCCAGCGCATCTCGATCGCACGCGCGTTATTGCGCAACACACCCATCCTGCTGCTCGACGAAGCGACATCCGCGCTGGATGCGGAAAGCGAAAAGCTGGTCCAGGATGCGCTCGACCACCTGATGAAGGATCGCACCACGATTGTTATCGCACATCGGCTGGCAACGGTGCGGTCGGCTGATCGCATCGTTGTGATGGAAGAGGGCCGCATTGTCGAACAGGGTGATCATGACAGTCTGATTGCCAAAAACGGGTTGTACGCACGTCTAGCCGACCTGCAGTTCAGCAGCGCTGATACGAGTCGGTCATAAGCAAAAGCCTCCAGCCGGTTGCCGCGGCACGTCGCAGGGATTTGACGCGCACCGATAGCGGGTATTGAGAATGTTTCGGATATAAAAAAAGGGCCGCGATTGAAAATCGCCGCCCTTTTTTAATTGCTATTATGCGAACCTAGTTCGGCAAACGGCTGGCCTTGTTGAAGCTGCCATATTGTTCGTTGCCAACAAATCCGAACTTGGTCACGCCACTGTCCTTGATCACCGCCAATGTACGATCAGTTGTCAGATAGGCGCTCAGTGGATCGGGCTGAAACTGCAGTTCCGGCTCAGGAACCATAGATTTCGTCTGTGCCAGATATTGCTTAACCTGATTCAGCGTTACCGGGCTATCGTTCCAGATGATCTGGTTGGTAGCGGTAATCCCGAGCCGATTTTTGACCGGATCGATAGGAGGTGGATCTGAAGGATTATCATCTGCAACCGGCAGATCGATTTTTACCGCGTGCGTTTGCACAGGGATTGTGATGATGAACATGATGAGAAGAACTAGCAAGACGTCGATGAGCGGCGTCGTGTTCATCTCCATCATTGGCTCGCCATCATCTTTTCCGCCACTCATTGCCATTCGTGCGTCTCCTTAACCTTATATAACTCTGGTTGCCGGCCGAAATTATTCGACGACAATCGGTGTGGACAAAAAACCTACTTTCGCGAACCCGGCGCGCTGCATGGTGTAGATTGCGCCACCAATACATTTGTAGGGTGTGTTGATATCTCCGCGGATATGAACTTCCGGCATATCTTCCGGTGTCATATTTTCAACGCCGCCAAAAGAATCGATCTGGTCTTCCAGTTGTTTAACAGCCCGAGTCACCAATTCGCTCGAATTGACCGGGGTGGTGTTCCAGTAAACACGGCAATTGCCGCCGGGAGTGGCTCCCGAATATTCCGGATCACCTGGATCACGTCCTGCGGCATCGGTCGTCGTGACCGACAGCAGCACATTTTCGCGCTTGGTCGTGGTCACTTCAAAGGGAAGCACAGGGAGTTCGAGTTCCACGGTCTGGATCACCACCGGAACAGCAATCAAGAAAATGATCAGCAGAACCAGCATAACGTCCACAAGTGGGGTTGTATTAATGTCGGATAGAGGAGTTTCCGCTCCGCCACCGCCCCCAACATTCATCGCCATAGGATTTTATCCTCTCAAAACTAAACCATCTGAAGGGAACGAAGGCCCCCTTTCCATGCGTTGGCCGGCTTGCCTGCCAAAAGCGGCAGACAACCCGGCCCCCGGCTTATTTCTTTGCGGCAGGTGCAGCGGCAGGTTTCGCTGCAGGCTTCGCGGCAGTCGCGCCTGCGACAGCAGGTTTAACGCCACCATCTGAAGCCATATAGCCCAGAACGTCGTTGGAAAACGCAGCCAGTTGTTCAGCGATCCGCTTGTTGCGGCCCTGCAACCAGTTGTAAGCCAGAACGGCTGGAACAGCAACACCAAGACCAAGTGCGGTCATGATCAGTGCTTCGCCAACTGGACCAGCAACTGCGTCAATCGATGCCTGACCAGCGATACCGATTTTGATCAGCGCCCTATAGATGCCGATAACGGTACCGAACAGTCCAATGAACGGCGATGTTGCGCCAACCGTAGCCAACCATGGAAGACCTGTTGCCAGCTTCGAATTGATCATATCCTGCGAACGTCCGATCGATCCGTGCAACCAGTCATGTGCTTCAACGGGATCTGTCAATTTGGCATGATCTGCATCGGCTTTGATCGCGTCGTCGACGATCTGGCGGTAAGCGGAGTTCTTGTCGAGCTTCGCAGCGCCTTCCTTGAGCGATCCAGCGCGCCAGAACGTAGTGCGCATAGCCTGTCCCTGCTTCATCACCTTGTTCTGTTCAAACAGTTTCGAAAACAGGATATAGAAAGAAGATACGGACATGATGGTCAGAATTGCCAGAACAGACCAGGCGATTACGCCGCCCTGCTCCATGGCTTCCCAGAAACCAAACGAGTTTTGTGGTGCTGTTGAACCAGCGGCTAAAATTTCAATCAACATTTTAATATTCCCCTCAGGATAAATTAATAGCAATAAATCTGATGCGGGAAGGACATCCTGTGATGCCCTCCCCAATTTGATTATTTGGGTATTTCCCAACGAACGGCGTTGGAATAATAGCCCGTTGTCGGATTTCCGTTCGCATCCAGAGAAGGCCTGAATCGCGCACGACGTGTAAGGTTTTTGCAAGCAGCCTGATCCAAATCAGCATGGCCGCTAGAACCGGTGATCTGACAATCGGTTACCCGACCATTTGACCCCACGGTCAACCGGAAACGTGTCGTTCCTTCACGTTCCTCGCGCAGAGCCCTCGAAGGATAGTCGTTCGCATTAGCCCAGTTCCCGGGGTTTCCGCGTGGCTCAGGATTCGCTCGTTGCGGCGGAGGTGGCGGTGGCGGTGGAGGAGGCGCGACCACCGGAGCCGGTGGAGGCGGTGCCACTGGAACCGTCCGCATTACAGGCCGCGGCGCTACCACAGGCGCCACAATAGGCGGAGGTGATACTACCGGCGGTGGTTCAATCGGCTTGTCAGGTGGTGGTGGAGGCGGTTCCTCGATTTCCTCCGGCGGTTCTTCCTCTTGAATGTCAATCATATCCAGTTGCGAAGCAACCTTCGTGACGGCTTGATACGCTAGTCCGGTGACCAGCGCATAGCCAAGTAACAGGTGGATGATTACGACAAGAAAAATCGATACTATCTTGCTCGAACTCATCTCTTGGTCAGCATAAGCCATTCAGAAATGTAACTCCTTTTTCCCCATCAAGGTCGACTGCTTCGTTGCTGAAGCCCTAGTCAAAGGGCATGGGGCTTAAAAAAACCGTCGCGACCTTTGTTATCCCGTATGACAGCCTTTCGTTCACTTGCCAGCTGTCTTAAATTTGTTTTAACGCGGTAGTTCCAAGCAGGCAATCGCTTTGTTGGTTCAGCACCGATTAAGCTGATAAAGACCTAGAACAGGGGGTAAATTCAGCCTCCTGAAATCCTGTTACAGAGAAAATCATGCGCCCTTTTATGATACTCGCCTTTACATTAATTTTTAGCCAATTTGCGTTGGTTCCGGCTTTTTCGCAAGTCCCGGAACAGGCTGATCCGCTGCAATATGCCGACCTCGCCGACCTCAGCGTGGACGCCCCGATAATTGTTTATGCGACGGTTAAAGAAGCGATTAAAGTTGCCCCGGAACGGGCTCCAAATGCACCGCCGGGAACGCAAAGATTTTATATTATTGCGTCAACTCAGGCGTTGATTCGTGGTCAGGGAGGAGTCGGCGAAACGATTCGCTATATAATCGATTTGCCGCTTGATGCTCGCGGCCGTGCCCCCAAAATAAAGAAGAAACCATTCATCATATTCGCCCGTCGATCATCCGGCGGTGGAGACAATGTGCAACTTGTCGCCCAGGATGCCCAAATTGCCTGGACCCCGGCGCGCGAACAACGGGTCCGTTCGCTGGTGCATGAACTGGTCGCCAGGGACGCACCGCCCGCCATATCCCGCATCGCAAGCGCTTTTCATGTGCCAGGCACAATTATCGGCGAAGGTGAAACCCAGATTTTCATGGAAACAGAAACGGGATCCCCTGTTTCAATCACAATATTGAAACGCGCGGGCCAACAGCGATTCTGGGCAGTGTCCCTGGGCGAGATTGTCGACGAATCGGCGCGTGCGCCGGTCAGAAACAGTCTGCTGTGGTATCGCCTGGCGTGTTTCCTGCCCCGTCAATTACCGGCCGATGCGCTCGCCACCGACAACATGGGCAATGCTCAACAGGCTCGCAGCGATTATCAAATGGTTCTCCGTGATCTCGGCAACTGTCCGCGATCACGCCAGCCATAGGGCAACAGAACTAGTACTGGCATTCGTCAAAGGCGGCGCTAATAAGGCGCCAACAATCTCACCTGAAACGAAAAGAGGCCAATGATCATGATTGCTCCGCTTCGCATAGCGCTCGCTGGACTGGGCACCGTCGGAACCGGAGTCATCCGGCTCATCGAAGAAAATGGTGCCATGATTGCGCAAAGGGCCGGCCGCCCGATTGTCGTAACCGCCATTTCCGCCCGCGACCGTGACCGCGATCGCGGCATCGATCTGACTGCATATCCCTGGTTCGGCCAGCCCGAACAACTCGCGGCGCAGGACAATATTGACTGCGTAGTCGAAATGATTGGCGGCGCTGATGGCATTGCTCTGGATCTCGCACGCAAAAGTCTGGCTGCGGGCAAATCTTTTGTCACCGCCAACAAGGCAATGATCGCCCATCACGGGATGGAGCTAGCCAAGGCAGCCGAAACCGGAAATCTTTCGCTGAGATATGAAGCAGCGGTTGCCGGCGGCATACCGGTGATCAAGGGGCTGCGCGATGGCGCTTCCGCCAATCGGATCGAGCGCGTTTACGGCATTCTTAATGGCACGTGTAACTATATTCTCACGGAAATGGAAAAATACGGACACGCTTTCGATGATGTTTTGAAGGAAGCGCAAGAGATCGGCTATGCAGAAGCAGATCCCAGCTTTGATATCGATGGTGTGGACGCAGCCCACAAACTTGCCATTCTGGCGGCGCTGTCCTTTGGTAAGGCGCTCGATTTTGAAGGAGTCGAGATCGATGGTATTCGCAATATCATGGCAGCTGATATCAGCCAGGCAAAGGCATTGGGCTATCGCATCCGCCTGCTGGGCATGGCTCGGCTTGACGACGGGAAATTGTTCCAGCGGGTCAATCCATATCTGGTGCCCGAAAGTCATCCCCTGGCCCATATCGATGGATCGACCAATGCCGTCGTTGCCGAAGGCAATTTTTCGGGTCGGCTGATGTTTCAGGGCGCGGGCGCGGGCGAAGGACCGACGGCCTCTGCTGTTGTTGCAGACCTGATCGACATCGCCCGCGGGGATGCCGGCACGGTATTTGCCGCCCCCGCCAGCAAGATGGAACCCTGTCAGCGCGCCGAAAGCGGCAACCGGATAGGCAAAAGCTACATTCGGTTCGTCGTCGCTGACAAACCTGGCGTTCTGGCTGAAATTACCGCCGCCATGCGCGATGCCGATGTATCCATCGAGAGCCTGATCCAGACCGAAAAAGCCACCGAAGGATCTGTGCTGATTTCCATGGTGACCCATGACAGTCGGGAACGGAACGTCTCATTGGGTCTCGCCGCCCTGTCCAGCTCAACCAGTTTGAAAGCCGCCCCAGTGGTGATGCATTTGCTCAGCGATCAGGACTGATCAATCTCCGGTTAGAACACCGTCACGAAATTGTTCTTGATAATCGTTGGTCGGGACATCGGGACTTTCAACCCCGACGATCTTTTGTAAGCCCTCCAAAATCCGACCGCTTTTGCCGTTACCCACAACTGATTGGAGCCTTTCGGTGAAGCAATTGCTGTCCTGTAGCGAAACTCCGCAGCTTCCGGACGCCACGCGCGACGAATTCGCCGCCGGAATTTCTCCACGCTGCGGCCCGCCATTTGAATTTGGTCCGGCCAGGTCCGGAAACGGCAGTCGCTGCTGTCGATCAATTTCCGGGGTACCACAGACCACAATCTCATCACTGGCCCGGTGAAGAAGGCAGCCATCAGCATCAACGGCCGCCAGTTGCCGGGCATGCTCAATCAATTGTCGCGTTCGATCGTCTGGCGATACCGCCTGTCCCATCGCGCTGGACGGGATCAGCAAAAGGATCAGGAAAACCGGTCTCGACATTGTAATATCGCTCCCCTATCGAGAGTTCAAAATTACCCCCTACAGAAGGACTACTCCACAATATGCCAGAAGCAAGCCACATATTAGACCGCGTACTGGTTATGGAAATGGTGCGAGTCACCGAAGCGGCAGCCATTTCAGCGGCCAATCTGATCGGTCGCGGCGATGAAAAAGCGGCGGATGCAGCCGCCGTGGAAGCAATGCGCGCTGCGTTGAACGAATTGGAAATATGCGGCACCGTGGTGATCGGCGAAGGCGAACGCGACGAGGCCCCGATGCTTTTTATCGGCGAGAAAGTCGGTTGCGGCTGCGAAGGTGAGGCTCCGGCGATTGATATCGCGCTCGATCCGCTGGAAGGTACGACCATTACCGCCAAGGCGGGCGCCAATGCGCTAGCCGTACTGGCAATTGCCGAAAAGGGCAATCTGCTGAACGCACCCGATGTCTATATGGAAAAATTGGCGGTCGGACCTGGCTATTCACCAGATATCATCGATCTCAATAAATCGGTGACCGAAAATGTCGAAGCGGTCGCCAAGGAGAAAGGTGTCCCGCCGGCAGAGATAATCGTCTGTGTTCTCGATCGTCCGCGGCATGACAAGATTATTGCTGAATTGCGCGGTATCGGCTGCGGAATCATGTTGATTCCCGACGGTGATGTTGCCGGCGTGATCGCCACCTCCGATGAAGACACGACCGTGGATATGTATATGGGCAGCGGTGGTGCACCGGAAGGTGTGCTCGCAGCGGCTGCGCTGCGCTGTGTCGGCGGACAGTTCAAGGGACGCCTGTTGTTCCGCAACGATGATGAACGTCAGCGCGCCTATAAATGGGGCATTGAGGATCTCGACAAGGTTTATGACCTGAAGGAACTGGCAAAGGGCGACGTAATCTTTGCCGCTACGGGCGTTACACACGGATCGTTGCTGGAAGGCGTCAAGAAATTGCGCGGCGGCAAGATGACCACTGAAAGCGTCGTCATGCGTGCTTCGTCCGGCACAGTGCGCTGGGTAAAGAGCGAACATCGCAAAAACTGATATGGGAATCGCAGGCATTCAACTGCTGCAGCGTGTTGCGTCGAAGGCCAGATGGACGATTTTCGCTTTACCGTGGCTGATCACGGGTTGCGTCACCCCGGTTGAATATGGGAAGCTTCCGCATGCAGCCTATGTTGCGCCGGAACGATGCAATCCTGCGGCTACAACGCCGGTCGACTGGTCCGACAAGCCTTTTTTCTTTGTCACAAGCCGACTGCCGGATTGCCTGACCGACGACATCAGTCTGCTCCATCATCGCGGCGACAAGGTGCGCTATGGCCATTTTGCGACGCCGCGAGACGGCGAGCAGAAATCAGGTGAAGGCCGTCGCGCCGTTCCTCTGGCCTTCTCCCATTCGCAACTATGGTGGGCGAATCTGGCAGACAGGATGAAAGCTGCAAACGGACGGGTGCTGCTCTATGTCCACGGCTATCGGGAAACCTTTTTCTCAAGTTCGCGCGATACGGCGCAAATTACACGGCTAACCAACTTCACCGGGCCGGCCATTCAGTATAGCTGGCCTTCGCAGGGCGCCCTGCTGAAATATCCGGTCGATGAAACCAATATGTATTGGGACGAACGCAATTTTCGCAAATTCCTGATGCAGCTGGCACAGCTGGAAACGACGAAGGAAATCGTCCTCATTTCCCATTCGCTCGGCGCGCGGCTCGTCTTGCCATCGGTGGAATATGTCGACCGCAATGTCCCCAATGGCGATTCCAGTGTCATTTCAAACATCATTCTCGTGTCGCCCGATGTCGACACGCAGGATTTCGAACGCGACATTGCCGAAGAGATATTGTCGGACCGGCGAGTCCGGAACGATCGCAGAATTACAGTCTATGCATCCCTGCATGATCGGGCTTTGTCACTGTCAGACAATTATCACGGCTATCCTCGTCTGGGCTATCCGAGATGTTTTGATCCCTTTGAAGCCGCAGACCTGAAAGCGAAAAATCTTCCCGAGCGATGCTATGCCAAACATCCAAAATATGCGGAGGCAATCAATAAGACGGCTCTGACCATCATCGATAGCACTGCAATCAGTCGCGGAACGTCAGGCCATAGCAACTATCTGCTCAGTGCACCGGTTTGTAACGATTTTGCGGCGGTGGTGAACGGCGAGCGAAGTCCGGCAGGCCGTCAGGCAACGCACCTTGCGCATGTATTCACTCTGGCTCCGCCGCCAAAAGGTGCAAAGCCCGACCATTTGGCAATTTGTCGTCGGAAAGAATGATAGTGCGTGATAGCGAGGCGCTTTCCGACCTGCTCGTCAAAGCCCGGGCCTGCACGATTTGTTCTGATTTGCCGCTCGGTCCCAAACCTTTGGTGCAAGCCTCTTCGCGTGCCAGGATTCTTATTTCCAGTCAGGCTCCCGGCGCCAAAACCCATGAAAAAGGCCGACCGTTTGATGATCTGAGCGGCAAAAGACTGCGCGATTGGCTGGGCGTCACCGAGAATCAATTTTACGATCCCGGTCTGTTCGCAATCATTCCGATGGGCCTCTGCTATCCCGGCACGGGCAAAGGTGGTGATCTGCCGCCTCGACCGGAATGTGCTCCGGCCTGGCGTCAGCCGTTGCTGAATCAGATGCCCGAGCTGAAACTGACGCTGGTGCTCGGCCAATATGCTCTCGACTGGCATCTTGGCGATAGGAAATCCCGAACCCTCACCGAAACCGTGAAACGCTGGCAGGAATTCTGGCCGGAAATCTTGCCCCTGCCCCATCCCAGCCCGCGCAATATCCGCTGGTTCAAGGCAAACCCCTGGTTCGAGGCAGAGGTTATTCCGGTCCTGCAGAAACGCGTGAGCGCACTAATCTAGAAGATACCCATGGCCAGCCCAGCCGATAGTGTGGCCCCGATCTCCGAGCATTTTGCGAGATCGGTTGGCCCGATCGTCTTTTGCGCCAATATTTCGTCTTGAGTCTGCGCGTCGGTGCAGACAATCAGTGTGTCGATCACTTTCTTGAGCCGCCAACCGGTTGCGATCCGCTCCACCTGTTTCTTCGCATTTCCGCCATCCGATCCCGCGCAAATCATTGCGGCATAAGGCAGCCCCTCGATCTTTCCGAGCACGGGATAATAGCAACGGTCGAAAAAAGCTTTCATCACGCCGGCAATCGCCGCGAGATTTTCCGGTGTCGCAAAAATATAGCCGTCGGCGGACAGCATGTCTTCCGGCTGACAATCTTCGGCACGGATGACGTGCACGTCCGTACCCTCCTCGCACCGCGCGGCGCTGGCCGCAGCCTCGACCATCTGCTGAGTGCCGCCGGTATAGCTGTAATAGACGATCAGTAATTTTTTCATCGCGCCCCCCTAACAAGGAACAGACCGATTGTCAGCGCCCCGGCTTTGACGCATAGCACCCACCATGAATGCAGTCTTGAACGTAGAAAAATCCCTGTCTGGCCAGAGCTGGCGCTGGCGCAGCACCAGCGCGGACGCGCGCGATCCGGGTTTCCAGCCCGATGATCTGGTCACCCAGCTACTGCTCGCACGCGGCGCGAGCCGGGAAACGCTCGCGGTCAACCGCCAACCGACGATCCGTGGTTTCATGCCCGACCCCTCGGTCTTTCGGGATATGGATACGGCAGCGGATCGGCTCGCTCTTGCGATCAAGAACCAGGAAAAAGTCACGATATTCGGCGACTATGATGTCGATGGTGCAACCAGCGCCGCATTGCTGATCCGCCTGCTGAGGGATCTCGGCCTGGAAGCGGGCTATTATATTCCTGACCGCTTGATGGAGGGCTATGGCCCATCTGGGGAGGCTCTGGTCAAGCTGGGTGAACAGGGCAGCAATCTGGTGGTCACGGTTGATTGTGGCGCGATGGCCTTTGAAGCACTCGACATGGCGCACAAGGCTGGCGTCGAGGTCATCGTCGTTGACCATCACAAGTGCGCGGTGGAACTGCCCAGGGCAATCGCGCTGGTCAATCCCAACCGGCTCGACGAGAGCGATGCCGGCGCTGAACATGGCCATCTCGCCGCCGTCGGCATGGCATTCCTGCTCGGCGCGGCTCTGGTGCGAACGCTGCGCAACCAGGGGTTTTTCAAGGACCGGGCCGAGCCGAAACTGCTCGAACTGCTCGATATTGTCGCCCTTGGCACGGTCGCCGATGTCGCCCAGCTGCGCGGCCTCAATCGGGCCTTTGTCGCGCAGGGTATCAAGGTGCTCGCAGGCCGTCAGAATATCGGCCTCTCGGCGCTGATCGACGCCAGCCGGCTCAAGCGCGCCCCAATCTGCTCAGACCTAGGATTTGCGCTCGGGCCGCGAATCAATGCTGGCGGACGGGTCGGAAAATCCGATCTCGGCGTGCGACTGCTGATTACGGAGGATTCGGAAGAAGCGCAGGCCATTGCCGCCGAACTCGACCATCTCAACCAGGAACGCCGAGCGATAGAATCTCATGTGCTGGAAGAAGCCGAAGCCATGTGTTCTGCCCAGCAGAATCAGGCAGTAGCGGTGCTCTCCGCCAAAGGATGGCACCCGGGGGTGATCGGGATTGTTGCCGGACGGATCAAGGAGAAGCTGGACAGGCCAGCGATCATCATCGCACTGGACGAAGACGGCATCGGCAAAGGCTCGGGCCGCTCGGTGTCCGGAGTCGATCTGGGGGCCGCCATCATTGCGGCCAGGGACAGCGGACTGCTGATTGCCGGCGGTGGTCATGCCATGGCTGCAGGCGTCACCATCGCGGTGGACAAGGTGGATGCTTTTTCCGAATTTCTCAACGACCGTCTCGCTGAGAGCGTTGGCAAGGCGCAGGATGGCAAGGCCTTGCTACTTGATGCGGTGCTGTCACCCAAGGGCGTCAATCCGACGATGGTCGAGGCGATGGATGGCGCAGGCCCCTATGGCATGGGCTGGCCCGCGCCCCGCATCGCCACCGGGCCGGTGCGAATCATCAAATGCGATATTGTCGGAACCGACCATGTCCGGATGATCGTCGCCGGCGATGACGGCGCATCGATCAAGACGATAGCCTTTCGCGCTGCTGAAAGCGATCTCGGACAGGCGCTGCTCCACGCTCCCCGCGGGCGCAAATTGTGGATAGCCGGCCGCGCCAAGATCGATGACTGGGGCAGCCGCCCCTCGGCGGAAATCCATCTGGAGGATGCCGCATGGGCCGATTGAGGGACGCAAAAAGCGTGTCTGGACTGCGTCATTATAGTAATCACTGCTCAACTGTCGGCGACCCGCAAACCGGTAAGTCGCATGTCTTTCCCGCCCCGCCAAACAATAGGCCGGAAAAACCGACGGAAAGAGGGTTGACCAAAGCCGAGCACCCCCCTAATGGCCGTGGCTCGCTGACCAGCAATTGGTATGGCCCCTTCGTCTAAGGGTTAGGACGCGGCCCTTTCACGGCTGAAATACGGGTTCGAATCCCGTAGGGGTCACCATTTTTTTCAATAGCTCCACGCTGTTGGATTTATTTTTAAACAATATATGACAAATAAACATGCGTGAATTTGATCACGCATCCGCTGACTTATGATTAGCGGAACATGATGATCTTTAATTTCATCCCGAGGACAACAAAATTTCTCGCCAGTAGTTCTGCTCTTATACTCTAAGACACGTCTTCTATCTTATTTCTTGATAACTATCATAAGTAGATGATCCACTAACCACAATTTTGGCAAGCGTTCAAACTTGAGCCATCATCCACTTGAGAAATGGAGCTCATGCCCACTGCGGCAGACCGATCATGCGAGATCAAGGAAAGACGATTCTCCGTATCATTTTTCACTCTTGATCCTCGTCCCGGTTTTGAGCAACTTTTCTTTTGATTCCAGCCAATAACCCCGTCTGGGCCGGCAAGTAAAATATGGCTGATTTTGTTGCAAATCAGCGGCAATGAACCTAGAAACATATAGACTGTGAGCGCCGCATGACGGAATAAAATCTCATAATGAAAACGAGTATAACCGGATAATGTCAGATTCGAAAAAGCGGGCTACGATTGTTGATGTTGCAACGGCTGCAGATGTCTCGATCAAGACCGTTTCGAGAGTTTTTAATGACGAGCCACATGTTCGGAAAGTTCTCCGGGACAAGGTCCTGAAAGCCGCAGAGGAACTTGACTATCATCCCAATATAATGGCGCGCGGCCTCGTCGGCCGGCGCTCCTTTCTGCTAGGTCTGATTTACGAGAATCCCAGCCCAAACTATGTTGTGGAGTTACAGCGCGGGGCACTCGATCGCTTGCATGGAGAAAAATATCGCCTGCTCGTGTTACCGGTTGAGTCCATTGCGAAAGTCGCAGGCAAGATCATGAGCATCTTGCGAGCTGCGGCGCTCGACGGGGTCATCCTGACACCGCCAGCGTCCGATCACCCTCAGGTGCTGAGCGAGCTGACGCGTCACAATTTTCCGTTTTCCCGCGTTGCTCCGACCGAATCGCTGGATATTGGTCCCAGCAGAACAACCGACGACGTCGAAGCGTCGCGAAAAATGACCGCTTATCTGCTCGAACTCGGGCATCGGCGTATTGGCGTTATCAAGGGCGACCCGACCCACCCGTCTAGTGGCGCCCGACTGGATGGATTTCTGGATGCCTTGAAAACCGCTGGCGTATCCCATTCGCCCGATATGGAGGAACAAGGCTACTATACCTATGAATCCGGCCTGGCAGCAGCGCATAAGCTGCTTGACCGGTCGGATCGCCCGACTGCAATTTTCGCGCAGAATGATGACATGGCTGCCGCAGCGATCATGGCCGCCCGTGACCTTGACCTCAGTGTGCCCGATGATGTCTCGATCGCCGGATTTGATGATAGTGCGATCGCCCAAATTGTATGGCCTCGCATCACCACCATCCACCAACCCGTTTATGACATGGCGCGCGACGCGACAGATGCCCTGATCGCGAAGCTCGAGAACAAACCGTTTAATATGCTTGAAACGCATGCTTGCGAATTGATTGTCCGGCAATCAACCGCGCCGCCTGCCAGTCACTCGTGATCCAGCGCCGCGAACGTCTGAGCTATGCTGCAGGCGACGTCGGCTTTAATCTGATCTGGCAGTCGATAGAACTGTACCTGTTGTTCTTCTATATTCAGGTTCTGCATCTGCCACTCGGCATTGCCGCCAGCATTTTTCTGATCGGTGCAGTCGTTGACTGGCTTTTCGATCCGATCATTGGTGCTCTCGCCGACCGCATGGCAATCCGTTATCCGATGAAGCTGTGGGTCCTGCTCAGTGGCCCGCTGATTGCCGTTGCATTATGGCTGGCCTTCCGCTCACCCGAGCTTGAAGGACATAGTCTGGCGCTATATGCCGCCGCCACCCATGTCGGGTTGCGATTTGCCTACGGTTGCGGGAATATTCCTTATGCCGTTTTGACCGCGCGAATTACAGATGATCCGTCGGAACAACTGAAACTGACCGGCCTCAGAATGCAAGGCGCAGCACTTGGCGGACTGACTGCCGCCACCATTTATGCTTTGGCATCCGGAAGCGACGCTCCGTTTCTGGTCGGTGCCCTGGTTCTGGGTGTGCTGGCGCAGCCCTGTTTCTTCATCACATGGCTTGGCGTGAAGGAGCGTGTCGCTGCGCCGCCCACGCCGCTCTTATCCCTTCCCCAGGAGATTTCTCACTATTTCAGATTGATCGGACAGAATGATGCCCTGCGCCGCTTACTGCTGACGATTGTCGCCGCAGGATTGAGCACGACCGTGACGGCCAAGTCGATTCTGTTTTTGTTTGACCGCGATCTTGGCAATTCCGAATGGGGATATTGGGCCGCGCTTCTTCCGTCTGCAGCACTGCTGATAACTGCGCCATTATGGGTCGCGCTATCAACCCGAATCGGTCTGGTCGCAACTTTGATTTGGACGGTATTGCTGCACATAATCGCGCTGGTCATGCTGGCGATATTCTATTCCCACGGCCTGACAATCGCGACAATCATTCTGGCCATTGCGATTGCGGCGACTTGCGGCATGTCAATCATGTTCTGGTCGATGGTACCGATTGCCATCCGCGACCTCGAAACGCTACCCGGTGGAACCGGCTGCGCAGCCCACGTTTATGCGTTGTCCAATGTCGCCCGAAAATTGGGGCAGGCATTGGCACCACAGATTATCGCATTAAGTCTGGCCTTGACCGGCGGCGCAGATGCCACAGCAAAGGGGGGAGCGGTTTTGCCGGGGATGATCCTGGCGGCGATCATTTGCTGGATCGCTGTTTTCCTCTATCGGCCGACCAGCGAGCGACATGGCAACGGTCAGACCGGCTAACGCCCGAAACCGGATATTGACGGTGGATGAAAAGCCGGACGGGGATGGTTGCCCGATGCGATCAACGCTTCGAGAAACTGATCATGCGGTGGAGCAGCGGCAGCGAACTGACCGACCGCAGCACTCACCTGCCCCATTACTTCCCGAACATCCATGAAATCGGGAATATCCACCAATGGATCATAGCTCTTCGGCTTCAGCCCCATGCCGCGTGCGACGAAAAACCAGCTCAAATCGTGAAACAGCTCGCGCCGGCGCGATATGATCCGGCCGTTATTTTCAAACATTTCGATCTTTTCGGCGAGGCTGTGCGGCAGCGGTGTTTCCCGGACATGATCCCAGAATGGTTCGCCAAGGCGCTGATTGGGGTAATAATGGAGCATGAGAAAATCGCGAATATGCTCATATTCAATCAGGGTCTCGCGATTATAGGCGACTTGCAGCGGGGGATCAAAATTGCGATCAGGGAAATAGTCGAGCAACCGGTTGAGGCCAGTCACGACCAGATGGATGCTGGTTGATTCCAGCGGCTCGAGAAATCCGGCAGACAAACCGATCGAAACGCAATTTCCGTCCCAGAATTTCTTTCTATGACCGGCGGTAAAACCGATCACCCGCGGATCCGCAAGAGGTTTTCCATCCAGCGAACCAACTAGCCGTTTCTCGGCATCGGCGTCGCTGATGAAAGCACTGGAGTAAACATAGCCATTGCCAACCCGGTTCTGCAGCGGGATACGCCACTGCCAGCCAGCTTCCCTTGCGGTCGACATCGTATAAGGCGTTCGCGGTACCACCGCCTCACTCTGCACGGCAACGGCGCGATCACAGGGCAGCCAGCTGGTCCAGTCTTCATAACCGGCGTGCAAACTCTGTTCGATCAGCAACCCGCGGAAACCCGAACAGTCAATGTAAAGATCGGCCGACACGGTCGAGCCATCATCGCAGAATAGCTGGTCGATATGCCCACGATCATCGACCGTTGCCCGTTCGACTTTACAATCAAGGCGGATCACCCCGAGTTGTTCGGAAACCCGGCGCAGATATTTGGCCACCAAACCGGCATCAAAATGCAATGCATAAGAAAGAGCACCGCCCGGAAACTGGCCATCAGCTGGCGGGAAGAGAAATTTGTCCTGCTCGGCCAAAGCGATGGAGGGGCAGAAGTCCGCGACCCGGCCTTCATGCCCCTCAGCCTCATTCTTCCACCAATAATGGTGAAAGGGTCGGCGATCGATGGTGACGCCAAAATTGCCGAACGGATGCCAATAGCTGTGACCGACCTGCAACCAATCCCGAAACTCGATCGCCAGTTTGAAGGTGGCCTGCGTTTCCTTTACAAAATCGACGGGATTGATTTCAAGCAGTTTGAGAAATTCAAAGATCGGCGGGATCGTTGCCTCGCCTACCCCTATGGTTGGTATGGACGAGGATTCGATCAGCGTGATTTCGGCGTCGTCGCGGGCAAAAATGCGACCCAGCAAACAGGCAGCCGACCAACCGGCGGTGCCGCCTCCGACAATAACGATTTTTCTGATCTGACGCGTTTCACTCATAATCGTGGTCCGCTCTCCTGACCGCCACACCGTGACTTAGCAGTTGTCGGGCCGGCTAACAAATTAGCAAAAAAAAGCGAGCCCGTATTCGTATGAAATACAGGCTCGCATCATGGGAGCTAGAATTTGAACTTGCCGCCGACATAAATCCTGCGAGAGCCCGATTCATAGCGGAACGGTAATTCCGGGAACTGCAAATAAGCGGACTGATTAGCCTTGGTCAGATTAATCCCTTCGACAAAAACCCCGAAATTCTCGTTGATGTCGTAGGATAGCTGACCATCGAACTGACCGTAAGGCCGGCCATAGATGCCCAGCGTCCGGGTAACCCCACCATCGCCAAATCCGAAATTACCCAAGAGTTGTTTGGAGCGCCACGAATAGGACGCCCGCGCAGCAAATCCGTCTTTCTCAAAATAGACCTGACCGTTGAACGAATGTTTCGAAACACCTTCAAGCGGCAGATTGGTATCAAAGTCATTCGAACCATCCGTCTTGGTGTCACTGAAAGTATAGTTGCCGGTAAAACCCAGTCCGAAATCGAAGGCATATTGCCCCGCAAGTTCAAAGCCACGGACTCGTCCGCCGGTGCCATTGGCTGGCTGGTTAACGGGCCCCAGACGTCCACCGCCCTGATCATTGACGAATACCGGGACGGTTTCGGTCACGATAAACGAGTCGACTTCTTTCCAGAATGCACCGACCGAGATCAGCCCCTGACGCCCCAGATATAGTTCGTAAGCCAGGTCGAACTGATAGGCCCTGAACGGTTCCAGTCCGGCGTTGCCACGCGACCCGTTGGTAAACAGAAACAGATTCTCTGTCGGTGAACCGACCGTACTATCCCGAGTAAACTGGGTCGAAAAGCCACGCCCCAGATCGTCCAGCTTTTGCCGGGCAACAACCCGCGCCGCGGAGAAACGGAGCTTCTGGTCATCGGCCACGTCAACCACCGCGTTGATGCTGGGCAAGAAATCCGTAGTACTCTTGGTCGTGGTATCTGTCTGGAAATCACGCAACACACCGTTCCAGCTATCCGTACCCCAATAGCTGGGATCGGCGTTGGACGGCTGATTCTGGTCGACGCGCAATTTGGTGTTGATGATCCGAAGCCCGACATTGATGTGATAGGGATCATCGGGACTGCCCATATCAGCCATTACATAGGCGGATTTGGTTTCTTCCTTCACCAGATAGGCCTGTAGCGGATCCTCAAAGAAGCTGAACGGCGTATCGGGGTAGAGAGCCTGAATCCACGCGAGGGCATCGGTCATTTGGGACCGATCTTGAACGGTCAGCGACCCGCCGGGTATATTTTTGCCGCCGGCAAAATTTTCGATCGTTTCCAGACGCTCGGGGTTGGAAAGAAAGGATTGTATCGGTGCTATGATAACCGGGGAATTCCCAAAACGGCTACAGCCTGCAAATGCCGCCGGTTTATTGACTTCCGGCAGATCGCAAATCTTGTAACCAATAGCCGGATCCTGGAAATAGCCATATGGTGTCCAGTTGTAAGAGAAACCGTCAACCCGTTCTGCATCCGGAATCGCCGTTGCGTCCAGCTCACCCTTACCGGAATAGTCTGCCAGATAACGACCCGATGCGAAGCGCACCTGACGCTGGCCATAGCGGAAACCGGCGCTTAATGTGATTGCATCGGCATCACCATCATCTACGTCATAAGCAAAATCCGCCTTGATGGAATGCCCATCGACTTCCGATCGGTCGCCGAACGCCCAATGCGACTTGAACAAGCCATAGGCCGGATTGGTAAATAGATCGGTTGGCGTTCCTGGACCAAAACCAAATGTCGGAAATTTACCGTTTTGATAGGTAAAGTCCCAAGTCGCCGGAGCAGCAGGATTGCCCGCAACGCCATTCACCAGCGCGCCACCCGCACCATCTTGTCTGACGGTATATGCAGTTTGGCGAACATCGGCGTTGGCAACTTCGCGGGTGAGATTTGCAGTTGAATAATTTGCCGCAATATTGGCTCGAAAGTTGGTGCCATTATCGAACTTGATACCAAACTGAAGATTGTCAGATATGATATTACTGATGTCGACAAATGAGATGGCTTCAGAGGAATTGGCCTGCACCGTACCGCTTTGCAGAATTCCATCGCTGTCGATAGTTGCCCCCGGGCGGAGTTGCAGCAACTCGCCCTGACCAAATGGGAATTTGAGAGAGGCTTCGCGCGTATCGATCTTCAGTTCGGAATGGATATAGTTGGCACTCAGCTCGAGCTGATCTGTCGGTGTGTAATTGATCCCCAGCGATGCGCCCCACCGCTTGCGATACTGATCACGATCCTGAATGTAACGATATTCTGGCGCATAATAGTTGGTGGGCGTAGTCGCTTGATCGCGACGACCGTCCGCAAATGCCCAGTTGCCACGGTTTTCACCACCAAGAACATTGTGATGATCATTGGTCTGATCATAGCTGAAGGAAGCGATGATCCCCAATGTGTCATTGAAATTATAACCAGCAACCACTGCACCCGTTGGTTTCCAGCCACTGATTTCTGATCCTTTGTTCAGACGCGCATTGCCCGCGAGGGTCAGACCATCCTTCATATCGAGCGCGCTACGAGTCTTGAGATTGACGATTCCGCCAAGGCCGCCTTCGAGCAGTGATGCATTGGGCGATTTATAGACTTCAACGCCGCCGATCAGTTCGGAAGGGACACCTTCCAGCGAATCCTGACGGACGAAATTGCCTTCACCGACCTTGAAGTTTTCCAGACCGCTTACAAACAGATCGCCGTTCAGAAGCGTCACATTCTGCTCGAGTCCGCGGATACGGACTTTTGTTCCCTGTCCATTTTCACGATCGATCTGGATACCGGGAAGACGTTGCAGGGATTCGGCAATATTCTGGTCCGGGAATTTACCGATATCTTCTGCCGTAACCGATTCAATAATCAGATTTGAGTCGCGTTTTGCGACCAGAGCATTTTCCAGAGAAGCACGAAAACCGCTGACGATAATGATATTGTCATCCGTTTCGGCAGCTTCCGCTTCCGGTGCCGGAGCAGGCGCGTCCTGAGCCGTGGCAATGCCGGTGCTTCCCATTGCGTAAAAGGAAGCAGCAGCCATCAGACTACGTCGAGTTATATTTCTGTTACCGATCATTCTAACATCCTCCCGAATGTAACGCTTGTCCGCGAAATCATTCATTTTTAATCATCTGCAGCCGTTGCGACTCGCAAATGTGAAAAAGGGCTAAATGCACGCCCCAGTTGCGCCAATGGACTCAGACAAGCCCATCTCGCATACTGATCTGCAAGAAATTGATAACGCTGTCAACGTAAAAATGACAAGGTTGTCAAATTTGATTGATAACGTTGTCAAAAATATGTATTGGCCGGTTGGAAGACTACACGAAAGTAGCTCAAATCTTGCGGGAGGATATGGAATTGACATTGAATGCGTACCATAAAATCGCTGGCTCGTTGCTAGCACTGACGTTGATCCCGGCCTGCGCAACCACGCCCCTGTCCGTCGAAAACACTTCAACAGCGCCGGATATTGGCACCGCGACCGTCCATCCCGAGATCTGGCCGCAGGCCGATTGGCCCTATGCCGAGAATGCGGCGGTCGAATCGCGCATCGAATCGCTTCTCGCCCGCATGACACTCGAGGAAAAGGTCGGTCAGGTCATTCAGGCTGATATCGCCAGCGTCACACCAGAAGAGGCAAAGCGTTATCATCTTGGCTCGATACTGAATGGCGGCAATTCGGCTCCGGGCGGCGACGAATTTGCGCCACCGGAAAAATGGCTCGCGCTGGCAGATGCCTTTTATGATGCGTCGGTCGACACCAGTGGCGGACGCACCGCCATCCCGATCATATGGGGTACCGATGCGGTGCACGGCCACAGCAATATTGTCGGCGCGACTCTCTTCCCCCACAATGTCGGCCTGGGCGCGATGCGCGATCCCGAATTGCTGGAGCGAATCGCCCAGGCCACGGCTCTCGAATTGCGTTCGACCGGAATGGAATGGACCTTTGCGCCAACCATCACCGTGCCGCAAGATGGCCGCTGGGGCCGCGCCTATGAAGGCTATTCCCAGGACCCCGCGCTGGTTTCCAGCTATGTTGGCCGGTTCATCAGGGGCCTGCAGGGGGCACCAAGCGACAAACCCATATTGGACGGTCCGCACGTTCTGGCCAGCACCAAACATTTTCTCGCTGACGGCGGCACGTTTGAAGGCCGCGACCAAGGCGATGCACGAATCAGCGAAACGGAATTGCGCGACGTCCATGGTACGCCTTATGTTCCAGCGATCAACGCCGGCGTGCAGACGATCATGGCCAGCTTCTCGAGCTGGAACGGTAAAAAGATAACCGGCCACAAAGGACTGCTGACCGATGTCCTCAAACAGCGCATGCGCTTTGGCGGCTTCATTGTCAGCGACTGGAATGCCCATGGCCAGATACAGGGATGCACCAATGCGAGCTGCCCGCAGGCGATCAACGCCGGCCTCGACATGTATATGGCTCCGGACACCTGGAAACCGCTCTATCACAGCCTGGTGAAACAGGCGAAGGACGGCACCGTGCCAATGGCCCGGCTGGACGATGCGGTCGCCAATATATTGCGGGTCAAGATCCGGGCCGGACTGTTTGAAGCCGGACGCCCTTCGAGTCGCCCTTATTCCGGCCGCTATGATCTTCTCGGCAGCGCGGATCACCGCGCGCTGGCCCGGGAAGCGGTGCGCAAATCGCTGGTTCTCATCAAGAATCAGGGTCAGATTCTGCCGCTCAGCCCGAAGAGCCATATTCTTGTCGCCGGTGATGGTGCCGATGATATCGGTCGCGCTTCGGGGGGCTGGACGCTGACCTGGCAAGGAACTGGTATCTCCAACGACAAATTCCCCGGCGCCACCTCGATCTGGCAGGGCATCCGGGATGCGGTCACCGCTGCCGGCGGCACCGCGCTTCATGCGCCCGACGGCAATTATGACCAAAAACCGGATGCCGCGATCGTGATCTTCGGCGAGACACCTTATGCCGAATTCCAGGGGGATTTGAAAACATTGCAACTGAAGCCCGAACTGAAGGGCCATCTGGCAACGATGCGCAAGTTGAAAGCGCAAGGCATTCCGGTCGTTGCTGTGTTCCTTACCGGCCGTCCCTTGTGGACAAACCCGGAAATCAACGCGTCCGATGCGTTTGTTACCGCCTGGCTACCCGGCTCCGAAGGTGCTGGCGTGGCGGACATGCTGTTCCGCGACAAGGATGGAAAGCTTGCCCATGAATTCGAGGGCAAGTTGAGCTTCAGCTGGCCAATGACCGCCAACGCCCTCGGTCCCCGCCTGTTCGACCTGGGCTATGGGCTGACCACCGACGCGGTTTCTGATGTGCCGATTTTGCCGGAAATTTCCGACGTCGCAGAAGACGAAACCAGCGCCGGGCTGTTTTTCGACAAGGGCCTGCCCACCGCGTCTTGGTCGCTGATCGTATCGGACGGCGAATCGGACCGGACCCGCATAACCACAACACCGGTCGAAGCGGTGGAAGGCCGGGTTCTGGTCCGGGCGGTCGATCACCTGACACAGGAAGGGGCCCGGCAATTTATCACCGATGGCAGCGGCCCTGCCCGCATTGAGCTGGTGACTCATGCACCGATCGACATCAGCCGCGAAACCAACGGTGACGTACTGTTACTGGTAACCATGCGCTATGATGAAAAGGCCAGCGCGCCGATCATATTCTCGATGCAATGCGGTCCTGGCTGCGGCGGGACAATCACGCCGGATGGTCTTGACGCACTGGCAGTCGGTGAATGGCAAACCATAGGCCTGTCGCTCAAATGTTTCGCCAATGCGGGTGCCGATGTCAGCAAACTGGACGCGCCTTTTCAAATGTCCACCAGCGGAACTGTCAAATTCAGCCTGTCACGGGTTGCGGTGGGGACGGTGGCCGACAGGATATTGGGCTGCGAATAAATATAACCGATAAGAACAAGAGACAGGCAGGAGAGAGAATATGACAATAGAGGCAACAGGAGCGACCGGGGTGGCGCAGGCAGAGGGTTCGAAGCTGGAAACGCGCGGCGTTCTAATATTGGTGGTCGCGATATTTTTCCTGTTTGGCGGGATAACCAATCTCAACGATGTCTTGATTCCGAAGCTGAAGGGTCTGTTTTCGCTCAACTACGCGCAGGCGATGCTGGTGCAGTTCGCTTTTTTCACCAGCTATGCCATTTTCTCGATCCCTGCCGGCATCGTGATGAAAAAGCTCGGCTATTTTCGCGGCATTGTCCTCGGCTTCGGAATCATGGCTGTTTCCTGCCTGCTGTTCCTGCCGGCCGCCTATTCGGGTCTGTTCGGATCCTTTCTCGCGGCCCTGTTCATGCTTGGCGGCGGCATCACCCTGCTGCAAGTCGCGGTCAATCCGCTGATCCTGTCGCTCGGCAGCCCGGAAACCGCGCATAGCCGCCTGACCTTCGCGCAATTTTTCAATTCGGTTGGGGTCTTTCTGATGGTGCGTTTCGGAGCCGAGATCATTCTTGGTGAAACCTCGAAAACCGATGGGTCCACGCTCAGCGGAGAGGCTCTGAAAGCCTATCGTGTCGCGGAGACAACGGTCATCGGCCACAGCTATATCGGCCTGGCCATCGTCCTTGCCCTGATTGCCGTGCTATTCTGGTTTGCCCGCAATTTCATCGAACGCCAGAAAGTCGAAGAAGTGAAGATGACGGGGAGCTTCGCGCTGCTTCGCGACAATGCACGATTGCGCTTCGGGGTGGTTTGCATCTTTCTCTATGTTGGCGCGGAAGTGGCGATTGCCAGCATCATGGTCAACTATCTCGGAGACGACAGAACGCTGGCGCTGGATCCGCGTTCCGCCGGTATCATGCTGTCCTATTATTGGCTCGGCGCCCTGATCGGACGCCTGATGGGCGGCTTTCTGCTGCGCCTGATCCGGCCTGGCCTGCTGCTCGCACTTTTTGCCGCAACGGCGATTTTGCTCAATATTGTCTCGGCAATCTCGACCGGGGAACTGGCCGCCTATTCGCTGGTCGCGGTCGGCCTCGCCAACTCGATCATGTTCCCGACGATTTTCAGCCTTGCAACAGAAGGTCTGGATGACGAAGCGCCGCAAGCATCGGGGCTGCTCTGCACTGCCATCGTCGGCGGCGCGTTCGTTCCGCTACTGACCGGCATGGTCGCCGATGGTGCAGGGCTCGCCGCGTCGCTGATCGTGCCAATCAGCTGCTATGCCATCATCGCATGCTATGGTCTCTATGCTGCCCGGAGATAGATTTCTGGCATTTGTATGGCGGGCCGTTGTCGGCTGCCCCCCGGGCTAGTAGAGGTGTCATTTGCCAGACAGGAAATCATTGTGACCAAAATGTCAGAAAATAGGGGCATATCATCCTGCTTGCTGCTGTTCGGAGCAACCGGAGATTTGGCCAAGCGCATGCTGCTGCCCTCGCTCTTTGCCCTGCACGAGGATGGCCTCATCGCACCAGACCTCCGGATCGTAGGAAGCGCGCGCAGCGAGATGTCGGACGAGCAGTTTCGAGAACTGGCCGCAAAGGCCCTGTCCGAATATCTGCCCGAAGACCGCAAGGGCAACGGACAGTTGCGATCGTTTCTGGAGCGGCTGTCCTACCAGGCGCTGGATGCAACTCAAAACAATGGCTTTTCAGCCCTTTCCGGCAAGCTTGGCGATATATCGGGCGGGCTGGCGATATTTCTATCAACCGCGCCCTCACTGTTCGAAACGACGATCGCCGGACTCAAGTCCGCCGGGCTGACAGGCGAAAATGTCCGGATTGGCCTGGAAAAGCCGCTCGGCAATGATCTCGAAACATCGGGTCTCATCAACGATGCGGTGGCCGCAGCCTTCACCGAAGAACAAACGTTCCGCATCGATCATTATCTCGGCAAGGAAACGGTCCAGAACCTGATGGCACTGCGCTTCGCCAATATGATGTTCGAGCCCTTGTGGAATTCTAATGGTATTGATCATGTCGAGATTACGATCTCCGAAACTGTCGGTCTCGAGGGGCGGCACGACTTTTACAACGACACCGGGGCGCTTCGGGATATGGTGCAAAACCATATGCTGCAACTGCTGGCGCTCACCGCCATGGAACCGCCCGCCAGTCTCGATGCGACATCCATTCGCGATGAGAAGGTCAAGCTATTGCGCAGCCTGCGTCCGGTCAAAATGGAGGAGATGGTACGCGGGAAATATGGCGAGGGCGCGGTAAAAGGGGAAGCGGTCCGCAGCTATGAAGACGACCTTGGCAACAGTTCCGACACGGAAACCTTCGTCGCGATCAAGGCACATATCGAAAATTGGCGATGGCAGGGCGTCCCCTTCTATCTCCGCACCGGCAAACGCCTCTCGGAACGGCGCAGCGAAATTGTGATCCAGTTCAAATCGGTACCGCATAATATCTTTGCCGAGCGCGGCGGCAAGCTCAATGCCAACCGTTTGGTTATCCGGCTACAACCGGAAGAATATGTTCGGTTGCAGGTCATGACCAAGGAACCCGGCCTCGACCGGGACGGGGTAATCTTGCGCGAAGTACCGCTAGACCTGTCCCTGACTCAGGCCTTTGCCAAGACGCGAAAACGCATTGCCTACGAACGCTTGCTACTGGACCTGATCGACGGCGATCCAACATTGTTCGTTCGCCGTGACGAAATAGAAGCGCAATGGCGTTGGGTCGATGCCATTCGCGACACCTGGGATGACAATGACATGAAGCCGAAGACATATAGCGCCGGAAACTGGGGGCCATCGGCAGCCATTGCTCTGACGGAACGTGACGGAGTCAGTTGGCATGAATGAGACTCAGAATATCACCGCCCCCATATGCTGGGCAGCAAAAGCCGGCCCAGATGCGGTAGCCGACCATATCAGTGCGATCATCCAGCAGCCCGGAAATCATTGGCTCGCCGTCCCCGGAGGCAAAACGCCGCTGCCAATTTTCGAACTGCTTTCGAGACGCACTTTACCCTGGGGCACGGTGTCCCTCATGTTGACGGATGACCGTCTCGTTCCGCACAATCATCCCGCAAGCAATCAGGGAAACCTGGAAGCGGCATTTGATGCCACGCCCGCTCACATAGCGAAACTGGAACTGGGCTTGCCTTTGCCGGTTTTTGATCTGGTCTGGCTTGGCATGGGTGCCGATGGCCATATTGCTTCTTTATTCCCGAATATGAAACCGACCGTTCAAAATGACGCAGCGGTCATCCACACCTACCCGGAACCCCTGCCGCCCGAAGCGCCGTTTGAACGCCTGTCGCTCAATCTAACGGCGCTGGCACAAGCCAGGGAAATCATACTTGTGGTCCGTGGATGCGACAAAAAACGGGTACTGAATGAGGCGATTGCGGGAGAAAATGACCTGCCAGTCACGAGACTTTTCGCCGCTGCGCGCTGCCCGATTACCATATTCTGGAGTCGATCATGAACCTTCATCCTGTCGTTGAGCAAGTCACAGAGCGGATCATCGCGCGATCGACATCAAGCCGGAAGGCCTATCTGGATCTGATCGAGCGACAGCGAGACCAAGGCGTCCACCGCCCAACCCTGTCCTGCGGCAATCTCGCCCATGGCTTTGCTTCTAGCGGCGATGACAAAAGCACTATTCGTTCGGGCAAAGCGATGAATATCGGCATTGTGACCGCCTATAATGACATGCTCTCCGCGCATCAGCCTTATGGGCGCTATCCGGAGCAGATCAAGATTTTTGCCCGCGAAGCAGGCGCAACCGCTCAGGTCGCTGGCGGCGTTTCGGCCATGTGCGACGGCGTAACGCAGGGACAAGACAGTATGGAACTGTCATTGTTCAGCCGCGACATAATAGCGATGAGTACGGCAATCGCCTTGTCCCATGGCATGTTTGAAGGCGCGCTCTTGCTCGGCATTTGCGACAAGATCGTACCCGGCTTGCTGATCGGTGCGCTTCGCTTCGGCCATTTGCCCACCATACTCATCCCCGCTGGTCCCATGCCTTCTGGCCTCGCCAACAAGGAAAAAGTCCGCGTACGCGAGTTATTTGCCCAAGGCAAAGTTGGCCGGGAAGAATTGCTCGAAGCCGAGAGCGCCAGCTATCATGGGGCCGGTACCTGCACTTTCTTCGGAACCGCCAACAGCAACCAGATGATGATGGAAATGATGGGTCTGCATATCCCCGGCAGCTCTTTCGTCAATCCGGGCACCAAGCTGCGTCAGGAACTGACCCGGGCCGCAACGCATCAACTGATACGCAATGGCTGGACCGGCGAAGATTACCGCCCCTTGGGTCACTGTATCGATGAGAAAGCCATTGTGAACGCAATCGTTGGCCTGCTCGCTACCGGCGGATCAACCAATCATGTGATCCACTTGCCCGCAATTGCCCGCTCTGCCGGCATCCGGATCGACTGGGATGATATGGATCAACTGTCCAGCGCTGTGCCATTGATCGCCAGCGTCTATCCCAATGGGTCGGGCGATGTGAACCATTTTGCCGCAGCCGGCGGCATGCCCTATGTCATCCGTGAGCTGATCAGTGCCGGGCTCGCCCATGGTGATATTATGACCATATATGGAGGCTCGCTGTCGGAGGGAGCCAGGCAACCAAAGCTGGAAGACGGCGAACTGCGCTTTGATGATGCCCTCGAACAATCGGCGGATGAAACCATCCTGCGCCCCGTTGAATCTCCGTTTCAGGCCGATGGTGGCATGAAGCTGCTGCAAGGCAATCTCGGACGCGCGACCATCAAAGTTAGCGCCGTCGATCCGAGCCGCTGGACGACAGAAGCGCCGGCGGTAATCTTCCATGATCAGAATGACGTCGTCACGGCATTCAAAGCCGGGCAACTGGACCGCGATGTCATTGTCGTGGTGCGCTTCCAGGGGCCCGCTGCCAATGGCATGCCGGAACTGCACAAGCTCTCCGCTCCACTGGGGGTATTACAGGACAAGGGCTATAAGGTCGCTTTCGTGACTGATGGCCGGATGTCCGGTGCCAGCGGCAAGATACCGTCCGCGATCCATATCTCTCCGGAAGCCTTCCACGGCGGCCCGCTCGGCAAGCTGCGGGACGGCGATATGGTGCGTGTCTGCGCGGCAAAAGGCGAGCTGGTCGCACTGGTCGATCCCGCAATATGGGACGCCCGCGAACAGGCCGCTCCCCCGCCCCCGGCTATGGGAACCGGCCGCGAGCTGTTTGCAATGCTGCGCCATCATAGCGATCCAGCCGAGAAAGGCGGATCCGCGATGCTGTCCGAGGCGGGGCTATAAGGTGACAGAGATTGTTGTAGCCGATATCGGCGGAACCCATGCGCGCTTTGCCATCGCAGAAATAAACAATGGCGAAATTGCAGCTTTGACTCCTCCCGTCACATTGAAAACGGCCGACCACCCAAGCTTCCAGATTGCATGGCAAGTGTTTGGTCAAACGTTGGGCTGTTCACTTCCGAGAGCGGCAGCAATTGCGGTTGCCGCTCCAATCAATGCCGAATTGATCAATCTGACCAATAATCCGTGGATCATCCGGCCTCCCCAGATCCGGGAAAAACTCGAAGTGGATCACTATACGCTGGTCAATGATTTTGCCGCCGTGGCCCACGCCGTGACGATGGTTGAACAAACAAAGTTTAAGCATATTACCGGACCGGATATCCCGCTTCCCCAATCCGGAGTCATCAGCGTGATTGGTCCTGGGACCGGTCTTGGTGTAGCCGCAATGATCCGCAATGACGATCGAACGCAAGTGCTCGCAACCGAAGCGGGGCATTGTGACTTCGCACCCCGGGATGCCATTGACGATCGAATTCTCCGGGCTCTGCGTACCAAACACGGACGCGTATCGGTCGAACGCGTTGTCTCGGGGCCCGGCCTCCGGACAATATTCGAGATATTGTCGGAAATGGAAAACCGGCCGGTACCGCCTGGAGATGACAAATCTCTCTGGAAAATGGCACTGGAAGGCCATGACAGCATAGCCACCGCGGCGCTTGATCGCTTCTTTCTGGCGCTCGGCTCGGTAGCCGGAGATATAGCCCTTTCGCATGGTTCGGCGGCAGTTGTCCTGGCTGGCGGTCTGGGACTCAGGCTGATCGATCACATATCAAGCTCGGGCTTCGCTGACCGGTTTGTATCCAAAGGCCGCTACCGCGGTTTGATGGAAAATCTGCCGGTCAAACTGATCTCGCATCCCGAACCCGGCCTGCTTGGCGCTGCGGCGGCTTATATTCAGGAGCATGGCGATTGACCCCCGAAATCAAACCGATCGAACAGATAATGCGGAAGACAAATATCATTCCGGTGCTCGTCATCCACGATCTTGCACAAGCGAAACCCGTTGCCGAAGCGCTGGTCAATAGCGGCTATCCTGTTCTGGAAGTTACATTGCGGACAAAATGCGCGCTGGAGGCCGTTGCAGAAATGCGTCGGGTTACGGGTGCCATTGTCGGAGCGGGCACTGTGACAAATCCAGAACAGCTGCAAGCGGCTATTGAAGCCGGGGCAGAGTTTATCGTTTCTCCCGGATTAACCGATGCCTTGGGCAAAGCGGCTATCGCGGCGGATATTCCGTTTCTTCCCGGCATTGCGACTGCCGCCGACATAATGCGCGGGCTGGATCTTGGACTGACCCACTTCAAGTTTTTCCCCGCAACTGCAAACGGCGGGATACCCGCGCTCAAATCCCTGTCCGCCCCCTTTGGCCAGTGCTTTTTTTGCCCTACGGGCGGAATCTCGGAAAGCACTGCTGCGGACTGGCTAGCGCTTGAATCGGTGCTCTGTGTCGGCGGTAGCTGGATAAGCCTGCCAGACTGACCCGCGACTGCTCAATCGGGGACAAGTGCTCCCGTGTAGTACGCGCCTGGCGCCGCTTCGCACCCCATTATTGCGCGCCATCACCAATCAGCGCGAACGGCGCCCAGGCATTGGGGTGAGCCCATGTATCATTATCACTATCCGCGGACGGATCGTTGCGGATTTCCTGCATCGCTCTCTGAAATGCTTCCGCTCTGCTCAGTTGCGGATTATCGCGTTTGATCTCGATCGTCCGCACGGTGATCCTGGCGGCCACATCATCGCGTACCGGCCAATGCGATGCGAGCAAATTTCGCGCACCAGCATAGAAGAAGGAACGCGCCAGTCCAGACAGGCCGGGAGCCCCCTCACTGCCATCGCCGGCAGCCGTGTTGCACGCCGACATTATCACCCATTCGGCGTTGAGTTTTAATCCCGTTATTTCAGAAGCGGTGAGCAAACCGTCATCGTTTTCACTGGCCTCTGTCGGAGGCGTGAAGACCAGTCCGGGTTCGGCTGCACCGTGAATTTCACCTGCCAGCAAGCCATGGGTCGCGAGCGCCACAATATTGACGCCGGAAAGGTCGGCATTGCGAACATTACTTTCGCTGGCGCGCGCCGCGGTGAAGATCGAGGCCTGCGGCGCATTCAAGGCAATGCGCATGGCTTCCAGCTCCTGCGCGGTTCCGGGCAGACGCGCCATTTTTCTGAGCGCTGTAATATCAGCAATACCGGCACCAGATCGTGTGCGGCTGTCGCGAAAAGCTGAAACAGCCGTACCATCATCACTTTGAGCCAGATTATCATGCTTGGCTCTTGTACCGCCTGCGCCTCGAATGTTTGATTGGCCAAGCAACACCGGATCACCGAAACCGATAAAACGCTTGGAATCCTGTTTGTTCTTGTCGGCGGGACTTGCGCGCCGCAAAAATTGCAGAGACTGTAAAGATGGTATTTGGACCAACGCATGCAGATCGGCGAACCATCTGGTCGCGCGCAAACTGGCTGGATTGCCATCGGCACCTTCAGGTTTTTCAGCGACCAATATGCCAAACGGCAGACTGCTAAGAGATCCCGTTGTAGCGATGAAAACGTGCCGCTTACCTTTTAGGCGATCGGCAACCGGAGCAATGATTTGATTGTAAAGCGCAAACGCCGTGCCACGGTCATAGGGATAAACGCCTTCACCCTCTTCCGCCCATTCGGCCGCCTGCACTTGACTGACATCGACAGTCGCACCCACATCCCAAAGCAGGCGCTTGACAACGGCATTGATCGTGCCGCGTTTCCAGTCGGATCGTGCCCACTGAATGCCGTCATCGCTGATTGCAATAACATGCGTTCCCAGTGCCGCCGGTACGACCATCAGAAAGGCCTCGTCCGGACCGAGCATTGCTTGAGTTTCTGCGATGGTCAGTGGTTCTGGCCGAACCATGGAAAAATATTGCGGAAAAGCTTCGCGAACATGGTCATCAATCGCTTCTATTTTCTGCACCAGCGCAATGTGCTTTTGCCTTAAATTTTCGAGCTTTCTATCTTTGCGCCGTTCGCTTGCTATCAATTGCCGGTTTATGCGTGTGTCCGTGCTTTGCCACTCATTGGCGAGAGATTGTCTTTGCCGAAGAAGCTCACCCAAGCCGGCGGCCTGATTCTCCGCTGCCCGTCGCGCTGCGTTTTGCGCAACTGCGCGGGACGCTGGCCCCACCACCGCTTTTTGTAATACGCTATAGACTTCTTCCCGTAACGGCTCGCGTTGAGATGGATTTTCTCCAGCCGCTATCCAGCCCGCGTCAGCAAAAAGCGTGAAATAGTGCTTTTTGCTTTTAATTTCGCGCTGATACTGGGCTTCTGCCCGTGCATCATTGCCCCTCATATTCCAGCGAGAGAGCCAACCGTTTAACACCGCTCTGGCCGGGACGATCGCGAGATCAGCACGATCAACCTGTTCTATCAAATTATAAGCGAGGTTGCCGTATGACGACAATGTGTCGGGATGATTCTCGCCGCGCGATTTTGTTTTCAAGGCCAGAATTTGGCGGTATATTTTTTCCGCTTCTTCGTCATTTCCCATATGGTTCAAAGTGAAACCCATATTACCCATCGCAGTCAGTGTGGTCGGATGGGCCTCGCCCAAAACCTCCGTCATATATTCAATCGCGCGCCGTTGGAGCGCCTCAGCTTCCTTATATCTGTGTTGTTTGCTGAGATTGCTGGCCAGCATTCCCATGCTAACCAGTGTATCCGGATGCTTGTCTCCCGAAATTTCGATATTCATAGCATATGCACGCCGATGGAGTGGCTCTGCTTCTTTTGCACGCCCCAGCTTGCCCAATATCGTGGCAAGATTATCAAGGCTGATCAAAGTGCCCGGATGCTTTTTACCCAGTGTTTTTGTACGGATGGACAGGGCTTGACGAAATAGCGGTTCTGCGTCGGCGTAGCGTTCCTGCAACTGGAGGTTTCCGGCCAGATTATTGAGGCTGTCAAGGGTATCACTATGTCCTTTTCCCAAGACTTTTGTGCGGATCTCAAAGGCCAGCCGATTGAGTGGCTCTGCCTCATCATGACGTCCTTGCATCATCAAATTTAGCGCCAGATTGGACAGAGAAGAGGCGGTATCCTGGTGTTTTGAACCAAGCATCTGTTGGCGTGATGCCAAAACTTTTCGATAGATCGGTTCTGCTTCTTTATATCGCCCCTGACCGAACATATTTGCAGCAAGATTATTATATGCGGTCAAACTTTCTTCGCTGCCAACACCAAAAATCTCTTCCTGGAGCCGCAGTGCTTCCCGGACTATTTTCTCGGCCTCTTTGTTACGTCCAACCTGCATCAAATCAACGCTATGCACCATAAGGGCATTCGCATAATCCTTGGATTGACTGCCATTTTTCATTGCGATGAGCGGCAACAGTTGAGCCGACAATGCTGCGGCTTTTTGATATTGACCCGATCTGCGCTCTTTATCGGCCTGTTTGCGAAAATTTTTGATGCTGGCCTTGATTTCCCGGCTTTCCAGGCCCGGTTCTTGGGCTGATGCTGCGGCGCCAAGCCCGGAGAAACAAGTAATCAGAGACAAGGCGACAATCATTGCCCCGAATGCTCTGCAGTCATTTCGTTTGACGATTTTGCAAGCCATGTCCCGTTCCCCCGTTCGGATCGTCTCAAAATTCACTCACGAACGCAATGACATATCCTATCTTTTGACTATGTGATGTCCCTCACCCTTTAGCCTGTTGAACTGCGGGTCAATGATCCAGATGTATTTGCAGCACCTGTATCCCCTGCCACATCATTCGTCATTTGGCATTCCAACCGTTTGGACCGCGCGCACCGCCAGCGAGATTGCACTGGTATATTGAAGGCGGTAATGCCGCCAACACAGGTTTACGAAGCGGGTCATGATGGAGACTATGAAATCTCCGGGATCAATGCCGATCTTTGAGTTGATAAATCGGATAAGTGCCATAGCCTTTCGCAAATTCGATTTTTCCGGCGTAGCGGCACGTATATTCGCCCGGGGCCTCAAGCGCTAGAATGGCTGCAAATGGCTCGGTAACGAATACAGCACCTGGAGGCGTCACCGGTTCGATCCGTGCCGCTCTGGACACTTCAGTGCCGTAAAGCGTGGGTTTGCCGGTGATCGGATCGCGCGTTTCATAGGCCGGACCATAGTGTACACCTATCCGCATCCCCCCACTTTCCGCCAACCCCAAAAGTGAATAATCGAAATCCAGCAACGCACTTTGAAGCTCCAGCGCCAGACTGGCGGCGCAGGGTGCATCGGGTGTGACCGCCAGAAGGGCGTCCCCCCAACTATTCTGAGCAAGAATTTGGCCGGGGTAGTTTTCCAGAACCATGGCCATGGTCCGCATGACGCCGTTCCAGAATGCAGGCAGTGCCGCCTCGGCCAGTTTTGAAAACCCTGGAAAATCGGTGAATATTATGGCTGCTACGGTGCGTTTGTGCAGGTTCTCATTAGGCTTTTGCGAACGGGCGAGATTACGATCAATAGGTCCGGAATCAATGATATGGGAATCGCCCCCGAAAGATTTCCAGGTCGCGACATCTGCGCCGGTTCCCGCTGAGCCAGAAGATTGAACACCGTCCCAAATCGCAAGCTGCTGCGCTGATTTGCCGAGATATTGTGCACGAAGCTTCGCCATTCCCATGACAACCTTGCTGGCATAGCTGAACTGGTCGGGATCACCGACATAATGCATTTCGGTTGCATAATTGATGCTGTTAGCTTTTTTCATGCACTCCTCGAAGCGAGCCAGCCAGCCATTTCCAGCGGGGGTAATCGACTGGGCGATAAAATCTTCCTGGATGAATGGCAGAACTACATTGAGTTCACCACCACGGGCGAGCACGGCCTCGGCGATCAAAATATCGGCGCCACTTGCGAGCGCGCCATAGGCATATCCAACATCATTCTGGTCGAGAAAGTCGTCGATAGCTGACCGGAGATTGGCTTCCGTTTCTGCGTCTTCCAGAAACATATGCCCGCAATAGTGGATGACCATTGGGGGCGATATTGGCGCGAGCAATGTATCAATTATATCTTTGTCCAGACCCGCTTCAAGACCAACCAATTCCAGTTGCCTGACACTGCTGGCCCTCGCGCCGGCATTGGCATCTTTCATTGTCCCCGCGTCGGACAATGTCACGCCAGCTTCTTCGGGCTGACCTGCGATCAAGAGCGCTTCGGCCTTTGTTGCCAGGTCATAATAGTTGTCCGGGTTGCGGATTGCGGGAATTTTCAGAATGGCCGTGGCAATTGTCTGCGCTTCTATCGGCAAACCAGCCAGAAAGGCCATAGATGCCGCATTAATGCCGGGATAGGCATCTCCACTAGACTCGAAAATGTGACGATAGGCGTGATAGGCTTTCAGCAATGCCGATTTCCGCTCGGCTTTATCGGAAGTGGCCAAGGCCGAATCTTTCAATATCCGCGCGGCGATGCTGCGATGGTGAGCATCAGGTGAAGAATCCAGACCATATTGATGAAAAAGCTCAAGTGCCTGTTCGCCGTTACCCATTCGGGCCAGCGCGAGTACCATCAAGTGGCATAATTCCGGCGTCGTATCACCGCCGTTTAAGGCAGAGATTGCCGTGTCATAGGCCAGCAGCAGATTGCCGCTGTCAATGGCAGCCTGGGTGCGAGCAGTTGCATCCCCGATTACCATCAATCGGCAACATTATGCGCCAGTGCCTCTTCTTCACGTTGCAATGCTTTGCGCTTCCGGAATATTTTGAGCGACAGCAGTGCTGCCGGAACGGCCAAAGTGATTATCCCAAATGCAATCCAGAACACGTCACCAAGTGCGCCATAGCCTTTGATTAGTTGATTGAGAGGCTCCCAGCAGAAGCGGATGGCAACGATCCACAATAATGCTGCAATATAGAGCGCTATCTTGTCGTTCAGAACGATACCAAGGCCGGACAATTCCCCATCGCCCTTATTCTTGCCGCCACCGGCTTCGCGAAACCGGGCAAGTTCAGACTCGGCGGCATGCTGACCAGATTGAGCCTGATCCAGTTCGCGGCGCAGCCGGACCAATTCACGGGCGCCCGTGGCAAGCTCCCCCGATTGCGCTTTAGAAGCTGCCGACAATTCAGCCAGCTCCGCTTGCAGAGCACTGCGCTTTGCCCGCTCTCCAGCCAGTTGCTGGCTTATGTCGGGTGTCGCGTTTTCGATGATATTGTCTATGACATCCGGAACCAGCGGATCATCGGAGTGGCGCGCCAACCATTTTTTCCAGTCCGCAACGCTGCCCTTATCTTTCAATCGAGTATATTCGACCAGACCTGGCCTATCGAGCAACTCACCAATCCGCTCTAATATTCCCAACCAGATCGCATTGTCAGATCCCTCTGCCCCTTCAGGTAGAACTTCGGCCTGAACCGACCTGAATTCCAATGGCAAGGTACAAGGCCGCAGTTGAACAGCGATCAGTCCGCTGCGTTCTTTGCCAGTGCGCGCTTCGTTGCGCACCCAGTCGGACTCTACCGAGTCTTCCGACCATAAGACCAGCAAGGCTTTCGCCGCGTCAATCTCGCGTTCAATCTCGCGATCAAAGGATGAACCGGCACCTATGCCTGCATCAAACCAAACACTGACTTTCAGACCTTCCAATATGTCGCAAATCGCCTTGCACCGATCCCGGTCGCTGCGCGAGTAGCTTATGAAAATATCGGCCATATCAATGTCCCGTCAAAATAGATCTTCACCTTTTGCCGATCAGCTATAGTGTCGAGTGCTAAACTGAACAAGAGAGTTGAAAACTTAAGGGAAATTCGACGATCCGGGCCTGTGAAATGTTCACCACTGATCTACTGTTTGAGGACTTTACATGTTTGGCACATGGCCGATTTTGCGCCCGCAGCGGATATTAGACCGGGCTAGTGCGAACAATCGCTGAAACGAACGTCTGTTTCAGAATAGAAAATCAGGACGCGGAATCATCCGCGCCCAGCGGGTGTTTGCGATAAAATTCGACCTGCATTTTCATCGGACCGATAAGATTGACAAAATGCGGGGACTGCGGAGGAATCGGTGCGGGATTATCGACCGTGACCATATGCCGTGACGGCGGATCGATAAACACCAGTTCAACCTCGCCTTCGAGCACCCGCAACAAGCCCCAGGTACCATCTTTGGTACTATGCTTGTTACGCAGGGAATCCGGCAGGCTAATCTCGTCAAATATCGGTGACGCGCCATAAGGAGCGACCGTCCCGGACGAGCCCGCCATCAGACGAGAGCCCGGATGACGGCGAAAGCGCAGCCGAAAGCAGCCAGCAATATCGGAACCGTCAGAATCTGGGCATTAGCGGCGCCATTGGTCATCCAGCCGGTTTGTGTTTCTATCCCGCCGACCGGGTCAGTCGGCGGCAAAGCCTTGCGTTGGGCCGCGGTGACATTGTTCAGGACTGCTGCGGTACCAAAATACATCACGGCATAGGCCATGCTGACCACCAGCGCGAATATGGCCGCCGTACCGTGACCGGTGGCAATGAAGAGCGCAGCGAAAAAGACGGCATAAGAAGCGAACATTGTGATCCAGACCGAACTGGGCAGTTCAAAGGTGCGGATCTCGTGCGATGGCGCATGGTAGCTTTCCGGCATATTTTCCATCTCTGCCATGATCTCGGCGGCAATGGCCTGTCCGCCTTCCATCTGGAAATCCATCAACATGATCACTTCTCCTTTCGGTTGGAAATTGAGTCCAGACCGCCGCGCTGGACTTTGATACCGGTCAGAAGGCTTTCGGCTATCCGTTGGGCGGCCTGGCGAAAGACCTGCGCCGCGGCTTCACTGGGTGCGATATCATCGAGAGTCTGGTTCCAGAGCACCAGCCACCGGTCGAAATGCATAGTGTCGAGGCCGCCGATAGCGATATGCTTGAGCATGGGATTGCCGCGAAAGCGTCCTGATTCCAGAGTTACGGAAGCCCAGAAGTCCTTCATCCGTGCGAGATGCGGCGTCCAGTCGGCCACATGGGCCATGAAGATCGGACCGAGTAGTTCATCGCTGCGAATCGAGTCGTAAAAAGTCTCGACCAGATTGGAAATCAGCCTATCGTCAATGCCAAGCGCGTTGGCTTGTGCGGTCTTTTTCGCTCTGGCCCGTTCGGCATAGCTGGCTTCGGTCATGGCCTCGACTCGGATAAGGTGTATTTCATATGCACTGTTTATACCGCTTGGCAGTTAATAGCAATATATGATATGCATCTTTTATGAGATTATCCGTTCACACCGATTATGCGCTTCGTACCCTGATGTATCTGGCTGCCAATGACGGCCATCATTCGATCACCGAAATCGCCCGGCGATATGACATCTCGAAAAACCATCTAATGAAGGTTGCCCAGCGACTGGTGGCAGAAGGTTTTGTCGAGAGTGTCCGCGGGCGCAGTGGCGGATTGTTGCTGGGCCAGCCCGCCGACACCATCAATGTCGGCACGGTCGTCCGCACGTTCGAAGATTATGGCACCTTTGTCGAATGTTTCGACAGGGCCGGCAATGGCTGCGTTGTCACCCCGGTATGCGGCCTCCGCCATGTGCTCTCCGACGGTGTTGAAGCCTTTCTGCAGCATCTGGACGGGTTCACCGTGGCCGACCTGGTTGGCGACAAAGTCAGGTTTCAATCTGCGTGGAACTAGTCGTCCAGCGCCGCATACCGGCCGATCTGGCCGCATAGATCATCAGGACCGCCGGGTAACAATCGGCACAGCGCATTGACCCGTCCCGCCAATCGGGAAAGCCCGACACGGGCAGCATAGAAAATCCGTGCATGTAGCTTTCCGGATTCTCCGCTATGTCGTCGGGATGAAATTACCGATGCCCAATAAAATGCCGCCTATGGTCGATCGACTGTCCCCGGATGGCTCCCGTAGCTATTTTTCCTTCTTTATCGGCATTGCGGTTTTTATCGCCGGAACCCTGGCAACCTATGTGGCCCAGAATGCGGACCGGCCGGTCAGTGCGGCGCTGATCTACGTGTCGGCCGTGACGATCATCGGCGCAGTCAATGGCCTCCGCGGCGGCTTGCTGGCGGGCATCGGCGCTTCCTTTTTCTACAATTTTTTCTTCAGCGAACCATTGCTGGATTTCGGCGTCACCACGTCCGATGAATATATCCCGCTGCTGGCGTTTAATCTAAGCGCTCTTCTGTCGGGTGCGCTGGCCGGACGGATCAATGACCGGGCCCGCGCGGCGGAAATCGCACAGCAGAAGATCAACCTGCTTCTGGACATCAGCAATCAGCTTCAAACCGCCGTCCATCTCGAAGATATCGACCGGGCGATCGTCCGGACGGGGATATTTGATTCCGCCAGTGCATTCGAAATATATGCGCTCGGCGACAAGGAATGGATAGCGGTTGCAGGAAAAGAACGCTGGCTGGCCGAAGCGCAGCAAGCCATCGGACCAGAAGGCTTACAGAATCTCAAGGATCGGAAAATCGCCTATCAATTGTCATCGCCGCAGCGCCCTGTTGGGCTATTGATCTGTACCGAAAACGCGCAAAATTCGAAGAGACTGAGCAAGATTGATTTCGCTGCAGTATTGAACCTGCTGAGCATGGCAATCGACCGGTTTGTTCTGCTGCACCAGAAATCGGAAGCGGAAGCCATGCGACGGTCCGAAGAGTTCAAGACCGCGCTGCTTTCCTCCATATCGCATGACATGCGCACCCCGCTTGCGGCCATCTCGGCGTCGGCATCCAGCCTCGCGTCTTATGGTGAGAAACTGACCGAAGCGTCCCGCAAGGACATGCTGACGATCATTCAGGACCAGTGCGAACGCCTGAACCGCTATACAACCAACCTGCTCAATCTGGGCCGGCTGCAAGCCGGGATATCGCCCGACCAGCTGGAAAGTCTGGATTTGCTGGAAATGCTGGGCTCGGCCGTCAACACGGTAAAACTCCATCACAGCGGGCGGGAAATCATCATATCCCTGCCGTTCGATTCGTGCACGGTGCGCGCCAATCCGGTCATGCTCGAACAGTTATTCTACAATATTCTGGAAAATGCGGTCCAATATAGTCCGGAAAGCGCGCCGGTTTTGATCACCGGCCACAAACAGGCCGGGCGGGTCGAGATTGCCATATCCGACCAGGGATGCGGCATCCCGGCTTCCGAGCTGACCAGAGTATTTGACCGTTTTTACCGCTCGGCAGAAAATGTGCGCAAGGAAGGCCATGGCCTGGGCCTGTCGATCGCTTCCGGATTTGCTAAAGCCTTCGGAGGCGATATCGCCGCGCATAGCCCGCTGGAAATGGGCAAGGGGACGAAAATAGTCGTGAAGCTTCCAGTATCCCCCTCCCCCACAGAAAGCATCAGCCAATGAACGCGAAAATATTACTGGTCGATGACGAGACCGCTCTCATCCGCTCGCTACAACCGGTGCTAATCGCGCAGGGCTATAGCGTCGATTCAGCCGGAACAGCTGCGGAAGCCCTGAAAAAGGCAAAGGATACCGTGTTTGATATCATTCTGCTCGACCTTGGTTTGCCCGATGCCGACGGCAAGGAAATCATCTCGAAATTACTGAGCATGAACGCCTTGTCGATTCTCATCCTGTCAGCCCGCCACCAGGAAGCGGAAAAGGTCGCCGCGCTGGATCAGGGCGCGGATGATTTTATCAACAAGCCGTTTAATATCGAGGAGCTGCTGGCGCGAATCAGGGCCGCTGTCCGGCGAAGGAAAAGCGAGGCGGTCAAAAGCCAGCAGTTCCAGTCCGGTCCGTTGTCCATCGACTTTCTCAAAAGGAAGGTCGTGTTGATGGACGAGGAAATCAAATTCTCGCCCAAGGAATTCGACCTGCTGGAAACACTGGCGCGGCATGCCGGACAGGTGGTGACCCATCGCCAGCTTCTGCTCGCCGGATGGAATGACCCCACGGTCGATACCCAATATTTGCGCAGCTATATGGCGCTTATCCGTCAGAAACTGGAGTTTGATTCATCCCAGCCGGAATATCTGCTGACCGAACCCGGTGTGGGCTATCGACTGGATATTGAATCGGAACATTGAAACCTGGATGGCGCGGACTTCGTCGGGGTGGGCGGGTGCCCGCGCCATCTCAGGGGGGACGTCTTCTAGTTCAAATCGCCCCTGGAAGGGGCCCGCTTGTTTTACGTCAATCACCGTCGGGCCGTTACCATGGAATTCCTATGTCCGGACCCTGGGCTAACGCATATAAAATCCGTGGTAATTGCTTCGAACAAAAACACCTATGGGACACTCGTAACATTCAAAAGGCTACACTATGTCCCATATACCAGCTTCGCTCAAATTCGCATCAATACCCCTATTGGTCGCAGCCCTGTCGCTGTCCGCTTGCAGCAAGAAGGCACCGGAAGGGCTGCCGCCAGCACCTGGAGACAGCACAGACTATTATAATAGCAGCAGCGGACCGGTCAAAGGCAGCCAAGAAGACTTTCTGGCCAATGTTGCAGCAGACAGAATATTCTTCGAAACCGACCGGAGCAATGTCGACAGCGAGGATCAGGAAATTTTGCGCAGTCAGGCCGCCTGGCTTGTCGCCAATCCAAGTGTCCGCATCCGGATCGAAGGCCATTGCGACGAGCGCGGTACCCGCGAATATAACCTCGCCTTGGGCGAACGCCGCGCCAATGCCGCGAAAAACTATCTTTCAACGCTGGGCGTGGAAACCTCAAGAATATCGGTCGTCAGCTTCGGCAAGGAACGCCCCGACGCCTTGGGTTCGGATGAACAGGCATGGGGTCTGAATCGCCGCGCCGTAACGGTGACCGTCCGCTAGACATCCATCTGGCGACACGCCGGCCAAAGCAACCATGTTCCATCATGATCCACCGACGACGATGTTGGTGGGTCATGAGGACCGGGGTAGTTGCTCGCGAGGGCGGTCAAGATGATAGCGCTCACCGGCAATCACGCCATTTAAAAGTTCTGGCTGGATATCACGATCGCCATCCTTCGCGTGCAGAACGGACACATCGCCTGTAGTCTCCGCGATCACGGCCAACACCTGTGAAAAATTCAGGGCATTCGCCTCCCGCAATTTTCCCCACAGGTCACTTTCCGTCATCTTTGCCTTTTTCAACTGATCATGCTGTATTTCACCACCGATCATGATCAGCCGCGGTTTGTTATCAGCCAGCAATTGCAGGCCGGGAAACCGGCTTCTGAGCACCGCCATTCCGATCTGGAGTCCGAACAGAATGACGAGCGCAGCGACGCCATTGGCAATAGGCGGGTTTTTGGAAAGGATGACCGAACCCAGCACCGACCCTATCGCAACGGTGACGGCAAAATCAAAACCGCTCATTTTGGAAAAGCTGCGGACGCCCGCCAGCCGGGTAAGCACGATCACCGCGACATACATACATAGAGCGGACAGAGCGATCAGCGCAACCTGCGCCCATCCTGTGCTGGTCCAGTCCGACAGCATGTCAGCAGCCCCGGATCCGATCAGTTGATCAAGCAACTTCCTGTTTCTCCACCGGCTTGCGATCGTCGAAAATCTCGGCGAGTTCTTGTGCGCGCTCGGCACTCAGATCCTTTTTGGCGGCGGCAAATATCTCGTCTTCTTCCTCGTCCATATGATGTTCCAGCCGCTCCTTCAGCGTCTTGAACCGTGTCAGCCAGCCGCTACTTTCGAAATCCATGTCGACCAGATCCTCGAAATAATCCTCCGCTTCCTTGTGCTCGGCGACTGAATGGCGGCCCTTGTCCTGCAGATCGGGCCTGCTCAGCATCTCGGCATACAAGGATTGTTCCTCCGCGTTGGCATGGGCTGAAACGTCGATCCGCAACTGTTCAAAAGCCTCACGCCGCTTCTCGCTGTCGCCGCTTGTTGCCGCCACCCTGTCGAGCATCTCGCGATGACGGTCGTGATCCTGTTTGAGACGGGTAAAAATGTCGGTCATATTATCTCCATCGTCTATATTCTCCTGAATAGACGCACGAACCGCCTGTCAGTTGCATTTTTCGACGTCGCGCCCTCACGAACATCCCATTGGGGAGTTCCATCGCTCCCGAACAGCTGACCACAGAAACGCGGAGATGCACCTCCTTTCCCGCCTTCAGACATGCGAAAAAAAATTTGCTGCGCAGGGAACCACATGCTGCGCAAAAGGTTATATGGATTGAATGAGTGACAACCCGGGACCCGGAGTTGCCTTCATTCCTCAAAAACCGGCTGGGAAATTCGCCGAATCGTAATCCCCCCCGTTTTCCGAACGGACGAATTTCCCAGTCACTTTTGCAAAACCAGCCGACATTATAATCCACCCCGCCACACTTCTGTCCTAATATGTAGGTGAAGCGACATGCGGATATTTTGGCGCAAAAAAAATGGCCGGGACATAATGCCCCAGCCATTCTTGCCAATTTTAAAAAAACTATTGTTCGGAAGGCATTTTCACGTCCACGTCAGGCACGTCTACCGTCACTTCTTCGGTCCCGACTTCTACATCGGCTGTATCAACGTCGATCTCAGGCAACGTACCCGCATCACCGGACACGTCGACGTCCACGGAAGGCATTTCGCCCTCTTCCGTAACTTTGGCCTCGCAGCCGGAGAGGGTCAGACCAGCAGCCATCGCTGCGACGATTATAAATTTATTCATAATGAACTCCCTTCATTGGTTCGATATGTCCAACGCAGGACGTCAGCATCGGGTTCCAATGCGCCCCAAATTTAATCGCGGCCGAGACGCATCCGAAAAGCGTCTAAATGGAAATAGGCGGGATCAAATTGGCTGATTTCGGCAAGCCGGGCGGCGTCCCTGAACAGGATCCATCCCTTTCCCCGCTCCAGCAGTCCATCGCGTTCCAACTGCCGGAGCACCCGATTGGTATGAATCGGGGTCAAGCCAAGCGCGTCGGCAATGACAGTTTGCGTCAGCGGTACGCGAAACCCGTCACTGGTGCCCTCTCCAGATATTCGCACCCGGCGATGAAGCTCGAGAAGAAAATGTCCAATTCTTTCCCGCGCTGTTTGCTGCCCGTTTCGAACGATCTGTTCGCGCAGGAAGGCTTCCTCCTGTACCTGCATCCACCAGAAGGCGAGTGTCAGTTTTCCGGACTCGGTCAACAGATGGCGCAACACCGAGGGCCGGACCGACAATCCGGTCAAGCTGGTGACGGTTTTTACCGAATGGTCGGCTTCGGCGGCTACCAGAACCTGCAAATCGAACATGTCTCCGGGCAAGAGCACATTCAACACCTGGCGCCGACCATCTTCAAGAGACTTGTACCGGATCGCCCAGCCTTCCTTCACAATCAATACGCTATCCAGTTCCTGACCGGCGTCGATAATTTCTGTATTTTTCTCGAAATGCTGTTCACGCCCCGCGATCTGCATGATTACCTGCTGATCGTCGCTATCAAGATCGGCGTAGAATGAAATCCGCCGGAGCAGGGCCTTTTGCGCCACTAATATCCCCCATATTCCGAAACTGGAAAAGTGATGGTGCAGATTAGACCGTCCGCTGTCCAGTCTCTGATGATCTCTCCCCGCAAGTTTCGGGTGATGCTATGATCAATGAGCGAGGAGCCGAAGCCTGCCCCTATCGGCACGGCGGCCGCCTTGGGACCACCGCGTTCAGACCAGCGCAGGTTGACAATGTCTGCGCCATCTTCGGACTCAATCGTCCAATCTATCTTTACAAGGCCTTTATCGCTGGTCAGCGCCCCATATTTGGCGGCATTGGTCGCCAGTTCATTCAGGACGAGCGACATGGACACCATCGCGTTTTCCGAAAGGGGAAAATCCACACCAGTCCATCGCACCCTTGGGTAGGTCCTGCCAAGATCCCTAACCAAGGCGGTGAAGGAACCTGTCACGAAATTGGTGTCGAGCAGAATTTGCTGGGCCCGGTTCAACGCACTAAGCCGACTATTGATCCGCTCGATATAGTCATCAATCGACGTTGCTGATTTTTTTGTCAGCGCCATGATCGATTGCAGCGTAGCGAACAGATTGCGCAGGCGATGGTGAAGCTCGCGCGTGTGCAGTTTAAGCTGTTCCTGCTGGTCAACGGAATGGGTTATGTCCTTGTTGAGGCCGGTCAGGGTCGGGCGACCGTTCACTTCGATATAATCGCCATAGGCCTCCACCCATCGAATTTCTCCTGATGGCATCACAATGCGAAATCGGGTCTCAAATTTTTCACCCGGGGCTGACGCCAGATTCATCGCCTCCTGCACCGATGCAAGATCTTCAGGGTGAATGCGGTCCAACGCGGCTGGCAATTCTGCGAGCGATTCCGAAGCATCTTCACCCCAGATTTTCATATAGGCCCCGCCCCATTCAATCATACCCGTCGTATAATCGAGCCGAAAGCTCGCGGTATTGCTGAGCGCCAGGGTAAGATTTAAATTGGACCGATCAATCGCAGCATTTTTTTGTGCTTGCTCACGCAGCGCAATCTCCCGGCGCAACTCCATTTCACTCATCACGATATCAGCCATGTTGCGCAGCTGGTGGAGCTGGCTTCGTGTTGTCCGAAATCGGGCGACCGTGTCTCCGATCCAAATCGCGCCCAAGACCATGCCGCCAGGAGCGACGAGCGGTGCACTGGCATAAAATCGAAGGGACGGATCGCCACTGACCAACGGATTGTTTACTAGCTCCGGTACGCATTCCGTATCCTCAATGACGACAAATTCTTTGCCTTCAATCAGATTTCTGCACAGAGAAACCGACCGGTCGGCATGGGATTCTGTAATACCGACCTTGGATTTGAACCATTCCCGCTGTTCATCAAAGAACGCGACTGACGCCATCGGAGCCGAAAAAATGTCGGCGGCAAATCGTGTAATACGGTCGAAGGCTTCCTCAGGCCCACTATCCATGATGTGATAGCTGTCCAGTATCGCCAACCGTTCGCTTTCCATCGATTTGTGCCGCTTGTCGGTCGTACGGTTAACCGCGCTCATATCTGATCCTTTTTTCATGCCCCTGAAGAGATCAACATACAAACGTCTAACTGGCGATCTCGTTCCATGCGTACGGGACCAAAACCCCACGCCGCGCATAGCTATCACAATATCCCGACCGGGATAAACATAGTTAAAAGGGCGAGGGAAAGATTAGTCCCCTCGCCCTTTTTAATTCCAATAGTACACGCCGATTATCGTCGTGCCATCAAAGCACCGACAATCAGGCCAAGCCCTGCGGTTGCAGCGATACTTGCGATTGGATTTTTCTTGATCGTTAACTGTGCCTTTTCCCGGCTCTTTGTTCCGGCTTCCATTGCATTTTTCTGGGCAGCCTTTAATTTTATGGATGCATTTTCGCGCAATTCCGCCGCGTTGGTTTGCGCGTCTGCCTTGACGGATTTCGTCAAGTTCGCGAGATCGCTTTTAAGCGTCACCAGGTCTGATTTGACCGCATCCATTTCTTCTGAATAATTGCCTGTCATTTTATTTGCTCCAATATCCGTTTGATACAAAACATACGGTTTGCCCACTGCTTGGTTCCGGTCTGGCGCTAAAATTTGGAATCCGCCCCCAGTTTCAACTGATTGAAAAATCTGTGGAACCCTTTTACACGTCATGCGTATGAGAGGGTATCACGGAGATAGATATATATGTCGCTAGCTGAAATTCTAAAACCGCATTTGCCTTATTTACGGCGCTACGCGCGCGCGCTAACCGGCAGTCAAAAAAGTGGGGATGCCTTTGTCAAAGCAACGCTGGAAGCGATCATCGCTGATCCGGAATCGGTATCAAATGACGACAATATCCGCGTTCAACTCTATCGGATTTTTTCCCGTATCTGGGAAAGCGCAAATGTAAGAGTCACTGAAAACCCGGACGATAACACGCCGCAAAACCGATTGAACGCCATTCCACCTATCAGTCGGCAGGTGCTGCTGCTGACCGCGCTCGAAGGCTTCTCGATCAGCGAAGTCGCGAAAATTGCGGATGTTGGAGAGGCTTCCATTAATGACCTGCTGGAAGATGCGATCGCGGACATCGACAAGGAAATCCGGTCTGACGTGCTGATAATCGAGGACGAGGCCTTGATCTCGATGGAGTTACAGCAGATCGTTACAGAGTTGGGCCACCGTGTATGTGGTACCGCAACCACCCATAAGGGCGCCCTGGAATCTGTCGACAAAGCCAAGCCGAGCCTGGTGCTTGCCGATATTCAGCTGGCTGATGGCAGCTCGGGAATAGATGCTGTGAAAGACATATTGGAACAGATATCGGTTCCGGTGATCTTCATTACCGCATTTCCCGAACGCCTGCTCACTGGCGAACGACCTGAACCTACTTTTCTTATCACTAAGCCATTCCAGCCCAATGCAATCCGTGCAGCAATCAGTCAGGCATTATTCTTTTCGACTGCAGCGCAGCCAGCATAAGGAGACGCATGTCATCTTTCGATCGCAATGACGCCAGGCAGACTCGTCCCCCCAAGCTGAATCGAAAGACGCTTGCTTGGTCGATACCGCTTGCTGTGATCGGTATCGCCATGGTGATATTCATTTTACAATTGTAAGGGGACGGGTACGGCTGATCGGCGCGGAATCGCTAGGACCCGATCTTCGCCACCTCGCCGATGATATTCTCTAGTGCAGTTGCGGCCAGATCTTCATGCCCGTCCGACGCGGATGTAAAGCGTCCTTCGTCCAAGATTTCTTCCAGCGTCTTGCGGGCGCGGGATACACGGCTTTTCATTGTGCCGATCGCGCAATCAGCGATTTCGGCGGCTTCTTCATAGGAATAGCCACCGGCACCCACGAGAATGATCGCTTCACGCTGATCTTCGGACAATTCCATCAGGGCGCGCTGCAAATCTGCCAGATGCAATGGATCTTGCTGCGACGCTGGCGCGGACAAAATCCGTTCTGCTACCAGTTCATCATAATTCCCGGTGAATTTCTTTCTGCGCATGCTGGAAAAAAACGTGTTGCGCAAAATGACAAAGGTCCATGCCCGCATCGATGTTCCCGCAATGAAGCGGTCGCGTGCAGCCCATGCTTTCAGCAAAGTGTCCTGAACGAGGTCATCCGCAACGTCTCGGTCGCCGGCCAGACTCCGCCCAAAGGCACGCAAATGAGGGATCGCCTCCGCCAGTTCCTGCTTGAACTGCGTTGATGATAAAGTTTTATCCTTGGTCATTTAGGCCCGATCGACTGGCACCATTGTTTTTATCGTTTTTATCACCGTTGTCATCGGCATCATCCAATTGATCCAATAGCGCCAACATGTCGTCCGGAAGAGGCTCCTCCAGTACACTTAAATACATATTTTTAAGCCCGAGGCCCAATCTCTGTTGCATGTCGTCCTTGCTTTTCACCAGCACGTCCTTCGGTTTTTTACCCCATCACCGCTTCCCGGCGACTCAATCTGATTTTTATCGGGGTTCCCCAAAACATGCCTCAATTTATGTTGCTTGCAAGATAAACACCCGATGTCGGTAAAAGTTGCATATAAATTTTAATAGATTTTGTCCAATTGCGCGGAACGATCTCCCGGCAACGTGGTTTTCTAAGGGATGGCAACATGCAACCAAGGAGATTTTAGCAATGTCAGATAGAACAGAACAGACATCCAACCTGAAAATGGAAGGCGAAGGAAGCCGCGAAGGTTCTCGCCGCTTCCAGGACGCGCAGCATGAATTTGCGAAGAGCGGAGAAGTCGAGAAAAAGGCAAAGGATGCTGCCCGTGCGCTTGACGGTGACGAAGCAGCCGAACTGGAAAAAGCCAGAAAAGCATCCGCGCAGGGTAACGCTTCTGCCTGAAAAGATCGGTACGCTGTGTCGCGAACAGCAAAGGAAGCGGCATAAATAGCGCGCACTTGATTAAGGAGTCTCTTACGGCTGAGGCAAGCCGCCAAGAGAACGAAAACTCTGGAAAAGCGTGCGTGTCGCTTCCGAAACCGCCTCATCGGCCAACAGTGCCGCGAGGCTCGCCTCCCCCAGACACTGCTCTGCCGGAAGATATCGCCCGGCCATGTGCCAGCCTGAAAATTCTGGTTTTGCCCGTAGCTCGTGGCTTAAAATCGTGATGCCATTATGGCGTTCGTCCGAGCCAATCTTTCGGAGGCAATCATTGGTCGCCGCTTTGTCGCCCTCGAGGCATTGCATAAAATTGGTGCCGTTGAACACGAGCAGACCGGTAATGCCAAACCGCTGATTATTGCGTTGCGACACCGTCATGATGCCGAGAAAGTCTTCAAGGCTCAAGTCACAGCGAGCGGTACTCACATAAATGAGGGAAGTGATTAAACGGGAGGGCACAGATAACTTTCTTTGAACCGTAGTTCTCGCAGCTGGAACCATTGTCCCGCGGTCGATTAATGCATTTTGTCCGATCGCGGCTTAACATAGATTAGCCACACCCATTGTCATTCGACCGGCTGTTGATTGTTCAGCAGGTCGTCGGTTCCCTGGTCTGATCGCTCCGAATCCACCAGCTTCTCCACATGATCTTCTGGGGATACGTCGAAGGCCGTTTCCGCCTTCGCTTTTATTGGGCTCGCGCCCGTCGGTTCGCGGCGGTCATCCTTGCTCAAGTTCCCGGTCACGCTCGGTAATCCATTGTCGAAACGCAAACGATATATTGGCTCAGGCAAAGCAAAACCGGATTCTTCGAGCGCATATTTGGTAACCCGGATCGCGGCCCCTCTGGCCTTGTTGAAATCGCTGTCCCTCTGGTCGATCCAGCCGTGAAAGGCGATGACGATGTTGGAATCGCCAACTTCCCTTATCTCTGCCGTCGCTTCGGGATCATTCAGAACAAAATCCTGCCCATTGATCGCCTGCAATCCGGTTTCGATCGCGGCGGCCGGATCATCATCGGCATCGACGCCCAACTCAAAGCTGAACCGGCGTTGGGGGTTGCGCGAATAATTCAATATTTCCGCCTTGAATACGGACGCGTTGGGAATACGCAGGTGGTTACCATCCAGAGTCATCAGAATCGTCGCCCGCGAAGTCAACCGAACAACCCGGCCTTCCTGCGCGCCAATCACAACATGGTCATTTGCGCGAAACGGCTGGCGGATGCTCAGCATAATACTCGACATATAATTGTCGACCGTATCGCGCAGTGCGAAACCGACCGCCAAACCGATAACACCGGCACCGCCCAGCACAGCGCCAAGCAACGCAGTCGCGTTCAAAATGTCCAGACCGATAAATATCCCGACCAGAATGAACATCACACGGATGGTTCCGGAGATCAGTTCGGCCAAAAATATATTGGGCGTCACACGTTCCCAGAAGCTCATCCGTGAGGCAATAAAATGGCCCAACAGCCCAACGAAAATCGCCACGAGAAAGGCGATTCCAAGGAGCGGAAGGGCCGAAAGAAAATTCTGCAGACTCACCCCAAATTTATCGACGACGGGTTCAACATTTCTGCCCACCGACAGATCGCGCTCAAATTGGGTTTCTACCGTGACGACACCGGATACGCGCTGAGCTATGGCTTTCGCACGCTCGGCCAATGCGTCATCGGCGATCGATCCGGACAGGCTGACGACACCAGCGTCCACCGCAACCACCACGCTTTCCAGGCCACTAATCTCCTGAAAAATCCCGCGCAGCCTCTCCGCAATGGCATTGTCATCGCGGCCGCTCGCCCCCGGATCAATGACAATTTCTGGTTCGTCCGCCGGTTCGGTCACTGGAACCTGCGCATCGACTGCGCCGAGACGTGGAAAGACGGTAGTCGAACCACAAAAGGCTATCGCTAAAAAGCCGATGATCAGAAGCAGGCGATATAGGAGCATAATTTTCCAGTCTGCAGCGTTAGCATACGTTGCAGCATAGCAAAAGTTCCTGCTGCTGGGGAAAATATAGTTTGGAACCGACAAGCCCGTCCGATGTTGATTGATCATATTCAACAAGCAACGAGGGTAAAATGACAAACAACACTTCAACGGATATATTGAATGACGTCCTGGAAACCCTGATCGATTCCGCGCATGGTTATGAAAAAGCAGCGGAGATTGCGGACCGCACGACTTTCAAAAACTTCTTCTCCCGTCGCGCAGCCGCTCGTCGGGCGATGGCTTCCGCCGTCCGCAACGAAATAATGCAACATGGCGATACGCCGGAAAGCGATGGTACAATCCTGGCGTCTGCCCATCGCGTGTTCATGGGTCTGAGCGCCGCTTTGCAGGACAACGATGAAGCCGCGATTGAAGCCGTCGAATCCGGCGAGGAATATCTTCGCATGAAATTCGAAAGAGCCCTCGAGCGCGATGAACTCCCGCCTTCCGCAAAGACATTGCTCAGAAACTACCAAGGTGAATTGAAAGCGGACGGTCGCCTTATTGACCATCTCGAAGACGCAACTTCGTAAACCCGACATTGCATCACATTTTAAAGAAAGGAATTTATCATGGAATATGGAATTATTGGCCTTCTGATTCTGGCTTTGGACATCTGGGCGCTGCTGAGCGTATGGGGAAGCGGATCTTCAACGGCCGCTAAACTCATCTGGACCCTGATCATTCTGGTCTTGCCTGTTATCGGACTGCTTTTGTGGTTCTTTGTCGGGCCAAGAGGGACTGCACGGGCCATTTAGCCTGACATCCTCGCCTGATATCATAAGCCCCGACAGACGCCATTATGGTGGATATCGGGGCTTTTTGCTATTCATCCTCAAGAAACCGCCCATCCACGCTGCCCGGAAACCATCATGGCCAAGACTCCATCGAACAATAAATTGGCAAGCGAGCGAACTGACCTTGCCGAAGACCGTACAGAGTGGGCCGAAGATCGAACGATCATGGCCAATGAGCGAACTTTTGCGGGATGGATGCGCACCGGACTAGCCGCCGTCGGTATCGGACTCGGCTTCAACGCCCTGTTTGGAAAACTCGAACCGTTCTGGGTGCCCAAGGCAATTGCATCACTGTTCATGGGCATCGGCATTTTTATCTTCTGGGCAGCCCAACGCAATGGTTGTGCGGTTCAGAGCCGGCTCGATTCGCACAAGGCCACGCCAGTCAAACCCAATAATATGCGCTTGATCTCGGGCTTGATGGCGATGGGCGCGATAACATTGATCGTCGCCATCTGGGCAATGGATTTTAACGACTGAATTGCCGCTTGTCCGGAACCAATCCGCTTTCCGCAGGTAGATATATCAATAGATTATCACCTATAAAGGAAAGCAACATGCGCTTCATCATCAGAACTATCGCCGCAGGTGCCGTTTCAATTGCCGCCAGAATCATCATCAAGAAAATCCAGGACAAAAAGCAGGCCGATACCACGGCCTAATGACGGGCCGGATCTGATGGCGAAGCTGTATCAAATGATGCCGGCGAAGACGTCATCGGCCCGTTCCGGGTCGAGAATATCATTATCTGCCAGCCATTCTTCCACGGCGTTGATGTCGGGCGTTTGATAACGCCGCAACCTGTTCTCCGTTTTTCCCAGATTCTCTATGGTAGCGATCAACGAACCAGTTTCAGCGATTGACCTGCGGACCTCGACCTCGTCTTGCCCGAGATGTTCGGCGATTAGATCGTCCCGGATACGTGCAATCTGGCTGGAAACAGCGTCACCTTCAGTAACAGAAGCATCAATCGCCGCATCACATTCGCTGTCAAACCCGAGCGAGCGATTGTTGAAATTGGACGATCCGATACGGATATAACGGTCATCCACGATCATTATCTTGGCATGAACATAGATTGGCGTGCCAGCATCATTAAACGGGTGGAACATACGAAACCGGTCATATTTGTCCCGTGCCTTGACAGCCTGATATAGCCGCGCCCGAGACGAATTCATGATTTCGGCTTCCAGCCATCCTTCGGCGCTTTGCGGATTGACGATGATCACCTCCGGCCCGTCCGGTTCCGAGAGGCGTTCAACGATGGCGCGGGCAATCGTGGCAGAGGCGAAATATTGACTCTCCACATAAATATGTCGCTCGGCTGCGGCTATCAGATCGACTCCAAGATTCTCGATTTCATTCACACCCGGCTGATCATCCATCTCTGGCAACGTGCGGGCAATGGCAACCGGGCAATCGGTAAAATCGGCATCCAAACCTACCGGCCAGCAATCCGCACGGGCGGTGACCGGTTTCACATCCTTGCCGCCGGCCGCATCCCAGTGCTGACAGGCATATTCCGACAAAGCGCGGGCGACGTCTCCCTGAACCACCATCGCGGCATCATGCCATGGCCCGGCATCATTGCCGTCGGGCTGATAGCGCTGCTCCTCGCTTTCTTCATGCGCCCGCGTATCCCAGCGATTGTTCGTGACATCAATGCCGCTGCAAAAAGCGGTGTCTTCGTCGATAACGATGACCTTCTGATGATGCGCGGCACCTACCGGATGATGGGCATCCAGCTTGAAATGCACCCGCGGATGAAAATACCAGCGCGCCAGAGTCAGAAGCCCGTTGAGCCGGACAAAGGACTTTAACGCCCCAGTATCCCAGCGCAGCACGTAGATGTCCAGATTGCGATTCTTCTTGAGCAGCCAGTCGAAATAGGCCCCGATCTGCAGCGGCCCCTCGATTTGCTCTACGGTATCGTGCATTTCCACACGCTCGTCGAAATCCCATCCCAGCAGCATGATCCGCTGCTTCGCCTGCGCCAGCGACTTTCGCACCGCCCGAAAATAATTTTCGCCATCAATAAGCACGGCGGAACGATCTGCATGCTCCACGCGCCAGCAATTTACCCCGGGTTTGAATATGTTCGCCATAGAATAGCAACGATCCTGCACGATAACGGTTCCCACTCAAGCGTTGATCATGCAACCAAACTCAAAGCTATGCGTTTTGGACGAATGAATGAACAGGTCAATAAATCGCTGAGCACGCTTGAAATTTTAATCGCACAACTGCAGTCAATGTGGGAAGGTATTATTGCTCTCTTGCCCAGTCTGGTCATCGCGATTGCATTCCTGATCTTTACATGGATCGTCGCGAAATTTGCCATCAGGATCTCAGACAAGCTCACCGCAAAGACGTCAATGCGGCCGTCGCTTCGGGAGCTTGTTGACACGCTCGTCAAAATAGCAATCTGGACCGTCGGACTGCTGGTTTCCCTGACCATATTGTTGCCCGATTTGACTCCCGGCAGCCTTGTTGCTGGATTAGGCATAGGAACGGTCGCGATCGGGTTCGCGTTTCAGGATATATTCGAGAATTTTCTCGCCGGTATTCTGATCATGGCACGTGAAAAGATGCGGATCGGTGATTATGTCAAATGCGAAGGTATCGAAGGGAAAGTTGAACAGATTTTGCTGCGTGAAACGCACATCCGTAAGCCGTCGAATGAGCTAACAATCGTCCCCAATTCGGTCCTGTTCAAAAATCCCATAGAAATTCTGACCGACCAACAGCAGCGAAGGCACGAAATTGTCGTTGGCGTTTCCTATGACACCGACCTCGAACAGGCACGCACTGTGATCCGCGAAGGCGTGCAATCGACAGATGTGGTTGATAGCGAAAAGCCGGTCGATATATTCGCCTGCGAGTTCAATTCCAGTTCCGTTGATTTCAAACTGCGCTGGTGGTCGGGTTCGGCTCAGCGCGACATGCACGAAAGCCGCGATTTTGTGATACGCTCCGTTAAACGGGCGCTGGATGACGCGGACATTGAGATTCCATTCCCTTATAGGACACATATATTCAAAGAGCCCTTGCCAATATCTTCATCAGGGGATTGACGGCAGCCCAACGGGATCCGGGCGGATTGAGGCGATGACTGGCGCACCATGTCGTAGCCATGGCGAAGAAGGAGAATTCGATGGCTGAAACAGGAGGGTTTCAGAATCAGGTCCAATCGGTGGAAACCAGACTCGACAACGGCACGCATGTCTGCCTGCGGCGTATCCGTCATTCGGACTTGGAGGAGATTGAAAAAGGCATAAGCCAATTGTCAGATCAAAGCCGCTATTTGCGCTTCTTTTCCGGTTCAAAAACCATGCCGCCGTCGGTGATCGAACGGTTGGCGACCGTTGATGGCATCAAACATCTCGCCTGGGGTCTGGTAAACATGGACGAAAAAAATACTCCCGCCGTTGCTGCCACACATGTTTTCCGGGAAACGGAAACCAGCGATCATGGCGAGTTTGCCATCGCCGTGCTTGACCAATATCATGGCCTTGGCGTCGCGCGGTTGTTGATGACGGCATTATTCCTGGACTGCTATTGTGAAGGCTTGCTGCAACTGCGGATCGATATATTGCGGAGCAACAGCAAAGCCACCGGCCTTATCCGGGCCATCGGCGCAGAGCCCTGCACGATGGAAGGGTCCGTCGCCCAATATAGTCTCAACATTGAAACCGCGATTTCGGCGCTAAGGGAAATGGACCATCCATTGGGGATCAAGGATATTATGGCTGCGTTTACAACAAGCTGAACATCGTTAGAGAATGCCGGCGAGCCACAACAGAAAATCGCTGATCGTGGAACCAATGCTGAGACGCTGCGTTTCCATCACTAATCTCCGGGCGATGTCCAAATTCACCTTCGACCCGTGGACCTACGCCGGAAAGCGCGGCTCCGATATATATATCATATTTTGAGCTTCGCGTTTTCCGGCTTTACGTCCCGCCGATTTCGACGACCTTTTGCGATCTTGCTTCGAGATCTTTTATGTCCTGCTCATGGACAATATGTTCGCGCGCCCTCGCCAGAGCATTGCGGGATGCTTCCGAAGCATCTGCGGAAAAAATATCCGGCCAAGATTGCGCGAGCGCCAGCAGGCACAACTGGATGCGCTGCTGCACCTCGACGATTCCGGCTCCGTCCCGAGCTATCTTGATAAAAAAATCAGTGAACAAATCTCCCGTCTCGATAACAGGACCATGCACTCTGGAATAGCGGGGGTCCTCGGGCGCGGCGCAGGCTGCGGCGAAAACCTCGAAACAGCGCAGACCGCTGTCCAGTACCGAAATGGCCGTTCCGGGATCGTTGACAGCAGGAGACAGGGCCCGGGAGGCTATTTCGGAAAGCACTACAAGGCCGAAGCGAGGGTCCTGGTCAAAGCTGCGATCATGTTCAATCAATATCGTATCCCGAAAAGGTTGCGGATCAACGCCATTCACCTCGTTTCCGGACAGATAGAGTAACGGCCGCGCGGGATATACCAGCTTACCCGGATGGATGGAGAGATGAACGGTCACACCATATTTTTCAGCGGCTTGCTCCAGACGCCCCATATCGACCGATGTCACGACGCCGCTGGCAATATCGCAACTGACGGGAAGAGCCTCATCCGGAATATCGATTGGGGGATGCGCGCCCAGAAAGGGGTGCTGCCCATGCCAGCGCAACGCCTTTGAGCTTGCCTGCTCGACGCGCTCGATCAGGTCATTCATTCTGCCGAACGTAGAAAGCTGCTGAATCCAGTTGATCAGCGTCCCGGTGATCAGAACAATCACCAGAATCGTGGCGAAAAATAATATGATCCGCCCCTGATCGTCATAATAGCCGGCCGACAAACCGATAATACCTACGATACTGAACAGGAACGTGCCGAGAAAAGTCGACAATGCATTTTGCGAACGATCATCTGCGAGCATAAGAGCGATGGTTCGCGGTGTGGCGGTGCTGGTCGCCGCACCGTAAGCCGACACCATGATGGATACGGAAAAGGCAATGACCGCCAGCATGCTTGATGCCAATATCGTCAATATGTCGCCGACCGAACCGCTGGCGAGCTCGAGATCCGCTTCATAGGGAAACATTGGGCCGACCCATTCCGCCGCAGCCGCTGCGGCAATTGCCCCCAGGCTGAACAGCATCGCCCGGAACCAGATTTTTTCGGGCAGCCGCGTCATATATTTCTTCAATGCCAATATCATGCGCGGTTCTTTCCCGTCAGTTTAATCCAGCTTCTAACCGGCGGTCCGTGTCGAAATCTGTCCATGCAGCGAGGATAGCGGCATTTGAACAGCCCGGCCAGCACGGCTTTCACTATCCGATCCGCAGCAACGAAGGCTGCTCAAAACACAAATACCAGATGGACGCTTTAATTTTGCAGCAATCGGCATTAGGCAATCGTAAAACTGATCTCCTGAAAATATGACTCGATGGGAAAGAATATGGTTCGCATGAAGACGGTAGCAGCTGTCGTGGCTTTGTCAGTTTTGACCGCAGGCTGTTCAGGTGGTTCAGAATCCAGCGAACCGGCGGTAGAAAAAGCGAAGGCAGAAACACCGGTCGATACCGGACCGCCGACCGCTGACGAAGTTGCTACATTGGACGGCGTTACATATGCCAGTCTGACCGGGGATGCCGCGTCCGGCAAGTCGAGCTTCAACCAGTGTCGCGCCTGCCATGTGATCGATCCGGGAATGAACCGCCTCGGCCCCTCCCTGGCCAATATCGTCGGTCGCAAGGCCGGCTCGGTTGCAGGGTTCAACTATAGCGATGCCAATGCCAATAGCGGCATCACCTGGACGGAAGAAAAATTGTTCCAGTTTCTGGAAAAGCCGGCGCGGGTCATCCCGAAAACCAAGATGTTCTATGCCGGCATGCCGGATCCACAGGCACGCGCCAACCTGATTGCCTATCTCAAAAACCCAAGCTGATCAGGCTTTCCAGCATCCGGCGAGATGGTCGTCGGTCATGCCGATGGCCTGCATATAGGCATAGATGATGGTGCTGCCGACAAAGCTCATACCGCGCTTCTTGAGGGATTTGGAGATCGTATCGCTAGTTGGAGAAGTGCTTGCCATATCGGAAAATTGAGCCGGCCGGTTGACCGGCGGCGCACCGTCGAGATGGTTCCAGAGCCAGCCATCGAAACTGCCAAATTCTCGCTGGATTTCAAGAAAAGCCTCTGCGTTTTTGCGAACCGAGTAAATCTTGAGCCGGTTGCGGATAATGCCCTCATCTTCGCGCAGCGCCTCCAGTTCATCGTCGGTCATCACGGCACAACGCCCGATATCAAACTCATGAAAGGCGCGGCGATAGCCATCACGTTTGCGCAGCACCGTTTCCCAACTCAGGCCGGCCTGCGCGCCTTCAAGGATCAGGTTTTCAAATAACAACCGGTCATCATGGACGGGCACACCCCATTCCAGGTCGTGATAGTCGCCATAAAATTCCTTGCCCGGCTGTCCGCCAAAGCATCGGTGTTTCCCGTCTGAGCCAACCACTGTCATGCGGGCAAATTAGCGTTTCCGGCTGGTTCTGACAATTTTATTCAGCTGGCTGCACTTCCGGTGTCTTTCCCTGATCCGGTGTCCACCAGCCGATCTTCCGCTTGATCCCGTTGAGCAGCCGCGGGATCGGCGCGTTGCGGTCCATCCATTCGGCATAATCCTTATAGGCAGGATCGCCGAGCAAATGCTTCTCTTCGGTCTTGGCCCGCCAGTAATAGACTCCGCTGACCAGCGCCATCAGCACCGTGTTGCGGACAAAATCGGTGAAGCTGCCGGAGGTCACCAGAAAAGGCATGCTCGCCAGCCACCAATAGGCATTTTTCGCGACATAGGCAGGATGCTTGGTCCAGCTATAGGGACCGTGGGTCAATATCCCGCGATGGGTAAGATTGGAGAAGCGCAGCCCAAACGCAACCGTCGCCCAGGCATAGATCGCCGCGAGAATGACCAATATGCCGCCCCATATCCAGAGAATGGTTGAATGGCCCTCGAACCAATAAGCCCAGTCGGCGGTGTTGACATGATAGTTGAGCGGTCCGTTTCCACCCATCAGAATGAACGGCGGATAGCACATCAGGGCGGCGACCCAACCGGCGAGATAGGGATTGGCGGTGCGGATATGGGCATCAAGCGGCTTCATCGTCAGCAAATAGCCAACCGTCGCAAACTGGACATCGACGACAAACATCGCGGTGATCAGCCAGCCTGCGATCGCCACCGGGTCGCCGGCAAGATCGTTGATATCCAGCCGAACAAGCTCACCGAAGCCGCCGGGCACGATCGAGATCATGAAGGCAAGAAAGAAGCCCTTCACTGCCCAAGCGCGCAGATGGTGATAAATCTGCTGGCGATCACAATCATTTTTTCCACCGATCAGCAGCTGACCAAAATGCCACGCTCCATCGCGGGGCTCGACGGCAAAACGGTCCATGAACAGGACATAGGGGACAGATAGCACGAACAACCACGGCGCAGCCGCTGCCATCATCTCCATCGAAAATTGATATTGACCCGTCCAGTACCAGCGTCCGACGCAGTAAATCGTCGCGATGATGCCCCAGGTTGCCCACAACCCCGTCAACTTCACCAGACTGATGTCAAAGGTTTCTTTGAGCGGTTTTGGTGCCTTCCAGTCAATCCCGGTCGATGGCCGCAGATGAACCTTGTCCATCAGCAACGACCAGATAACCATCGGCACCGCACAGGCAAAGCAGGCTGCGAGCGCAGAATAAGGCCCATCCATACTATATTGGCGAGCGATCAGGACCCATGAGGCCAACCCCAAGAGGCCCGCTATCCCTACGCCATGCGAAACCGCCGACTGGGGGCGCGGGTCAACGCTTCTGGATTCGTGTCCGAACATGCGGCTGCTTTAACCAACAATGGTAAGCAACCCGTGAACGGCGCTATATTATGGGCATTACTCTGGATTCGTCTGGAAAAATTACTTCGGGTCCCCTATAACCCCTTATAGCGATAGATCGGGACAATTTGATGATAATATACGGGAATGCCATGAGAAATATCGGACTCTCATTCTCAATCGCAATCCTGATGGTGGCCTGCAGCAATGGTGATGATGCCCAGGCAAATGGTAGCGGTGCCGTAGAGCAGCAGACCCTGACCGATATTTCCCCAGTCGATCGCAAGCCCTTTGAAACAACCGCAATTGCGAGTTTTGATGAACCATGGGCAATGACATTCCTTCCCGACGGCCAGATGTTGGTCAGCGAAAAAGCGGGAAAACTGCAACTGGTCGATGTCAGGGGACAAAAAACCGGAATCAACGGTGTGCCCGAAGTTGATTATGGCGGTCAGGGTGGTTTGGGCGACATCGTGCTTGCTCCCGATTTCGCAACGAGCAAGATGGTCTATCTGAGCTGGGTTGAGGCGGGAGACAACGATAACCGCGGTGCCGTCGTTGGCCGCGCCAGACTGGAACTGGCTGGCCAGAAACCATCTTTAAAAAATCTTGAAATCATCTGGAAACAACAACCGAAAGTAGTTGGCCGCGGGCATTTTTCTCATCGCATCGCTTTTTCCCCCGATGGCAAATATCTCTTCATCGGTTCCGGCGAGCGGCAAAAATTTGCTCCCGCGCAGAACATGGCGACAAACCTCGGCAAGATTGTGCGGCTCTATCCGGACGGCACGGTCCCCAAAGACAATCCCTTTGTCGATCAGGAAGACGTGCTTGGCGAAATCTGGACGCTGGGCCATCGGAACATATTGGGCCTGGCCTTCGACAGCAAAGGCCGGCTGTGGAATCAAGAAATGGGACCGCGGGATGGTGATGAACTTAATCTGGTCCTGCGCGGCGCCAATTATGGTTATCCGATCGTCTCGGAAGGCGATCACTATGACGGGAGAAAAATCCCGAATCATGAGACCCACCCCGAATTCGAAGCGCCGAAAGTGGCCTGGGTTCCGACCATCGCACCGAGCGGGTTGATCTTCTATTCCGGTGACCTGTTCCCCGCATGGAAAGGCAGCGCCTTTATCGGCGGTCTTGCCAGTCAAGCGCTGATCCGCGTCAGTTTCGATGGCGATAACGCCAAGGAAGCCGAACGTTTCATGATGGACAATCGCATCAGGGAAGTCGAACAGGGGCCCGAAGGCGCGATCTATGTGCTGGAAGACGGCGAAGGCGGCAGGATGCTCAAGCTGACACCAGCCAGATAACCCTTCGCTGCACGAAATCTATTGCGAAGCAGCTGTGGTCGTGCCGGACAAGTCGCTCAAGAACTGACGAACACGTTTGGCGTTTGCGCCAAGGTCATGCACGCCGACACGGCTGACCGAACGCATGTCGATGATACTGGCAGCACCATTTTCCGCCGACCGCGCACGAATAACGATATCGTCCTTGAACCGGAACAGGGAGACCGTATCGGTTGCCTCCAGATGGCCCGCAGCCGGATCAACGGCGACGATTTTCCAGCCGCGATCTTCGGCCAGCCGCTTGGCTTTTTCGATCACCTCGGCGACCGGCTGGTCTATGCGGACAGAGCGAATGTCGGGATAGGCGTCCTGATGCACCGTCGCCCAACGCTGCCGCGGGTTCATGCCGCGCATGTCACCATCATCCGCGCCCGGGATATTATCCCAATTATCGGCACGCAGGGTCAAAGCGGTAAATTGCGGCGGATCGGCGAGATCGGTGGTAATGTCATGAATTGCGGGAAGCATCACAATCGCGGTACCATAAGGCACCATAAACGCCAGAAAGCCCAACGTTGCGACCATGCCCAGCCCCAATAAAGGCCAGCGGGTCTTTCGTCCCTTGCGCCGGTTGAGCACGATGAAGACAATCGCCAGAATCAGTGTGAGCAAGGCGATCAACAAAATCCAGGGTATCGCCGCCAGACCAGCCTGCCAGCCCCACAGGCCAATGCCGCTACCACCTGCGGCGACGAGAAATGCGACAGGCACGCCCAGACCAAGCAAGGCGATCAGCCAACCCTTGGGATCGCGGCGTAGCGAACCCAGTTTTCCCGGTTTCACTGGTGTGGATGCCGGCTGGGTCTCGCCAATGGGGGGCTGGGTTGGCTCGTTCTGGTCGGTCATGCGCAAACTCCCTTAACAGATCAATCTATTAGCTGGCAGTCTGCGATCATGCAATTGCAACCTATCCCGCTCGACTTTTATCACAAAGCGGAGTAGCGCGCGCTTTTGCCGCTATATGAGATTCACGACTTGACCAGCATCATTCCTCTCGCCGAAATCGATCCGCAACTTGTCGAGGCTTTGCTCGACGCAGCCTTTGGTGCAGATCGCCACGATCGCACTGCCTACAAGCTGCGCGAAGGCATGGACATGCTCGAAGGCCTGTCACTCGCCGCCGTGGATCAGGAAAAGCACGAACTGCTGGGATCAATTCAATGCTGGCCCATCGCCCTGACCGATGAAGAAGGCCGGATGTACCCGATGATCATGGTCGGACCGGTTGCAGTCTACCCCGATTTTCAGCGGGAGGGGATTGGCCGCGCAATGATGACAGCCCTGCTGAAAGAAATTCATCCCGACGATCCTCTACCGCTGGTGATGATCGGCGACCCGGAATATTACGAGCGGTTCTTCGGGTTCACGGCAGAGGGAACCGGCGGATGGACGCTGCCCGGACCATGGGAACCGTCACGATTGCTGGTGCGTTCCAACCCGGCAAATCCGTTACCGAAAACCGGCACCCTCGGCCCCTGGTCAAGATAGCGCGTCTAGGGCTTTACAGAATTGGCGCCGGGCAATAGGCCGTTGCTATGCCCTATACGCCGCCGCCCGAACTTGCCTCGCTCTCTATCGCGGAAATCGCGGAATTGGTCGAAGCCCAAAAGCTGCCCCCTGTCGATCAATGGGATCCCCAGGAGACCGGAGATAGCGAGATGCGTATCGCTACGGACGGAATCTGGTATCATCAGGGTGATCCAATCAGACGTCCGGCAATGGTCCGCGCCTTTTCCAGCATCTTGCGAAGGGAAGCGGATGGCAGTTACGCTCTGGTTACCCCCTATCAAAAGCTGAGCATCATCGTCGAGGATGCGCCGTTCGTCGCCGTGGAGCTGGAAAGCAAGAACTCGGGGCCAGCGCGAACGCTGGCGTTCCGGCTCAACACCGACCATCTGGTGGTTGCAGGCGCTGATCATCCCTTGCGATTTGGTGCAGACAGGCCGCAGCCCTATTTGCAGGTACGTAACGGACTGGAGGCAGTGCTGGCGCGGCCGGTTTATTATCAGCTTGCGGAACTGGCCCTGGAAGAAGGTGCCGATCCGGTCGGAATCTGGTCTGATGGTGTTTTTTTCCCGATGGAAGCGCGGCCATGACCCTGCGCGACCGATTGGAAAAAGCGCTGGTGAAAGGCCACGAAAGTAACCTTGATCATTTGCTCTACAACGAACACGACCATATCGACGACCTCAAGGTTTTGCGCGACGCGGCGGTGCTGATTGCGGTGACGGATCGTTCTGATCCCGGCGTGATCTTTGTCCAGCGGCCGCTGCATATGCGCAACCATCCCGGACAGGTTGCTTTCCCCGGCGGCAAGATTGATCCTGGCGACCGCGACCCGATAGATGCGGCGCTGCGCGAGGCGCACGAGGAAGTCGCGCTGGATCGCGGCCATGTAGACATTATCGGCATGACCGACAGCTTCCAGTCCGGTAGCGGATATAATATCCAGCCGGTGCTGAGCGTCATTCCGCCCGACCTGCCCTTTGTCGCAGACCCAGGTGAGGTAGAGAGCTGGTTTGAAGCACCACTGGATTTCCTGCTCGATCCCAAGAATCGGACCATCCACGAAGGCATATGGAACGGACGCAAGCGACATTATTACGAAATCTACTGGCAGGATTATCGGATCTGGGGGATCACGGCAGGTATATTGAACAATCTCGGAAAGAGACTGGGCTGGGAATCATGAAAATGCCTCCGGCAAAATGGACAGAGAGAGGTGGCCTGGATGCATTGATCGCAGCGCTTGATGGCAAGGCACGCTATGTCGGGGGAGCCGTTCGCGACACTTTGCTGGAGCTTGACGTAAAGGACGTCGATATTGCCACGCCATTGCTGCCGGAGGACGTGATGGAACGGCTACAGGCGGCATCAATCAAGGTGATCCCTACTGGCATAGCGCATGGAACGGTAACCGCGATACTGCCCGACGGACCGATCGAGATCACCACCCTTCGCCGCGATGTTTCTACCGATGGGCGGCGGGCGACGGTCGCGTTCAGCGATGATTGGAAAGAAGATGCCGCGCGCAGGGATTTTACGATCAACGCGCTTTCCGCCGATCCCGAGACGCTTGAGGTTTTTGACTATTTCGGGGGGCTGGACGATCTCAGTAATCTCCGCATCCGCTTCATCGGTTCTGCGGCGGAACGGATCGCCGAAGACCGGCTGAGAATCATGCGCTATTTCCGTTTTCTGGCGCGCTTCGGATTGGATGTTCTGGATAAGGAAGCTTTCCAGGCCTGCGTCGATGCAGCGCCCAAGCTGGAGCTGCTATCGCGAGAACGGGTAGCGGATGAACTCCTGAAATTGCTCGCCACAGACGATCCCCGATTTGCCGTCGGCAAGATGCTCGACGGCAATATTTTCACGCAAGTCATTGCCGAGACCGATCCCGCCGCAGATCGATTGCTGAACCGGCTTGTCGAGCGCGAGAAGGCGCACGCCATCGGACCCAGTGCGGTTCGGCGGCTGGTGGCGATACTGCCCAAGGACAAGAACAAGGCAGACGCGATTGCCAAGAGTTTGAAGCTTTCGAAAAAAATGCAAAAGGCGATTGCGGCGCGTCTCGAGTTGGGGACCGATGATATCCGCGCCCTCGCCTATCGCACGAGCGTGGAGACCGCCCGCGATGTCGCACTTTTAGACGCCGATGAGACAGCCCTGCCCGCTATACTCGCACAGCTTGACGGCTGGCACCCACCCGTTTTGCCGCTAACCGGCGGTGACTTGATCGAACGGGGTTTGAAACCGGGTCCGGTTGTAGCGCGGACGCTGGCCAAAATAGAGGCGGCATGGATCACCGAAGGATTTCCGGATGATCAGTGGCTCAAAAAATATCTTGATGATCTGGATGGTACGATTTTGCCATGAAACGCGCCGCCAGAAGTGATATGACAAACATAAGCAACGGTAAATAATGCCGAACAGTCGCGAGTAGAGGAGACATGGAAGATGACTGACAATGCGGGACAACAGGATCAGATGGCGTTGATTGCATCGCCGCGCAGCGCTGAACCGACCCATTGCACCGCAGCGGACTATAAGCGGCTATACCAGGAAAGCATCAGCGATCCCGACGGTTTCTGGTCCCGGCAGGCAGAGGTCTTGGACTGGCAGAAAGCGCCCACGATAATATCCAATACGTCGTTCGATCCGGTGTCGATCAAATGGTTTGAAGATGGTGTTTTGAACATTTGCCACAACGCCATCGACCGCCATGTCGCAGCGGGCAAAGGCGATGTAACGGCGCTGATTTTCGAGCCAGACGATCCGGCTACGCCCGGTCGCAACATCACTTATGCCGATCTCCAGGCAGAGGTCATCAAAATGGCCAATTGCCTCAAGAAGCTCGGTGTCCAAAAGGGCGACCGGGTGACCATCTATATGCCGATGATCCCCGAAGGTGCTTTTGCCATGCTCGCTTGCGCCCGGATCGGTGCGATTCACAGTGTTGTCTTTGGCGGCTTTTCCCCCGACGCGCTGGCCGGCCGGATCGAGGATTGCGAGAGCAAGTTCATAATTTGCGCGGACGGCGGATTGCGCGGCGGCAAACCGGTGCCGCTCAAGGCCAATGTCGATGCAGCACTGGAAAAAGTGGCGGTCGATGCCGTGCTGGTAATCAATCATACCGATACGGCTATCGCAATGGTCGAAGGCCGCGATCACTGGTATCATGAAGTTGGTGCCGATGTTCCCGCAGATTGCCCGTGCGAACCAATGAACGCCGAAGATCCGCTTTTCATCCTGTATACATCCGGGTCGACCGGAAAACCGAAGGGCGTGCTTCATACCACCGGCGGTTATGCGGTCTGGGTAGCGTCCACATTTCACTATGTGTTCGATTATCAACCCGGCGAAATCTTCTGGTGCTCGGCGGATATCGGCTGGGTCACCGGGCACAGCTATATTGTCTACGGACCGCTGATCAATGGCGCGACCGAAATCATGTTCGAAGGTATTCCGAATTATCCTGATTTCGGTCGCTTCTGGGAAGTAGCGGAAAAGCACAAGGTCAACATCTTCTACACCGCGCCGACCGCCATCCGCGCGCTGATGCGTGAAGGCGATGCGCCGGTTAAGGCGCATGACCGCAGCTCGATCCGCTTGCTCGGCACCGTTGGCGAGCCGATCAATCCGGAAGCGTGGCGCTGGTATTATGACGTGGTCGGTGAAGGAAAATCACCGATCGTCGACACTTGGTGGCAAACCGAAACCGGCGGTATAATGATTACCACCCTGCCGGGAGCACATGGCATGAAACCGGGCAGCGCCGGCAAGCCGTTTTTTGGCGTTCAGCCCCAGCTCGTCGACGGGGATGGCAAAGTCCTGGAAGGCGCAACCGATGGCAATCTGTGCATCACCGCCAGCTGGCCAGGTCAGGCACGGTCGGTCTATGGCGACCACGAGCGGTTCGTCCAGACCTATTTCAGCACCTATAAAGGCAAATATTTCACCGGCGACGGCTGCAAACGCGACGAGGATGATTATTACTGGATCACCGGCCGGGTCGATGACGTGATCAATGTGTCGGGCCACCGCATGGGCACGGCGGAAGTGGAATCCGCTCTGGTTTCCCACCCCAAGGTCGCCGAAGCAGCGGTGGTCGGCTATCCGCACGATATCAAGGGACAGGGCATTTACTGCTATGTCACGTTGAACGCGGGTGAGGAGCATAGCGACGAGCTGGTCGCCGAACTGCGCGGCCATGTCCGCACCGAAATCGGACCGATTGCGACGCCCGACCATCTCCACCTGACGCCGGCCCTGCCCAAGACCCGTAGCGGAAAGATTATGCGACGGATCTTGCGCAAGATTGCCGAGAATGAACATAGCGCGCTGGGCGATACATCAACACTAGCTGATCCAAGCGTAGTCGATTCTTTGGTCAAAGGGCGGCTGAATAGGTAGACGTGTTTCCCTGCGAACGCAGCTACCCTTGTTCAGTCGGGGCCGCTGGGCGCCTACGGGAGGAGGCTCCCTGCCATCGCAGGGGCGTCTAGATTCAGCTAATTGTCGAATCCGACAAATACCGCCGCCTCATCAATGGGCTTGCGCGTCGATACCACCGCATTTGCCGGGAAACTTTCGTCCGGCCACCCCATTGCAATGCTTTTCATGATCACCTGATCGTCAGCAATCCCCGCATGTTCGCGGACCACTGGCGATTGCATGATGCCCTGGCTATTGATCACGGTACCCAGTCCGCGCGACCAGGCCGCGTTCACCAGCGCCGTAGCCACCGCACCGCAGTCAAAGGGTGTGTCGTCGCTGCCATCCACCGCACGATCATAGGTAATGATGACACAAACCGGTGCATCAAATTGGCGGAAGCCGCGCATCACCCAGTCCTGCCGCGCATCCTTGTCATCGCGCTCGATCCCCATTGCGGAAAACAGCTGCTTCGCAACGCCGATTTGCCGCTCCCGGTGCGGCCCGGAAAAGGCTTCTCCCGTCCGGAATTCGCGGGACTGCGGTACACCAGCCAGCATCCGTTCGGTGTTGCCCGCACGAATTTTTTCCAGCGGCTCTCCGGTGATGACATAGAAGCTCCACGGTTGTGTATTCATTGAAGACGGCGCGCGCATCGCCAGTTCCAATATCTCTTCGATTAGCTTTTGTGGAACAGGTTCCGGCTTATATCCGCGTATGCTGCGGCGACCGAGGATGACTTCGTCAAATTGCATGGCAGGCTCCGTTTATAGATATCCGTTGCGGGCTAGCGGACAAATGACCTTATGCAAACCCGCTTTTAACTGGTCAGCTAATCACCATCAGGCAATCATGCGATGCGTTGACCAAGGCCGTACCGATATCGGTATTTACGTCAATGTCGTGATCTCGCGTCAGAATTGACCGGATGGGGCGGCGGCCTTTGGCCGATTTGGAAATCTCATCGCGTCACAAAAGTGAACGTTTGTGAATTCTACCAAAACTTGCCCAATCGTTTCATTTGATGCACACTCCCGTCATATTTCCATCAGGGAGGAAATGTCATGAGCACAGTCGGACAAGCTCCGATCGCGCCCGCATCCGTGGCGAACGATCTTACGGTTGGAGACCTGCGCGCAGCACTGGTAGCAGGCTGGGGTGACTTTAAGGCCCATCCGATATTCGGGCTATTCTTCTCCGCCGTTTTCGCGATAACGGGCATGTTTCTCTATTATGCCCTTTTTGTTCTGGGGGAGCTGTTTTGGCTGATCCCAGCAGCGGCAGGCTTCCCGCTTCTGGCTCCGTTTGCCGCTGTAGGCCTGTATGAAGTCAGCCGCCGCCGCGAAGCCGGGCTGCCGATAAGCTGGCGTGCGGTGCTCGGCGCACTCAGGGGGCATGGCGATGATCAAATCATTAGCATGGGCGTGATCCTGTTTGTCGCGTTCGAATTCTGGCTGATGGTCGCCCACGGAATTTTCGCCATTTTCCTGTCCGAATCCGGTGTGGGATCAGAGATGGCACTGCTCCGCACCGAAACCGGACTGATAATGTTGCTGGTCGGGAGCCTCGTTGGCGGCCTGATGGCGCTCGTCTTTTATGCAATCACGGTGGTCAGCCTACCGATGCTGGTCGACCGCAAAGTCGATTTTATCACGGCGATCATCGTCAGTCTGGCTACAATCCGGTCGAACCGATCCGTATTGCTGGCCTGGGCGATCATGATTGCGATCGCTCTGTTTGTCGCCATGTTGCCTCTTTTTCTGGGATTGTTCATCATCCTCCCTGTGCTCGGACATGCCACATGGCATTTGTATCGTCGCGTGGTCCAGCCGCTTCCCGGATCAGCATAGCGCATCATCTGGCTCCGCTATAGAGACCGTTGAACCCTGCTCATGTCCGACGTTTTCAATATCATTATAGATATCCCGGTCATTATTGACAGCGAGGTTCACATAGTCGCCAGTCAAGATTGACGACCGCCTGATCAGTCGATACGGTCGACAGTGTCTGGTTTGCGACGGGGGGAATAGCATGTGTGAGCGCCAGGACCCGCTTTTTTTTGAAGTCGATATTGTCGATCCGAAAGATGGCGAATCCGAACAAATCAAAGTCTCAGTTCCAGATATTCTCTTGAATAACCAGCATGATATTGATCCCGTGAAAACGGCGGCATTATTGTTAAAAAGCCGCGCCGTCAGGCTGGAACACATCCGGGACAGCCAGCCGGACATTGATGATATGTCCTGGCATATCTTGTTGAGTTTAATGGTTTCAATGAACTCGGAACAACCGGTTACAGTAGAATATCTTGCGATCACACATGATCTGGCGCCGAACACCATGGCCAGATATGTAAAATATTTGAACAGTGTCGGACTAATCGACGAATATGTTGATGCTGAACCTGCGGTAAAGGGTCTATTGAAATTAACCGCGTCCGGCGATGCCTTGATCAGCGATACTCTTAGAAAAATCGGCCATGAACTGATGAATATCTGACCCGGCTCTTCATCAATAGCTAAGCAGCCCTGGTCGTCTCAACCGCCCGTTGAACATCTGCAATCTGGCAAAGTTCCCCAATCGCTATATCAACATGAATTGCCGCTATGTCCGCATTGATAGAATCAAGCTGTAATAGAATCTGCTCGAGTTCTTCAATCCAGTTTCGTATCGTCTCTTGGTCAGTGCTCATAGGTTAGAAAGTTCTTCCTGTTATCGGTTGAGCGTCCAAATTCGACTAGTTTCATTTGACTCTTTTTCATCAAAAAGTCAACTATTTCCAAATAACAAGTAGAAGCTGAATCCAATTCCAAAAATCTGGATGAATATTTCGACAATGGATCTGCCTCGATATCGTGTAAACTATTGTAAATTGACGCTATGTCATGATGTAGTAAATGATTATTCCGCTCTTCGTGTCGCTTTGCCGGATAATCCAGTGACGGAATTGTCGCACCTCTTTAGCTTCACATCAAAGATGGCACCAAATGTCTGGCAAGAAACGACTACACATGTCCCTTTCGGTTCAAGATTTACAAATCAACTGTTCATTGATCGACTTATGACCAATGCGCTAGCGGAGCCAACTAACGATTACGCAGAATATTTCAAGCTCTTGATGCTAACAAAATATTGCTTAATGTCGTAAATCTATATTTCGGGACCATCGTAAATCGTCTTGAGCGGAAAAGACCTGCCTCTGCGACATGCTGGCTGCGTTCAATCAAACTTCCCGCTCTTGGGAAATCCTGTTGGTGGCAACCGTCCTGCGGCCCCGCGCGCAACCCGCCACATGGTCAGATCATTCTCGGTTCTGGTCCGCCCGCTTTCGCCGCCCATCGCCCAGCTCAAGCCATCTTCAAGCCTGAACACGGTCGCATCGGACAGCCCACCGTCTTTGTAGCGTTGCAGCATGACGCCCTGCCCCTTCGCCATTTCCGGCATTTCGGAAAGCGAAAAGACCACAAGCTTGCGATTTTCGCCAATAGCCGCGACATGGTCGGCACTTTCGGGAACCCGGCGCACAACCAACAGTCGCGCGTCGCCCTTCAGATTGGCAACCTGACGACCCTTTTTCGTTTCGGCCACGACATCGGAAATATTCGCGACAAAGCCACGCCCCCAGGTGGAAGCCAGCAACAGTTTGGCCTTCATGTCGGCGACCATCAGCGCAATCGGTTCGGCGCCCGGCTCGAGATCGACCATCGACCCCACCGGCTCGCCAAAACCGCGCGCGCCGGGCAGCTTGTCCGCACCGATCGTATAGAAACGCCCGTTATCACAGCACATCAACAGCTTGTCGGTCGTTTGCGCGTGGAAGGCATATTTCGGACCATCGCCTTCCTTGAACTTGAAACTGTCCGGCGTAGACAGGTCGGCATGCCCCTTCATCGCCTTGATCCAGCCGCGCTGCGACATGATCACGGTGACCGGCTCTTTCTCGATAAAGGCTTCGAGCGAGATTTCCTTGGCCGGTGCGGCCTCGATCAGCATTGTTCGCCGCGCCCCAAGCTCGGTACCCTCGGCATAAAGCTTGCGCAGCTCCGCGAGATCCTTCTTCAGCCGAGTCTTCTGCCGCGCCGGGCTTTCGATCAGCTTTTCCAGCCCATCGCGTTCCTCGAGCAGCTTGTCCCGCTCGTTGCGCAATTCCATTTCTTCCAGCTTGCGCAAAGACCGCAGCCGCATGTTGAGGATCGCTTCGGCCTGACGGTCGGTCAGCTTGAACTCTTCCATCAGCATCGGCTTGGGTTCGTCATAATTGCGGATAATCTCGATCACGCGGTCGAGATTGAGATAGGCAATGATATAGCCTTCAAGCAGCTCCAGCCGGGCATCGATCTTTTCGAGCCGGTGCTGCGAACGGCGGACCAGCACCTCGATCTGATGAACGATCCATTGTTTGAGCACTTCGGTGATGCCCATCACCTTGGGCACCCGGTCCTTGTCGAGCACATTCATATTGAGCGAGAAACGGTTTTCCAGATCGGACATGCGAAACAGTGCGTTCATCAGATCATCGGGATCGACGGCACGGCTCTTCGGTTCCAGAACGATCCGCACCTCTTCGTCGGATTCATCACGGATGTCGGCAAGAATCGGCAATTTCTTGTCGGCAATAATCTGGGCGATCTGCTCGATCAGCTTGCCCTTTTGCACCTGATAGGGAATTTCGGTGACGACAATCTGCCATGCACCGCGACCTTCGGCGTCTTCCTTCTCCCATTTGCAGCGCACCCGCATCGCGCCGCGTCCGCTTTCATAAGCCGCATCGATCACCGATTTCGGATCAACCAGCGTTCCGCCGGTCGCCAGATCAGGCCCCTTGATAATCTCCATGATCTCGGCATGTTCGGCCTTGGGATTCTCGATCAGCAATGTCACCGCATCGATAATCTCGTGCACATTATGCGAAGGAATGCTGGTCGCCATACCCACAGCGATTCCGCTGGCGCCATTGGCGAGGAGGTTGGGGAACAGGCCGGGCATGACTTCCGGCTCTTCGTCTTCGCCATTATAAGTGGGTTTGAAATCGACCGTGCCTTCGTCGAGACCGTGCATCAGTTCGATCGCCGTGCGGGTCAGACGGGCTTCTGTGTAACGATAGGCAGCTGCATTGTCGCCATCGATATTGCCGAAATTCCCCTGTCCGTCGACCAGCGGATAGCGCAGCGAGAATGTCTGGGCGAGGCGGACCATCGCGTCATAGACCGACTGGTCGCCATGCGGATGATATTTACCGATGACATCACCGACGACGCGGGCACATTTCTTGTAACCCTGTGACGGATCAAGCTTGAGCAGCCGCATCGCCCACAACAGGCGGCGATGCACCGGCTTCAGCCCATCGCGCAAATCGGGCAACGATCGCGCAGTGATCGTCGACATCGCGTAAATCAGATAGCGTTCGGACAATGCCGCATCAAAGGGCGCTTCGACTATCGCATCAAATTCATCTTCGGGTTCTTCGGGCGGGGCTTCGGTTAGATCACTCATACAAGGAGCGATAGCAGGGTGGATTCATGCTTGGTAGTGGGAAATTGGCAGATTGATGATTGATCTGCTCCCCGGCGAAGGCCGGGGTCCATCTCGCAGACTTTCGGCAAGACGCAAAGGAAATTGGGAGCGTGTACTCGAGGTCACGCAACCAATCATCTGCTCGGTTTATCCATCGATCGGGAGATGGGCCCCGGCCTTCGCCGGGGCACTGCAACCCGCTTCAGTTCGCGACCCGTTCGCTGCGATAATAGAGAAAGGCGAACCAAAGAGCGACCGCGCCAAGCAGGTGCCAGACGGCATGGCCCTGCAACAGGCTTTCGGGCGCGCAAAGCTGGCCGCGCTGGTCGAGATTCCAGATCGTGAAGGCAACGATATTGGCGACAAGCCCCGCCACATAATAGCCGGTCCGGACCTGCGGGCGCAGCGGTCTTGCAAAGACCAGTTCAAGGACAATCGCGGCGATCAGGATGACTGCAAAAAGCCAGCGGCGGACTTCGGGGAGCGCATAGAGGATTGCGACAAGGCCGATACAAAGCAGTCCATAATAGATCATTGCACGGCGGTTCGGGATGCTCCGCCATTTCGCCAGCGCACTAACCAGAAAGAACCCGCTAACCAGATACATGCCGAGCACATCGAAAAACTGCCCCCATAATGTGAGCGTCGCGTGGAGCAGGACAGATCCGATCCCGACGATGATCGCAGCCACCCCCAATATACTGGCGGCTGGCGGCGGAAAAGCTGACATCCAGTCGCGCGACCGGGCCATCAGGATCATCAGAAAGCCGATGAAAACGAAGCCAAGTGACGACAGGCTGTTGGCAGGCTGCAACAGCAACGCGCCAGTCCTCGGCATTTCGCAGAAGCATCTGGTTTCGGTGCAGGTTGCCGAAGCGAAGCGCGACCAGTCGGGTCCGATCTGCATGAGGAAGCCAATGCTCACCATCGCGGTCACAGTCGTCAACGCGAAGGCCGAAAACAGCTTCCCGGATATATGGGTCAACGCGACAGCCACTCTTCCGGCAACTTGAGACCTTCGCGTTCATTGTCCCAGATGATCCCCATGATCCACCAGCGACCACTCGGCTTTCCGTCATCTCCCATATCGTCATTCCAGAGATGGATCATGTTCACGCCGCGGAACTGGATGTCGGGATGGTCCGGTGTCTCGCGCGCCTCATAGGCGGAATAGACATGGGCGACCTGACCGAAAATATCGATCTTGCGGCCAATTTCGATCTCGTAAAAGGATTTACCTTCCAGCAGGGGGATCGTCGCTTCGACAAATTCGTCAAAGCTGAACGGATAGGCTACCGGCTTGCCCTCCTCGATCCGCGTCCGGACCAGCACGCAACGCGGATGATAGATTTCGCGGTCACGCTCCCAGTCCTGCCCACCCGGCGGTCCCGATATGCAATCGTAGAGCGTGTCCAGGACTTCATCTATGGTGGCGTATTTGGTCATTGCGATCGCAATCTCTCGGTTTGTTCGTCCAACCATCATGAAACGGGATTGTTTGCGCCGCAAGTCGGTTTCGCATATAGGAAGGCTCGGTTGCCCCGATCCGTTCAATCTGTCATGATTCGAACAATCGGGGCATGATTTTTTGTCGCTCTCTTTGCGAAGTGGAACCAAGCAATGTCCCGTCGCCGCCAAATCTATGAAGGCAAGGCCAAGATTCTATACGAAGGCCCCGAACCCGGTACCATCATCCAATATTTCAAGGATGATGCCACCGCCTTCAATGCCGAGAAAAAAGGCACGATTAACGGCAAGGGCGTGATCAACAACCGGATCAGCGAGCATATTTTCACATTGCTGGGTCATATCGGAATCCCCAGCCATTTCATCCGCCGCCTCAACATGCGCGAACAGCTCGTCAAACAGGTCGAGATTGTTCCGATCGAAGTGATCGTCCGCAATGTTGCTGCCGGATCTCTTTGCAAGCGACTCGGCATCGAAGAGGGATCGCCGCTGCCGCACACCTTGCTGGAATATTGCTACAAGGATGATGCCCTCGGTGATCCGCTGGTCGCGGAAGAACATATCGCCTGCTTCGGCTGGGCAAGCCAGGAAGAAATGCAGGATATTTCTGCCATGGCTATTCGGATCAACGATTTCATGGCCGGAATGTTTGCCGGCATAGGTATCAGACTGGTCGATTTCAAACTCGAGTTCGGGCGAATTTTCGAAGGAGATTTTTCGCGGATCATTCTCGCCGACGAGATCAGCCCGGACGGCTGTCGTCTTTGGGATATCGAAACCAATGAAAAGCTCGACAAGGACCGGTTCCGCCGCGATTTGGGCGGAGAAGCCGAAGCATATCAGGAGGTTGCCCGGCGTCTCGGCCTTTTTCCGGAAGGCGAAAGCGAAGTGCTGGACCTCAATAGTGAACGAAAGAAGCGCGGAAAGTAACCATAGCTTTTCGCCACATCGTTAGGTGATCGTGCGATTAACCCCGCCACGGGGGCGGCATTATCCCGCACACATCACCGATGGTTTACGTGAAATTAACCATTGAAATGATAGCACCGCCCTCATGTGGAACTCATGTGAGGAATATTCCCGATGCGCTTAATAATTTTGCTCGCCACGACAACGATGCTCGCCGCCTGCGGTGGTGCCGGCCCCCAATCTGCTGGCAGCAGTGCAGCTCCAGCCGGTAGCGGTGGTTCAGGCAGCGGCTCCGGTAGCGGAAGCGGCAGCGGGACGACGCATACATTTGTCGATCCGACCGAATCCAAGACCTACACGGCCGTCGGCGCATCTCACAGCTATAACTATACAGTGGAAGCTGCTGGCGACCCCGGCGCAGGCCAGACAGCCCAGCTGTATCAGGGTGACGCAACCACAGTGCGCAACAGCGGTCTGACAATTGCCTATAACCCGCGTGACGCAATTTTTGATGTAAGCTTCACCAATTCTCTGGCGGGCACTTCCGCGAACAGCCGCTTTCAGGATCCATTGCACCGCACCGATTTCGGCGGGGTTGTCGAACCACAGGTCGGCACGCCCAACCTCGGCGCAGCCCAGTTCGGCATTGCGGGAATCAATTATCTGGAATCGGGATCGGCCAACAATGTAACCCGCACGGTACCCAACGAATTTGCCTTTGGTCTCGTCGATCCGGGTCAGAGCGGAAGCTACGAAGCCACCACGTTTTTCTATCAAACACCGGGAACAGAAACCAATTATGTGACTTTTGCCGGTTATTTGCGCAATCGCGCGGGCGTTAGCAATATCACAATAGAAAATGCTGACGGTTCGACTACCGAATTTCTCCGACAATCCAATCAGTTCGAACGCGGTGCCTTTGCTTATGGTGAAGTCACGCCGAATGATGAAGTGCCTACTACCGGTAGCGGCACATTCGAAGGTACGATGCTCGCGTCCATGGTGTTCAACGATCAGCCTGATGCGATAGGAAATTTCGACACCTATTTCCAATGGATCGCCGGACGCGCGACAACCAACGTCGATTTTGGAGCCAATACCTTTTCGCTTTCTCTCGATGGCACGGTTGGAGCGCCCTTTTTTGATGGCACAAGCCGCCAGCACAGCGTGCTGGAAAATGCCCAGTTCCGTGCCAACGGTGCTGGCGATATCAATCTCGTTTCAGCAGGTGGCTTCTTCGGGCAGTTTAACGAAGCCTGGTTTGTCAATCCGGGTGGTGGACGTCTTGATATGGTGATTGCCGGATCAAGCATCGACGGTGCCTTTTATGGCCCCAACGGGGTTGAAGTGGGTGGTGGCTACCGTATCGTTGGCGGCACGCCGGATGAGCGGATCGATGTCTTGGGAACCTTCGTCGGCAAAAAGCCCTAAGCTTCGGGGATGATAAATTCGGGCTCTTTGGTCAAGGCTACAGTTTTATCTTGCGTATCCGTAGCAGGCCTCGGTCAGGCGCAGGCCGCCGAACCATTGGCTGTTTCAGCCGATGCCGTTGTGGAAATCGCACCCGTGCTACAACCGACTTGCGATGCAAGGGGAAGATGTCATGTTCAAGTAACGCCCAACCAGCTTTTGTCGAAAGCAGAGGCATTGATCCACGCCAGGCAATATCAGCAGGCGCTGCCGCTGGTTGAAGCATTGGGACAGGTACCCGAGCTGCAAATGCAACAGCGGTTCCTCGCGGGCTATATCGCTATTGAGACGGGAGACGTTGACGGCGCAATAAAGCAATTCCGTTCGATTCTGGATGAAAATCCCGGTCAGACCCGTGTAAGGCTGGAATTGGCCAGAGCCTATCTGATGTCGGGCAAAGAGGCGAGTGCGGACTATCATTTCCGCCTCGCCCAGAATGACGAAAATCTGCCCGATGAAATCGCCCGAACCATTCGCAATACGCGTAGTATCTTGCGCGATCAGCGGGTCTGGCGCTTCAGTTTTGACTTCGGTTTTGCACCCGACACGAATATCAACGGCGCCACCAGTGCCGAAAGCGTCGACATCAATTTCGGTCCCATCAAACTCCCCCTGCAACTGGATGAAAATGCACGGGAACGTTCGGGAATTGGTCAAACTGCAGGATTTTCCGGCGGTATTCGTATTAAAGCCAGCGACCGTCTGGCTCTGCTGCTGGATGCCGATAGCAAGATAGTCAATTACAAGGGCCAAGAAGCCGACGATATTGTCGTCCAGGTCGCCGCGGGGCCCGAGCTCCGCATCGCCCGCTATTCCAGTATTTCGCTGCAGGCTGTCGGTTTGCATCGCTGGTATGGTGGTAGACTCGCCACCCGCGAATATGGCGGCAGAGTCGGGTATCAACAGGCGCTCAGCGAAGGCCAGAGACTGGGCTTTGAACTGGACGCTCGCCGTACAGAATCCGAGCTTAGCAGTGCCTATAGTGGCTGGCAGCTTGGCGCCAACGCCACTTACGAGCACTTGATCGGCAAATCATTGATCGCATCAGCCAGTGTTTTTGCGCGTCGCGACCTGCTCAACGCCGACGGCTTTTCCAGTTTCAATTACGGTGTCAATTTAGGCGTTGGCGGCGAATTGCCGCTCGGCTTGAATGCGGGTGTTTCCGCCAGCATCAGTCGTTCCGAATTTGACGCACCCTTGCTACTTTATTCCACGGAGAACCGGCAGGATTGGCGGGGATTCGCCCGCGCATATGTCGGCAGCCGCAAAATCAAGTTTCTCGGCTTCTCGCCATCAATAGACTATAATTACTCGCGCGTAGACAGCAATTACACCTTGTATGAGATGAATCGTCACCGGGTAAATTTCAAATTCGCGCGCTATTTCTGAAGCGGTTTGACGACAATCGACCGCCTGCCTTTTCCATTTTGCGTTCTTCCCCTTGCCCCGGCTATTCTTGGCGCTATAGCAAGGCCATATTAGCCGGCGGAACAGAGCGAGGGCGAAGGATGAAAGTCAGAATTTTTGTAACGCTGAAAGACGGCGTATTGGATCCTCAGGGTAAAGCCATTCATCATGCGCTGGAAAGCCTCGACTTTTCCGGCGTCAATGATGTTCGTGCCGGCAAACTGATCGAACTCGATGTTGACCCATCCGTCAGCCGTGAAGACATTGACAAAATGTGCGACAAGCTGCTCGCCAACACTGTCATTGAAAATTATGAAATCGAGCTCCCCGAAACAGCACCGGGGACCGTCTCCTGATGGAAACCGCGGTAATCGTCTTTCCCGGCTCGAATTGCGACCGCGATATGGCTGTCGCCCTGGAAACCGTTACGGGAAAACAACCCCATCTGGTCTGGCATGGTGACAGCGAGCTTCCTTCCGGACTCGATGTAATCGCGATTCCGGGTGGTTTTTCTTACGGCGACTATCTTCGATCGGGCGCAATGGCGTCCCGCTCCAATATCATAAAACCGGTCATGGACGCCGCACAACGTGGCGTCCGGATATTGGGCATATGCAACGGGTTTCAGATTCTCACCGAAATGGGACTGTTACCCGGCGCGCTGATGCGGAACAGCAATATCCATTTTGTCTGCAAAGATGCCGAACTTGATGTCATCAATACCGACACGATATTCACGTCCGGATATTCGAAAGACACCCCGATCGTGACTCCGGTAGCCCATCACGACGGCAATTTTTTCGCCGACAATGACACGCTGGATCGACTGGAGAACGAAGGCCGGGTCGTGTTTCGCTACCGTAATGATATCAACGGATCGTCACGCAATATTGCCGGCATCATCAATGAAGCGGGAAATGTTCTCGGCATGATGCCGCACCCTGAACGGGCGATCGATGAAAAGCACGGCGGGACGGACGGACTGCCGCTTTTCGAAAGTCTCTTACGCTAAAAATCCAGCCGCGCGACTCTGCCGTCTGATGGTGGCCAGCCGAACAGGCTATCAACCGCTATTTTTCCGAAAGAAATCGGGATAGCTCCCTCACGATGATAGCCTTGTATCTCCGGGCGCGAGGAATCGATCGTGCTCCGGATATATTCATCATCGCCTGAAAACTAACCACACTCCTGCGGTCCGCGAAGGCCGCATGTGTTGTGGGATCGCCATGACGGTGAAGGTCGAGCCCAATCATATTGGCGGATGCCAAACAAAAAGGGCCGGTCCGAAGACCAGCCCTTTTCACAATTGGTATCTATGTTGTTATTAGTTACCCGAACCAGGTCCGTACATAACTTCAACACGACGGTTCTGCGGTTCGCGAACACCGTCTGCGGTTTCAACGCGAGGACGCGATTCACCGAAGGCTTCGCTCGAGATAACGCCGCCGCTGATGCCGCGCGATTCAAGATACGCACGAACAGCTGCGTTGCGACGCTGGGACAGACCGACATTGTAGCTGGCAGAACCAGATTTGTCAGCGTGACCAGCCAGCATGACCTGAGCCGAACCACAATCACCATATGCGGTAACCGCATTGTCGAGAACCGAAGCCGCTTCTGGTGTGATGTCCGACTGATCCCAGTCAAAGAACACAATATAAGGGCCAGGCTCACATACAGCCGCTGGGGCTGGTGGCGGTGGTGGTGGTGGCGGTGGTGGTGGCGGTGGAGGTGGTGGCGGTGGTGGTGCCGCTGGTTCGCCGCCGAAGTTATAAATCAAGCTACCCAAAATCGAGTGGGTCCGCAGACGCGTATCGTTGGCACGGCCGAGTTGATCCACGAGATTGATTTTTTCAGCATTGAAGAAGCGGTATTTCAGTCCAACATCCCAGCTATCGCTCAACGGAGCGCGAACGCCTGCAAGCAGTTGCCATGCAAAGCCAGTGTCCGAATCATCAAGATAAGGTGCTGCGAAGATATTAGTCACTTCGGTCCGAGCAACGCCGACGCCGCCGCCAACAAAGCCTTGAACACCGTCATCATCGCCAAAGTCGAGCATGCCGTTCAGCATGAAGCTGAGCGCATTTACTTCGCCATTGATCGCGTTTGTGCCGGTGAAGAGTGTTCCACTGCCGTTAACCGTCTGAGGGATGCCAGGTGTATTTGCTTGCACGCTATTAGCAGCTGCAGCTTTATATCCAACTTCGGCTTCCAGACGGAAACCACCGAAATCATATCCGACGATACCGTCAAAATCATAACCTGTGTCATGATCTGTTTTGACAGCATCATTAATGCCGGCAACGTCAATCGACAGGTCTTCGGCAATCATTGCACCGCCCTCGACACCGATATACCACTGGTCATCACGAGCCAGAGCAGGTGTTGCGAGCGCTGTGGAGGCAAGCGCCATTCCTAAGGCAAGCTTCCGCATTTATATTCCCCTTCTCAATTAGGTTCTAAATTCACGCCGCTTTCTAACCCTTCGTATCGATCAGTGCAAGCAGCCAAATCGCAGAACTGTTGCGAAAATGTCGCCATTTTCGGCATTTAGCCCAAAAAATGGCATCGGAACCAGGGGGAATTGAGAGAAGCGGCGTTTCTGCTGCGATCCAGAAAGCGTTTTTATACGTCAGATTGCAGAATTCCCTGCGCCTGAAGTGCCGCCAATATCGAATCGATAGCGCTCCGCGCTTCAACATCGATAACTGCACCCGTTGTCGGCCTGTCGATTACCGATCCCGATTGCCAAGAGTTGCGATAAACGGCGAAATTATCCAATGTTTCTATATAAACACGCATCAAAGCCTGTGGCAGGATGAACAACCAGCCACTTCCCGTCCAGCCGGCAATCTGGTCGTCATGCCCCAACCAGTCGCCAATCGCATCCGGTCCGACTATCCAGGACTGTCCGGGAACCGCTACAATTGCTGTCGGGTCGGTTTCAATCGCCTGCACAGTCGGGTGAAGCAGAAAATCGATGCGTGTGAGCGCTTCATTGTGAAACAGTTCCTTATGGGCCTGTCCGGTTGCGAGCAGTGGAATTTCAAACCGTGCGGTTTCGAGTATAGCCATGTCAATTTCCTTCCGGTGATGTTGCGCTTGCGAAAAGGGGATAGGCGGGGTTTAAAGCGGGATTTCAACGGTCAGCGCCGGCGACAGGCCATACCCGCCGACCTGATGGATTCTGGCCTTCAGGTAGCTGATATTATTTATCATGATCGGTGCCATTTGTGCTGCCGACACAATGACTTGCGGCACAATCGATTCCAGAGAAACGAAAATTTCCGTACTGTCTTCCGCTGACAGTTCCACCCGGTATTTCTCAACTTCCTCTGCCAGCGGCACTTCAACATGGTCAGACCAGAGGGTTCCCGCTCGAGACCGGCGCGTCCAGCTGACAGCAAGATCACCATTGTCCAGAAAATTCCATGCAGGATGAACGGGCGACCAAGGCATCAAGGCCCGCCCCGGCAATGCGATAGATGCGGACACGGGAAGGAGATCATCGCGACCCAGCGCAAAAACAGTGATCGCTGAAAATGGAGAATAGAAAGCGGTGCCAATTTCCAACATTGATCCGGCATCAAGCAAGACAAAATCTTCACCAGCGTCATGCTGCGTGATTTCTGTCTCCGTACCACCCAACCCGCGGATCAACCGGGACAGGCGGAATCGCCCTTCGCCCAGTCGGGTTGCTTCGGCAAACTGGATAATTTCCCGCCCGATAAGAGCGATATTGCTACCAGCAAGCAGTTGTGAATCATTGGCAAGAGCCAACGTCATCGCCGGATTGTCCAAATCCACATCGATATGGTTGATCCGATCGATCAAGGCAGGGTTGCCAGACGCAAGTGCTCCTGATGTAATACCAATGACCGTAGGAGCGGGAATTTGGCCGATAAATGAACCTGGCGAACCATCCTGACCGGAGGCAAAAAGTTGCGCGCTTCGCCATCCGGCATCTCCGGCAGCCGCAGCATAAATTCTCGCCGATTCTGAAACTGCGGTCGGCGCATCGATGGCGAAGGGCAAATCGACAAGAACAAGGCGGGTAAATCCGGCACGAAGATCGGGATCCGAAATATTTCGGCCCTGATCCGATTCGACCGGACTCAGGTTTTTATTGGCGTTTGCCCGCGTCAGCGAAAGCTGCACGACCCCCTGACCGATCTCGCATTCCCGAATGCGCCAAAGCCCCTCCAAGGAAGCAAATTCGACCAACTGACCTGGCCGATACGGACGGCCGCGCACCGGAACCGTGACATGCATGGTCGAGCGTTCGTCATAAGCAGACCACAGCGCCGTCGCCGCTACCAATTTGGCTTCATCAGCCGCGATTGTCGCGGGAAAGTCCCGGACAAGTGATATTCGGCCGCTACCCGGACGAAAAGCAGACTGGATACCAGATTGGTAATCGCGTGCCGGATCATAATAACGGACAGACAATTGTCTGGGCGCCGCCGTGATCGGTGCCGTGCGCGTTTCAGCCTGTGCGATTTCCTGCGCCCCTGCTGCACCGACAAAATCACCCTCAATTGTCAGCGCGGACGCAGGATCAGTCACAAAGCGCGCTTCCGCATCGATGTGGTCAATGTCACTCGGATCGGCCGAAAATGACAAGGGAATTGCATCGGTCAGAGACCCCAGAGCAGCATGCCGATCTTCTCCACCAGCGGCAAATCCGATAACAGTTTCGCCCTGCGCCAGGGCAATATGATCACGCGAAATATCGGTAATAATGTCGGTAATCGAAACCGAGCCGTCGTCAGCAATCACTTCAAAGGTCAAAGACGGTATCCGATTGCCATATTCGGTCAAATCCATGTCACCGAAAACGGCAAAAGCACAGCCCCGATAGGCAGGTGTTCCGCCAGCCGCTTCTGCGCTGGCCATCAGACCATCGACGGGCTGATCTTCATGGCCAGAATAAAAGAAAAATTGCGTTTCGGTCTTGAAATCCCCGGCGATTCCCCGGAAAATTTTTCCGTCTGCCCATATCCTGCCAATTCCCTGGATAGAACGACTCGACAGAGCAACCGCGAAACTGGCAGAATAGCTGTAGATCGTCGTACTTGGCCGGCCTTTCCCTCCGCCTTCCCGGCTTCGGCGCTCCTTCAGATCCGTCCCCCATATGACAGTTCCGGCGACGCGCATCTTACCAAATATTCCTGGAATCTGGGATCCGTAGCTCGACGTCTGAATGGCCAGTTCCTGCAGTCGTCGCCCTTCTCCCCGCCTGGGCCGGAACAGGATATTCTGGTCGAACTGCTGGCCAATAATTGTGCCGATAGCACCGCCAATCGGCCCACCGATGGCAGAGCCCACGGCGGTCAACACCAAGGTCGCCATTCAATCCTCCGTCAGTCTGAAAATCGAGACAATCGGCCACGGCGCATCGCCGGGACAGAACACGACCTTGCCCAGTCCGGCGTGCGCATGGACAAAACCATCCTGGGCGCGGATCAGAAAATGCCACTGGACCGGGCTGGGCCGGACCAGAACGATATCCCCTTCGCACAATTCGGCGGTCGGCGGGAAACGCTCGAAACCGGTTTCGGTCATAAACGCGCTGATCGCCTCCTCAGACCCGCCGCGGATTGAATAGCCGTTGGGCACGTCACATTCGAAATGGGCGGCAATCAGACATTGCTCCGCAAGTCCTATGCAATCCAGTCCGGCTGCTTCGTCACGTCCGTGCAGGCAAAATTGTGCGCCGCACAGCGACACTGCCTTTTCCGCCATTTTCATTGGTCTCCAATTCTTTTGTTTCACGCGCCAGGATATCGCGTCAGCAGATCATTGCCGGGGAGATAGGGCTCGCCACGAAAGTTGATGCTGTTGGCAAAACGGTCGCGGCAGGTCGCGAAATTCTTGTTGCAACCGGCGGTGAGCAATATCCGGGTATCCGGGGCAACGGACGGCGAAAGCGGGTCGGCCAGTCTGACGACATCGTCCTGTCCATCAATAATCGCATAGCTGAGACCGCAAGCCGGTCCACCCAAGATGCGCAAGGATCCAAAGATAAAATCGGCAGCTGACCCGTTCAATGCGTCAAGCCCGACTTCGTCCCCGCTGATCGTCGTAATCCGGCCCTCCCGTTGGTGCCGGTGCAGACTAAGCTTGCATTGGCGATCACCGAATTCGGCCCTGCAGGTGGGAGACGTCAGCGGCGCAACCGGTTCATCGAGAAAGGATGTCGCGCCCACCATCTCGACCGTAAAACCGTCCCTTGATCTTACAATTTCACCAAATTCTCCGCAAATCAGCGGTAAAGGTTCCACAGTCGGCTGCTCCCAGTCGATCAGCGAAATATAGAGCAGCGCGCCGTCCCAGCGGCCTGCAAGCAGGTCGGTTTCCGCAATTGCCTCGCTATTCATGACACCCGCAATTTCGACATTGTCGATGTCGAGACTATCGGACAGCGCGATCGACGATGGCACCATGCCAGGTGCAGCGCGATAGGGAAATGCATCAATAACAAGATCGCGATCATGCGACGTGAAGCCCAGCGCAATCCCGTCTGCGCGTTCCAGCCGCCAGAGATAGGTGCTGGTGGTAACGTCGCGGTCCAGCCAGTCGAGACTCATGAACCTTCCCTTACCTCGACCAGCAGCACCTCCGGAATATCCCCGGCGAGAAATGTCGCGTGATTCACGGTCAGATGGTCGCTCTCGAAGCGCACCGGCACATCGAACAGAAAGCCGGCGGTAATATCGCTGCCTTCTGCTGGCGGACTGTCAAATGCGATGGCGCCGGTCGGACTAAGCGACCAGCCACCGGTCAATTGCCCGTCTACGGCGACTTGCAGCGCTTCCGGGTTGGGGCGGGTGATTCGCCTTTGCTGCGGCTCGTCGGCGGGGTCGCCGTAATTCTTTACCAGCTGGAACATGGTCCGCTGGCCATCGCCCTCGCCGAGAAACTGGTCGGTCGGCGTCGGCTCGCCGACCATGTCATGCGAGCTATGGTCGTAGGGATCACGGAAGCGAAAGGCTTTCGCGGCTCCCCGGCGCGCGCGGAAAAAAGCTATCAATATCCGCAATTCTTCCTCGCTCCGGACACCCGGCCCGACATCAAATTCCAACCGCGCATCGGCCCAGTCGCTGTTGCGTGTCTCGTGACCGGAAATGGTCGTGACGATATTGGTGGAGAAACCCGGCGACACGCTGGCCCCCTGGCCAATCGCGAGCGGGAATTGCACGTCGTCGAAGCCGTTCACATCCTCTTCCTTTTCCTGAAAATAGGTGAATCCGTCGCGCGCAACTTGCGGCAGCGCCCAGACGAAAATATCGGGGGTTCCTCTCGCGCGCGCATCCTCGACGGCGTCGACCATATGGCTCCAGATGAACCGATCCGCCGGTTGCAGCACAAAGCCGGTAAAATATTGCTGCTGGTCGACCGGATAGCCCAGCCGCTGGGTTGCCAGTTCGATCCCGGCCTTCGTGGCAGAGCGGTTGCCCGCGATCACCCAGTCATAATCCTCAAGCTGCAGGATATCAAAAGCGGGAGACGCCCAGCCCACTGGCAGATTGGCCCGCTTGGCCTCGGGAGCCTGATCGTCCAGAATTGTCGGCAAATAGGCGAGCAAAAGGCTCTCCACCGGCGCCGCACCTGCTTCCTCTTTCACCGCATCAAGCAGAGCGGCGGTCGACGCCGCCAAAATTTCTCCGGCCTGATCCAGCATGGCATTTTGCGCCGCGGTCTTCGGGCCATCGATACTGGCTATGCTGACCGAATTTGCGCCAAAGACCGCGCTGGCCGCATCGTCATAGAGACAGATACGCTTGTCCGGCATGATCCACCACCATGGCTCGCCGACCTGAAAACGGATCGCCGCGCCCGCGTCCCGGGCAATGGCGGTAAAGGCCCGCGCCACGGCTTGCAAATAGGCCATCGCATTGTCATTGGCGGGGGAGAGCAAGGTGGACGGCGGCTCCCAGCCGGTCAGCGCCGGATCGCCATTTTCCGCCCGCTGCTTCCAGTCACTCCAGCAATGTCCGTCGAACAGTTCGTAGGACAGCGACAGGATCACCGAGAAACCCATGGCCTCAGCGCGCGATATCAGGTCGCGGTGCCAGACCGTTGCCGGCTGGTTGATGGCGGCAAATTCTTCACCCGCCTGGGACGCAGACAGGCTGACATAAAGCCCCTCGTCGGCCGTCTCGAGACGGAAATAATGGCTCATACCCAGATAGTGATTGATAGCGCCGCGATAGCCCAAAGCCCGCGTCATCCGCAGCAAGCGCTCGGGTGTCTGGTTGAAACTGTCATCATAGGCAGTAGCCATAGACAGGCCGTTTTCCGGCACCATGATATCACCGATTTCCAGCACCGCGCCCTGACCATCTGTGCGGATCGCGCTCATTTCCACCCAGCCGATCTTCGGCGTTGCATAGCGCGTGGCCTGCCCGTCATATTCCGGCGGAATGATGGAAATGAACAGCCGGTCGATATCCCCGGGAAAGACCGGCTCGGCCTCGCCCGGCAGCAGGAACCCGCCTTCAACCTTGGAAAATTCTATCGAGATATCCGCGTCGGTCGCGGTCCCACTGGCATAATTCCAGAGCCGGACATACCAGGATTTGGGATTGCCCGCGGCATCCCGCCCCTCGATCGTCAGCGTCGGGCCATTGATCGCATCAAGCGGCATGATCCCCGAAGACCGCCAGTGAAACTGCCATGTGAGCCGCGAATAGTCGCGCTCCGTTTCATAGGCGAGCAGCGGATGGTCAAGCCTGTCTTCGCTCTCCCAGATCAGACCGGCAAGATCGTCGCTATTGTAGAAGACCGCATCCACGCGCAACGCATCTGCTGCGGTCGTCACCACCGACGCCATCATCGGGCGCGGAAAATTGATCGTCCAGAAGCGGGGATCAAAACGCTGGATGAAGCTGCTCCGCTGCCCGGTTCTTTTCTCGGCGAGCCAGAATCCCATATCACCCAGCCTTCGCTGTCAAAATACTCCGCACCGTGCGCGCCACCTGCCGGCTCGAGCGACGTATCTGGTCGGGGGCGCTGCCCTGGCCGTTGTCCGAGATATTGATCGTAAGCCGGATATCGGGGGCAGCGCTAACCGAAGCAGGCTGCTCGATCCGCCCAGCCGCGGCGGGGACAAATATCTCCGGACCACGCTCGCCGACCATATAGGCGCGGCCACCGCTGACCGGACCGCCGGTCGCCCGCCCCGGTGCGCCGAGAAAGGCGCTAAGCAAGGATGTCCCGATATTCAGCAGACCGCCGCCGGACCCGCTCGAACCGCCACCAAACAGTCCCGTCAAACCACCGTTGATCGCTGCACTGGCGATATCGTTCATCACCGAAAGCGCCACTCGGCGCAGATCCTCAAATTCCAGCGAGCCACGCCGGATCGCGCGGCTGAGCGTGGACTCCAGCACCGATCCGGCCCGCTCGAGGCCTGAAGTCAGGGGACCATCCAGCTGGCCTTTGATGTCGGCCACGTCCTTGGCAAAAGCGGTGGTATCGGCGCGCACGCTGACCACCAGCCGTTCGATTTCTTCATCCATCGGGGAAAGTCTCTTTCAGTTTTTCAAATTGCTCGGTGCCGAGCGGGACGCTGTCGGACCCGCTGCCGGCGAAGGCCGCAAATATGGTTGCCAGTTCAGCAGGCGTTGCCTGCCAGAACTGTTCGGGTGTCCAGCCGAGGACAGCGGAGGCCGTGCCGGATAATTTTTGTATCGAAGATGAAAAATCATTGTGTCCTGGCGAAGGCCGGGGTCCATCTCGAGACAGGTCGTCTGTCGAGCCAACGGGAGATGGATCCCCGCCTTCGCGGGGACACGCTTCACTAACCACGACCCGACAATATCTGCTTCAGCAAGATCTTCAGCGCCGGCGTCACCCCGGCGAGACCCAGTTTCATCATACCCTCGCCCAGTTGATCACGGGTCAAATGTTCCGGCCGATCACTTGCGACATGCCAGAACAAGGCAACGATTTCCGACAGCAAAAGCCGCCCGCCCGCCGCCCGTTCAACCAGATCGAACAGCGACCCCAGCTCCTCTTCCGCCGCGACCAGCGCTGCAAAACTGGGCCGCAGGATCAGGCGCGTACCGTCGATCGTGATCTCCGCCTCGCCGCGCAGGGCATTGGCGGGCCGGTCAGACACTGGCGACCGCGCCCGAGCTTTCGAGGCTCAATGTATAACTGCGCTCGCCATTATAATCGCCGCTATAATCCAGCCGGGCGACCAGAAAATCGCCCTGCATCCGTTCGCCGCCTTCGAAGCTGAGTTCGTAGGCGTCGATGATACCGCCCAGCGCATGGTTCTTGACCCGCATCTCCGCGTCCGAGCCGGTGAACACACCCGCTCCGGACACCGATACCGAGCGCACGCCCGCGCCGGACAATAATTGTCGCCAGCCGCCGCTGTCCTTGCTGGTGATCGCCACCGGTTCACCGTTGATCGACATCTGCGTGGTCCGCAGACCCGCGATGGTCGTGTAGCTGACGGGGCTCTCGCCATCGCCAATTTTCAGGAGAAAGGCGCTGCCTTTTTCTGCTGCCATATTCCGTTTCCTTCATGTTGAATTTCTTTTGTCTCGCGGCAGTTCGCTGCGCGACCGCCTCCGACGGGGCGGGCTTTCGCCCGGCGCGCCGTCGCGCTTGCCTCCGCTGCGCGTCGGTTTGGCGCTCCCAATCTTGATTGGTTTCTAACCGAGGCGCAGCCGAGGCAAGGCCGACCGGCCGCCGCGCCTTTTGGCGCGAAAGCCAAGGGCGCGGATGCCCGCGCCCGGCGCTTGAGGTCAAAATAAAAACATCCTGCCTGCGCAGGGGCACTACGTCCTCAAAACCCTCGCGCGATATTCGATCAGTCCGCTCCACGGACTAACCGCGCTGCGCAAAATGCGCGTACGGCGGAAATCGAAAGTGACGATCTGCCAGCCATCCGGATCATCCAGTCCAGGCTCCAGCGCCTCTTCCACCAGCGCCATCACCCGGTGCAGACGCGCCGCCGTTTCGCCGTCATCATGGATGGTCAGCGCGAGACTCAATTCGCGTCCGGTCCCGCTCTTGTGGCTCCAATCAAGCGAGGCTCCGGTCGCCAGCGCGATATACGGAAACGCAGCTCGTGGCGGTGGACCGTCAAATATGCCGCTGACCAGATCCATCAACGCCCCATTCCCGTCCAGCTGTGCCGCCAGCTGCTGCTGGACCGCCTCCAGCGCGCTGCTCATCGCACGGCCCGCATCAGAAAGGCGACATCGCGCAGGCTGCTATTCTCGATCAGTTGTTCACCCAACCGACACGCTTCCACCTCAATCCCCTTGGTCGTTTCCGTGACCCGGGCATCGCCAGGCAATTCCTCAGCCAACACCGATTTGATTTCAGATTTGACGCGGTCCAACCGTTGCTCAGCAAGGTCTACGCCGCGTTTCTGCAATTTTTCCATCATCTCTTCTCTTCCGCCTGCAGGATCGTTTTCGGAATCAACCGGTGCTCCAGAATTACGCTCGATATGGTCATTACGTGATCGCCCCAAACGAGCTGGTCTCCCGGCTTGATGGCCCGGGTTTCCCGCAAAATGAAGCGCCAGCGTGGCATCGCCGAGCGGCTCTCCGCTTCGCTGGTCGTTCCGCCGTGCAAGGCTTCGGCAGCCGCCCAGAAGACACCCACCGTAAGATATTGCGGTTCAGCAGAGGCCAGCGCATCGCGCCCGGGGGCCTGCCGTTCGATCGATATGCGTTCGCGCAAGATGCCTGAAAATTCCTGTCCCATCACCCGATCCTCATCCGCCGATAGGGTCTCCACAAAGCCGTCACCGCACTGGGCGGGCCACCGGCATCGACACCGTCGCGATTGGCATAGAGATAGCCCGCCATCCGGACGATCCCCTGACGCAGACCGGCAGGCAGCTCGTCCCAGTCCGTCGCCAGACCGGCGTTGTAGGTCACACGAATCCGCGAACCGCCGTCGCTGCGGTGCAGTCTGATCCAGCCGATACTATCGCTATCAATGTCGATGGCATAGTCAGCGACCGCCAACACCGTCGCGAGTCCGTCCGCCGCCACTTGCTCGATGGAAGCAATCGACTGCACAGGCAGCCGCTTCAGCTTTTGCCATTCATGGCGCGCCGGCAAGATATCGGTCACCGACCGGACGATCAGCATCTGGCCGGTAAAATCCTCGCACAACGAGGCGGCACTGCGCAAAAATGCGTCAATCGCGGCATCATCGGCCTGATGATCGATCCGGACAAAATCCCTGACCTCTGCGATCAGCGCTGCCGGTAGGTCCGGCCAGTCTGCAATGGGGAAGCTCACGGTCGCGGCATCCTTTCATTCATGGTTCGAGATATGCGCCCGTGCCGGATCGAGGGGAGGAGCAACCCGCACGGGCGCGCTGCGCCGAAGCGCAGCAAGGGCTTCAATCAGAAGGTTTTAGGACGCGCTGAACTGCATCAACTTGATCGCTTCGGAGTTCATGATCTGCCCGCCAACCCGCTTGGTCGCGTAGAAATGGACGAACGGCTTGTTGGTGAACGGATCGCGCAGGATGCTGGTCGCGCTGCGCTCGGCGATCAGATAGCCGGCGCGGAAATTGCCGAAAGCGATCGACAGGCTGTCGGCGGCGATATCCGGCATGTCCTCCGCCTCGACCACCGGATAGCCGAGCAATGTGGCGGGCTGACCACTGGCGAGGGAAGGCTGCCACAGAAATGCGCCGTCCGCCGTCTTGAACTTGCGAATATGCGCGAGGGTCGAGCTGTTCATCACAAAGCTTGCACCCTGCCGGTAGGCGGGGCGGAGCGTGTGGACGAGATCGACCAGCACATCCTCGCTGTCGAAGCCGCCCGACGCGCCGGACGGCACATATTGCAGCGACCCGAAGGCGCGGACATCGTCGCTCTCGTCGGTCACCGTCGCGTTGAGGAACCCGCGCGGCTGGTTGACGCCGGAGCCGCCGACAAAGGCTGCCCCCTCCGCCTGGGCAAATTCGCGGGCAATCTCGTCCGCCAGCCAGGATTCGACGTCAAAGGCCGCATCATCGAGCATCGCCTGCGAAGCCGCCGGATTGGCGTACAGCTCGCCGCTCGGCGGCGCGATCTCGTTGAAATCCGGCGTATCGGTTTCCGGACGTCCCGCGGTCTCGCTGACCCAGCCGGAGGGCGTGCCGCCGGTGGTCACCAGCTTGCGATAGCCGGCAGTGCCAGTCTGCACCACGGTCGCGATCGACCGGATCGGCGAGATATCCTTGAGCGTCGCCCCGATCAGCGCATCGATTTCCTGCGGCACGGCAAAACCGCCCTCGGGGCCGGATGCACCGGAGAAGCTTTTCATCTCGATACCGCTCTGGTCTCCGCGCCGGAGATAATTGGACACGAAATCCTGTGCGTCAGCCGAAGACGGCATCCCTTTCGCACCATCGATATTTCCGGCCAGCGCGGGCCGGGCGGAAGCCTTCGAGATATCGGACATTTGCACCTTCAGGCCATCCACATCCGTGCGCAACGATTTGATCTGGTCGCTCTGGCTGGCGACATCCTCGGCCATCAGCACCGCGTCGAATGACGCTTCGAGCGGATCGGCCTTGGTTTGGAATTTGGGAGAATCTGTCATGTCTTTCCTTTCCTGTGGGCAATAATAAAGCCGCCCGGTGAGGGGCGGCTCAGGTTTTTCAAATTGTCCTGCTTTATTCGGGCAATGCGTCCGTGGCCTTGTGCAAATAGGGCATCACCGGCTCCAGAACATAGCCTGGCGTTCTCTCCACGATCTCGCGGAGCCATGCGCCATGTCCGCTGCCATAGACTACGATCACACGATCACCAGGCTCGGTCACCTGCACCAGCTTGTTGAAAATCTTGGCATTGCGCATGAACCAATAAGCCGCGAGTTCCGCACCGGTTTGTTTCTCACCCTCACCGATGGTCATCACTTTCCAGTAGAAATGGTCAGGAAACCGGCCGCTATTCCAGAAATTCAACAATTCCGGAACCGATTGGCTCTTTTGCTGCTCTTCAAACTCGGCAATCAGCGAGCCATAGTCCGACATTGCTTCGAAACGCTCTACATCGCCCATTTCCTTTGCCTGCTCATGGACGCGGTCATAAGGAAAATAGTCGGGTTCCCCCTCCGACGACCGTTCATCAATCGCATAGACCCGATCGATATCGGCGACATGGGCAACCCGATATCCGATTTGCACCGTTTCGTTACGTGTTTTTGTCAGATCCTCCGGTTTGAAATTGCCAAAACCGGCGTCTGCATAAGGAGGCTTGGCAGCGGCTTCGACCGCGACAACCGTGGGCGCGAATGTCTTCAGCGACTCCGCGAGAACCGCCAGTTCTTTTTGCCGCCGGGGCGCCAGCACGTCATCGGCCTCTGCATTGTTCAGATCAGCGCCTGGATTAGCGAAATGATAGACGCCCAATATCATGACCCGCACGGGTTCGCGGACGTCGTCGGCCGCGTCTTCCGCAAGCGCGGGTTGTACCGCGAAGCAGAACGCGAGCAGACAGGCTGCGAATGTTTTCATAAGTATCTCCCAAGTGTATTACTTCTCTAATACTGTTAGCCAGACTGATATCAAGATAAATCAACATCGCATTCAATCCGGTGAACGCGCGCCAATTGCTGCATCGGAAATATCACCAGCGACACTTCTGCGACATCAAGGTCCAATAGCTCGCGCGGATTCTGGCCCGAGGCGCGGTTAACCCGGTAACCGAAACTCAGTCCCTTCATAGCGCCACCCGCCAGACCGGTCGCCGCATTCCGGCCCGCCCGCGTCGCCGTCGATATCGTACCAATCACCCGCAATCCGCGCCGGTCTTCGCGCACATGGTCGACGCGGCCGATCTGCTGACGCGGGTCGTGTTGCCAGAGCAGCGGCAGGGATTTTCCTTCCGCCAGATCGCCAAACGCACCGGGCCGGATGATATCGCCGCCCTTGTCGGTCCGGTTGAATATCGCGGCATATCCCGCGAAGCGGATGGTACCAGGGATTGCCGAAGGAAGATCCGTTCGCCCTGAGCCTGTCGAAGGGCGCCGTGCGGCAAGAGGTGCTTCGACAGGCTCAGCACGAACGGGTTTGTAACTGCTCACGATACCAGGTGCCCCAGACCCAGCCGCATCGCGATCCCGACCAGCAACAGCGCCAGCGTCCCGCGTACAATCCAGCGGATCGCCGCCTTCCACGCGCTCGCCTTGGCATCGCGCCAGGCGCGAAGCAGCTCGCGCAATTCGTCAATATCATCCTCGGCACCGGGATCGGACAGACCCAAGCGGTCGAGCACCCGCACCGCACCGCTGTCCGTCGCCTCCTCGACAATCGCGCGGAGCGTCACAAGATCAGCCCCATCGCCTTCCGCCTGCGCCATCAGGCGGGCGAGCATTTCGTTATTTTGCATTTCGTATAAAACTCCGTTTTAACCTCAGGCGCCGGGCGCGGGCATCCGCCCGCTTGGCTATCCTCGCTACGCTGCGGACGCGCGGTCGCGCTTGCCTCCGCTTCGCGTCGGTTCGGCGCTCCCAATCCTGATTGGTTTCTAACCGAGGCGCAGCCGAGGCAAGGCCGACCGGCCGCCGCGCCTTATGGCGCGAAAGCCAAGGGCGCGGATGCGCCCGCCCGGCGCATGAGGTTCAAAAAAATCCCGCGCAGCGAACTGCCGCGAGACAAAATTAAATCCCCAGCATCGCCCGTTTCTCTTCCGGCGACAGAAAATCCGCCTCGCAAACCTGTTTCCACAACCGCTCGCGATCCTCCGACAAATCCGGAATCTGGTCCCGGTCCACCGCCAGCTTGGCGTCCGGCCACCAGCTGCCCAGCGCGCCCGACAATCCGTCCAATATTTTCCCCGCCAGCGGCAAGATCGTCAGTCGCCACAAGGCCCGGTTGGCCTCGCGATAATTGGCATAGCTATTGTCGCCGGGCAGCCCGAGCAGCATTGGCGGAACGCCAAAGGCTAATGCGATCTCGCGCGCCGCCGCTTCCTTGAGCGCCACAAAATCCATGTCCGCCGGAGTCATGCTCATCGACTGCCATTTCAGACCGCCCTCGAGCAGCATCGGCCGCCCGGCATTGCCCGCCCCGGCAAAGCTCGCATCCATTTCGGCCTTCAGCCGGTCGAACTGCTCCCCCGTCAGCGCCGACCCATCGGCACCCGGATCATAGACCAAAGCCCCCGAAGGCCGCGCTGCATTGTCGAGGATCGCCTTGTTCCACTTCGCCGCCGCATTATGTACCGCCACCGCTTTTGCCGCAGCACCCAGACAACCGAGGCCATAATGGTCGTCGGTCGGGTGAAAGCCCTTCAAATGCACGATCGCCGGCCGACCCATCGCATCCTGCGCGGCAAAGCGCGTGCGATGTTCGCCGGCGCGATAGGCATAAGCCACCGGCCAGCCCTTGGCATCGGGCTCGACGGTGATCCGGTCGGGGCGGAGCGCGTATAGCTCGGCGGGTTGGTCGTCTTCGCCACGGATCACCTGAACATAGCTATTGCCATGCAGCAACAGATGCGCGGCGATCGTCTCGAGCAGCGACTGGCTGGTCCCTAGACCATCGACCAGAGCCACGACCTTTTCATCCACCGACAACAGCGGCGCGCCGCCAACCGCTTCCGCGACAATGCGCACCGCCCGCTGGGCAATGGCATTCTCCACATAAGCCTCGCGCACCCGGCCCTCATAAGAAAAAGGCGCGTCCCCCGAAAGAGCCGCGCCCCCATAAGTGCCGATGTAGGACCGCCCCAAAGGCGGCCGCGATAGTCCTCCCCCGCCCTTGAAGGCGAGGGCAATATTTTCCCAGAATGTCATATATATTCTCCAGTGCCCCTGCGCAGGCAGGGGCCCATCTCCTGAATTTGATTAACTTCGCTCGGGAACAGATGAGCGCTCAAGTCAAATCTTGGCGCAAAGAAACACATCGCGAATGCCGAAGCCTCTCGAGATGCCCCCTCCATTCGCAGGGGCACATCACCGCACCCGCGGCACCCTGGTTTTCCCCAGCATCAATTCCGTCAAAGCCCAGACCAGCGCATCCGCCCGATCCGGCGACCGGCCCGGCCCTTCGTAGCCGCCGCCGGTCAGCAACCCGCACATCTCGTCTTCCAGTTGCGGAAACGCGCCAACATGGTGCACCCGCCCGTTTTCATAAAGCGCCGCCACCGGCTCGGCCCGCGCGACCTTGCCGCGCGCGGCGTGGACCAGTTTCACCGGCAATGAAATTTTCGCCGCGTGCAGCACCGATTTGACCATCGCCCCGCCCTGATTGGCTTCGGCAATCACACGGTCGGCATCGAAGCGATCGGCCGCATCGGCCACCTTGCGGGCCCAAGTTTCGGGGCTGGCTTTTTCGACGCTACAGTCGGTCAGCACATAGGCTTTGCCGTCAGCGCCCAGACCGGCGACGATGATGCCACAAGCATCGCCCTTTGCCGAAGCCGGCGGATCGACGCCGATGACGATGCGGGCAAAACCAATCTCCCGTTCGTCTCGAGCGAAGTCGAGAGACCGGTTAGAGGGCGCCAATGTGTCTCGGCTTCGCTCGACACGAACGGCGTTGCGAGAAACCCGACACGCCTCGATCATCGCCCTCGTCCACAGCGCGCCTTCGACATCCTCGATCAGCTCGCCGTCCAGTTCCTGACGCCCCAGCCGCGTTCCGCCGTAATCCGCGGTCATCGCGGTTAGATAAGCCACCGGCAGATGCAGGTCATTATCCTGTGTCCGGCCTCTTGTGATCACCGCCTCGCCGCCAGCCAGCGCCCGGACCAGCGGCACTGGACGCGGCGTTGTGGTCGCCACCAATTGCGGGCGGAAACCGAGGCGCAGGCCCATTTTCAGATTGTCCCAGGCCGCTTCCGCCTGCCCGGCATTGTTCAACCATTTGCCAATCTCGTCGCACCAGCCGTGGCTGTGCTGGGGACCGCGCAAGCCTTCCGGCTCGGCGGCGGAATAGAGATGCGCCTGCGCGCCGTTTTCCCAGGTCAGCCGCTTCAGCGACGGTTCCCAGACCGGCCGCAACTTCGGCGGCGCGATCGACAGCAGGCCGCTCTCCCCTTCGACCATCACCGTCCGGGTTTCGGCATAGTTCGCACCGACCAGCGCGAAGCGGGCGCTGCCGTCGCCTTCGGCAATCTGGCGCACCCATTCCGCCCCGGCCCGGGTCTTGCCAAAGCCGCGGCCCGCCATGATCAGCCAGATCGACCAGTCCCCGCCGGGCGGCATTTGTTCGGGCCGGGCCCAGAAGGGCCAGCGGTACAAAAATTCCTGCTGCTCTATCGTGCTCAGCCGCGAGACAAACAGGTTGCGATCGCGCGGTTTCAGTCGGGCTAAAATCTCCGTCGCATTGGCATCATTCATCATTGTCAAAAGCCGTCGACCCTGCCCGCCCCTCGGCCAGCGCCTCCCGCTTGAGCAGCTTGTCGCGCATATCCGCCAGCTTACGGTCCAGGCTCGCACGCACCTGTTCGGGGTTGATATCCTCCTCCGCTGCGCGGGTCATCGCCACCATATGTCTGTGCGCGAGCAATAGTTTGACGCCGATGCCGTCATTATAGTGCCGGACTCTCGCCACTTCTTTCCCTTCGTGGAAAACCGGCTTCTCGACGCCGTTACGCGCGCGTTCGAGCATATCGACTTCCAGCAACTCATAGCCAGCGGCCAGCGAGCGCATCCATTGTTGGTAAAATTCCGGATCGCGCTCGCGCCACAGATAGACGGTCGACACCGAAACACTGGCTGCTGTGGCAGAATTCTTCACGTGCGAACTGATCGCGAGCTCTTTCAGGAATTTCAGCTTGCGCCTGTCGTCATATATTCCCCTGATTTCCGATTTTGCCATTGCCTACTCCGTGCCGGACCGACGCGAACCGTCCGGACATAAAAAAGGGCCTTCCGGTCGGAACGGCCCCGCCTGTCCGGCGGGGTCATTCAGAGCCGGTTGGCCCGAATCACAATTTCGCGATGTTCCTGATATGTACCCAAACAGCGTGACGATGTCAAGAGATTTTTACCTATTTGGTAAAGTCAGTTTCTAGATCGATGGTCGGAACCACATGCTCGCTGAGATAATCCGCAGCCATTTCCGCCAGTTCCCGACCGAGATGCCAGTCGAGTATCTGCATATTCGGAATGATCGGCGGATTGACCAATATATCCTGCTCGCCGAGCATTTCCTTCGACGCCATCCGGCTGGCGACCACCATCGAACGCGACATGATTTCGACGATCGAGGGAAAGTCCGCGTCCCGTTTGCGCCGGAAGATCACGTCACGCAACAAGCGCCAACGCCCGCGAATGTCGCCATATAGCGCCTTCGTCCGCCAGATTTCATTGGGATCGCCCAGCGACACGACGATATTCGGCCCGGCCTTCAGTCCGTGCATCACCTTGACCGGCACATTGTCGAGAACACCCCCATCGACCAGGATATTACCGTCCTTATCGATGAAAGGAGGCAATATCGTCGGCAGCGAACCCGAAGCCCGGACGCATTCCCATAAAGGTCCCCGCCGGTGGATATGCAGACCATTGGTCGACAGGTTGGTCGAGACACCGAAGAAATTGATCGGCTGGTCGGCGATATCTCTGGTGCCGTACCGGGTTCTCAGCTCGCTATCGAACACCGTCGGGTCGAGCAAGGAATAGAGCGGCAAGGTCAACCGTTTCATCGCCTTGGCGTGGATGAACATTGCCTCCATCTGGTCGAGCGTTTCGTCGACCGTCAGCCCCCGGGCAATTGCACCGCCCATTGCAGCCCCGGCGCTGGCACCGCCGATGAAATCGATCGGAATGTCCGCCTGCCGCAACGCCTTTATCACGCCCAGATGCGCGCAGCCCAGAGCACCGCCACCGGCAAGCACTACGCCCACCGCCCGACCGGTCAAAAACCGGGCGACCTTGGCAAAATCCGCGTCATTGTCGAGCGCCACATGATGGTGCAGCTTCGGCGCGCGCGGATCGATCCAGTCGCCGCTATGACTGATCGCCTTGCCACTGTTCGACCGGAGCAACAGCAGGGTACGCTGTGGTTCCGCAATTCGGGCCATTGCGGCTTTTTCCATCGCATTGGCCTCGGGTTCCGCCTGGCCGGGCCGGGCGATCATGACCAGCGCATCGGCGTTGCGACAGACCATCTGCCCCCAGTCCTCCGAACCGCTCCCATCGATCAGGACATAGGCTCCCTTGGCTTCCTGTTCCGCAAGCCATGATTGATATTCTCCGGCATCCGCCGCCTCGCTTGTCGAACGGTCGATGGGCACCACCGGAATATCGGGCCGGACCACGGCTTCAAAAGCCTGAGCCAGTCGCGCCAGGAAACCATCCGGCAGCTTGCTGGTCCCGGCAGGGAGCAGCGCAATCACGCGCGGAATATTCGACGACATCGACGACGTGCGCGCGGTGGCCACCGCCAGCCGTTCCGAGACCAGCTTCAGCATCGCCGCGTATAGTTCGGGATGGCGCAACGCGATTGCGTCAAAAGACCGGCGGGAAACCTCGCGGACCACCGAATCCCGCGTTGCGATAACATCGGCCGTACGCTTGCCGCCGGCAAAAAAGGCAAGTTCTCCGACCGCCTCGCCGGCCTCGATATGGGCGACAATCCGTTTTTTGTTGACCACCACCCGGAATCGGCCGGATTCTACAAAATAGAGCGCGTCGGCATCCTCACCCTGACGAACCAGCGCCTCACCCCCGACAATCTGCCGCATGGTTGCGACAGATTCCAGCGCGTCCAGCGCTTCCGGTGCCACATCGTGAAATAGCGCGTGCCGGCTCAAATCCGGGATTTCTGTAGGTTCAGCCAAACTGTTTCCCCAATCGGTGCGACCCTACCCGGGCCTTATCCAGCCATATTGCTTTTCAATCAAGCCTTGGACGTCATGCGAAATGACACATCAAACCGCGACTGGGCGCAACTTCATTTGCCAGCATGGCGAGATAGGCGGATTGCAGGGCATCGCGGCCTGCCAGATCCTCAACCTTCAGATAGGCGCTCGCACCGCCGACAAAGGCGGAAAATTGTTCATCGACCCGCGCCCGGAACGCCGCCGGACCGATTTGCTTCATCAGGCTTTCGGCTGCGGTGGGCGCGAAGAAAAGTACCGGTTTCGGTCCTTGCAGATCATCCGCGCCGCCACGTTCCGAAACATGGGTCGCGCCGACCAGCGAACTGAATTTCAGTGCGTCGCCCCAATGGGCATGGATAGCACCCAGCAATTTGCCATTGCCGGCAAAGTCTACCGATACGGTCGGCCGATCGGCATCGGCTGCCGACAGATTATCATAGGTCCAAACCTCGTCATACAGTCCCGATTGTTCGACAAAAAGCTTGTTGCCGGCGGAGGTCAGACCAATACGTTTGATGCCGGGACTCAGGTTTTTCGCGACCATCGCGAGCCCTAACGAAGTTTTGGACGAGGCGCTGGTCATCAGCAGGGCTTCTGCACCGAACCAGTCACTGGACCGCATGAAATCCTCGATCAGAAAACTGGTGGTGAAGAGCGGCTGGAAGATCGCCCGCTCCGCCTCAAGCGTGCCTTCATCAGGGCCCAGCCGGTGATATTGATTGTAAATGATCGCCAATCCCTGACGATGCGCGACACCGTCGACAAAGCCGCCGTCCTGCACATTGGTCGGCGTGACCAGCAAATGGCTCGCCATCGGCAGATAACCATAGACCCGCTCGCCCACCGCAATATCGGCATTTTCCGAGGCCACGACCCTGGCGAAACCCCATACGGGCACAATGCCCCAATCGTCATCCCCGGTCGGGAAGAAATTCCAGTAACCAAAGCCGTCACCGACCACCGCATAGGTGATATTATTCGCCGTCAGGGCATATTTTTCGACCGCCAGCAATATTTGCCCGTCGGCCAGCGACGGCAAATCCGCCTCATGCCACTCGCTTTTTGCGAGGTCCTCTTTCTTAACCCACAGACTCTGAATCATATCATCCCCATCTTCTTTTTCGCTTTTGCCCAGCATAGGGACTGGAAAGCAGATGGCAAAAGCATTTGCCAAAAACCGTTCGCCTGCTAATCCTGCGCTTCGGGAAAGAATATGCGCCTTGCGCACCATCGGGGAGAATTTTTGTGAGTGCAGCACCGGTTTCAGGTTTTGAGGCGGCGATCGCACCCGTCACCAATATGTCGGACTTTATCTGGGCCGGCACATGGGAAGGGGCTGAGATACTTCCGATTCCGCCGATGGTCGTGTTCCTGCTGGGTGCAGGCATCTATTTCATGATCGGCCTTCGCGGTTATCCCTTGCGCCGACTGTTTCCGTCTCTCGCCGGACTGTTCAAAAAATCATCCAGCAAGGGTGCAGGCGAAATTTCCCCTTTCGCGGCCCTGTCCACAGCATTGTCCGGTCAGGTCGGAACCGGCAATCTCGCCGGCGTAGCGACCGCCATCACGCTCGGGGGACCGGGTGCAATTTTCTGGATGTGGGTAACCGCATTGTTCGGCATGGCGCTTGCCTTTGCCGAAGGCTCGCTCGCCGTACGCTTCCGTTCGCAAGCCGCAGATGGCACCTATCGCGGCGGTCCAATGACCTACATAACCATCGGTCTGGGCCCGAAATGGACATGGCTGGCGATATTATTCTGCCTCGGCACCTTATTTTCCGCTCTGGTTACCGGCAACGGAATTCAGGCGAACAGCCTCGGCGACAGCGCTAATGAATTGTTCGGTGTCGAAGAATGGATCGGCGGCGCGGCCGCAGCGATTGCAGTTTTCGTCGTCATCATTGGCGGCATCAAGTCGATTGGCCGGGTCGCGGAAACCATCGTCCCGTGGATGGCCGGGGCCTATCTGCTGATGGCGCTGATTGCATTGGTGATCAACTTGCCCGACCTGCCGGAAACCTTCGGGCGGATTTTCAACGGTGCATTCAACGCGCAGTCGGCAAGCGGTGGTTTCCTTGGCGCGGCGATCATTATCGCCATTCGCGCCGGTGTGGCGCGCGGACTGTTTTCCAACGAGGCGGGTCAGGGGTCAACCCCGATCGCCCACGCCGTCGCGCAAACCAATGACCCCGCCGCGCAGGGCCGTTTCGCAATGATGGGAACCTTTATCGACACGGTTGTCATCTGCACGATGACTGCGCTGGTGATGCTCACGGTTGCGGGCGACTTCACCCATACGCTGTCCGATGGAACGACCGAAGCGGTGAAACATGCATGGCAGTCCGACCTGAACGGCTTTGCGATGACCTCCGGCGCTTATGCAGCGGCCTTCCCCTTCCCGATCTTCGGCATCCCGATTGGCACCCTGATCGCTTCGGTGGCGCTGATCCTGTTCGTGTTCACGACCCTGCTGACCTGGAGCTATTATGGCGAGCGGGCGATCACCTATCTTTATGACCTGACTCCGGGATCGACGCTCAAGGGTGAAAACCGGCTCCACTTCACATGGCGGATTTTATGGTGCCTGGTGATCTTCATCGGTTCTTTCGCGCCGCTGGAGCTGATCTGGCGTCTCGGTGATATTTCCAATGCGGTAATGACCCTGCCCAATATCGTTGCTTTGCTGGCACTTTCAGGTGTTGTCTTCGCTCTGGCCAAAGGCAACCGCTCTGCCGGTACCGACCATGGCCGCGAAACGCCGAAGGAATTACTGGAAGAAGTGACCGGCGCACCGGGGCACTAGATGGTGGATTTTCGGTGCGACGGCCAATTGGCTGTGCTTCACTTCGCTCGATATCATCTCCAACCAACCGGGCGAAGCGAGGGAAGCCAAGCAGGCGGCTGCCTGCGCCCGGCGCTTGAGGTCTAAAAATAATGCTGAAACGCCTCTACGAATGGATGCTCGAAAAGGCAGCCCATCGGCAAGCCACGAAATGGCTCGCCGGAATCAGCTTCGCCGAATCCAGCTTCTTTCCGATCCCGCCAGATGTTATGCTGGCTCCGATGTGTCTGGCAAAGCCGGAGCGTTCCTGGTGGTACGCGCTGATCTGCACCATTGCCTCGGTTCTGGGATCTTTGCTCGGCTATGCCATCGGCTATTTCGTCTTCGAAACCGTCGGCATGCCGATTTTGGAATTTTACGGGGTAACCGAGAAATTCGATATATTTGCCCAGAATTTCAACGAACAGGGCTGGATTGTCGTCTTGCTTGCCGGCTTCACACCGCTGCCGTTCAAGGTGATCACCATCGCCGCCGGCAGCACCGCGATGCCGCTCCATATCCTGATCGGCGCAGCGATTGTCGCCCGGGCCGCGCGCTTCTTTCTGGTTGCCGCACTGCTTCGCTTTTTCGGGCCGCCGATGAAGGCGTGGATCGACAAGAATTTCGCCCTGGCCACCACAGCGGTTGGTGTTCTTTTCGTCGGCGGGTTCGCCGCCGTCCGCTGGTTGCTGTGACAAGTAACAAATGCTTTTGGCGCAACAGCCTTTTTTTTATGGCCTAGCCGCCGATGATTTTCTAAGGCCAGTCAATGAGCACTAGACAGGTTTCAAACAGCAACGATCCTGTGATCGAGAATATCGACCAGTTGATCAATCCGATGGCTGAGGGCGAGAAGCCCCGGGATCGCTGGCGGATCGGCACCGAGCACGAGAAATTCGTCTATTGTACCAAGGACCATCACGCCCCCAGCTATGACGAGCCCGGCGGGATCAGGGACCTGTTGCTCGCGATGCAGGAATTCGGCTGGAAGCCGGTCGAAGAGGGCGGCAAGGTCATCGCCATGTCAGGCAGTGACGGCGCGATCAGCCTCGAACCGGCGGGCCAGCTGGAACTGTCCGGCGCGCCGCTCGAAAATCTGCACGAAACCTGCAACGAAACCGGCCGCCATCTCCAGCAGGTCAAGGCGATTGGCGAAAAGACCGGCACCGGCTTTCTGGGCATGGGCATGTGGCCGGACAAGACCCGCGCCGAATTGCCGATCATGCCCAAGGGCCGCTACCAGATCATGCTCAATCATATGCCGCGCGTCGGCAATCTCGGCCTCGACATGATGCTGCGCACCTGCACCATCCAGGTCAATCTCGACTATGCCAGCGAAGCCGATATGGCGCAGAAATTCCGCGTCGGACTGGCGCTGCAGCCGCTCGCCACGGCGCTGTTCGCCAATTCGCCCTTCACCGAAGGCAAGCCCAACGGCTACCAGAGCTTCCGCAGCCATATCTGGTCCGACACCGATCCGCACCGCACCGGCATGCTGCCGTTCGTCTTTGAAGAAGGCTTCGGCTACGAACGCTACGCCGAATATATGCTCGATGTGCCGATGTATTTCGTCTTCCGCGATGGCAATTATATCGATGCCGCGGGCCTCAGCTTCCGCGATTTCCTGAAAGGGGAACTGTCGGTTCTGCCCGGCGAGAAGCCGACCATGTCCGACTGGAACGACCATCTGTCGACCGCCTTCCCTGAGGTCCGCCTGAAAAGCTTCCTCGAGATGCGCGGTGCCGACGGCGGCCCGTGGAACCGTATCTGCGCCCTGCCTGCCTTCTGGGTCGGCCTGCTTTACGACCAGAACGCACTCGATGCCGCCTGGGACCGGGTCAAGGGCTGGAGCATGGAAGAGCGTGAGGCGCTGCGCAACGGCGTGCCCAAGCTCGGGCTCGACACACCGATCCCCAACGGCCAGATGCTCAAAGACCTGGCAGCAGAAATCCTCGACATATCCTCCGCCGGCCTCACCGCGCGCAACCGCCTCAACAGCAGCGGCGATAATGAAAGCGGTTTTCTCGACCCGCTCCGCGAAGTGGTTGCCAAGGGCCAATCCCCGGCGGCGCAACTGCTCGAACGCTATCACGGCGAATGGAATGGCGATGTCAGCCGAATCTATGACGAGATGAGTTTCTGACGACAGGTTGGACGTGCCGAGAGTGACCCTCGCCTAAAACTCGAACGCAGCCTGTTCCGCGTTATCGGTCACCTCATCCGCCACCTCCGCACCCTCCAGATTACCGAGTGTCAACCCCAACAACCGAACCCCATTCTCCACCGGCATGATGCTGGCCAGCAATTCCCGGCCAATAGCTGCAAATTCATTTTTGTCCGCGACATAATGGTCGGTGGATTTTGACCGCGTCACCTGCCGGAAGTCGGCATATTTCGCCTTCAGCGTCACCGTCCGCCCGCGCGCCTCGCATTTCTCAATGCTGTTCCAGACGATATCGATAATATGTTCGAACGCGTCGTGCATATCGCTGTCGCTGACCAGATCATCGCCATAGGTCCGCTCGCCGCCCACGGATTTGCGAATCCGGTGCGCGCGCACCTCGCGATGATCGACGCCGCGCGAGGCGCGGAAGAGATAGCCTGCCGACTTGCCGAAATGCTGGCTGAGAAATTCCTGCGATTGCGCGCGCAGATCGGCGCCGGTGTGGATATTCAGTTTCGCCATCCGCTCCGCCGTCTTCGGGCCAACGCCGTAAAAACGCCGCACCGGTAATCCGGCGACAAAATCCGCCCCCTGATGCGGCTTGATCACGCAAATCCCGTCGGGCTTGTTCTGGTCCGAGGCTATCTTGGCGATAAATTTGTTGTAACTCACGCCGGCGCTGGCGGTGAGACCGGTCTGCTTTTTGATCTCCGCCCGGATCATCTCGGCAATCCTTGTCGCATTGCCGATCCCCATCTTGTCCTGCGTGACATCGATATAGGCTTCATCGAGCGACAGCGGCTCGACGAGATCGCTGTGCATACGGAATATCGCGCGGATCTGCTGCGACACTTCGCGATAGACCTCGAACCGGTGCTTGACGAAAATCAGATCGGGGCAACGGCGTTTGGCGGTGACCGAAGCCATGGCCGAACGCACCCCGAACACGCGCGCTTCATAGGAGGCGGCCGCGACCACCCCGCGCTTGGACGATCCGCCGACCGCCACCGGCTTGCCGCGCAGTTCGGGAAAATCCCGCTGCTCTACGCTCGCGAAAAAGGCATCCATATCGATATGGATGATCTTGCGCTGGAGCAGATCGGGGGCGGAATCGGACATCCTGCCAACCTAGCGCCTATCGCACCGCTTGGGGAGCAACTACATTTCTTCGTTCAAGGATTTCCGATAGCCTTCGATCAGCTCGTCGCTAACATGGATGCGGATCGTCTCGCCCACGCTCGCGCGCATCCCGCAACCCATGAAATTCCCTGCCTCGGGATATAGTTTGTAATCGGGTCGTCCGTCGGCAAATATCTCCAACCGATTGTCCAATATCCGGAAGATCGGGATCGCAGCGCCCTCCGACGCTGGAATATACCAGCCCGTGTCCTTGTCGAAATAGAGATACGAAGCGTAAATGCTGCACAAATGCGCGTTTGCGCCTACCGCGATACCCTTGATCGCGTAAAGCCCGTCATCCGCGCGTTCGATCAATATCTCGGTCATCGAGGCACCGACCAATACCGGCGCGATTCTGGCAAATAGCTCGGACCCCACGACAGCCGCGGGAAGCGGCAGCACATCGTCGATGAACAATGCTGCCTCTCCCGGGGCCAGCCATTGCTTTTCACCCAGCAAGCCAAGCAGTTGCCCCTTGCGATCACCATAGCTTTTCCGGATGCAGTCCGAGGGATATTCATCCGCGCCGCACCGGTTACGCTGCTTCAGCCAGGCCCGCTGGCTTGCAATGACGCCGGAATCAATGCTCTTCGCGCGTTTGTACAAGATTGCAATATCGCGGTCAGCCGCGCGCAAATCGCTGGCATATTCGCCACAGATTTCCCGTTCGACCTTAGTGGTCGCCTTCGCACAGTCAAAGGACGGCTGCGTTTCCGCTGCTTTTTGTCGGGCTGTTTCTGCAATCAGATGGCGCGCTTCCTCCGCGCTGATATTTACGTCATTGCCACCACCCCGCAGGATGACCGCACCGCGAAATTCGGCCTGCGCCAGATAGGGCAATTGTCTTGGCGAGAGAATCGTCTGATCCAGAATGGCTCCCGTCAGTTTGACATCATAGAGGCGGAAACTGTGCAGCGTGGACCCGGAAAAATCCGTTCCCTCAGCGCTCATCTTGGCCCCGCCCTGAAAGACCGGACAGCCATCCGGCACCGTGATACCGCATGCAAAGGTGAAGCCGGCCATGTTGGCGCCATCCACGTTCCAGCCCTCGACACTGCCTTCAAACCAACCGCCATCGAAATGACCGCCGCTGAAATCCGCATTTTGTGCCGCGACGTCGGAGAGATTTGCATTGCGCAGGAATATCCCGGGCATGATCGCACCGCGCATATTCGATCCGGTCAGATCCGATTTGATGAAGCCGATGCTATGGGCTTGCACGCCTGCAAAATTGGAATTCGTCAACTTGCTATCCTGGAAGCAGATATTGGCGAGCGGTGTTGCGGAAAAATCCCAACCCGAAAAATCACCGCCGTTGATAATTTTCAGGCCTGCTTCCCGCGTACCGGTCATCCGCATGAATTCCGGGACGCTCTTAATAGACGCACCATCAATCTCTCTTTTCGGAACGGCGCTTTTACCCTCACCCCAGATATCACCGTAAGAAGCCGCACAGCTTACCTCTATTTGCGGAGATTTTGCTTGGACCGAACTTGCAACTCCCAGCGCCATTGCGACCAAGACAAGGGACATAAACAACGATCTGGGCATCCAATTTTCCTCTGGTTCCGGCAAGCCGCAATGGCTCCATTCTTATCATTTCTACTATAGCCACAACCAGCCGACCTTGCCATAGACCGCAGGTGCAAAACAAAGCTCTCCCCTTTCCGATCGGTCGCACCGAGCTCATCATCATGATGGCCAGCCTGATGTCGCTGAATGCTTTGGCGATCGATATCATGCTGCCTGCACTCGGGTTGATCTCCGACGATTTTGCCCTGCCCAGCGTCAATGACCGGCAATGGACCATCACCTCCTATATTTACGGTATGGCGATCGGGTCGATATTATACGGTTCGCTGGCCGACCGTTATGGGCGCAGACCCGTGCTGCTGGCGACCATTGCGATATATACCGTCTTTGCCATATTATGTGCGCTCGCCTGGGATTTCGAGCTGCTGCTGATCGGTCGCTTCATTCAGGGGCTCGCTGCATCGGCCATGGGCGTTCTGGCGAACAGCATCATCCGCGATCGGTACGAAGGCGATGCGATGGCCCGGTCGATGTCGACGATCATGATGGTGTTCATGATTGTTCCCATCACAGCGCCGCTGCTCGGACAGCTGGTTCTCATGGTTGCACCATGGAAGGCAATATTTCTGGTGCTCGCCAGCGCCGGGCTGGCGACATTTTTATGGGTGATGACGCGACTGCCCGAAACTTTGCGGCCAGAAGACAAAACGCCGATCAAGGTCCGATCCATCGCCTCTGCCTGGTACGGGGTTATTTTCAACCGCAACAGCTTTGGCCATGTCATCGCCAGCGGCCTGATGATGGCACCGCTGTTCGCCTATATCGCCTCAGCCCAGCAGATATTCTTCGATATATTCGGTGCAGGCGATATTTTTGCCTATATTTTCGCGCTGAATGCCGGCGCGATGTCGGCCGCCAGTTTTACCAACTCGCGGATCGTCATGCGCTTTGGCGCCCGCCGGGTGTCGCAATCGGCACTGATCTTCTTCATTCTGGTGTCGTTCGTCCATTTTGCGCTTGCAGAAGCGGACTTGCTCAACCTGTGGTCCTTTACCGCCGTGCTCGTGCCTTCGATGGGAATGGTCGGTTTCACCGGAGCCAATTTCAGTTCGATCGCGATGCAACCGTTCGGCAAGACCGCCGGCGTGGCTTCCTCTTTCCAGAATTTTACCCGCTCCGGTCTGTCGGCAATGATCGGCGCAGCGATCGGCCTGCAATTCGATGGCACGGTCCTGCCTCTCGCAACCGGCTTTCTGGTCTGCGGTATCGCATCATTGGCATTTATTTTCTGGGCCGAAAAAGGTAGGTTGTTCCGTCGTGTTCAGACGGGCGTAACCGCAAGCGATCTATTGCCTCGTTCCTGAACATCGAAACACCAGCAAGGGAAGATATCCATGTCGACAGGAACCTCCGGCAGAATAGCAGCCGCCCTGATTCCCGCGGCCATGGCTTTTGCCACCCCTGCTCTGGCAGCGGATTCGATTCACGGCGACTGGATCACCCAGGACCGCGACGCCATTGTCAAGATTTCCAAATGCGGCACGACGGTTTGCGGCCGAATCTACAAATATCTGGTAACCCCGCCCGATGGCGCCGGACAGAAGGATATCAACAATCCCGACAAGAAGATGCGCAACCGCACCTTGCTCGGCATGGCGATATTGACCGGATTCACGCCCGACGGCAAAATCTGGCGCGGCAAGGTCTATGATCCAAAAAGCGGCAAAAGCTATCGCTCGGAAGTCAGCCTGAATTCGGCGAACAGTTTGAAGATGAAAGGCTGTGTCGCCTTTTTCTGCCAGGCCCAGAACTGGACGAGGGCGAAATAATAGCGCGCTAGGCAATATTCTGTGCCCCGGCGAAGGCCGGGGTCCATCTCCCAACATTCCCGCATGAGCAAGCGAAGTGATGCACGCCGATTCCGACGATTGCGCGCTCAATCACCCTTGGCTTTGATCAGATAGCGCACGAGATGGACCCCGGCCTTCGCCGGGGAACCACCGTGCCCTTCAGTCCTCGACCTTTGGTCCGTTGCGACCTTCCAGCCAACGGTCCTGCAACGGCATGTCTACCCAGTGGTGACGTTCGCTTTCCCAGACGCTGCGCGATGGAACCGGCAGATCGTTTCCGTCAAAACAGCCAGTCGCAATCCCGATGCCGTCAGGATGAAACGGCGTCAGCCAGTAAACCGTGGTGCCGCAGTCCGGACAAAAACGGTTCTCGAATGGCGAGCCGCTAGCGCCCGTTCTGACATATTGTTTTGATGTTCCGGCAATGCTGCAATCATCCAGCTTGAAATAGGCACCGACACCAAAGGGCGCGCCGGTTCGCTGCTGGCAGCCGCGACAATGGCACATCACCACCGCATAGGGTTCGCCGATGGTCGTGATTTGCAATTGACGACAATGGCAATGGGCGATCCTGTTGGTCAATATTCTTCCCCTACTTCATCTCCGCGATCCACTGGCTGAGCAGCGCCACGCCCTCGTCATGGACGATCGAGCGCCCGACTTCCGGCATGGAGATGCCCGGGTCGAGGCTGTTCAGCCGGTAGATCATGATGCTGCCGTCCGGATCACCGGGCGCGATGTCGAAATCATGACTGCCGCTGCCCCGCCCCGCCGCAACCGGACGCTTGTTGATCCCGAAGCGGACCGGCATTTTTTCCTCATAGGTCAGGAACAGGCCGGAGTTGCTCGCCGAGCCGTTGATATTGTGACAATGGGCGCAATTGACATCGAGATAGCCGCGCGCACGGTCGTTCAGCGGCGCGCTGGTCTCGCCCCAGACCGGCACGCGATATTCGACCTTGGGTTCTTGGTCGATCAGCCCGAGTCTGGCAAAATCCGCAAGCTGCCCGTCATGGGTGAGATTGCGCGCCTTGGGTCCGATAGGGACCACAGCATCCGACAGGGCGTGGCATTCCTTGCACTGGTTCTTGTTCGGCACGCCGTAGCTGATCGAGCGTTTCCTGCCCGACGGGTCGGTGAAGGTGACGGGAATGCGCGCGCCCGCGACCTTCAGCCTGGCCTCGGTCTGCTCTTCATTCCAGACATAGGGCAGCGCCAGCCAGCCATCGGCGCGGTGCAGCAAGACGCGGGTTTCGAGCAGACGGTGCTTGCCGTCAATCTCGTAGCCAAAGCTCTTGATCAGCGCGGAGCCGACCGGAAAGTCGAGCATTCCGTCGCCATTCGCCTTCGCCTGCTGGCCCTCAGGCACGTAGATGAACCGGTATTTCTCCGCATAGTCGGTGAACAGAGGCGTGTTCAGCGAATAAGGCGTCACCCGGTCATTGGGCTGCCGCGCCGCCGCATCCCTGAAAAAGCCATAGTCCGACAGGCTGCGCGGCAGACCGTCGGACAGGATCACCGCATCGGCGACACCGGCAGGTTCGCCGGCCCCCGCCGACAAGGCCAGCACCGCCATCGCGCAAGCAGATGCCAGCAACCGCATTATCGGATCGCGGCTTCCATCGCCGCGGGCATGACAACCGGTTTCAGCTGCCGGCCGTCAAACGGCTCGGTCGCGCCTGCGGACATAGCCGGCTTGGCCTCGGTCAGCGGCTGGCCCGGTGCGGTCAGGCCCAGGGTCATCACCGGCACATCATCCCCGATCAGGATATTTTCGCCGGTACCATCTTCGATAATCGGCGGAATCGCGCCACCAAAGGCCGCTTTCAGCATATCCCCTCCGGGAAAGGCCGGCTTATAGCCTGCCCGGCCATGTTTGTTCTCGAACACCCGCACGCCAATCGGCTTCGGGTTATAGTTCGGGTCGTCCTGTCCCTTGGTATAGGAGACGATCAATATATTGCCGGTCCCGTTTTCGGCGATGATATTGTCAAACACCTCGACCTCGTAATGCGACATCACCATGATCCCCATGCCGGTGGGCACCTCCGCGACAATATTGCCTTCCGGCGCGAAATTGGGGGTGTTGTTGTCGACCACAATATTGTCAAACACCCGCACGTTGCGGCCGCCCTGTTTGGGAATATTGGGCAGATCGAAGACCAGAATTCCGCCCGTATTGTTGACCGCGATATTATTATAGACGTCGGCCCCGATGCTGTTCTCGATCTCGATTCCCGCGACGTTGAACTTTGCCACGCTATTGCGGACGATGATATTTTCCGACTGGCCGACATAAATGCCCGCGTCGGAGGAGCCAATCGTGGTCACGCTGTCGACCAGAACATTGCTGCTTTCCACCGGATAGATGGCATAGGCACCGTTTTCCGGATGCGGCCCGCGGGTCCATTCCACCCGCAGCTTGTAATAGACGATATTGTCCGCGCCCTTCGACTTGATGCCGTCGCCCTTGCTGTCCTCGATCGCAAAATCGCGCAGTACGACATGATCGGAGGTCACCAGCAGGCCTTCGCCCGCCCCCAGTTGTCCGGCAAAATTGAGCACCGTCTGGTCCATGCCAGCCCCGCGGATGGTAACCCCGTCGACATCGAGAGAAAGACCGTCAACCAGATCGAACCGGCCAGCGCCCAGTTCGACGATATCACCGGGTTCCGCGAGAATCAGCGCCTCCTGAAGCCGTTCCTGCGCATCGGCACCAGGGGCGACCGTGACCGTTTTTGCGAGTGTCGGAGCGCTCAAACATAGCGCGGTGGCGACCATTAAACTGCGTATCATATCTCTCTCCTCCAAGAAGCAGAGATAATGCCGCAAAAACCGGTCGATGCCAAGAGCATTGACATCAATGTCAGTAGATTTGGAAAAAGGCGAGACTAGCCCTCGGCCAAAATCCATTCGATCGCCGCGTCGGCATGAATTTCGGTGCTGTCGTAGATCGGCAGAATATTCGCCTTGGTATCGATGATCAGATCGAGTTCGGTTGAACCCAGCACCACTGCTTGGACACCGCCCTTGGCGATATTGGTGATATAGGTTTTCATCGTCCGTTCGGATTCGCGCTTGGCCTGATTAAACATCAGTTCCTCGTAGATGATCCGGTCGATCTCCTCGACCCGCTCCTCTTCCGGTGGCGTGAGGCTAATGCCCTTGCCGACCAGACGTTTCCGATAAAATCCCTCGGTCATCACATTGCGAGAACCAATCAGGGTCGCGGTCTTGATACCATCCGCAACCATCTTGTCGCCGACACAATCGGCGATATGGAGGATCGGCACACCCACTTCGGGTTGCACCTGATCATAGATTTTGTGCATCGCGTTGGAACAGATCAGCACGGCGGTCGCGCCGCTATTTTCCAGCCGCTTGGCCGCGCGGGTCATCAGACCGGCTGCCGCATCCCAGTCATCGTCCAGTTGCAGCCGGGCATAGTCGCTGAAGTTCACGCTCTCGATCAGCATATGCGGGCTGGTAAAGCCGCCCAGCCGCTTCTGCACGATGCTGTTGATCCGTGTATAATAGCTGGCGGTCGACACCCAGCTCATTCCGCCAATCAGGCCAATTTTACGCATGAAAATACTATCCCTGAAAATATAGGAAATCAGCGTCTAGAGCGCTTTTACGATTTCCTCGCACATTTTCTTCGCATCGGAAAGTAACATCATCGTCTGGTCCATATAAAAGACCTCGTTGTCGACCCCGGCATAACCAACGCCGCCCATCGAACGCTTGACGAAAAAGATCGTCTTGGCTTTTTCGACATCGAACACCGGCATGCCGTAAATCGGCGATCCCTTGTCGGTTTTCGCCGCCGGATTGACCACGTCATTGGCGCCGATGATGAAGGCCACATCGGCCTGGGCAAATTCGCTGTTGATATCTTCCAGCTCGAACACCTCGTCATAAGGCACATTGGCCTCGGCAAGCAGCACATTCATATGGCCCGGCATACGACCGGCCACGGGGTGAATTGCATATTTGACGCTGACGCCCTGTTCTTTCAGCATGTCACCCATTTCGCGCAACGCATGCTGCGCCTGTGCCACGGCCATGCCATAGCCCGGGATAATGATCACATTCTCGGCCTGTTTCATCATATAGGCAGCGTCTTCAGCCGAACCGCGTTTCCACGGACGGTCGATCTTGGCTGCGCCTTCAGAAGGACCGCTATCGGCACCAAAGCCGCCGGCAATAACGCTGATGAAGCTGCGGTTCATCGCCTTGCACATGATATAGGACAGGATCGCACCGGACGAGCCAACCAGCGCGCCCGTGATGATCATGGCGGTATTGCCCAAGGTGAAGCCCATAGCTGCTGCCGCCCAGCCGGAATAGCTGTTCAGCATCGACACGACCACCGGCATATCCGCGCCGCCAATCGGGATGATCAGCAGGAAACCGATCAGGAAACTGAGGCCGACAATCGTCCAGAAGATCGCCCCCGTACCGACGGTCGGCGCAATGGCGAAATAAGCGGTCAATCCGATGATCGCCGCCAATACGCCCAGATTGATGACATGACGCAGCGGCAGCATGATCGGCGCGCCGGACATATTGCCGTTGAGTTTCAGGAAAGCGATGACCGAGCCGGAGAAGGTGATCGCACCAATGGCAACGCCCAGCCCCAGTTCCACGCGGCTGACGGTCAATATTTCACCCGTCGCGTCCAATATGCCAAAGGCACCGGGATTGAGATAGGCGGCGATACCGACCAGCACAGCGGCCAGACCGACCAGAGAGTGGAAAGCGGCAACCAGTTGCGGCATATCGGTCATCGCGATCCGGCGTGCGGTCACGAAACCGATGACGCCACCAATGGCGATCGCACCGGCAATTTCCGGCAGGCTGGCAATGCTATGGGTCCACAGGGTGGTAACCACGGCGATCAGCATGCCCACCATGCCGAACCGGTTGCCACGCCGGCTCGATTCCGGCGAAGACAGACCGCGCAGGGCTAGAATGAACAAGACGCCTGACACCAGATAAGCGGTGGCAACCCAGGGGTTTACCGCTTCCCCGGAGGCAGCGAGTGCGGGGGATGCGGCGAAAAATGTCATCCCGGCGAAGGCTGGGATCCAACCCGCTATCGATGCGATACGGCGCCCTTGGTTTAGGCCCCAGCCTGCGCTGGTGTGATGATCAAAAGAAGCACCCATTATTTGCGCTCCTTCTTCTTGTACATTGCGAGCATGCGCTCGGTCACGGCAAAGCCGCCAAAAATATTCACGCTGGCCAGAACAACGCCGACCAGACCCAGCCATTTGGCGGTCTGTCCACCATCCGCCTGCGATCCCGCCGCCGCCGCAATCAGCGCCCCGACAATGATCACCGAGGAGATCGCATTGGTCACCGCCATCAGCGGCGTGTGCAAGGCCGGAGTGACCGACCAGACAACATAATAGCCGACAAAACAGGCCATCACGAAAATTGATAAAATTGATATAAAGTCCATGTTTACTTCCCTGTATCCTCCGCCTTAGCGGGAGGCCTTATTGTCGGCATAGTCCACTATCGATTGCGCTGCGGCGGTAACATCTTTCAAAATATCCTTGGCCGGAATTCTCAGGACATCCAGCTTTCGTTCGGCAAGCCAGGCATTCCGCTGCTCATCCCGGATAGGGTTCTCGCCCATGTCATGGGCAATTCCATCAACTTCGACAGCCAACCGCTTTTCCGCGCAATAGAAATCCACGATATAAGGGTCGACCGGATGTTGCTTCCTGAACTTCAAACCATGGGGCCGAGACTTTAGTTGCTGCCATAACAACACTTCGGGAAGCGACATTTCCCGCCGTAGCTTCCGGGCGCGATCAACCGAAGCACGCCGCAAATTACCGCGCTGGGACGGACCTGCGCCCCCCATCATAAATCCTCCCCATTCATGGGGAGGTGGCCCGCCGAAGCGCAGCGCAGGCGGGTCGGAGGGGGCGTCAGACTAGGCGCAAACTCGGGTATAATCGCAAAAATAGCGGCCAGACCAAAGCCCCCTCCACCACGCTGCGCGCGGTCCCCCTCCCCGCAGGCGGGGAGGATTTTGGTGGAGAGAGATGCAATGCTTTTCACTGACAGTCCCTAGTTCGCCAGAAGGCGCTCGTTCACGACCTTGCCATCCTTGGTAAGCCGTATGCCAATTGTCACCTCGTCGTCATCGGGCAGAACCGGCCTTTTGGCCTCTTCATCCCAATAGGCGCTGAGGAAGTTATAGAGATTGCGGGCAAATAGCGCCGAACTGTCGGCTGCCATCATCGCCGGAATATTCTGCGCGCCGACAATCTTGACGCCATGTTTTTCCACGACTTTGCCAGCAACGGCACCCTCGACATTGCCGCCCTGTTCGGCGGCGAGATCGACGATCACGCTTCCGTTGCGCATTGTCGCGATCTGCGCGTCCGAAATCAGGCGCGGTGCCGCACGACCGGGGATCAGCGCGGTGGTGATCACGATATCCTGTTTGGCGATATGGCTGGACACCAGTTCGGCCTGGGCCTTCTGATATTCCTCGCTCATTTCCGTGGCATAGCCGCCCGAACCTTCGCCCTCGATGCCTTCGACCGACTCAACGAAAATCGGCTTCGCGCCAAGCGACTGTATCTGCTCCTTGGTTGCGCTGCGCACATCGGTCGCGCTGACCTGCGCGCCGAGACGGCGGGCGGTGGCGATTGCTTGCAATCCGGCAACGCCGACCCCCATGACAAAACAGCGCGCGGCGGACACCGTGCCCGCTGCGGTCATCATCATCGGAAAGGCGCGGCCATATTCATTGGCAGCGAGAATGACGGACTTATAACCCGACAGGTTGGACTGCGAGGACAGGATATCCATCGACTGCGCGCGGGTGATCCGCGGCATGAATTCCATCGCCAGCGCATCGATACCGAGCTTGGCATAGGCATCGACCCGTTTGCGTTCTCCGAAAGGATTGAGGCTGGCAACCAGCCAGGCCCCTTTCTTGATAGCTTTTAACGATGCTGGGTCGGGGCCCTGCACCGCCAGGACGATATCGGCATCTTTCAGAACCGCTTGCCGCGTGCCGATTGTCGCGCCCATTTCCTGATAATCTTTGTCGGCAACCGACGCCGAAACGCCCGCTCCCTTTTCGACGGCTAGGGAAGCGCCCAAAGCGATGAATTTCTTGACCGTTTCTGGCGATGCACTAACGCGCTTCTCGCCCTCGGCGAGTTCCTTCAAAACCGCGATTTTCACAAAATATTCCAATCAGTTAGGATATAAGAATGACCACCAATGTTGCTACAATAACGCTACCAATCGTTCCGATTTTCAACAGGGACAGGAAACGGTTGTAGGATTCCTGTGCTGCGCCCAAATTATCATTCGATGTCATGACTTCCCCATATTTTCAATTCTGTTCAATACCGGCAGGGGGTGTAACCCGATATAAGCCGCTGCTCAAGCCTTACCCACCGTCATTTTCGATAGAATATTTATCGGTACTTTAATCCGCTCTTTACCGGTTGCCGCTATGAATATGCCTCATTCTGGGACAATCGGGGGAAAAATGGCACAAAACGGCACAAAATTACTGCTGCTGATCGATGATGAGCCTGCCCAATGCCGGCTGATTTCTGCGCTGGCCTCTCGGGCCGGATTCCGCACGATCTTCGCTCGCGACGCGGAGACCGCGATTGCGACGCTGGGCACGCAGGACGGGATGATGCTCGACGCCATCATCCTCGATCATTGGGTGCCGGGTTCCGAAGCCACTGATTTGATTGCCGAACTGAAATCCCGTCGGCCCGCCTTGCCGGTCCTGATGCTTACTGCGGTTGGATCGATCTCCGAAGCTGTCGATGCTGTCCGCGCGGGTGCCACCGATTATCTGATCAAGCCGGTCGCCCCCGAACTGATGCTCAAGGCACTCAATGCCGCCGTGGAATCGTCCAAAGATGATGGCGAGCTGCGCCCGCTCAGCGAGAAGATTTCGGCGCCGCTCGAATTTGAAGAAATTGTCGGTGCTGCGCCGGCATTCCGCGCGGCACTGGCGATTGCCGCCAAAGCCGCCCGCGCGCGTGTTCCGGTACTGATCGAAGGCGAAGGCGGGGTCGGCAAGGAAGTCATCGCCGACGCCATTCATGCCGCAAGCCCGCGGTCAAAATTGCCGATGCTGAAACTAAATTGTGGTGCAATTACCGGAAATCTCCTCGATTCGATTCTTTTTGGTCATGAAAAGGGCGCTTTTACCGGTGCATTCGACCGCAAGATTGGTCTCCTCCAGCAAGCCGAGGGCGGAACCCTGTTCCTCGACGAGGTGGACCGGATTCCACCGGAAACCCAGATCCGCCTGCTGCGTTTCCTGAAACATGCCGAAATCCAGCCGCTCGGCAGCCCGAACAGTTTCCAGCTAGACGTCAGAATCATCGCGGCGACCAATCGCAAGCTCCAGCGGGAAGTTGAAAATGACAATTTCCGCGAAGACCTCTTTTATCAGATGAATGTCGTCCAGCTGACGATCCCGCCGCTGCGCGACCGAACCGGCGACATTCCGGCACTGGCGCGCCATTTTCTCGCTCGGCTCGCCCTCCAGCCGGGCCTGCGGAGTCTGGGCATCACCGACGAAGCACTCAACCTGCTACGCAGTTATCGCTGGCCGGGAAATGTTCGTCAGCTTCAAAGCGTGCTTTTCCGGGCCGCAGTCATGTGCGACCGCAACGCCCTGACCTGCGACGAATTTCCGCAAATCGCGTCCTTCGTGGCCGAATCCGGAGATGCCGACCCGCATCTGATGAACAGTCCGGAAGGTATCGGCATCACGCTATATTGCGAGGATGGCAACTTGCGACCGCTGGAAGAAATTGAAGCGGACGTAATTCGCCTTGCAATCGGCCATTATCGCGGTCGCATGACCGAAGTTGCCCGGCGCCTGGGCATTGGCCGCTCGACCCTCTATCGCAAGCTGGCTGATCTGGGGATTGATAACGCTGCATAAGCCGCCAGTTCCCCGATAATCCGCCTCCACCGCTGTTGGATCGAATCTGTAGGATTTGACATTTTCGGCCATAGTCCAATTCCCGAAATCCAACATCGCCATTGATGTTTCCTGCCGCTGGCTTTAAGTCTGCTTGCATGAAAAACATGCTTCCAAATCTTCCATTCGGTGCCGTTATCACACTGGCACTGCTTCTCTCTGCCTGCGGAAAACAGGAAGCAGTAGGCGATGTTCCGTCGAGCGAAGAACTCGCAAAACAAGCCGATGCCGCAAGCCAGGCAATCCGCGACGAAGCGGCGACTGCGGACGGCGATGCCGAAGCAGCCCCGGTCGATCTCACCAGTATGGAAAGCTATACCAACGCCTTGCGTGGATATACATTGATGGTGCCCAGTGGCTGGACAGTCGATGAATCGGACAGCGACGACAATGGCCGGGTATTTACCGAAATGGTGAGCGGTACAAAACTGGCCGTTACATGGATCGAAAATCGCGAAGATGTCGCCTGGAACAGAGCGGTTCAGGCCGTCGAGGATGGGAATGTCGCGATGGAAGGTGCGCCCGTCGGCAATAACGAATATCGCGCGTCAGGAATATTGACCAATGGTCTGAAATCAAGCCAGCGTCTGCTTCGCAAGCCCGATGGCACGATGGTAAAAGCGGAAGTCACCTATGCCGCCGACCAATCCAAAACGATGGATCCACTGGCCGCAACGATATTGGACAGTTTGACGCTGAAATAGCAGCGATTTAGCGATTTAGCTTCGCGCTCAGAAAGCTCGGCATCGGGCCGTTCCAGCCATCATCCACATCGTCAGCCTGAATGACAGCCGGTTTTTCTTCCTGGACCTTTGCCGTGCGGGCCGGTTTCTTCGGCGCATCATCCTGACGAGTTTTTTTCGACCGATCCTCTTGCCGTGGCACTTTCGATTTTACCGGCGTGGAGTTTTCCGAATCCGGTTTTTCCGGAGCCTTTTCCGCCGGATTTCTGGTCGATTTGCCTTTGCGCTCCTTGCGGACGGGAATTTTCATCCCGGTCAGCTTTTGAATGCTCTCGACATGTTCCCCATCGCTGCGGGTGATAAATGTAATCGCAACACCGGTGGCACCAGCGCGGCCGGTACGGCCAATCCGGTGAATATAATCATCGGGATGCCAGGGGATATCATAATTGATAACATGGCTGACGCCCTTGATGTCCAACCCGCGGGCGGCGACATCGGACGCGCATAAAATGTTGATTTCGCCGGACTTGAACCGGTCCAGTTCCGCGAGACGCGAGCCTTGATCCATGTCGCCATGAATCTGCCCTGCATCAAACCCGTCCTTGCGCAGGCTCTGGCAAAGATCCCGAACTTCGGTTTTACGATTGCAGAATATGATCGCGGTTTCAACGCCCTCATTATCCAATATGTCGACGAGCAATTTGCGCTTAGCCTTTGGAGCGACCTCGATCAGCGATTGATCGATCGAAGTATTGGCCGTTGCCGGACGCGAAACCTCGATATATTTGGGATTGTTAAGAAATTGATCGGACAATTTCTTGATCGGCGGCGGCATCGTCGCCGAAAACAGCATGGTCTGACGCGTCGCCGGCAATTTCGAACAGATTGATTCGATATCCGGAATGAAGCCCATATCGAGCATCCGGTCCGCTTCATCGATAACCAGCAATTCGCAGCCAGACATCAATATCCGTCCGCGATCGAACAGATCCATCAGTCGGCCCGGCGTCGCGATCAATACGTCGACTCCCTTTTCCAGCGCCTTGATCTGGTCACCCATGGAAACGCCGCCGATAAGTAATGCCATGCTGAGATTATGGTTCTTGCCATATTTCTCGAAATTCTCGGCGACTTGCGCCGCCAACTCGCGGGTCGGTTCAAGGATCAGCGACCGCGGCATCCGCGCGCGCGAACGGCCATGTGCCAGAATATCAATCATCGGCAACACAAAACTCGCGGTTTTACCCGTGCCGGTCTGGGCAATGCCAATGATATCTTTCATCATCAGTACGGATGGGATGGCCTGCGCCTGGATCGGCGTCGGTTCATCATAGCCAGCTTCGGCTACGGATTTCAGCAATTCTTCAGACAGGCCGATATCGGCAAATTTCATAGTGGTTCCGGAAAAATATAGGATGCACCCTTGCATCCTGTCATGGCCTCTCGACCGTGCCGGGCAATGATCGTATTTACCGAATTTGTCAAGCTTTCTCGCTTGATCTAGCGTTGCGGGACAAGTTCGCGAAATCGTTCAATTTCGCATTTGGCTCCGGTACGCGAGTGGAGGATGTCGCGGCCCGCACATATTTTCCCGTCGTTCGACTTCTCCATATAAAAACCGGAATAGAAACTGCGTGACGGGCAATTGTCTTCGAGCCGCGCTCTGATTCGCTTGCGATCCCGTGTAAGCAGGTCGAGATATTGTTCGGCAAACATCTGCACGCCCATAATATTGTCCATTGGCAGGCATTTACCGATTTTCTTCTCCTTATATTTCTGTCGTGGTGTTTCTTGTGAAAAATCCGCTTTTGGCGTCAATGCGTTCGGCCTTCGGCGCGGCACCCGGATGATCACCCGTTTTTCGATCCGGACCTGTGCATAGACATCCGGTCGCGCCGGTACATAGGTTCCGGTCGTGACGGGATTGGCAGACAAAATGTCCACTTCCTGCATCCCGCCCACATCGGGCACAGAAAGCAGCAATATCGCAATAAGTGACAGACTCACCGAAATCCCTTAATTAACCCTTGTCTTCGCTATATCAGCAACGATTGAATATTGCATGAACTGACAAATTTTCATTTGTCATTTTCATGGGAAAAATTGCCTGTTACGCGCCAACCGGCTAGCGCACGGTAAGACGCGTTAGCGCACGAACGGTCGATCGCAAAGGAGTATGGATATGCCAGAAAACGAAAAATGGCAGGAACAGATGCTGGCTGTTGTCGGTCCAAAAGGATTTGTTCGCGCCGATGATGATATGGCGCCATGGCTCACCGACTGGCGCGGCCGATACACCGGGACAGCGATCGCCATGCTTTCCCCGGCAACCACCCAGGAAACGTCAGACATCCTGAAGATTGCAAACGAAAATGCGATCCCCGTCGTTCCGCAGGGAGGCAATAGCGGGATGGTCGGAGGAGCGACGCCTGACGAGTCCGGCCAATCGATCATCTTGTCACTCCGCCGAATGAATCACATACGGTCGATAGCGCCGGAAGACCAACTGGTCGTATGCGAAGCCGGGGTAGTTCTCCAAAGTCTGCACGAAGCCCTTGCAGAGAAGCGACAGAGATTCCCGCTAACTCTCGGCGGGAAAGGCTCCGCTACGGTTGGCGGTCTCATTTCCACAAATGCTGGCGGCACTCAGGTGCTTCGCCACGGCACAATGCGAGCGCTAGTGGCCGGCATTGAAGCCGTGCTCCCGGATGGCAGCATTTTCGATGGACTTGCCGCGCTCAAAAAAGACAATCGCGGTTATGATCTGAAGCACTTGTTCGTGGGAGGTGAAGGCACATTGGGCGTGGTCACAGCCGCGACATTGAAAACCGTGCCCGCTTTGGTGGACCGCTGCGTCGCCTGGGCCGCTGTTGACAGTGCGGACGAGGCCTATCAGCTGTTCCGGTTCCTCGAGAGCCGAGCACCCCTGTCACTCGAGGGTTTTGAAATTATTCCTGCAACATGTCTGGCGTCCGTTTTGCGTCATATTCCAGACACCCGTTCGCCGTTGAAAGACGCGCATCGCTGGCATGTGCTGATCGAAATCGTCCGCGATCAAGCGGATGCGCAAGACCCGCGGTCGGTGATCGAAAACCTGCTCGCGACGGCACTGGAAAGGGATTTGATCAAAGATGCAACCCTTGCGGCCAGCGAACAACAGGCCGAGGATTTTTGGAAGATCCGCGATTCCATTTCAGAAGCGGAGCGTGCCAACGGACCGGCTCTGCAGCATGACATAAGCGTTCCGGTGGCCGGCATGGCCCAATTCATCAACGAGGCCTCTCCGGTTATCGAAGCGAAATTTCCAGGGACAGAGGTTGCTGCTTTCGGGCATATGGGAGATGGTAACGTCCATTTACATGTAAAAGCCCCGCCGGGCGCCCAGACACCGAATTGGGAAACCGATTATGCCAACCAGATAACACCGCTCGTCCATGACCTTGTCATTGCAGCGGGCGGTTCGATATCAGCAGAACATGGAATCGGGCAAAGCAAACGCACCGAACTGGAGCGGTTATCGTCCGATGCTCGCCTGACCATGCTACGCGCCATAAAAACGGCAATCGATCCAAAGAACATTATGAACCCCGGCAAACTCGTTCCTCTTGCTTCCGGCCAGTCAGGCTCTTAAAGCCCTTGTCAACTATTCGGTTTCAACAGTAATTTTTCGGAGAATCTGACTATGGCGACCACGCCCGAAGCGCAAGCACTACCAATGTTCTACAAGGATCTGGTCCCGCTCAATTCCAAGGAGCATGGAAAATGGAAAGTCAAAGGACTCGACAATGCGTCTTTCATGCAGTCGCAACACGCCATTCCGATCACTTCCGATGAATTTGCCAATGCTGCGCGCAATTATCCCATCGTATTCTCGGTTGGCGAAACTAGCGTTCCACTGATTCTCATGGGCCTGAATGAAGGCGTCAACACCTTCATGGATGACGAGGGTCGTTTCAGCGAACCGGCTTATGTCCCCGCCTATGTTCGCCGCTATCCCTTCATGCTCGCGAAATTGCGTCCGGATGCTGAAGAACTTTCACTCTGTTTCGACCCGACAACCGATGCCATCGGTGATTTTAAAGAAGGCGACCCTTTGTTCGACAAGGATCAGCCCAGCGAAACTACCAAAAATATCCTGAATTTTTGCGAACAGTTTGAACAGGCAGGCCAACGGACCGGGCAGTTCGTCCAGGAGCTCGAGAAGATGGACCTGTTGATGGATGGCGAAGTTTCCATCCAGCAAACTGGCGTGGAAAAGCCCTTCGTGTATCGCGGATTCAAAATGGTCAATGAAGAGAAACTACGTGATATGCGCGGCGATGAACTGCGCAAGATCAACCAGAATGGCATGTTGCCATTAATCTATGCTCATCTCTTCTCGCTACAACTGATGCGTGAAGTTTTCGCGAGACAGGTTAGTGCGGGTAAAATGCCGCAAGTGACCGAAGCGCCGTCTGTACAGCTCTGATTCCGGCGCGGATACCAACATCTCCGGGTTCAGTGGAACCGGGATAACAGAAAATGACTAATAATCCGATGATAGGGACTTGAAACTCGTCTCATATGCGCCCACATCATGTTTTGTATGGGTCCGCATCCCCCGATCGGATCTATGCAGGTGTTTCTCTGAAATACCACCTCCCTGAACCTTGGCCACCTCGCCTAACTGGCGAGGTGGTTTTTTATTGGAATTTTTTCATTCTGCTGCTTCGAGCTGATGGCGACCGGAAAGTTGTTCCGCGAGCATCATGCAGCACTCGCGAATCAAAGTGGTAATATCGTCCGCGGCAGCGACTAACTCACGTTGGCTTTCATCGAGATAGAGGGAGCGATCGACTTCGAGCTGCAGTCCATGAACATTGCGTTCGGGCCTGGCGTGTCGCTCCAGCATATAGCCACCGGAATAGGGGTGATTCGTCCGAACATGATAGCCCTCCCCCTGAAAATGGTCAGCTACCAACGCGGCATAGCGTGATTCGCAGCTGCGGCCGAAACGGTCGCCGATTACAAATCCGATTTTGCGGCGCTTTTCGTCACATACCGATGGCATGCTGTGCAAATCCAGGAGAAGCGCGCATCCAAAAGCGGACCGTATCTGACCGAGAATATGCTCGACCATCGCATGATAAGGTTCGTGATCTTTCTCAATACGATCCATAACATGCTGATGCTGCCATTTTTCCCGCCAAAGATCGCCAGCGCCATGCAGTCGGCGCGGTAAAATACCCAGTCCGCCCCTGACTTTTCTGCTGATCCGGGGCGTCTGGGTCGGGTCCATACCGACAACCATATCAGGATCAATTTCGGTGCGGCTACGATTGAGATCTACCCACGCCCGCGGCTTTCGCGCAATGATCACGGGGAATCCGGAAGCAATCACCGATGCCGCCAACCGGTCCGCATAGCGGTCTTCCAATCGCAGCAAATGAGATGCTGGCACATTCAGATTATCCAGAAGCTCGACCGGATATTCTCGACCCGCGTGCGGCACGCTAACCAATATTGGAAATTTCAATACCTCTGTGTTGGACAAGGAAAAAGGGGGCATTGTCGGTAAATTTTTTCTGGAACTGGTGCTAGTCATGTTCTCTCCACAAAAATCCAGTGCGGAACATTGAAAAAAATGCCTTTTTCGGAAAAAAATTAACCGATTTGCACTTATATCCTGGCCTCGGCATAATAATCTGCCTGTAGTCAGGCATATTCGGAAAGGCGCGATAAAATGATCAGGATTCTCCTCGCGGAAGATGAACAAGCGATGCGCGAGCATCTTACACGGGCTCTGGAGAAAGCCAACTATGAAGTTGTCGCGGTGGATCGGGGAACTGCAGCGGTCCCGTTGCTGGAATCGGAAAAATTTGACCTGCTTTTGACGGACATAGTGATGCCGGAAATGGACGGAATCGAACTGGCACAGCATTGTGCTTCGGTTTGTCCGGAAACCCAGGTCATGTTTATCACCGGTTTTTCCGGCGTTACATTACGCGCCGGGCAGTCGGTTCCGAAAGCCAAAATATTGTCGAAACCCTTTCATTTGCGCGATCTGGTTCTCGAGGTAAACCGGCTGTTTGAGCCAGACAGTATCAGCGACCTGAATTAAGCCTTGCGCCAGCCGAAACGGCTGGCTAGACGGCCTCCAGCGTGGGCGTATAGCTCAGTGGTAGAGCACTTCGTTGACATCGAAGGGGTCGGGAGTTCAACTCTCTCTACGCCCACCATTTCACGGTATATTGATTGATCAGGCGGCAAGCGCCGGCGAGGCCCCGCTGTCCTGACTCGGTGGGTGGCCATACCAGCTTGTATAGGCGCGGGTAAACGCGCTCAATTCGCTATAGCCCAGCTTTGCGGCTATTTCGGAGAGGTTTCGCGTCCCCTCCAGAAAATAGAGATGACAGGTATCTCTCCGCACCTGCTCCAGCAACTGCCGATAGGATATGCCTTCTGCCACCAATTTGCGCCGCAATGTCCGCTCTGCCATGCCAAATGTCACAGCCGCGGCATCGAGACTGAGGCCAGCTTTGTCGAGGAGATAGAAGAGATATTCATAAGTCAGTTTCGCAAGATTCGCCTGTTCGAATCTGCTCCGCGCAAAAACTGCCTTTTGACGCTCGATAGCAGAAACTATCGCTGGATTGTTGCGCGGTACCGGCTTGGTCATCGCCGATGGATGATATTCAAGATAGGTAGACGACCGATTGAAATGGCAAGGGAGCGCTTCGTCTTTCATATTGCCGTGGGGAAACCCCCTGAATCCTTCGGGCCGAGGATGTCCGAAATGGGCGGATTTGACGGTATGGAAACGTCCCTCTGCCAGCGATTCCCCGCAATAGTAAATTAGCGCAAAGACGATATGCACCAGATCGGGCGCGGCCACCCTGTCATCGTTCCAAACAAGCCGGTCACCAGAAGAGAGTCGCATGAGTTTGACGATAGGCTGTTCACCGCCCAATCGCTGCTCCGTTACCAGCTGAATCAGGGCTTCGCCAAAACTGGGCTGGAAAAAGGCTGAAAAGCCATGGTCCGAAAACCCGTGCGGCACCATTTTTTCACCGATTGCCGAATGGACGTCCGCCCGGTTGAGTTCATCGCGCGCCGCTGCACAGAGACATGCAATCGATTCAATCTGCAATTGAAAGGCAGGATCTCGCAATTGTGCTTCGGAACATTGCAGAGCGTTCAACAACTGCGGCTTACGCGCCTGAAGCGCGTGGCACCCGAGATAGGCGCGATATAAAAATTGGGCGGAAATCGTCAAACTTGTGGATATCGGATAGTCCATGCTGCCAAGCTAGGGTCGGGAAGGCAATTGGCTCAACTGACTTTCGATAAAAATGTAAAATTAGCGACGAAGATGTAAAATCGAGATCAATTTATAAAGCGAAGAAAATGTTCAGTAACGAATGACCGATGCCCCCCAAGTAAATCCGCCGCCCATAGCTTCCAGAACGAGCAAGTCTCCCGCCCTGATTCGACCGTCCCGCACAGCGGTATCGAGAGCCAGCGGAACCGATGCTGCCGAAGTATTGGCATGCATATCGACGGTCTTGATTACTTTCTCCGGAGCGAGATTCAGCTTTTTCGCGGTGGCGTCCAATATCCGGGCATTGGCCTGATGCGGAACCACCCAGTCGACATTGTCGATCAATTCGCCTGCTTCATCGAGCACTTCATTCAAAACTGAAGTCAGATTGACCACGGCATGACGAAAAACCTCGCGGCCTTTCATACGCAATTTGCCGACCGTTCCGGTCGTACCGGGTCCACCATCAACATATAATAGCTGATTATGCGCGCCATCGGCATGCAAACGTGTAGCCAGAACGCCGCGTTCACCATGCTCGCCCGCGAGCACGATCGCACCGGCACCGTCACCAAAGAGGACACAGGTTCCGCGATCTTCCCAATCCAGGATACGGCTGAACGTCTCGGCGCCGATCACCAGCGCATTCTGTGCGCTGCCAACCCGGATCATGCTGTCTGCCACCGAAAGCGCGTAGAGGAAACCCGAGCAGACCGCAGCAACATCAAAAGCAACACAGCCGTTGCAACCGAGCGCATCCTGAACAATCGTAGCTGTGGCAGGGAATGTCTGGTCAGGCGTTGCTGTCGCGACGATAATCAGGTCGATATCAGTGCCGTTCAAGCCTGCAGCCTGTACGGCCTTTTCAGCCGCTTCTATAGCCAGACTGGACGTTGTCTCGTCGTCCTCGGCTATATAGCGGAACCGGATGCCGGTGCGCTCGACAATCCATTCATCAGTGGTGTCCACCCGCTGCGCCAATTCGGCGTTGGAGACACGGGTTCGCGGCAAAGCGGAACCTGTTCCCTTGATGACGGAACGTCTGGCGGCAACGCTCATTTCGTCACCTCTGTCACCGGGGCTGCTTCGCTGATTTTTGTCAAATCTTCGCTAATCCGTTCCAAAATACTGTCCTCCACCAGACGAGCGGCAACTTCGACCGCATTGGCCACGCCTTTTGCATCTGCACTGCCGTGGCTTTTTACGACCACGCCGTTCAGACCAAGAAATACCGCCCCGTTATGATTGTTGGGATCGAGGTGGTCACGCAGCATCTCGGTCGCCGGTCGGGATATCAGGAACCCGATTTTCGAACGGAGGCTACTTAGAAAACTTTGTTTCAGCAAGTCAGTGACAAAGCGCGCGGTTCCTTCGAGCGCCTTGAGCGCCACATTGCCGGAAAAGCCGTCGGTCACGATCACGTCGACCTCGCCGGTGGAAATCTTGTCAGCCTCGGTAAATCCGAGAAATTTCATATGCAGGTCAGCGGCGCCTTTCAGCGTAGCAGCGGCTTCCTGTATCGTACCCGTCCCCTTTGCTTCTTCGGTACCGATATTCAGCAACTTCACCTTGGGACAATCAAAACCGTGCATGATCCGGCTATAGGCGGCACCCATCACCGCAAACTGCACCAGATTCCGGCTGTTGCATTCGGTATTGGCACCGAGATCGAGCATGACAACATCGGTCTCTTTCATCGTCGGCAGCAGCGCCGATAATGCGGGGCGATCAATGCCTGGCATCGTACGCAGCGCCAGCTTGGCGATGGCCATGAGAGCGCCGGTATTGCCAGCACTGACCGCAGCGCTCACCTCACCTGTCTTCACGGCATTGACGGCCATGCCCATGGATGTTGTTTTGGAATTGCGGAGCGCCTGCCCCGGCTTGTCGTCGCCGGACACGACATCCGGCGCGTGCAGGATATCGGATGCCGCGCTGAGATTGGGGTGATCCTTGAGTGCTTCCCTGATCTGCGCTTCATCACCGACGAAAAGGAACTGGAAACCGGCATGACGGTGCCGCGCGAGTGCAGCGCCTGCAACCATGACGCGCGGGCCTTCATCTCCGCCCATCGCATCAATCGCGATTCGCGGCCTCATTCCCACCAGTTATTCCCCTTGATTGCGCGTCAGAAGCCGAGAGACTAGCTGATTAAAGATCAGCGGCCAAGACTTCACGGCCATTATAATGGCCGCATGCACCGCACATATGGTGCGGGCGCTTCAATTCACCGCAATTCGGGCATTCCTGATAAGCTTCGACTTTCAAAGCATCATGAGACCGGCGCATACCGCGCTTCGACGGTGTAGTTTTTCTTTTTGGTACAGCCATTGCTAAGCCTGTTCTTTAAATTTAAAATCAAATGCCTGCATCCAAGCCAAACAATCCAGTCTCCGTATTTTTGGAGAATCACCTGGTTGGGGTTCAGCAGATTGCACGCGAATTGGCGCGTATAATGAAATTCCTGTGCGTTGCAAGCATTCTGCTTCTATAGACGGGCTTTAAATTACACATATTTGGGACACAAGATGATTTTACCGATAACATTAACCGTAGCAGGTGCGGCGGCGCTGATAAATATCTGGCTCATGGTCCGCGTGGGACAAGTCAGAAGCAGCGAGAAGGTCAGCATTGGCGACGGTGGCAATGAGAACGTCATCCGACGCATGCGCGCACACAGCAATTATATAGAAAGCGCACCATTTGTATTGCTTCTCGTTGGCGCAATTGAACTGGCCAGCCCCACATCACCGACTTGGCTCTGGATTGTTGGCGGACTCTATCTGCTCGGTCGTGTCGCGCATGGAGTGGGCATGGACGACGGAAAATTCGGCAAAGGCCGGATGATTGGCACATTGGTGACGATGCTAGTTCTGCTCGGCCTTGGCGTCTACGCGATCACCATTCCCTATCTTGCCTGAATTCGGCTAACGCGCAGCCAGCACATCATCCGCGACAAAAGCGTTGGTCTTGCGCTCATAGCCGAATTGACTGGTCGGACCGTGACCGGGAATGAAGGTCACGTCATCACCCAGAGGCCAGAGCTTTTGGGTGATCGCGTTGATCAAATCCTGATGATTGCCGCGCGGGAAATCGGTGCGGCCGATCGACCCCTGGAATATGACATCGCCGACCACCGCCAGTTTTGACGGCTGATGGTAGAAAATCACATGGCCCGGTGTGTGACCGGGGCAGTGGATGACATCGAGCACGAGATCACCGACCGTGACTTGGTCACCATCCTTGAGCCAGCGGTTCGGCTCAAAGCTTTTTGCCTGCATGCCATATTTGGCGCCGTCACCTTCCAGTTGCTCAATCCAGAAACGATCATCCTCATGCGGCCCCTCGATCGGAATACCCAGTTCTTCCGCCAGCATTCCCGCCTGCCCACAATGATCGAGATGTCCGTGGGTAATGATGATCTTCTCCAGATCCACGCCATGCTCCTCTACCGCTGCCTTCAACCGGTTCAGATCGCCACCGGGGTCGCTGAGCGCCGCCTTGTTGGTCTTGGTGCACCAAAGGAGCGTGCAATTTTGCTGGAGCGGCGTGACCGGAATGATCACGGCCTTGAGGGGTGCATCTGTCATGTCTGGCTATTTGGCGGCGCGCTGCCCAACTTGCAAGGCCCCAAAATGGAGAGGCGCTATAGCCGCCGTCCGGTCCAGACCACTTTACCGATAATATTCACGCTTTCCGGGCTGACATCGTCCCAGTCGGGGTATTGCGGATTGTCGCTGCGGATCGACAGTTTTCCCGAGGGGCCCATGGCGACGCGCTTGACCAGCAGCACATCATCCATGCGCAGCACATATATACCGTCGCGCAAGGGCCGGGAAGCAGCGCTGTGGTCGACCATGATGTCATCGCCGTCGCCCAGGGTCGGATTCATCGAATCGCCATCAACCGCAATCAGCGAAAGATTGGCGGGATCTATGCCAAGCCGCCTCAGCCATTTCGGGCCAAAGCCCATGGATTCAGCATATTCGTCATCCGCCAGCGATCCCGGACCGGCCGAAGCACCAACCTGCAATTGCTTGATCCGGAGCAGGCCATCAGATCTGGCGGGGCCGGACCGACGGGATTCGCGAACCGCAGGCGCACCGAGAAAATGCTCCTCCACGCCATAAAATTCCGCCAGCCTCCGCCGGTCTTCCTCATCCAGCTTTCTCGGTGAACCACGACGAATATATTGCTGGATATAGGCAGCATTTTTGCCGAGCATTTTCGAGATCGCAGCAAAATCATGTCCGTTTTCACGGATCAGTTGTTCCAGATTGGTGCGCGGATCATCGGTCACAATATCAGCGTCATAGCCCCGTTGGCCGAAACTGGCAATAGGATTTTTCCTAGACATGTAGGAAATCACATTTCAGATAGGAATTTCCCTATTAATCGAGTCGGCATTTCGCACGACGGGCGGCGAGAAGGAGATTGCCAGTGCCATTGTTACGGAAAATTGAGATATTTCTGAACGAAACCGACATGCCGTGGACCAAATTCGGCCGCCTCTCTGTTCGCGACCCGCGATTCGTTGCGGACCTGCGCAACGGACGCCAACCCGGCGAGGCCGTGTCGAACAAGGCAGAACATTTCATGAACATGTGGAGGGCGGACCATGCCGGTTGACCCAGAACGTCTAAAAGTCTGCAGGCGGGACCCCGGCTCCCTGCTTGCGAGGCAGTTAGAAGCGCTAGCCGGAGATCAGCCTCACGTCACGATACAACGCGAACGTCCGTGGGCGAGCATCACCTTCACCGGAACGCGACATAGTTTTGCAGTGAATTGGCCGAACGCGCCGAGCCCGGATCAAAGGGACAATATTGCAAAGACAATAGCGGAACATGAATTTGCCATCCCCGGCTATTTTGTCGCAGATATGTTGGTCACCGAACGATCTGAAACGCAGTTTCTCGTCGAAGCCCTCCTGATTATCGATCCGGTAGAAGATTCCGTAAGCGACTAGCGATCAACGCTGGACTGTCATCCTCTCCAACGTACCAAGCGCAGCCTTCAACGCGAGATCCATATCCGCCTGGCGATCATTTTGAGCATCAATTTCAACCGAATCAACTGACCGCAACGGGGGTATGTCGGTCGGCGCAACCGGTTCGGGAACTTCGGTGAGGGGAACAGTGTTTTCGACTGTCGGCAGCGGCTGGACACTTGCGGGCGGCTCCATCTTTTCGCGTTCGCTCGAGACTTCCAGTGCTTCCAGTCGACGGATACCGGCTTCCAGACGGTCCGCAAGCTGAGCAAGTGACAAGCCTGCCAGATCCTCGCTCGAAGTATCGCCACTCTCTTGTCGAGCAATGGCTTCGGTTCGAACCGGTGCTTTTTCCTCTTCCGTCGGCGAATGCAGTATCTTGTCGGCCTTGGATGCAGCAGGTGCCTCGTCGAGCTGTGCCGTTTCATCTACAGGCTCTGCAAGATCGTGCTCAACCTCCGGCTCGTCGAACCGCCTGATTGTCTCGGCAAGCGGAGCGCCCAAATCGGAGGACGCAAAGATCGGTTGACGAGCGGGAGCATCCGGATGACGGTCCGAAGGCTTGATATCTGGCAGATCTTTCAGTTCAGTCACCTGTCCGGCAGATTTTTTCGGCTTCTTCAAAAACTTTGTCAGTGATTTCACCGACAGGTTCAGTTTCGATGCGGCAAAGCGCGATTTGCCTTTCCCTACGTCATCGATTGCGTCCGTCGTCAGGTTTTTGCGAATTGCCAAGCTCATATTGGAGCCTCCTCGAGGAAATTTTGGTTTATGGTTCAAGAATAGATAGAGTGCCGAAGTGGAAACCATCCCGGTCAGCAAGGCAATCAAGCCTCGCGCAGTATTGCCCAAAGGGGGCGCAGCGGCGGGTATAATTTCCGATAGTCCGACCGCACCAACGATGTTTTCGAGATAGACGTGCGGCAAGGTTGCAACCACGAGCGCCGCCGCAACCCCTCCCGCAACGGCCATCGCGGGCTGTTTAAACCGAGCCATATCCTGCTCTGTCTGGTCCACATCATTCTCCACAATCTCAGGCTGCGCGCACGTAGGATTTGCGCGCAATCAACCTTTGGTAAACAGGAGTGTAACGCAAAATGTTTGACGACCAGTTACGATCTGCCTCAACAAATTTGCGCGCCATTTCAATGGTTTGAGGCCAGGACTCGCTGTTATCCAGCAAACTGGCCAGTTTTTTCGCGATTTTTTCGGGATCACCAGCGGGGAAAAGCGTGCCCGTAACACCATCTTCGATCAGCTCCCGGTGACCGCCGACATCCGATGCTGCCACCACCCGACCCTGCGCCATCGCTTCGAGCGGTTTGAGCGGAGTCACCAGATCGGTGAGCCGCATCGCCTTGCGCGGGTAGACCATTATGTCCATCAGACCATAAAAGCGCTCCACTTCGGCATGTTCTACACGCCCGGTAAAGGTCACGGCAGAACCGATCCCCAGTCGATCAACCTGCACCTTCAGCGGATCCTCCATCGGACCGCCGCCGACGAGCAGCAGATGCACATCCCGATGGACGCGCTGCAGCATCGGCAGGGCTGCGATCAGATCGTCGAGTCCCTCATAATCGTAAAAGCTGCCGATGAATCCCAATATGGCCTTCCCGGTCAGACCCAATTCGGCCAGAAATTTTTCGTCACGCGCCGGCGGCTTACCAAACAGCTCAAGATCGACGCCGTTGGGCGAAATGGTTATCTTCTCAGGCTTCACCCCACGTCCGACCAGATCGGTCCGCAACCCGTTGCAGATCACGGCGACCGCATCCGCTCCGTTAATGACGTGATTTTCCAATTGCCGAGTCAACCAGTAACGGGGGCTATTTTCCTTGCCCGTGCCATTGCCGACCGCAGCATCTTCCCAGAAAGCTCGAATTTCGTAGACCAGCGGCAATCCTGACTTTTCAGCGGCGCGCAAGGCGGCCAATCCGTTGAGGGCGGGCGAATGGGCGTGCAATATATCCGGCTGCCAGTCGCGGATGACTTGATCGATCCGCTCTGCCAGCGCCGCCACTTCCCGCCATTCGCGCACCGGTGATGGTCCATGCACCTGAGCCAGGGTACGGAAGAACTGGAGACCATCGGCCTCTTCCAGTGGCTGCTTTGCGATATAGCCGTGCTGGTTCTGGCGCACGCCGGTGATTCCGGCGACGGTCAGACCGGCAGCAATTTGCGCCTTCATGATAGCGCGTGTGCGGAAACAATAACCGCTGTGCAACGGGAGGCTGTGATCAAGAATATGAAGAATACGCGTCATGGCCCAACGCCTTGCCAAAAAAGGATTAACGTCCCGTCAACCCAATGCCTGTATCGCGCGATATCAGAAGAGCGTGTTTTTGCCGCTCGTGCCGGGATGAATTGGGTAGATGATAGACAATTTTTCTATCGCTGTGACGCATGGCTTGCTGCTGATCGCAGCATGGCGGCTGATCCATCGCGACGATCTTGATGTCGAAGACCCGCCGGAACGCGACAAGGAACCAGCGGGTTTTGTGAAACGACCGGCCAGCAGCGGATCACGCCCCGATGCGTGATCTCGTCTTCGTCGGATATCTTGTGGCTTTGTTGTTCATCGCCTTTAAACGGCCTTTTCTGTTCACTCTGGTCTACGCCTATGTGGATATCGTGGCACCGCAGCGTTTGAGCTATTTCATGCTCAACTCGGTTCCCCTGTCACTGATCGTCTTTGCTCTTGCCTTTCTGGGCTACATGCTTGCCGATAACAAGCAGGACAGCCGCTTTTCCGTCCGTCAGGGGATGATGATCCTGTTGCTCATCTATTGCGGATATACGACAGTTCAGGCGGAAGTCCCCGATGCGGCGCTGGAAAAATGGGACTGGGTATGGAAAGCGCTGGTGTTCGCAATATTCCTGCCGCTCACGCTTAAAACCAAACTGCGGCTCGAAGCGCTGGCCCTGTTCATGGTGTTGTGCGCCGGCACCCTGATCATCACCGGCGGGATCAAGACACTCGCTTCCGGCGGCGGCTATGGCGTTCTGGTGCTGCTGGTCGACAATAATAGCGGCCTCTATGAAGGATCGATCATCTCGACCGTCGCCATCTGCATCATACCGCTGATCCTCTGGCTCGCCAATTATGGGACCATTTTCCCGCCAGACTGGCGAGTGAAGATATTCGCTTATTGCCTGGTCTTCGCCGCTCTGCTGATCCCCATTGGCACACAGGCGCGCACCGGTCTGGTATGCATTGGAGTTTTGGCAGTGCTGCAATTGCGCTTCGCCCGCCACCGCTTGATCTACGGGGGGCTGGCAATGGCACTCGGCCTTCTTGCCATTCCATTTTTGCCGCAAAGTTTCACCGAGCGAATGGCGACGATCGAAAATTATGAAGCAGACCAGTCTGCGTCGACCCGGCTCGCGGTCTGGCGGTGGACGATTGAATATGCAAACCAGCACCCGTTCGGAGGGGGCTTTGATGTCTACCGGATCAACAAGCTGACCTATGAATTGTCGGAAGTGGATGTCGAGCAATATGAGCAATGGGGCATTGATCCCGACGATGTCGACGCCCGGCTTATCGAAGATGAATCGCGCGCATTCCACAGCAGCTATTTCGAAATGCTGGGCGAACAAGGCTATCCCGGTCTGATCCTGTGGTTGCTCATTCATGTCGGCGGCATATGGCGCATGGAAATGCTGCGACGGAAATATGCGAAATCCGAAAAACAGGGCGAACAATGGGTGGCTCCCCTCGCCATTGCCTTGCAGCACGGCCACATCATTTTCCTCGTCGGCGCATTGTTCGTCGGCATAGCCTATCAGCCGTTCATCTATATGCTGGTTGCGCTGCAGATCGGTCTCGACACCTATATGAAGCGCCGGTCAGCGGAAGCCGCGTGGCAACCGATCGCCAAACAAGGAACCGGTGCGACAAAACCGACAGCTTTGCCGCCACCACGTCGCCCATTCACTAACTGAGTGACGTATTCGGTGATACGGATTAATAGCAGAATATGACTCTGTCTGTTTCTGTCACCATCGAACGATGGCCGGCCGCTGGTTCCTTCATTATCAGTCGAGGCGCCAAAACCCATGTTGACGTCGTGCTATGTGAGATTTCTGATGGCATCAACAAGGGGCTCGCCGAAGCAACACCTATTTATTATGACGGCGAAAGCGCCGAACTCTGTGCCGAAGAAATCAGCCGATTTGCAGCCGATTATCCCGAGTTCACCCATGCTGTGCTGCTCCAGAATATGACCCGTGGAGCCGCTCGCAATGCCCTCGATTGCGCGCTCTGGGATCTTGCGTGTCGACAACAGAAACGGCCCCTGTGGCAACTCGCCGACTTGCCCGAGCCTGTCCCGTTGACAACCGCCTTCACCATCTCCCTCGACAAGCCGGAGGTCATGGAAACTCAGGCTCGCCGGGCGGCAAAGGATGGGCACGACCTTCTGAAACTGAAATTATCGGGCCAGAACGACCGCGAACGGGTTGCTGCCGTCCACCGCGGCGCGCCCGATGCTCGCCTGATCGTCGATGCCAACGAAAGCTGGAACGATCTCGACATTGCCGCCGAAGCCGCACAGCTCGCGCAATATTCTGTCGAACTGATCGAACAGCCGGTCAGCGCCGGGCAGGATCATCTGCTCAGCGGGGTCCGGTCACCGGTTCCGCTTTGCGCCGACGAAAGCTGCCACACCAGCGCCGATGTCGAACGTCTCGCGCCCTTTTACGATGTCGTGAACATCAAACTCGACAAGGCTGGCGGTCTGACCGAAGCGATAGCCATGGCCCATGCAGCGCAGGCCATGGGGATGAAAATCATGGTCGGCTGCATGCTCTCGACATCGCTGGGGATTCGACCGGCCTTCGCTCTGGCGCAGCTCGCGAACTGGGTCGACCTCGACGGGCCCCTGCTGCTCGCAAAGGACCGCGTCGATGCCTTTCAATTTAAATTCGGCAGAATATCGCCCTCGGAAAGCCCGAGCTAGATTCCGTCCAGATATTCAATCACCGGAGCGGCCGCCATACAGGGCGCCAGCTTCGGACCGCTCGCCCGGAAATGATCCGACTTGCCGTGCGCATCCAGTGCTGCCTGATCGACATAGCGTTCGAGCACCTTATATTGCTGCGGATTGTCCTTGCACTGAAACACCGCGTAGAATTCATTACCCGGCTCATTGGCGCTAACCGCTGCCATGAGCTCGGAAAACGCGGCTTCAAAATCGGCATTCTTGCCTTCGGCCACGGTTAATGTTGCGATGACGCCTACTGCTGCCATGATAGTCTCTCCCTGATAAAAAAAGGGCCGGCGATTTCCCGCCGGCCCGTAAAATATTGATTTCTAGAAAATCTCGAACAGGCCGGCTGCGCCCTGGCCGCCGCCGATGCACATGGTGACCACGGCATATTTCGCGCCGCGACGCTTGCCTTCGATCAGCGCGTGGCCGGTACAACGCGCACCGGTCATGCCATAAGGGTGACCGATCGAGATCGAACCGCCATTGACGTTGAGAAGCTCATCGGGAATACCGAGCTTCTGCTGGCAATACAGGACCTGAACCGCAAAGGCTTCATTGAGTTCCCAAAGCCCGATGTCGTCCATTTTGACGTTAAAGCGTTCAAGCAGCTTGGGTATCGCGAAAACCGGACCGATACCCATTTCATCAGGCTTGGTGCCGGCAACCGCCATGCCGACATAGCGTCCGAGCGGGTTGAGGCCGGCTTTCTCGGCTGCCTTGGCTTCCATCACAACGCTGGCTGCCGAACCGTCGGAAAGCTGCGAAGCGTTGCCGGCGGTTACGATCTTGTCAGGTCCAAGGACGGGCTGCAGCTTTTGCAAGCCTTCGAGCGTTGTCGAAGGACGGTTGCCTTCATCCTTGTTGATCGTGACTTCAACGTGGGAAATCTCTTTGGTTTCCTTGTCCTGCACGCCCATGGTGGTGGTCACTTCGACGATTTCGGCGTCAAAACGGCCAGCTTCCTGAGCCGCCGCGGTGCGCATCTGCGACTGCAGGGCATATTCGTCACAGGCTTCGCGGCTGATGCCATAGCGCTCGCCGACCACTTCAGCCGTCTGCAACATCGGCATATAGATATCTTCATGCATCTTGAGCAGTTCACGGTCCGGTTGCACACGCATTTCCGGTGTCTGGACGGTCGAAATCGAATCCTGTCCGCCGCCGACAACGATATCCATCATATCGAGCGTCACCTGTTTGGACGCGGTAGCAATCGCCATGAGCCCAGAGGAACATTGCCGATCTATCGTCATGCCTGGGACTTCGATCGGGAAGCCGGCGCGCAATGCAACCTGACGGGCCAGATTGCCGCCCTGCGATCCCTGTTGCAAGGCGCTGCCCCAGACGACATCGTCGATCTTGCCGGGATCGATGCCCGCTCTTTCGACGGCCGCTTTTGCGGAATAATGGCCGAGTGTGGCCCCGGTTGTAGTGTTAAAAGCGCCCTTATAGGCGCGCCCGATGGGGGTACGGGCGGTGGAGACGATGACTGCGTCACGCATTTTGCAATTCCTTTATAGTTTAGATCGGAGTCGAATTTTGAGCGCATTGTCCCCGTTAATCGGCCAATTAACAAGGGATTTTTTCAGCCCGGCGCTGCCGTTACGGAACGCTAGTCGTTGGTGACCGTCACCGGAAAGCCGCCCTCTGGATAAGGCAGGATCATCTCTCCGTCGGGCGCCGCAGTAAAAGTCGTTTGCGTCGGATAGGCAAATTCGAGACCTTCCTCGTTAAACCGTTGCAAAATCGCAAGGCCGATCCGGTGTCGCCCCTCGAAAACCACTTCATAATCGCTGCTCATGATATCGAAATCGAGCTGGAAGTCGATAGAACTGTCTCCAAATCCGATAAAGCCCGAACGGATGAAGTTCGCGCCATGAGATTCAACTATTTCCTTTAGCAGAGCGGGTATCCGACGCGCGTCATCCGGTTTTGTCTGATAGATCACACCTATGCCATATCGTGTCCGCCGCCGCGCCAGACGAGTCAGATTGGTTATTTCCATATCGAGAAGATTGGTGTTCGAGATGATCACCTCTTCCCCCATGATCGAGCGCAGGCGTGTGCTTTTCAGGCCGATTTTCTCGATCGTCCCCGTGGTTGTGCCATAGGTGATTGTATCACCGGCCCGGAAGGGCTTGTCGAAGATGATCGACAGCGCGGCAAAGAGATCGGAAAAAATCCCCTGCGCCGCGAGGCCGATGGCGATGCCGCCGACGCCGAGACCGGCAATCAGGCCCGTGACATTGATCCCGAGATTGTCGAGAATCATGATGGTCGCGATGGCGAACAGCACAAAGGTGACCAATATGCGGATCAGGGTCATCGCGCTGTGTAGCGTTTCGTGCTGATCGGGATCCTGCGACGTTCGGCGGATGATCAGCCCCAGGATGATCTCGCGGAGCCAGATGGCCGCCTGGACCACGGCAGCGATGGTGAACAGTACCTGCACGATGCGGTCGACGCTGGAGGGCGCGTTGGCAAAGCTGACTACGAGCTGGGCGGAGACCATCAGCATGAATATCTTGCTGGTGCGGGCGATCGCCTTGACGATGATGGTACGATATCCGGTCAGGCCGTCATTGTTGCGGACATAGCGGGCAGCAAAGCGTTTGACGGCACCGAGCAGAAAGAAAATCCCGGTTCCGATGCCAAGGGCAATGATAAGTTCCACATAATGGTTGGTCAGCCAGTCAGAGCTATCTGTGATCAAACGTTGGAAAGCGGCCCCGATATGCGGGACTGTCGGCAATAACGCGGGTTCGGTTGTATTGGTCATAGTCTATCAGCTAGGGAGTAGCATCACCAATAACAAGCCGCGCGATATTCGCGACCCCGCTGCATCCGCCCCTTCAGCTATTTTATAGCCCCGATGAGAAACTCCACATTGCCCTTGGGACCGGTGATCGGGCTTTCCGTAATACCCAGAATATCCCAACCCGATGCAACCAGCCAGGCCCTTACTTTTTCACAAGCTTCCTGCCGAACCGCCTCATCCCGAACAACCCCGCCTTTGCCGACTTCATGTCTTTCAGCCTCAAATTGCGGCTTTATCAGCGCAATCAGGGTCGCTCCTTTCTTGGCAAATTCGAGCGGCCGTTCCAGCACTTTGACCAGCGAAATAAAACTTGCATCGCAGACGATGATATCGACTTTTTCCGGGATATGCTGACCGGTGAGAATACGGGCGCTGGTTTGCTCGTGCACAATGACCCGGTCATCCTGCCGCAGCTTCCAGGCAAGTTGATTGGTACCGCTGTCCACGGCGTAGACTTTTTCAGCACCTTGGGTAAGCAGAACATCGGTAAAGCCCCCGGTGCTACTACCGACATCCATGGCGGTCAGAGCGGTGACATCAATATCAAAATGACGCAGCCCGTGCTCCAGCTTGATGCCGCCGCGCGATACCCAGGGATGATCCTTTCCCTTCAGTTCAATCGCTGCATCGCTCGCTATCTTGTGCCCCGGCTTGTCGATTTTCTTGCCCGCCACGGTCACCAGACCGGCCATGATATAGGCTTGCGCTTTGGCACGACTTTCAGCGAGACCGCGATCCGCGAGTATCTGGTCAACGCGTTGTTTCGCGACTTTGGATTGAGACTGGGTCATTGCAAATCAGGACTAGCCTAGCGCCGTGCTTTTGGCCATATTCCTTTACCATGAGAATCATTCCTGTACCGCTGTCCATTCCGCTGCTCTTGCTTGCGCTTGCGTCTTGCTCGCCCGCGCCGCCAGAACCGGCTCCCGCTCCGCAACCGGTAAAACCCGTTGCGACCGCGCCTCCGCCGCCGGCGCAACCGCAGGGCGAATGGATCGACTGGCCCATCACCCCGGGCGGATGGGTGTATCGGCAAGACAGCCGGGGTTCGCTCGCTCTGTTTGGTCCATCCGGGGAAGATGCGACTTTCATCATCCGTTGCGACAAATCGCGCCGGCAATTAATCCTGTCCCGCTCTGGCTCGGTCAGTGGCAAAGCCACCATGCGATTGCGTGCCAGTGCGGGTCTGCAATCCTATCCCGCCAGCAATAGCGGTGGAACACCACAATATGCCGCGATTTCGGTATCAGCGGGCGACCTGATGATGGACCGCATCGCTTATAGCCGCGGCCGCTTTGCCGTCGAAACAAGCGGCCTGCAATCGCTCGCTATACCGGTCTCGCCAGAATTCAGTCGTGTGGTGGAAGACTGCCGCGCCTGAACCGCTTGATCTCAGGTCGGAACGCGCGATTGTGACAGCAAAATAAAAAAATTCAAGACTTGATCGCAGGTCCGATTTGATTCACATTTGAATCGTCGAACAGCGGAGAGAATTTCAATGCAACAGTTCGTGTTTTATTCACAAGCGAAAGGAGGTGGTCCGATGTCTCATGGTTCAGCACAGGGGTCGGAAAAATCCGTTCGGGGGGCAAATCTGATCTAGCGATCAGGCAACCCG
>NZ_JBLWWU010000007.1:0-179389 GCF_048267785.1 Parasphingorhabdus sp. | reverse complement strand
CGCTGGAACCATAAATTTGAAACGGAAAAATAGCCATGTTCGCAATTGTGCGCACCGGCGGCAAACAATATCGGGTTGCCGCAGGAGATATTATCGCAGTCGAAAAACTAGCTGGTGAAGCTGGTGATTCGATCACTCTGGACGACGTTTTGCTGGCCGGAGACGGTGGCGACATGAAGGACCCTAAGGGCCTGACCGTTGCAGCTGAAATTATCGCCCAGGAAAAAGGCGAGAAGGTCATCATTTTCAAGAAACGCCGTCGGCACAATTATCGCCGCAAAAACGGCCATCGTCAGCAGCATACGGTGCTGAAGATCAGCGCCATCGGCTCTGAAAAGGCGCCGAAGAAGGCTGCTCCCAAGAAGGAAGCGGCTCCCGCCGAGGACAAGCCGGCGGCAAAAGCCAAGGCTGCTCCGGCTGAGAAGGCTCCCGCAAAAAAAGCACCAGCGAAAAAAGCTGCTGCCAAAACCGAAACAAAACCAGCTGCAGCCAAAAAGGCTCCAGCGAAGAAGCCAGCAGCCAAAAAGCCGGCTGCGAAGAAAGAGGACTAAACCATGGCACATAAGAAAGCAGGTGGTTCATCCCGCAACGGGCGCGATTCGGAAGGTCGTCGCCTGGGCGTCAAGAAATTTGGCAGCGAAGCCGTTGTCGCCGGTAATATTATCATCCGCCAACGCGGAACGAAGACCCATGCGGGTCGCAATGTCGGCATGGGCAAGGACCATACCCTTTTTGCGCTCATTGACGGCAAAGTGGCCTTTCACAAGGGCAAGCTCGGACGCAAATATGTGTCCGTCGACGCGATGGCAGAAGCCGCAGAATAACCGGACAATCGATAAAGGGTTGTCCTCCAGCAGGATGACCCGGCAGGTTCCAACGAACCACCAATTTCAGGGAGAGGGTCATCCTCTCCCTTTTTTTATCTCTCCCTGTCATAACGTCACGGTCTTGTAACGGTCGCCAGCTAACGGGCTAATCCAACAAGGCCGGGGGCGCCACGTGCATGATGATGGAGAGTCCCGATGTTTTCTGTAACACCAAGATTGCTGTTGAGACCCGGCTGGCCCGAGGATATCGATACGCTGTTCGCAGCGATCAACGATGAAATGCTTGTCCGCAACCTGGCAAGGGTGCCATGGCCCTATACACGCGATGATGCTGAACAATTTCTCGCCACTCCGCGGCCGACGCTGCAGCCAAATTTTCTGATTTTCCGTCGTGACGGACAAGCACCCCGGTTGCTCGGCTGTATCGGATTTGGAGACGATGGCGATGGACGTATCGAATTGGGCTACTGGATCGCACGTGATCATTGGGGACATGGCTATGCGACCGAGGCCGGTCGTGCGGTACTCGACATTGCGAGGACGCTTGGGCATCCGGAAATGCGGGCCGAGCATTTTGCCGACAATCCCGCCTCGGGAAGAGTGCTGAGGAAACTGGGTTTCAGGCCGACCGGCCGGACCATTCCGCGTTTTTCAACAGGGGGGGGTCAAGAAACCGATGCGGTACAATTCACACTTTCGCTGTCGGAAGATGATTCTGCGGACGATGTGATGCGAGACCTCGCGGCGTGATGTGATGCTCAGGCAACTTTCTTCAAAGGCTCCGGTTTGCGCCGGTCGTCCAATGTAGAGAGCTCAGCCGAATCGGTCTCCGCAACCATGATCGCGGCTTCATATTCGCTCTCGGCGAGCCGGATGAGGTCGCGGTCATCAATGTCCCAGGGATGAAAACCCGGTTTGAAAAATTGCACCAAGGGCCACAGCGTCCGCCGGAACGGTGCCGGGCCAACCAGCGCATAACGGGCCAGTCCGGTCCAGGCGCGGAACCCGGATATGCCATCTTGCCGCAGCAGGTCGATCACACCTTTTGTCCGGTTGATTGTAAAGCCGAGGGTGATTTTGGCCATGAACAGGCTGCGAACAAACCAGCGCTTGAGCGGATTCCAGTCTCTGGTCACATATAGCCAGGTATCATAAGCTACACCCTTATGCTCGACCTCTTCCGAAGCATGCCACAGCCAGAGGTTGCGCTGATGCTCGTCGGCATTTTCAAAATGCTTCGGGTTGGCGATCACCTCCGCCGCCAATATTGCGGTGATATGCTCGATACACATGGTCGCTACCAGATGGGCGATCTCAGGTCTGGCCCGGATACCATTGACCACATCAGCGATGGTTTGTTCCAGCCGCGAAATATCCAGATCACAGTCTGTCAGATGCTGGTTGAAGCAATGATGCTCGCGGCTATGGGTCGCCTCCTGCTGGATGAAAGCGCGGATTTCACCCTGCAATTTTGCCGGCACCCGATTGCGGAATTTCCTGAGCGACTCGATGAAAAAGGTCTCGCCTTTCGGGAAGGTCACCGACAGGGCGTTGAAAAAGGCCGAAGCGAAAGGATCGCCACCAATCCAGCGGCGGCGTTCGATCAGTTCGCTGGCAAAATAGCGGTTGCGGGATTTGATATGGAGATCGTCAGGCGTCGCGCTCTTATATCCATGATCGGACTTCTGTGCATGATCGGATTCGGTCGCCGCTCCGGCGATGGATAGTTTCCTGCCCATATTTTCGTATACCTTCCTGAAATTCAATATCAACGCGACGCTTTTGGTTAAGCGTTTTGTAGATAAGGAAGGTTAAGGATCCGCGTGGCAACATGCTTAAAATGCTTGGTTTACAATTCGTTATCACGATGAAAACCGGCGGAGTTTCGGGTTTTCCACAAGGTGGCGTTTAAAATATTCTGGTTTATTTGCGCCGGTAGCGGAAATACCAGACATCATGACCCTGACGACGTGCCTTGGCTTCATAGCGGGTCTCCGGCCAGCCACCGGGACGGATCATCCAGTCTTTCGGACTTTCGCACAGCCAGTCAAATTCGTCGCGCTGGTTCATGATCATGCAGGCCCATTCCAGATAGACCGGATGATCGGTGCCGAAGCGGAATTCCCCGCCCGGCTTCAGCTTTGCCGCGATCATGTCGACCGGTCCGTGGTTCATGAAGCGCCTTTTGGCATGACGCGCCTTCGGCCAGGGATCAGGGTGGAGAAGATAGACAAAGCTCAGCGTACCGTCGGGAATCCGTTCGAGCACATCGAGCGCATTGCCCATATGCAGGCGGACGTTGGCCAGATAGCCGTCGCGCACATGCTGCAATGCTCCGACCACGCCATTAAGATACGGCTCACAACCGATAAAGCCATGATCGGGCAACATGTCAGCTCGGCTTGCAAGATGTTCTCCGGCACCGAAGCCAATCTCGAAATGCAGCGGACGATCGCCGCCAAACAACGACTGGGCCGATACCGGACCCTCCACCGGGACGGCAATTTGCGGCAGCAGCTTTTCAACCAGTTCGACCTGTTGATCGCGCAGGGCATGACCCTGACGCCGCCCGTAGAGCTGCCGTATAGTCGTCGGATCGCCTTCTTTATGTGCCGTCATTGCCCTGAAATTTCTACCGTCATGGTCACCGTTAGAGAGCGGCTTTCAGCGCATCCACCAGATCGGTCTTTTCCCAGGTGAAGAAGTCGCCTTCCGCCTTGCGACCGAAATGGCCATAAGCGGCGGTCGGTGAATAGATCGGTTTGTTAAGACCGAGATGGGTGCGAATGCCTTTTGGCGTCAGGCGCACCAGCTGTGGCAATATTTCTTCCAGCCTCTCTTCGCTCACCGTGCCGGTGCCGTGCAGGTCGACATTGATCGACAGCGGTTCGGCAACACCGATCGCATAAGACAGCTGAATCGCGCAGCGTTTTGCAAGACCGGCAGCCACGATGTTTTTTGCCAGATAGCGCGTGATATAGGCTGCCGAGCGATCAACCTTGGTCGGATCCTTGCCCGAAAACGCGCCGCCGCCATGGGGACTCGCGCCACCATAGGTATCGACGATGATCTTGCGTCCGGTGAGACCAGCGTCGCCGTCCGGACCGCCAATTTCAAAACGACCGGTCGGGTTGACGTGGATCACCGTCTTGTCGGTGATAAAGCCCTCGGGCAATACCGACCGGAACACGCCCATCACATAATCATATAATTCGTCATACAGCGCCGGATTGTCGCTGCCCTTGAAATAGCCGGGCGCGTGCTGCGTCGAGACCACCAGAGCAACGGCCTCGACCGGCACTTCGTTGACGTAACGCAAGGTCACCTGACTCTTGCTGTCGGGCTCCAGAAACGGAGCTTTGCCGCTATGACGATCATTTGCCATCTGCTTCAGTATCTCGTGCGAATATTGCAGCGTCGCGGGCATCAGATCCGGCGTTTCGTCGCTGGCATAGCCGAACATGATACCCTGATCACCAGCGCCTTCATCCTTGTTGCCGCTTTCGTCCACGCCCTGCGCGATATGTGCCGATTGCGGGTGGAGATAGTTTTCGAAGGTCAGATTCCGCCAGTGAAACCCGTCCTGTTCATAGCCGATTTTCTTCACAGTTTCGCGAACAGCCGCCTGGATTTCTTCCTGCGCACCCGGAGCCCAATTGCCATTGGTATCGATCATGCCCTTGCCGCGAACCTCCCCTGCAAGAATCACCCGGTCGGTGGTGGTCAGGGTTTCACAAGCGACCCGCGCTTCGGGATCCTTCGAAAGAAACAGGTCAACGATTGCATCAGAAATCTGGTCTGACACCTTGTCGGGATGGCCTTCAGAGACCGATTCGGAGGTGAAGATAAATTCTGAACGCATGGCAAAATCCTGATTTGGGGCCAGAAAAAGTGTCAGCCTTTGGGACATAAGGGAAAGTTTATATGTGCTTTAACGGGCGCGGACGCGGATAGCAATGGCGGATAGCAGCAAAATCAGAGCCAGACCGAGCGAAAGGATATTGCCATAGCGCGCGAATAATGTGGGTGCATTCGCCTGCGGCAAGCGACTGTCAATCCGGCCGGCCTGTCCCATCGGGATGCTGGCTCTGATCGTTCCGTTGGCATCGATCACTGCCGAAATGCCGGTCGGGGTGGAGCGGATCACCGGCAAACCCTCTTCGATCGCCCGCAAGCGCGCCTGCGCCAGATGTTGCGGCGGCCCCCAGTTGCCGAACCAGGCATCATTGGACGGGTTGAAAATAAAATCGGGACGGTCCTCGCGGTCGGCAACCTGGCCGGAAAAAATAATCTCATAGCAGACCTGTATACCAGCCTTGCCAAACGTACCGAGATCGATCGACCGCGCACCCGGACCCGGCCAGAAATCGAAATCACCCGGGGCCAGACGCGAGAGGCCGATGGCGGACAGAAGCGGCCGCATCGGAAGATATTCACCATATGGCACCAGATGGGCCTTGTCATAGCGCCCCTGCAATTCCTGATCAGCGTCCATCGCAAAGACACTGTTGCGAGCACCGATCGCGCGGCCTTCCGCTTCGTCAAATTCGAGCTTTAGCGCACCCAGCACCAGCATATCGCCGGGTTTCATCAATCCGCCGAGTTGCTGGCGGACAAATTCGGGTGGGCGGCCATAATAATAGCGCGCCGGATAGCCGGTCTCGAGATAATCGGGTATCGCCGCTTCCGGCCAGAAGATGATCCGCGGGCTATCGTCCTCGCGAAGGGTCAGTTCGGCCAGCTTTGCCAGATTCTGCTCCTCATAGCCGGCCTTCCATTTATCCTGCTGGCCAATATTGGGCTGGACCACGGTGATCAGCGGCTGTTTCAGCGAGACCGGTGTCGTCCGAGGATGCGGAATCAGGGCGAGGCCCGCAAAGATGACGATCAGCGGAAAAGCCGGCTTCCATCTTTTCCGGCATAGCAACCACAGGCCGCCAGCCCCGGCAAACAGCAGCGCCGACAGGCCATAAGATCCGGCAAACATGCTGAGATCCGCCATCCGGCCGAGCGGTAGCGCAATCACCCCCAACGGATTCCAGATGAACCCGCTGAATAGCCAGCTTCTGAGCCACTCCGTGATGATCCACATTCCGGCAATAGCCAGCACGAATGTCCCGGGCCTGTCCTTGCCAATCCAATAAGCGCCCAGGGCAGCCAGCGCTGGGAAAACTGCGAGATAGAGCGACAGCAGGACCACCGCCACATAGCCGAGCCATTCGGGCATCGCCGCCTGGAAGGTGAAGGCCTTGGCGATCCAGTTGAGGCCGACGATGAAATGACCCAGGCCGAACAGCCAGCCGGTCAGAAAAGCGGCTTTCCGGCTTTGCGCCTGCATCACCATCGCGATCCACAAGGCCAGCATCAGCAGCGTCAGCGGCCACAGGTTGAGCGGCGCGAAACCGGTGGCGCTGACCGCGCCAGCGACAAGCGCAATGGCGTAGGGATGGCGAGCGATCAGGTGCTGGATTTTTATCACCTGCGGCTTTTGCCGTGTTCGCGCTCACCATTCAATTGCTAATTGCCGCCACCGGCATTTGCCTGCTATTGTCTGCCCATGAATATCATTCCTCTTCTCATGCTCGTCCTGTCGCAACCGGTAGCCGACCCACCCGTGCCACTCAACGAAACCCAGCAACGTGACCTGTCCTGTGTTGCCGTGCTGGCGATCATCGCTTCGGAGCAGGAGCGCGGCGTGGCAAGCGCATTCGATTATCCTTTGCTGACCGAACGCGGTGCGACCTATGCCGGTCTGGTCGGAAAGCGGATCATGGATGAAACCGGCAGAACGAGGGAGCAGGTCCGCGACGATATTCTGGCGGCGCTGGCGGCCGAGCAAACCCTTGGGAAAAATGCCGCGGATCCCGATGAAGCAGTCCGGCGGGAAATGACAACCTGCCTGCCCTTGCTCGATGCCGCGGTTCCGCCCAAACCGAAACCCGATCTCAACCAGTGCGCCGGCATGTTGCAGCTGGCCTATGAAGAAGTCCACGACCGGGAGGGTTTGTCCAAAACCGCGCAGGATTTGAAAACCCTGGCCGCTGTTCTGGACAGCCGCGCCCGCGACAGGATGCGCGCCGAGGGTCTGAGCGGTCAGGAAAGTGATATATTGCTCACCCAAAGCCGTGAGATGATACTGGCGGACGCTCAACAGAAAGCGGCCTTGGGTCAGGGTTCCGATCTGGATATCGAACATTGCTTCACGCTTGCCGCGCCCGAAGATAAAGGCAAACAATATGAACATTGAAACAAACACGCCGCTAAGGCCCTTCCATCTCGCCTTTCCGGTGCGCGATCTTGAGGAAGCGCGAAAATTTTACGGTGGCCTGCTTGGCTGCGCGGAAGGCCGCAGTGACCAACGCTGGATTGATTTCAGCCTGTTCGGACATCAGATCGTTACCCATCTCGACAAGCAGCATGATAACCGTCAACTGATCAACCCGGTTGATGGCGAAGAGGTGCCGGTTCCCCATTTTGGCGTGGTGTTGACAATGTCTGGCTGGCAGGCGCTGGCTGACCGTCTAACGGCAGCAGGCATCACCTTTGTCATCCCGCCGACGATCCGCTTCAAGGGCCAGACTGGCGAACAGGCAACGATGTTTTTTCAGGACCCCAGCGGCAATGCGCTCGAGTTCAAGGCCTTTGCCAGCGACGATCAACTGTTCGCCAAGGATTGAGAATCAGAGAAGCCTAGGCTTCATGCTCGCATTTCCAGCGTTCCAGCGCGTCTTCAAGTTGCCTTTCGGCCATGTCCCGGGCGGAATCGCGAGGCAGACCGAGCGAGCCAGACAGACGGTCGCCGATCAGCGCATCACCCAGGGCCATCAGAACCAGCGCCAGCGTGTCATCATGCTTTTCCCGGTCTTCGTGGCCGCCTTCGCCAATATCATCGACCAGCGCATGGATAGCATCGACAATCGGGTCGAGCGCGTCCTCGTTGCCGGTCAGCATCATCCACGACCAGAGCGCCGCCCCGCCCTGCTTGTCAAAAGCGTCGAACGTCAGGTCAACAATATCACGGACAGTCCCTTCGCCGGTACGGGATTTCAGGATCGCCTGCGCAATCATACCGCAAACCTCGTCTGACAAATAAGCTGCAAGCGCCTTTTGCAGGCCGGATGCGGAACCGAAATGGTGCAATAGATTGGCGTGGGTACGCCCGATACGGGCGGCAACCGCCTTTAAAGTAACCGACTGCGGGCCCGTTTCGATCAGCAAATCGCGGGCTGCTGCCAGCGCCATGTTACGGCTTGCTTCGGGGGACAGACGTCGCTTCGCTATTGACATTTATGTTAGTAACCTTATTATGAACCTCCTGACTATAGGCCGCATTCCGCAAAATGGAAACATCCGATGACCATGCTTCGTTCCGTCAACGCCAAACCGGAAACCATCCAGACGCCAACACCTGCCGATCATAAAATTACACCGCGCGACCGTCGTTTCGGGCGGGAAGAAGGTTATGATCCTGGAAAATACTGGCAAAATGGCGATCCTGTTGCGACAGCTTTTTACAATTGCCTGTCGCTCACCTTTCCGCGCGGCGAGGCGTTTTTCATTGAAAGCGTAAAAGCATTTAGGGACCATACGCCCGAAAAGCTGCAAAACGAGATTCGCGCTTTTGTAAAACAGGAAGTGATCCACAGCCGCGAACATCTGGCGCTCAACCGACGGGTGGAAGAAAATGGCTATGACACCAGCCGGATAGAAAAGCGGATCACCGAATCTCTCGCGATGACCAAGGACCGGCCCGAGATAACCAATCTGGCAGCGACCATGATCCTCGAGCATTTTACCGCGATCATGGCCCAGCAATTTCTGGCCAATCCGCTGCATTGGAAAAATTCCGACGAGGAAACCGCCGACCTGTGGCGCTGGCATGCACTGGAAGAGATTGAACACAAGGGCGTCGCCTATGACACATGGCTCTATGCGGCCAGGGACTGGAGTCGGCGAAAACGCTGGCAGGTGAAAGCGGTGATGATGATATTGATCACCCGCAATTTCTGGGGCAACCGCTGGCGTGATACGCTCGACCTGCTGGCGCAGGACGGTATCACCGGATGGCGGGTGAAAATGAAGCTGCTGAAATTCCTGCTCGTCAAGCCGGGCATTGCGCGGGCGATTATCATTCCCTGGTTCAAATTCTTCCTGCCGGGATTTCACCCGTGGAATGAAGACGACCGGCATTTGATCCAGCGGGCCGAAAGCGAATATGAAGCGGCGATCACGGGACGACCGGCGACAGTCTAGATCGCAGTGGTCAATGCGCCGCTTTGCTGACGTCGACTTTGTCGACCCATTCCGGGAAAAAGCTTGGTGCACGATTGGACCATCCGGGCGCTGTCGCAGCGGCCTCGCTGATCGATTGCAGCAAGCTCTTGCGGGACTTCGGATGGAGATGCGGAAGCGATGCCGCTGCACAAAATGCGCCGGGCAGCCATGGACGCGATTCCGGACCGAGCAGACGCTCATATAGAAAACGAAATGCCGGAAAACTGTGGATACGCCCCTGCCCCAGATCAAAGGCTGCCAGAGAAATCAGCGAAGGCATGAAGGCCTCGATACTGTCGATGGCACAATCCTCGGGAATTGCTTTGCGAATATCGCCGATCCGCCGGTATAGCGACATCTGGACCTTGATCCCCGCCTCCTCGACCTTGTCGCGAGACCATGTTTCAACGGCATCGGAGCGCTCAAGACCAATATCAAGCGAACGCCGGATATAGCGTTGGGTCGCAGAGCTGAAACTCGCGAACTCCTTCATCTCGGCCAGCGTCATGGCGCCGGGAACCGCTTGTGTTTCCTTGGGCATGTCTGCGCGTCTCCCTGTGGGCTCATCCCACCCGGACATTTGAGCAATATATGGTTAGCAATTGGTTAAATCGGCGGGATATAATTCCCTGCGGACGGGCCAAATTCAGAAAGTTGCGCGCCGGACTCAGAAAGTTTCGACCAACCGTAAGCCTGTTTCGACGGGACACGATTCCACTAGAGACAATTGATACCATATTGTCCTAAGCTGATGCGCAACGATGATTGAACACATATGAGAAAATTTGAACTGGGAAAACACAAGCCGTCGGTCGGGCATCAGGTCGCCATCCTGTCGATTCTGGGCTTCTGGCTTTTCTACGTGATTGTCCTGACCCTGCGCGCCTCGATCGGCGACTGGCCAGCTCAGGGTGAAATGGCAATGCGGCGGATTGTCGTGACGATTTTCGGTATCGGCATCACCTATCTACTCTATCTGTTATTTCAGCGCTTTGAGGAAAAGCCCCTGTCGACGCGGATCATCACGGCCTTTGCGGCCGCGATTCCCGCCGCAATCATTATCGCCTCGTTCAACCATTATATTTTCAATATCTATTATCCGGAAAATCTGTGGGACGAAGCGCATGTCGAGGAAATGCGCAAATATATGTCCCAGGAAAATCTGGCGCTCAAGGCCATTTCCGAAGATGCTATCTCCCGCTTTTTCTTCCTTATCAGCTGGGCCTCGCTCTACCTGACGCTCAGCTATGCCGGGGAAGTCCGTCAGGTCGAGCGCAAGGCCGCCCGCTTTGCGCAAGCAGCGCAGGATGCGGAACTCCGGTCATTGCGCTATCAGGTCAACCCCCATTTTCTGTTCAACACACTCAACAGTCTCAGCACTTTGGTCATGCGCAGCCAGCCGGAAGAAGCGGAAGAAATGATTCTCAATCTTTCAAAATTCTATCGCACCAGTCTCTCTGGAGATCCGCTGGAGGACGTTCCCTTGTCGGATGAAGTGCATCTGCAGAATCTCTATCTCGACATCGAAGCGGTCCGTTTCCCGGAACGCCTCCGGACCCAAGTGAATATTCCCAACGAATTGCTGGGCGTACTGGTGCCGGGTCTGATTCTGCAACCTCTGGTCGAAAACGCGATCAAACATAGCGTCGCACACAGCAAACGCCCGGTCACGATCACAATCAGTGCGCGGTCTGATGGCGATAATCTGATCCTGACGGTGGCCGACGATGGCGATCCGCGTCCGGTGGATCTGGACGATGACGGGACGAGCAGCGGTATCGGCCTCGCCAATGTCCGTGACCGGCTGGAAACGCGCTTTGGCCAGCAAGCGAGTCTACAGACTGTACGTCTCGCGGAAGGTGGCTATATTGCCCAACTGACCTTTCCGTTGATGCTGGACAATCCATGATAGAAGACATCGAAACCAAAGCGCTCAAGACACTGATCGTCGATGATGAACCGCTGGCGATCGAACGCCTGCAACTGCTTTGCGCACGACAGCCGGATATTGACCTGATCGGTACGGCCAGCGATGGCGAAGCGGCGCTGCGCCTTACCGAACAATTGAAACCCGATCTTCTGCTGCTCGACATCGCCATGCCCGGCAAGGACGGATTGCAGGTCGCGCGTGCCCTTTCCGGCAAGGCCGATGCCCCCGCGATCATCTTTGTCACCGCCTTTGACAGATTTGCTGTCGAGGCCTTTAATGTGGCAGCGATCGATTATGTGCTGAAACCGGTTGAGAACGAGCGACTGAAACTGGCAATTTCCAGGGTGCGGGAGCGGACTGCGGAACCGCGTAGCAGTGATGCGGACAATTCGCCCTGGGCAGAAGAATTCTGGGTTCCCTACAAGTCAGAACTGCGCCGCATCGTCGCCAGCGAAATCGACCGGGTCGAGGCCGAACGCGACTATATGCGGTTGCATGTCGGTAGCGTCAGCTATCTGCTGCACCAGACCATTACCGGTCTTGAAGAGCGTCTGAACCCGGAAGAGTTCATTCGCTTGCACCGTTCGCATCTGGTTCGCCGCGACTGGATTGCGGGACTGCGCCATGATGGCGGCGGCGTGTGGATGGCCTGCCTGAAGTGCGGCACCGAAATCCGCATCGGCCGGACCCACCTGGCAGAAGCGAAGAAGCTGGCGGGACGCTAGACGGATCAAACGCCCTAGAATCTGTTGCGCGCACCGATGCAATTGGGATTAATAATCGACAAGCGGCCCGGCAGGAGTCTATCCTGTCCCTCCATCTTCCGTGATCATCGGACTTTGTCTTGATATTGAATATTTTCATCATCCTGTCGGTGATAGCGACCGGCTTGCTGTTGCTCGCGCCGCGCCTGTCAAAATCGCAGGTCTGGCGGGCGACGGTGACGCCGCTGGCTTCGATCATCGGCAGCGGATTCCTGGTGCTCGCGCCGATATTGGTATCGGATTACGGCTATATCGCGCCGGCTATCATGGCTGGTCTGTGTCTCGGGGCCTATCTGTTCGGATCGGCGATCCGCTTCAATATTTTTCATCGCAATGTCCGCAAACCGGTTCAGAATGACGGCGTCAACCGGCTGGAAAATGCCGCCTCATGGGCGCTGGTTTTCGCTTTCACCATTTCGGTCGCCTATTATCTCAACCTGTTCGGTGCCTTCGGCGTCAGCCTGACGTCTTTCGACAGTCGTGCCAATGCCAAGTTGCTGACGTCCGCCGTCTATATCCTGATCCTGATCGTCGGCTGGACCCGCGGGTTCAAGGCGCTGGAAAAGATGGAATATAGCGCCGTGACGCTGAAACTGGCGATCATCGTTGGCCTGCTCGTCGGCCTGACCTGGTATTTCTACCAGAAGGCCAGCGCCGAGACGCTCTTTGCCCATCCCCCCCTGCTTTCCGGCTGGCCAGCTATAACGCTTGCCTTTGGCTTGATCATCACGGTCCAAGGCTTCGAAACCTCGCGCTATCTTGGCCGAGACTATGATGCTGCGACCCGGATCAAGTCGATGCGCCTCGCCCAGATCGTCAGCGCGGTGATCTACATGATCTATATCGGCCTGTTCGCCTATAGTTTCGAGCGCGAACAATTCGCCCTGACCGAGACCGCCATCATCGACATGATGGGTATCATTACCCCGGTTCTGCCGTTGCTGCTGGTGGCCGCTGCGCTGGCGGCGCAGTTCAGCGCGGCAATCGCCGATACCAGCGGATCCGGCGGGCTGGTCGAAGAATTGACCAAAGGCCATGTAAAAGCGCGTGCCGGTTATGCAATCTTGGTCGGAATCGGCCTGTTCCTGACCTGGAGTGTCAATATTTTCCAGATCATCGCTTACGCCAGCCGCGCCTTCGCACTCTATTATACGCTACAATCGGCGATTGCCGCACGACGAGCATTTCTTACTCCCGGAAAGCGACTGGAAGGCGTAGGTTTCATCCTCATGGCCATGTTGGGAACCATGATCATGTTGTTCGGCAATGATGTCGAATCAACTAACGGATAACAATTGCCTCAACTTTTGATCGTTCGTGGGCGCGCTTGCCGATAAGTTCCCAGAACCCGCACACTATTGCAGTGAAAGCTCAACTCCTCGAGCGCGCGATCTACTGCCGGATCCCCTGGAGCACCCTCAATGTCGACGAAAAATTCGGTCGCGGCAAAGCTGCTTCCCTGCTGGTAACTTTCGAGCTTGGTCATATTGACACCATTGGTCGCAAAGCCGCCCATCGCCTTGTATAGAGCCGCAGGAATATTTTTAACCTCGAAAACAAAAGTCGTCATCACCGGACCACTGGCTGCGGGTGTCGCTGCATCCCGGGCGAGCACAACAAAACGGGTGATATTGTCAGGAGAATCCTCAATCGCATCTTCAACCGGCTCCAGATCGTAAATCTGTGCAGCCAGACCGGGCGCAATGGCAGCCGCGTGCGGATCGTCGGACTGGGCGACAAAAGCCGCTGCGGCCGCTGTATCGGCATAGGCGACCGGGATGATACCGCGCTTGCGCAGATAATGGCGGCACTGGCCTAGCGCTTGCGGGTGACTCATCGCTGTCTTGATATTGGCGTGGGCCGATTTGGCCATCAAGCAATGCCGGATCGGCATGAAATATTCGTCGACAATATATAGTCCCGATTCGGGGAGCAGGAAGTGAATATCGGCAACCCGACCGTGCAGCGAATTTTCGATCGGAATGATCGCGCTTTCCGCCGTACCCTGCTTCACTGCATCGATCGCGTCTTCAAAAGCGAAACAGGGAACGGGTAGACAGTCCGGAGCATATTCGAGCGCAGCCAGATGCGAATTAGCACCGGGTGCGCCCTGAAAAGCAATTGCTTTTTCTGGCATCTCGGTGCCTTTTTCGGTCATTTTCCTGACCATACCCAATGCGTTTTTCGGAAAGCTGTCCATCATGCCTCTCTTTTGCAGCGCTGCGATAGTCGAACGGAACATGGCGGGGCAAGAAAGAAGTGGCCTTTCGACTAGGCCCAATCAATTTAGCAGCGATAATTGCGCCATTTGCGGCAATTGAGGTCTTGCGTTGCTCCTTCGCCCTCTTTACAGACAGCACAAATTTGGCAGGCCTATAGCCGCCGCTCACTCAGGGGTTTGAGAGACAATATGAGCAACAGTAACACCATCGCAGGCTGGGTTCTTGCTGGCGGCATTGCCGCACTGGGATTTTCCATCGTTAGCGGCAAATATTTCCACGCTGGCAAGCACGAGCGCCCGGAAGTCATGGGTTATGTGATCGAAGGTGTGGAAGCCTCCGGTGGCGCCGCGGCGGGCCCCTCGATTGAAGAGTTGTTGCAGACCGCCGATCCTGCTGCCGGCGAAAAAGTTTTTGCCAAATGCGCAGCATGTCACACGATCAACCAGGGCGGTGCCAATGGCATTGGTCCGAATTTGTGGGCCTCGATGGGCAAACCGCATGGCCATGTCGCCGGCTTTGCCTATAGCGATGCGCTGAAAAGCGTCCCGGGCAATTGGGACTGGAAAAGCATGGATGCCTGGCTGACCTCACCACGCAAATATGCAGAAGGTACGAAAATGACCTTTGCCGGCCTTGGCAAGGCTGAAGACCGTGCGAATCTCATGGTCTATCTGAACTCGCAGGGATCGAATATCCCCCTTCCCCCGGCACCGGTAGCGGAAGAACCCGCCGAAGAAGCTGTTGATGCGGAAGCAGAAGCAGGCACGGATGCCGAAGCTCAGGAAGCAGTCGAGGCAGACGCAGCGGCAGCGGAAGAATAATATTCCGCTGAATAGGCTCAGTTGCAGTCCAGTTCATAAAATTTCTGGATAATATCCCAGGCCTCGTCCGCGGTTTCCACGAACTGGAACAGATCAAGGTCCTTGCGGCTGATTGTGCCTTCATCTGCCAGGGCCTCAAAATTGACCACTCGGTCCCAAAATGTTTTACCGAACAACAATATCGGTAGCTTTTCCATTTTGCCGGTCTGCACAAGCGTGACCAGCTCGAGAAACTCGTCCAGCGTTCCAAACCCGCCAGGGAACACGGCAACCGCCCTCGCCCGGAGCAGAAAGTGCATTTTCCGCAGCGCGAAATAATGGAACTGGAAACTCAGGGACGGCGTCACAAATTTATTCGGTGCCTGCTCATGAGGCAGAACAATATTGAGCCCGATTGATTCTTTGCCGACATCAGCAGCACCGCGATTGGCGGCTTCCATGATCGAGGGTCCGCCACCGGAGCAGACAACGAAATCGCGCTTGCCATTGCTGGAAATACCGCAAGCACTGGCCAATCGTGCCAGATTGCGCGCTTCGTCATAAAATCTGGCTTTTTCTTTCAACCGCTTGGCGACTTTGAGAGTTTCCTCGTCCGTCGCGGCGTCGATCAGTGCGTCGGCTTGGTCAGGCGCGGGGATTCGTGCGGATCCGTACATCACCAACGTGGAGCCGATACCGGCTTCGTCGAGCAGCATTTCCGGCTTCAGCAATTCGAGCTGGAAACGGACAGGACGCAATTCTTCACGGAGCAGAAATTCGGTATCCTGGAAAGCCAGCCTATAGGCGGGGTCTCGCGTCTGAGCCGTGCCGACATCGGCCTTTTCGGCAAACTCGGCTTCCTGTTTGGCGTGGTAAAATCGGTCGTCGCGGAGATCTTTATTGGTCATGGCTTCGCCCTAGAGCAAAGATTTGTGACTGACCAGTGACCTTGTCCTGTTAACGACAATATCCGTTGCCGCTCATATCCAGATGAAAATGGTCGCGATGTGCTGCATTGTAATTGGGGCTCAGAACGGTGCCAAAACGCTTGCAGGCACTGTCATGTATCGCAGCCAGAAACAGCATTTCCTGACGTCCGCTTTTCCAGTTATTTTCAACCGTTATCCGGCGACCGTCGGTCAGCACAAAGGCCGACACGTCGATCGCATTGGCGTGGGCATGTTGTGACAATTTGCCTGATCCGGCAATATTGCGGCAATTGTAGCTGCCCATGGTTTCGATACGCTTGAGATCACTACCAAGATATTTGCGCGCCGCGCGTTTCACTGCATATTCGGTCCAGGCAGCAAATTTTCCGGCCAGCTCGCATTTCACCGGACCGAGATTGGTAACATCCGCTCCCACGTCAAGCAGTTTGATACTGTCGATCTGGCTGCATCCGCCACTGAAATGCCGATTGGGCAAGGGAGAGAAACGAACGTTGGCTTTGCCGAGATCGCTGAAACATTGGCGAGCGGCGGGCGTGGGGTTAAAAGAACCGAGCCCCGCAGATGGCTGAGGCCGTTGCGATTGACCGCTATTCCCCGCAGGTATCGCACCACAAGCGCTGAGCAATAGGGAAGCCAGGGCCAGAAATCCGACAGTCCGGCCACGGCGTGTAATTTGTAATTTCATTTCCATGCCAGGTTCAATGACAGAAGATGGTTAAATCCAAGCTGAAGATGATGGTTAATAAATGCTTACCAAAGGAGCGAATCGGAGCCTGCGACAGGTTGCGACAAAATTATGCTGGACCAAAGGGTCTGCGAATCCCATGATATTATCATGTCCCTTGTCCGAAAAATGAACAGCCTGCCGGTCTTTTGGCTGGTGCTGTCTATTCCTGCCATTCTGCTGGTCAGGGAATATTGGACAGGCGATATCATCGCGATGGACATGCTGCATCCGACGGGCGAATTTTCCGCGCGGTTCATGATCCTGGCTCTGATCATTACACCGCTTTCGGTGATATTCGGAAACCGCCGGTGGATTGGGTGGTTGATGAAACGCCGCCGGTCCTTCGGGCTTGCCGCCTTTGGATATGGTATGCTGCATCTGGTCTTCTACGTGATCGATATGGAAGCGCTGAAGCCGATTCTGGCAGAATTCTGGGCACCGGGAATCTGGACCGGATGGGCAGCGTTGATCCTGTTTGTACCGCTGGCGATTACCAGCAACAACGCATCCATGCGATGGCTCAAGCAGGGCTGGAAGCGATTGCAGCGACTGGTATATGTTGCTGCCTTGCTGACGCTGGCGCATTGGCTGTTGATACATGATGGCGTCAGCGGAGCTCTCGTCCACTTCATTCCGCTGTTGCTACTTGAGCTTTTGCGAGGCATTATCATATATGCCAGAGGAAGCAATGATGCGAAGCAGCGCGAATCGCTGCAAACCGAATAGGCCTGGAGAAAATGAGATGAAATATTCCGTAATAGCCGTCGCAACCGCCACGTTTCTTGCCACCGCTGGCTTGTCCTCCCCTGCTCTGGCAACCGGAAAGATGACCTGCGAAGCAGGACCACAGTCTGGCTGGAAAACGCAGGCCGAACTAAAAGCCGATCTGATCAAAAAAGGTTGGACCATCAAGAAATCAAAGATCGATGGCGGCTGCTATGAAGTCTATGGCACGACGCCGGAAGGAGACCGGGTCGAAGCCTATTTCCACCCGGTATCGCTGGAAAAATTGCTGGTTTCACGCCGCGGCGAGATTCTGTTCCGGAAGAAATAGCCGGTTTCATTCGCAACCAAGAACGCGCTTGACATGCTGCGCCGCACAAGACAAAGCGGCGCCGGGCCACGCGGTCCCAACGCCGCGCGAGCTCTCTGTAAGGAGAAGCGTTTAAATGACTGATACCAATGTACCGACGCCAGAATTGCGTCCTGACTGCCCGAATTTTTCTTCGGGTCCCACAGCCAAATTTCCCGGCTGGTCCCTCGACAAAATCAACACCATCGCCATGGGCCGTTCGCATCGTTCCGCAACCGGCAAGGCGCGCCTGAAATATGCTATCGACCTCAGCCGCGAGCTATTGGGCATCCCCGACGACTATCTGATCGGCATCGTGCCGGCGTCTGATACCGGAGCCGTCGAGCTGGCGATGTGGAATATGCTGGGCGCCCGTCCGGTGACGGTCGCGGCTTGGGAAAGCTTTGGCAATGTCTGGATCCAGGACGCTGTAAAGCAGCTAAAGCCTGCGAACCTGACCGTGCTCGAAGCCGATTATGGCGAAATTCCCGACCTGACCACGATCGACAAGGGTGACGATATCGTCTTCACCTGGAACGGCACGACCTCGGGCGCAAGAATTCCCGATACCGACTGGATTGCCGACGACCGCGAAGGTGTCACCATCAACGACGCGACCAGTGCCGTCTTTGCCCAGCCGATGGACTGGTCGAAGCTCGATGCCACCACCTACAGCTGGCAGAAGGTCATGGGTTCCGAAGCCGGTCACGGCATGCTGATCCTCAGCCCGCGCGCCGTCGAACGGATTGAAAGCTACACCCCGTCCTGGCCGCTGCCGAAAATCTTCCGGGTGAAAAAGGGCGACAAGCTCAACACCGCGATTTTTGAAGGCGCGACGATCAACACGCCGTCGCTGCTCGCGACCGAAGACTATATCGCTTCGCTCGAATGGGCCAAGTCGATCGGCGGCTTGCCCGAACTGCATGCCCGCGCCGACCGCAATGCCAAGACGGTTCACGACTGGCTCGAAGCCACGCCGTGGATGCGCAATATGGTCAGCGATCCGGCCAAATGGACCAACACCGGCGTCTGCATGGTGTTCCAGGGTGACTGGTATGACAGCCTCGACGACGACGCCAAGGCTTCCGTGCCCAAGAAGATCGCCGCAATGCTCGAGAAGATGGACATTGCCTATGACTTCAACGGCTATCGCGATGCTCCACCGTCGCTTCGCATCTGGTGCGGTTCGACGGTCGAGCAGGAAGACATTCGCCGTCTGCTGCTGTGGATCGAATGGGCCTATGCTCAGGTGAAAGCCGAGCTTTCCTAATTGTGTCGCCCCGGCGCAAGCCGGGGCCAGACCAATGCCCTGCTGTAAAGCCATTGGTCTAGAAGCCGGCCCATGCCGGCGCGATCATTCCGACAAGGAACATTATCATGCCAAAAGTACTTATTTCCGACAAAATGGACCCGAAAGCCGCCGAGATTTTTCGGCAGCGTGGTTGCGACGTTGACGAAATTACCGGCCAGACGCCGGAAGAGCTGATGAAGATCATCGGCGAATATGACGGCCTTGCCATTCGCTCCTCGACCACAGTCACGCCCGAAATACTGGAAGCCGCGACCAACCTGAAAGTCGTTGGCCGCGCCGGTATCGGCGTCGACAATGTGGATATCCCGGCTGCTTCCGCCAAGGGCGTCGTGGTCATGAACACGCCGTTCGGCAACAGCATCACCACGGCAGAACATGCCATCGCGCTGATGTTCGCCCTCGCGCGCCAGCTTCCATCAGCCGATGTGTCCACACAGGCTGGCAAATGGGAAAAATCCAAATTCATGGGCGTCGAGCTGACCAACAAGACGCTTGGCCTGATCGGCGCCGGCAATATCGGTTCGATTGTTGCCGAGCGCGCCATCGGCTTACGGATGAAAGTTGTCGCTTATGATCCGTTCCTGACCGAAGAGCGGGCCGTGGAAATGGGTGTTGAGAAAGTCTCGCTGGACGATCTGCTCGCCCGCGCCGACTTCATCACCATGCACACGCCGCTCACCGACCAGACACGCAATATCCTGTCTGCGGAAGCCCTGGCCAAGACCAAGCCGGGCGTGCGCATCATCAACTGCGCGCGCGGCGGCCTGATCGACGAGGCAGCCTTGAAAGAGGCTCTCGAATCCGGCCATGTCGCCGGCGCTGCGCTTGACGTTTATGCACAGGAGCCAGCGAAGGAAAATGCGTTATTCGGTACGCCGAACCTGATCTGCACCCCGCATCTCGGCGCTTCGACCAGCGAGGCTCAGGTGAATGTGGCAATCCAGGTCGCCGAACAGATGGCCGATTATCTGGTCAATGGCGGCGTCGAAAATGCGCTCAATATGCCAAGCCTCTCGGCTGAACAGGCGCCGAAGCTGAAACCCTATATGGCGCTTGCCACCCAGCTCGGTTCTCTCGTCGGCCAGCTTGCCGCCGACCAGATCAAGGGCGTTGCGGTTGAAGTCGAAGGCGCAGCAGCCGAACTGGACCAGAAGCCGATTACAGCAGCGGTGCTGGCCGGACTGATGCGGGCCTATAGCGACACCGTGAATATGGTCAACGCGCCCTATCTGGCGAAAGAACGCGGTCTCGATGTCCGCGAAATCCGTCACGAGCGCGAAGGCGACTATCACACGCTGGTCCGGGTATCGGTAACCACCGACGAAGGCGAAAAATCGGTTGCCGGCACCCTGTTCGGATCTTCCGGACCACGGCTGGTCGAGATGTTCGGCATCAAGGTCGAAGCCGATATGGAAGGCGACATGCTCTATATCGTCAACCGCGACGAGCCCGGCTTTATCGGCCGCGTCGGTTCGACGCTTGGCGAAGCGGGCGTCAATATTGGCACGTTCCACCTTGGCCGTCGCAGCGATGCGCCAGGTGGCGAAGCGGTCTTGCTGCTTTCGATCGATTCGCCGGTGGAAGAGCCGGTTCTCTGGTCCGTTTGCCAGTTAGAAGGCGTAAAGACGGTCAAGGCACTAAGCTTTTAGTTCGATAGACCGAGACCCAAGAAAAAGGATGGCCTGAGCCTTTGCTTGGGCTATGGAGCAGGGCCATGCGAACACCATCGAACCTCTTGCCCGAAGGATTCCACGACGCGCTGCCGCCTTATGCCGAGGCGGCATCGCGACTCGAACGCGACGTGCTCGATACCTTGGCCAGCCATGGATATGCCCGGGTAACGCCTCCGCTCGCAGAATATGAAGATGGACTGACCGAACGGATGCAGGGGGCATCGCGTAGCGACCTGATGCGCTTCGTCGATCCGATTTCTCAGCGCACTCTGGCGTTGCGACCGGATATGACGATGCAGATCGGTCGTATTGCCAAGACCAGTCTGGCTGATCGGTCGCGGCCGCTCCGGCTCAGCTATTCGGGACAGGTTTTGAAACTGCGGTCGGGACAATTGCAACCAGAACGCAGCCGGTTGCAAATTGGCGCCGAGCTGATTGGCAGCGATAGCGTCGTCGCGGCCAGCGAAATTGTCTCGGTTGCGATCGAGGCACTGGAGCGTGCAGGCGTTTCTGGCATTACCGTCGATTTCACCATGCCCGATCTGATCGACATATTGGCAGCGGGTCCGTTGCCGCTGAACGAAGCCCAGATTAAAGAAGTGCGCGGCGAACTGGACATGAAGGATGCCGGTGGCCTGAGCGCCATGGGTGCAACCGGCTATCTGCCGCTGATCGAAGCGACCGGCCCGTTTGACGAGGCAATGGCAAGATTGCGCGAATTTGATACCGACGGCTTGCTCGATTCGCGACTGGATGGTGTTTCCCGGATCGCCGCAAGCATCAAGGGGAAAGCCAGCCTCACTCTTGACCCGACCGAACGCCATGGCTTTGAATATCAGAACTGGTTCGGCTTCACGCTGTATGCCGAAAGCTTTATCGGCGCGCTGGGGCGCGGCGGCAGCTATGAAATTGCGCGTCACGATGACGAATCCGAAGCGGCGGTCGGCTTTTCGCTTTACCCCAATCCGCTGATCGATGCCGGTTTTGGCGCGAAAGCCAGCGAGCAGGTTTTCTTGCCGCTCGGACATGATCAATCCGCAGCCGCACGGTTGAGAGAGAACGGCTGGCGCACGGTGGCCGCCCTTTCAGACAAGGATCAGGCCGAAGCGCTTGGTTGTTCCCATATTTTGAACGGCAATCAGCCGGAACCATTATAAGAAAGTGAATCCATGGCCAATGTAACGGTAATCGGCGCACAATGGGGTGATGAGGGCAAAGGCAAGATAGTCGACTGGCTGTCTGAACGCGCCGATGTTGTGGTCCGCTTTCAGGGTGGCCATAATGCCGGCCACACGCTGGTTGTTGATGGCGCGGTTTACAAGCTTTCGTTGCTCCCGTCTGGCATTGTCCGTGGCGCATTGTCGATCATCGGCAATGGTGTCGTGCTCGATCCCTGGCATTTGCGCGATGAGATCAAGAAGCTGGAAAGCCAGGGTGTCGCGATTAACATCGATAATTTCGGTATCGCCGAAACCTGCCCGCTGATCCTGCCGATCCACCGCGATCTCGACGCCATGCGCGAAGACGCCAGCGGAAAGGGCAAGATTGGTACAACCCGGCGCGGCATTGGGCCCGCTTATGAAGACAAGGTCGGGCGCCGTGCGATCCGGGTCTGCGATCTCGCCCATCTCGACGATCTGGGACCGCAGCTCGACCGGCTGTGTGCGCATCATGACGCGCTCCGTGCCGGCTTCGGCGAACCACCTGTGGATCGCGAACGGCTGCTCAATGACCTGAAGGAAATCGCGAGCAGCGTTCTGCAATATGCCCAGCCCGTCTGGAAACGCCTCAACGAAGCCCGGCGCGACGGCAAACGCATCCTCTTCGAGGGCGCGCAGGGCGTGCTGCTTGATGTCGATCATGGCACCTATCCGTTCGTCACCAGTTCAAACACGATTTCCGGCACCGCTGCTGGGGGATCGGGTATCGGTCCGTCCGGCACGGGCTATGTCCTGGGAATAACCAAGGCTTATACAACCCGGGTCGGGTCCGGGCCGTTTCCGACGGAGCTCGACGATGCGATCGGTCAGCGACTGGGCGAACGCGGGCATGAATTTGGTACGGTAACCGGCCGTCAACGGCGCTGCGGCTGGTTCGATGCCGTGCTCGTGCGCCAGGCGCTCGCCGTGTCTGGTGTTGCCGGAATTGCGCTTACCAAACTCGACGTGCTCGACGGGTTCGAGGAACTGAAAATATGTGTTGGCTATGATCTGGACGGCGTGACATATGATTATCTTCCACCGCATCATCAGGATCAGGCGGCGGTCAAACCGATTTACGAGACGCTGGAGGGCTGGAACGAAACCACCGCCGGTGCGCGCAGCTGGGCAGACCTGCCGGCACAGGCGATCAAATATATCAAGCGGGTTGAGGAACTGATCCAATGCCCGGTTGCACTGGTGTCGACCTCGCCCGAACGTGACGATACGATTCTGGTGACGGATCCCTTTGCTGATTAAACGCTATCGGCGTCCCGATAACGGGGCACTGGTCTATGAGGATCGGACAAAAGCAATGCTGAATGTCGGGTCTTGCATGGCTCATGGTTCCTTGATCACCGCGCCACCTCAGGCTCTCCTGACCATTTTGGTGAAGGCAGGCCTTCATTGACTATACATCGTCAGTTCATCGCGGCGATGTCACCAAGCTCGAGCAATCATGTCCCATTTTTAATGTGGTCGTTCTAAACCAAAGTAATCCCTGTTTTATGCGTAGCTTTTTCAAACTCCAGTCACTCGACTTGGCGATCGATCTCGGTACTGCCAACACGCTCATCTATGTGCGCGATAATGGTATCATGCTCAACGAACCATCCGTCGTGGCTCTGGAAACCAATGACGGTGTGACAAAGGTGCGTGCGGTCGGCAGCGATGCAAAATTGATGATGGGCAAGACGCCCAGCAATATCAGCGTCATTCGTCCCCTCAAGGACGGGGTCATCGCCGACCTGGATGTCGCCGAGCAGATGATCAAACATTTCATCCAAAAAGTGCACCAAAAGAAGCCGGGGATGTTCCGTCGCTTCGACATTGTCGTCTGCATTCCTTCCAGTTCGACCAACGTGCAACGCCGCGCACTTCGCGATGCCGCCTCGAATGCCGGCGGATCGAGCGTATTCTTCGTTGAGGAACCGATGGCCGCTGCCATTGGTGCGGGGATCCCGGTCGCCGAACCAACCGGCGCTATGGTGGTCGATATTGGCGGAGGAACGACCGAAGTTGCAATTCTGTCCTTGCAGGGCTTGGCGTATAGTACATCCGGACGGATGGGCGGCGACAAGATGGATGACGCCATCGCCTATCATATCCGGCGCAAGCATAACCTGGCGATCGGTGAAACCACCACCGAACTGATCAAACATGAAATGGCGAGCGCGGTGAGCCCGGTCGACAAGGGCCAGACCATGCATATCAAGGGCCGAGATCTGGTCAGCGGCATGCCAAAGAAAATCGCTATCACCGAAGCCGAAATTGCCCATGCCATTGCCGAGCCAGTGAGCCAGATAGCCGAATCCGTGCTCAATGCGCTGGAGAATACCAAACCGGAACTGGCCGCCGACATCATGGATCAGGGCATTGTCCTGACCGGTGGTGGTGCATTATTGGGACGGATCGACGAATTTATCGCCGACAAAACAGGATTGCCGGTTACCATTGCGGATGACCCGCTGACCTGCGTCGCCAACGGAGCTGGCCGTGCGCTGGAAGACCCGCTTTTCACCAATGTATTGTTTCCTACGTGACACAGTAATATTTACGATGGCAGAACGCGCCTAGACATCGTCGGCCGAGATCATTTCCTCACGGTCAATCTCACCGGTCATTGATGCGACGGTCACTGCAACCGCGGCATCGCCGGAGACGTTGGTGGTGGTCCGCATCATGTCCATGATCCGGTCGACGCCGGCAACAAAGGCGATGGTTTCCAATGGCACGCCAACGCTACCGAACACCAAAGCCATCATGATCAGGCCCGCACCGGGGATGCCCGCTGCACCGATGGCACCGAGCGTCGAGGTGATCGAGATCAGCACATAGTCACCAAAGCTGAGGTCGACGCCGAATATCTGCGCGCCGAACAAAGTGGCGAGCCCGAGATACATCGCGGTGCCGTTCATGTTGATCGTGGCGCCGAGCGAGACGACGAAGCTGGCTACCGAATTGCTGACACCGAGATTGCGTTCGACGCAGCGCAGGGTCACCGGCAACGTCGCATTGGAAGAAGCGGTGGAATAGCTGACGGCGATCGCATCGATAATCCCGCGAAAGAAATCGATCACGGGCAGCTTGGCAACGAACTTGATCATCCCCGAATAAACAATCCCAATGATCAGCAGGCAACCCAGATAGTTGAGCCCGACCAGCTGCGCCAGTGATATCAGGGCGTCCGTGCCGAGTGTCCCGGCGACCCATGCCATCAGCGCAAAGACACCAAAGGGCGTCAATTCCATTACAATCATCGTGACTTTCTGCATCACAATGGCACCGCTATCGAAGATTTTTGCCAGCGGCTTGCCGTCTTCCTTGGCCATGAGAATACCGATGCCGATCAGCAGCGCAAAGACGATCAGCGGCAGCACCCGCACGTCGGCCATCACCTGAACAGGACTGTCGGGGACAATCGACAGGATCATGTCAATGGCACTGGTGTCATTGGGCATCGGCGTTTCGCCCTTCTCGATCGCGCCTGTGTCTACACCGTTGCCGGGTTGAAAGAAGGTGCCGAGCGCAAGACCCAGCCAGGCAGCAATCTGCCCGGTGATGACGAACAATATCATCGCCCGTCCGCCGACGCTGCCCAGTTTCTTCAGATCACCAAGCGCCGCCACACCGGCAACGAGCGAGAAGAAGATCAGCGGGACGACGAGCATCTTGATCGCCTTAATGAAAAAATCGCCGATCCATTTGATGGTTTCAGATTCGGGCCCCCAGATCAGGCCGGTGATCACACCGAGGACAAGAGCCGCGATTACCCGCTGCCAGAGCGGAATCTTGAACCAGAATGCCAGCATGTGATTTCCCCCGTATTTTTCCGGCCCGAGCCTATCGTCAGCAGCAGAGCGCGGCAAGCCTTTAGGGACAGGCTACATCCAGAAGCTGATCGCCAGACAGGTTGATAGTCCGACGCCAAAGGTCAGCGGAATGCCGGCCTTGAAGAAATCGGTAAACCGGTAGTTGCCGGCCGCGTAAACCAGCGTGTTTGTTTGATAGCCGATTGGCGTCGCAAAGCTTGCAGAGGCGGCGAACATCACCGCGATCACCAGCGGCCGGGGATCAACACCCAGATCATTGCCCAGCGCGATGGCTATCGGGGTGATGATGATGGCGACCGCATTGTTGGTCACAATCTCGGTCATGATCACCGACAGCACATAGATAGCGAACACAAGCCCCCAGGGCGGCACTTCCCGCAAAAAAGGAGTCAGTTCGGCAACCAGCAGGTCTACACTGCCAGCCTGCTGCAGACCGAGCCCCACCGCAAGCATGCCAAAAATCAGAACCAGAACATTGCCGTCTATCGACCCCCAGGCTTCTTCCGCATCGATGCACCGCGCCAACAGGATGGCGCCGACCGCAAGAATGGCTGCGACAGCCAGCGGGATGACATTGAGCGCGGCGAGCACCACCACTGCGACCAGTGCGCCGATGGCAATCGGTGCGCGATCCCTACGAAAAGCACGGATTTTGGTTTGTCCGACTCCAAACAGATTCGGATTTTGATACATGCGACGGATATCTTCGCGGGAACCAGTCACCAGCAGTCGATCTGCCGCGTGGATTCGCGCATTGGTCAGGTCTGACCGCGGCAGATTGCGATACCGGGTCATCCCCAAAACACGGACGTTAAGTTGTGACAGAAAGGGAATATCGTACAGGCGATTACCGATGCTGGGATGACTGGGAGCAACCGTCGCCTCGACCAACTCCTCACCCAAAGCGCCCACATCACCTTTATGAACGATACCGACCTTGAAATCTTCCGATTCTCGCAGAGAAATGAGCTCGGCGAGGTCCAGTTGCACGACAATACGGTCGCCCGCCCGCAGTTCGTGAAAATCAAGATCATGGCGGATATAGCTGCTCAACCGCTTGACCGCCGTGACCTTCAGGCCCGCCCGGCGCAGTTCCGGAACGGTGTACAGCTTCTTGTCGATTACCGACGCTTTGCGGCGAACGGTCAATTCGGTGAGAAAAGCACTTTCATCGCTGCTGTCAAACTCCCCCCTGACTTGGCCACCGGGAAGCAGCCAGCTGCTAAAAAGGACCATCATCACAGTGCCCGCAACCGCCGCAATCAGTCCATAAGGTGTGATTTCGAATATTCCGAAACCGGCCAGACCTTGTTCGCGGGCCACCGCATCAACGATCAGGTTGGTCGAGGTACCGATCAGCGTTGTGGTACCACCCAATATGCAGATGAAGCTCAGCGGAATCAGCAGTTTCTTGGACGAAAAACCGGTCGCCCGTGACAGACGCAGGATGATCGGAATCAGAACGATCACGACCGGCGTATTGTTCATGAAGGCAGATGCTACAAAAGCGCCCAGAAACATCTCGGCCACCGCCAGTTTGGGACGGCGCTTTGCACGCTTGATGATGAAACCGGCGATTGCGTCGATCGTCCCTGTTCGCAGCAACGCTCCCGAAAGAATGAACATCGCGGCGATGGTGATCGGCGCGGTGTTGGAGAAAACTGAAAACAGGCCGTCGGAATCGATGATTCCGAGGAACAGAAACATGCAGGCCCCGAGCACCGCGACCACCGCAGCAGGGAAACGTTCCATGATGAATCCGGCAAACAGAAAGCCAAGGATCACCAGACCGATGACAGCCTTGTTTGCCTGAATATATTCGTCGATGATGTGAAGAATGAGGTCGATCATGAATCAGGAACAGCCTTCGATATAGCCGACTGGTCCTGCCAGTCCGGCTCGGAAAGCGGTAACCAATTTGGGCTGGCTTCCGATTTCCATTACATCCACATCATTTGCGGCGGTTTCAAAAATCATGGCATATTTGCCATCGCTGGAGACAAGACGGGGATAGGATTCTGCTCATCCGCATTGCGCCCTGTGCATCATCTTCTGGTCAGCCAGAACCACGGCCATCATCGCCTCGACTACCGGAACGCCGCGAATTCCGACACAGGGGTCATGTCGGCCCTTGGTCGATATTTCGGTCGCCTCGCCCTCCGGCGTGATGGTCGGCACAGGCGTCAATATGGAACTGGTCGGTTTGAACGCTACCCTGCAAAAGACCGGCTGGCCGGTGGATATTCCGCCAGCCGTTCCGCCTGCGTGATTGGAGTCAAATCTCGGGCCATCGTTGCCGGGGTGCATCGCGTCGGCATTTTCTTCGCCGCGCAGACGGGCAGCGGCAAAGCCGTCACCGATTTCGACGCCCTTGGTCGCATTGATCGTCATCATCGCTGCCGCAATCTCGCTGTCCAGCTTGGCATAGATTGGCGCTCCCCATCCGGCGGGCACGCCTGTCGCTTCGCAGGCGATAATCGCGCCGATGCTGCTGCCATCCTTGCGGGCACCATCGACCAGCGCTTCCCAGCGCTTCGCGGCTTCGGCGTCAGGGCAGAAAAACGGGTTGTTGCCGATCTCATTAGCATCAAAATTTGCCGGATCGATGGCATCGCCGCCGATTTCCGCAACCCAGGCCCGGATCGTCACTTCCGGAATCACCAGCCGTGCAACCGCACCGGCAGCAACCCGCGCCGCGGTTTCGCGGGCGCTGGAGCGGCCACCGCCGCGATAGTCACGAAAGCCGTATTTCTGGTCATAGGCATAGTCGGCATGACCGGGACGATAGGCTTTGGCGACTTCGCTATAATCCTTGGACCGTTGATCGACATTCTCGATCATCAGCGAAATCGGCGTGCCGGTTGTCTTGCCTTCAAAAACACCCGAGAGAATTTTGACCTGATCCGGTTCCTGCCGCTGGGTCGTATATTTCGATTGGCCGGGACGCCGCGCATCGAGTAACGGCTGGATGTCCGCTTCGCTCAGGTCCAGTCCGGGCGGGCAGCCGTCAACCAGTGCACCAAGGGCGGGTCCGTGACTTTCTCCCCAGGTGGAAAAGCGGAAAGCATGGCCAAAGATGTTAAAACTCAAAACTCGCTCTCCGCGTTGATAAATTCAATTCTGTTTCCGAAAGGATCATTCACGAAAAAACGGGAATGATGATCAAGCGGTTCGGCAGATTGTATCCGATAACCCGCATTTTTCAGCTTTTCCATCAAGTTGTGGAAATCACTTGCCTGAAAGGCGGGATGTGCTTTTTTTGCCGGGCGAAAATCGCGTTCGATTCCTAAATGCACACGGACTTGCTCCTTCTCAAACCAGCAACCCCCATTCGACTGCAAAGTTGCAGGCTTCGTACGTTCGGGGATATCCAGGAGCTCACTATAAAACTCCCTCGCCTGTTCTTCTCCTGCTTCGGGCATGGCCAGCTGGACATGATGCAACCCCGTGATCATCAATCCAGCGCGATATCCGGCGCGTCTTCCTGCTTCATGCCGACCGTATGATAGCCAGCGTCGACATGATGGGTTTCGCCCGTAACACCTGCCGAAAGATCGGACAGGAAATAGAGAGCCGAAGCGCCGACATCATCAATGGTAACGTTGCGCCGCAGCGGCGAATTCAGCTCGTTCCATTTCAAGATATAGCGGAAGTCGCCAATTCCGGAGGCGGCCAGTGTCTTGATCGGCCCGGCAGAGATTGCGTTGACCCTGATACCGTCAGGACCCACATCATTCGCGAGATATTTGACCGAGGTTTCAAGCGCGGATTTGGCTACGCCCATAACATTGTAATGCGGAATGACTTTTTCGGCACCATAATAAGACAAGGTGAGCATGGATCCGCCTGCGCTCATCAGCGCCGCAGCGCGTTTTGCAACGGCGGTGAAGCTGTAGACGCTGATATTCATGGTCATCAGGAAATCGTCCAGAGTCACGTCAAAATATTTACCGCGCAGCGCTTCTTTATTGGTGAAGCCGATCGCATGAACGACAAAATCCAGCTTGCCCCAGCGTTTTTCGATCTCGGCAAATGCTGCATCAAGCTGGTCCATGTCGCTGACATCGCAATCAATCAGAAAATCACAGCCCAGTTGTTCGGCAAGCGGATTGACCCGCTTGGCCATCACCTCGCCCTGATAGCTGATCGCCAGTTCGGCACCATCTGCAACCAGACGCTGGGCAATACCCCAGGCCAGTGACTTGTTATTTGCAAGCCCCATGATCAAGCCGCGCTTGCCTTTCATTAAATCACTCATCGCCCGGGTCTCCTGAATTCAGATAATCATCGCTGATAAACGCTATCAAAATGATTTTCCAGCGGATCATTCGCTTGTCTCCTTGTGCGAGGGCCTTTCGGCTAGGGCGGCATTAATCTCTGCGCCGATTACCATGCCAAGTCCGATCAGATAGAAAAAAATTAGCGTGATGATAACCCCGGCGAGACTACCATAAGTGAGCTGGTAATTGGCCGCATATTTGAGAAAAACCGGTAACAGCCCGGTGATCAACAACCACCAGCCGCTGATGAATACGGCACCCGGCCATTTGGGATATTGCCGCGGCCTATATTGCCGCGGGGTCAACAGGCGGAACAACAGATAAAGCGTGGCAAATAACATGAAAAACGGGATCGCGCTGGACAGTGAAAGCCAAAGTGCATCGGTTTCAACCGCCGGAAAATAGGTGCCGAGGAAGCCGGTTATCCCGGCCACAATAAACTGCGCACTCAGTGCCAGCATCGCGAAGAATACCGATAATAGAATGAGCAAGATTGATGTCAGGCGATACTCCCAAAACGCTCGCTGTGCCTGTACGCCATATGCACGGTGAAGAATCTCCCGGATGGTCTCGATCAGGCTCGTCGTAGTCCACAACCCGACGATCGCGCTGAACCACAGCAACGGCCCGGTCCGTGCGGTCATCGCGTCTCTGATCGGATCATGCAGCGCTGCCGCAACCGAGGGCGGAACAGTGACCAGAAAAGCCTCTACAAAATCAGTGCCGATTGCCGTCTGTCCGAATCCCCCGACAATTGCCGCGGCTACGATGAAAAAGGAAAAGACCGCGAGCAGCGACAGATAGGCGAAATTACCTGCAAAGGTGAACCCGTCATAATAGACACCGACAGCGGTGCGCTCGAGAATGATATAGGCCCGGCGGAACGGACTTTTCTCGGTTCGCGCGTCAGCGCCGCTATTGGCAGATACGCCCGACGCCCGTTTCTCTTCGCGGCGCGCTTCGGGAGAAAGTTCTGACATCGGGTTCAGAGCCAAAGCTATACACCCAGACTGGCGCGAGGATTGCCTTCCGGATTCCAACCTTTCACAAATTCGATGAGCTTTTCATCTCTTTTTGGCAAAACGATCATCAAGGTGACCAGCTGATTTCCGCGAACACCCGATTTTCCGGTAAAACCCTTGTTTTTGAGACGCAGGGTCTTGCCGGAATCCGATCCTGCGGGGATAGAAAGCATGACCGGCCCATCTACCGTAGGGACCTTGATCTTGGCACCTTCGACCGCCTCTTTCAGACTGATCGGCAGATCCAGCCTGATGTTGTCGCCATCACGTTCATAAAAGGGATGAGGATTGATGTGAATGGTGACAATCGCATCGCCATTGCCGCCCGGCCCCGGCCGGCCCTTACCGCTGAGGCGCATCTGGGTACCTTCCTCAACGCCCTTGGGCAGGCTGAGGTCGATAGTTTTGCCATCTTCGAGCGTAATGCGCTGCTTCTGTAGTGTCGCAGCAGCGACAAATTCGACGTTCAGCCGATAGGCAACATTGGCACCCTTGACCGGTGGAGCGCTGCGCTGTCGACCACCGAAAGGCGAACCACCGCCGCCGCCAAAAAGACCCTCGAAAATATCGCCGAAATCTGCGCCAGCATTTCCGAAATCATGTTGCTGCCCCGCCGGGCCGCGCTGATATCCACCGCCACCATAGCCGAAGGGTGCGGTAGGATTACCGTCCGCATCAATCTCTCCGCGATCGAATTGCGCGCGCTTGTCCTTGTCCAGCAACAAGTCATAAGCCTTGGTGACGTCCGAAAAACGCTCCGTCGCCTTTGGATTATCCTTGTTCTTGTCCGGGTGCAGTTCCTTGGCGAGCTTGCGATATGCGGATTTGATCTCCTTGTCGCTAGCACCCTTGGCAACACCCAATGCTTGATAGGGATCTTTCATTATTTACCCTTTTTCAAATCCTTACCATGCAGAGATTGGAATTATCCGCCAATTTTCAACTCCGCTGTTTTATTCGGGTACAACGGCGTCTGCAACCTTGTTGTGCCGCGTGAAACGCAAAAGCAGATACAGAACCAGCCCCAATGGTCCCAACATGAGAACAAACAGCAGAATAGGTATCTGCAACCAGCGTGCAAACCCGTATTTATCCGCATTGCGCGCTACCCATAGGCCGACAAACAGATCAAAGGCCAGATAGTGGATCCATCCCACGGTCGCGCCGCCTGGACTCCCAAGCAATTGCTGGACGCCAGCCAGAGTCGTGAAATCCGGCACCCCACCGCCTCCGTCAATCATACCGGTCATCAAAGGGATGATGATCACCGCATAGGCGCACGCCAGAAGACCAATGCCTCCGTAGAACAGAACGGTCATTATCATATCGCGCCGGGGTGCAAATGCGAGGATCAGCCACATCAACAATGCATAATTATTGGCAATTGTAAAAACCAGATCCCAGTTCATCACCCGTCCTTTTCCGGATGGTTCTAACAGAAAGCGGCGCCTTGTCGCAGATCAAATTTTTGTTTGTTTGCGGGTCGTCGACAGGATGTTACAGAATGACTCATGACCGATCCATTTTCACTATTCGACACGTGGTTCACCGAAGCACGCGCAACCGAAATCAATGACAGCAATGCCATGACCATCGCCACCGCCGATGCCGACGGGCAGCCCTCAGCGCGGATGGTGTTGCTTAAAGGCCATGGCCCCGACGGCTTTATATTCTACACCAACCAGCAAAGCCGCAAGGCTGGCGATATAGGTGAAAATCCCAAGGCCGCAATATTGTTCCACTGGAAAAGCCTGCGCCGCCAGATCCGGATCGAAGGACATATCTCGACGGTAGCAGATAGCATGGCCGATGCTTATTTTGCTACCCGCAGCCGGGATTCCCAGCTCGGGGCATGGGCCTCGGACCAGTCCCGCCCGCTTGCCGACCGCGCCACGTTCGAAGCCCGTTTTGCCGAAATGTCGCAGCGATTTGACGGCAGCGACGTACCGCGCCCACCACATTGGTCAGGCTATTGCCTCACACCGGCACGATTTGAATTCTGGCAGGACCGGGCACACCGGCTGCACGAACGACGGACTTTCGTCCGCAACGGTGACGAATGGTCGGAAGGACTGCTGTATCCATGACCAACCTGTCTTATTATCACGTCGATGCATTCGCCGACCGCCCTTTCACCGGCAATCAGGCAGCTGTGATGCCCCTCCCGGTCTGGCTGGAGGATAATGTCCTGCAGGCCATCGGCGAGGAAAATAATTTTGCCGAGACCGCTTTTTACCTGCCCGACGCAAGCAATGCAGCGGATTACGAACTGCGCTGGTTCACGCCCACCGTGGAAATCGCGCTCTGCGGCCACGCGACGCTGGCCAGCGGCCATATCATATTATCCCAGAATCCCAATCAGCAGCAAGTGACGTTCCGGACCAGAAAAGCCGGCATATTGACGGTGAAGCGCGAGGGGGATGGCTATGCACTGGACCTGCCGGCCTACCCCCCTGCGCCGAAAGCCATGCCGGAAATCGTGGCGCTGGTCGGTGGTCGCCCGGTCGAAACTCAGTTTCATGAAGGGCGATATCATGTTCTTCGTTATGAAAATGCCGATGACATCCTTGCCCTCAAACCGGACCTGAAAGCGCTCGCCGCACTCGGCAATGCGCAATTCATCTGCACCGCGCCCGGCAAGGATACCGATGTGATCAGCCGGGTTTTCGTGCCCGGTGGCGGGGTCGACGAGGATAGTGTGACAGGATCGGCTCATGCCGTGTTGACGCCTTATTGGACCGAACAATTGGGCCGCGACAGCTTTACCGCCTATCAGGCCAGCCAACGCGGGGGCTATGTCAACTGTCGCCGCGACGGCGAACGCGCGTGGCTAGGAGGGAAATGCGTGACCGTGGTGGAAGGCATGTTTCGCCTGTAGTCTGAGCGCGGCCGGGGCCTAGCCCTTTACCGGAAACAACGCCATGATCCGGCCGATCTGTGCGCTCATCGGCGCAAGAACATCATCCTGAGTCTTGCCGAGCCTGACCACGGTCAACTGTTGTTCCGGTGAGACAACGATCTGCTGGCCCAGATGACCAAGAGCGGCAAATATCGTGTCAGGACCATTGTCAGGAAACAGGACCGGATTTCGGCCTTCCGGACGTTTCTTGTTGAGCCAGATATGTCCACCATAAGCCGGATCATTATTCGACGATGTCTTCATGAATTTCACCCAGCTGACCGGCAGATGCTGCGCGCCTTTTCGGGCCCCATTGTGGCGCAGGAACTCTCCGAACTTTGCATAATCCCGTGCCGTTGCCTGAATGAAGCTGCCACCGAGAAACGTGCCGTTGGGATCAAATTCCGGATAGGTGCTATCCATGCCGAGGGGTTCCAGCAACCGCCCCCGAATGAACCGCAGGGTCACGTCACGCCGGACTTGCGGATCCGTGCTCTCGGTCAGGGTGCGGGCGATGATATCGGAAAGGATGATACTGGTTGCAGTGCTATATTCGAATTTCTCACCCGGCTTGGCCTCCATCGGCCGTGCTTCGGCATAAGCAGCGGTGTTTTGAGCGCCATCGAGAAAAAGCATCCGGTTGGTGTCGGCCTCGAACACCGTTTTTTCATCCTCCCCGGCCACTTCGGTATGATCGAGGCCGGATGACATGTGGAGCAAGTGCCGCAGGGTTATGTCGCCGCGCGGATCGCCGGGTCTCTGCCACGCGGGCACGGGCGCCGGGTCATCAAGCACCAGTCGCCCGTCGGCAACCAGAAATCCGATCAGCGCACCGGTAAAGCTTTTGGCCATCGACCAGCTGATGAATCGCGTGTCTTCATCATATCCCTCGCCATAACGCTCGGCGATGACTCGTCCCTGATACATCACCAGAAACGCCCGCGTCTCCGCCATCGTCGGGTCTTCGAAAAGCGGCGCAATTGCGGCATCGAGCCGCGCCTTGGCTATTGGGCTGTCATCCGTAATATAGGCCAGTTCCGCAGCGCTTTTCTGTGGTGGGGCATTAGGGGCGCTGTTGTCTCCACACCCGGAAATGGCGAGCATCAGGGCCAGGATAAAGGCGAGTTTAATCTTGTGCATATTCTATCGTTGCACCAATAGAAGCCGCTATGGCAACACCAAAAGGCACATCCCGAAATACCCTGACCCGAAAGCGCGCTGCAGTTTATGCCGGAGCATTGTTCCTGCTCATTCTGGCCATGCTCTTTGCTTATAATTACAGCTCTATCAAAGGCCAGCTGGACGTCGGCACCGCCTATGGAGCCCGGGTGGCCTGCTCCTGTCACTTTCTTGGCGGCAGGGATATCGAGGATTGCAGCAAAGATTTTGAACCGGGTATGGAAGTGATCGGATTGTCAATGGACGAGGAGCGCAAAAGAGTGACCGCATCTGCTTTGCTGATGGAGTCGGCTACAGCCGAGTTTCGCGAAGGCTGGGGTTGCGTGATCCTGACCGATGCGCAGCTTAAGGCTGAATAGCCTAGACTTCGACGCCGGCTAGCCATTGTTGTTCGACCGCATTGGTGCCGTCAATCCAGCCGCCCCCCAACACGCGTTCCTTGTGATAGAAAACTGCCGCCTGACCGGGCGCAACGCCGAATTCCGGATTGTGAAATTGTAGCTCCTGCCCTTCCAGCCGTGCAAGGGTCGGTTTTGACATCGACCGGACCTTGACCTCGACCGGGCCGGCATAATCACCGCCGATCCAGTTGATGTCACGAAGTGACGCAGCCGCAACCGCCAATGCGGCTTTCGGGCCGACAATCACGCGTTTCGCTTCCGGTTCCAGGCGGATAACATAAAGCGGCTCGGCCTGACCGCCGATTTCCAGCCCTTTGCGCTGACCAACGGTATAATGGATGAGCCCCTTGTGCCGTCCCATGATCGTACCATCGATATGGACGATCTCGCCGTCATCATCCGCGTCCGGCCGCAATTTGCGCACGACACTGGCATAATCGCCATCGGGAACGAAACAGATATCCTGACTGTCCGGCTTGAAGGCCACTGCAAGTCCCATTTCTTCGGCTATTTCGCGCACCTGCGTTTTCGGCATATCGCCCAGCGGGAAGCGCAGATAGTCCAGCTGATCCTGTGTTGTGGCAAAGAGGAAGTAGCTCTGGTCTCGGGCCGGATCGAGGGCCCGGTGCAGTTCGGCACCACTGGCAGTTGCGACCCGCCGCACATAATGTCCTGTTGCCAGACAATCGGCGCCCAGTTCGCGGGACAGTTGCAACAGATCAGTAAATTTGACGCCCATATTACATTGCACACAGGGAATCGGAGTCCGGCCCGCCATATATTCATCGGCGAAGACATCCATCACCGAATCCTTGAAACGGCTGGCGTGATCAAAAACATAATGGGCAATGCCGAGCCGGTCGGCCACGGCGCGCGCATCGCGGATGTCCTGTCCCGCGCAACAGCTGCCAACCCGTCCCACCGCTTCACCATGGTCATATAGCTGCAATGTAATGCCGATCGTTTCTGCACCGGTGCGTGCAGCCAAGGCGGCAACCACACTCGAATCCACCCCACCCGACATGGCCACGACAATGCGTTTGCCCGTCAGATCGTCACCGAGCTGGAAATCTCCATTGATCATATTCGTCATAATAATGATGCCCCTAGAGAAATCCTATCGTTTGCGCCAGTGCTGCGCGCTTAGCCGGTTAAAGCGTGCCTTGTGTGCCATTTTGGCATGCTTGGGTTGGATTCAAGGGTCGCATTGTTTAATTAGTCCTAAGATGGTGTGAACAACCCTTTTACCGAAGTTTATATCTTCACTGCTAGATCAGGGTCTATGGATTTGAACTTTCCCCATAAGACCCTGGAATGGACGGCTTTAAATGGGCGCAATGCTGCGACCGCTCAAGTTGCGGATCAAGGCTCATTGCTTGCCGAGGCCATTGCGCGGCAGGCATCGAGCCAGTCGGCACGATATTATGTAGCGGCGACCCAGGATCAATCAAATCCGTTAGCGGGATCTCCGGGTTCCTTCCTGGATGACCGGATGGCTTTTTTTGCCGGAAGAATGAGATCGGACAGAAAACGCTATCGGGACAGGACATTATTCACATCCGGCTGTTTTCGACCGGATTTGGCGCGAAAGGAAGTCACCGCGATGCATGAATAATCGAAATTATGAACGTGACGTTTACCTTGGCAATTCAGGTAATCGAAAAGCTCTCCCGGTACGAAGACCAGACGGAACGGAAAACAGGGCCAAATGCCGAAAGGCAAATTTTGAGGGTAGTATGATTGAAAATCAGAAAATAAAACCAGCGCAAGTTGTCGGTCCACTGGGTGAGCCACTCACCATCAGTGATTTGCCGAAACCTGGTACGACTCGCTGGGTGGTCCGTCGGAAGGCGGAAGTTGTTGCGGCAGTCAATGGTGGCTTGCTGACAGTTGACGAAGTTTGCGATCGCTATGATCTTTCGCTGGAAGAATTCGCCTCCTGGCAACGGGCGGTGGATCGCTCTGGCATGCCCGGCTTGCGGGTGACCCGAATCCAGCATTATCGGGACTTATACGAGCGTCAGCAGAAATATTGACCGGTATTATTCGACTAAAACCGTTATTGCGCGGACTGATTAGCTCGGATACTTCTTTTTATTTCTTCAAGTCCCCGGTAAAATCCTCTATGTGACTGTATTCACGAGCGTATGAATTGCACGCTCGCATATAATCAGGAGGTACATATGGGTTGGATTATTGCATTGATCGTCGGCGGTATCGCAGGCTGGCTGGCCAGCATGGTGATGGGACGTGATGCCTCCATGGGCATCTTCTGGAACATCATTGTCGGGATCATCGGTTCGGTAATTGGCAATTTTGTTGGTCGTTACCTAGGCTTCGGTGGTAGCATTCAGGAATTTTCAATCGCTGGATTGATCACCGCCTTCGTAGGCGCCGTGGTACTGTTGCTGATACTGAACCTCATCCAGCGTGGCAGGGTACGCTAAAGCCTGCTTTTCAGAATAAATTCGGAAACTGGAAGGGCCGGTTCGTTCGCGAACCGGCCCTTTCGTGAGACTACATCGGTTGTTGGTCGAAGCTAGGCTTGTAAAACTGGCTGAATACTGTTCCAGCTTGCCGCTGGTGACATATTGATGTAACACAGCTAAAGAAAATCCGAATAGACCGGAAAATCAGCGATTCTTTTGTGTATTGCGTGCAAGAATGCGATAAGGGCCTGACCGAAGAGTGAAAAAATGAACTATGAATCGACCATCCCCGTCAATGAGATTTCGATTATGGATGATCCTGAGCAGCGCAATAGCAATCGTCGCCGTCTGATTGTCGCAGCAGCCGTGGTTGTGGCGCTACTGGCGGCTTATATCGGCTATCATTATTTTTTTGGTGCCTCCGGCGATGAAGAAACCGTGAGCCAGGCGCCCATGGTTACGGTCATGACTCCCGGCAAGCAGCAGGTGACACGAACTATCAATGCAACGGGAACGCTGGCGGCCCGCCGCGAGATACCGGTGAGTGTCGTCGGTGAAGGCGGCCGGGTCACCCATGTCTACGTCGACGCGGGCGACTGGGTCAAACAGGGCCAGATCATGGCCAGCATCGATCGATCGGTTCAATCCCAGCAAGCTGCTGGACTGGAAGCGTCGGTCGGTGTGGCGCGCGCCGATCTCGACCTGGCGCAGTCAAATCTCGATCGTGCGCTGAAGCTAGTGGACCGGGGATTTATCGCCAAGGCAGATGTCGACCGGCTGACGGCAACCCGCGATTCCGCTGCCGCCCGACTACGATTATCCCAGGCCCAGCTAAACGAGACCCAGGCGCGCAACAGCCGTTTGAATGTCGTAGCTCCCAAGGCCGGTTTTGTACTGGATCGCAATGTCGAGCCGGGGCAGACGGTAACCCAGGGCAGCGGTGTTCTCTTCCTGCTGGCACAAAATGGCGAAATGGAATTGCAGGCACAGCTTGGCGAAAGCGATTTGGCCAATATTTCGGTGGGCATCTCCACACAAGTCACCCCTGTCGGTACCGACAAGGTCCTGACCGGACAGGTCTGGCAGATTTCGCCGACCATCGATCCACAGTCCCGTCAGGGTATTGCCCGAATTGCTCTGAGCTATGACAGCGCTCTACGACCCGGCGGATTTGCCAGCGCGCGGCTTCAGAGTGGCACTTCCGAGGTCGCGATCCTGCCCGAGTCCGCTTTGCAAAATGACAGCAAGGGAAGCTTTGTCTATATCATCGGTTCAGACAACAAGGCGATACGGCGCGATGTCGTCGTCGGCGCAGTGTCGTCCGCAGGGCTTTCCATCACGTCCGGATTGAATGGAAATGAGAGGGTCGTGCTTCGAGCAGGCGGCTTCCTGAGTCCCGGCGAAACCGTGCAGCCGAAACTCCAAAAGAAAGCCGGCGGCGCGTGAGTCGTGCACAAATTTGAGGCCTGATCGATGAATCTTCGCAATATTTCCGCCTGGAGTACCCGAAATCCGGTGGCACCATTGGTGCTTTTCGCCGGGCTGCTTTTTGCGGGCTTGTTAAGTTTCAATCGCATGGACGTCGTGAACAATCCGGACGTCGAATTTCCGGCAGTTTCTGTTCAGATTTCGCAGCCAGGTGCTGCGCCGACAGAAATTGAAAGCCAGATCACCCAACGGATAGAGGCAGCGGTCAGGTCGATCAGCGGCGTCAAGAATATCAGTTCGACAGCCAGCGAAGGCAGCAGCCGGACCTTTGTCGAATTTGAAATTGGCGCGGATGTAAACAATAGCGTCAATGAAGTAAAAAACGCGGTTGATCAGGTTCGCGGGTCTTTGCCGGAAGGCATTTTGGAACCGCAGGTGGCAAAGGTCGATGCGGTGGGCGGCCCGATCGCATTTTTTGCCGTTAAAGCCGATGACATGACCGTCGAACAGCTCAGCTGGTTCGTCGATGACACCGTGGCCAAGCGGCTGTTGTCGGTTGATGGAATGGCGGAGGTTGACCGGTTTGGCGGCGTCGACAGGGAAATCAGGGTTATATTGCGTCCCGACCGGATGCAGGCGCTGGGCGTTACGGCCAGCCAGATCAACACTGCTTTGCGCCAGATTAATATCAACGCGGCTGGCGGACGAGCAGAAGTCGGGGGCACACGGCAATCCGTCCGCGTTCTCGGCAATGCGGATGATGCCTATGATTTGTCACAGACCCAAGTATCGCTGGGCAATGGCAAAACGATCAAGCTGAGCGATGTTGCAGAAGTAAACGATTCCTTCGGCGAGCGCAGTTCAATCAGCAAGGTCAAGGGCGTTGAGGTTGTCAATTTCTCCATGACCCGCGCCCGGGGCGCATCCGACGTGACCGTCTACGACAATGCAATCGAGATCATGGACAAGATCGAGGCCGAAGTCCCCGGCATCGAATTCATCCCGCTTTTTAACAGCGTCACCTATACCAAGTCGCAATATAAAAGTTCGATGCTGGCGATGATTGAAGGGGCCATTCTGGCCGTCGTTGTGGTTTTCATATTCCTGCGCGACTGGCGAGCGACGGTTATCTCGGCGATCGCCATTCCCTTGTCGGCAATACCAACATTCTGGTTCATGGACCTGCTTGGGTTCAATCTCAATTTCCTTTCGCTGCTGGCACTAGGTTTGGTAGCCGGGGTGCTGGTCGATGACGCGATTGTGGAGATCGAGAATATCGTGCGCCATATGCGCATGGGGAAAAGTGCCTATCAGGCATCGATTGATGCCGCCGATGAAATTGGCCTTGCGGTCGTCGCCACCTCATTCTGTATTGTCGCCGTATTCCTGCCGGTAGGCCTGATGCCAGGAATATCTGGCCAATTTTTCAAAAATTTTGGCATCACAGTGGTTATTTCGGTGCTGATGAGCCTCGCGGTCGCGCGAATGATAACGCCCATGATCGCGGCCTATTTCCTCAAGGCTCACGGCCAGGCCGAACATGGCGGTGGGATCTGGATGGACCGGTACATGCGATTGCTGCAGTGGGTATTGGATCGGTCGGAGGCTGACCGTATCCGGCAGACGCTAGTCCCCGCCAAAGCCGAATGGTGGCAATATCTGATCGGCTTTGTCCTGTTCACCCTGATCGTAGTGGCATTTATCGTACCAGCGAATTTGGCGGGTGGTCAGATCTACAGCGTCCTTACAACTTTGATACCCAGTGACTTGCTGCGAGCTATATTGAGCCTGATAGCCGGTATCACTGCCGGTTCCTTCGCTGCGCTCCTGCTGGCTAAGGGTATCAAATGGGTGGTTAGCAGGTTCGATGGCCGCTTTGCTCTCTGGTATGCCTATCGTTCCGGTCGCTTCCGCGCCCGCGGATATGATCACCGTATCTGGATGATGGGAATCGGTCTGCTTGCCTTTGGCTTCACCGTCATATTGTTCATGATCACCCCTGCTGAATTTCAGCCGAAAATCAATGAAGACAACAGCCGCGTCCAGATCGAGGTCGTGCCGGGCACAACACTCGAACAGACCGAAAAAATCGCTGATCAGGTGTCAGAACTAATGTATGCACAGCCAGAAGTGGCACGCGCCCTGACACGGGTCCGAGAAACCAACGCCACGGTTTTCGTCAGTCTGAAGGAAGACCGCAAGAAAACATCGATCGAATTCGAGCGCGACCTGGCCCCAGAGCTTCAGAAAATTCCCGATGCGCGGATTTCCTTCCAGTCACAAAGCGGTGGCGGTGGAACCGGACGCGACATTTCCATCATGCTGACCGGTTCTGACCCGGATTTGCTGGATGCTACTGCTGCCGAATTGGTCGAGCAGATGAAGGACATAAATCTGGTGCGTGCGCCACGGGTGGCCTCGGATCTCAGCCGACCTGAAATCATTATTACGCCTTATATGGAACTCGCATCGCAACTCGGCGTTACAACGGCAGCGCTCAGCCAGACGATCCGGATAGCTACCTTGGGTGAAATCGATCAAAATGCTGCGAAGTTTTCACTGTCGGACAGGCAGATTCCAATCCGTGTCATGTTGCCGCTCGAATCACGAACCGATCTGACAACTATCCAGAACCTCCCAATCCCAATTGCCAGTGGCGGCACGGTTCCTCTCAGCCGAGTGGCCTCGGTAAGTTTCGGGTCTGGGCCAACATCGATCCAGCGCTATAACCAGAACCGCCGGACATTTGTCGGTGCGGATCTGGCACCGGATGTCGTCAAGGGCGATGCCATGGCAAAAATATTCGAACTGCCGATCATGAAAAACCTGCCCACGGGCGTGTCCAATGAAGCTTTCGGCGAAGACGAATGGCAGCAGGAGATGCTGCTTAACTTTGTGATCGCCTTGATCGCCGGCATATTGCTTGTGTTTGCCACACTCGTATTGCTTTACAAGCGCCTGATGTCACCTTTGGTCAACATGGGATCGCTCGCGCTGGCACCGCTCGGGGGTATATTGCTGGTCTGGGCTACAGGATCAACCGTCTCCATGCCGGTCCTGATCGGTGTGCTTATGCTGCTCGGTATCGTCAGTAAGAACTCCATTCTGCTGATCGATTTTGCAATCGAGGAAATGCAAAAGGGCGTTCCAAAATTCGAGGCGATCATGGATGCCGGGCACAAACGTGCACAACCGATCGTGATGACCACCGTGGCGATGACCGCGGGTATGGTGCCGACCGCCCTGTCCCTGTCTGGCGATGGCGCCTGGCGCGCGCCGATGGGCATCGTGGTTATTGGTGGCCTGACCGTTTCGACCTTGCTCACCCTGGTCATTGTGCCCGCAGGATTCAGTCTGGCCGATGGTTTCGAACGACGGGCTGGCCCATGGCTCCGGAACAGGATGCTGACTTACAAGCCCGGCGATGACCGTCATGACGGAACCAACATTGAGGCCCAGCCAGCCGAGTGAAGCCAATTTCGTCACAATCAGGTAGCGGAGGCGCCACGAACTCTGTCACGAAACCCAAGAATGCCGGCCGGGATATGAAGATCATCGCCACCGGCATGCTGGTGGTCATGGCAATCATATATTTCACCTCGAAAAGCTATGAAGCGGTGCATCCGGCCCTGGGTTTTGTTCGTGCCTTCGCCGAGGCCGCAATGGTCGGCGGCCTTGCGGACTGGTTCGCCGTCACCGCCCTGTTCCGCCATCCGATGGGCATTCCGATCCCGCATACCGCGATCATTCCGCGCAACAAGGACCGGATAGGCGACACGCTGGCCAATTTCCTCAAGGACAATTTCCTGATTTCGCGTCTGGTGGCCCAGCGGATGCGAAATGTGGATCTGGCCAGTGGCATTGGCCGCTTTCTGAAATCGCCAAGCGGAGGCGAAGGCCGGCTGAAATTCGGGGCCTCGCGACTGCTCGGTGACGCCATTGCCTCGCTTGACAAGGATCGTCTCGGGACCATGTTCAAGGGTGCGGTCAAGAAGCAGGCCGTAGGTCTCGACATCGCAACACCCATGGGACAGATTCTGGAAGTGGTTATGGCCGAAAAACGCCATGGCCCGCTGATCGATTCCACCATTCGCTGGGCCTATCGCACGCTCGACACCAATGAAGCGGTGATTCGCAATATCGTGACCGACCGCGCCAATGCGGTGATGCGCTGGACCGGGCTTGATGACCGGGTCGCCAACGAAGTGCTCGACGGTCTTTACAAGCTGCTGGCAGACATGGCGGCCGATCCGCATCATCCGGTCCGCGCCAAAACAGAAGAAAGCATTGAGCAACTGGCCGCGGAATTGCAGCGTGATCCGGAGCTTCGCGAGAAGGTCAACGAGTGGAAGCTCGAGATGATTGAAAACCCGGCCATCGCGTCATGGCTGGACGGGATATGGGAACAAGGCAGAGAGGCACTGCTGCGCGCCGCTCGTGACCCCGATGCCGCGCTTGCCGGCCAGTTTGGCGACGCTCTGATCCAGCTCGGAAACAGCCTGCAGCAGGACAAATTGCTCAACCGGCAGATCAACCGGTTCGGTCGGCGCGCCGTCATCGGCGTCGTCGCCAGTTACGGCGACAATATCGTCAAGCTGGTATCAGAGACGATCCGTGACTGGGATACCCAGACAATAACCGACCGGGTCGAAAATGCCGTTGGCCGCGACTTGCAATTCATCCGTGTAAACGGAACGCTGGTCGGCGGTCTGGTCGGCCTCTCCCTTCATACGCTAGGCTATTGGATCTAGCGCGAAAGCAACAGCCGCGCCTGCCCGGCAATTTGGGCCAACATCGCTATCGAGGGTCTTGCCGACTGCTGCGCCCGGTCCATGATCTTTCTGAATTGTGCAACGCGGTCGATATTGCGTTCAGCCCAGCTTTCGACAAATTGCGACATATCCTTGCCCCGGGTCCGGCGTAGAAAATCAAGACGCATCTGCTGAAAGTCGCGAGCCAGCCCTGCCACCAGCAAGCGGTCCCACGGATCGGACGGATTGATCCGGTTAGCGGTCATTTGTGCCCAGTCCAGGCCTAGCTGGCTACCAAGCGCGGTGAAGGCAGCGGCCACGTCCAGGGCATCAATCTCGCGGCTGTGCGCAAGATAGGCGATCCCGGCAGCGCCATCATTTTTGTAGATATCGGCAATTTTTGCAGCGATTTCCGGAGTTGCCCCCGCCTCGACCATCGATTTCGTCTGTTTTGCAGCCTGCAAGCGCCCTTCGGCGGTTATCAGATTTTCGACATTCTCGTTGAGCGCAGTCACGCCCGGCGCCAGCATATTGACGGTATCGTCAATCCGGTCGTCGGACACGCCGATCCGCATCAGATCCGCCATGTGCGAGCGCAGGACGTAAGCGAGGCGATCAAAAAGGGATATCCTGATATCTTCCCCGATTTCAGCGACTTCCAGCGTGTGCCAAAGCCGGTCTGCGTGGAACAGGCGTTCGGCCATGACGAATGCGCGCGCCACTTCGCCAAGCGAGCAGCCCTCTTCCTCGGCCAGTTCAAACGGGTCAATCAGACCCAGCCGGTTGATCATCCGGTTTGCCAGTTTGGTGGCAATGATTTCGCGGCGTAACTGATGATGGAGGACGGCCGATTCATGACCTTCCTGCATCGCAGTCGGGAATGCCAGAAGCAGCTCGCTGTTCAGGCCGGGATCATCGCCCAGATCGCTATTTTCGATGGCATCCTGCAATACCAGCTTGGCGGTCGAGATCAATACAGCCAGCTCGGGACGGTATAGCCCCTTGTTTTCCTGACCGCGGCGGATCAGGTCTTCATTGCTGGCCAGCCCTTCGACGGCCCGGTTCAAATGGCCCTGTTCTTCAAATTGATCGATCAGACGAACGTAGGACGGCAGGTTTTTCGAACCGCCCTTTTCGGCGATCGACAGACCCAGAGCCTGCAAGCGGTTGTCTTCCAGAACCAGGGCGCCGACATCGTCGGTCATCGATTCAAGCAGGATATTGCGTGCATCCGGCTTCAGCTTGCCGCTGGCCAGTTCGGCGTTGAGCGCGATCTTGATGTTGACTTCATTGTCCGAGCAATCAACGCCGGCGCTATTGTCGATAAAATCGGCATTGAGCCGTCCGCCTTTGGCAGCAAAGGCGATACGCGCGGCTTGCGTAATGCCGAGATTGGCACCCTCGCCAATCACCTTGACACGCAGTTGCTCGGCATCGAGGCGAATCTTGTCATTGGCCGGATCGCCAACTTCGATATGGTTCTCGGACGCTGCCTTCACATATGTGCCGATGCCGCCAAACCATAACAGATCCGCATTGCAGGCCAAAATGGCCGTCATCAATTTTGTCGGCGTCGTCTCGGTATCATTGGACAGTCCCAGCAGGCTGGCAATCTGCTTCGATATTTTTATCGTCTTCAAACTGCGGGAGAATACGCCACCGCCCTTGGATATCAGCTTCTTGTCATAATCATCCCAGCTGGAGCGCGGAAGTTCGAACAGCCTTTTGCGCTCGACCCAGCTTTTCGCAGCATCGGGATCCGGATCGATGAAAATATGGCGATGGTCAAAGGCGGCCACAATCTTGATGCTTTTCGACAGCAGCATGCCGTTACCGAACACATCACCCGACATGTCACCGACACCGACGACGGTAACGGGAGCGCTTTGTACATCGACGCCCATTTCGGCGAAATGGCGCTGCACGGATACCCACGCACCGCGGGCCGTGATCCCCATCGCTTTGTGATCATAGCCGTTGCTGCCACCACTGGCGAAGGCATCGCCAAGCCAGAAACCACGATCAATCGCAATCTGGTTGGCAATATCGGAAAAGCTGGCTGTACCCTTGTCGGCGGCCACAACAAAATAGGGATCGTCTTCGTCAAGACGTTCTACCTTTGAAGGGGGAACGACCTTGCCTTCGACAATATTGTCGGTCACCGACAGAAGCGCGCTGATGAAGATTTTATAGGCTTCGATGCCTTCCGCGATAAACGCGTCACGATCATCGCCCGAAGGCAATTGCTTGGCAAAAAAGCCGCCCTTTGCACCGGTCGGAACAATCACCGCATTCTTGACTCGCTGGGCTTTCATCAGGCCCAGTATCTCGGTGCGGAAATCATCTCGCCGGTCCGACCAGCGCAAGCCGCCACGAGCCACCGGCCCGGCCCGCAAATGGATGCCCTCGACGCGCGGGCTGTAGACAAATATTTCCCGCCAGGGAACCGGAGCGGGAAGCTCCGGAATTTTGGCGCTTTCTATCTTGAACGCCAGCGCTTCACCGGCCTGATAGGCGAAAGCATTGGTGCGCAATATCGATTCAATAACCGCACGGAACAGACGGAGGATGCGATCATCGTCAATCGCGTGAACGCTGACCAGAGCCGCGTCCATATCGCGTATTGCAAGGCCAGCAGCCTGCGACCGGTCCCCCTCGAACGCAGGATCATGCAGGGCACGGAAAAGCTTGATCATCGCCGCGGTGACATCCGGAGCCTCGGCCAACGCCTCGACAACCGTAATCAGGCCGTAACTTAAACCGGTCTGGCGCAAATAGCGGAACCAGGCCCGCATCCACACTGTCGACCGGGCATCAATACCCGCGGTCGTGATCAGCTGGTTAAAGGCATCATTTTCGGCCTCACCGTCCAGCACGCTGGTTATCGCCGCTTCTATTTCATCAGCGCGGGCAATCAGGCTGTCACACCGTTCCTTGGATCGCAGTTCGAGCATGAAATCGTGAATATAGCCCAGCCGGCCGTCATCCAGCGGGGTCGGAACCGACTCGAGGACGGTAAAACCAAAATTTTCCAGCGTCGGAACCGCATCAGAAAGCGGCAGCGCTCCGCCCAGATGATAAATTTTCAGCCGCAACAAATGCTCGGCGTCACTCGCAAGCCGATAGAGCCGCGTCGACCGCTGCCCGCCCCGTTCGAGCCGGAACAATCGCATGATATCCTTGGCTGCCTCCAAAGCACCATAGGTCGATTGATAAGTGCCCGGAAAGCAATTGGCATAGCGTTGCGCCAGCACCGCTGCCCGATTTTCCTGCCCGGCTTCTCTCAGATTCCGTTCCACTTCCGGTTTCCAGCCCCGGACCATATTTTCCAGTTCCTGATCGAGCAGATCAGGGTCTGGAACTCTGCCATTTGCCCCCATATCGAGCGTGTAACGCAGCGAAGATACGCCGCCTTCTTCGAGCGTACTCGACCAGCTCAATATTTTCGCATCGGTCGCGTCCATCAGCATTTTCTCGACATTCTTGCGCCGGGCGGTCGAGAGCTGCTCGCGTGGCAGCCATACAAAGACAAACAGATGGCGAGCCAGTGGCGAAATCACGCTATGCAATTTCGGTCGCGGACGATCGATCAGTGACATCGAGATCAGCGCCAGCTTTTCAAGATCATCTTGGGCGAAGGTGATCAGGAGATCGTGGGGCAGCGCCGTCAACGCATGGGTGAGACTTTTGCCTGCATGGCCCGCTTCCGAAAATTCGAACTTGTCAAACAGCCGGGTGAGTTGGGTGCGCAATACCGGAATATTTTCTGGCGCAGCGGCAAGCGCGGCGCTGGTCCACATCCCGTATATGATCGAAAGCGCGACTATCTTGTCCTTTTTCCTCACCGGAACGATGATCAAGTCCATCAGGACATGACGATGAACCGTTGAAAGCTGATTGGATTTGATGATCAGCGGTGCTTTTCCGCCATGTTCATACCATTCGAAGGCGCGTCGGCGGCTTTCTTCAGACAGGATTGGCTCAGACCGCATCCGCGCGAGTCCGAGCTTCTGTGTGCGATCACCGCTGTTTGAGACAATTTCGTGGCCAAGCAGCGTAAAATTTCGATCAAGGAACCAGCGCAGCAATGTTGCGCCCTCACCTTCCGGAAGCGCATCGGCATTTTCGCCCAGCACGATCTGCAACTTCAGCCAATCGGCCACAGCAACGGCAACATCCTTCAGGTTCGAGCGCAATGCGCTGATCAGTTTCCGGCGAATACGAGCATCGGTCCGTTCGAGCTCAATATAGATTATCGATTCGCGTTTCTCACCGCTGGTCGCCTGTTCGGTTATCTCGATCAACTGGCCTTTAGCATCCCGCCGCACCGCGACCACCGGGTGGATCAGCCGCTCTATGGTCAAGCCGAAACCGGCGATGGTGGCACAAACCGAGTCGACCAGAAAGGGCATGTCGTCGTTAACTATCGCGAGACGTAAATGCCTGTGATGCTGATGGCCGCTGACGCTTTCCAGCGACAGACTTGCTTCGCTCCCCTGGCGCTCCTGCGCGCATCGCAGAGTGAAGCGCGCCGCTTCTTCACAAGCCTTTTTGTCAAAACCGATATTCTCGCCGGGTAAGGCGCTTTCTCGAAAAGCGGATACAAGAGCCTGTTCTAAATTGTCACCGGCTTTGCCCTGCCGCGCGGATTTTGATTTGAGTTCGGCTGCCATTTTCTTCCCCAAGTGGATCACGACGGGTTATAACCCTGTCATCATGGCTGTGCTATGCGCCCAATCCCCAACCCGCTCAAGAGGCTAGCCAAACCTTTTGGACTAGATATTGGGGAATATTGGGAATAGTGATATTTTAGTTACATTCGGTACTATTTAATGCGTGATGGCAGGGGAATTTCTGCCGTTGGAGCGATTAGAACTGGGTATGTTTTAGGACCCGACTGGTCAATTTGTCGTCAGCTCGAACAGGTCCGACAATAGTCAGCTCGCCAGCCAAGTCCTTGCGGGCGACCAGCACGACAAATTCGGAATCTCCAGCGTCAATCTCCTGCAACTGGCGCGACGGCGCGGAACGCAATTTCGCCAACAGATCTTCGCCGACTGTGCGAGCCTTGGACAACAGGCCAGACGGTCGTTTTGCGTTGCGTTCGGCATAGACAATCGCTTTAAGGCCACCGTCATGCTGACGAAGCAAATCGCCGAGCGCTCCTTTCGCGATCGCATTGCGTTGCGCATATTTGAGTACGGTCGCATATTCGGTCAGTCTTGTTTTGTCATAGTCTGCGCCAAATACCAATTTCACAATCGGCGTCATCGGCGCACGCTCCTGCACCACCAGACCGGCATCTTCGAGCAATATCTGATAATCCTCCGGATATTGCTCGGTCATCAGATAGAAATCATAAGCCTGACCGATTGCATTGTAGAGCGCCAAGCGACTGCGCTCCACGCAAACAGCGGCATTGTCAGCACTATCCCGGGCGGCGCAAAGCCAGTCGGCCAGGCTCGCCTCTTCATCCAATGGCGTGGCAACGACGCCGAAGTCATCATCGGGCATGATCTCCAGTTCTGCCGTGAGTTCATACTCTTCGAGATCCGCCGAATTCGGTCCGTCATCCCACACCGGCCCCGCCGCGGTTTTTGCCGGAGCGGATAGCATCGCTTCGGAAACCTCATCTTCGATTTCTTGCCGTATGGTGTCGGCAGCGACTTCTTTCCAATTGATTACGCCATAGATAAAATCGATGGTATCATCGTCGGTCGAGAATGGCAGCAGAATCCCGCGATACATGATCGTGATGCCACGCTGATTGACGAATTCGGCTTCAAAGCCGATCGGCGCCTGATTGGCGATAATCTGAAGATAATGGTCGGTGATCCGCGACAGCAGCGAACGTGCGGGCACGTCGGCGACCGACGTGATCGAATCATCAATCTCGCATTCATCGCGCAGCGCCCGGCCGAGAAACTGGATCGTCGGATTTTCAAAACCATCGGTAAAGTCGAGCAAAACACTATTCGGTCCGAAATCGTCGTCGGTTTCAGGCTCTAGATCTTCGACGCTGGGAAATTGCCGTTCGCCCAGTAGGCCGGCCCAGAAATTATAGGCGCGCACATGCATCCGGCGCTCATCCTGACCAATGGCGGGTGGCGCTTCAACGGCACCGTCGTCATCTTCATAGACGTTGTAATCAGGTGCCGCAGCCAAATCCTGATCGTTAAGTTCGCCGTGATTTCGTAGGTTTTCCATGCTTCCCCACTGCAATTCCATTGGTTCGACCTTGATATGCATCGCCTAGGGTAAATATATGGTAAATTTCCCGATAATGACCTTCGGGCATGATTGGTTATGATATCCACCCAAACACCGATTATCGACCGTACGGACTTGTCACGGCAAAGCTGTGCTGGTAATGGCGCGCGATCGATGAAAACGCATGAGCCCGATGCCCATCCGTTTCGACCATGCCGCTTTAGCTCAGTTGGTAGAGCATCGCATTCGTAATGCGGGGGTCAGAGGTTCGAATCCTCTAAGCGGCACCACCCATTTTTCACTTTTCGACCGTCTCTGCACCTGCTTCGATATAGCAGAATTAATGCTATATTCCCGTAGCTTACGTGAGGGTCGTCGATCACATGCACGACCAGAGACGCTTTGTCGGTGGCGGAACGGTGCCAATATGGCCCGTAGGCTCAGAGGGCCATTTGGTGGCTGTCAGATGCAGACCGAGATTTTTGGTTGAGCGTTCAGGCGAACCTGAACATTTTCCTCTGCCTCGGCCAATCGAGCGGAATCGCATTGGCGCGGGTAAGCTTGCGACCCCTCAGATTGACCGGCGGTGTTCCATCCATGATGGCTCCGATGATATCCGGCGCGAGCCAAGAGATGCGAACCAACTGTCCTGGATACTGGCGGCTGTAATCGCAAAGCGCTTGATTGGGTTTGCCGGTGAGGAGAAGATCTTGTGCAGCAAAGGCTGGCAACCAGCTTTTGCAATGTAGCATCGGGTGCCGGGTTGATGATTATCCACTATGTTAAATTTCCGATATAGCGATCGGGCCAATCGTCACGATCAAGCTCCGCGCTCGCCCTCATTGTAAATTATTGGAATTTAAAGAATCGCTTCAGTTTGAGCGATTTCATCAATAACGTTCGCCTTCTCAATGGTTATAACATAATGATGTTTTAGCTATATGGGATTAAAAGTTACTGTTAATGCGCGTCGCGAACCTCCGCTCCCTTTTGAATAATCGCAATTACGCCATTTACACAGTCGGTAATGGTATTTCGCTGACCGGTACCTGGATTTACGGGATAGCCTTTGCTTGGCTGGTTTGGCAACTTACCGAATCCACGCTCTGGTTGGGCATCGTGGCCGCAGCAGGCATCCTGCCCACCATATTGGCCGGACTGATCGGTGGCGTCCTGGCCGATCGGCTCGACAGATTGAAGCTGGTAATCTGGACACAAATATTGGCTTTTCTGGCGACAGGACTGCTCTTCATTCTGTACCAATTCGACGCGGTCGGCATCTACTGGCTGATTCTATTCAAAATTGTAATCTCAACCACCGTCGCGATCTCCCAGCCGGCGCGGATGGCACTTATACCCAATCTTGTTGGAGAGAAGATGGTCGGTCCAGCGATTTCGTTCGGATCCATGGTTTTCAATACAGCACGATTCATCGGGCCTGCAATCGCGGGATTCATTATTGCTCGAGGCGGCGTCGGCATCGCCTTTTTGATCAACGCATTGACCTATATCGTAATGGCCGGGGCCATATTGATGGTGCAAATCCCTGACCGTTTGGTGCGTTCGCCAACGCCCGGCTCGAAGCCAAATAAAATGTCTCGGGATATGCAGGACAGTCTGGCATATATCCGCAATCATTCCGGCGTACTCACATTGTTTGTACTGATGATTTTTGTTGTCCTTGGCTTGCGCCCGATATCGAATTTCCTGCCGGCGATTTCGACAGGAATATTTGATCGTGGCGTCGACGGATTGGCGATATTGACATCAAGCGCAGCTGGTGGAAGCATCATCGGTGGCATCTGGTCGGCTGGAAGAGATATTGGCGGCCTCACAAAATCAGCTCTTGTGACGGTCAGCATTTATGCCATCCTCATTATCATATTCTTAGTGACACCTTGGTTCTGGATGGGATGTATTGTTTTTGCAGCTACCGGTTTTTTTACAACGATTTTTGCCATATCGGCGCAGACGTTGGTGCAAGCCAGCGTCGCGGATGAAATGCGCGGTCGGGTGATGAGCCTGTGGTTCATTCTTACACGCGGGGGGCCAGACGCGGGGGCCCTTTTCATCGGTATTGTCGGCGAAGTAGCCGGACTGCCAACTGCCTTCACGGTCGGAGCGAGCATATGCGTTGCTATCGCAGGCTGGGCATGGCTGCGACGTACAGACCTCGCCAAAGAATTGGAAGGCGGGACAAAACACATCGATTCCCGGGTAGCCGACCGACCGTCAATCTAATTCTCCTTAAGACATTGACAAAATTATATATTATAATATTATAACATCATAATCAATAACGGCACTCTATCAAATCCCTGACAAAGGACGGTCTCTCTATGAATAATGCCGATAGTCAACAGCATGCACGGCGCACAGGCGAGTCAACGCTCCAGCCCGGAGATGTCATCATCGTTGCCAACGACACCGTTCAACCGGCCGATATGCGCGCGGGACTGAAGGGTTGGGGGCGGCTGTTGCATTGTGACGATCAGCTTCGCATCAAGGGCGAATTGTTTACTGGAAAATTCGATCTGCTTCTGGGTTTGTCGATGGATGATCAACAACGATTAATCATGACCTGCCCTTCTACGGCAGACATATCTGTGTTTGACATGAACATGCAGGCGGTGACGACTAGGCTTCCCCCGCGCCGCCGCTATGGCAATATCATCAGTGATCGAAACAGCGGATTTCTTCTGGGAATCCATTCAAGCTATGGTGAGCCACTACCCCAAGACGAATTTGGTGATGGCAAGCTGGTCCAGTTCAAGCCACATGACGGACAAACTACAATCTTCGACGTGGATGTCGATGGCGGGCGCGGTAACAAGCATTTTGTCAGCAACTTGGCGATTGCACCAGACAGAAAAACTGTTTTTTATACGTCAGAAGCCGGTCGCCGGTTGTTGCGATATGATATAGAAAACCAGACCCAACTTGACGATTTCGCGACATTCGAGCCAGAGGAAGGCGGCACCTATGGTGTCGATGTGAATGATCAGGGGCATATTCTCATTGCCCGGGGCAGCTTCGCCGAAATCTACGACGCCTCCGGAAAATTGCTGCAACGTCTGGAAGGTGACGGCCGAAGCGGCTGGACCAGAGCAACCTTCTGTCACGACCAGAAATTCTATTTTTTCAGCAATTTTCTCGAGGGTGTATTTCAGCGACGCGATGTCGCGACAGGCGAAGTCGTTAGCGAATTGGTAACCGGCATGCGTGGTTCCTTGACCGCCAGCGTAGAATATTTCCCCGCATAGACCATTCAGGCAAAAACCATCAATCCTAAAAAGTGAGGCAAAAATCCGTGGCCAACAAGACCAATTATGATGCGATCATCGTCGGCGCAGGCCCAGCAGGAATGACCGCTGCCATTGCATTGGCAAACCGTGGTGGCCGGCTAGCTCTTCTGGAAATGTCCGACGACGTTGGCGGCGCAATGCGCATCAACCGCGGACAATTGAGTGGTGCCGGAACAAAGTTACAGGCCGAGCAAGGAATTTCCGATACGCCGCAGGAACATTTTGATGATGCCATGCGCCTGAGCCGCGGGACATCTGATCCAGATTTTCTGAAACTGGCGGTCGATTTGCAGGGCCCGTTTATAGACTGGCTGATGGAACATGGCTTTGACATGGAAGACAATATGCCATGCATTATCCATGGAAACGAAGCTTACAACAAGTCGCGAACCTATTGGGGGCGCGAACTGGGCATTTCATTGATCAAGACGCTCAAACCGATGCTGGACGAGAAAATCGAGGCGGGCAAAATAGATCTGTTATTGCACACCGAAGCCAGAGAACTGATCGTTGACAATGGAAAGGTGACCGGCCTGAAGACCGCCGATGGCCTTTCCCTTTATGGAAGTTCAATCGTGCTGGCCTCGGGCGGTTATGCGGCCAATCCCGAATTATTTGCCCAGCTTCACGACGGCGCCACCTTATGGTCGGGCTCCTATGAATATTCGACTGGCCAAGGTATCGAGATGGGCCAGAGGGTCGGCGCTAAAGTTGTCCTCGCCGATACATTATTACCGAATTTCGGCGGCTTTCTGGATCACACCCTAGATACTCCCCGTTACCGCGCGCCTGGCGGCCTGACGCCGCAAGACAGACAGCCTTGGGAAATCGTTGTGAACAGGCAAGGCAAACGATTTTATCCGGAAGACAATGAAAGCGTCGATGAACGGACAGTTCGCCTGCTGGAACAGGAAAACTCGCAGGCATGGGTGATTTTCGACCAAACCATCCGTCAGTCCGCACCTACCATATTCAGTTATTTCCCCGACATGGCTGAGCGTTTCTTTGAACCCGAAAGCAGCATGGAAAATGCCGATAGTTTGGAGGAGCTCGCTGATAAATGCGGTATCGACAAGAACGCTCTACTGAACACTGTAAGCCAGTATAATAGGGCTGTGGAAAAAGGGGCGGATGACGAATTTGGACGCAAACACATGCCCGTAAAGATTGAGAACGGTCCATTTTATGCGCTGCCAATCGTATCATATACGGTCAGGGGTTATGCCGGTCTGAAAGTCGATCTGAAATTTCGCGCACTGGATGAAAAGGATGAACCCATAGAAGGTCTTTATGCCGTCGGCGAGATATTGGGGTCGCTATTGTCCGGAAAAGGAAGTGTAGGCGGGATGAGCTTAGCCCCGGCACTGGCTTTTGGACAATATCTAGGGGAAATTCTGCCCGTCGATCCCGCTTGAAGGCGGCCGCTCTGGTCTCTGGTCCAGGGTATCGACTCTATCGCCCTGAAAGGCGCTCCGCGGTCATACTTTCCACCAAGGAAATCGCGAAAGCTTCTCCCGTTATTGGAAGCGAGTTGCAAGACATTGCTTCCGTCGCGACTTGTTCGCTGGGAATTACATTGCGGCGGCCGAAACCTTTCGCCTCGCGGGCGCGAGAAAGATGAGGAAGGTTGCATGAAGGCCTAGTCGGAAGGGCAAATCCCGACATATTTGAGTGAAAAAGCACATAGGCGACAGCCGGTTTGCTATGCCATAGCTTCCTGAATTCCCAATTCTTGCCTTCCAAATTTGGCCATCGCAGAGTTCCAGTCCATATTCGCCAGACTTTCCAGAGCGCGCATATCCCGAAACCGGCGCTGAACCGTATTTTTTTCGCTGAGCCCCATGGCGCCCATCTGCTTGTGCAGTCGTCCAATTGATTCCACGAGCTGCCGAGCGATATAGGCACCGTCCCTGACCAGTTCTATACAAGCTTCCTCCGACGGACCATTGCTGCCGATAGATGCGCGCAAATTGTCGTAAAGCATACGCACGGCTTTCATTTCGACACTGCTCTCGGCCAGACGAGACTGAACTTGGGTGAATTGTGCAACCGAAGCACCACCAATACCCGAAACCCGCTTGCGGGTCGATTGTACATAGTCGTCATAAGCCGCTTCGGCGACACCCATTAAAGCGCCCAACATCGCGATTCCGGTTAGCCGGTCCGAGCTGACCTGCGGTCGGATCGCAGTTTTATCAACCTTCACACCCCGCACGTCCACTTGCGACCAGCCCGCGCCTCTCAGGCCGCCAAAATAGTCCTTTTGAGTGATGGTGGCGTCCGCCGGGCGGATGAGTGCCGAGACCGGTTGGCCATTCAACGACAGCCCATGTAGCAGAATAAGCGATGCATGTCGGAGACCGCCGACAGCGGACCAAGTTCCGTCAATAATGAACATATCGCCTTCTGATCGAATGGACGCATCATCATGAAACAGTGCCGGAGCTACCAGATCATCGTCGCGTGCCAAATCCATATCCTTGACGGCGTCCAGGGATTGAGAAAAGCTGATTGCCAACATTCCCGACGCACCGCAAACGCAAGCGATTTGTCGTGCCATCTCCATCAACTCGGGATATGGTTGTGGAACGAACATTCCGACCGATTGCATCGCTTGAATCGTCTGATCGGAAATACCGTTCAAATCGGTATCGTCGGCATTTTGCTCTATCTGATGCAGAACGTCTTCGGTCGTCATTATAGCGTGATCCCTGTCATCAGCATGTTTAATAGCTCGTGTCATAGAAATTAAAGATGGTTACGAATTAGCTGAGGGTTAAAATGTCATTGGGCAGATCAAAGCTTGCCTTTGCACAGTTCAGCATATTGCGATCCCAGTTGACCCCGATCTGTTGCATCATTGCACAGAGGTCACGATGATGCCGCTGAATGGCATCGTCCGTCAGGACGCTTCGCATTCCCAGATTTTTTACAATCCGATTGGCCCCCTTCATGCACAGATGTGCTGCATAAGTACGGTCACGCACAATCGAGATTTGCGCTTCCTTCCCGATTGGTTGCCCCGAAGTGCCTTCGGCGATCTGCCTTTGCACAACCGAGTCCGTCAGACTTTTGGCCGCGCCGATTTCCGCTGATGCTTCGGCATATTCCAGCATGGTCTGCGGATCATCGAGACTGAGACCCATTTGTCCTTTTGCCATCATCTCTTCAAATTCGCGTAAAATTTCTTCGGCTGTCCCCATGATCGGCCCCATCAGGTTGGTACCTGAAAACGGACGCATGGATTCTGTGCTCAGATAATGTCGATTAATCTTCGAACCGGGGGGATTGGCAGCATACATATCTGCCAAAGAAATCACCCGATAGGACGGTATGAATATCTTGTCGGCAAATACGGTCTTCGAGCCGGTTCCTCGCATACCGCTGACAAACCAGTCATCTTCGATCGTCAGCTCTTCTTTTGGAATGAGAAAATAGGACTGGCGGGCATCGCCGGTGATCGAGGCGCGCAGAAGAGCCCAACTGGCATGGTCAATGCCGCTTGAAAAGCTCCAGCGACCGGTCAGAATATAACCGTCTGGTTTCTCCGAAATTTCGACGTCACGAATAACCGATCCGGTCGAGACCAAAACATCTGGCCCATTCCCCCAAACATCTTCCTGTGCTCTGGGATCCATTCGAGAGATATAGATCGGATGCGAACCGACGACACATGCTATCCACGATGTTGAACCGCATCCCCGGGACAGCGCGCGACCGACAGCAATCTGGTCGCCCCATTCCGCCTCAAAGCCACCGAATTTTTGCGGAACGAACAGTCGCAAAAGGCCCTTTTCGCGCATTTCATTCATGGTCTCCACCGGCAATATACGGTTTTTCTCGGTTTCGACTGCGCGTGCGCGCAAATTCTCCTCCAATTGCTGACCAAGCGCATATAACTGATCGGCATCGAGGCGTTCATCGCTGGCGATTGCGTTCACAGCTACATTCATCATCAATACTCCCGTTCGGTAGATGTTATATTACTATAACATTATAATGAGTCAACTTGTTTGTCGTCGATTCACTTTTGCAAAAAAGTAAAGGGACCGGAGACTCCAATCCAAAAGAAAAGCGCGGTGTTGAAACACCGCGCTCAGAAATTAACAAAACGGATGGTCTAGCGCATTCAGCAACCGCCAGATCCTGTCGCTGATTTCAAATATCCGATCAGATTCACACGCTCTTGCTGCGAACTCAAACCTGAAAATACCATCTTTGTACCTGGCGTGAAGCGAGATGGCTTTGCCAGAAAATCGTCGAGATTTTCATCATTCCATTTGGGTGCTTTTGTACGGAAAGAATTTGAATATTTGTAGCCCGTTGCACCCAATGCTGGTCGGTTAAACATGTTGCCAAGATTCGGACCTACGCGGTGCTTTTCGCCCCGAGGCAATGTGTGGCATGCGGCGCACTTCAGATACGACCGCTTACCATTTGTAATATCCGCAACATATGCACCCCCATTGACCTTGATCGAACAGGTCGTCGCGGCCCCCTTGGCCGCGACGCCGGTTAAAGCAATGCCTATTGTGGCACAAACCAACAATTTTTTGATGACCATCACTTGTACTGCTTTAGAACTTCTTCGTGACACTTAAACCAAACTGCCGTGGTTCTTGCAGAATAGCACTGAAGGATCGCTGTACCGCAATACCTGCTTGCGCCCCTACCGGCAGATTGGAAGGTGCATCAAAACGCACTGTCCGCAATACTGAAACAGGCGACCGGTCTTGCGTTACGTTTGTAGCAAACAACTCAAGCTTCCAGTCTTCGTTCGTTACACCAGCTCTCAGATTGAGAAGTTCGCGTGATCCACTGGACGCCTGACCATAGATTGAGGCAAACTGCTCACCTACCCAGCTGTAGTCACCGCGGAAGAACCAACCCCAGTCGTCGGTGATATCGCCGGTCAGGGTATTGGTGAGGCTGAAGGTCCATTCAGGATTGCCCGGCAACGGGGTCCCCGAAACAAGGGCACCTTGAGCCGTTGCAGGAAATCCAAAACCTAATGCTTCCGCCACTTCGCTGCCGCTGCCGACAACTTCATAGCTTTTGATTTCGCCATCATTATAGGCAGCTGTTGCCTGCACATTCCAAAAATCCGGGATAATCTCCATTGCGACTTCCGCTTCGAAACCCTGAATTTTAGAACGCCCGACATTGTCGGTATAGGTCATGGCCACCGCACATGCCGGAGGACTGCATTGCTGGGTTAGCTGCTGGTTATCCCAATCCATCGTATATGCCGCCAAGGCAAATCGCAGGCGATTGTCAAAGACACTGCCCTTTACGCCGATTTCCCATGTTTCAATGCTCTCTTCGTCAATTGGAATCAGGTTTGACGGCAAGCCTATCCGAGTATTGAATGACCCCGGTTTATTGCCTTGTGCATATACACCGTAAAGGAGGATGCCTTCCATGGGGGTCACGTCGATCGTAACCCGTGGCAACGTCGCTTTAAAGACAGCACGGAACTGATCTGTTCCCTGATGCAATGAAATTTGATCCCGTTGCGTGCGCACTTCACCGGTAACCGTCAACCAGTCCACCGGCGTAAATTCTGCAGCACCGAGCAATGCGAGATTTTCTTCCGAGTAGGTTCCGCGATCTTCGGGAATATAAGTAGCGGTCTCGTTCCGATCAGACGTAAAGAAATACCCCCCCACAGTCAGCTCGAGAAAGTCGCCAAAAGAACGCCGAATGCGAATTTCTTGCGAAAAATCTTCCCAGTCACGACTAATATCGACTGCACTGCCATTGGGTAGCAGAGGCGAGCTTACCACGGCACGATTCGTCGCATCCGACCCCCACCGTTCATCCTCGGTCTGATATGAACTGATCAGCTGGACAATCGTCGAATCGAAATCGAGATTGGTAATTAACGCGATACGCAAGCTTTCGCGATCCGTGCCTGCTTCGCCGCCAACATAGCCTTGGCTACCCCGGCTACCCGGATATTGATATTGTCCGGTTGAGCCTGCTGGCGCCGGGATTGCGCGGGTAATATTTTTTATGTCATTATAATCAATGTTGATCACGCCACAATAATATTGCCGCGGGGTCGACAGGTTGCAATTGTTGAATTCCGGTCCCTGCGTATATATGCCGATAGGATCAGCCTTGCTTTCGGAATAAGTCGCACGCAAATAAATGTCGGCTACAGAGGATTTGAAACGAAGGCCGAAGGTTCCAGAGTAGGATTCTTTCCCGCCCATATCCTTCCGATTTTCATAGGCGTTGTAAAAGAGGCTATCCTGATTGAAATACCCGCCGCCGGCCAGGAACGAGAAATTGTCATTCAAGGGCCCGGAGACGTAACCGCTAGCCGAATATTCATCCAAAGTTGCAGCTGTTACCTTGACCTGCCCTTCCCAGGTATCAGATGGCCGACGCGTGACATAGTTAACCGCACCAGCGAGCGTTCCGCGCCCGAACTGGGTACTTTGAGGACCCTTGACGACTTCGACACGCTCCAGATTATCCAGCTCCAGCGCGGTAACCGGTCCGGAAACGTAGATGCCATCAACAAAAACACCGGCGTTTGACCCGCCCGTGGTCGAGACTTGAGACACGCCGCGGATGGTAATCCGGTCCGACCGCCCAGTCACATTCGAGTTATAGACGCCTGGCGCAAATAGGAAAATGTCATTGAAATCCTGCAAGCCGGCGGCGGCGATATCATCGGCCGAAAATGCCGAAACCGCCAGAGGAGTCTCGAGAATCGATTCTTCTTTCCGTCGTGCGGTAACAACAATCGCAGGTTGCGAAGCACCCGAATGAGCTGAAGACGCCCTGCTCTGCTCCGCCGTGATTCCATTCTCATCACTTTGGGCCATCGCCCCCGAGAACGGCACCATTGCCGAACCCAATGCTAACAATACCAGTTGGCGCCTAAATTCTTTTCTCACAATATTAGCTCCCTGTTTGCTCAGATTAAAACCGCTTTTTATCGGTTCTTATGTTATAATGTTATAATGACATTAGATTCGCAAAAATTGCAAGAGCAATAACAAACAAAATGAGAATTTTATTACAGGGACAAAATTTCGATAGCGGCGCGCTCCCCGCTCTCCAGAGCACCTTCGATGCCCGCCTCAAGATCGGCAGTATGTTCACCCGCAAAATGCACGCGACCATGCGGAGCCTTGAGACTCTGCTGCAAACGCGACAAATTGCCTGGCGCGCGAAAGGCAAATGTAGACCGGGAAAAGGGATGTTCGCTCCATGAAAAGACGGTGCCGGGTCCGATCGAATCGGCAACCGCCGGACGAGCCTTCAACAACGCTTCTTTTGCACTTTTCGCCGCTAGCTCTGGAGGAAGATTCAGAATGTCCCGCGCATTGGTACCGCTTGCATAATACCACAAGGATGGGCCATCTTGCGTATGCCGATAGAAAACACGCCCTGTCATGCTGTTGCTCCAAAGCGACGGTGGCAACCCGTCCAATTCCCAAAATGGCTTGGTAATGGGAAAAAAGATGCTGACGGCCTGCCCATAGGGAACAGCCGACCACGCCATTCGCTGGCCAGGCGCCGGCAAGGGATCAATGCGGATTTTGTCGAGGACAGGCAATGGCACCGTTAGGACGACACGCGATCCAGAGAACTGCCGGCCGTCGCTACATCTAACGACCACGCCTGAACCGTTATCGGTGATCGAATTTACAATGGCGTTGAGATGCACAGAATCGCCCAGCATATCGGCCATCGCGTCAGGCAGGCGGCTCATTCCTCCCTTGATATATTGCATGTCGCCCTCGTTCACTGATTGCGCCCGGGAGAATGCCCTGCGCATCATGAACAACGCCGATAATTGCTCCTGAGGCAGCGAAACATCGACAAATCGCAACGCCTGATCATTCCCACCATAATCGACCAACAAATTGCGGTAACTTGCACATTGATAAGGCTGATCTGGCTGCAGCCAGGATTCATAGTCGGTTAGCGCCGGTGCGCGGCCCAGCAGCTTAGCCTCGATGGCATAGGGGGCGGTCGAACGCAGATCTTCCGGCAAATGGTTCAATCCGGACGTCCGCCACTGATTGGCTGACATCAATTGCCGATCGACGTGAAGTGCCATGCCCGGCATGGGCGCATCTACAGGGTCGACAAGTGACAGTGAATAGGAATCGCAAAGCTGGCGCGTCCTCGCGTAGAGCGGACCAACTTCAGCACCCCCGGCTTCGTAGTTCAGTTCGCTGTCATATAAAGTCCGGATCCTGCCACCGGGCCGCGAGTCAGCCTCAAGAACGGTGACCGACATCCCCTGCTCTTTCAACAATGAGGCCGCCATAAGACCGGAAAGGCCGGCACCGATAACGATGACGTCGGCCTTTTCCATGGCAAAGGCCATTTTCGGCCGGAAAGCCGCCGCCGATAACGCAGCACCCAATAAAGTTCGCCGGGACAGAATACCGATCTCGCGATTTGCCTTCATTTCCGACGGGGCATTATTGTTGGAGTTATTTTTCTGGACGTTTTTCATCGGCACCGAACCCATATGTTGACTTGCCACTGGATCCCGGTCTTGCAGAATCTCGATAGGCAATGATTAAGAACAGAGCGCACCCATGAATGCTTGAGATGACGCTTCGAGCAACCATGCTTAATCCTGTCCCGAAACCATTTTGATCATGTCTTTGTAATCGACCTTTGGAGCAGTCTGCCTCTCAAAATCGGCGTGAATTATCCGAAGAACCCTATCAACCAGCTCTTTGCGATAGACTGCACGCTGCTTGATTTCTTCTTCATCAGGCTGATAAGCCAGGACGTCATCTCGCTCGAACGCGAGACCTTTGGCAGCGACAGCCGCCAGATTCTCGACCTTGTCGTTCAGCACACTGACTTCTGCGGTCAGCGCTATCACCATATTCAACAGCTTTTCGCTGTCCTCGCTGTCCAGAGCAAACGGACGGCCGCCTTTTGATGCTTTCGGAAGTTCTGCTATTTCCATATTATTCCCCTCTCGCCTTTTGCGCACCATAGCCCAGCCAACCACCGACTTTGTCATTGTGTGTCGGCACTGTTTCTTCAAAAATATCGTCTTTATGGAAGCCGGCTTCGATCGCCGGTTTAACCAGATCCATTTCTCCCAGCGTTGCCCAGAATGGCTCGTTATTGTAGCGAACATCCCAACTGGTGATAAACTGATCGAATGCCTCGGTACGGCGGACAGGCACTTCGACGTGCAGCATCACGCCGCCGGGGCGTAACAACCGTGCGCACTCTGCAACGATATTCGGCAGGGCAGTACTCGAGGTTTCATGCAGAAGAATATGAGAAACGATGAGGTCGAAATAGCCGTCCGGATAATCGGTATGCTCAGCATTGCCTTGCTTGAAATGCACCGCTTTGCCCAACGCCTGTGCGCGTGCGAAACCATATCGCAGAGACGGTGCCGACAAATCGAGGGCATGTACTTCGGCATCCGGAAACGCATCGCAATATGGCAAGGTCGAAAGACCGACGGTACAACCCATATCCAAAACGCGCTTCACCTGAAGATCGGGAAATCGCTTTTTGACAAATGCCGCGCCAGCAACACCCTTGTCTTCATTCAAGGCTCCGTGCTTGCCCATCGAAAAGATGAACGAACCCAGATCACTTCGCGCACCGGACCAGACATCGTCTTCGGTCAGTTCAATGAAGTAGGAACCAGGTACGCAATGGATATCGACGTCATTCTGGTAATCGGGAATCGGCAAGCCCGGCGATAATTGCAGCGAGCCCTTGGTTTCCCCGCCGGTCAATTTCTTATAACGATCAATCAGATCAGGCAATTGCCGTATGCAGACAGCCGAGGTGACGTCGACATAATATTCCTGCTGGGCGCGCCCAAGCGCACTCCACCATTTATAGGCATCGGTCTGCTCCATGGCGTTACCAACTTCACGCCAATCCTGGGGCCTCCGCCCGTTTTCCTCCGCCCACTCGGGTGCAGCGCGATTTTCATAAACCGAAGGAAGTTTTTCCCGCAACGAACCGCGCAGAACGCCCTTGAGAGCGAGCGCGAAGTCCAGCCTCGCCTGCTCTTCGAAATCGGGCATGGGTGACATGGCATGTGGCAAAGGTCGTGTATAAGTCATTCTGCAGCACCTCCGTTTTTATCGCCTTGAGCAGCCGATTGCGCCGGTTCATTTTGAGCAACCTTGGCCATGTCAGCCTCAGCTTCCTGCTTTAGTTCCAGCCAGATTTTGTCATTGCGCGGCTTGGTGGTCGGCACTGCCTCATGTACCCAGCCTTTCGGATCGCGTCGCCGGGCCGGACTTGGAATGACATATATTTTCCGATCCCACTGCGCCTCCACCTTTTCATGATCTATTTCATATCCGGCATCGATCATCCGCATGACCATCTTGCGGAATTCGGTTTCCATCTGATCGGACTGCACCAACATTTCATCGCTGAAGCTTGTTGGCCCAATGGCCGGCCGCACATGCGTGATGACCGCAATATCCTCATCAATCGCCTGTCGCCGTCCATCAATACGTTCCTGATCGTTTTCAGGCTCGATCGCGTAATTACGGGCCTGTAGGCCGAACTGGCGAGTCCTCTTTGAATCGATCGGAGTCGACGCCGAAAATGTCGCCTGACTCATGCCAGGGCGGAACTGCGGATTAATGCGGTGCGCGATGCCAACCAGGCAAAACTCCAGCTCCACTACTGTTTTGGAACGCTCCTCGGAAAGAAGCTTCCCCAATACACCGGACTTCTGCGTCGCCTTTGGCGCCTTGCGCTCGCGACGCACCTTTTTCCCGTAATAGGTAGATTTGATTTGCGCCGGAGTATGCTTGCGGTCGGTTCGATTTCCGAATGTCGAATGCACATAGGTAATATGAGCCGTATCCAGCGAATTTTCTTCAAATTTCTGCCAATTGGCGTCAACTTCAAACCACATCCGTGTCGTGCGCCAATTGTCAGTATCGTGATATTCTGGCAATAAATTGGGAATAGGCGGGCGATCTTCTTCTTCCAAATCTCCCAGGAATACCCAGATCCAGCCATAGACTTCCTCGGTTGGATAGCTATCAACCTTTGCCCGCCGCGTCGTAAAATCCTCGCCCATCGAAGGGATTTTTGCGCAATTCCCGTCCGGAGCAAACTCCCAGCCGTGGAATGGGCAGGCAACGTTTTCATCGACACAATTACCCCGTGAGAGCGAAGCGCCCCTATGGACACAGACATCGGACAGGCACACTACGGCACCGCTTTCCAGCCGATACAGGACAAAATCGAATCCGAGCATTTTAACACTGGTTGGCTCACCGACTTTTATATCCGCCGAATCTGCTGCAACGTACCAATTATTAATAAGCATTAATCACTCTCGCATTGTTTGGTAGTTATAATAATATGACAACTTAATCGGTTTTCATGATGTGGTCAAATGCAAAGTCTCAAGAACGTCTCATACTTGCCCCAATGCTGGCAACCGGGGTTGGTCGACAGGAATTGTAACGGTCTTTTCGCTCGTATAAAAGCGGGCGCACGCGTTGCCGCCTTCTGCTCCTATTCCAGAATCACGGACACCACCGAATGGCGCGCGCAGTTCACGTACCATTGACGTATTGATCCAGACAACGCCCGCCTTTATAGCATTTTGCGCACGCATGGCCTGCGTCACGTCCTGGGTCCAGACATAGGATACCAAACCGAAGCGACTGTCATTGGCGATGGCATAAGCTTCAGCCTCAGTATCAAACGCAATAATCGCGGCAAACGGACCGAAAATTTCCTCCTGACAAATCCGATCGCGATTGCTCTTTACCAATACAGCCGTCGGTTTCACATAATAGCCGCGAACATCGGCGACCGCTTCCCCGCCCGTCACCAATGCGCCGCCATCAGCCTCTGCTTCGCTGACAAAGCGCAAAAACCGATCGCGCTGGCCCGACGATACCAGCGGCCCCAATTCGGTGGCCGTGTCACCGGGGTCGCCGATCCGAATTGCCTCTGCCCGATTACGAAAGGCCGCAATAAATTTATCAAGAATGCTTCGCTGAACAAGAATGCGCGACCCGGCCAGACATTGCTGGCCATTGTTCATAAATATGGATGCAAGCGCGCCACTGACGGCTCTGTCAAAATCACATTTTTCGAAAATGATATTGGCTGATTTCCCACCCAGTTCCATTGTCGATGCGACGAGCCGCTTTCCCGCATCCTGCATGATCCGACGTCCGGTCTCGGTTCCGCCGGTAAAGGAAATCAAGTCGACCGAGGGGTGGTTGACCAGAGCCTCACCTGTCGGGTCTCCTGGCCCGTTTACAAGATTAACGACCCCTTTTGGGATGTCCGTCTCGTGGAGAAGTTCGATCATTCGTATAACCCCGAGCGGAGCAATTTCAGAAGGTTTCACAACACAACAATTGCCAAAAGCTGTAGCCGCAGCAATTTTCATGGTCGCCAAAGCCAGCGGCGCATTCCAAGGCGCGATAAGGGCCGCAACACCAATGGGTTCCCGGCGAACCATGGTTAGATAATCGGGGTTTTGTTCATAGATCTGGCCAGATTGCTGGCCGATATATTCCGCAAAAAAGCGAAAATTATAAGCCGCGCGCTCAACTTGGCGAGGCAATTGGGCAATGGGAATACCGGTATTGCGAGATTCCAGACGAACGAGTTCGTCCCGGTTTTTATCAATTATATCCGCGCAGGACCGCAAGATAGTCTGGCGATAGGCGACGCTGGATTCGGCCCAACCACCAGCACCAAAAGCATTGACTGCCGCAACGACAGCGCGATCAACACTGTCGGCATCGGCTATTCCAACAGCGTTTATGACTTCGTCCAAGGACGGGTCGTAAATCTCAAAATTCTGGCCGGAATATTCCGGCTTTCCATTGACAATAGCTGAAGGTTGTTGGTTTTTGGACATTATGACTCGACGCTATATATTATGTGGTTATAACAACATAATGAAATAATCGGGTAGGGCAAGTGAATATCAAACCAATCATCGTCGGGATAACGGGAGCATCGGGAGTCGTATACGGCATAAGATTGCTTGAAACTTTGCGCAATCTTGGGGTGGAGACTCATTTGGTTATGTCAAAGTCAGCACATCTGGCGATTGAGCAGGAACTGGAACTGGACTTGCAAACAGTTCGCGAAAAAGCCGGACGCTACTACCCCATTTCGGATGTTGGCGCCGCTATCGCTAGCGGTTCATTTAGAACCATGGGCATGGTGATTGCGCCTTGCACGGTAAAATCGATGTCGGAAATATCCTGCGGGACAACCGGGAATCTCCTTACCCGGGCCGCCGATGTTACATTGAAAGAGAGACGCAAACTTGTGCTCATGGTGCGCGAGACGCCCCTGCATCTGGGACATTTACGCTCCATGACACAATTGGCCGAGATGGGCGCAATCATCATGCCCCCAGTTCCCGCTTTCTACATGCATCCCCAAACCATCAGTGACATGGTCGACCATACGATCGGCAGAGTACTTGATCTATTTGAAATTGAGCATGATGCGAAGCGTTGGAACGGGCTCTACAAACCCCTCAAAAAACTCGACACGGATTCCCAATAAGCCGCTATTCGGGCTTTTCAGCGATAAAGGCATACCAATGTCCCGGCCCTGAAGTCCGGGCGATCCGCGCTTCACGAACATGTTTTTCGTCGAAACCGCTGCTTCGCAATTCCTGCCCGAAATCGCTGTTGGCATAGGTCAGCCAAAATGGCTCGTTGTTATAATGAAGATCATAGGACGCGACAGCTTCCTCCCATGGAGATTTGTCACGGAACAAGAGGTCGACATCCTGATGAATGCAGATTCCGCCAGGCTTCAATAGTCTTAAGCTTTCATGTGCAATTTCCATACGCTTTTTGGTTGAAATCTCATGGAAGAGATTATGCGAAATAATGAGATCAAAACTCTCATCTTCAAAAGGCGAATGAGCAGCATCGCACTGATAGAAATGCACGGGAACACCGGAGGATTCAGCTCGGGCATGCGCATAGCGCAGCATTGACGCCCCCAAATCACAAGCAGACACCCGCGCATCCGGAAATTTTTCTGCGTACACGGTCGATGCGCCACCAGCAGAACATCCCATGTCGAAAATTGTCTGCGGAACCCATCCCGGACGATTTTCTTCCAACCAGCGCAAAACCGCTCCGGCCTTGGAATCATCCTTTTGCATACCGCGGCCCATCGAGTATAATCGCCCGCCACTTTCATATAATGCGCCAACGGTTACCGACGAACCGTCGTCATCTGGACAATAACCCTCTGGCTGGAGATGGATGTGTACGTCACGATAAACCCGATCCGGTTGAAACAATGGATCTAGGTTGAGTGAACCACCAGCCGCGTTGTCCGACGCCAAACGCACCGCAGCCGCCGTTATGCGATCTGCTTCCCGATAGACCGTTTCGCCTACCGACTGCCACATCATCTCCTGGCTCGTCCGGTTGATCGATTTGGTAAAACGATAGGGCAAGGTCATATCGAGCGCCTGCTCCGCTTCGCTCGCATTTTCAGGTTTGCGGCCGAACTTGTCAACGAAAGCAGGCTCTGCTTCCTTGGCATAGATTTCGCCCGCCTGTCCATACAAGCGTCCCATGACATGCCGCTTCAAAGACAGAACAAAACTCTGCCTCGCGAGCTCATCTGCATTTTGCCGGGGGAGCATTTCATGTGTTGCAGTATATATCATGTGCCTTATCCTTTGATCCAAACCCCAATGTTATTCTTATCAAACAATCATGGAGAAACTGGTTGCGAAACGCGAATGTTGCGTTAATATCATAACATTATAACCTTTTCTACGATTTTCGTTGCTTGCGGGATGGATGATTGAGCAATAGCACTGACAGACACGGTGTATCTTCCGGAATATTGGAGTAAAAATTGGGAAACTACATCTTAAGGCGGCTGCTCATTGCGCTTCCGACAATTTTTATCGTTATTACTCTCTCCTTCTTTCTGATGCGACTCGCACCAGGGGGGCCATTTGATGCTGAACTTGACCTAAATCCGGTCGTTCGGGCAAATCTGGAAGCCAATTACGGACTTAATGACCCCATCATGACGCAATATTTGCGCTTTTGGGAAGGGATTTCCAGAGGAGAATTGGGGCCTTCTACGACCTACCCCGACCGCACGGTTAGCGAACTCATTGCCGATGGCTTGCCGGTCACCTTGAAAATTGGCCTCATTTCCACCTTTTTTGCCGCGATAATTGGTGTGGTCGCGGGCATCTATGCTGCCCAGCGGCGCAACAGCTGGGCTGACTATACGATTATGGGCGTCAGTTCTTTGGGTCTTGCCCTGCCGAATTTTGTTATCGCCCCTTTCCTGACATTTCTGTTTGGAATTGCGCTGGGCGTTTTACCCGTTGCGGGTTGGGGTGATGGTTCGATTCAATATTGGATTTTGCCAGTGACGGCGCTTGCCCTGCCCCAGATTACCGCAATTGCCCGAATCATGCGCGGATCAATGCTGGAAACATTGAGTGCCGATTATGTCCGGACCGCACGCGCCAAGGGGCTGAGCGAAAGCAGGATCGTTTGGCGCCATGTTTTCCGTGCCGCATTGCTGCCGGTGGTCAGCTATCTGGGCCCTGCTCTTGCCGGCGTCATGACCGGTTCGGTCATTATCGAACAGCTATTCAGCCTGCCCGGCGTTGGACGATTTTTCGTTCAAGGTGCCGTCGCCAGAGACTATCAACTCGTACTGGGGGTCGTTATTCTCTATTCCACCACACTGATCATTCTCAATCTTCTGGTAGACCTGATTTATGGCTGGCTCGACCCGCGGGTTAGGGTACGCTGATGATGACCAAAGATCCAAGGACAGAACATGACGCAGAGCCAGAGAGCTTTGGTGGCGCATCAAATATAATGAAAGCCGAGAGCAAGCGGACCGTTTCGATGAGTCCATGGGCTCAGGCGAGACGAAGGTTTTTACGTAATACAGCTGCGATTGTCAGCCTTGCTATTCTTGTCACAATCCTGCTGCTCGCCATCATCATCCCGATTATATGGCCACATAAAATCGAAGATGCATCACTCGATACCATCCTGTTGGCACCGTCTTTTAGTGATTTTCACTGGTTCGGTACAGATGCCAATGGTCGCGACCTTTTTGTTCGCACATTTTATGCAGCGCGCATCTCGCTTGCCGTTGGCCTGACGGCAACCAGCGTGGCCTTGGTTATAGGCACAATATATGGTGCCGTTGCCGGCTATGTTGGCGGCAAAACCGACCAGATCATGATGAGGATCGTAGATGTCCTCTACGCGCTTCCCTTGTTATTCGTGGTCATCATTCTTGTGACGATCCTCGGCAACAATATCATCCTGATATTTTTCGCCATTGGTTGCGTCGAATGGTTGACGACCGCGCGGATTATTCGCGGCCAGACGCTATCGGTAAAATCCCGGGAATATGTCGAATCGGCAAGAGCCATTGCATTACCTTCCCGCCAGATCGTCCAACGTTACATCATACCCAACGCGATAGGCCCTGTAATTGTATATGTGACGCTGCTCATTCCAATCAATATCATCGTGGAAAGCTCGCTAAGCTTTCTGGGACTTGGTGTTCAGGAACCTCTGACGAGCTGGGGCCTGATGATTAGCCAAGGCGTTGATTTGCTGGATGGGGCACCTTGGGTGCTGGGCTTTCCGGCGCTGCTGTTCGCCGTCACCCTCTACTGCTTCAATTTCGTTGGCGATGGCCTGCGTGATGCACTTGACCCCAAGGAACGTTGATTGATGGCATTGCTTGATGTTCATAACCTGGAAGTTGAATTCAAGACCCCTTCGGGTACGGTCAAGGCTGTCAACAATATCAACTTTTCGCTTAATCGAGGACAGTGTCTTGGCATCGTCGGGGAATCAGGCTCAGGCAAGAGCCAGACCTTTCTCGGTATTTTAGGATTGTTGGCGACCAATGGCAAAGCGAGCGGATCTGCCATTTTTGACGGGATGGAATTGATCGGCGCCAGTCGCAATCAACTTAACGCCATTCGCGGCCAGGGAATCGCCCTGATTTTTCAGGACTCCATTACCGGTCTCACGCCCCATATACGCATTGGCGCCCAATTGTCCGAGATGTTGATGGTGCATAAGGGCATGCCCAAGCAACAGGCGAACGAAGAGGTTCTGAAAACCCTGGAAATCGTTCAGATTTCGGATCCGGAAAGTCGCATGCGTTCTTATCCGCATGAATTGTCAGGTGGTATGCGTCAGCGCATCATGATCGCCATGTCACTATTGTGCAAACCGGCCTTGATCGTCGCGGACGAACCCACGACAGCACTAGATGTTACTGTTCAAGCCAGTGTTTTGCGAGCCTTGCGGAAACTCAAAAGACATACCGATACCGCCCTTGTCATGATTACGCATGATTTGGGGGTCGTTGCCGGCATCGCCGACGATATTGCAGTCATGTACGCGGGACGGATAATTGAATATGGACCCACGCGCGCGATTTTTGCCAATCCGCAGCATCCATACACCCAAGGTCTGATCGCCTGTATTCCCAATCCGATGGAAGATGCGAATGACGATGAGGAATTGCAAACGATCTCCGGTCGGCCACCCGATTTGACAGATCTGCCGCCTGGTTGCGCATTTGCGCCACGCTGCGCTTATGCTGAAACGGCATGTAAAGAACAACGGCCGCCCCTCGATATCGGTCAGAATGGAGTCCATGTCGCATGTTTGAGAGCTGGCAAGATATGAATGAAATGCTTTTGAGTGCCGACGGCTTGACGGTTTCGTTCAAAATTGACAGCGGCTTTTTGAAAAAGTCCAGGAAACTACAAGCGGTCAGGCATGTTTCCTTTGAATTGAAGACCGGTGAATGTATCGGAATCGTCGGCGAATCCGGCTGCGGAAAGTCTACGCTCGCGCGCGCTGTTTTGGGCTTCGCCCCCCTCGAAGAAGGGCATCTCATCTGGAAGGGCAGAGATATTGCTGGTTACACAGAACAGCAAATGGCGCCGCTACGCCAGGAAATCCAAATCATCTTCCAAAATCCCTTGTCCAGCCTCAATCCAAGAATGACCGTCGGCGATATCGTCATGGAACCACTGGACGTATTTAGGCCCGAACTGTCAAAAAAGGAAAAGGCACAGCTGGCGATCGAGTGGTTTGAAAAAGTCGGCCTCAATCCCGAAATGATGTCACGTTTTCCAAACGAATTTTCCGGCGGTCAGGCACAAAGAATTGCCATTGCCAGGGCGATGATCAGCAAACCGGAGTTGCTGATTTGTGATGAAGCGGTCGCAGCGCTTGATGTCTCCGTCAAAGCCCAGATCATCAATCTGCTGAAAAAACTACAGCGTGAAACCGGCATCTCACTGATTTTCATTAGCCACGATCTTGCAACAGTTCGCCGCGTATCGGACCGGATATTGGTCATGTATCTGGGTTCAGTGATGGAAATTGCCACAGCTTCCGAGATATTCAGTGACCCTTTGCACCCCTATACCCAAGCCTTGATTTCGGCGCTGCCGGTGCCGGACCCGGAGATCGAGCTGACCCGGGAATCGATCGTCCTCGGGACGGAACTTCCGTCCCCGATGAACCCGCCGTCAGGCTGCGTTTTCAGAACCCGCTGTCCGATTGCAAAGCCCAATTGCATCACGACAAAACCAACGTTGGAAACAAAATCGAGTGAGCGTTCGGTAGCCTGCCATTACAGCGGAAAAAAGATCTCTTCAATCCAGAACCAGACCGCCTGATTGATTGATAACGGTACCGGTCATGGAACGGGCATGTTTTGATAACAGGAAACAAGCCATAGCTGCAATTTCATCGGCATCAGGAATATTGTCCGTCAATAACGCGCTACCCAAAGCATCCATCGTTTTCTGATCGAGCCGATCCAGCATAGGCGTATCGACCGGGCCAGGCGCGATACAATTCACCCTGATCCCGCTGCCTGCCCATTCTTTTGCAAGATAGCGGTTCAAACCGATAATAGCGGCTTTCGAACAGGCATAGGCGGCACCCGACAAGGCTGATCCGCCGTTGCGGCCATTTGTGGAGGAAAACAGAATAAGGTTACCGCGTGCTTCCGCCAGCATCGGAAAAACGGACTTTGCTAGCAGAAAAGCAGAGGTCAGGTTGACATCCATCACCTTTTCCCAAGCTTCAACGGCTGTATCAGCCAGCGTCCCGCTACCAACAATTCCCGCACAATGGACGACGTCATCGATGCGCCCCGAAGGTGCGCGGGCGGATGCTACCAGATGCGCAATATCTGCCGCAGAAGAGACATCACATTTCACCCGCACGATGCGCGAATCATCAGGGATGGCATCAATATTGAGGTCGGCGGCAACGATAGTACCGCCGGCCCGATGATAAGCGTTTAATATGTTGGAGCCGATGCCACCGGCCGCTCCTGTCAGGAGTAAAGTCCGACCGGTGGCATCAAGCAGCTCCGTCATTATGCAGCGTTCTTGACGACGATCGAATTGAGAATATCGGTCAGCATATTGTAACGGATCGCTGCCGACCCACGCACGGCTTCAATTGCCATGATTTGTTTTTCCTCGGTGTCAGCATAACGATAGCAGAGATCAAGCCCGACAGCGGCATGTTCGGTGTCCGCCTCTACATGCACATGGAAGAATTCAAGTTCCTCATCAGTGAAGCCCATTTTTTCCATCGCATTGATATACATTGGATATAATGTTGGCAATTGGCCCTCCAGAGCGACCATAATGCCCGAGCTCGCTTCGGAAATGGGCCGGACTTTTGCCAGTTCCCAAATCCATGCCCGCATCGCTTTCGTACCGGGCAAGATTTCGCCTTTTGCTTCTGCATTCAATACATCGTCGCGAGAGATCCCACAGGCTTCTGAGAAATTGAGCATAAGGTTCGGGTGTGATTTCTCGGGTGTTTCGGGCATGTCTTCGCCGACGAGATTGTCCATAAGCAACAGTCGGCCTTCGGCGTCCGGCATGCGCGAGTATAACGCGGCAAATTGCTGCGGGATGGTTGAAATATAATAATAATGCTGGATCGACCAACGGCCCAGTTGCTGCTTTGACAACTGGCCATCAGCCCAAAGGCGGGTAAATTCATGCTTGCTCGAACCCATAGGTGTCCGGGCAGCTTCCAATGCTTGATAAAAATCTTCGCGGTCAAGTTTTGCCATTATAAATCTCCTGTGTTGATGGCGTTGTCTGTTCGTTGGCTCTTGAAAAATTCGTGGCTGCAGTCGGGGCAATGCATGGTCACCTGATCCTGATTGTAGATTTCCGGGGAAACCGGAAACTGCTCCGAACATTTGGGACATGAAACCCAAATGCAATTTCCGTGCTTCATCAGCGACGGTTCAGCGGCATTGTGGAATTGACTCATGCGACTGGCCATTCGTAACTGTCTAATGAAGCCAGCAGAATATTTGCTCGTTCCATCGCCTCGCTATCACAGGTTGCGACCGGTGAGACCGGGCGAGGCATTTTGTTCGATTGAGGTCTGGGCAAAGTTGCATCTATTCCCAATTTGGATCCCGTCAGCTCACCAGCAGCCAAGGAAGGATCCAGAGTACTGGTCGAGAGACCATCCAGCCGCAGCGTGCCGCGATGCCACTGCACGCGCGTTGCAATCGCCCACAGCACGGCACGTTCGTCAAAAATATCAATGTCATTGTCAAAAACAGCAGCGGTCTTGACGCGGCGATAGGACATAGCGGCCGCAAGCGCATCCCGGGCTTCGCCCGGACCGGGATTATCCAGTTGCAACCATGCATGAAAGCGCCGTCCAGAGCTTGGGACATGCACATTACGCAAGGATGGGGCTACAGACTTGATGATAGAATAGAGCTTGCCTTCCATCGACATATTGTCGGGGATCAGCATATCCGTCAGGCCAGAACCATAATCGTGGTAAATTGCATTTTTGCGGTGTGTAATGGCCACGACATCGACCAGGGGTGCAATAATTTGCGGCCCGGAATATCCTGTATATTCTCCAAACGGACCATCCGCGGTGACATTGCCAGGACGAGCCAAGCCTTCAATAACAATTTCGGCATTAGCCGGGACCTTGATTTCTGATCCGAGGCACAATGACGTCGTCAATGGAATCGAAACGCCAGCCAGTCCGCCTGCCGCTCCCCAATGGCTTTGTGGATATTTAAGCTTCGCCTGAGTTCCGATCACAATCGAAGGATGGTGACCAATCCAGAATGCCACCGGACATGGCTCCCCCCTGTCCCACCATTTGCGAAGATTGGCGGCATTGTGGGAAGACGGATAGGGATACCAACTCATTTGCCGCGGCCCCTTGATCCAGCAACGCTGGATCGCGGTGTTGTCAATCCGCGTTGACGGTTCGTATGTCGTCGCATGAGCCGCGGTAAGATAGGGTCCGGGATCCTTGATATGCTGCGTAGTTGCCGGCAAACGGGTTAAATCAATATCGTCGCCGGTCAGTTCAACCTCGGCGATTGCCGCTTCGGATCGCTTCAACAAGGTAGGCGCGATCCCCTCAGTATTGGCAGCGGCCAACGAAATGGCCGCCTCCCGGTGGTCCGCCAACGACAATACTTTACTCACCAACTCCCGACTTGCGGTCAAATTGCACACCAGCGGAAATGCGCTGATCGTGCCGTCAGGCAGGACCGGCTTCTTGATCAAAATAACCGGATATTTCTCCGACTTGTCCATCTGATGCTGAAACGCCGTAATGTCCTGCTTCGTCGAAACCGGTTGATCAATTTCAAGCAGGGCCGACCCGGATTCCTGGAGAAAGCCCTTTAAATCGAGACCAGATGATTGATGATCGTCAGCAAAATCGACCATCGCTCAAACTGCTATCTTTGGAAGATCGCGATGCGATTCAATCGCATCAGCCTGAGCTTCGAGAAAAGCAGAAATAGGCGTGGGTTGACCCAGTTGACTTATTATAGCTTTCTTGCGCAAAAAACGCCAAATGGAGGCGGGCCCCATCCGTGAACCGCCCATTCCGGAAAATCCGAAAGCGTTTTTTTCGGGCTCATAGGTCATGATAGTCAGACCGCAATCGTTCAGTGAAATGCCGCCTGCGTTGATCTGCTCTGCGATCGATCGCGCCTCGTCTACCGAACCGGCGATCACCGAACCGGACAATCCAAATTTGCTGTCATTCGCAAGTTCGATAGCCTGCTCGATCTTGTCGAAAGACATCACCGGCATGATTGGGCCGAATGTTTCTTCGTGCATCACAAGCATGTCGTGCGTGACATTCGTTAAAATTGTCGGCTGACAATATAGCCCGCCACCCAAATTCTCGATCTTCCCGCCAGCAACCAATTGCGCGCCTTTATCGACAGCATCGGCAATATGCCTGCGAATAACATCAGCTTGACCAGCGAAAATAAGCGGACCGACATGGCCATCTTCGATATCTGGCCAGTTGAGCTTGGCAGCGCACGTCTTCTCCCGAAGCCTCTCGACAAACGCGTCGTGGATCGACGAATCTACATAAACCCGCTCAATGGAAAGGCAAACTTGCCCGCTGTTCAGTACCGAACCGCGCAAAACGGCGTCGGTCGCCCGCTCTATATCGGCAGTCGCCGTCACGATGACGGGGTCCTTGCCTCCCAGTTCGAGAAAAGCGGGAATGAATCGCTGGGCCGCGGCTACGGCAATTTTTTGTCCTGTGGGAACGGACCCCGTGAAACAAATCGCATCCACATTATCAACCAGGGCAGCACCAGTTTCGCCTGCCCCCAATACGAACTGCATCACATTTTGCAATTCCGGGACATCGGCTAATGCCGTTAGAAAAGGCGCGACAAATCGTGATGTCACCTCGGACGGCTTTATAATCACGCTGCATCCCGCCATTAAGGCTGGAACAGCATCGATAAAGGATAATGTAACCGGAAAATTCCAAGGCGATATGAAGCCCACCAACTGGTAAGGCACATATTGATTGGCGTAAGTCAGGCTATCGATAATTTGCGACTTTTGCGTCGGAGTCGCCATTGATTCGCCTAACAACTCGGGGGCGAGATTCGCCCATCGCCGCATATTTGACGCTGCTCCACTGACTTCGCGTTCCGACATTAGCAATCGTCCCGTGTCCTGAAAAAGCGCTTCGGCAATTTTTGGCGCACACCGGTCAACGGCATCGGCAAGCGCCAAGACGGCCTGCTGTCGTTTCGCTATGGAAAGGGACTGCCATTGCTGCTGCGCAGCGCGCGCACGCGCGGCAACTTGGGCGACTTCATCTGCGCTTACCGCAGGAAACTCAAAATCTACTTCACCACTGCGCGGATTGATAGCGCTTATGACATCATTCATGGAATCGACTCTCTATTCATATTATCTTTATAACGTTATAATGATTTGTGCAAGCATCGTGATGAGAATAGAATCAGGAACCTATTATCGGCCCTCGCCGTCACCATCATAATCGACATTCAGTTTTCTCAAAATACGCTCCAGGAATGCGCTATTCCAGTCGGAAAAAGCCGCCAAAGATTGAGTGTCGTGAGCCTTTGCCTCGAGCTCGCATTCCTCCAATAATCCCTTGTCTTTCAGTACTTCAGTCAAAACATGATTGCGCTGGTGCTCGACCGCGACCTCCCCACACAAGCCGAGAATGATGGAAAGCAACATGTCGGTATGTACATCTTCAAAAAACTGTGGTCCCTGGCCAGAGAATTCCTCCAAGGAACGGTGGACGGCTGATAATTTATCCAAAGCGCTGACTCCCTAAATGTTATGACCTTATAACATTATTTATTTTGTGTTCCAACAGTGTATGTAGAGGTCCAAAAAATGGCGGGAGTAGATGTGAAAAAAGAACCATTCAAACTCAACAATGATTCGAGCGACAAGCAATTGTCTCCTCGATATGTTCAAGTTTACGCAGCAGTGAATGACTGGATTTCACGAGGCGTCTATCCGATCGGCGAAAAACTGCCTTCAGAAACAGAATTGTGCCGGCTGTTCGATGTATCCCGAATTACGGTGCGGGCAGCGATTGAAATGCTGGAACGTCAAAATGTTGTGGAACGCATTCAAGGTCGAGGAACATTCGTATTACAATCAGGTGTGAAAAAATCGCCTGATCGTGGAAACTTTGGCGAGCTGATGCAAAATCTGGAACGACTCGCAAAACGGACAACTCTGGAAGATCTCGAGATCGGATCACGTCAGGCGGCGGAACTGGCCAAAGATCTGGATATTGATGCCGAGGATGAAATCATCCATATTTCATACAAGCGCATTCGCGATAGCGAAGCCATTGGCTTTGCGGAAATTTTTATTCCCAAATATCTCGGATTTGATGTTTCATGTGATGATATTAAAGGCACTGCGCTGCCCAGCCTGCTCATTTCCAAAGGCATTCAGTTGCAGGGGGCGCACCAGCTCATTGGTGCAACATTAGCCGACGCACGGATGGCCCAGCTATTGGGTGTAACTGCCGGTGCACCGCTCATTTATCTTCGGCTGCAAATAATCGGCAAAGATTCTCGGCCAGTTGAGTTGCTATCAGCATATTATCGCGGTGACCGTTACGCGCATCACGCCTATCTTGATATGGAAAGCTCACCTAATCTCGAAAGCATCTCATAAGGTCTGCATAGATCCGGTCGGCGATCCCACATTCACCCAATTCACGGTAGGGTGGGTATTCCGCCGACTGGTTCAAAATTCGCATTGCTGGGATCTCGAGATTCAAAGCATTGCAGAACAGCGCCTATTTTAACGAGAGGAAACGAGATTGCACATTCCCGCCGGGAAAGTCAGACCAGCCGACCACTTTGCTCGATACCAAGCGTCTGGCCGTCGAAAAATATATCGGCAGGACGGGATATTCTTTCATCGCGGCATGCTCAGCGCGCGCCAATTGCTCCATTCTTGTTTCAACTTCGACAATGTCATCAGCACTGGCAAGCAGCGCATCATAGGCAGACGAGTTATAGCCGGACAAATTTGTCGCAGAACGCCCTGACAAGAGGCTCAAGAATGTCGAAGGATCATCATAGGGAGCAAACCACTGATAGCGAATGACATCAAAATTACCACTGCGGGAATCGCTGGTAATTCCCCTGAAGTCAGACGCTGAAAGTTCGGCTTCAACTCCGATGGCCTTCCACATTGATGCTATCGCGATGGCAATTTGACGACTTTCTTCCTTGGTATCATAGCGGATATCTACCTGCAGAGGGTTGGTCGCATTGAAGCCGGCTTCCGCTAGGAGCGCTTTTGCTTCTCTTTCCCTGTCCGCCTGGCTCCGTGAAGCGTCGGGCGAGACAATGCGCTTATAATCCGAAATATCGCTGGGCACCATTGTCCAGGCAGGCTCTGCCTCTCCGGACAATATTTTGTCGACAATCCCTTTTCGATCCACAGCAATGGACAAGGCCTTGCGAACCCGGACATCATCAAATGGAGGTTTTTTGTTGTTGAACAGATAATAGTTCAGTCCATAGTTCGTCGTGCTGTGGACTTCTTCACCAAATGACCGTTTCAACAATTCTAGCTGTTCGGGTGGAAAATTGAGGACAATATCGAGTTCACCGGCACGATAGCGCTTCACCAAAGTACCGGTATTGTCTGTCGGAAAATATTCGACACCGGCCAGCTTTACGTTTTCCGCATCATAAAAAAGATCATTTTTTGTCATCAGAATTCGCGTGTTCGGAACCCATTCCTTTAACACAAAGGCACCATTCGACACGATATTACCCGGCTTTGTCCAGTCCCGGCCATATTTGGAAACGACATGCTGCGGCAAGGGCGCAGTGGCATTGCTCAGCAGTATCCGGGGGAAATAAGGTACACGACGCTCCAGTTCGAAGACAACCGTTTGCGGGTCCGGCGCTGTAACACCAAGTGATTCGACTGGCATTTTACCGGTATTGACCAGACGACCGTTCTTCAGGACATAAAGATTGGATGCGTAGCGGGCTCCCGTTTCCGGACTCATCAATCGCTGGAAGGACCAGACGATATCGGATGATGTCAAAGGCTCCCCGTCAGACCATTTAAGGTCTGGATGTAGTTTAAATATATATGATCTCCCATCTTCGGAAATCGAATAGCTTTTTGCGATGCCGCTAACCGTCTTACCGTTGGCATCAGAGGCCATTAAACCGACAAATAGATCGTTGATGATGGCCGATGCCGACTGCCCGTTAGCAATTTGCGGATCCAGAGAGGCAGGCTCGCTGGCAGTACCACGGCGCAGAATATTATCGTCCGCGCCTCCGGAATTGGAACCGCCACATGCCGCAAGGCAAGCGATTAGGGCGGCCGCAAAGATAGACTTAATTCGAAATTGCATGGGTCAGCACCTTACCTTGAAGATCAGATTTTCTTTTGCTTCTTCTGACCAAGCGCAATCGAAATCCGGCTTACTCAGAACATCATATTATCATAATGTTATTGCAAATAATGCAGCAATGCAATAGTCACATTAGAGGCACCGGAAATATGAGACAATCCCAAGCAATAATCTAGAGTGATGGAGAATAATAAATTGTCTAGTGAACCCAGCATCCCGCAGATGGTACGCAACGATGGAACCTATGAAACCGCTGAGTTACGGAGCGACCAGATCTCCGTAGGGATCGTCCAGACGCCCGTTAGAGGCGTTGATGGGGACAATCCCGAACCTGGAATCGCCGCCAATCTGGCCTATTTGCTCAACGCAATCGACAAGGCTCAGAATACCGGGGGACGCTGCGATTTGTTGTGCTTCCATGAATTCCCTCTTCACGGATTTGCGCCTTGGAATTTGCAGCAATATCTGCGTGTTTCCCGACATCCCGACGGACCGGAAATCGAAGCGATCGGCAAAAAGGCAAAGCAATATAATTGTTTTATCGCGTTGGGCTGCCAAATGCTGGATGATGATTGGCCTGGCCACACCATGAACACGCAACTCTTGATTGGCCCGGACGGGAAGCTGATCGCTCGCCATTGGAAACAGCGAAACATGCGCGGCATGTTTCCCGGTGTCGAGCAGTTCACGACTACTATTTACGATGTCTATGATCGCTATGTGGAAATGTATGGCATCGATGCTGTGGTTCCGGTGGAACGGACCAGTATCGGCAATATTTCAATGTCATCGGTGCAATTCGAGCCGGAGCTCTTCCGGTGCATGGCATTGAAGGGGGCCGAACTGATCTTACGGACGGCAACAGGCGGGTGCGAATGGCATGACATGCGCCTTACCGCTTATCATAATGACGTTTTTGTAACGATAGTGAACAATTGCGTCGATGTAATGCAACCAAATGAACATTATTTTGTGGAGCAGGCAGCCAAAAATGACTGGGTTGGCCGGTCGGCAATTTTTGGCCCCCGCGGCGTCGTTATGGCGGAGGCAGGACATCTGGAAACCAAAAGGCGCGCCGTCCTGGATTTGGCTAAACACCGCAAAGGCCATCGGACACCGGACTTCCATCTTCGTCTGTATCAGCCAGTGTTCGATCAATATGTTGAACGCTATGATCCGAATTTATGGCTGGAACACGTTCCCGAAACCAAAGTCGAGGCCGCGAAATATCTGAAAGACAAGATGCGCTGGACCAGCTTCTGGTAAACGGGGACAATTGATTGATTACCGGTTTTCGTAAAACGGGCCTTCGCTTTTCAAAGCCGAGCCTTGTCCTTGCTGCCAAAACGAAAGCTCGGTTCATCGTCATTAAAGCTGGAGTCTATTTTGAGCACCCTTCTAGCCAAATTGTGGGATATGCACATTGTCGCGCCATTAGCGGATGGCGGGGCTTTGCTGGCGATTGACCGGATATTTCTGCATGAACGCACCGGCGCTGCAGCGCTCAACGCCTTATCTCAGGCAGGCCGTTCCGTGAATGACCCTGCACGGATATTTGCGGTAACAGATCATATAGTCGATACGCGACCCGGGCGAACCGATCAGACATTGATGCCCGGTGGCCAGGCTTTTATCACAGAGACTCGCGCGGTCGCCCGCTCGGCGGGGATAAGGTTGTTCGATGTGAATGATCCCGATCAGGGGATTGCACATGTTATCTCGCCTGAACTTGGCATTGTGCTGCCCGGCACCACCCTGATTGCGCCCGATAGCCACACCTGCACTCAGGGCGCCTTTGGTTCGCTCGCCTGGGGAATCGGATCATCCGAGGCAGAACATGCGATGGCAACCGGGACCCTTCGGATGCAAAGACCCAAAGCGATGCGGGTGACCTTTAGCGGATTGGTTGCCCAAGGAGTAACGCCGAAAGACATGATCCTGCATTTGATCGCGCAAAATAGTGCGGCCGGTGGCAAGGGCCATGCGATTGAATTTGCCGGCGATGCCGTCACCGCGCTCGACATGGAAGGGCGCATGACATTGTGCAACATGGCAACCGAATTTTCCGCAATGGCGGGCTTTATCGCACCCGATGACGAGACATTCGCCTATCTGGAAGGACGGCGATATGCCCCCCAGGGGCCCCAATGGGACAGGGCCGTTGCTCATTGGCGGACGCTGCGCAGCGACGATGATGCCCTGTTTGACAGCGAAATCGAAATTGATGCAACCGCCATCGAACCGATGGTCACTTGGGGAACCAGCCCCGAGGCCGCGATAGCTGTCGGCGGGAATATTCCCGATGATGCGGCCGTTGCCCCGCTGACTTACATGGATTTACAGGCTGGAAAATCCATCAAGGGAATAAAAATTGATGCCGCCTTTATCGGCAGCTGCACCAACGCGCGATTATCGGATCTGCGCCGATCCGCAGCATTGCTAAAGGGGCGCCATATCGCAAATCATGTCAAAGCAATCTGCGTGCCCGGCTCATCGGCGGTAAAACGCGCGGCCGAGGCCGAAGGATTGCATCAGATTTTTCTGGATGCCGGCTTTGAGTGGCGGGAATCTGGCTGTTCCATGTGTTTCTTTGCAGGCGGCGAGAGTTTCGAAGCAGGGTCACGGGTCATTTCATCAACCAACCGCAATTTTGAAAGCCGCCAGGGGCCCAATGTCAAAACCCACATTGCCAGTCCCGAGACCGTCGCGGCCAGCGCGCTTGCAGGCGCAATCGCTGATGTGCGGGAGCTGGCATGATGGCTGAACCATTTGTCATATTGACCTCAAAAGCGGTGCCGCTGATCCGCGACAATATTGATACCGATGCGATCATTCCATCCCGCGAGATGAAGAGCACTGGCAAGACCGGTTTTGCCGAAGGTCTGTTTGCGGGCTGGCGCTATACCCAAATTGGCGGGCGCGTGCCGAACCCCGACTTTGTGTTGAACGATCCCGCTTATGATGGTGCATCAATCCTGCTGGGCGGCCGCAATTTCGGTTGCGGGTCCAGCCGCGAACATGCCGTATGGGCGATGGCGGAATATGGCTTCCGCTGCATCATCGCACCAAGCTTTGCTCCTATATTCGCCGGCAATTGCATTCGCAGCGGCATATTGCCCGCAGTCATCGGCGAACAATCGATCGAGGAAATCTGCCAAGCCGATGCGCCGGTTCGGGTCGATCTGCCCAACCAGACAATCAGCGTCGCGGGCAAGCCACCCTGGCACTTCGATCTGGGCGAAGAGTCCAAGACGATGCTTTTGGAAGGGCTTGATTCCATCGACCTGAGTTTGAAATCGGCCGATGCGATCGCGAAATGGCAGGCGAATGACAAGTCGCAACGCCCCTGGATCTATTTAGAAACAATTGAGCGGAGATAGCGCATGAGCAAACGCGTCCAGATTAGCGAAGTCGGCCCGCGCGATGGATTACAAAGTGTCGATCGCATTATGCCCTTGGAAGCAAAGAAGGCATGGATCAGGGCCGAAGCCGAAGCTGGTGTTACCGAGATTGAAGTGGGTAGTTTTGTCCCACCCGGCCTGTTGCCGCAGATGGCCGATACTGCCGAGCTTGTCGAATTTGCAAAAGCCTTGCCGGGATTACGCGTTGTGGCACTCGTCCCAAATTTTAAGGGTGCTGAACGGGCGCTTGCCGCCGGTGTCGATGCAATGTCGATGCCCTTCTCCATGTCGGAAACTCACAGCATCAAGAATGTGCGAAAGGATCATCCAGCCGTGCTGGCAGAAATTCGCAATGTCGTGGCGATGCTGGCCGATATTCCGTTCGAGACCCGTCCAGTCTTTGAAATTGGTCTTGCAACGGCTTTTGGCTGCACCATCGAAGGGCCGGTGAGTGAGAATGTGGTTGTCCGGTCGGCGGTCGCTTGCATGGAGGCCGGTGTCGATGCGGTCGGACTTTCCGACACCACGGGCTATGCCAATCCGGCACAAGTCCGACGGTTGGTTCGCAAGGTCAAGGCTGCGGTTGGAGAAGACACGCTCGATACGCTGCACTTGCACAATACCCGCGGACTCGGGCTCGCCAATGTCGTGGCCGGGCTGGAGGAGGGCATCGGAACGTTTGACGCGTCCCTTGGGGGACTGGGCGGTTGTCCGTTCGCACCCGGCGCTTCGGGCAATATCGTCACCGAAGATCTGGTGTTCATGCTGGAGGCGATGGGCATTGATACGGGCATTGATCTGGCCAAATTGCTGCTCGTCCGGGACAACATAGCGCAGGCGCTCCCCGGAGAACCGCTTTACGGATTTACCCCCGATGCCGGACTGCCATTGGGATTTCAGAGGGCTGCAGCATGACCGATACACAAAATACCGATACCGGTGCCCCGCAACCGTTGGCAGGCCTGAAGGTCGTTGAATTTACGCATATGGTGATGGGCCCTGCGGTGGGAGCGATCCTCGCTTCACTCGGCGCAGAAGTTATTCGCGTTGAACCGATCGGGGGCGATAGAACGCGGCGGTTGATCGGCTCGGGCGCTGGGTATTTCCCGATGTATAACCGGCACAAACAAAGCATCTGTCTGAACCTGAAAGATGAAGACGGGCTTCAAATAGCGAAAAAGCTGGTCGATCAGGCCGATATACTGGTCGAAAATTATCGCCCCGGAGCAATGGATAGATTGGGACTGGACTATGAGACATTATCCGCGACCAATGCCCGCCTGATCTACGCTTCTGAAAAGGGATTCCTGCCGGGACCTTATGAAAATCGTACGGCGCTGGATGAGGTCGCACAAATGATGGGCGGTCTTGCCTATATGACCGGACCACCGGGACAACCGTTGCGTGCGGGCTCGAGCGTCATCGATGTCACCGGCGGGATGTTTGGCGTGATCGCTATCATGGCAGCAGTCGAGGAACGCCATCGCACCGGACGTGGGCAAAAGGTACAGTCATCCTTGTTCGAAACCACCATCTATCTGATTGGCCAGCACATGGCTCAAATGGCGGTCACGGGTCAGGCCGCAGCGCCGATGCCCGCGCGGATATCGGCATGGGCCATCTATGATGTGTTCCAGACCAAAGATGACCCTGTGTTCATCGGTGTGGTCACCGACGCCTTGTGGGAGAAATTTTGTAAGCTGTTTGAGCTTGATGACCTTTGGGCTGACGAAACGTTGCGGGCAAACAATGTCCGGGTGCAGTCGCGCGATCGGATAATGCCGGTTATCCGGGATCTGATATCCAGTTACACGCGCGATGAACTGATCGAAAAACTGGAAGGTACCGGCCTTCCGTTCGCACCCATTTCGCGGCCCGAAGACATGTTTGATGATCCTCATCTCCTGGCCAGCGGCGGCCTGGAACAAGTGGAAATGCTCAACAAGCAAACTGCAATGCTTCCTGTCCTGCCAATCGAAATGGATGGAAAACGGCCTGGCAGTCCATCAAAAATGCCCGAAATCGGAGCACATAGCGATGCGGTGCTGACAAGTTTGGGTTTTGACCAAAGCGAAATCAACAAGCTGAAAGCGGATGGAGCGGTCGCCTGAAATCGCAAGAAGCAGAGTCCAGAAATCATACGGTCCATATTGAATTAAGGAGTACGCAAAAATGACATCAGTCGGCACACACATGGTATCAGATGGACGCACAGCGCGAGAAATATTTGAAGAAGTCATGGCCAATCCGGCACGCAAGAAATTCGGATTTGGCGAGAAGCTGGCCATCGTCAACGTCGATTTCCAGCAGGCCTATACCCGAATTGATCGGTTCAAAACCGCCTATCAAACCGATCCGAAACAGATTGAATATGCCAACATTATCTCACGACTTGCCCGGGAAAAAGGGATGCCGGTGATCTGGAGCCGGGTCGGTTATAAGAATGATGCGGGAGATGCCGGCGTTTGGGGAACACGGACGGACACCGAAGATTCATTGCAGAACATCAAATATGGTAGCGAGCGCCATCAATATGATCCGCGCTGTGAAATTGATGCCGATGATTTGCAATATACCAAAAGAATGCCGTCCGCCTTTTTTGAAACACCGCTCGCCAGCTATTTGAACTTTCACCGGGTCGACACGGTTGTTGTTACCGGCGGCTCTACCTCGGGTTGTGTTCGCGCTACAGCGGTTGATGCGTTGTCTTATGGTTATCGCGCGATCGTGCCAATTGAAACCTGCGCCGACAAACATGAAAGCTACCACTTTGCCAATCTCACCGATTTGCAATTAAAATATGCCGACGTAGAGCCGGTGCAAACCGTCATAGACTGGTTGGAGGCACGATAATGGCTGAGCTACAGAAAGCCGATCCGGACCTTTATGATTATGCTCCCTATCGCAGCCTGGCGCATCCGCGGCCCCGGATAGAATGGCCAGAGGGTAAAAGCTGCGCAGTATGGGTCGCGCCCAATCTGGAATTTTACGAACTCGATCCGCCCGCCAATCCGCACCGCAAAAGCTGGCCCAAGCCACATCCCGACGTCACCGGATATAGCCATCGCGATCATGCAAATCGCGTGTCGCACTGGCGAATGGCAGAAGTTATGAGCAAATATGGCTTCCCCGGATCGGTGAGCCTGTCGGTCGCCTTGTGCGATCACATTCCAGAAGTGGTCGAGGATGCCAACCAGCGCGGATGGGAATTTTTCAGTCACGGGATTTACAATACCCGATATTCTTACGGTATGGATGAAGCACAGGAACGTGCGATTATCGAAGATTCCATCGCAACGGTGGAGCGCGCAACCGGTCAGCGGATCAGGGGTTGGCTGGCTCCCGCCCTGACCCACACTCCGCGCACGTTCGACCTGCTTGCCGAATATGGCCTGGACTATACCTGCGATCTTTATCATGACGACCAGCCAACCGACATCAGGGTCAACAACGGCCAACTTACCGCCATTCCCTACAGTCTGGAGGTCAATGACCATTACGGCTTTTTCATCTATAACATGAGTCCGCGCGAATATGCCGACACGCTCATCCGACAATATGACCGTTTGGCGGCCGAGGGCGAATCCGCCGCTGGAGCAGGCGGGACAGTTATGTGCATTCCGCTGCACAGCTATCTGATCGGCCAGCCCCATCGCATTGGTGCGTTTGAAAATGTCCTCGAACATATTGCTGGTGACGGCCGCGCATGGATCACCAAGGCCGGTGACATCGTCGACAGCTTTCGCGCACAAATGAAGGGAGATGTAGCATGACGCTTGCGCCAGAATATATCCAGTACCCCAAACGCCGTCGCGGCATGGATCATGACTATTACCCTTATAGCAACATTTTTACCCGCAAGCCGATCGCTTGGCCCGATGGAGCGCAGGTAGCAATCTGGCCGGTGATCAGTCTGGAATATTTCCCGATGATACCGACTGACACTCCGTTTCGTGCACTCGGCCATATGCAGACTCCCTATCCCGACTATCGCCACTACACAGCACGCGAATATGGCACGCGGATCGGGATTTACCGACTGATTGACGCCTTTGCCGGCGTCGGAGCAAAAATATCGGTAGCGACCAACAGCGTCATTGCAGAACGCTATCCCGAGCTGATCACGGATATCTTGTCAGCCGGTCACGAGATCATCGCTCATACCACGGATATGAACGGCACGATTTCCAGTGACCTGGCTGAAAATGATGAGCGCGCCTTGATCGCAAATTCCCTCGATACGCTCGAACGTATCACCGGTACCCGTCCGCGCGGATGGTATTCCATTGCCCGCTCGCAAAGTTTTCACACCCCGCGCCTTTTGGCGGAGGCCGGCGCTGAATATATGTGCGATTGGGCCAATGATGAATTGCCCTATCGGTTCCGCTCTGGAGATCAGGAGATTGTCAACATTCCGCTGAACCATGAATTATCCGACCGAGAGATCATCAATGTCCAGCAACAATCGGTGGACAGCTATGCCCAGCAAATCCGCGACGCCTATCAATGGCTCGCAACGGAAGCGCAAAGCTCTGGCGGACGGATGTTACCACTGCATTTAACCCCCTATATCATGGGTCTGCCGTACCGGATCGATGCGTTCGAGGAACTGGTGCAATGGCTGGCCGACCAACCCGGCGCATGGCTCGCACGCGGCGACCAGATTCTCGACAGCTGGAAGACGCAAGAATGAGCCCATTCTTCGTGGACAGGGCTGCCGACAGTTTATCAGGTAAAATGGAGACGGCGGTATTTTCCGCGAAAATATAACAACGGATCTCGACGGGGCTCAAACTTGACGCGCACCACCTCGCCAACCAGGATTATATGATCACCGCCGTCATATTCCGCATATTTTTTGCATTCAAAATTGGCCAGTGCATTTTCTATGATGGGGACGCCAAGGCCCCAGACTTCCCAACCGGTTTCGGAAAACCGGTCCCCACTTTTTGATGCGAACAGATTGGACACCTGTTGCTGACCAATGTGCAGCACATTGACAGCAAAGCTGTCCGATTCCTGAAACACAGGCAAACAATTGAGATTCTTGGCCAGACAAACCAGAAGCAACGGAGGATCAAGCGAAACCGATGTAAAGCTATTCGCGGTCATCCCGACATTGACTCCATCGATGCCAGAAGTTGTGACAACGGTTACTCCCGTTGCAAAACAACCAAGAGCATTACGCAATGTATAGGGATCGGAACCCGCCACAAATTCGGGAGCTTCGCGCGGACTGCGCCGCTCTAGAAAGTCAACGAGCACAGCGTTGAATGTATCGGCCTGATCAACCGCTATGAGATGCCCGGATTCCTTGATTTCAACAGTTTCGGAGCCCTTGATCAGAGCCGCAAGAGTGGCAATCGAATCCGCAGTACTGACCTTGCTGTCGGCACCGCGCACCAACAAACTGGGTTGATTGAGATTGGCCGCCGCGCGCAGGACCCGGCGTTCAACCTCTTGTAGATCGAGACCGTTTACAAATTTGGGATCAAATGGATGCCGCCCGGTATCTTCATTTGCATGGGCTCTCAGTTCATCGCCAACAAGCATTGCATGATCGAGGTCAATTTTTGCCGGTGAATCAACCAGAATAAGCCCGGCAGCCAATTCGGTATTGCTTTCTCCCAAAACAATGGTCGCGATCCAGCCACCCAGCGAGGCTCCAATGATGACGGGCCGCGAAGACAATTGTCTCAATATCTCCTGCAAGTCTCCCACGAAAGCGTCCAGATCATAGCGGCCATCGCTCGCCCATTCACTTTCGCCATGGCCACGTAAATCCAGCGCGATAACATAGCGCCCTGCCTGTGACAGGCTTTTTGCAGTCGCCGTCCAGCTATTGCGGGACTGCCCACCACCATGAAGCATGAGCACCGTTGGCGCTTCCTCTGGACCAAATACATCGGCATGAAGTGTAATTCCGCCAAAACCCTTGAACTTTTTACTAGCCATGACTTTCCCCAATCGAGAAAAAGCGGCGCGACAAATCAGATTTACCCGTCCGCATCTCCTTTTAACTTTGTTTCCTACACTCTACCGAAACAAGTAAACCGGAAGGTGTTACGATGATTAACCGATTGCGCAAAAGCATCGACGAAGAGTCGATAGCGTCCCGTAGGGATGTATCTCCAAAATTTTCTAACTCTTCTGCAGCAATAAGATCGAGCATCAGGGGGCGATAGCGTATAAATATTCTGGATTTCTAACGACCGAACAGAGACTGCAAATCCTCCGAGCTTCCGAGCTTTCAACAAACTTCCATATGCTTCTATACCGTTATCAACACAGCTCACCGCCAACCGACCCTTATATATCATAATGTTATTATATTATGATAACATTATGATATATGTCAAGATAGGTATTGGAGTCCCAGCTTTCTTGGAAAAGAGAGGCGCCAATTTCCCCAATCAGCAAGGTCCCTCCAACTGGCGTTACAGCGCGTAGCCACCGTGGTGCGCCATCTGCCTCGGGAGCGCTTATTTAATGCATTTTCCCTGTAGAATCCCTGTTATACAGGGAATGTGCTATGTGAGACCCGTTCGCTACAGACTGCGTCGCGCGCCACCGAGTTTTCTCTTTAAAAGCATCTCTGCACATATTTCGATATGACGCGATTAATCCGATCTGTCCGTAGCTTACGCGAAGGTTGCTTACCTCCTTGAGTTCCGAGACACTTTGTCGGTGGCAGAATGGAGCCAATATATCCCGCCCGTCTCACAGGCCGATTTTGTGGTTGTCAGACGCAGATTGAGATTTGGGTCGAGCTTTCAGGCGAACCCGAACATTTTCATCTGCCTCGTCCAATCAAGCGGGATAGCATTGGCGCGGTTGAGCTTGCGACCAACGAAACTACCCTTGGGGATCACCAATTTTATGATACCTTCTTTGTGAGGCAACAATTGACAGAAAACCGCTGTAGAGAAACGCATGAAAATGCCATTGATCGGTCGTTAATAGACGGTATAACCACCATCAATAACGATCGAATCCCCGAGATGAAACCCGGAATGATCGCTGGCAAGATATACGGCAATTGCAGAATAATCGTCCGCTTCAGCCCATCGTCCGGCCGGGGCACGACTGATAACATCTGAATTGAATTTACTCCATCCCTGCAATGGTTCGGTAAGATCGGAACGGGTCCAGCCCGGGAGAATGCAATTTGCGCGAACACCGTGCGGGCCCAACTCGACCGCAAGTGCGCGCGTGAGGGATACCACCGCTCCTTTGCTCGCACCATAATGCTCATTCCTGGCGGCCCCATGTATCGCAGAGGTCGACGCTATAGAAACCAGTGAGCCGCCCGTGTTTTCTTTTTCGTTTCGCTTCAGCATGTGGCGAGCGGCTTCTCGCAATGTGAAGAATACGCCGTGGACGTTGACACTTTCTATGCGCTGAAAATCTTCAAGGGTAATTTCAAACATATCTTTGCGGGTTATGCCTATCCCAGCATTTGCGATCGCCTGATCAATGTGGCCAAATTCTTCGATGATCGCAGCGATGCCTGCTTCTATTGCCGACACATCGGCAACATCTACCTGAGCACACCGAACTTCGCCGCCGAACGCTTCCAACTCAGCGACAGCTCGTTCGTTTTTCTCAGGCTTGTTTCCCCATATTATTACTGTCGCGCCATGTTGGGCGAGGCCTTTAGCCATGCCCAAGCCAATACCACCATTGCCCCCGGTAACAAGAGCGACTTTGCCAGAAAGATCAAAAAGTCCTTTATTCATACTATCTCCCAATTTTGCCGATGATATCTCCATTTCCTCCCAGAACCGGAAGAGAAATACCCATCAGTTATGAACCCCTTGAAGGAACAGGCCAGCACCATCACGTCGTCTCGATAAAGTCATGACGATCGCTGATAGGTAACCGACTCTGGTCAAAGACCGGATGGGCATTCTCAAAATTTTGAATCGGATTTCCGCAAATGGTTCGCCCCGACGGTCCGCATTCGTGACGATAATTTCATCGCTCATGCGGCGCGTACCATATCAGCGTCTACGAGCTTGGAGGCCTTGAGAATCATAAATCCGGCAACAAGCACCGGCACACAGCTGAAACTAAGAGCAACTTTCAAGGCATTTTCTCCATATACTGGCGCAAATAAATCGCTGAGCAATCCCGCGCCAACCGGACCCAAAGATCCGCCAATCAGACCGATCCCGGCAATAATGAGGCTGGTCGCCATAGCCTTTCTACCTGCAGGAGCAAGAGCCTGAACAGTTCCAAAAGTCGTTGGCATATGAAGAGTTGCAGTGAAATTGAACATTGAGAGCAATACGAGCGCCAACATATATTCTGTGGTTGCACAGGCTAGCCATATAAGCGGCGCAGACGCCAGAAAGCCGATTGCTGCCCAAAAAAGCGCACGCTGATTGTTTACGCTTGCCAACCACCCGCCGACGATGAGACCAAATATCCCCGAAACACCATTGGCGATCCCCAGACCCAGCCCCGCTTCGCTCATGCTAATGCCATATGAACGCATAAGGAAGGCGGCGGCAAATGAATAAACAGCATATAGCGCAACGCCTTGCATCGACACACCACCAACAATCCAGCCCATCGTTCGCAAACGAAATATTTCGCCGAACATCGCAAAAGTCAGGCGGGAACGTTCGCGATCCTGATCATTCCTTGAGCGAGGGACTATTGCAAATACGCCGAAGGCCAAAAGCAATCCCGGTAACCCTATAATCACCATTGTCATGCGCCAACCAAATGCATCACCCAACCATCCTCCGGCGATCAAGCCCAGCATCCCGCCTATTGGAACGCCAAGTGAGAAAACAGCGATTGCCATTGCGCGCCTGGATGGTGGTACGAAGGACGAAATAAGCGAATGGCTCGTGGGAGTGCATCCAGCCTCACCCGCGGCAACGCCAATCCTCGTGGCTCCGAACTGCCATAGCGAGCGGGTTAGCCCAGATAGAGCCGTTAAACCGCACCAGGTCACGATTGAGATCATCAATACACCCCTTGGTGACCAGCGGTCAGACAGATTTGCAAGAGGAACAGAAGCAATAGAATATACAATCGTGAATGTGAGTCCGCTCACTATTCCAATTTCCGCGTCGCTAAGGAGCAGATCTTGTTTTATTTGCTCAATCAATATGAACGGAATCTGCCGGTCAACATAATTCAACACATTTATAAAGAAGAGAAGGATAACAAGTCTTCTCCACCCTCCGATCATCGTAGTATTGTAGTTTTCCTTGGCAGTACGATTCAAGCTCCGCATCATTTATTCCCTCCGCCCTTTTGAAGGTATTTTACTTTTATATATTTCCAATACCGGGTGAATATGAGGCAATTTTCCTATATTCTCCTTTGAAGAATATCAGAGGACTTGAATCGCGATTTAAGTTTAAAGATAATACTCTACCCAATACCATTAAGTGGTCTCCGGTAATGATTTGATCGTGTATTTTGCACTCTATATAGGCAATGACATCGTCCAATATCGGCAATCCGAAATCACTTATTTGGTGAGCGACCCCTTTTAACTTGTCATTGCTTTTTTGAGCAAAGCGTTTGCAAATTTCCAATTGATCATGAGCCAGGACATTTACGCAAAACGCTCCGCCTTTGCTGATATTTTCCCAACTGGACGATGTCCTGCTGGGAAAGAAAGCGACAAGTGGCGGGGAAAGGGACACTGAAGTAAAACTGCCGATCGCCAAGCCTGAAGGGCGACCGGTCTTGTCGCAACCGGTCACGACGCAAACACCGGTGGGATAGCTCCCCAATGTACGGCGAAAATCGCGCGGATCGATCTCTATGACGCTCGTTTGTTCATTCTGCATAAGAATCACTCAATCCATTTTTAGAACCTATCTTATATTCCTAAACTGTATAATATAATAAAGATAGATTATTCGTTACATATCATATATGATTCGTGTGGTTCAGCAGATCTGGCTGTGGATGCGGGCATTCTCCAGCAGCTTTCCCAAATTCGAAACACGATCAAAGCTCGAATAATTGGCATCGGGGATTGCTCCCGCTGTTGTGCTGGCGGCCAAAACTAATCGTGGCAAAGTAGGAGATATAATCGTGGCTCAAGTAAAAAAAATTCTAGTGGTCGGTGGGAGCGGACCTACCGGGCCGATCATCGTGAACGGCCTGTTGGCCAGGGGCCACAAGGTGGCTGTCATGAATACCGGCCGGCACCCGGTCGAATTTGATCAGCCGGTCGAACAAATTACAGCAGACCCGAATTTCTTGGAACCTGTTCAGGAAGCAGTCGCCGGTCGGTATTTCGATACCGTGGTCGCCTCATACGGGCGTCTGCGTTTGGTCGCTGAAGCCATGACAGGCCATACCGAACATCTTATCGGCGTGTCTTCAACCTTCTATCCCAACTGGATTGACCCACCCGCCACGGTGCGTCCAACTTCTGAAAGCGGTGTTGAACGAGATTGGGCCGTCACATATCTTGATGAAGGAAGGGCAATGCCTCCGAATGTTCCTCTCGACCCGGTCGGAAAGTTCGGAGCTCGGGTGGTTGAAACCGATGCTGCGCTGCAATGGGCGGACCGGCACGGGGACTTCGATGCAACGATTTTGCGCTATCCCCGCGTCTATGGGCCGCGTCAGCCTGGCGCCACAGAATGGAGCATCATTCGCCGGCTGCTCGACGGCAGGACAAAGATTATCGTTCCCGAAGGCGGCTTTTTCCTCAACAGCTCGCTCTACGCAGAAAATGCGGCACGCATAGTGCTTGCTGCGGTTGATGATCGCGAAACATCTGCTGGAAAAATATATAATTGCGCGGACGCGGAACCCCTCACCCATCGAAAATGGATCAGGCTCATCTGCGAGGCGATGGGGAAAACTGTCGAATTCGTATCGGTCCCTGCTGAGCTTTCCCGACCGGCTTGGCCCTATTCCCGCTGGCCGCTTACGGTTGGGCACCACATCCTCGACACTTCTAATCTGGGCGAGCTTGATTACACACCCGTCCCAGTCAGCACAGCGGTTCAACGCACGGTAGACTGGTATATTGAGGATCCAGAAGGCAGAGGCACGGTCGTTGAGCCCCAGTTGCGGGATTCGTTCCGCTACGATCTGGAGGATCTTATTATCGAAGAAATTGATCGCGCGCGCGTCAGGATCGAAGCTCTGAAATTTCCCGACTTCGATATGTCGCATTATTACGCGCATCCAAAAAAGGAGAAATCGAAAAAAGACGATTAGCTTGTTTGAACAGGCGGATAATTGTCTTTTGCGAAACCGGCGATCGATCTCGCGGCATCGCGCGATAAGTCTGGGCAACAGGCTGGAAAGACCTCAATAGCATGCACAGTACCCATGATCTGCTGGCAGGTCGCTTGCACGCCGTTCGCGGCCAGCAAGCGGTAAAAAGCTATGCCTTCGTCACGCAATGGATCGCATTCGTGGACTCGGATCATAGTCTTCGGGAAATTCTCAACATCCTCGCCGGTTGCAAACCTTGGCCAAGCCAAAGGATTGCAGTCACGAAACGCCTCGATGCCATATGCCATCGAGTCCCGGTTATTGTTGAGATTCAACATAATTCCGTCATTCTCTGTCTGGGACGGATATTCCTCCAACGGTCCCTCGCCCGAAATATAGGGGCACATCGCATAGAGCCCGGCAATCTTGTCCACATCATCCTCACGGCACAGTTGCAACGTCGAGGATATGGCAAGATTGCCCCCGCCGCTTTCTCCGGCCACAATCAAGCGTTTCGAATCTATGCGCAGCAATGCAGCATTTTCATGAACCCAGCGAAGGCCCGATATGCAATCGTTGAGACTGGCGGGAAACGCTGCCACATCAACCGATGAAGAGGGACTGAGAGAATTGCGGAAATCAACCATGGCGACCGCAACATTCTGCGCGGCAAGCATCCTTCCCCAGACTCTGTAATTGCCATCGAAACACGAAAATATAGCCATGCCACCCCCGTGAATATAATAAACGCAGGGGAGGACTGCCGAGCCCTCAGGACGGATGAACTGGATAAGTATTTTGTTTTTGTCCGGTGCCGACACGACTTCAAAATTCTGGATAGTCAAACCCGTCGATGGTGCAATATCTTCGGTATCCATGGAATTGAGAAAGGCCCTCATCGCTGCAATCTCAGCGACTCGATCTGGGCTTTCGAACTCGGCGAGCAGCTCGGCCCGGCTTTCGACATTTGGAGCGGGCGGTAACTCGAAACCAGCCAGAGTTCGCTTAATCCGCGGATCGATGCGGAAATCGGTCATCGGCTTGCTGGTCACACACTCTCTCCCGCTTGTCATCCTCACATATTAATCGGCGACCTAGGCAATTGGCGTTTCGCAATCCGTGCCCGCGCACCGGGTTACCGAGATGGGCTCTTATTTCGTACCCATTCCCGCGACCGCCCCATCGGCTTGCAGAGCGGAGATTTCGTCTGCTGTAAAACCGTAATGAGCTAATATCTGTTCCGTATCAGCACCCGGCGGCGATGGACGGTCGCATTCGCCCGTGTCGGTGCGACTGAAGCGCGGGGCTGGGGCGGGCTGGACAAATCCCTCCACGTCAACAAAAGTGCCGCGTTCCATATTGTGAGGGTGTGATGATGCTTCCGTCATTCGAAGAACGGGTGCGAAGCATACATCTGTGTCCTGCAAGGCGTCTGCCCATTCATCTCTGGTTTTGCTCGCAAATTTGTCGGCAAGCATCTCCCGCTGAGCTTGCCACTGATCGCGGTCGTTGCGGTTTCCATAGGTCTGCGGATCAATATCGAGACGACTGAGCAGTTCGTCAAAAAAATGCGGTTCGAGAGCGCCGATCGTCACAAACTCGCCATCTGAACATTCGTAGACGGCATAGAAAGGCGCGCCCCCGTTGAGGATCGTCTCGCCCCTCTTCTCCTGGAACATACCTTGCGCTAGCATGCCGTGGATCCCCGCGGTCAGGAGCGCAGCGCCTTCAACCATGGCCGCATCAACAACCTGGCCCTTCCCTGAATTTTTCGCTTCAAGCAGCGCGCATAGAATCCCGAAAGCTAGCAGCAACCCTCCGCCACCAAAGTCTCCCACGAGATTGAGAGGGGGGACGGGGGGGCGGTCTTTCTCGCCGATGCTGAAAAGCGCTCCGGCCAAGGCGATGTAGTTGATATCATGGCCCGACCGCTGGGCTAATGGGCCATCTTGTCCCCAACCTGTCATTCTGCCGATAACCAGCTTCGGGTTCTGCGACAGAAGCTCGTCAGGGCAAAAACCCAGACGCTCGAGCACTCCTGGCCTGAAGCCTTCAATCATGGCGTCAGCATTTTCCAACAGGCGCATAAGCACCTTTTTTCCTTCGGGATGTTTTAGATCGAGCTGAACATTTTTGCGGTTACGTGCCAATACGTCAAACGAAGGCTTCACCCCAATGCCTGAACCTCCCTCTATTCGGTCGACACGGATAACTGTCGCTCCCATGTCAGCGAGCAACATGGCACCGAAAGGAGCCGGACCCAGTCCTGCCAATTCAATGATCGTGAAACCCGAAAGCGGGCCTTTGCGTAGCTTCATAGCTCGTCCTTCACCGGCGGCGCGCTTTCGCTGGCATCCCACACTTCCTTATCGGAAAGCGCAATCAATTTTTCGTATATCCCCGGTGGATAATTGGTCATATGCGGACCTGGTGCATCTGGCCCCGGTTGATCGACCGGGTGGACGGGCGGCACAAATCGCGGAGGATTGCGATAGCGTACCAACTCGTCTGCGCTGATGCCTGCGCGACCCACGACGTCGGGATCAATCCATTTTTCAGGCTCGATAGGCTTTTCAGAGCAGGAAAGCTCCAACGCCAATCCCTCAGGACCGGCAAAATAGATCGACTGGCAAAAACCGTGGTCAACAGGGCCGAGCACCGGCACACCCTTTGACCGCAGCCTCTGCTGCATCACGGCCAATACATCCATATCCTTGACCTTGAGCGCGATATGCTGGGTGGTACCACCCGCACTGGGCGCTGTGGGGTTACCCGCGTGGGTAGCCCCCATGCTGGCAGGAATCGATGCGATTTTAGGGCTCTGGACAAAGGCGACCGAGCTTTCGTCATTCATCCTCAGGAAGCCGTGCCAAGTCTCCTTGGCGCCGTGCATCCAGTACAGAGCGATCAGTTCCATACCCAGCTTATCGGTAAAAAATTCGATCTGTTTTTTGATGTCTGTTGTGCTGATTGCTAGATGATGAAGCCCTTCCACCCGGTTTTCCATCGCACATCTCCTTCTCAGAATTTCAATTTGACAATTGGGGTTAACGGCCTTGGAAATTTGGACGTCTTTTCTCGAGGAAAGCCTTCGGCCCCTCCTTCGCATCTGCTGTATCATGCACTTTGAGCGAATATTCCGTTTCGATATCAAGTGCTTCACTTTCAGGTCGGCCTTGACAAGCGCGAACCGAATTTCTCACCGCTTGTACCGCGAGCGGGGCGTTAGCTGCAATCTTGCTGGCGATGTCCATCGCCTTATCCATCAGATCTGAAGGCTCAACGATATAGTTGATGAGTCCGAAATCCAGGGCTTGTTGAGCAGTAATTGGATCGCCCGTGAGAAGAATATTCATGGCTTGGGCGAACGAAATCTGCTCTCTGAGGCGTACCGTCGATCCGCCGCCAGGGAAAAGACCGACTTTGACTTCCGGGATGCCGTAGGTTGCGCCGGGAACGGAAACACGAATGTCCGTGTTGAGCACCAGTTCCATGCCACCGGCTACCGCGTGTCCGTTCACGGCAGCGATCATCGGCTTGCCAATATCCGTCTTGAACGGCCCTCCGTCGCCCCTGATCTTTAACCACCGGGTTTCTAACGGATCTGTTGCGGGACGCTCTCCCGTCAGCAAGGGGATGGCTGCGCCAAGGTCGCCACCAGCGCAAAATGCGTTTGTCCCCGCACCTGTGAGTATTGCGACCCGAATATCTGACGATTCTCGAATCTGTTCGAAGCTATCAATAAGACGAACCGCCATTTCAGTATCCATGGCGTTCAGCTTTTCCGGACGGTTTAGCGTGACAACAGCAATGGAATCACGGATTTCCAATTCGACTACGGCCAAGCTTTATCTCCTTCCAATGAGGCAAAATTCTGCAAAAAACCTCACACCAAAATTCCTGGAATTTCTTGACCGAGCAGCTGGGTACCGTGAAGCTCCAAGCGAGCATCAAGATCAAAGACGATATGGGAACCAACTGTATTTATGTCTCGCACAGCACGGCCCATTCGATTTTTTTCGAAGTGACTGGATGCACCGGCAGCTTCACATAAATCACCAATAACCCTTTTGGATTGATCCACTGCATATGCTAGCTGAACTGCCCAGCGGGTCCGATCAGTGCGCGTGGATTTTTCGCGTATTTCCATCACTTCCTTCACCAGATTGCTCAACATACTATATGTCTGTTCAACGCGAACTTCTGCATGCGCGAGCCGCATATAGCTGGCTGACCCGACCCGGCGTGTACCACCATTTTCAAGCCGCTCCTCCAACTTCTCCTTATACATGCGCAGAGCAGCTCTTGCTTGACCAAGAGCAGGCATTGCGGCAGCGAGAGCCAGCATTGGGAGCATTGGGGTTTTGTACAGCGGACCAGGATGCTGTTTGACTCCCGGGGCCTTTCCTTCGACCATATCTTGAAACGGGACAAGCCGCCCATCTGGTACGAACACATCTTCAATGATAACGTCATTGCTACCGGTGCCCCGCATGCCATCGATAAACCAGACATCTTCCACTTCTACCTCAGACCTGGGCAGGGCGAACATCATCGGGATTTTTTTGCCGTCTTCCTGCACGACGATTGCAGAGGGCAAAATCCACTCTGCATGCATGATTCCGGTGCTCCAGGACCACCGACCGTTCAACCGATAGCCGCCGTCTACTCTCGTCACCTTTCCGTTTGGGGACAACATGGACGGCGCCAGGGCATAGCTTCGGTCAGCAAATACCTCGTCCTGGAGTTCCTTCGGGAACAGCGAGAAAATCCAGACATGCTCTATGTAGAAATTCGAAACCCAAGCGAGTGAGGCGTCTCCTTCACTCAAGGCAAGGCCCACTTCGAAAAACGTGTCGAAATCACATTCAAACCCGCCATATACGCGTGGTACGAGTATTTTTAAGAGCTCTGAACTGCAGAGTGCCTCGACAGCGCGATCAGTTGGCCGACGAATATTTTCAGCCTCGTCTGCTTCCTGGGCAAACAGCTTTGCAAGCTCTCGCGCACGCTCAACCAAATCTGATTTGGTGGGGACCGGGGAGATCATATCCCGTTGTTTTGTCATAACGTCGTGTCCTATAATTTTATTCTTGGTTTACAAATGTGTAGCTTGTCGGCTGCCCCCTCGACGTTACCGGAACCGATAACTAACCTGGAGTGCGAATGTCCGAGGAGGATCAACATATTGTTGGTAGTTATTTCCAAGAATATTCGACAGTGGAATATCATCGCCAAAATGTGCCGTGACTTTATCGGTCAGGTTTCGCGCGATGAAGGCAAGAGACCAGTCTTCGTCCGGAGACAGGAAAGTCAGAGTGGCGTTGATTTTCGTGAATGCGCCTTGAGCCACGGCGGGATCGAGATCACCTGCAGTGAAGAAAGACGAGCTGTGAAATAGTTGTCCGTCAAGAATATATGTCCAACCATTTGCGAACTGATCTTCCCAGCGAGCTGACAATGCGCCTGACAAATCGGGCGCATATGGGAGGTTTTTCCCGCTCAGATCACATGTAACGCCCAGGCCAAAAGAACATGGCCCCGCAGTGTAGGAAGAATATTCCGAATCAAGAAAACTTGCTGTAAAGCCAACCGTAAGATTGTTCGTTGCAGCAAACTCTGCCTGGGCCTCAATTCCCATTGATCTTGCGGAGGCGGCGTTGCCGACAATCAAAGAGGCAACTCCATCAAATATGCTGACCTGAAGATTATCATACTCGCTGTAAAACGCAGTCAATTGCGTGCGGAGGCGCCTGTTCAACAATTCCGCCCTCATGCCGACTTCGTAACTGTCTACATTTTCATCATCGAAAATGATTCTGTCCAAATCACCACTGGTATCGCCTTCGTCAAAGCCGCCGGCTTTGAAGCCCTGGGTATAGGAAGCGTAGAACATCATATCGCCTGGCGTGTAGCGGGCGGTAAGCGCTAAAGAATGGTTGTCGGTACTGCGCTCAAGACCGTTGATTGCGTGCGGGATACCCAGCCCGATTGCGGAAAACACTGGATTGCCAGCGTTCGGAACGGTTGAACCCAGATCCGCAAAATTGAAAGTTTTGTCTAATGTTTTGGTCTCGTCAGTATATCGGTACCCAACGATGAAACTCAAATCTTCTGCAATATTGAAGGTGCCTTCGGCAAACACGGACCAGGTTTCAGTCTCCTGCTCATATGTATGGAGCCTGTTTCCACTTCCCAAGAAGGGGGCTGGCGTGGGTGAAAAGTCAATAAAAGCAGTTTTGTAACTATCGAGTTGCTCGTTAGAGAAATACACCCCTGCCTGGTATTCGAAGAAGCCGGGGTTGGTCGAAGCGAAACGAATCTCTTGAGACCATGTTTCATGCTCCTGACGCCAAACCTGATGCAGAAAATCGAGGGGCGTGAAATCGGAATCAAACGCGTAATCGGTGCTGTATCCGGTGAAACCTGTGAGGCTCGAAATCAGCACCGGGCCTGTGTCCCATTCGGCTGAGAGACTGGCATTGTAGGTTCTGCTGTTGTCGAATTCACGATTGAAATTCGGCGAGACGCCGGGACCGGATTTTGTATAGTTGAGCTCGAACTCTGCATTGGGATCAATCGGAGCGATGAGCGCCTGAAGAGTGGGAGACGCTCTGGTTATCTGCGCCCGGCCGCCTTCCATGTCAGACTCGCCATATTCACCTTTCAGCAAAAAGGTTAAATTGTCTGCAGCGTCCCATTCCAAAGTTGCGCGTCCGACCCATTCGTCGCGGGCAGGTTCATCGGTATCGAGAAAGGCATTTCGGATATAGCCGTCCGAAGTATAATGACGGAAAACCACTCTGCCTCTTAGAGTGTCGCTCAACGGGCCGGAGAGAATTCCGGTCGTTCGGAACGTCGAAAATTCAGGCTCTATATATTCCTCTACCGAGGCTTCAAAGGTGTCGGTAGGCCGCCGCGTCGTGATATTCAATGCGCCGCCAATCGTATTCTTCCCGAAAAATACTGGCTGTGGGCCCCTGAGCACTTCAATGCGGTCGACGTCCAGAAATGCATGGCGGGATGAACGCCCTCGGCCAAAGTGAAGGCCGTCCACAAAAGTTCCGACCGACATCTCAAACCCTTGGTTTTCGCCAGAACCAATGCCGCGAATGAAGAGCAAATCGCCAACAGGAGTCGGCGTAACCGAAACACCCGGGATGGTCTGCACAGCTTCACCAAGCTGCTGGATACCGACCCTTTCCAAGCTCTCGCCTGACACGACCGAAATTGAAATGGGGACCTCAAGAAGGTTCTCTTCCGTCCTCCGAGCGGTCACCACAATCTCGTCGAGTGCCACACTCCCTTGAGTCTGATTATCACCTGATTCTTGTACCTCTCCTTCCTTAACATCTTCAGCAAGAGCCGTCGTTGAATAACCGAAGACTAGGAATGACGAAGATGCAAGCATTACTCCTCTAATAATATGTAATTTACTGTTATTCATAATATCTCTCCCACTTAACATTCTTATTTATTTCAAAAATTTCTCGTACAAAATTTATATTTCTATTTATCTTTAATATACTTAGAGTTATGCTGCCCGATAGCTGGAGCAGCACTTCTGATACTGGTCGGAGTCCTCGAAAATTTAACGGCGGGTCCGGTTAAAGGAGCGTCGACGCCATCAGACAGACGGACGGATTGGAGCATGTCGCGCGACGCGATATGCTCTTCCCGAGCGACCTCAGCGAAGCTATTCACTCGCGTGACGGCAAGGCCTTTTGATGCAAATGCCTCAACCACGAAATCCACCGGCTGGCGTATGCACCAGTCCGCGAGAATTTTGTTGAGCTCCACCCGGCGTTCTAGTCGTTGAGCAAGTTTCAGACCTTCGAGATCTGGCCGGCCAATCAGCGCTGCCATTGAATCCCAGTGAGAATCCAGGAGGGTCGCAATATAGGCGGATCCATCTTTGCATTCGAATACGTTTGAAGGCATGGCCGATTGATGCTCGTTACCCGTCTTGGGAATCTTGATGCCATATGCCCCTGCGGTCAGATTGCCGTTGCTGGCGGAAAGCAGAGAATCAATTAGCGAAACGTCGACATGCTGCCCTTCGCCGGTTCGTTCCCGATGACGCAGCGCAGCCAATGCACCGAGCGCACCGTGAAGCCCGGCAAGGTCATCGCCGAGAAACGTCGGAGCCTTCATCGGAGGCTGGTCCGGGCCTCCTGCTATAGAGGTCCAGCCACAATAATTTTGCGCAATAGGATCATAACAAGCCCGGTCGGAAAGCTCTCCGAACTGACCAAACCCACTGATCGAAACATAGATGATATCTGGTTTTATTTCCGCGATATCTTTGTAGCCCATGCCCCATGATTCCAAAGTACCTGGGCGGAAATTTTCGATTACAATGTCGGCAGAAGCACACAGTTTCAAAAATTCTTCTCGATCGCCGGCGTCGTGCAAATCGAGCGAGACGCTGTGCTTGTTGCGGTTCACCGTTTCATGCAGGATCATCAAGTCGGATCCGGGAATGCCAATCGGCTGTCGCCGCATGACTTCTCCTCCAGGATGCTCGACCTTGATAACCTGCGCCCCGAAATCAGCCAGGATGCAACCGGCCATGGGACCCGCCCAAGAAGTTGTCATTTCGATCACAACGAGCCCTTCGCAAGGTCCGGCACAATCTGCTCGCACGTCCTTATAAAAATCCGCCTTTTCCATCCTCACACCTCTACTCTGTCGCTGCTGAGCAGCTGTTTTTATATGCTGAAAGAATATCCGCCATTGACCGGATAGGTTTGCCCCGTGATCCATTCTGCAGCATCGGAAGCGAGAAAAAGAGCCATTCCCGCAATATCCTCAGGTTCGCCAAACCGCCGGATCACGTAATTGCTCAACATACGTTTGGCTCGCTCGGGATTTTCGGTGACGTCGGCCACACCGGGCGTCCGGGTCGTACCGATCGATATATTGTTTACGGTTACGCCGTGGCGACCCAGCGACTTGGCCGCGGCGCGCGCAAAGCCGGCTGCTCCGGCCTTCGCGGCAGAATATATTTCCAATCCCGGCTCGCCAACTCGCCCCGCATCAGAGACGATGGTGATGACCCTGCCGGACTTTTGCTCGATCATTTCGGGAATAACCGCGCTCGTGCAGTTGAGGACCCCATAAAGATTGACCGCCAGATAGGCGTCCCAAGTTTCCGTCGACGTTTCCCAAAAGGGTGCCATCTCGACCTTTTCGGGCTCGGCACCCAAATTACCGGCGTTGTTTACAAGCACGCCAATCGAGCCCACTTCCTTCGAGGCGGTCGCAATCATTTCCTGAACCGCCGCCCGATCAGTAACGTCGGCTGCAATCGCATATGCGCCGCAACCATGTTCTCTAACTTCTTGTGCCACGCTTTCGGCTCGGTCTGAGTAGAAGTCGTTGACGACAACCGCTTCCGCCCCGGATTGCGCGAAGTGAAGGGCCACTTGCCGCCCTATACCTTGGCCTGCGCCAGTGACGAGACAGACACGCCCCCCAAGATCTAAAAACTGTTTGGTCATTTCCATCCTCTCAATTCGAATCGCCATTATTATTGGAAAAAATTCCGGCATAAACTTGATTTTCTGCAGCCGATTTCTCGCGGAACGCACGGCGTTCTGCCTCCGAACCCATGCCATTTACGAGACGTCGTTCGAGCGCAAGCCCCTCATCCAAACTCAAGTCCAGAGATTGATTAAGCAGATTTTTTGCTGCTGCGAGTGCATATGGCGCTTTGTCGACAAGTTGGCTGGCCAGTTTGCGGGCGACGTTCTGAAGCTCATTTCTCGAAGCAATAGCGGTCACCAATCCGATACGCTGGGCCTCATCGGCCGACAGCGGTTGGCCCACAAAAATCATTTCTTTCGCTTTCGCCAGGCCGATGAGACGGGGAAGGCGCTGCGTTCCGCCCGCTCCAGGAAGGGCGCCGAAGCGTATTTCCGGCAGGCCGATTTTTGCGTCATCGACAATAATACGATAATCGCATGCAAGTGCGATCTCGCACCCTCCACCCATCGCAGCACCGTTTATAACCGCGATGACAGGTTTTGATACTTCTTCAATATGCCTGATGAAATTTCGACGCGGGTCCCCCGTCACGCCTTCATCGGTTATCATTTCCTCGATTTTCCGAAGATCCGCTCCCCCGCAAAAGTGCTTTTCCCCTGCACCTGTAATCAGGATGCAGCCAATGTCCTCATCATTATCCAATGATTCGAGCGCGTCGTTCATGTCGACAGTCAACTGCAAAGTAATCGTATTTGCCTGACCGGGTCGATTGAGAATGATTGTCCCAATCGGTCCGTCTCGGACGATCTGTATCGGCCCGTCTTGCTCCAAAAGCCCCTCCATTAATTTCCTTGACTGTGGAATTTATATGAAACATATTATTCAAGTCAACACATATTTATATTCGATTGGAAGGCTCCATGAATGAGACTGTTTAATACCAATACCCACCCACCCTCGTTGAATGGACAAATTTGCCTGGACTGCGGACGTGTGTCATTTCCGCCGAATCAATATGGATGCGAGGGCTGCGGAGCCGCCGCGGATCAGCTAGACGCAATGCCTCTGACGGGGCGTGGTCGATTGACTGCTTTTGTTACCACCCATCACGCCAATCAGCGCGATATTGCAGTGCCTTATACGGTAGCATCAATCGCGCTTGATGACGGCCCTGTTATTCGGGCTCTCATGAAAGAGCCAACGGACGAAGGCCTGGAGATTGGAGCACGCGTGGAGGCTGTCGAGGTGGTTTCTCCTGACGGCTCCGAAAGCAAAGCAAGTGAACTTCGCTTCGAGCTGGGAGAGGCCGCATGACCCGCAAGACGCTTGGCGATTTCCGACCTGTTTATGTCGTCGGTATCGGCCTCCATCGATATCAGCGCGCGAGTGAAAAGACATATGTCGAGCTCGGACTGACAGCGATCCGCAACGCTTTGAGTGATGCGGGAATTTCATTCTCTTCGGTGGAATCCACTTATACAGGAACTACATTTTTGGGCATGGCACCCAGTCGCGCCATGTTGCGGCATCTCGGGGCGACGGGAGAACCCATTGCACAGGTGGAAAATGCCTCTTCCTCGGGTTCGACTGCGGTAAGGCAAGCGGTTTTGGAGGTGGCGAGCGGGGTTTGCGATGTTGCGCTCGCGGTCGGGATCGACAAGCCCGGAAAAGTAAGGCTGGCACATGAAAAGGCCGGCGTACCCGACCTGGTCAATGAATATATCTCACCGTTCACACATTTCGCACTGCTCGCGCACGAGTATATGAATCTGCATAATGTGACAGCCGAGCAGGTCGCTAATGTGGCGGTCAAAAACTATCGCAATGGTGCCAAAAATCCATACGCACACCGACAAAACGGGTTTTCGCTGGAAGAAATTATGGCCGGGTCCCCGATCGCGGGAACGCTGACTCAACTGCAATGCTGCCCAATCGGCGAAGGAGCCGCCGCCGTAATCATAGCGTCTGAGGATTCCATTGACGAACTCGGAATCGATCGGTCGCGATGCGTCAAATTTCTATCGTCCACTTCACGCTCCGAGAAACCTTATGGGGCTGGAGCCGACCCTGATACAGAATTGACGCGCGAAACGCTGGCTATGAGTTGCAAAGAAGCGGGTATCCTACCGAATGATCTGGACGTCGTCGAATTTCACGACGGTTTTTCGATCGAAGAATTATTGTATGTTGAGGCGCTCGGAGTCTGTCCGGTCGGCAAGGGCGCCGAGCAGCTTGCCAACGGCGAATTTGACATCGGCGGCAGGCTAGCGGTGAATCCTTCCGGCGGCCTGCTCGCAATGGGTCATCCAATCGGCCCCACCGGCGTCGGCCAAATCTGTGAAATAACACAGCAATTACGCGGCGAAGCGGGTGAAAGGCAGCAACCCGATGCCAATCTTGGCCTGGCCCACATGGTCGGGATCGGATCGGTATGTTTCGTCAATATTCTCGCTGGACCAAACCGAGAATAGCCGATTTTCCGACGTTGAATTCATCTCAAATTTTTCGAGGACTTTATGAAGCGAATTGGCCAAATCGTACCAAGCTCCAATACGACAATGGAGACGGAGATTCCAAAAATACTCCGGGCACGCGAAAAAACGCACCCCGATGAACGTTTCACTTTTCACTCCAGTCGAATGCGCATGAAGAAAGTAACCAAGGAAGAGCTTGAAGCGATGGACGGCGACAGTCTGCGCTGTGCCTCAGAACTGGCTGACGCAGCCGTCGATGTTGTAGGATATGCTTGCCTCGTTGCGATCATGAGCATGGGTCGCGGCTATCATGCAACGAGTAAAAATACGCTTGAATCTCGAATGAAGGAAGAAGGTCACGCGGCACCGGTTGTAACTTCGGCAGGCGCGCTGGTAGAGGAACTTCAACTTGCCGGAATCCGCTCCGTTTCCATCGTGACACCATACATGCCGCCACTGACTGCGTTGGTCGTCGATTATATCAAGGATCAAGGCATCAATGTCATTGATTCAATCGCATTGTCGATTAGCGATAATTTGGAGGTGGGACAACGCGATCCGATGGCGCTGATAAATGATGTTGACCGGCTTAACACAGAGGGAGCCGATCTAGTCGTATTGTCCGCCTGCGTTCAAATGCCCTCGCTGGAGGCAATTCAGGTGGTCGAAGACAAGATCGGTATGCCGGTAACCTCAGCGGCAGCCTGCACTACGAAATCGATGCTACGGGCGCTTGATCTGGACCCGGTCGCGCCGGACGCCGGTTTCATTCTGAGCAAGGCATCAGGGGGGGCATGAACGCGGGTTGACGATGCGAATGCGCCAATCGAACAAAATTTAACTGCAAGGATAATGATCCATGACTGACAACAAAAAGAAATTCACGACCAGCCCTATTCTTATCGCGTTCAAAGAAGAGAACCAATCACGCGATACGTATGGAGGCGGAGTTGCCAATATCGTTCTTCAGGGCATGCACATGCGTCGGCCTGATGCCACCAACGACACTATTCTGGTATTCATGCATCCGACTGCCACGCTCGACACCCTGCCCTTGCCGCGCGAACTGGCGAGGATCGGCGTACCAGTCCTCTGCTGCGGCAGCCGATACCCGCACAATGACAGCGCGCTGATCATGGAAAAGGTCCTTGTCGATCTCGGCCATTATATCAAATATGCCCGCGAGCGACTGGGTTACAAGAACGTCGTTCTTGCAGGCTGGAGCGGGGGTGCATCGCTATCGGTTTACTATCAGGCCCAGGCAGAGAACCCCACGGTCATAGCCACACCTTCCGGCGAGCCTGTTGACTTGTCGGGGCTTCAGCCCGCCGATGCAATCATGCAAATGGCGGCCCATTCGGCCCGTGCCCGGATCATGACGGAATCAATGGATGCATCGATCAGAAACGAACTGAACCCTGATGACAAGGATCCCAAGTTTGACATTTATGACGAGAAAAATGGGCCCAGGGCACCCTATGAAGCGGGTTTCGTTGAAGAATACAGGAATGAACAAGTTGCGCGAAACCGCAGGATAACGACATGGGCTTTCGAGACCCTGGAACGTCTCAAAAAAAATGGCGGGCCGGATCAGGAGCGCTGCTTTGTCACCCATGGCACCATGGCTGACCCGCGCTGGCTTGATCCTTCGATTGATCCCAATGAAAGGATAGCTGGCCAATGCTATCTAGGCGTACCGGCTGTCGTAAATAACGGTCCCATTGGTCTTGCGCGTTTCGCAACGTTGCGAAGCTGGTTGTCCCAATGGAGTATCGACGAATCCAAGGCCAATACAGCATTGCAGGGGCCGGGAGTCACCGTTCCGGCTATCGTGATTGCCAATGCTGCCGATGACTGTTGCCCTCCGTCCCATACCGATACCATTTTTCAAAGCCTCGGTGGACCAAAGGAAAAGCACATAATTTCCGGAGCAAATCATTACTATATTGGCCAAAGAGATCAGTTGAACTTTACAATAGAAACAATAATCACCTGGCTTAAAAATACTAGAATGCTCAAGGGAATCCCGGATTAAATCGCCAATGTCTTTAGGAAAAGTTCTGAGATTATGTGCATGGTCCACTATTGTTCAAAAGCTGCTGCCTTGCCTTCGCACGGCTGTTTGCACTATGACGGTGTCTGCTTATATTTTACATCCTCGCGAGTTCGATGAATACGCATGAAAACTGTAAATACCACAAATCAAGACTCCGAAGCTTTGGAGCAAGCAAAGGGCACCAAACGTAGGAAGCGTAAAGAACAAAGCCGTGCGATTGAAACAAAGAACGCGATTCTCAATGCCGCATTGATAGAATTTTCAAACAAGGGGTTTGATGGAGCCAGTACACGCGAGATCGCAGAAAGAGCGGATGTAAACCACCGGCTCATCGGTCATCATTTTGGTAACAAGGAACTGCTTTGGCAGGCTACTGCCAAACAGGTTTTTGGTGATTACGTTAGTCAACAGCGCGAACGATATCGCGGGTTGGATGGAGTTGATGAGCCAACCGTGCTTCGGCTGATGTTGCGAGAGTTCATCTTGTTCAGTGCGAAAACGCCTCAGCTTCATCGCTTCATGGTGCAGGCCAACGAAAGTGGAAAAAAGCGGCTGGAATGGCTCATAAAAAACCATCTTTCTCCAGGGATTTCTCTTGACCTAATGCTTCTGGAGAAGGCCCAAAAGTCCGGAATGCTCCGTTCTGGAAACCTCATGCATTTGCGATATTTATTCATTGGAGCGGCAACCTCGGTCTTTACCTTGGCAGAGGAATATGAGTTCATGGCCAAGGAAAACCCGTTCGACGAAGACTTTGTTGAAAAGCACGTAGAAATGGTTTTATCCCTTTTCCTGACCCCTAAACAATAATATTGAAGACACTGTCACATGAACGCGGTTTTCGCACGACATCCAGTGACGAAATGACCGCACCGGTTTTCCAGCCGGTGCAGCCATGTATCAAACGTCTTCCGGACAGCGCTGCCGCAAACATATTCCTGCAAACACCACCCCGATACCGAGACGCAGGAGATTGGCCTGGCGGCGGGCTAGTCTGCATCACGTAAAATGAAGGCTAGGTCCATTCAGCAATTCAACCAGCCCCACCTCTGGAGAGACAACTGTCCAGTTGGTCTAGTAGCGATAGCCGAATGAGATGCCATAGGTCGCTGGCTTGCCAGCAAGGCGCGCGACATAATCCGTTAGATGGGTCACGTTGGTCCAATAATGTTCGTTGGTGACGTTGCGGCCCCAGATCTGGGCGGTCCAGTGGCCGTCTGCACTCTCCAAGCCGGCTCTGAGATCGACAAGCGTAGAGGACGGGATAACGAAGACCGGATCATAACCGAACGCCGCCGGGCTGCTGCTGCGATAGGTGAGCGATCCTCCCAGGAATCCGCGCAGTCCTCCGGACCCGACCGGAAATTCATATTCCGCATCGCTTACGATCTGCCAGTCTGGCGTGTTGGGAAAGGATTCATCGACATAGCTGGTGAGCCCGCCGAACGGATCACGGGGAATGGCAGGGGCTTCCGGATCGGCCAGAACTTTCGATGCCACATAGGTGATACCGGTGCTTACGCGCAGTCCTTCGAACGGTCGGGTGACCAGAGTAGCCTCAAAACCATAGACTTCGGATTTCGGAATATTGACCAACTGGGGCAGCGGACCGAACACTGGTGTAAGGACGATACCTTTTAGCTGCTTGTCCCGATAATCATTGTAGAAGGCCGCAAATTCGACGCTGAACTTATTGTCGATAGTCGAAAGACGGGTGCCCGCTTCGAAGGCAAGCACCGATTCCTGAGTCACCGGCGTGAACTGGCTCGACAGGATTGCAGGGACCAGTGCATAGCTACCGGATTTATAGCCGCGCGTAATATTTGCATAGATCATCGCATTCGCATTGAAGCGATAGTCCGCGCCAAGCCGCCAGGAGACATTATCTTCATCAAGGCTTGAATAAGCAAGTCCGGGTATCAAGGTCGTCGCGTCAAGCGTTACACAGCCTCCGGCCGGAATCGTTGTCGGATTTCCGGAAAGTATCGTTGCGAGGAAACTGAACGCATCCGCTGCACTGACTCCCGTCTGTCCGACGCCTGCATCGGCGATACATCCGTTAAAGTCGCGATTCTGCGCCGCATAGCGTACAGACCCCTGTAAGGTCAGTTCGTCCGTTATATGAAAATCAATACCGCCAAATACCGAACTGGTATCGATCGTCTGATTGGCTATCTGGGCGAGTGGAGCGAACAAGAACGGGCCAATCTGGCTGTTCGTGCCTTGTGCACTCGTCCTTGTAGATTCATTGGCAACTTCATCTTGATAATTGCCGCCGATCATCCATTCGATAGGGCCGGACTCGCCCGCAAGACGCAGTTCCTGCGAGAAGGATGTGAGCTTTGTTTCATGCTCTGATACGCGGAACGCGTTAAACGCCGTTCCATCGACATCGATCGGCGAATCTCCGCGGAAGTCGGAATAAGCCGTAATGGAAGTCAGCGTGATATCGTCGGCCAGTTCCCAATCAGCACGCAGGGAAATCTGACGAAAATCATCACCGCGAGCAAATGAAAAATTGGGGTCCCAATCGGCTTCCCGGGGATTGTTGCCCGCAGGAGGGGACGCGCTCATCGCGTCGGCAATATATTGTGTGACAGGTGTAACCGGCACGGCTGGCGAGAACTGGACAAACTGGGCCGCCTGGTTTTCGGATCCGTCGTGCCAGGCACTGAGGCCGAGTTGGAAAGTCAATCGGTCGCTTGGCTGCCAATCGAGCAGCAGTCGTCCATTGATAAAATATTTGTCGCCGAGCCGGTCATCGGGGCGGGTCGTGCTATATTGCCAACCACTCGAGCGCTCGACCTGGAATGCCGCGCGAGCGTTCAGGGTATCGGTGAGCGGACCGCTGACGAAGCCTGACAGATCGACTTCATTGAAACGGCCAATGCTCAGATCAATCCCAGCGTCGAAATTGCTGGTTGGCCGTGCGGCAACAAAATTGATGGCACCGCCGGTAGAGTTCATTCCGAACAGCGTGCCTTGCGGCCCCTTCAACACCTCGACCCGTTCAAGATCCATGATCGCGCCACGCGCCATGACAGAATAGGGCAACGCAACCTGATCGACATAGGTGGTCACTGTAGAGCCGGCGGTGACCGAATTATCATTATAGCCGATACCGCGTATCGAGAGGATTGGTGTACCATAGGCACTTTGTTGCGCGCTGAAACCGGGGACAGCCTGCCCGAGTTGCGAGGCTTCGCTGATGCCACTGCGCAGCAGATCGTCACCGCTGATCGCAGTGACCGACATAGGAACATCTGTAAGCCTTTCCGATCGTTTCTGAGCGGTGACAACGATAACGCCGTCGGCAACGGGACTTTCTTCTGCAGCCGCATCTGGGCTGTTCTGGCTATGGGCTGCCGTGAACGGCAAAAAACCGAGTGCGGTGCCTGCCAGACAGTTGGTCAATATCTTCCTACGCATATTCTAATTCTCCTACAGATATTATGGCAATTGTCTCCTGATTGATATGACCAGCGGCACACCTAACGTCGCCCGACGACGGAGGGATAACGCCCGGAAATAAGGAGCCAATATTTGAGTGGGCGATTTGAACGAAAAGGGTGTCGCCCTGCTGCGGCGCTGCGTGCCCAATGATCATGCGGATCAGTATCCTCTCCCCCTGGCGGACGGTCGATCTTTGGCGATCGGATCCTGTGCGCCGTCATCCCTAGGGGACCTCGGAGCCCCTCTTTGTGGGATTGGGAATAAGTGAGGCTTTGCTCACATCATACTCGCCTTGGTTCCGGTAACGTTATAACTATGCTCGGATGGAAAATCGCCGGGCGATCCAGCATACCGGATTTTATGCAGAAAAGGCTTCAAGCAAAGCTTTAGACCGCTTCGCCACCGCGTCTCCCCATTCGGGATGAGTCGGTACATGGAGCCGTTTTGCAAGCATGTTATCCACTATGATCCGCGCCGCCTCATCGGCTGCGATGACCCGGGACATTTCGGGCGGAAAGGAAGGTTGAGGTACATCGGGATCGGTCGGCTGGATGGATGTCGCAACCCAACCAGGGCAAGCGACCGTCACACTGACTCCGGAGGGAGCCAATTCTGCCGCGAGCACTTCGGACAAACCCACGACCGCAAATTTGGTCGCGACGTATATTCCGAAGCCTTCCAACGGAACAAGGCCAGCCATCGAGGCGATATTGACGATATGGCCACCGTTTTCAGCCTGGATCATCGTCGGTGCAAAAGCTGCTATGCCGTGGGACACCCCGAGCAGATTGACGCTGATCAGGCTATTCCAATCCTCTTCGGTGGTATCGACCAGTGGTTTATGGATCGCGAGTCCGGCATTGTTAAACAAATAGTCGCACACGCCAAAACGGGCGTGACAGATCTTTGCCAATTCCTCAACCGAATCTCGATTGGAGACATCGGTATGGACCGCAAGCGCAGAACCACCGCCGGCCGCGTTGATACTACCGGCAACCCGGTCCCCCCGATCAATATCAACGTCCGCGATGACGACATTGCACCCTGATGCCGCACATAGACGAGCCAAAGCATCGCCCAGTCCGGAACCACCTCCTGTGATAACGGCGACCCTTCCGGTCATGCTGGTCAATGTCATATTAGCGACCTACGAAAACAGGTTTGGAGCGGTTTTTAAATGCGTCGACGGCGATTTTGTGATCTTCCATTAGCATCGTCAAATTTTCATACCCCGCGGCCCTGTCGATCACAGCGTTGGCGGTCACCTTCAGACCGGCATTGATCGACGCCTTTGTCCACTTGATGGCATGGGTCGCACCCTTGGCCATCCGGTTTGCCATAGCCGCCACTACCTCATCGATTTCTTCGACAGGTACAGCCGCTGTGATCAGGCCGATTTCAGCGGCCTCCGTGCCAAAAATTGGATCACCAGTGAGCAGATATTTGCGCGCCCGAGCATAACCGATGAGCTGAGGCCAGATAACGGCACCGCCATCGCCAGCCACCAGACCGATGGCAACATGCGGATCGGCAAATCGCGCGTCGGGCGTTGCATAGACAAAGTCACAGAACAGCGCGAGCGAACAGCCAAGGCCTACCGCTGGACCGACAACGCGAGCGATGATCGGTTTTTCAAGATCAAGCAGCGAGTTTTGAATACGGCGATCATTTTCGATGCTGGCCGAGGTTGCGACGGCATCACCCTGAAGCGAAACCAACCAGTCGATATCCCCGCCAGCACTAAAGGCATCGCCGGATCCGGTGAGGACCACCACCGAGACTTCAGGATCACGATCAATATCATAAAATATCCGGGAAAATTCATCGTGGAGTTGCGGATTGACCGCATTCTTGACCTCGGGACGGTCAATAGTGAGGGTCAGGATTGATCCGCTTTTCTCGACCTTAAGCGTTGTATAATTATCATAGTTCATCATCAGTCTCCATTTGCTTTGCGTTCTAGGGAAGGCCCAAAAAGAGCCTGCATCTGCGGGATCAGTTCGTGTTTCTTGATCTTGCCAGAGGGTGTCGCGGGCAAACTATCGACAAAGGCGATGTATCGCGGCACTTTCCAGCGCGACACGCGGTTTCGGCACCATGCACGGATCGTATCTGCATCGGCATGCTCGGGATGCGAAGGACGCAGCACGGCACATATTTCTTCACCATATTTTTCGTCCGGCAGTCCGACAACCGCCGCATCGGCAATATCGGGATGCTCTATCAAATAGGCTTCAATCTCAGCAGGATATAGATTCTCACCGCCACGTATGATCATATCTTTAAGCCGTCCGACGATAGTGACATAACCGTCTGAATCCATTGTCGCGATGTCGCCAGTTCGCAGCCAGCCATCATCATCGAAGACCTGTCGCGTGGCTTCTGCATCACCATAGCGCAGCATTCTGCCCGGACCATTCGCACATAATTCCCCCGGAATGCCGCAGGGCTGAACCCGGCCATCACCATCAACAACTTTCAGACTGACCCCGGGCAAGGCAAGGCCGCTGGTTGAGATTTTCTTGTCAGCATCGTCGCCAGGTCGCACACTGGCACTGACGCCACAGCTTTCGGTTTGACCATAGCCGTTTAGCATTTCGACCCCGAACATATCTTCGCATCGCCGTAAAAAGGCGGAGGGAACGGAAGCGCCGCCAACGATAATGCGCTTGAGGGCGGATAGATCACGTGATGCTAGCGATCCTTCCTCCATGATCGCGGTGAGCATCGACGGCACGCCTATAAACCCAGTGCAGCGTTCCTGCTCCAAAATGTCGAGCGCTTCGCCCGCGCGGAAAATATGGATCGGCAGTGTTGTCGCGCCGACGATAAGCGAGCCCGGTGTCGAATTACCGGAACCGCCAACATGAAACATCGGGAATCCGTGGCATACGCGGTCGCCGGCCCCGAACCCCCAGCGCTCATAGGTCCGGGCCGAAATCGTCGAAATGGAACCATGCGGCAGCCACGCGGCCTTGGGTACACCTGTCGTGCCCGATGTATATTGGATCATGAACAGATCTTTGGGATCCGGATCGGGCAGTGAGCCGCTGTTTGGCGATATTGCTAGCAACTGGTCAATATCCGTGATCAGGGAATAAACGCCGCGCAGACTGGGTATATTTGCCCGCACGGCATCAACAGTCTTGCGCATTGATGCCCCGCCGACAGTGCCCGCATGAAAGATGGCGGCCACGTCTGATGTGTTGAGCGCGAATTTCAGTTCGGCAGCCTTATAGAGGGGGTTGATGGCGACGATCACCATACCGGCCTTTGCAATCGCATATTCGAGCAATATCCAGTTGGGGTGATTGGGCGCCCAAATCGCTATGCGGTCGCCCCCCCTATATCCGGAAGCTATAAGGGACGCCGCAAGCCGCGAGGATAGCTCATCGAGTTCGCGAAAGGTCCAGCGCACATTTTCAATTTCGGACTGGCACGAGAAAACGACGGCTTCGGCGTCTGGCCATGCGGACGCAGACCGGGAAACAGCGGCACCAATCGCAATGTTATCGCGATTTGGATCATCCACACTACCGATCCACAAAGACTGCGCCAGGTCCAATTATCCCTCCCTTTCTGCTTCTGTTTGCAACTGGGAACTAGCCGTAAAATATGGACGTTCGCTGCTCGCATATCGCTCGCAGTCCGGTCGCGTTGGGGGTTAGACGATTGCGGCAGACCAGTATCCGGTCCTAGATGGCGGACAGGAAATACGCGCCCAAGATGCGCGTAGGGAGAAATCGAGATGAATGATCTGCCGCAAAAAGTGAAAGATTGGCTCGGCAAACCGGTGATCATTGTCGATCATGTGGTAACCGTTGAGCAGGGATTGTGGACAAACTTCTGTGTGGCAGTGGAAGATGGGAACCCGCTATATTGGGACTATCCACTTTCACGCGATGAAACCGAATCGGTTATCGCCCCGCCTATGATGTTGCCCAGCTGGGCAATCGAGCATGACTGGGCACCGGACCGATCCGGACCCAGTTTGCGGACGCTGGAGCTGCATTTCATGGTCAAGGATGCCCTCGGCATCAAGAACGGCCTCGTCACCGAGGTTGAACTCGAGCTGCATGAGCCGTTGCGGCATGGCGATTCGGTGCGCGCCGAACAGATCCTCCGCAGGGTGGAAGAAGAGCGCGAGACGAAACTCGGTATCGGCCGCAATTGGGATATCGATGTGGTCTATCGCAAGCCGGACGGTAGTTTGGCAGGCATACAGTCGCTTCATTTTCTGGGCTATGGAAAGGCAGAGGCATGACAAAATTACCACAACCGCGCATCGGTATGCGTTTGCCGGAGCTTGCCCTTCCCCTTACGCGGAAGTTGATCATCATGGGTGCCGCTGCGACCCGCGACTGGCAGCCCCAGCACCATGACCCCGATTGGGCCAGAGAAGCCGGGCTGCCCGATATCATCATGAACAATTATACCCAAGCCGGTCTGATCAGCCGTTTTGTGACGGACTGGAGCGGTCCGATGGGGCGGATTGGGCGGCTGCGCTTCGCCATGCGGCGACCCATCTGCCCGGGAGGCGTTGCGACGTTCAACGGCATGGTCGTCGATGTGACGGCTGAGCAGGACGGAATGATCTGGGTGGAAATAGATATCGAAGTGCTGGTCGCGGAAAAAACGGTAACGACCGCAACCGTGAAACTGGCCCTGCCAGCAACCGCCCGTGCGCCTTCTCCCTGGCATTGCCCCGCCGTTAAATGGCACCCCTGATTGCCTTTACAGAATGTGAGCGCAAACAAAGTTGAGATGGAGGGACGGAGCCGCGCACAACCCTGACCGTAGCAACGGTACAGGGCGGCGCACATCATGGAATTGGGACTATCTGAAGAACAAACACTGCTCCAGGACGTGTTGCGGCAGCTGTGCGAAGATCGTTTCCCGCTTGAAACATTACGGCAGATTGAAGCGGACCCCGACGGTTTCCCGCGCGCCTTCTGGCAGGACTTATGCGAACTTGGCGTGCCCGGAATTGCGATTGCCGAACGATTTGGCGGCCTTGCGATGGGCCTGTTAGAATCTGCTCTGGTCCATGAGCAACTGGGTCGGCATCTGGTTCCAACGCCACATTTCACCAGCTCGATTCTGGCCGCGCAAATTCTTGCGGAGTCTGGAGATGAGGCCGCCTGCAGTCGCCTGCTGCCAGGGATCGCCGATGCCAGCCTGATCGTCTCCGTGGCTTCGGCAGAGCCCGGCATCAGCACTGGTATTGAGCACGTATCAACTGTGTTCGAACGAAGCGCTGGTGGTGTCCGGATTTGCGGCACCAAATATTTCGTCCCTTTCGCCACGATTGCTGACCAACTTCTCGTGATTGGTCGCGATCGCGAGACCGGTACGGTCGTGGCAGCTATCGTGCCGCGCGAGGCGCAGGGCGTAGCAATTCGTGTCCAGAAAAATCTGGCGACAGAACCCTATTTTCAAGTTTCTTTCAAAGATGTTACCATCCCTGATGAGGGGCTGATCCAAAGCGGCGCGAATATTGTAGACGCATGGCACGCCGCCATGTTTCGCGGGCTTGTCGTCCTTGCCGCCCAGGCGGTCGGCGCGGCGCGGAGAGTTCATGAAATTAGCACGGCCTATGCCAAAGAGCGCGAAGCCTTTGGCCGTCCGATTGGGGGGTTTCAATCCATTGCCCATTATCTCGCCGACGCGCTCGTCGAGATTGAAGGGTGTCAGACCCTTGTCTATCAGGCAGGCTGGCTACACGATAATCGCCGCGCCTTCGAAGCAGCAGCAGCCATAGCCAAGCTCCAGTCCTGCGCCATGTTCCGCCAGGTTTCCGCTCTGGGCATACAGGTTCACGGTGGCTTGGGATATACGACCGAAGCCGACCCACAGCTGTTTTTCCGCCGCGCCAAGCAGTGGCAATTGCTCAACTGGGACGACACCTATCTCGAAGATCAGATCGCGCGACTGACGATAGATAGCGACGTGGCCGATGTTTGACACGCTCGCCTATGCGGTTGAAGATGGCATCGCGACCATCTGTCTTGACCGGCCGGATCGCCACAATGCGATCAACCAGCAGATGCATCTCGAATTGCCCCAAGCATGGGAAGCATTCAACCGCGATCCGGAAGCGGTTGTCGCAATCATCACAGGGTCGGGCCAGAAGGCCTTTTGCACGGGTGCCGATGTTGCGGATCTGCCGCAGCTCGACAGGGACAATGCCCCCAGCCACAACGCCATCCGCTGGACCGGGCTGCAAAACCGGACCTGGAAGCCCGTAATCTGCGCGATCAATGGACTGACAGTGGGTGGTGGACTACATTTTATCGCCGATTCCGACATCGTGCTTGCCAGCGAAACGGCCAGTTTCTGCGATACCCATGTCAGTGTCGGCCTTGTAGCGGGTTTGGAACCGATCTCTTTGGCGCGGCGGATGCCATTAGAGGCCGTATTACGGCTTGCATTGCTGGGACGTGGCGAGCGAATGCCTGTCGAACGGGCACTGGCGCTCGGAATGGTCGGAGAGATTGTTGCGCCGGACCAACTGATACCCCGCGCGCGGGAAATGGCGGGCGCAATTGCGAAGAATTCGCCATCAGCGATGGCGCGGACCAAAAAAGCCATCTGGCAGTCGCTCGAGTTGCCGCTTCAAGCCGCATTGGAGAGGGCTTGGCAGGAAATATTGATCCACAATGAAGGACCGGACCTGGCCGAAGGCGTGGCCGCGTTTCTTGAGCAGCGCGCGCCGCAATGGCAGCCATTCGATTCGGAGCTATTCGATGACGATTGAGCGTGACGTGCAGATCGAACGAGACGGCCGGGTTGGCGTCATCACGCTGAATCGTCCGGAAAAGCTGAACGCATACACGCCCGACATGGGCGATGAATTGGTGGAGGTCTTTCGTTCGTTCGCCGCCGACCCGGATATCGGAGCGATTCTGTTCACTGCAAACGGTCGGGCTTTCTGCGCCGGTGCGGACAGGGCCTTTCTGCACGGTGAGCGCGGTCGCAATGGACTACGGATCGGAGAAGAATATTTCATTGATGGTTTTGTAAGCGAGCTTTTTTCCATCGACACCCCGATTATCGCTGCCGTGAACGGACCAGCGGTTGGGATTGGCGCGACAATGCTACTGGCACTCGATATCCGGATCGCGTCGACCAGTGCTCTTTTCAGCTTTCCCTTTGCGAAGCTCGGTTTGATGCCGGGCATGGGTTCGACCGTTTTGCTTCCCGCCATCGTTGGCTTGTCACGCGCCAAGGACATCCTGCTCAGCGGCGCGACCCTTACCTGCGCCGAGGCACTTGATGCGGGCCTGATCAGCCAAGTGTATAGCGAGGCAAAACTGAACCAGGCCGCGCGCGAGCGTGCACATATGATAGCCAGTAATGACGGACCGGCGACGGCGGCCAGCAAACGCGCACTGGCCGGTTCTCTTGCTGCCTCCTTACCAAACGCGATCAAAGGCGAGCAGCGCGAGGCTCGGGAACTGGCGCATATTCGCGCAGCACAAACCACTTCTCAAATGAAATGACGGATATGATGAACGAGATACGATTTGATGACATAGCCGCGCTCACCGCACACAAATCGGAAGAGTTCGGTCCCTGGAGCGCGCCGCTGGAAGTGCCTCAGGAGATGATCACCGCCTTTGCCGAAATGACAGGTGATCGCCAATGGATTCACATTGATCCCGAACGGGCAGCCCAGAGTGCTTTCGGCAAGACTATTGCACATGGATTTCTGGTCCTTGCCCTGTCGACAATCATCAAGAATAATGCAGATTACCTGATCATCGGTCATGGAAATGCACTGAACTATGGTTTGGAACGGGTGCGTTTCGTGACCCCGGTTCCCGCTGGCTCTACCATTCATGGCCGCACACGCATCGTCGATGTTGCCGAAGAAAAAGGCGGGACGATGCTAACAGTTGGCGTTGCCATCCATCTCGTCGGATCCGAGAAGCCTTCGGTCTGTTTCGACTGGAAGCTTCTCTATCGTGGGTGAGCGGATATGATCGAGACCATTCCTCTTCCAACCACTCATGATCCGGTCGATCGTGCATTCTGGCAAGGATGCAAGGACGGGAAATTGCTTATCCAGAGCTGCCGTGATTGTGGCCATGTCCAGCATCCGCCGCGTGCTATGTGTCCGGTTTGCCAGTCGATGGAACTCGGCTGGGAACTCGTTTCGGGCAAGGGAACGATCTGGTCCTACACGATCCCGCATCCCCCGTTGCTTCCCGCCTTTGCCGCAATCGCGCCCTACATCGTTGCGGTCATTGTGCCCGACGATTTTCCGGCGATCCGGATCGTTGGTGCGCTGGCCGATCCAGCTGGCGGAACTATTGGCGGAATTACGCCCGATACCGTTGCGATTGGAGCGCCTGTCAATCTCACATTTATTCAACTCGTCGATGATGTCGCGCTGCCATGCTGGTTTCCAGCAGGCAATGACGGTCTCCCGGAAAAGGAAAAGCAGCAATGAAGATAAAATCGCTCGGATATATCGGCCTTGGCAGTAGCAATCCCGATAGCTGGCTGACGTTTGGAACCGAGGTTCTGGGTATGATGCCGGCGCGCGCTATTCCAGGAGAAGGCTGGGACGGCGCAGGAGAGACTGGGGAGACGAGTGGCAAACCCGGCACGGGGCCCGATGGGACGGTCTATCTCAAGATGGACGAGCGCCAGTGGCGGATTGCGATTCACCCGACCGATGGGTCCCGGGATCTGCTCTATATGGGGCTTGAACTCGCTGGGCCGGCTGAGCTCGAAGCGGGGATCGCCGAGTTGCGAGAAGCTGGAATTACCGTTCGCGACGGTAGTTCCGATGAAGCTTTCGGGCGCGCGGTGACGGAAATTGCCTATTGCGAAGATCCGACGGGCAATTCGATCGAACTTTATTATGGGCCAACAACCGACTATAAATTCGCTTCACCATTCCCGGGTCTTGAATTTGTCGCCGGGCATCTTGGGATAGGTCACTTCAACCTGTTCGTGAACAACCAACCCGAATGCTTCGATTTCTATACACGGCTTCTCGGGTTTAAACTGTCAGACTATATCCGTTACGGTCCCGACTCGTCGTTGCAGTTCCTGCGCTGCAACGAACGGCATCACAGCCTGGCGATGGTCGATTTGGGCGGCGGTAGCGCTATCCAACATTTGTTGTTCGAGATGGCAACGATTGATGATGTCGGCATGGCGCTGGACCGGGCCAAGCAATCGGGTGCTGCTGTTGTCAGCTCGCTTGGCCGCCATCGCAATGACGGTATGCTCTCATTCTATATGCGCTCGCCCGGCAATTTCGACATTGAAATCGGCTGCGGTGGTAAACTGCTCGACGACACATGGTCGCCGAACGAGTTTTGCGAAGGCGATGTCTGGGGTCATGACGGGCTGATAGAGGCGGTTATTGAGGCCGGTGAAGTTGCTCGCCAACGGAACGCGGACAGATCGTCCTAATCCGATGCATAGTACTAAAGCCCTCACTATCGATACCGAATATAGGTTAGAAGATCGCTATACCCGCACAAAAGGACGGGTTTTCCTCTCGGGATCACAGGCACTTGTCCGTCTGCCCATGATGCAGCGGCAGCGCGATCTCGCGGCTGGGCTGAACACGGCGGGTTTCATCTCAGGCTATACCGGATCACCGCTCGGCGGCTATGATATTGCACTCAATCAGGTACCGGATCTGCTTGCGGAAAATCATATTCATTTCGAACCAGGCATCAACGAAGATCTCGGCGCAACAGCGGTCTGGGGTTCCCAGCAAGTCGCGCTGTTCGGCAATGCGCGTTATGATGGCGTTTTCGGTATCTGGTATGGCAAGGGACCGGGCGTAGACCGGTCAGGCGATGCGCTGAAGCATGGTAGCTATTCGGGTTCATCGCCCAATGGCGGCGTTTTGGTCCTTGCCGGCGACGATCATGGGGCGAAGTCTTCGACCATAGCCCACCAGAGCGATCACGCATTCATCCATTTCGGCATGCCCTATCTCAACCCGTCGTCGGTGCAGGATTATATCGACTTCGGTCTGCATGGCTTTGCCATGTCCCGCTATTCGGGCTGCTGGATCGGCATGAAATGCGTGACGGATACGATCGAAAGCAGCGCGTCTGTCGAGATCGACCCGGACCGCATCAAGACGAAACTTCCCGATGATGAAAATGCCGACGGTAAACGCAGTACGCGCTGGATGGTCCCTGCATTGGTCGCAGAAAAACGGCAATATCAGGAGCGTATCCCCGCCTTACTCGCCTATGTTCGGGAGAACGGGTTAAACCGCACCGTGATATCGTCGGCCAACAAGCAGTTGGCAATAGTCACGACCGGTAAGACCTTTCTCGACGTGATGCAGGCGCTTGATTATCTGAATCTGGATGCCGCGCGTTGCGAGGCGCTGGGCTTGTCGCTTTTCAAGGTCGCCATGCCGTGGCCGCTGGAACCGGAGGGCATCAGCGAATTTGTCGCGGGTCATCGCGAAATTCTTGTGATTGAAGAAAAACGTCCGGTCATTGAAGATCAACTCGCCCGCCTGCTCGTCAATATGACCGATCACCCAGTGTTGACCGGCAAGTATGACCCGACGGGCGAGCCACTAGTTTCGGCCGAAGGCGAGCTGACACCCGGAACAATTGGTCAGCTGATAGCTGCCCGGCTGAGATCCCTGGTAGGTGGGGGCAAGAGATTGGGCTGCCTTGTCGAAGATGAAAAGACCAAGGATATGCCTATATCCCGATCCGCCTCTCTGGCACGCATGCCCAGCTTTTGCGCGGGATGCCCTCATAACCAGTCAACCAAACTCCCAGAAGGCAGCGTCGCTTTTGGCGGTATCGGTTGCCATGGCATGGCTACCTTCCTACCCGAACGGAACACACCGACATTGTTTCAGATGGGCGGCGAGGGCGCACCATGGATTGGCATTGCCCCCTTCACCGAGACACAGCATATTTTCCAGAATCTTGGCGACGGCACCTATTATCATTCGGGCCTGTTGGCGATCCGGGCTACCGTCGCGGCAGGGGTCAATATCACCTATAAAATCCTTGTAAACGATGCCATCGCCATGACCGGCGGCCAGCCAATTGCGGGAAAGATGCGGGTTGACCAGCTGACCAAGCAGATAAAGGCTGAGGGCGTTGGGGCGATTGCGGTCGTGACCGATCATCCCGAAAGCTATGGTCGTGATGCCGATTTTGCGCCCGGTACAACGGTGCATCATCGTCGTGAACTCGACGAGGTCCAACGCCGGATGCGGGAAATCGCTGGAGCCACAGCGATCATCTATGATCAGAATTGTGCAACCGAACTGCGCCGTCGCAGGAAGCGTGGCAACGCAAAAGACCCGGATCGCCGACCATTCATCAACAGTCGGGTTTGCGAAGGGTGCGGCGATTGCTCCGTCCAATCCAACTGTATCGCCATCGAACCGATTGAGACCGAATTAGGCCGCAAGCGGCGGATCAATCAATCCGCCTGCAACAAGGATTTTTCCTGCCTCGAAGGCTATTGCCCAAGTTTCGTCACCGTTCACGGCGGACGCCCTAGAAAGCGCGGCGGCGGTATTGGCCATAGTTATCAGGATATCCTTGCCTCGATTCCTTCCCCTGAGCCCGCAGCTGTCGCCAAGCCTTTCAATCTGCTGGTCACCGGCATCGGCGGCGCCGGTGTTGTAACCTTAGGCGCGATTCTCGGCATGGCTGCGCATCTCGAAGGCAAGGGTGCGTCGGTGCTTGACGTCACGGGTCTCGCTCAACGCAATGGTCCCGTGACCAGCCATGTTCGCGTCGCCGTTTCGCCGGAAGCGCTGCAGGCCACTCGGATATCCACAGCCGACTTGATAATCGGCAGCGATATCGTGGTCACCGCTAGCGCCGACGTGCTGGGCCGGATGCGGTCAGAACTGACCCGCGCTGTGGTGAACAGCCGTGTTGCGCCAACATCGGATTTTGCGAGCAATCCTGACCTTGATCTGGACGCGAGCACGATGAAGACGCTGATTTCCCAGCGCGGCAAAGCGGTGGAATTCATTGAGGCAAGCCGGCTAGCATATGCGCTGATGGGGAATGAAGTTGGAGCCAATCTTATGCTTGTCGGATATGCGGCACAGCGCGGCTGGCTCCCGATCTCGCTCGAAGCGCTGGACCGAGCTGTCGAATTGAACGGCACTGCGGTTGAAATGAACCGAGCCGCCATCGCTTGGGGCAGGATTGCAGCACACGCCCCGGGCAAACTGATCAATATGATCTCGCCGAAGCAAGCGGACACGGAAGACGTTGATACGCTTGATGCCATCATTACCCGCAACATGTCCGAACTCGAACGCTATCAGGATCGCGCCTATGCAGAGCGCTATCGCGCATTGGTTGATCATGCGCGCAACGCTGAGCAACAACTGAACGCTGGCGGGGACGATTTCGCCCGGGCGGTCGCTCAATATTATTTCAAATTGCTCGCCTACAAGGATGAATATGAGGTCGCGCGCCTGCTGAGCGGAGATGAATTCAGGCGTACACTCGAAGAGGAATTCGAGGGCGATTTCCGCATCGAGTACCATATGGCGCCTCCCATATTTCAGCGGCGGGATCCGCGGACAGGACGCTATCGGAAGCGCAGTTTTGGTGGCTGGATGCGGCCATTACTGGAGCTGCTGGCGAAGTTTCGGAAACTACGCGGCACGCCGTTCGATGTCTTTGGTTATGCCGCGCACCGCCGTCTCGAGCGCGATCTGATCGACGAATATGAAAGCGATATCGCAATGATTATCAATCGTATCAACACGGTGAACCACGATGTGGCGGTGCGCATCGCGCAATGGCCCGAACAGGTACGTGGATACGATACGGTCAAGGACGAGCATATCGCCCGGATGCGCGAAGCGAAGCGTGAATTGATCACCGAACTTGAGGAGGCGCGGCGCGAAGCCGTGCCAGCCTGATCACAATGGGAAAAGTGGAATGACAATTCTTGAAGGTAAAGCGGCCATCGTCACGGGAGGTGGACGCGGCATTGGACGGGGTCACTGTCTCGCACTGGCGGAAGCAGGCGCAAGTGTCGTCGTCAATGATATTGATCCCGAGGCGTCTGCGGAGGTGGTTGGCCAGATCGAGGCTGCAGGCGGTGCAGCGATTGCCAGCGATGCCAATATCGGTATTCGTTCCGGGGCGGAGACTTTGGTTCAGACCTGTATTGACCGGTTCGGTTCCGTCGACGTCTTAGTAAACAATGCCGGCAATCTGCGTGATCGATCCTTTCTGAAAATGTCCGATGAGGAATTTGATGCGGTCTGGACGGTTCATGTGAAAGGGACTTTCTGGTGCAGCCAGACTGCGGCCAAAGCCATGCGCGAGACCGGCAAAGGCGGCGCGATCATCAACACCACGTCGGGGGCGCATTTCGGTAGCTTCGGCCAAACCAATTATGCTGCCGCCAAAGGCGCGATCGCTTCTATGACCTACACTTGGGCGTTGGAACTCTCCCGCTATGGTATTCGCGTAAATGCCATCGGCCCGACCGGCACGACGCGGATGTCGGATACGTTCGCCGGTCAGAAGCTGCCCTATATCGACCCGGGATTGAACGGTCCGCTGGTTGCTTTCCTCGCGAGCGATCTTGCGCGGAATGTCAGTGGCCAGATTTTCGGATCGGGCGGCGAACGCGTGGCGCACATGGTTCAGCCGCATTATGGCAAGACGCTGGTCCGCGAGGGCGGATGGACCGTCGAAGCACTTACCGACCATTTCATGCGCCAGCTTCCGGGGGAATTCGGCGCGCTCGGCATGCTTGGCCAACCCTATCCCTTCCATGATGGCGTAACCCCGCCCGAGCCGTCCGAATGACCTGGGACGCTGCGTTCAAGGACCGGACCGCGATTGTCGGCATCGGACAAACGAATTTTGCAAAAGGACTGCCCGAGACCGAGTTGCAACTCGCCTGTATCGCCATCCGTGCGGCACTGGACGATGCCGGAATCGATGCGGGTGAAGTGGATGCGCTGGGCTGCTTCACCCAGGAGACGACCCCCGAATTTGAGATCGCTCGCAATCTAGGCTTTGGTGAGCTCCATTATTTCAGTCAGGTGGCTCATGGCGGGGGCGCTATTTGCGGCGCAATTGGCCAGGTGGCTATGGCAATTGCACTTGACATAGCCAAGGTAGGAGTCGTGTGGCGGTCACGTAAGCGTGGCGATCCTTCCAAACGGCAATGGGCGGGTGTTCAACCCCGGATTGATGATCACTGGAAATGGTCTCGGCCTCACGGTCTTTCGCGTCCGGTCGACGAAGTTGCGATCATGATGCAGCGCTATATGCATGAGCATGGCGCTAAGCGTGAGGATCTTGCGGCTGTCGCGCTGACCCAGCGCGCTTATGCCAATAGCAATCCGGATGCGCTGATGCGGGAGAAGCCTTTGGACATGGCCACCTATATGGATGCACGGATGATTGCCGATCCGTTGTGCCTGTACGACAATTGCCTTGAGAGCGATGGGGCCATCGCGATAGTTATTGCCGGCGCGGAGCACGCGCGCGATCTGCGCAAACAGCCGGTTCTGATCCATGCCTTTTCGCAGGGGATGACGCGCGAACACCAGTTGATGACGGATTATCACGGCGCCGATCCGTTCCGTAGCTCATCGGGCGCGACGGCGGACAATCTGTGGCGACAGTCGGATATTGGTCCTGCAGATATCGGCGTTGCGCAGATCTACGACGCCTTTTCCCCGCTTGTGCTTTTCAGTCTTGAAAATTATGGTCTGTGCAAACGCGGTGAAGCGGCGGAATTTGTGGCCGGAGGCGGGATGGGCCCAGGCGGTGCGCTGCCCGTTAATACGTCGGGTGGAAGCCTGTCCGAAGTCTATCTGCACGGTGCCAATCTTGTAACCGAAAGCGTCAAGCAGTTGCGCGGATCGGCAGTGAATCAGGTTGAGGACGTCGAGACTTGCCTGGTCAGCACTTGTGACAGCACGCCCAATGGCGCTCTGATCATCAGACGCTAGAGCGGAGACAGATTATGACATTGAAAATTGTACGGGATTCTATTGACCTCGGGATCGTCACGGCCAACGAATCGGCAATGCGCGAATTTTATCAGGAACTGCTGGGTCTGGAAGAGGTTGGCGAGGTGCCGATTGAAAAAGTCGGCCGGATCATCAAACTCCAATGCGGCACGAGTGTCATAAAATTATTCGTCCTGAACGACCCCCCCCAGGCAGATGCGGCTGCAAACCATTATCTGGCAGTCACCGGTCTGCGCTATTTTACCATTCACATTGGCAATCTGCGCCAAGTAATCGAGGAATGTCGCGTCAAAGGCGTGAATATTGTGAACGATATTGTCGAACCACGGCCTGGCGTTATGGCGGCATTGATTGCCGACCCGGACGGAAACACAGTCGAATTGATGGAATCGGCGTAACGCAGTGTTAGACGCAAGCGCCCTGTGGGAGAGGAAAGCAGGATGAATTCAGTATCAAACCAGACCCTTGTCATCACGGGTGGGAGTAGAGGCATCGGACTTGCCACGGCCAAGCGGTTTGCCGAAATGGGATTTGATATCGTCAATCTCGCTCGCTCACCCATCCCTATCGATACGGCGCTGCAGCTTACGGTCGATTTCGCACAAAGCGACTGGGAAGAAACTGTCGGTGATCAACTGTCCTCGGCCTTGGATGGAGCCGAACGGATATGTCTTGTTCACAATAGCGCACTTCAGCTGCCCGGCGATGTTGCGCATATCGACATTCCCGGCCTCAGAAATTCACTCGAGATCAATGTCGTCGCACCGGCAATCCTTAATCGACTCATATTGCCCTCAATGTCAGCGGGCTCGTCAATTATCTATGTTGGATCGACCCTCAGCCATCGAGCGACCTCTGGTATGGCGGCCTATGTCGCCAGCAAGCATGCAGCAGCAGGTCTCATGAAAAGCACCGCGCAGGATCTGGCTGGTACCGGCATCCACACAGCCTGTGTATGTCCCGGCTTCACCAATACCGAGATGCTGCGCAACTATGGCGGAAAGGCCCTTGACCATCTAGCGTCGCTGGTTACGCAAAACCGTCTGATCGAGCCCGAAGAGATTGCCGAGACGATCTTTCATGCCGCGCATAGCCCAGTGCTCAACGGCACGATGTTGCACGCTGATCTTGGTTTTGTTGAGCCCTGACCTTCGTCTTATTCGCAAAATGCGAGTTTAATGTGAGCAAAGTTTCGGTTTTTGTTATAGAGTTGAAGTTGGATATCGCGATGTCGAAAACGGAACACGCGAAGAACCGGAATAGAGCATGATTGGCTCAGCTGATACGGACCGGGGCACAAGCCCCCGTTTGGGCTCACAGTCAGTATGCTTCGCTGTTATACCGCTCACCGGCGGAGGAGAGAAATGTTATGAGTGCCTTGGAAGCCCAACTCGCCCCACGCAAAGTACCGCAACAACAACGAGCGCAATTTACCGTCGATTGTATCCTGAAGGCCGCTGAATCGATCATCCTCAAAAGCGGCTATGATGCGGCGACGACCAACAATATCGCAGAAGTCGCTGGCGTGAGCATTGGCTCACTCTATCAATATTTCGCCAGCAAGGAAGCGATTGCCGCAGCGTTGGTTGAAAGCGCGGTAATGAACGCGACAGAAGTACTGCGCGATTGCCTGATCGAAAATATGGCCAAGCCGCTGGAGGAATCGGCGCGCGAAATCATTCGTACGATTCTGGAGACCCGCAAACAATATAGTTTCATTTTCCTGCGTCTACCGCGCGAAGTTCCCAAACTTGGTCGGCTATCCCGAAACGTGACAACCGAAAAGTTCCTCTACAATACGATCCGTGCTTATTATCAGCATCACCGCACCGAGATTAAGGTCGAAGACCTTGAGGTCGCGATGTTTGTGGCCGAGCATATTATCGTCGGTAGCATCGATGCCTATCTCGATAATAATGCCCCGGTTGTCACCGACGATCAGTTGGTCGATCAACTGTCTGATGCGTTCGTAAAATATCTTACCAAGTGAAAAACACGGAGCGTTTCCATGGACTTTGATTTTGATGCCGATCAGCTTGCGTTCGTGGCTGAAGTTAGGGCGTTTCTCGATGAAGTTCGACAATGGCCCGATGCGGCCGATATCATGTGCCCCGAACGCGAATCGGATTCGATCCTTGCCGATACACCGGCGCGGAAGGCCTTTAACAGGGAACTTGCGAAGCGTGGTTATCTCGGCCTCTCCTGGCCGAAGGAATACGGCGGGCAAGGCCGGCCGGGCATATACGAATATCTGCTGAATGAGGAACTGTCGCGGGTTGGCGCTCCGCTAATTGGTAAAGGTGTCGGCTGCGTCGGCCAGACGCTTATCCGCCATGGTTCGGAGAAGTTGAAGCAGGAATTCCTGCCCAAGATCCTGCGCGCTGAAGTTGAATTTGCCCTTGGCTATTCCGAGCCACACGCCGGGTCCGATCTCGCGGCGCTCAAGCTACGCGCGGAGCGGGAGGGAAATGGCTGGCGGATCAATGGCCAGAAAATGTTCACCACCTCGGCCCATTTTGCTGACTGGTATTGGCTCGCCGCCCGCACAGATTTCGATGCGCCCAAGCATAAGGGTATAAGCGTTTTTCTCGTGCCGATGGATCAGCCGGGGATCACAATTCATCCGATCGAAACCATGGGTGAACATGTCACAAATCAGGTCTTCATCGACAATGTCTTTGTCGAAGAGGCCTATCTGGTCGGCGAATTAAACAAGGGCTGGACCTATATTTGCGAGGCGCTCGATTATGAACGCTTCACCTTTTACACCTTCAGCCCGCTTGAAGAGAAACTGATCGCAATACGCGAGCTTCTCCGTCACACAGTGCGCAATCAAAATTCAGTTCTTGACGAGCCCCAAATTCGCCGGCGCCTCGCCAAGCTGACTGCAGAGGTGGAAACAGCCAAGATGCTGCAACGCAGGGTGATCTATGCTTCAACGCTCGGTCGCGTACCGAGTATCGAAGCGGCGATGTGCAAACTTTACAGCACCGCCCTGCATCAGCGTCTCGCTGATTTTGCGCTTGATAGCCTTGGTGCAAACGGGCTCCTCCACAAGGATGAGGCCGATGCACCCGCTGACGGCAAATGGGAATGGTCCTATCGGGCGACCGCGCTCGACACAATCGGTGCGGGCACGTCGGAAATCCAGAAAAATATCATCGCCCGACGAGCGCTGGAACTTCCACTCAAATATTGACGGTCTGACGGAGCGGGTGCCGCCCACGCTACGGTGTCAATCTCTCCCGGGCATCGGGCAGGGCAATATCTATCAGCGCCGCGGTGCGTTCGTCGGGTGTTTTGCCGCGTAAATCGGCGATCCCATATTCTGTCACGACATAGTCGACATCGGTGCGGGGAACCGTGACCGGTGCATCGTCTGATAACCGACGGACAATTCGCGAGCGTTGCCCGCTCGCATCGGTTGCCGGCAGCGCAATGATCGAACATCCTCCCGGCGACCGGTGACCGGCCGCTGAAAAATCCGGCAGCCCGCCCGCAGCGCTGATGTAACGGTCGCCGGCTTTCTCCGCGTTAACCTGACCAAGTAAATCGACTTCAATTGCCGAATTTACGGTGATCAGTCCCTCAATCTCCGCGAGCGTTGCCGGATTATGAGTATGATCGATTGGATAAAGCTGAAAATCCGTCCGTCCGTCCAGCCAGCGATAGAAGTCCTGACTGCCCATGACGGTCGCGCAATGCATCAAGCTATCAGGGTCGATTGCGCCCGCCTCGACGAGCATTCGAACGTCGCCCGAAATCAATCCAGAATGAATCTTGAGCTTGCGGTGCCGGGTGAGTTTGGAAAAGAGTGCGCCGGGTACGCGTCCGATACCGGTTTGAAGGGTGGCATTGTCGCAGATCAAACCGGCCAGATGGTCGGCAATTGCGCCGGTAACCGGGTCGACTGCAGCACCGGTCGGAGCAAGACTGCGCGGCGGTGTATCATCGATATAACTGTGGCTGAACTGGTCAACATACAGGCAACCATCGTGGGGGATAACCGGCAGAGACGGGCAAATAATCGCTACTTTCTGCGATGCCGAAACGAGCGACGCTGCAACAAATTCTGCGGAAAGGCCGGGCGTAACCATCCCGTCCTTGTCGGGTCGGCTTACGGGGATGAACACCGTGTCTGCCGCAAAGGCACGAATGGCGTCCGATACACCGAAATAGGTCGAAATGATTTGCCGATAATTCCCCGTAGCATCTTTGGGCAATGGGAAAAAACCTGTCACATTCGCCGCGCGACTGATCAGAGCGCAATCATATGGATTGATCCCGGAAACGAAGGAGGTGAGAACCGAGAGGTGGGAAACCGTCTCAGGATCATCCTGAACAATCGCATGAAGCGACCGGGGTTCCCCCGACATGCCCTGAAGGAAGAGTTTCTCCGCATCGCGTAGCACCTGTTTCACGCCAAGTGCGTCAATTTGCTTCACGGCCATATACGAGCCAATCTCAGAGCAGACTTAGCGCGGCTGAAATCGGATAGGCATGGCTATATAGCCTTGCAGGAATTCTCCGAAAATGCGTCTGCAACCGCTTTGGTCGATCTCGAATTCCGGAATTGAGCCGATCAGTTCCTCTATCATCACGCGCCCCTCCAGTCGCGCCAGGTGCTGGCCAAGGCAGAAATGCAAACCGGTGCCGAAAGACAGGTTTCGGCGCTGTTTACGGGTGATGTCAAACGTGTCGGCAGCGTCAAATTCGCGCTCATCCCGGCACGCGGCTGCATAGAGGAACAGAATTGACTGGCCCTCCCGCATCACCTGCCCATGCAATTCGACATCTTTTGCGATACGCCGACCGAGCAGATTAGTCGGCTGATCGAAGCGTGCAGCTTCTTCAAACGCTCCCGCGATCAAGCTGGGATCCTCGCGCACCATCGCAAGCTGATCGGGATGTTGATCGAGATAATAGATGCAGCTCGCGGTAGCGAACGGAACGGTATCGGATCCTGTAATCACCATCGCGAACAGACTGAAGAAAATCTCGTCATCCGACAAACCGCCATCAATTTCAGCGTCCAGCCAGCTGACGATATGGCTATGTTCGGCAGGCCTTTGTTTGCGATATTTATCAATCAGTCCAAGGATATACGTATGGGCTTCGGCAAAGGCTTCGGCACCGGCTTCGGTGGTCCCACGCACGCCGGATTCGCGCTGGTAAAAACGGTTGATAAAACCTCGGATTTGCAGAACCTCTTCGAGCTCAAGACCGATAAAAGCCGCGATCAGTTCCAGCGCCGTGCGGCTGCCGAGCGCATAGACATCCAGCTCTCCCTGTTCGAGCATAGGTTTAAGCAATTTACGCACGACCCCGCGAACATGATCCTCAATCAGGGCGATCTTGTCCTTCATATAGGATCGCCCGATCAGTCCCCGATATTTGCCATGCTCGGGCGGATCCATAAACAAAAAGACATGCGGCTGGGGTGCGCGAGACAGAAACAGAGCGTCGGGAGAGGTGCCATAAGAGGCAGTAAAGGATTTGCGATCCATGCTGGCCTGCCAGATATCATCAAACCGTGTCAGTGCCCAACAATCAAGATCTTCGATATAGTAAGCCGGAGCCTCGGCCTGCATCCGTTTGTAAACCGGCCAGGGGTTTGACCAGAGGCTTTCATCATAAGGCGAGTATCGAAGGGGCATGGGTTGGGGACCTTTCACCGGGTTTCAGATGAGATTTTGGCAACAGCTGCGGCAATCGCATCATCATGTTCAAGACCATGATGGGCGAGCGCTTGCAGACTGGCGCAATGGTCGAGAAAATCGTCGAGCGGCATACGTTGGCCCATCGACAATAAGCGTTTCGCGAGCCGGATAGCGCGCCGGGGCTGGCCAGCAAACCCGGCAGCCAGCACCTCAGCGCGCGACAGCAAATCTTCTGGTTTGGCAAGCTCCAGGAAAACCCCGATTGCGAGAGCCTCTTCGGCCTCCACGATACGGCCCGAAAAGGTCATCTCAGCCGCACGCTGATTGCCGACCACGCGCGGAAGGAACCACGCTCCGCCATCGCCGGGCACGAGACCAAGTGTGACGAAGGATTCTGCGATCTTGGCTCTGGTGGATCCTAAACGAATATCGCACATGCACGCTAGATCGAGCCCCGCTCCGATCGCTGCTCCGTTGACGGCAGCAATCACCGGTATTTCGGTGCGATAAACCGCAAGGCTCATCTTTTGAATGCCGCGCCGATAGGCGTCCTGCACCGCTATCGGTTCACCGCCGAACATTCCGGTCTTTGCGGCCATGTCCTTGATATTGCCACCGGCAGAAAAGGCCCTGCCATCACCGGTCAGAATCAGCGCGCCAACGCGTTCGTCCTCGCTCGCCCATTTGCAGACAGTGACGATATCCTGGATTAGCGCTGTTCCAGTCAGCGCGTTGCGAACATCGTCGCGGTTGAAGCGCAATGTAGCAACACCATCGGAAAGGCTGAGTATACTGTCAGCGCAATGCGGCAGATCGAAGGCTTCGATCATGCCGGATGTCCTTGTTCAGCGGCGATTACCCGGTCACTGCGCGCTGTAATCCAATGCCAGAGTGGTTCTGGACGCGCAGCAAGTGCGAAATGACCAAGCCACTGCGCCCAATATTCCTCATTGCCATATTCGCGCGCCCAGGCTTGAGCAGTCTGGCTGAAGCGATGAAGGGAGAATTCGCGAGTGAATCCAATCGCACCATGGATTTGATGCGCAATGTCGGCAGCGATAGTGGCGGCGCGGTTGGCACGATATTTTGCTGCCGCCATTTCGAACCCGGCCTCTCCCGCGACGGCCGCCTGACAGGCGCTGTCTACGGCACAGCTGACAGCGGCATTTTCTTCGGCCAGCACAGACAGTTGGTGTTGTATCGCCTGGAAGCGACCGAGGGGTCTGCCGAACTGAGACCGCTCCTGGGCATGATTGATCGTCATACGCGACATCGCTTCAACGGCGCCGGCGATCTGGCAGGCGCGCATTAGCGCGGCCTCTGCGAAATAGGACTCTTGGCTAAGCGCCAGTGGGCCGTCGGCGATGGCCAAATCTCTGCTGCATCGAAGGGTGGCGTGCTGGTTGGACGTGTTCCCGCGATTGCTTTGGTCGGGAAGGATCTCGGTCGGCCGCAATGACCACCGATCCGATTCGAAAACCATGATCCACTGCGTCTGTGCCCCCCATCGTACGTTCCGCAGCACCAGATCGTTCGTCGCGTCCGATGGAGCAAAAGCAAACTGAACCATGCCTTTGGGACAGGTCTGATCAAGCCGGTGCAGCCAGTGTTGAACCAGAATATTTTCGCCGAGAGGCAAGGCTAGTCCATGCGCGCCCAGCGCCTTCAATACAGGACCGGTATCTTCCCAGTTGCCGGCAAACCCACCTTCTTCCTCAGCAAGCATCAACCGGGGAAGGCCCAGGTCCTGAAGCGCTTTCCAGTCTTTATCGAAAATATTGTCAGAGCAGCTGTCCAGCTTATTTTTCACCGCAAGATCGGTAAAGAGCTTTTCCACCATATCCATGAGCATCACACGATTTTCGTTCATCTCAGTCCGATCCCCCGGGCAATAATCCCGCGCAAGATTTCGCGCGTTCCACCGCGCAAGGAAAAGCTCGGAGATGCGCCAATCAGATAGGTCAACGTGGCCTCCAGTTCGCCGTCATCGTCATGAATCGAACCGTCGTCCCAAGCGGCTTGAAGATCGCGGGACACCGATTGTTCGAACTGAGCGCCAAGATCCTTAACGATTGAAGCTTCGATCATTGGATCATCGCCACGTTCAAGCTTGCCGGCGACGGCGAGAGACATCTGCCGCAATGTCCACAAATCAGCCGCCCAGCGTCCAATCAACCCCATAAGGACGTCGGACGGCGTATCGGAAAGCGCATTCAGCGTTTCTTCGATGAGAACATGACTACTGAGAAAACGCTCGGGGCCGCTGCGCTCAAGCGCCAGTTCGGCGTTGACCTGCGCCCACCCCTTGCCTGACTCGCCGAGCAACATATCGGCCGGGACTTTCACGTCATCGAAGAAGACTTCACAAAATTGCGCGTCGCCCATCTGGTCTTCAATGGGACGGATCGTAATACCGGGGGAAGAAAGGTCGATAATGAACTGGCTCAGGCCGTTGCGATGATCGGCGTCATCGCTCGACGTCCGGACAAGCGCGATCATATAATGCGCGTCCTGGGCGTGGGACGTCCAGATTTTCGATCCCGTTATTCGCCAGACATCCCCATCGAGCGTTGCCCGGGTTCTAAGCGAAGCAAGATCGGAGCCGGAATCCGGTTCGCTCATGCCAATACAGAAATAGAGTTCTCCGGCGGCCATTTTCGGCAGGAAGTCAGCCTTCTGGGCTTCACTGGCATAGCGGAGCAACATTGTACCACTTTGCCGATCAGCAAACCAATGGGCGGCAACTGGAGCGCCAGCTGCCAGCAACTCCTCTACGATCCGATAGCGAACAAGATGGCTGGAGGCCGTGCCGCCGAACCTTTCGGGCCAAGTGACACCGATCCAGCCCTTTGCGCCTAGGGCCTGGCTGAAAGCACCATCGCAGGCAGACCAGCTTCTGGCACGCTGAACGGGAGCCAGACCGTGAAGCCGCTCATCCAGAAAGGATCGGATATCTTCGCGCGCAGGTGCACCATCGGGCGCCATCCGGATAGGCGGGAAATCGGGAGTCATAATATAGCTGTTCTCCAGCGATAATATGGAAGTGGTTCGGAGCCCATTCAGGATCCTTTCAACTGAGTTATTCGGCCCCAAAGCCTATCCAACGGCGCAATCAGCAGCACCTCGCATCGCGCTCACTTCTGGGTTTCATGGTCGTGAATTTCGCCAGGGTCATCCGATTGGAAAGCTTATGTGGCAATATGAAAGCCGCCATCGACCGAGAGATGCTGGCCAGTCACGTAGCTGGCGGCATCGGTGAGGAAGAACCATGTGGCCGGTGCAACTTCGTCTGACGCGGCAAAACGCCCGAGCGGGATTTGTTTAAGATAGCGATCGCGGAATTTCTCGTTGCGGATGGTGTCGGTCATCGGCGTTTCAACCACACCGTAACAGATACTGTTCACGGTAATATTGTGACGGGCCCATTCGCGTGCGGCGCTCATTGTCAGACCCAGAACCCCGGATTTCGCGGCACCATAATTGATCTGGCCAATCGTACCACGGCGCCCGGCATCCGATGAAATATTGACGATTCGACCGGGCATCGGGTCGCCACTGGCCGCCTTTTCGATCAGAGCCCGGCCAACGGCACGCAAACACAGAAAGGCACCGGTGAGATTAACGTCGATGACCTGCTGCCAGTTATCGAGGCTCATTTCATGCGCCATGGCAGCGCGGACTATACCGGCATTATTGATCAGGCCGTGCAGGTCGCCGAAATGGTCTAGCGTCTTGGTTATCAATGCAGTGACCTCAGCCTCGTCGGCCACATTAGCTTTAATGCAAGTCAGATTTGGGTTGTTGATTTCGTCCGCAACCTGGTTGAGCGTCTTTTCATTGATATCAACGAGGGCGATCTTCGCGCCCCGTTCCAGTCCGAATTCGGCGAGCGCGCGCCCCACGCCCTGCCCGCCGCCGGTGATGATATACGTTCGGCCTTCCAGCCTGAATGGGTCAGTCATAACATTATCTCATTTCTGTGGTTAGTAGGAGAGGTGCTCAGCAGGTACCGATGACCGAGATGCTGCTTACATTCTTGTTCGGAAAGCCCCCCAGATTATGGGTCAAGCCAAGCTTTGGCGCGTTGAGCTGCCGATCACCGGCGGTGCCCCGCAATTGCTGGTAGAGTTCATAGACCATACGCAAACCAGTCGCGCCGATCGGATGGCCGAAACATTTGAGGCCGCCATCAATATTGCACGGTATTTCTCCATCGCTGTCATATTTGCCAGCGAGCACATCCTGCCAACCATGACCGATGTCGGACAGACCAAGATCTTCCATTGTCACCAGCTCGGTAATCGAAAAACAGTCATGCACTTCAATCAGGTCAATTTCGGTGCGGGGATCCTTGATCCCGGCTTCCCGATACGCGCGTTCAGAGGCGATCCGCGTCGTCATCGCATAGCTGCCGTCCCAGCTGTCATGGCTGATTTCCGAACCGTTGCTGAGCGCGAGTTGCATAGATTTAACGGTGATGAGCGGGCCGTTCCCGCCGAGCTTTTCGGCAAGTGCAGGTGTTGTGACGATAGCGCAAGCAGAACCGTCACTGACGCCACAACAGTCGAACAGGCCGAGGGGATAGGCGATCATCGGAGCGCCAAGAATTTTCTCCTTGGTCACGCGTTTGCGCAAATGGGCTTTTGGATTGAGCGCGCCATTTTCATGGCTCTTCCACGAAACGTGGGCCATCGCTTCCTTAAGCTGATCCATATCAACGCCATGGCGCGCAACATAAGCGCTCGCAAACTGAGCAAAGCTGCCAGGCGCGGTAACGCTAGGGAACCAGAGATCCTCAAACGTGCCTTTGGTGCGCTCTGGCAACCCACCATAGCCTGTATCCTTGAGCTTCTCGACGCCGAGCGCCAGCGCAATATCATAGGCCCCGGATGCCACGCCATAGACCGCGCCACGCAGCGCTTCGGTGCCCGTTGCACACATATTCTCCACCCGCGTCGCCGCGATATTGGGCAGGCGTAGCGTGGAGGAGAGCGAGAGCGCCGACTTGCCGGGCCCCTGATCGTCCGACGACAGGCCGAGCCACGCCGCTTCGATCCGGTCACGCTCTATATTGGCGTCTGCCAGCGCTTCGCCGAAAGATTCGACCATCAGGTCTTCAGCGCTGCAATCCCAGCGTTCACCAAATTGCGAACAGCCCATGCCGATAATGGCAACCTTGTCACGAATACCTTCAGCCATTGGTTTTTCCTTTGTGTTCGGATTGGAGGGATGGTGCGCGCGGCGGCACAGCTTTCCAGCAATAGCGCCGGAACTGCCTCCTCTCATCGATGTCCTTGATGCGAAATTGCATGGCGAGTGGCGCGCCAACCGAGACCTCACCCGGCTCGAAATCGCTGAATTCGAGCATCGCCACACCACCGCCTTGGAAGCGAACATTCCCATACATGAGTGGGGGATTATAGGAGAGCGCCAGCCAGTCCTCCGTGAATGATTTGACCGACGCCAACTTATCGGCAAACGGTTCGGGCTGCTGTGTATCGGTTTCCCGACAGTCGGGATTGACGCAGACCCGGCTCATCGGGAACTGTGGAGTATCGCAAGCTATGCAGCGCCCGCCGGTGCAACTCGTAACCGTCTGGCGATGTCGGTAAAAAGCGGATTGGGCAGTGCGATTATCACGTTCGTCGCGCATGCCCCAATCCATCGCAACATGGCCGTTGAAGGAAAGGAAACGCAGATAATTATCATCCGACACGCCGCTTTCGAGCATGGCGTCTGCGCCAGTCATGGCAGCGGCTGCCCCGATCTGGTCGGTCGCGCGGAACAGTAATGCTTCTGCGCCCTGACCATATCCCATAACCAGAATAAGATCTCCCGGCACGGCCGACTGCAATACTTTGGTCAGCAGAAGTAGCGGATGCCCGGTGCCTGTGTCTCCGCACTCAGCGTGCAGATCTGAAGTGACAGCATTCTCTGCAATTCCGCAGCGCCCCGCCACCGCCTTCGCATCCCGTCCACCAAGTCCCGCAGCAACGAAATGTGCGATGGCCTCGCCTGAAACTTCGTGCTGGACGAGCAGTTCTTGCACGATCGACGGAATGATCTTCATTCCCCCCTCGTCACGTGCCCACCGTTCCTCAAGCTGATAATCAAAGTCGGCATTGCTGGTCCGATAATGGTCGGTAAAATCAACCGAAACCGCCGTGCCGCCTATATAGTCCGCGATCAGTGCGTCAGAGCCGGTCACAATCGCGGCTGCCGCATCACCGAGACGCATCTCTTGCGCGCTGCCGGGCCGGGTCAAACGCTTGTCGGAAGCGACGACCAAGCTGTTGCCGGGGCCTTCAAGAGCCGTGCGAAGCGCGCCCACACCGGCTCTCAAAGAACCACCCGCGTCGGTGCTGCGGATGGCCGCAGGAAGCGAGACGGCCTCCGCAATCAGTCCGGCATTCTGTCGATCAGCAAAAGGCATCGTCGTCGAAGCAAAGGCAAGCGCGTCGATGGCTTTTGATCCGCCCAGCGCAGAGAGCGCGAGACGGGAAGCCTCTACCGCCATTGTCAGACTGTCTTCGTCATGTGCGCAAATCGCCCGGTCTCCACGTGCTGCGGAGGCCAGGCCGGGGCTAACCCAGGCATTGGCCGTACCAATGGCTTTTCTCGCAAGCCTGCGCCTCGGTACATAGGCGCCGAATGAAACAATCCCGCGGTGTTGCAATGAAGTCTCCTGTGACAAGTTGGCTGTGACCAGACGCTGCTTCTGAGCGCAGCCCCGGTTCCTGTGGGGAATGCCGCCCTCGCTAAGCTGAGTCCGGCTCAGCTTGAACTCGCATCGACACGTCTATCGGTGAAGTTTCGGCAATCGCGAATTGCGAGTTTGAACTGAGGTGAATGCACCATAGCTATTGCGACCATACGAACACCGCTATTTGCAAAAGGGGCATGCCGTCATGAACGCCACCAGAGAAGCCGACCACATCACGATGCTGCGAGATACGATGCGCCGTTTCATTGACAACGAAATGCCGCGCGAGCTGGCCCAGCAATGGGACAAAGAGAATATTTTTCCTCGCAATGTGCACGACAAGTTAGTTGAACTTGGCCTGACAGGTCTCACGGTTGCCGAGGAATATGGTGGCAGCGGGCGAGACATCACCGCGACAATTATGGTTATTGAAGAATTATGTTCGCGCAGCATGGCGGTGGGCTGCGCCTATATTCAGTCGACCTGCTATGCTGGCCTCAACATCAGCGAAGTCGCGAGCGAAGAGCAGCGCCGGGCATTGCTGCCGAAGGTCGCATCCGAGGGATTGATGGTTGCTTATGGTTTCAGCGAGCCCGATGTCGGCGCTGATCTGGCGAGCGTGCGGACCGTTGCAGTGCGCGATGGCGACGAACTGGTCATTAACGGGCATAAGCGCTTCTGCTCAGGCGCGAAGATTTCGGAATATATCTATGCACTCGTCCGCACCGGGCCGGCCGAGGAAAAATACAAGAACCTGTCCCTTGTCCTTATCCCGCCGAACGCCGAAGGCATTGTGATGACCGCTCAGGATACGATGGGGCTAAAGGGCGGCGGGACATTCGACATCAGCCTTGATGATGTCCGCGTGCCCATTTCAAATGTCATCGGAGGTGAAGAAGGGATCAACAAGGGCTGGTCCAAACTGGTCGGTCCGGGTCTTGATATTGAAAAGATTGAGGTAGCGGCCATGGCGCTCGGGATTGCGCGCGGGGCGGTCGATGACGCCTGGAATTATGCACAGGAGCGTGTCCAGTTCGGCAAACCGATCTGCACGATCCAGTCCGTCCGTCACATGCTGGCCGATGTGAAGACCAAGTTCGAAGCCTGTCGCCTCATGACCTATAATGCCGCAGCTCTGATCGACGCGAAGCAGCCCGCAGGGGCCGATACCTCCATGGCCAAATTGTTCGTCTGCGATACAGCCCGCGACATCGTGCTGACCTGTCAGCAGATCATGGGCGCTTATGGCTATGTGCGCGATTTCGACATGCAGCGCTATGTACGCGATATCCTGGTCATGCCTATTCTTGGCGGTTCCTCTGCCATTCAGCGCAACAATATCGCCAATCTGCTCAAATTGCCGCGTTAGCGGATCAGCAATGCAGGGGTTTAATACACTGCTCGGGCTGACGATCGTCGGCCCTTCCGAAGGGCGGTTTATCGTCGAACTGGATGCCGACGAACGCCATATGCACGATTTGGGTCAGGTCCATGGCGGGGTCTATCTGGCACTTGCCGATACCGTGATGGCGCGCGCCGCGCGCGCCCGGATCGATGCAGATGAATATGTGCAGACCGTGGATCTGCGCACCAGCTTTCTGCGTCCGTGTTCAGGGGGCCGGATTATTGCCAGCGCCGCAATCATACAATGCGGCCGACGGTTCGTTTTTGCCGAAGCAACGCTTGAAAGCGACACAGGAAAAATTCTCGCCACTTCCTCGGCATCCATAGTCAGAAGCCGATTCTAGCGACCGCTGGCTAGTCGAATTCCGCAATCTGCCCCGCGCCATTAAGCGAATAGCTGAATGAATCGTCTGGATAGCGCAGCATGGTTGCATTCCAGTTCTCCCAATCCGCCTTGAGTTCGGCGAAAAGCTCGGGCTGATGTTCTGCAAGATTGGCGCGTTCCTGACGGTCGCGCGACAGGTCGAACAAATATTCATGGCCGTTGATGCTCATCCATTTCCACCGGCCGAAACGGATCGCCTTTTGATCATTGGCTTTGTGACGCCAATAAAGTCTGCGGTCGACCGGCTCAGCAACGCCAGTTATCTGTGGCAGAATATCGATTCCGTCAGTGTGATAGCGGAGATTGGGCGTGACCCCGGCGGCGGACAATAGGGTCGGCAGGAAATCCATCGACATGGCCGTCTGTTGGGAAACACTACCCGGTGCAATCCGGCCCGGCCAGCGGATGAGCAAAGGCACGCGAATTCCGCCTTCCAGCAGATCGCCCTTCATCCCGACAAAAGGCCATGTGTAGGAAAAACGCTCGCCGCCGTTGTCGCTCGTAAACACAACAATTGTATTGTGGGCCTGCCCCGCCCTGTCGATGGCATCGAGCACCCTTCCTACGCCGCTATCTAAAGACCGCACCATGTTCGCAAAGGTTTCTTCGCTTCCGCCGTCATGATGGAGGAGATAGCGGATATGGCGCGCGGCTTCTTCGTCCTCAGGCCCTTCCCAGGGCCAGTGCGGCGCGGTGTAATGCAGGCTCATGAACAACGGCACCTGATCACGTGCGGCAGCGGCGATGTCGGTGGCTGCACGGTCCGACAGCAGGTCAGTCAGATAGCCATGGCGTTCGATGATCTGCTGGCCCTCATAAAGAGCGCTACCGCCTGATCGGTCGATCTGGTCGCTATGGTTGAAATAATCCGCATAGCCGAGCCGGACGCCAAAAAAGCTCTCATAGCCGCTGAGGGTGGGTCCATAGTCAGGCAGGGAGCCCATATGCCACTTTCCGATCAGGCCCGTGCGATACCCGGCCTCGCGGAAAAAAGAGGCGATGGTCGGGTGTTCCGGCGGCAGTCCAACAGGCTCGGGCTCCGCTCCAATCGGTTCCTCAAGGCCGCCGCGCAGTCGATATTGATAGCGACCGGTAGCGAGCGCAAAGCGGGTCGGTGAACAGACCGAGGAATTGGCATAGCCTTCCGGCAAAATAACGCCATCGGTTCCAATGCTGTCGATATGGGGCGTGGAATATTCGGTTCGGCCCAACAGGCTGATATCACTGCAACCGAGATCGTCGGCAAGAATGAAGATGATATTGGGCGGACGCTGGGGCATGGTTGCTTTTGCGCTACTCGCAGAAACCGCGAGCGCACCAACGCCAGAAATAAACTGTCGCCTGTTGAAATGCATGCTGCTTTCTCCACATTATCCAACCCTTCTGGATCGGGTATTCACTTTTGCCACAGATATTCTGCTATCCCTTGGCTGCTATGTGGAAATGTTTTGGCAGACGTCACATTCTCGACAACTCGCATTTGGTTGTTTTTTCGCTTCGATTAACTGCGATCGGCCATCACCTGTTCGAGCTGCCGGGGCTTACGCTATGTTTTTTATCCGCTCGCCCTAATCGGATTTGTCTCTCAGTTTGAGTCGCAGCCATCCATAATCTTTTAGTGCTGATCAACGCATGGTCATCCAACCAATGCCAATCATGCGCCTTGGTCGGTTTGATGCGATTATTCCCCAATAGGCCTACCAACCGAGCTTATTCTTCAGAATCAAGAAATTGTCTACGGACAACCGATGGAGGGTTGCGAAGGGGTTTCGTCATATTCCTCATGCACAATTTCACAGTGACTGACGGAACCACCCAGGATGGCTCCGTCGTGTCGGTATCAGGAACCGGATACAGCCGGTGTGGCCGATGCCGCCTCGATACGTGCGATCTGATTCTCAATCGACAGCTTCAATTTTTTAAGTTCGCGGATCTTTGCGGAATCTGGATCGGGCGACTTATGTTTTTTTGCTATCTGGCGATCAATAACGTCGTGCTTTTTCCGGAGCCGACGAAGAAATGATTTGGACATATTGTCCTCCGTTATAGTCGAGATGTTCGATAATATTAATCTGTCTGACAGGGGCTGCCGGAGAAGAAAGGTCTCGGTAGCCCCTGTCCTGTGGACCAAAGCGGTTAAGCCATTTTTGTTTGTCCCGATTTCATATTGCCCGGTATTTTCCGCTGGAGCGCACCGGATACGCTATTATCCACTTCGGAAACTGCCTTTTGCTTTTTGGGTTTTCTCGGTTCCCGGTTTCCTGATCTATTCTTCTTTCCCATTTCATTATCCTGTCAATTAAGTTCATATCAAAGAGCCGCTGGCTCCTGCGGATATGCGCCTGATCCGGATGGCAGCGCCCATTTCCGGATCAGGCCAGAGCAATCGGTTCGGGTGGATAAGATCGCATTTTTCTGTAGTTCATTGTTGATATCTCCAGCATCAGGTCGAAGGCCTGTTACTCGTCGGTGATCGCCACCCGAGATTCAGGATTCCTTCTCATCGCCTGCATCACATATTCATGCTCGTCTGGATCAAGGCCATTATCGAGACAGTTATGGAAACAGCGAATATACCCAGAATGAGACGAAACTGGCCTTCGCCAAGGGAGGGTGTCCGCGAAGAAATCTGCGCAGCACGATTCCGATGTGCTGCTATATCCTGTATCATTTTCTAGTCCTTTTAGCGCGCGACCAACGACGACCAGCTTGCACCAGTCCGTGTACTGTCAGCGCAATACGCCAGCGGAAAGCTCTGCAAAAAATGCAGCATTTGCTTTCGACATATTGGTTGTGAAGATGCAGCCGGCTTATCAAAGGCCTTGGGCTGCGGCTTGCGTCAAAGACGCCTATCCCCGGTGCCGGGAGATTCTGGTCTCCCGATCGGGGCGGGCTAGAGCGTTAGCAGTTTTTCCATGCTAGCAAGCCAGAGAGATGATGGTTTCTTAGCCATGCCGACAAGATAGGACTGGGAATTTTTTAGTCAAGCCGGGTTCCGGAATATAACCCAACGCGATACGACCATCACGAATAATGCTGACAGCTTGACTGATGGAGTCTAAAATCGGTTGATGTACAAAATCCTGACCAGAAAACATAAGCCCGATATCGCCATTGATTTCGGCACGGCCAACACTCGTATCATGACAGCGGCGGAGGGGATCGTTTTTGACGAACCATCTCTTTGCTGTTTTTCCGGTGGAACAGGCAGGAGAAAGAGGGTTGCTGCCGGAATTGAAGCTAAAAAAATGCGGGGCCATGATTCGGCAGACCTCACTATCGTTCGACCACTTAGTTATGGGGTTCTGAACAATATCGACGCCGCGCGCATGTTTCTGGACTATGCCATTCGCTCCAGTATCGGCAGACCGCGCAGAGGTGGTTTGACCGCCACCATTGGCGTTCCGACCGACGCCACGAGCGCCGAGCGTAACGCCCTGATGACCGCCGCAAGGGATGCCGGCATATCTTCGATCAAGCTGGTCGATGAAACCATTGCCGCTGCCCATGGTGCGGGCATAGAAATCGACGGACCGACCGGTGCCATGATTGTCGAATGCGGCGCGGGAGTTACGGAAGCCGTCATCGTTTCTCTAGGTGGTCTGTGCGAACGCGCCGCTATCCGCAAAGGCGGCGATAGCATGGACCAGTCGATCAGGGACCATCTCCATTTCAGGCATAAATTCCTGATCGGTCAGAATATGGCGGAACAGACAAAGCTCGAACTGGTCGAGAAGATGATCGCCAACGCCACTGCAACCGGGTCGATCAATGTAAAAGGACAGAATATGGCAAACGGTCTGCCCGAGACACGGTCGATCCCGATTCAGGAACTCGCTGCTCTGGCCCGCAAACATATTGATGCAATTGCCGATATGTCAGCCAATCTTTTGGGCAATACCGCACCCGAACTGTGTGACGACATCCATTCCAACGGAATCATATTAACCGGCGGCAGCGCGGCAATCAATCTGATCGGACAGACATTGACGGACAGAATTGGCGTTCCGGTCGCCGTCGCCGATCAATCCCAATCCTGCGTCGCACGAGGGCTGCACAGCGCAATGGTCCACTAGCGCGCAAACCACGATTCCGTTGGATTGACAATAGAAGCATGCGTCACCATAGTTCGCCAATGGCCATGACCATTCCTCTTGGGCGATATCGCCACCTTTCGGGACAGCTCGCCGCAGGAAGCTGACCCGGATCCGCGCTATGGGCCTCGACAGAATGAGGTCGCAAAACGGGGTCCGGGATTTTCACAATCTAGATTGAGAGAAGAATTTCGCGTTTCGCGTTGCTTCCCAGCCATTTTTGAAAAGAATCAATATCATGAAAAACACAGATATCAGTCCGGACGCGGGGCGTCCGGTTATCCACATGATCGACCGTGAAAGTGACGCGATCGAGGCATTCGCGATGGCGATGGAATCCCGCAATCCGAAAGTAGCAGAGATGCTCTATGAAGAGCTTGGTCGCGCAATACTGCATAGTGCGGATGATATGCCGGACAATATTGTAACGATGAACTGCAAAGTCGAATTTGTCGACGAGACCAGCGGTCTCCGGCGGACGGTCAAGCTGGTCTATCCCAAGGATGCGGATATTGAAAATGATCATCTTTCCATATTGACACCGATGGGCGCGGGACTGATCGGGATGGTCGCGGGTGAGACCATTGCCTGGCCGGACCGGAGCGGAACCGAACGGATATTGCGTATCGTCAATGTAACCCCACCCGATGATGTGAATATAAACCCGAGTTGAAATTATGGAGAAAGAACTTGTTCGCTATCGATGCATCGCCGATGATGGCCGATGCCTTGATGTTATCGAATATCAGCATTTCAGGATAGTCGACACGGACAACGGTGTTCGGCAATATCCCGGCGCACGCAGGCTGGTGACGGCAAATGATGAAGCTGTTCGCTATATCGACAAGGAAACGTTTGAAATAATTGACACGGGCGAACTGGTTCGTCGACAGGATTGAACCGGTACATAGCTGCCAATGGCTCGGCGGCGAATAGTGGACTGAAATGGGCGGGGGAAAGAATGATACGATTTGTGGTGCCGATACTGCTCGTGGCAGCGGCAATCCTGCTGGGTCTTTTGCTTCCGGCAAATCCTTGGGCTATTTGGCTATTGGCCCCCGTTATCATTCTTCTCGGTGTCGCTGCCTGGGACTTGTTGCAAACCAAACACACATTGCGACGCAACTATCCCGTAATTGCGCACATTCGGTGGTTTTTTGAAGACCTCCGCCCTTATTTGCGCTCCTATATTGTAGAAAGCGATCTCGACGGCAGACCCTTTAATCACAATGACCGAGCACTGGTATATGCCCGGGCGAAGGACGATAATTCGTCGCATCCCTTCGGCACGGAGTTGAATGTCTATTCCGAAGAATATGACTGGCTCAACCATTCGATCGTGCCCAATGAAAGGGCCGCCGAGGAATTCCGTGTCAATGTTGGTGGCCCGCAGTGCAAGAAGCCTTATTCAGCTGCGATTCTGAATATCTCAGCGATGAGCTTTGGTTCCCTTGGGGCAAAGGCTATCGAGACCCTGAATCTGGGTGCCCAGCAAGGCGGATTTTACCATGATACCGGTGAAGGAGGCTTCAGTCCCTATCATGCAAAACATGGCGGCGATATCGTCTGGGAAATCGGTAGCGGCTATTTCGGATGCCGCACCGACGATGGCAATTTCGATCCCGAAAAATTCGCACAGACCGCCTCTCTAGACCAGATAAAGATGATCGAGATCAAATTGAGTCAGGGCGCCAAGCCGGGACATGGCGGCATGCTCCCTGGTGCAAAGGTTACCGCGGAAATCGCCGCAACGCGCCATATTCCGGTTGGCAAGGACTGTATTTCACCCGCTGCCCATACAGCCTTTACCACCCCGCTCGAAATGCTCGATTTTGTCGAGCAGCTCCGTACTCTTTCCGGCGGAAAACCGGTCGGTATCAAATTATGTGTCGGTCAGCCGCACGAGATTTTTGCGGTGATGAAAGCGATGCTGCAAAGCGGCATCAAGCTCGATTTCATTGTTGTCGACGGCGGTGAAGGCGGAACCGGTGCCGCACCGGTTGAATTGTCCGACCGGGTTGGGATGCCGCTCCGCGAGGGCCTTATTCTCGTCAACAATGCGCTGATCGGTGCCGGACTGCGCGGCGATATCCGGCTGGCAGCATCGGGCAAGGTAATTAGCGGAGCCAGCCTCGCAATGAACGCGGCACTGGGCGCGGACTGGTCCAACGCCGCCCGCGGCTTTATGTTTTCGCTAGGCTGCGTCCAGTCCTTGCAATGCCACACCGGCAAATGTCCGACCGGAATCGCGACGCAGAGCGCATCACGGCAGCGCGGTCTGGTGGTTGAGGACAAGGCTGAGCGCGTCTCCCGGTTTCAGCACCAAACAGCAGTGGCCTTGCGCGACATCGTGGTTTCCATGGGGCTCGATACCCCTTCGCAAATCCGTCCGCACCATCTGCATGAACGGCTGAACGCGGTCAAATCCAGTTCGATTGATCAGATTTATCCGTTCCTGAAAGCCAACGCCCTGATCGATTCGCCGGAAGCCACGCCCTATGCCCGCTTCTGGGCAGCAGCACAGGCAGAAAGCTTCAGGGCGCTGGCAGATATACCCCAGACCAGTTACGAATGAGAGCGCATCATTGCGCGTCTTCTGACGGATCTGACGAAAAAATATCCGAGTTGCGTAACCTGAATATCCGCTACGGAAAGCGACCGAAATCGATAGACCCGATATCAAGATGATCGCTTCAGATATCCCAGCGACAAAAGCGTGATTCCAAATCGTTAATCTTTGTGATATTTGCTCCACTTGCCCAATAATCACGGTTCGTGATCGCACTATACCCCAATGCTTCGCCACGAAAGCATGGTTTTTAGGAGAAAAAAATGTCTGTCGTAACCACCGAAAAGCATGACAATATTCTGGTCATTGTCTCGAACAATCCTCCGGTAAATGCTCTCGGCGCAGCGGTTCGACAGGGGCTGGTCGATGGTATTGATGAGGCTCTCTCAAACGACGAGATAGAGGCGGTGGTAATCCGCTGTGATGGACGAACGTTTTTTGCCGGTGCCGATATCACCGAATTTGGCAAACCGATGAAGGGGCCCAATCTACTCGAAGCCATTGATCGGCTGGAAGCCAGCAGCAAGCCAGTTGTCGCGGCGATCCACGGGACCGCTCTGGGCGGCGGCTGTGAAGTTGCCCTGGCCTGTCACTACCGGGTTGCAGTACCGTCGGCAAAAATGGGGCTGCCCGAGGTCAAATTGGGTCTGATTCCGGGCGCCGCCGGAACCCAGCGCCTGCCGCGAGTGGTTGGCGCGGAAGCGGCATTGCCGATGATCGTGATCGGCAATCCAATCTCGGCGGCGAAAGCACAAGCCATCGGGCTGGTCGACAAGATCGTGGGTGAAGACAGTCTCGCCGACGATGCGATCGCATTTGCGCGCGAGAAAATCGGCAAGGAACCGCCTCGCTCTTCCGAGGGTACGGCCAATGAAGATGGTATCAAGAACCCCGCCATCTTCGATGAATTCCGGCAGAAGAACGGGCGCAAGATTCGTGGTTTTGACGCACCCGAAGCCGGCATTCAGGCGGTCAAGGCCGCAGGCGAATTATCCTATGCCGACGGCGTGAAGAAAGAGCATGAGCTGTTCATGAAGCTGATGACCGGCACGCAGTCGGCGGCCATGCGTCACTATTTCTTTGCCGAACGTGCGGCCAACAAGATTGACGGAATCGATCCCAAAATCGATCTGATATCTATCAAGAAAGTCGGGATTTTGGGTGCCGGTACAATGGGCGGCGGCATCGGCATGAACTTTCTGTCCGCCGGCATTCCCGTGACCATCGTCGAGCTGAAAGAGGAAGCGCTGGATCGCGGCGTCGGTGTGATCCGCAAAAATTACGAGAATAGTGCCAAGCGTGGCCGGATGACCGAACAGCAGGTCGAGGATGCGATGGGCATTTTGACCCCAAGCCTGTCCTACGACGACCTCGCCGATTGCGATCTGGTGATCGAGGCGGTGTTCGAGAATATGGATGTCAAAAAGGAAGTGTTCACCAAGCTTGATGCGAATGTGAAACAGGGTGCGATACTTGCCAGCAACACCAGCTACCTCAATATCGACGAGATCGCCGCGGTGACCAAACGCCCCGAATATGTTCTGGGCCTGCACTTTTTCTCGCCGGCCAATGTGATGAAATTGCTGGAAATCGTGCGCGGCGAGAAGACAGCAGACGATGTCCTGATGACGGCGATGAAGCTGTCGAAGAAAATCGGCAAGGTCGCGGCCGTCTCAGGTGTCTGCCCCGGCTTCATCGGCAACCGGATGCTGAGCCCGCGTCAGGAACAGGCCAATGCGTTGCTCATGGAAGGCGCCAATTACTGGGAAGTCGACAACGTCTTGCTCGAATTCGGCTTTCCGATGGGACCATTCCAGATGTCCGATCTGGCCGGCATAGATATCGGATGGCATCGCGATCCGGCGCGCATCGAATCCATGCGCGATGCCTTGTGCGCCGTCGGACGCTGGGGCCAGAAAGTCGGCAAGGGATTTTACGACTATGATCAGGCGCGTCAGCGGACGCCCGCTGATGAAGTCAAACAGATCATCGCCGAATTTGCTGCCAAGGCCGGCAAGCAGCAGCGCGACATTTCGAAGGACGAGATTCGCGAGCGGCTGCTCTATCCGATGGTCAATGAAGGCGCCAAAATCCTCGAAGAAGGCATGGCACAGCGTGCGAGCGACATCGATGTCGTCTGGATCAACGGCTATGGCTGGCCGCTTTACACCGGCGGCCCGATGTTCTGGGCCGATACGGTCGGGCTCGACAAGGTCGTTGCCGGACTGGAAAAGCACAATCTGCCGGTCGCCAATATGCTCCGGGACAAGGCGAGCAAGGGTGAAAAATTCAACGGATAGATTTACGTATATCGAATAGGAGAGAATAAATTGGCAACTCAAGCAATAGATCCACTGGAAAAGTGGACGCCCCCCCTTGGCTGGCCCCTGCGGTCGCGTGATGAAATCGAAACCTTGTTGTGCGCGCCGGGCCAGCCATTTGAAATGGAAATGGTCGACATTGACGGTGTCGAGACCCGTGTCTGGAAAAACGCGCACCCGAGTCTGGCCGCGCTGGCGGAACATGCCCGGGGCCATGGTGATGGCGAATTTCTGATATTTGAAGACGAGCGGGTCACCTATGCCAACTGGTATCGTGCTGTCGCGGCTCTTGCCGTCGAGCTTCAGAAAATCGGCGTTTCCAAGGGTGACCGGGTTTCCCTGGCGATGCGCAACCTGCCCGAATGGCCAGTGATCTTCTTTGCCGCAGCCTCAATCGGCGCCATTGTTGTGCCGCTCAATGCCTGGTGGACCGATCAGGAACTGGTGTTCGGACTGGAAAACTCGCAGACCAGCGTCCTGCTGTGCGATGCGGAAAGATGGGACCGGATTTCTCCCCATCTCGAAGAGCTGCCCGATCTCAAGCATGTCATCGTGGCGCGCAGCCAAGGCGAATTGGCCGCTCCGGTCCGGTCACTGGAATCGATTATCGGCCGACCGAATGATTACGGCGATCTTCCGGACCAGAAGCTCCCCGCGGTCGACATTGCGCCGGATGACGCGGCGACGATTTTCTATACCAGCGGCACAACCGGACAGCCGAAAGGCGCACTTGGCAGCCATCGTAACCTGACAAGCAATGCCGTTTCAGCTGGCTATGCCGGAGCGGTCACAGCATTGCGCCGCGGCAATGAACTGCCCGAACCGACCGTCCGGGTTGGCCTGACCGTGATACCCATGTTCCATTGCACCGCCTGTTCCGCAACCATGATGCCAACGGTTCATGGCGGCCACAAGATGATCTTCCTGCACAAGTGGGACACGGTCAAGGCGATGGAAATCATCGAACGGGAAAAGGTCAATGCAACGGGCGGCGTGCCATTTATTGCCTGGCAACTGATCGAACATCCGGACCGGGACAAATATGATCTGAGTTCGATCGATTCGATCAGCTATGGCGGTGCACCGTCGGCGCCCGAACTGGCGCGAAAAATATACGAGGTTTTTGGCGCTTTACCCGGCAACGGCTGGGGCATGACCGAAACCATGGCGTCGGTTACCGGCCATAGCGCCGAGGACTATCTCCATCGCCCGAGCAGTTGCGGACCGCCGGTGGCCGCCGCCGACCTGAAAGTCATGAGCGAGGATGGCAGCCGCGAAATGCCGGTCGGCGAGGTTGGTGAGCTCTGGGCGCGCGGGCCGATGGTTGTCAAAGGCTATTGGAGACGCCCCGACGCGACCGCCGAAACCTTCGTCGATGGCTGGGTCCGTACCGGTGATCTGGCGCGACTGGACGACGAGGGCTTTTGCTATATTGTCGACCGCGCGAAGGACATGATCATTCGCGGCGGAGAGAATATCTACTCGTCCGAGGTCGAGAATGTCCTCTACGATCATCCCGCCGTGATGGATGCCGCGTTGATCGGGATCGACCACAAGACGCTGGGCGAAGAACCGGCGGCCATTGTCCAACTAGCCCCCGGGAAAACAGCCAGCGAAGCGGAATTGCAGGAATGGGTCCGCGAACGGCTGGCGAACTTCAAAGTGCCGGTAAAGATATTGTTCCGCGCCGAAGGCCTGCCGCGCAACGCCAACGGCAAAATACTGAAGAAGGATTTGAAGGCGCTTTTCTAAAGCTCAATCGCTTTTCGGCGCCAGCCGGATCATCCCTTCCTGCACCGCCGAGGCGATCAAGATTCCGTCTTGCGTGTATAGTGCCCCGCGATTGAGGCCGCGCGTATGGCCAGTCCAGTCGCTGTCCATGACATAACAAATCCATTCGTCCATCCTGAAATCATCATGGAACCACATCGCGTGGTCGAGGCTGGTCGAGAATAATCCGGGCGTGGTCCAGTGTATCCCGTGCGGAATCATCGACGTTGAAAGCAACCCCATATCCGATGCAAAAGCAAGGGTAGCACGATGGACAAGCGGATCGTCAGGCAGCGGAGCAACGGCTTTTATCCACTGATATTGACGCGCAACGTCACTTTTCCCCTCCGGTCGAACGCTGCGGACATCAAATGGGCGCGGCATGCTCATCCGCTCGATATACTCGTCCGGGATCTGCGGGTTACGCGCAATTTGTTCCATCGCGCTCATACATTGTTCCGGCGGCAATACGTCCGGCATCTTTACTTGATGCTCCAGCCCTTCTGCGGGCTTCTGGAAGGACGCTGTCAGGTTGAAGATGACCTTGTCATTCTGCCGGACCACGACCCGGCGATTGGAGATGCTGCGACCGTCAAAGTCGCGGTGAACCCGGAAATGCAGCGGCTTCGTTTCATCCCCGGCGCGCAGGAAATAGGAATGGAGCGAATGGATATTCTTCTCCGCATCAACCGTGCGATCCGCAGCGACAATCGCCTGCGCAATTACCTGACCGCCAAAAATGCGTTCGCGGGCAGTTGAAGGCAGCGCCGGATAAGTAAACTCGTCGGCAGCTTCGGCCGTGAGATCAAGGGTAGCCAGCAATCCGGCGATCAACCGCTCCGCAGACACGGAAGAGCGATGTGCCAACGCCTGCGATAACCGGCGCTCGACTTGTTCTTCTGTTAGCTTTTCCAAAACTTGTTTTAATTCCTTATTAGGTACCAAGCCGCTGCGATCTGGCGCTCAGGGATATATCTCGAACAGACCGGCCCCACCCTGTCCGCCGCCAATACACATGGTAACCACGCCCCATTTGGCACCGCGACGCCGCCCTTCCTGCAACAAATGCCCTGCACAGCGCGTACCCGTCATGCCGAAAGGATGGCCGATAGAAATCGATCCGCCATTGACATTATATTTGTCGGGATCAATTCCGAGGCGGTCGCGACTGTAAAGACACTGGCTGGCAAAGGCTTCATTGAGTTCCCAGATATCGATATCATCAACCGTCAGGCCCTGGCGTTCGAGCAGCTTGGGAACGGCAAATACCGGGCCAATGCCCATTTCATCCGGCTCGCATCCGGCCACAGCCCAGGATACGAAACGGCCCAACGGTTCCAGTCCGCGGCGTTCGGCCTCTTTGGCTTCCATCAACACGACGGCAGCGGCGCCGTCTGACAATTGGCTGGCGTTCCCGGCCGTGATAAATTTGTCCGGCCCCATGATTGGCTGCAAACTGGACAGGCCTTCCAACGTCGTCGTCGGGCGGTTGCATTCGTCACGGTCGACCGTGTAATCGACGATGCTCTCCTCCTTGCTTTCCTTGTCGACCAGTTTCATTTTCGTCTGCATCGGCACGATTTCGTCGGCAAACAAGCCTGCCTCCTGGGCTGCGGCAATACGTTGTTGCGACTGCAGGGAATATTCATCCTGATATTCGCGGCTGACGTTGTAACGCTCCGCCACAATATCGGCAGTCTCGATCATCGGCATGAAGATCGCGGGGGCAATTTTCAGGATTTCTTCGTCGATGCTGCCTTCCGGTGCCCGGGGACCCTGCATCGAAATGCTTTCGACGCCGCCCGCGACAACGCAATCCGCGCCATCGCCGCGGATATGATTTGCGGCGATCGCGATCGACTGCATGCCGGACGAACAGAAGCGATTGACCGTTGCTCCGGCGGTTGTTTTGGGAAGACCGGCAAGAAGCGCTGCATTGCGGCCGATGTTGGGAGCGGCGTGCGCGACATTGCCGAATATGCAATCATCGACAAAATCGTTTTCAACACCTGATCTGGCGACCGCATGTTTGACGGCATGGGCCGCCATTGTCATCGGAGGAGTGATATTGAAACCACCGCGACCAGCTTTGGCAAGCCCGGTCCGGGCATAAGATACGATGACTGCTTCGCGCATGTAATTCTCTCCGTTGATAACCAAATATTTCACTATGTCTGGGTCATAATTGCACATGATGGCCTAGGTCTATTTCCGGTCTTGTCAAGGAAACGCCGACGCTGAAGGACTCCAGTTCGAGACAAAAGCCGTCAAGCAACAGCAGCACTCCCTGCTCTCCCGCGAACCGGGCATAATTATATCCTGCGCTTGTCCAATGCCTTCAGGATGAAGATCCCATATCTGAATGCCAGCGATGATTCATATCGCCTGGGGCTGGCAGGCACCTCGTGACCAGTACATCTCGCCAAAGGCCATTTTAAGAATGAATTCGTCCGGCGACATACTAACAAACTGCATGTTGAAAGCGGAAAGAGCCGGCAGGATCTTGATCGCATTGCCATCGATGACATAACTGCCCGGCTCATCGATTTCAGACATTCCACTAGTCTGATAGAGCAAGGATCCGTCTTTCGAGAAAATATAGTTGATCATTTCTTCGACCTTCTCGTCTCCCGCGACATAGTGTGTGTAGCACCACTGGCCCTCGAGATCGGCTGGCGCAATCACGGCTGCGTCAGCCGCTTCAGTGACGGTCGCTTCCAATGCTTCCTCGGAAGCTGCGCCGTTGTTTTCTGCTTGTCCACAAGCGCAAAGGATGAGCGGAAGCATTAGGGCTGTATGTAATTTCATGTTTATTTCCTGACGATTATCGAGATCAAAAATTTCTTCGGTTTGAGAACAGGCGCATCCAAACCTGCGCCTGATACGGCGACAGGTGCCTAGAATCCGGTGGCATTTTCAACACTGAGGGTCATCACGCGCTTGGCGCCTTCATCGCTGACATTGACAATGACATAGCCATGCCCGTTCCCGCTGAAGGCTATGCTGTCCGGCTTCGGTCTTTTCACCGGAAATGGTTCATATCCCGCCGCGGCCAGCCGCTCTTTATAAGATGACAGCAACGCGGTGGTGCTCATCTGCGTATTGCCGCGCAAGAGATAGGTCTCGGCCATCGGATTCATTTTCTGGCTTTGGGTCGGTTCAAAATCGGACGGAAGCCAGATATCCTCAGGTAGCCAATCCATATCCTTGGACAAAAATGCCGGCGGCGAATTCGTCGCGCTGATTTCCTGACTGCCATTATCAGTTGGCTCTGCCGGTTGGGGATCATCGGAACAGGCAGATGCCATCAAAATCGGTGTCGCCAACATCAAAGTCGCAAAGCTTTTGTGCATTTTCGGAATCCCTTTTGTGACGCTATTTTATGTTAAAAGGTGGCACAGCGTCTTTTGGTCAAAGCCGCTGTGCAACGTGATGATGCCCCGAACAATCTTTCGGACGACGGTCTGCTGACAGCCGCGCCGAGCAGGAACAGAAATCACAGTCAAGGCGCGAAACCGTGATCAGTCTCCGGATTTTGCAATCGATTCCAAAGCGTTGATATCGACCCGGTTGACGACAGCGCGCAAATCGTTGATCGAACCGGCAGCGCCATCGGCCTCGACATTGAAGCGGTCGCCGACAATCATGCTATAGCGACCATCCTGTCGTTCGCTGTCAAAGCGGATCGTTGTCATACGGCCATCAATCTTGCCCATCTTTTCGAACACGCTGCCATTCTGGCTTTCGGATTCCACGTTCAAGGCGTTACCCAGAGTGGCCAGACTGCCGGCGACGCCCAAATCGGTAATTGTCAGATCAATCCGATTGTCCCCTTCGCCATAGGAAGCCGAAGCACTGGATGCTCCAACCCCGCCGATGGACGAACCACTGCTCTTCGTGCTTGATCGGACAAGCCCACCCGGCAGTTCTCCCGGAAGCATCGCTGCAAGCTGTTTCGATGGCAAGGCCGTGGCTTTTCCGCTTTGCGCCCGTTCACTGGCAGCCGCCATTCTTTCGCTGGCTTCTTCCAGTTTGCCCAGATCGAGCGATCCGACACCAGGCACGTTTACGCTACCGGACAAACCGCCATCGCTGACATCGGGAACGGAGCTCGTCATAAGCATCAGCGGGGCGAGAATGAAACTGAAAATCATCCCCGCAATCGCTCCGACAACTACGATCGCCACGGTGTAGATGATGGCCTTGTCCTCCGGCGCCTTCATCATGATCGGGATGCCGACAAAAAGAAGATATAGCCCATATAGGCCCAGCACGGTGAGCATTCCCAGGCCCGGCACAAGCTGGAAAATTCCTGCAACCCATGCAGCGGTTGCGCTATATGCGGCCAGTTTGAAGGCATTGGTCCGATTGGCAACGCCGCCAAAGCGGGAGGCCAGAAAATCAATCACCAACGCCATCAGGAAAACACCGACGAGAGTAAATATATAGCTGATGACCGCCGTTGACAAAGACGAGAGGAAAGACGGCCGGTGGGTGATTCCGAAGAAACTGTTTCCAAATACAACGGCGTGGATGAATGCTGCAACCGGCCCAATGGCCGCCAGCGGCAGTACATGCGACTTATAGATATCAGCGATGCCTCCCGCTTCGCTTTCGATAACCGGCCATTCTTCGCGAGGTCGCAACAAGATTGCCTTCACTCGCTGCAATAACGATTCTACGCGTTTCTGTTCATTCATTTCACTGGCTCCCAAAATCCCGACCCTGGCAAAGAAATATCGGAAATCAGGACAAAGTAAAAGCCATTAATTCCGTAACTTATCCGGATGGATTCATCCTGCCCGTAAAAAGTCTGTTGCGGGATCACCGACAATCGGATTTCGGGGGCAGACCAGCTTCATATGCAATTCTTTGGAAACAGCCCCACGCGGGAGGCTTTGCAGAGGAATTACAATCTCAAGCGACCGCAGAGACCAACCAGACCTTCCCCTGCATCATCACGCCTTTTCCAGGAATATGATGGCGGGCAAAAACATCGGCCAGTTCCCGGCGGGCCGCTTCGACTATGGCCTCACCCTTATCGTTCAGCAAACGGCCCACCGCCATCGAGGTAAAGGCGAATTCAACCGCTTTTTCGGGCGTGGCACCGTGACCGCCAACCGGTTGCAGGGCTTCATAGGCAATCACGTCGACGTCGCTAAAACCACTATCGGTCAGGACCGAACCCAGATATTCGAGGTCTTCAAAGGCAAAGGGACCGGGTGCGCGGGGTTCCGCGGGCGGGATTTCGATGTGATTCCTGACGACACTCATCATCTCCATCATCCACAGATTATCACGCGGAGGTCCCCACACCGCCAGATCAATGCGCCCGCCCTTCCGGACAAGGCTGTGCAAATTGGAGAAGGCGCCGACGGGCTCCTCAAAAAACATACTGCCAAAACGAGAGAAAAGCCGATCATAGGGCGCGTCCGGCAATTGGACGACAGACGCATCGGCGCAGGTAAATTCGATATTGGTCGCGCCACTGCTGGCCGCGCGTTCCTGAGCCGTTGCGATAAGGTCGGGTGAAATATCGACGCCCATGACCTTGCCCAAAGGCGCTACCGCATCTGCAATAGCCATTGTTGTCGCGCCACCACCGCAGCCCAGATCAATCACGGTTTCGCCGGCCTGAAAATCAGCGCGAGCCAGTAATGCATCGCCAATTGGCGCGATCATTCCTTCGAACAAGGACAGGCTAGCCAGCCATTTCAGGCCCATTTCACCGGCCCAATCTTCCGGCTTCAATTCATCAGACTTCTGGTCTTGATTGAGCCTGTCGTTGCTCATGGCGCCTTTTCCTATTCTATAAAATTTTTGCAAACCCGGCCGTTCCTGTACCGGTCGTTCGATTTTCGGCTGATTTTTCTGGCATAGCCTCTACCAATGCTGCTGCCTTCATGACCTGCTGCGGGTCAGGCTCCTCCGTCAGCAAAGCCTCCATCGTTCGAATACACAGGCGCGCGGTATCGTTGGCGAGATCATACCAGATCTGCTTTCCCTCGCGCCGTGTTGTCACAACATCCGCCCGTCTGAGTGCGGCGAGCTGCTGACTGAGGGCCGGTTGGCCGATGTTTGTGGCTGCATCAATTTCGCTGACGCTGCTTTCCCCCCTCAGTAAGTGGGACAGAATCATCAACCTTTGCGGCTGCGCGAAAATTTTCAGCTTTTCCGTTGCGGCATCCGCCCGGTCGCGACTTTCGAAAAACGCCTTCACGGGGTTTTCACCGAATGACAAAACCAGTCATCGTCACGGTCGATGTCCTTTGCCGAGACCGGCGGGATCTCGAGCACGTCATCCCCGGGTTGCCACCCTTCTGGGATCAAAATGTTATTCCCATCAGCGAGCTGCAGAGCCGCCAGCATGCGGACCATCTCGTCAACGGAGCGACCGACATTGTGCGGATAGCAGGTCGTGGCGCGGATAACCCCCTCGGGATCAATAAAATAGCTGGACCGCATTGCTGCGGAATCGGCGGCATTTTCATCGATCATGCCAAAGGCGCGGCCGACGGCCATGCTGGGATCTTCAACAATCGGAAAGGGTATCGTGATGCCAAACCGGCCCTCGATCGCCCGCACCCAAGCCAGATGGGAATAAAGGCTATCGACAGACAGTCCCAGCAGGGCGCAGTCCATTGCTTCAAACTGAGCTTGATGGCGCGCCAAGGCAACAAATTCGGTGGTGCACACCGGCGTAAAATCGGCCGGATGGGAAAAGAAGATCAGCCATCGCCCACGATAGTCCGACAATTTGATCGGACCATGGGTCGTGCGCGCTTCGAAATCCGGCGCGCGATCACCGATACGCAATGAACCGGACTGTATCTTCAGTTCGTCTGTCATTAATTTCGACTCCTCCTGTGAATTGGCAGCAAGCGCATATTGACGCAACACCTATAATATATTACATGATTTATGTAAATGTGAATATAAGGATTTTTCTATGACTGATTCGACCCTGATTCATGCGACAGAACAAATTTCCCACGCACAACGCGAAATTCCTGTGATCAAGGCTTTTTTTGATCAACCGACCTTTACGGTGACCTATGTAGTGCATGACAAGGAAACAAAATGCGCCGCGATCATCGACAGCGTGTTCGATTTCGACCCGGCTTCCGGCCGGACCTCATTCGAATCCGCCGACGAGGTGATTGCCTATGTCAAGGAACAGGGGCTGACGGTCCAGTGGCTGCTGGAAACCCACGCCCACGCTGATCACCTTTCGGCTGCGCCCTATTTACAGGAAAAGCTTGGCGGCCAAATTGCGATTGGCGAACATATCGTGACGGTGCAGGATGTATTCGGCAAATTGTTTAACGCCGGAACCGAATTCCAGCGCGACGGGTCGGATTTTGATCATCTGTTCGCCGATGGTGACACGTTCAAGATCGGCAATCTTGATGTGACGGTCATGCATGTTCCCGGCCATACGCCTGCTGATATCGCCTATGTCATCGGCGATGCGGTCTTTGTCGGCGACACGATGTTCATGCCCGACTACGGAACAGCCCGGGCCGACTTCCCCGGCGGTGATGCACGCCTACTTTATCGGTCGATGCGGCGTCTGTTGTCGCTGCCCGACACCACTCGCCTGTTCATGTGCCATGACTATCTGCCGGAAGGCCGCGACGAATATGTGTGGGAAACCACGGTTGAGGAACAGCGGAAGAATAATATCCATGCCCATGACGGCGTGACCGAGGACGAATTTGTCAAAATGCGGACCGAGCGCGATAAGACGCTGAATATGCCACGGCTGATCCTGCCCTCCGTTCAGGTCAATATGCGGGCCGGCCATCTGCCGCCCGAGGAAGACAACGGCGTGCGTTACCTCAAAGTTCCGTTGAACGGCGTCTGATGCTCGCTGCATTTCCCCATGCCATGCCGCTGGAAGGGCTGATCGGCGGCCTGATGATCGGTGTTGCCGCCGCCGTGATGCTGCTGGGTCTCGGCCGCATCGCCGGAGTCAGCGGCCTCGCCGCGCGCGCCACCGGCATTGCTGACAGCGGAGCGCCGCGCGGCATAGCCATCGCCTTTGTTATCGGCCTGCCGCTGGGCGCGCTGATCATCTCGGCGATCATCGGCGGGATCGAGACCCGCTTTCCGCCCTCGGTCCTTCCGCTGGTCATCGGTGGATTGCTGGTGGGATACGGGACGCGGCTTGGCTCGGGCTGCACCAGCGGCCACGGCGTCTGCGGCATGTCGCGCCTGTCGCCCCGCTCCTTGATCGCCACGGCCATCTTCATGGCCAGCGGCTTTGTCACGGTCGCGCTGATGCGCGCAGGAGGCTTGTTATGAAACAGATTTTGGTAGCCCTTTTCGCCGGCGCCCTGTTCGGCGCTGGTCTGGCCTTCTCGGGCATGGCCGATCCGGCGCGGGTTCAGGGCTTTCTCGATCTCTTCGGTCGCTGGGACCCGACCCTTGCCTTTGTCATGGGCGGCGCGATGATCCCGATGGCTTTCGCCTGGATCATCCAGCGGCGGCTCGACAAGCCCTTTGCCGACGCGCATTTTTCGTTGCCCGGCACCACGCTGATCGACCGCAAGTTGACCATTGGCGCAGTGCTGTTCGGCACCGGCTGGGGAATCAGCGGCCTTTGTCCGGGACCAGGTCTGGCCGATCTGGCGATCAACCCCCTGCCCGCCCTGGCCTTCGTCGGCGCGTTGCTGGCAGGCATGATCATCCATCGGGTTACCAGTTAGCGAGAAACACGACCAAGAAGGAGGTCCAATGACGAGCAAGCCAGAAATCACGAAGTTGAACGACGCCATAAGCGTATCGCCGCAGCTCGAGCTTGGCCATGTCAAGGCACTGGCGAAAGCCGGTTTCAAATCGATCATCTGCAACCGGCCCGACGAGGAAGAAGGCGACCATCCCGATTCTGCCGCCGTGGCGGAGGCCGCGAAAAAGGCTGGCCTGCAGTTCGCATATGTCCCGGCCGTGTCAGGCGCGATCACCGATCAGGACGGCGAGAAAATGGCTTCCGCGCTGCATGACCTTCCGGCCCCGGTTCTCGCCTATTGCCGTTCCGGTGCCCGGTCGACAAAACTGACGGAGATGGCGCAGGCCAAAACGGCCAACACATCGTCGGCCGCGAAAAAATTCAATGTCGTGATCGTCGGCGGCGGCTCCGCCGGTATCGCGACGGCCGCCAGCATGCTGAAACGCAACAAGAAAATCTCGCTCGCAATTATCGAGCCTTCCGGTGACCATTATTACCAGCCCGGCTGGACCATGGTTGGCGGCGGCGCATTTTCCGCCGAATTCACCCACCGCAAGGAAAAGGATCTGATTCCTGCCCGCGCACAATGGATCAAATCCGCGGTCCGTTCTTTCGACCCCGAGAATAACTCCGTTGGCACCTCCGACGGACAGGAAATCGGCTATGACGTGTTGATCGTCTGCCCGGGTATCAAGCTGGACTGGGAAGCCATTGAAGGCCTGCCGGAGACGCTGGGCAAAAATGGTGTCACGTCCAATTACCGCTTCGATCTCGCGCCCTATACGTTTGATCTGGTCAAACATATGACCGGCGGAACAGCCTTGTTCACCCAGCCGCCAATGCCGATCAAATGCGCCGGCGCGCCGCAAAAGGCGATGTACTTGTCCTGCAGCAAATGGGAAAAGCAGGGCGTTCTGGGCAATATCGACGTGCAGTTTCACAACACAGGCGCGGTATTGTTTGGCGTGAAGGAATATGTGCCTGCGCTGATGGAATATGTTGAGCGCTATGACGTCCATCTCAATCTCGAGTCCAAACTGGTGGCGGTCGACGGCCCCGCGCAGATTGCCACGTTCGAACAGAAACATGGTGATGAAACCAAAAGGGTCGAGATAAAGTTCGATATGATCCATGTCGTCCCGCCGCAAATGGCTCCGGATTTTGTCCGGTTCAGCCCGCTGGCTGCCGAAAGCGGTTTTGTCGATGTCGATCCGGCCACCCTGCGGCACACGAAATATGCCAATATATTCTCGCTCGGCGACGCCTGCAGCGCGCCCAATGCCAAGACCATGGCCGCCGTCCGCAAACAGGCCCCGATAGTTGCCGTCAACGCGCTCGCCGCCCTCGAGGGCAGGCCGCCGGTGGCCGATTATGACGGCTATGGCAGTTGCCCGCTGACCGTCGAACGCGGCAAGGTCGTGCTAGCCGAATTCGGCTATGGCGGCAAATTGCTGCCGAGCTTTCCCAACTGGCTGATCGACGGCACACGGCCCTCGCGGCTGTCGTGGCTGCTCAAGGACACTATTCTGCCGCCGGTCTACTGGCACGGTATGCTCAAGGGACGGGAATGGATGGTCAAGCCGCACCGCATCGGTGCGGAATAAGCCGGCCCGATGAAAATTTCCCGCTATTTGCCGATCCTCGATTGGGGCAGTCACTATAACAGCACGACGCTGACCAATGATGGCGTCGCAGCCATCATCGTCACGATCATGCTGATCCCGCAAAGTCTGGCTTATGCCATGCTGGCGGGTTTGCCGCCGGAGATCGGACTCTATGCCTCGATCCTGCCGCTGATCGCCTATGCGATATTCGGAACCAGCCGGACCCTGGCGGTCGGCCCGGTCGCGGTGGTGTCGCTGATGACCCTGACCGCCGCCAGCGCCATTGCACCACCCGGCAGCGCCGACTTTATTGCCGCAGCCTTGGTATTGGCTTTGCTCTCAGGATTATTCCTCCTGCTTCTCGGCATATTCAAGCTCGGCTTTCTCGCCAATCTTCTCTCCCATCCGGTTGTCTCGGGATTTATCACCGCCAGCGGTATCATCATCGCGACCAGCCAGCTGAAATCGATTTTCGGGATCAAGGCGAGCGGCGCGGCCATGCCCGAACTGGTTACCACTATCGCCGCGACCATCGGCACCACCAATATTCCGACGCTGATCATCGGCGTCTCGGCCACCGCCTTTCTCTTCTGGGTGCGCAAGGGGCTGAAGCCGCTGCTGATGCGGATCGGTATTCCCGCGCGCCCGGCGGAGCTGCTGGCCAAGGCCGGGCCAATTGCCGCCGTTGCCGTTTCGACCATCGCCACGATAATGTTCGATCTGGAGGCCAAGGGGGTCAGCGTGGTCGGCGATATCCCCCAGAGCCTGCCGCCCTTCTCGGTTCCGCTGGTCGATCTGGACCTGTGGAAAACGCTGGCGATACCGGCGCTGCTGCTGAGCATCATCGGCTTTGTCGAATCCGTATCCGTCGGCCAGACGCTGGCCGCCAAGCGCCGCCAGCGGATCGATCCGGATCAGGAACTGATCGGTCTGGGTGCGGCCAATATTTCGGCGGCTTTCTCGGGCGGCTATCCGGTCACCGGCGGCTTTGCCCGTTCGGTGGTCAATTTCGATGCCGGTGCAGAGACCCCGGCCGCTGGCGCTTTCACCGCGGTCGGTATTGCCCTGGCAGCGCTGTTTCTCACACCATTGCTCGCCTCCCTTCCCATCGCCACGCTGGCCGCGACCATCATCGTTGCCGTGCTGAGCCTGGTCGACTTCAAGACGCCGCGGACGATCTGGCGCTATTCGAAAATGGACTTTGCCGCTATGGCAGCGACCATCATTGTCACCTTGCTCGCCGGAGTCGAACCGGGCGTGATCGCCGGTGTCGGTCTCAGCCTTGCCCTTTTCCTGTGGCGCAGTTCGCGTCCTCACGCCGCGATTGTCGGACGCGTGCCCGAGACCGAGCATTTTCGTAACGTCAATCGCCACAAGGTTTTTACCGACCCCCGCATATTGACCATCCGTATTGATGAAAGCCTGACCTATCTCAATGCGCGCTGGCTTGAAGAATTCATCCTCGAACAGGTCGCCGAGCAGAAAAGCGTGCGCCATGTCATCCTGATGTGCTCGGCGGTCAATGAAATCGATGCCTCGGCGCTGGAAAGTATCGAGGCGATCAACCACCGGCTCAAGGATGGCAGCGTTTCGCTCCATCTGTCCGAAGTCAAAGGTCCGGTGATGGACCGTCTGAAACGATCGCATTTTCTGGAACAATTGTCGGGCAAAGTCTTTCTTTCGCAAAATGAAGCTTATTCTGCTTTAATTGCAATTGCAGACAAGGAAGACAAAGCCGACGATACAGTCGATATTTGGAACGCAAGAGGCATGATATGATAGAAAATGATCTCGCCATCAATTTGGCACGGACGCAATTTGCCTTTACCGTCAGCTTCCACTTTCTATTTCCTGCCTTCACCATCGGTATCGCCAGCTATCTCGCAGTACTGGAAGGACTTTGGCTCAAAACAGACAAGGGCGTCTACGCCAATCTCTACCGCTACTGGCTGAAGATATTCGCCGTGGTCTTTGCCATGGGCGTGGTCTCGGGGATCGTCATGTCCTACCAGTTCGGCACCAACTGGTCGGTCTTCTCCGACAAGGCCGGCCCGATCATCGGCCCCCTCATGGCCTATGAAGTGCTGACCGCCTTTTTCCTCGAAGCCGGTTTTCTCGGAGTCATGCTGTTCGGGATCAACAAGGTCGGTCGCAAGCTGCATTTCGTCGCGACGCTGGCCGTTGCCATCGGCACATTCATCTCCGCTTTCTGGATCCTGTCGGTGAACAGCTGGATGCAGACGCCGGTCGGCTATGCGATCAATGACGTCGGCCAGTTCGTGCCCGCGGCGGGCTGGTGGGATATCGTCTGGAATCCCAGCTTCCCCTACCGCCTGGTGCACACAGTGCTGGCCGCCTATCTGACCACCGCCTTTGCGGTCGGCGCGGTCGGGGCCTGGCATCTGCTGAAAGACAAGACCAATCCCGGCGCGCGCAAGATGTTTTCCATGGCAATGTGGATGGCGGCGCTGGTCGCTCCGACCCAGATATTCATGGGCGACCTGCACGGCCTCAACACGCTGGAGCATCAGCCGGCAAAGGTAATGGCGATGGAAGGCCATTATGACAGCCATCCCGATGGCGCGCCGCTGATCCTGTTCGGCATTCCCAACAGCGAGGAAAAGCGGGTCGACTATGCCATCGAGATACCCAAGGCCTCGTCGCTGATCCTGAAACATGACCTCAATGCGCCGCTGGCCGGGCTGGACACGATTCCCGAAGCCGACCAGCCACCCGTCGGCATCGTCTTCTGGGCGTTCCGGATCATGGTCGGTCTCGGCTTTGCGATGCTCGGCATCGGTCTCTGGAGCCTGCTCGCTCGCGCGCGCAAGAAGCTTTACGACTGGACCTGGCTGCACCGCGCCGCGCTGGTGATGGGGCCGTCGGGCTTCATCGCCGTGCTCGCCGGCTGGGTAACAACGGAAGTCGGTCGCCAGCCCTTCACCATTTATGGCCTGCTGCGCACCAGCGAGAGCGCCGCGCCACTGGACGCCCCGGCCGTCGCGATGTCGCTGCTCGCCTTTGTCGTCGTCTATTTCATCGTCTTCGGTGCGGGCATTGTCTATATCTTCAAGCTGGCGGCGAAAACGCCCGAGGCCCACGAACCGGCGCCCGATGACGCGCCGATCCGCTCGGCCGGCATCACCCCGGCTGCGGCGGTGCTCGAAGGGGATCATGAGGAAGGAGCAGCGTCATGAACGGGTTCGACCTGACCGTCATATGGGCGGCAATCATTGCCTTTGCCGTGGTCGTCTATGTGATCATGGATGGCTTTGATCTCGGCATCGGCATCTTGTTTCCTAATTTCAAGGTCGGAACGGACCGCGACACGGCGATGAACAGCATCGCGCCGGTCTGGGATGGCAATGAAACCTGGCTGGTTCTTGGAGGCGGCGGATTGCTGGCCGCTTTCCCGCTTGCATATGCGATCATCCTGCCGGCCCTTTATGCACCGTTGATCGCCATGCTGCTGGGTCTGGTGCTGCGCGGCGTGGCCTTCGAGTTCCGCTGGCGCGATCCGTCGCACCGGGCGCGCTGGGACTTCGCCTTTACCGCCGGATCGGTGATCGCGACCTTTGCGCAGGGCGTCACCCTCGGCGCCCTCTTGCAGGGCATCACGGTCGAAGGCCGCGCCTATGCCGGCGGCTGGTGGGAATGGCTGACCCCGTTCAGCATATTGACCGGCTTTGCCCTGCTGGCCGGCTATGCGCTGCTCGGCTGCTGCTGGCTGATCTGGAAAACCGAAGGCCCGCTGCAGCGCCAGTGCTACAGCTATGCCGGCCGGCTCGGCATATTGCTGTTGCTCGCGATCATCGCGGTCAGCGCCGCCACGCCCTTTCTCGAGGAAGAATATTATACCCGCTGGCTCGCCTATCCCGGCGTTATCGCCACAGCGCAGATCCCGCTGGCGACGCTGGTCATTTCAGTGCTCTATTTCCGCAGCCTGTCAAAAAAGCAGGAAGCCGCGCCCTTCTTCTATGCGCTGGGTCTGTTCGGCCTCAGCCTGGTTGGCCTTGGCGTGTCGATGTGGCCGGATGTCATTCCCGGCCGGATCACCATCTGGGAAGCGGCGGCTCCCTACGAAAGCCAGCTGTTCATGCTGATCGGCGCGGGCATCATGGTGCCGGTCATCCTTGCCTACACCGCCTGGGCCTATTGGGTATTCCGCGGCAAGGTCGGATCGGACGGATATCACTAATGGCTTTTGATCCGCTCTCGAGTGACGGCAAAAGCGCCGACGGCGCGCCCTTGCCCAAGCGCCTGCTCTGGATGCTGGCTTATTGGGCAATGGGCGTAGCGGTCGTCGGCACGGTCGGCTATTTTATCCGATTCTGGATCAAGACCTGAAAAGGACGCGGGACGGTTTGGGCTAACGAATCAATGCGCTTCATCCCAGTTTCTGCCGGTTCCAATATCAACGTCGAGCGGTACCGATAATTGCACCGCCGGTTCCGCCGCGCCCGACATCACCGAACGGATCACATCGCTGGCCGCAGCAACATCGGTTTCGGGCAATTCAAAAACCAGTTCATCGTGGACCTGCATTAGCATTTGAACATTACCCAGTCCTTCCTTGGCCAGTGCGGGGACCATACGCGCCATCGCCCGTTTGATAATGTCGGCGCTGGTGCCCTGGATCGGCGCGTTGATCGCGGCGCGTTCGCTGCCCTGCCGTTCGGCCTGATTGGGCGATTTGATCCGCTCGAACCATGTCTTGCGGCCAAATAATGTCTCGGTATAGCCAGTCTCGCGGACCGATTGCAGCGTCTTCGAGATATATTGGTTGATACCGGGAAAACGCTCGAAATAGGTATCGATCATCGCTTGCGCTTCATCCGGATCAACCTCGAGCCGCTTGGCCAGCCCCCAACGCGAAATGCCGTAGAGTATGGCGAAATTGATCGTCTTGGCACGGGCGCGGGCGTCCCGGTCTTCGGCGCCAAACAGCTCGCGCGCCGTGCGGTTATGGATATCCTCGCCATTGGCAAAGGCTTCCTTCAGCGTCTCCACATCGGCGATATGCGCCGCCAGCCGCAGTTCGATCTGGCTATAGTCGGCGGCGAGAATGACATTGCCGGGCGCGGCCACGAAAGCCTGCCTGATCTGCCGCCCGATTTCGGTACGGATCGGGATATTCTGCAGGTTCGGTTCGGTCGAGGACAGCCGCCCGGTCTGCGCGCCGCTCAAACTATAGGAGGTATGCACCCGTCCGGTTTCCGGATTGATCTGTTCCTGCAGCGCGTCGGTATAGGTGGATTTGAGCTTCGCCAGCTGCCGCCAGTCGACGATCTTTTGCGCAATCGGTTCGCCATCCCCGGCCAGCCGTTCGAGCACCGTGACATCGGTTGAATATTGACCCGACTTGCCCTTCTTGCCACCCTTCAGGCCGAGCTTGCCGAACAGGATCTCGCCCAGTTGCTTGGGACTGCCAATGGAAAAGGATTCGCCCGCCAGTTCGTGAATTTGTGCTTCCAGCTTTTCCATTTCCTCGGCGAAAGTTTTGGAAAGCCGCGCCAGTTCCTCGCGGTCGACCAGCACGCCGCTGGCCTCCATTCCGGCGATCACCGGCACCAGCGGACGGTCGACCATCTGGTAGACACGCGTCGCCCGCTCCGGGACCATCCGCAAGCGCAATATTTCCCACAGGCGGAGCGTGACATCGGCATCTTCCGCACCATATTCCGTCGCCTTGTCGAGCGGCACTTCGGCGAAACCGATCGCCTTCTTGCCGGTGCCGGTGAGCGACTTGAAGCTGATACATTCATGGCCGAGATGCAGCTTGCTGAGCTCGTCCATGCCGTGGCCGTGCAGGCCGGCATCAAGATTGAAGCTCATCACCAATGTGTCGTCAAACGGTGCAATTTTGATGTCATGCTGCGCCAGCACGCCCATGTCATATTTCAGATTCTGACCGACTTTCAGCACCGCATCATCCTCGAGCAGCGGCTTGAGCCGCGCCAGCGCATCCTCCAGCCCGATCTGCTGCGGCGTCTCGCCGAACATGTCGCCGCTGCCATGGCCGAGCGGGACATAGCAGGCCTCGTTGGGGCCCGTGGCGAGACAGACGCCGACGATGCGCGCGGTGACGCTTTCCAGACTGTCGGTTTCCAGATCCACCGCGCAAACGCCCTGTTCGGTCGCGCGCGCGATCCACTGGTCGAGCGCCGCCATGTCCTGCACGCATGCATATTTGCTGCGGTCAATCGCCGGTGCATCGGGCATTTTCGCCGCTTCCGGGGTGCCGGCTGCATCCGCGACATCAGGATTCTGCGGTTCGGCATGGCCGTCGCCACCCAGTTTGCGGAGCAGGCTGTTGAACCCGTGGTCGGCCAGAAATTCGCGCAGCGGCGCATCGGGAATATCCTGGATCAGGAAGCTCTCGAGCGTATCGGGCAGCGGGCAATCATCGCGCAAGGTCACCAGTTCCCGCGACAGCCGCGCCTGGTCGGCAAATTCGATCAGATTATCGCGCATCTTGGATTTTTTCATCTCCGGCGCGGCAGCAAGCACGCTTTCGATATCGCCATATTCGTTGATCAGTTTCGACGCCGTTTTTGGTCCGATGCCGGGAACGCCCGGGATGTTGTCCGAACTGTCACCCATCAGCCCCAGCACATCGCCCAGCTTCTCCGGACCGACGCCGAATTTCTCCTCGACCGTGGCGCGGTTCATTCGGGCATTTTTCATCGTATCGAGCATGTCGACCCGGCTCTCGTCATCGGGCTCGATCAGCTGCATCAAATCCTTGTCGGACGAAACAATCGTAACCTTCCAGCCCTCGGCCAGGGCGGCCTTGGTATAAGAGGCGATCATGTCATCGGCCTCGACATTTTCTTCCTCGATCAAGGGCAACGAGAAAGCGCGCGTGGCATCGCGGATCATCGGGAATTGCGGCTTCAGATCCTCCGGCGCTTCCGGACGATTGGCCTTATATTGATCGTAAAGATCGTTGCGGAAACTGGTGCCCGCCTTGTCCAGCACCACCGCCATATGGGTCGGGCCATCGGCCTTGTTGAGCTCGTCGGCCAGCTTCCACAACATCGTCGTATAGCCATAGACCGCCCCGACCGGTTCGCCACGCACATTGGTCAGCGGCGGCAGGCGGTGATAGGCGCGAAAAATATAGGCCGAGCCATCAACGAGATAGAGGTGATTGGGTTTGTGATCTGGAGCGTTCGTCATAGTGACCAGCACTAGCAGCGCCAGCGGCCTTCGTCATTTCAAATCCAGCATCAGTGGAAATTTGACGTCAACATCACCCGGTTTATATCGCGCGACATTTCAAGCCCCGGAGATGGACTGGCACGCATGCCCGGTTCAAACGTTACTACCCGGTTGCGCCCGCTTCGCTTGGCAGCAAACAGAGCGGCATCGGCATTCTCCATGATTGCCGAACAATTCTGGTGCGCGCAGATTTCGGTCACGCCAATACTGACGGTAATGACATGGCGCATATTGCGGCAGGGCTCGAAAATCATATTCTCGACCTCATATCGTAGCATCTCGCCGATTATCTGACCTTCCGGGACGCTGGTATCGGGCAGAAATATACCAAATTCCTCACCGCCGATCCGACCGATGAGATCATTTTTCCGCAAGACCTTGCGGAATATCCTGCCGAGCATTTTGAGCGCGAGATCACCGACCGCATGGCCGAAATTATCGTTGATATCCTTGAAATGATCGACATCTACCAACATCAACACACTGGAATTTTTTTCCATTCGCGATTTATTGAACTGGTCGAGGAAACTGTCACGATTGAGCAGGCCGGTCATCCCGTCAAAATTGGCGCGCAGTTCAAGCGCCTTGTTCGCTCTGCGCAATCGGATTTGTGTCTTCTTGAGCCGGTTGGTCAGTCCGATGAGCTTGAAACGCTGCTTGGACGTATAAAGGCCAAGGGGAATCGTGATCCCCCAGGGGATGATTATCGCCATCGTCATAGCTTGCCAGAACCGGTCGTCCAAGCCGAAGAATAGTAGATATAGCGATCCGGTGAACGTGAATGACAACAGCACTGCAATCGCCGAGATGATGGCGGTCTGGCGGATTGGCGACAAATTTTGCACAGTTGCGTTCATGAAACCTGTTCCTAACCAGAATAGGTTGAACGCGAGTGGAGGCGCATGGTTAACGCATCGTTTAGCTATGCCGTTAAATATATCCCAAAATGGGTGTCAAAACGGGTATATCCCCGGAGATAGTCCGATCCATAGCCGCGGGCCCCTGAGACACAAATTATCGCCAAGGAATTTTCCCAATGACCATACCGATTATCGCCGCTGCTGCCGGAGCCATATTGGTGTTATTGCAGGCCATATTGATGGTTTTGGTCGCCGTGCACCGCATCCGTGACCGGATCGGTCTCGGCACGGGCGACGATCCGGCGCTCGAGCGGAAAATTCGCCGCCATGGCAATCTTGCGGAAAATGCAGCCTTGTTCATTGTGATACTCGCGCTCGCAGAAATGACCGTGGTGCCCAATGATGTCGTCGCGATTATTGCCATTATCTTTGTCATCGGACGTATTTTCCACGCAATTGCCCTGTCGACCGTTGCCGGTTCACACGGAGCAGAAAAGGGCAGGATATTCGCCGCCTTTCGTGCGATCGGTGCATTCAGTACTTTCAGCAGTTTTATCGCGCTGGGCGGCTATTTGCTCGTGGGCATATTCTAGATTTCTTCATTCAGCATATCGGCGGAAAATACCCTCATTTCCACACCCCTCCCCAAATTCTCAGAGAACATCACCACCACCCCTGATCTGCGCCGGGGCAGGGCATATTGGTCGGAAAATGCGACTCTACGGGACTGCGGGACCGGGTCAGTTCACCCGCTGCGGACCGCGGCCATCCTGCCACCATTCCTGCAGCCAGCCATATGGGCGCGCCACCGGTCGCCCACGCGCGTCCCGCGCCGGTTCGAAGCGGAAGCGCTGTTCGATCAGCTTGCAGGTGGTCGCATCGAGTGCGGGATGGCCGCTCGACTGCCGGACGGTACAATCGCTCGCGCGTCCATCCACCCCGACCGTGAAATGCGCCACGACATTACCGCGATTGCCCGATTTCCAGACCGAGCGCGGGATATCCTTGCGGACTATCCTGCCGGTCAAGTGGCGGGGACCGGAGGCTATGCCTCCACCCCCGAAACCGTCGCCCTGCCCGCCGCTGCCGAAGCCGGAGCCCGGCCGGTCGGAAGCACCGGCGTCATTGTCGTTTCCCAATCCTGCAATCGGCGCGGCAACCACCGGAGAGATTATATCCAGTTCGACCAGCGGCTCCGGCGCGACAATCCGGGTCGCCCGAGCCTTCAGGTTTTCGGGCGAAGCCGCCTGTTCGTCCGCTTTGGCCGGCTGCTCGTCCGGAACCGGTTCTGGTGGCTGCGGAGCAGTTATATTGATGACTTTGAAACCGGCGGAAACGGTCTTCGCCATATCCGTCCCCAGACCACTCACCAGCGCATAGCCGATGGCGGCATGAATGATGATCACCGCAAAAAGCGATTTCGCGCGATCCGATCCGCCTTCTTCTAAACCAAGTTTCATGGATAAACCCTAGCACGGAGCCGATGAATATTCGCTGGCGAGGACACAGGTCCTGATTGATCTCGCACGTAAACAGGATTAGAATGGCATCTGTTCGTGACTGGCGAGAACAAGATGGGATACCATCGGGGAGCGGACGTATTTTTACAGCCGATCGCCTGGGCATCTCTCTAATCCGGAGTAGCCCCATGACCGATAGCCAAAAACCTCTCCACCCGGAACCCTTCCATATCGTCTTTCTGCTGTTCGACGGCATCACTCAGCTGGATTTCACCGGTCCTGCGCAATTTCTCTCCCGGATGCCGGGAGCTATTGTCCATACGGCGGCCAAAAGCATCCAACCGATCGAAACCGACAGTGGCTTTGCCATTTTGCCCAACAATGATTTCACCGATAGCCCGCAAGCCGACCTGCTCTGTGTTCCCGGCGGGTTTGGTACAAAGGGCGTGATTGCCGATGCTGGAACACTCGATTTTATCCGCAAACAGGCCATCGGACCACAATAAGTCACTTCGGTTTGTACCGGATCGCTGGCTCTCGGAGCGGCGGGATTGCTGAACGGCAAACGGGCGACCAGCCATTGGGCCTATACAGCTTTGCTGGAAAAGTTCGGCGCGATTTACGAAAAGGCCCGAGTGGTGAAGGATGGAAATATCATTACCGCTGGCGGCGTGACATCGGGTATCGATTTTGCGCTGACCGTTATCGCGGCGATTGCCGGCCAGGAATTTGCCGAAGCGATCCAGCTGGGTCTGGAATATGATCCGCATCCGCCATTCAACAACGGTCATCCCGACCTAGCCGATCCTGAACAGGTCAAAATGCTGCGGGACCGAATCTATGGAAAGCAGGCAGCTGATCTGACCGATACTATTGATAGGCAATAGTGCGGGGATTTTGTTTTCCGCCTATACCATTATCGCGTAAGCGCACTCGGAGATGTCCAACTCCGAACCCATTGACAGCAACGCGCCCGCTCACATTAGCGAGCTCAAGCTGTTTCTCTTCGCGTTATCTTCTGCGGCGGTGGTCGCCAATGGCTATTATATCCATCCGCTGATCACGCCGGTTGCTGAAGAATTCGGGGTTAGCGGCGCGACGGTCGGACTGGCCCCGGCGCTCAACCAGATAGCTTTGGCACTGGGCATATTGTTACTGTTGCCGCTGGGCGACCGGATCAACAACCGCAAGCTGGTGACAATATTTGTCGCCGGACAGTTTCTGGCAATGCTGGCGATGGCACTGTCCGGTAGTTTTCTGTTGTTTGTCGCTGCCTCTTCCTTGCTCGGCTTTGTCACGATCGCACCCTATTTGCTGCCCGCATATGTGACCATGCGGGTAAGTCCCGACCGGATCGGACATGTGACCGGAATTATGACTGCGGGGGTAACTCTGGGCATTTTGGGCAGCCGGGTCGGCGGCGGTCTGCTCGGCCATTATTTTGGCTGGCGGTCAGCTTATTGGGTCGGGGCAGCCTGCATGGGATTGCTGGTCATTCTGCTCCCCTCGATTATGGAGCGCAGGCAGGACGAGAAACCGTCCGGCGTCGAGCCGCCGCGTTATAGCGAACTGCTGCGCTCACTCTGGCCGATCATGAAGTCCCTGCCGGAGGTGCCGCTGGGCGGGCTGATCCAGGCACTTTCCTTCGGGCTGTTTCTGGCAATCTGGCTGGCGATCGGTCTGCATCTGCCGCGCAATGGCTACGGCGTCGATACGGTCGGCTATCTTGCGATCATCGCCATCGTCAATGTACTCGGGTCCCCCTTTGCCGGTCGCCTGGCGGATCATATCGGAGCCGAACGAGCCCGTATCTATTTCTGCCTTGCACAATTGGCGGGGGTCAGCATCCTGCCCTTCGCCGGCAATGATCTATTGCTGTTGGTGGTCGCGATCATTTTCAACAGCGTCGGCGGCGCATCGGTCGATATCTGCAGCCGCACGATATTGTTCAGCCGCGCGCCGGAAATCCGAACCCGCCTAATGACAATCTATATCGTCATCATGTTTATCGGCGGCGGTCTGTCGAGCTGGCTTGGCGCCGCAACCTATGAATATGCCGGCTGGACGGGCATTTCGATCATGTCGATTGGCTATGCGCTAACCATCATGGGATTATCGCTGTGGGGCTTGCGCTTCCGGCAAGCCAGAGACTAGATTTTGACCAGTACCTTGCCGATATTCCCGCCTGTGAACAATTTTGCATAAGCGGCGAGAACATTCTCGATTCCCTCGGTGACATCGAAGGGCGTATCGATCAACCCCTGATCGAGCCATGTTTTCAACTGCACCGTCAGCCGTTCGCCCTGATCCATGAAATCGGGTGAAAAGAATCCCTCGATACGCAATCGCTTCATCAATATCTGGTCGAAATTGTCCGGTCCCCGACCGCGCCCGTCGCCTTCATATTGGGCCAGCAGACCACAAAGCGCAATCCGGCCATAAAGCGCCATATTGGGCAGGACGGCATCCAGTATCGGTCCGCCGACATTGTCAAAATAGGCGTTGATGCCGCCTTCGACCTTCGCCAGTTCGGCCGCGACATCCTCATTCTTGTAGTCAATCGCCCTGACAATCCCGAGTTCCTCTTCCAGCCAGCGGCATTTGTCCGGTCCTCCGGCAAGACCGTAGACATTGGCGCCCAATATCTTCGCAATCTGGCAAGCCAGAACGCCGGTGGAACCGGCAGCGGCAGAAACCAGCACATTGTCACCAGCCTTCACGGCCGCCGTTTCCTGTATGCCCCAAAGCGCGGTCCAGCCGTTAAAGCCGAGCACACCGAAATGCTGCTTGATATCGCTGACACCGGAATCAATCTTGACGAGACCGGACAGTAGCGGATCGACAACGCTATATTCTGCCCATTGACCAAAGCCGCGCACCAGATCGCCTTCTGCAAAATTATCGTCGTGCGAGGCAACAACATGACCGATCACCAGCCCGACCATCTTGGTACCCAATTCAAGCGGCGGCTGATAACTGTCCTCGCGCTCGGTCATCCACATGCGGGTACCCGCGTCCATCGACAGATAGGCGGCCTTGATCAGCACCTCTCCCTCGGCGGGCGCGGGCATAGCTTCGCTTTCGAGCGAGAGCGAACCTGAAACGTCACTACCCTCCGGGCGACTGTTCAATTGCCAAAAACGATTTGTGGTCACGGGTGCTTTCTCCTTGGATCGCCTCCAAATTAAAGCAAATCGTCCTGTTCGATACTATCCTTATTGGCGGGAAGGCTGAACAGCATCCCATCCTTGCCCAGCACGACCGGACCATCATAAGCGACATTTACGCCTGCCATGAAATAGGCGTCCAGATAGTCGACCGGCAGTGCCGGTACCACATGCGACAGGATCAGCATCTCTGCCTTCGCCGCACTTGCGGTTTGTGCTGCCTCAACCGGTGTCGTGTGATAGTCCGGAATATCGGCCATGATCTTGGTCAGCCGCTGGCGCCCGGTTTTCTCGAACGCCGTTTCCAGAGTGCCCACCATCTCGGCATTCAACACTTCATGGACCAGCAGATCGCAGCCGTTGCATATTTTCGCGACAATCGGCAACTTGACCGTGTCACCGCTGAACACGACCGAGCGCCCTTTATAGTCGAAACGGTAGCCTACCGCGGGCTTGATTGGTTTGTGGGCTACGGAAAATGCAGTGATCTTGATGCCATCCTGATCGTAGACCACCGTCTGGTCCTGTCCGTCGGGAAGAGAAAATGGTTGGGCCGTGCCGCCCGCACCGGTCACCGGCATCGTCTTTGCGCCATGGTGGGCGATGCGATATTGCACATCAGCGGCATAAGCGGCGTTCAGCCCGTCAACGATCACCTCCACGCCCTCGGGCGCGATCACCGGCAACGGAGCATCCCGGCCACCACCAGCCCAGCGCTGCAGCATCAATTCCCCCATGCCGTCAATATGATCGCTGTGGAAATGCGTGAGCAGCAGGGCTTCGGTCGCCCCCGGATTAAGCCCCATCAGGCCCAGATTGCGCACCGCGCCGCCGCCGATATCGACAATGAACATCTTGCCGTCGATGATCACCGCCGAACAGGGACCGGCCCGCGTCGGATCAGGCAACGGCGAACCGGAACCGCAAAGCGCGACATTGATGCCATCGGGCATATCGCCAATGACGTCGCGCGCCACCGCTGTTTCAACGGCAGCGGCGAAAAGCCTCTTGCCGATCTGCTCCCGAAATATCAGCCCGACCGCGATCGCGATCAGCCCCAGAACCAGCAAAACCATGCCGAGCTTCTTCATGAATATCCTCTCCCGTTTTGCTCAGCATTCCACCAAATTGACGGCAAGTCCACCTTGCGAGGTTTCCTTGTAACGCTCGGACATATCAAGCCCGGTCTTGCGCATGGTTTCAATCACTTCGTCGAGACTGACCCGGTGCGTTCCGTCGCCGAGGATCGAGAGGCGGGCCGCCTCGATCGCCTTGACCGCGCCAACCGCGTTGCGTTCGATACACGGCACCTGGACCAGGCCGCCGACCGGATCACAGGTCAGGCCGAGATTATGCTCCATGCCGATCTCGGCCGCATTTTCTACCTGCAGCGGAGTTCCGCCCCATGCTGCCGTCAGACCGGCTGCGGCCATCGAACAGGCAACACCGACTTCGCCCTGACAGCCGACCTCCGCGCCGGAAATCGAAGCGTTCTCCTTGAACAGCGATCCTATTGCGGCTGCCGTCAACAGGAAGGTCTCGACGCCAGCGGCATCGGCCTTCGGCGCAAAACGCTCATAGAAGCGCAGCACCGACGGGATGATTCCGGCGGCCCCATTGGTCGGCGCGGTTACCACTTTGCCGCCGGCAGCATTTTCCTCGTTCACCGCCAGTGCCCAGAGGTTGACCCAGTCGAGAATGGTGAGCGGATCCGACAAGGCGCGTTCCTGCCGCTCCATCAACCGCGCGTGGATCAGCGGTGCCCGCCGTTTGACCCGCAGGCCGCCCGGCAAAATGCCGCCCTGTAATATTCCGCGATCGATACAGGCCGACATGGCATCGGCAATCGCGCCTATACCGGCGCCGATGGCCTCATCATCCCGCCCGGTGCGTTCGTTGGCGCGCATGATCTCCGCAATGGACAACCCTTCGTCCTCGGCAATCCTGAGAAGATCTGCACCAGAACAGAAAGGATAGGGCACATCCCACAGACCGCTTTCCGGATTGTTGCTGCCGATCTGGTCCTCGTCCAGAATCGCGCCGCCGCCGACCGAATAATAGACACGGGTTGCAACCAGATCCTCGCCGTTAAATGCATTGAACCGCATCGCGTTGCTGTGAAAGTCGAGCCGCTTCTTCTGGTCAAAGATCACGTCACCGGCTTCATCAAAAGCAATCTCATGGGCGTCGTTCAGGCGAATCCGGTTCGATTCCCGGATTTGCGCAATCAGCAGATCCGCTGCATCGGGCTCAATCCTCTCGGGGCGCTGGCCACTGAGACCGAGCAATATCGCCCGGTCAGTCGCATGGCCCTTGCCGGTCAGCGCCAGTGAGCCGAACAGCAATGTCTCGAGCCGGTTGACATCGCCCAGTCTGCCGCTTTCGGCGACGCGCTCGATAAATTGCGCCGCTGCGAGCATCGGCCCCATCGTGTGCGAACTCGACGGACCGACGCCAATCTTGAACAGTTCAAAAGTGCTGGCGACCATATCGCGTCCCGGTTGCTACGAACCGGCCGTTTCGTCGAGCCACTGGTTCACCCGCTGTTCCAGTATCTCGAGCGGCAACGCGCCGCCGCCAAGAATCACATCGTGGAAGGTACGGATATCGAACCGGTCGCCCAGCCGTTTCTTTGCCCGTTCGCGCAATTCGAGAATTTTGATCATGCCGACCTTGTAGCTTGTCGCCTGCCCCGGATTGACCAGATAGCGGCGCACTTCGGAACGCACCGCCGCTTCCGGAATCGAGCTGTTTTCCAGGAAATAGGCGACCGCCTGCTCCTCGCTCCAGCCCTTCGCATGCAAACCGGTATCGACCACCAGCCGGATCGCCCGCCAGATCTCGCTGGTGACCCGCCCGAACTCGGAATAGGGATCCTCATAACCACCCATTTCCTTGGCCAGCGTCTCCGCATAGAGACCCCAGCCTTCGCTATAGGCCGTATAGCCAATCTGGGTCCGGAAGACCGGAATTCCGGTCAGTTCCTGAGCGATCGAAATCTGCATATGATGGCCCGGCAGACCCTCATGATAGGCAATGACTTCGAGCGTTGGAGTCGGCATCGCCCGCATGTCGGAAAGATGAGCATAATATATGCCGGGCCGCGAACCATCAGGGGTGCCGCTGCGATAATGCTGGGCTGCGCCATCGCGTTCACGGAACGCCTCGACCCGGCGAACCTCGAGATCCGCTTTGGGAAGAATACCGAAATAGTCTGGCAGCTTTTTCTTCAGCGCCTCGATATGCCCCTTGGCAGCAGCGATATAATCATCCGCTCCGGCATCATCATCGGAAAAATAGAAGCGGTCGTCTTCGCGGATAAATTTGAAAAAAGCCTTGAGGTCACCGTCAAATCCGACCTTGTCCTTGATCGCTTCCATAGCGCTGCGCAAACGTGCGACTTCGCTGAGACCGAGGGTGTGAATTTCATCCGCGGTCAGCTTGGTGGTTGTCTGGTTGGCGAGTCGGTAGTCATAAAAAGCCTTGCCATTGGGCAGCGCGCCAGCACCATGGGCCACAGCATCCGTGTTCAGCATGTCTGCTTCATACCAGGCGATAATCCTCTGATAGGCAGGCGCAAATATGTCAGTGAGAGCAGTGCGTGCCTGACCGCGTAAAACCTCCGCCCGCGCTTCGTCGACAATCTTTTTATCGACCAGTCCCTGCAATTTCTCTTCGGTTGCGATCCAGATCGCCGACGGATGTCCGCCATCAAAGGGCGCGCCGCTGATGATCTTGCGCGACTGGTCAATCACCCCTTCATAAGCGAAACGGGGCGGACGGGTCCCCGCCGCCGCATTGATCTTTGCCCGTGCCAGAAGCTGGTCCAACGCCGTGGCGACACCGGAAAGGCGCTGTATATAGGCGAGCATATCTGACTCGGTCTCGACCTTGTGGGTGTTGATCAGAAAGGTCGGAAAAAAGGATTGTCGGCCATTATGCTGATGCAACACATAGCGGTTGGTCCGGAACGGCACACCGGCTTCGGCCTGTTCCAGATTATAGAGCCAGATATCATAAGAAATTTTGGCGTCTTGCGTGAGTTTTTCATAATCAAACTCGCGCTGCATCTCGGCCACCGTCGCACGCAGCCAGGCCAGTTTCCTGTCCGCCCCGGCATCGCTGAAATCGTCGATCAGACCATAGTCGGTCTTGCGTCCAATCATTGTCTGTTCGATCGGACTGAATTTCAGCTCTTCCTCATATTTTTCATCAAACCAGATATTGATCCGGTCGGTTTCGGTCGCTGCTGCAACCGCAGCCAGCTCGCCAGTGGCAAGGACCGGCGCGACCGGCAGCGCAACCAGACAAGCCGCCAGAGACGCGTGAAGAAAAAGAGGTCGGATTTGCATAGTCGTTCATCCCGTCGCTGTAATTATCGATTGATACTGTCATTGCACAGATGACGGGATTTGAAAATCAATCTGATAGGGAATGTAAAAAAGGGGCCGGAAGTTTCCTTCCAGCCCCCTCTTGTAGATTTCAGCGTAGACTGAACGGTCGGGTTTAGAAGCCCATTCCGCCCATGCCGCCGCCCATGCCGCCCATGTCGGGCATGCCGCCACCGGCTTTGTCGTCTGATGGCGTTTCTGCCACAGCCGCTTCGGTGGTGA
>NZ_JBLWWU010000006.1:0-200115 GCF_048267785.1 Parasphingorhabdus sp. | reverse complement strand
TACTACCCGCTCAGCACTCGCTTTGGGTTTTGAGGATTTGGGTCTCATCTTCGTTCCTTCGTCACTACGACGAGACCCAAATCCTCCTTAACTTACAACATCAAATTTGTGCCACAGGTGCTGACGGGGAACAGAAGCTCAACCATCATCGTCTCCTTGGGAATCATCATCCTGTCACTGGCCCGGGGGAAGGCCATGACGCCTGTTATCGCCAAAGCCGCCGGGCGGGATATCAGGGGATATACATAGGAATGGCGGCGGCGGGCGGGCGGATCAACCGGGGGCTGGCGATGCCCCGGAATGGCGATGCTGTGGCTTTTCAACCCTCCGTCCCGAGTCTGTCGAACCGCAGGCCAGCGCAGCTAGGCTCCGTGCGAACGCAAGCGCGCGATCAGCACGCCCGCTCCCGACCCGTGCCTAGATCCCGCCTTCGGTAACCTCATAGCCCGCAGCCTCCAGCCCGGCTTTCAGCGCAACGCGGCAGACTTCCAGCTCGTGCGGATCGGTCGAGCGGATCACGAAATTGGCGCCGACGGTGCCGTTGCGGAAGAAGGGATAGCTGCCGATGACGCAGCTTTCGTGCGCCTTTTCCGCCTGGCGCAGCACGTCGGCAATCTCGCTTTCCGGGGCCCAGGCACCAAGCGTGACGCTGAGCAGCGGCGCGCCGCCCTCGAGCGTGCCGGTGAGCGCGTCGAGCATGCCGGCGGTGATATGCGGGACGCCGGCCATCAGGAAGAGATTGTCGATGCGGATGCCGGGCGCGCCGGACATGCGGTTCTCGATCAGTTCGGCGCCCTCGGGCACACGGGCCATGCGCAGCCGCCCCTCGTTGAGGCCGCCTCTGCTCTCGTAATATTGCTCCAGGATCGCGCGCGCGGTCGGATGAATGGTGACCTCCACGCCCAGCGCCCTGGCCACCGCATCGACGGTGATATCGTCATGGGTCGGGCCGATGCCGCCGGTGGTGAAGAGATAGTCGTTGCGCGCGCGCAAGATGTTCACCGCCTCGGCGATCTGATCCATATCGTCGGCGACCACCCGGACCTCGGCGAGGCGGATGCCCTGCACGTTGAGCCAGCTCGCGATCTGCCCGATATTCTTGTCCTGCGTCCGGCCGGAGAGGATTTCATCGCCGATCACGATCAGCGCGGCGGTCCAGATTTTTTCCTGTGGCTTTTCCTGTGTCATGGCCTGTCTATAGAGTGATGCCACGCGATTTGGGAATATCTATTTGGCGAGACCTGCGGTCTTTTTTTCATAGTCCGTCAGCGGCGGCCGGGCGACCTTGTCGAGCGACACATGCAGCCAGACCGGCTCGCTGCCCAGCCGCGCGTTGAAGCGGGTGTTGAACGTATAGGGATCGGCTTTGGCCGAAAAAAGATCCGGGCCGTAAAGCGGCGCAACATCCTTTTCCGCATAGCCCATCAGGCCGAGCAGGGTCGGGAATATCCGGTAGTGCGAGCTTTTATCCCTGCCCGCAGCCGCTGCCCTGGCCCAGCGCGCGACCCGCCCGCTGTCACCGCCATCACCGATCACGACCAGCGGCACCACGCCTTCCTCGATCTGCGGCGCGGGGGTGCAGTGGGTCGCCTGGCCACCATCGCCACGCTCGTGAAAGCTCTGGCCATGGTCGGACGTGTAGAGGATGGTCGCGTCCCCGATATCAGCGGCGGCGAACAGCCGATCGAAAAAGCCGCCAACGCTCCACAGCAGCGTGTTGCGATAGCTGTTGCGGTAAAGCCGCCAGTTATTCTTGCTCCCGGCCAGCCCGTCGCGGGTCGCCATATCGGTGACATCGGCAAAACGTCCGCGCTTCAGCATCGGCTGATATCGGGCGTGGCTCATCGGGAATTTGTCACTGACCGGGAAATGCCCGCCAACCTTGTTGACGACAATCATCTGCGGCTTGCCATCGTTCAGAAAGTCAGCCAGCCGCTCGGCAAGCGCATGGTCGCGGTTGACCACCGGCACGTCGCCAAATTGCTGCCACGCATCAATCTCCGCCCGCTCTGCGTCGTTCATGCCATTCTGGTAGCGACCGCCGGTGCGCTGGCCATCAAGATAGACCGTGCCCAGCCCCGCCGCCCTGGCATAGGCCCAGATCGACGGACCGCTGCGGACCGTCTCGCGATAATTGTCGCGGGTTCCGCCGAAGCGCAGGGTGACATTGCTGCCGACGCTGCAATGGTTGATCGCGGTCGCGAGACCGAAATTGTGGATCGGAACCGTGCCCCCTGCCCCGTCGGGACCGAGACCGGAATAGACCCCGGCGGCATCGTTGATGTCGAGATAGGCCCCGGCAATGCTTTCGTCGATGATCAGCACGATATCGGAGCTGCGCTGTGCCGCAGATGGTAGCTCCACCTTCCGGCGCGGGCTGCGGTCTGTGGTCGCCATATCATAAGCATAGAGCAGAGCCAGACTGGCACCGCTGTGCGAGGACGGCAGGCCGCTGGTGCCTTCGCCACCGCGAAAGAAGATCAGCACCGACAGGCCGATCAGGATCGGCAGCGCCGATAATTTCACGCCACGCACCATCAGCCCGCCTCCGGCAGGCGGTTTCAGACCGACGCCGAGCAAAAGCACCACCGCCTTGCCCGCCGCCAGCAGCAGCGCCCCGCCCTGCTGCGCCAGCGCGCTGCCGATATCACCGGCGCTCTGCACCATGGTGACGAAACTCTCATAGTGCATGAAATCGCCGACCGCCCATTGATAGCCGTCAACCAGCATCGAAGCCGCAGCCAAAGCAAGCGCCAGCGGCCAGCGCAGCCACGGCTTCCGGAACAGCGATATTCCGACCAGACTGATCACGCAAAGCCCGAATAATCCGCCAAAAGCGACCAGTCCGACAAACTGGACATCGGGCGTCACCAGCATCGCCAGCCGCCGCCATATCTCGCCGCCGCCGAGCAGCACGCTCAGCCCGATCAACAGATATTTTAAGCGATAGTGCATCAAACCTCTGAAATCATCGTCATTTCCTCCAGCGATCCTTTAGGCGAGGCTGGTTAATATCAGACGAAAATCCGGTTAATTTTGGGGTATCGCCAAACGCGCACGCGATGCCTATATAGGCGGCATGACAGACTATATGACCGTAGAAGACACCACCCCGCAATCCCGCACCGGCGCGATCAAACTTCATGGCCCGGAAGGGTTCGAAGGCATGCGCAAGGCCGGCCGCGTCGCTGCCGAGATTCTCGACGCTCTGGTTCCGCTTGTCGTGCCCGGCGTGACCACCGGCGAACTGGACGATTTCGTGCGCCAGCAGACCTTTGCCGCCGGCGGCGTCCCCGCCACGCTCGGCTATCGCGGTTTTACCCATAGCTGCTGCACCTCGATCAACCATGTTGTCTGCCACGGCATCCCCGGCGACAAGAAGCTGAACGAGGGCGATATCGTCAATATCGACGTGACCCCGATTGTCGATGGCTGGCACGGCGATACCAGCCGCATGTATCTGGTCGGCAAGACCCCGATCAAGGCGAACAAGCTGGTCCAGGTCACCTATGAATGTCTGATGCTGGGCATCGAGCAGGCGAAACCCGGCAACCGCATGGGCGATGTCGCCCACGCGATCCAGAGCCACGCCGAAGCCCACCGCTATTCGGTGGTCCGCGATTTCTGCGGCCATGGTCTGGGACAGATGTTCCACGACGCCCCCGAAGTCGTCCACGCCGGCCGCCCCGGCACCGGCCCGGAACTGCGCCCCGGCATGTTCTTCACCATCGAACCGATGATCAATATCGGCAAATATGCCTGCAAGATGCTGGATGACGGCTGGACAGCGGTGACGCGAGACCGCTCGCTAACCGCGCAGTTCGAGCATAGTATCGGGATTACCGAGGACGGAAACGAGATATTTACGAAGAGCCCGAAGGGACTGGATTGCCCGCCTTATTAGTGGGGGTGGTGTTAAGCTCAACTAATGCTGGAAAATGATTCCAAAATATCAACAATGTCTTTGAACGTGTCAGGCTTCTTCTCTAGCGCGACGTTGATGTAGAGGTTTTTGAGCCTACCAGGCTGGATTTTCGCTTCGGCACAAAACTGAGAAAACACCTGCTTGGCAGGAATCTCTTTCTTCCAGTCTTCGCCTTCGGCAAGCATTCTTTCTACCTGTGAATATGCTCGCTCGAACTGCGCTGCCACTTCAGCAGGCTGCAAAATCTCGGTTAATCGCCGAATATACTTTAGCATCGAGGCTCGATTTGGTTCCTTCAATCAGAACAATCTTCTTGCCGAGCGCAACTATTCCTACAGATTGCCCTAGCGCCAACAGCGCCCCAGTTGTTTCCCCATCAGGCTTGAGAATAGTAGCCTGATTGCTTCCATCCTCTTTGGGTTTCGTCAGAAAAATCACGGTGTCATCTAACGAAGAGGCAATTACTTCTGGAGAATGCGAGATGAAAAAGAACTGGTTCCGCTTGCCCGATGATTGAAGCGTTCTGATAAGGCGGCCCAACAATTCTGGATGCAAGTGCAATTCAGGTTCATCGAAGAATACAATGCAATCCGTAGGCTTACGTAGAATAAAATCGAAAGCAACGTTAAGGACTTCACGTTCGCCGCTGCTTAATGTGTCAATCGGGCGCTTTTCTCCATTTTCTTCATACATGAGTTTTTGTTGCTGGAGGTCGGGTTGAACGAGTCGCTTAGGAGCGAGAAGCATAGAAAACGCGTCCATGAAAGGCTGAATCGGATCATCAAAGCCCAGCCCCATTTGATCACGGCCTTCCCTTCCTAGCTGCATTGCTCGGCTGCCCAGTTGATTTCGCAATGTCAGAATTTTTTTGAAGATCGCGTGTTGAGTGTCCTGCCACCTGTTCTTAAGCGGTTGCATCGGCACGTTCCAACCAATGCTCTCAGTGTATGGATCTGCGAACTCAAACGAAAACGCGAGCGGCTGCACTGGGGCTATTGATCGGTCACTCTCAAAATACAGGATTCCGCTTTTGAAGTTCCTGCGTTGGCGGTTCTGCTGCAACATTGTTTGAAGCTTTGACCGTTGACCCCGATCAGTGGAATCGATGACCTGCTTCCCAAATTGCTCAAGTTCCTCTTCGTTCGTACATTCGATCGAAAACTGGATGTTCGACAGAGCCGGTTTTTGAAATGCTAGAAGAATATGTGAGACTAGACGTGTCTTTCCAGCCCCATTCGCGCCGGCAATTACGATAAGGTCTGAAAGGCTATCAACATGGAATTTCTTGACAGGCGGCACATTATCAACGCTGATTTTAGTTATTCTCATATTATTTTTCCGCTCATGAAACTTTGTCGACGTGTGGTGCCTGAGCTTCTAACGAGGTTCGACACAATACCAAACACGACTTTACATCTTTTCTGTAGTAATACATTATGTATTCATTATCTCAAACGCGATCGAGAATTACCGTGGCAGTGCTCTTGGTCTCTTCATTAAAAAGGTATGCTGTCACCCTGATTATTTGGTAGGTTGCTTAAATCAACTGATGGCACAAAATTTGGCTCTCCAGCTATATGAAACGGGTCGATCCCATGCATTGGCGTCTGATCTCCTGTACAGATCGGCGATCATAGAGGGACAAGATAGAGATGATACTTCGGATCCGGAGCATTTCGCATTTAATGGAACGTATTCTCTTTCTATCCACTACCTTCTTGGGCTTGGCTTAGAGTTAATGTTAAAGTCCGCTATTGTTGCTTGGGGTGGCCGACACGATGATAAATCTCTTAGAGATGTGGGTCATGACTTAATCAAAGCGCTCGATACCGCTGAAGCAGTTGGATTTGAGTCTCACGCTCCGAATCTTCGAGACCTCCTAAAGGTTTTACAGGAGCCATTTAAACAGCACTGGTTTCGCTATGGCAGGCCCGATGACTTTCCTCTCCCTGGAGATTTCGCGCAGGTGGTAGCAACGCTTGAGGTACTCGACGAGGAAATTCGAGTACGTCTCGATGCAAAATAGTTTTAACTCAATGAGGATCTACCAAATACACCAAATCCAAAGTTCATAATCTCACCGCACTCTCTATCCTGATACCATCAGAACTCCCGCTCAAAATCCATACTGTGATGCAGCACCCGCACAATAAGCAGTCCATCACGCTCAACCCTGTAAAACACAACATGCGCCTGCTGGCGGATGCGCCGCAATCCCGGGGCGATGTCCTCCGCGCTGCGGCCCAGTTGCGGGTTGTCGAGCAGGGAGCGGAAACAAGCCTGGAACTGGTCTCGATAAAGCCGCGCCTGATCGATGCCGAATTCGGCGATGGTGTAATCGGCTATTTCAGCCAAATCATTTGCGGCACGCCGGCTCAGGCGCAGTTCAGCCATCGGCGGCGCGGTCTTCGGCGGCGCTCCATATATCGTCCAGCGACTGGTCGCTGGTGCCGCTGTCGAGACCCTCGGCTATCGCCGCTCTTAAAGTGGCAAGCCGGTCTTCCTGCGACTGGTCCCGCTTGACCAGATCGCGGATATATTCGCTGTCATTGGTAAAGGCACCGCCAGCAATCCGGGATTTTATCCATGCGTCCTGGCTCTCGCTGAGCGTGATGGTTTTGCGGACGGTGGCCATGGGTGAAGCTCCTTGCAGACGGGACATCATACTATTGGTGCAGAGGCGAATTGTAAAGCCGGGACGGGCACGGGAAGGATGAGTTCCGCGACCACTCCCCCGGGAACCTTCGCTCGCCTCCTGCGTAAATTTTGCACACGCCCCCGAAAACGGAGAAAATGGTATGGCTCACAAGGATGACAAGAACGACCATCGGCATGAACTGGAACGGCTCAATCCGGGCGCTGCGCCCGGCACCCCTCACCGGCCCGACAGTTCCTACGGCATGAACAAGGGCAAGGCCGGCGGCACCTATGGCGGGTCCGACGACCGGCCGAAACAGGACGGTGACGCGGATACCCCCGGCGGACAGCCGCCCGAGAAGGTCAGCGACCGTCCCAATGTGTCCACTGTCAAGCCGGAGGACTATCCGGCGGAGCAGCGCAAGGACAGCCGCCCGTAAGCGCAAACCGGCCGGGCGAAAAAACAGCGCTGACCGGCGGGACGGGCGATCGCGGCCCCTATCTTCTCCGGTCCATTCTGCTATTGACCGGGAATGAAACCAGAACTGCATCCCCAGGAAGCCGAGCGCCTCCGCGAACTGCGCCGCTACGGCATATTGGACACCGAACGGGAGCGCGCCTTTGACGAGATTGTCGCGCTGACCGCGCAATTGTGTGATGCGCCGGTTTCGGTGGTCAATTTCATCGACGAAGGGCGGCAGTGGTTCAAGGCCGAGATCGGGCTGGGCGTGCGTTCCACGCCGATCGATACCAGCCTGTGCGGCCATGTTATCCTGCAGGGTGATTTTGTCGAGATTCCCGACACGCTCGCCGATGCGCGGATGGCCGATAATCCGCTGTGTACCAGCGATCCGGGTTTCCGCTTCTACGCCGGGGCGATCCTGAAAGCGGCCAACGGCCTGCCGCTCGGCACGTTGTGCGTGCTCGACCACCGGCCACGGGTATTGAGCGAAAAGCAGCGCAAGGCGGTCGAAGTGCTCTCCCACCAGGTGATGCGCGAGCTTGACCTGCGCATGTCGCTGGAACGGGAGCGGGTGCTGCGCCGCGAGATCGACCATCGGGTGAAAAATTCGCTGGCCTCGATCGGATCGCTGCTGTCGATGAAGGCGCGCCGGGCGGAGGACGAGAACGTCCGGCTGGCGCTGGAGGACGCAAGCCTGCGGATCCGGTCGCTGTCGTCACTGCACGCCGAGCTGCACGATCTGGAACTGGACCAGACGGTCGATCTGGATTCCCTGTTCCGCCGGGTGAGCGCGGATCTCGAACAGCTGCTGCCGGGTGACGTTCAGCTGGTCGTCACGGTGCACGGCGGACAGGCCACGCCAAGGCTTGCCAACAGCCTGCTGCTGATCGTCAACGAATTCGTCTCGAACAGCGTCAAGCACGGACTCGCGGCAAACGGCGGCAGGATCGACATCGAGATTACGACCGACGGTGATACATGGACTGTCTTCTGCCGCGACACTGGCTCTGCAGGCGCGCAGGATGCCGCGCGTGCGGCAGAGTTATCCGGGCTGGGTACACGGGTGATCCATTCGGTGGCAACCTCGCACGGCGCTTCGGTCGAATGGCGCGCCGACGGCAAGGGCATGGAATTGCGACTGGAATCGATGGCCGCCTGAGCCGGGGCGAGTGCAACGCCACGGGGTCGCGCCCTGCCCGCCGACTGCACCCGCTCACGCGGCTCGGCAATGGCGTGCTGCAGCGCCGGCACCGATTGAAAAAAAGGACGCCAAACGAAGCCGCAGGCTGGCTTGCGCGAATATGGTTTACAACGACAACTATTTAACATAAATTGTTGAAAGGGCGCTGTAATTTGTTCGGGAGGGACAAAGGAAATGTCTGACGATAATTCGGGCTGGGGGTCATCCCCTGATCGACGAAAATCCGATCGGCGCGTGCATGACGATCCAGACTACAAGGGACCGGAGCGCAGGAAGGGCGAAAGGCGAAAAGGGGATCGCAGAAGCGAGAAGCGCTAGAGCGCAACACCGCTGTTGCCCCTGAAGTTCGCATCCACATTATCTCCACAATGATCGGCTAGTGAAAATATCGATGTCGCACAGCGAATGGATATTGGAAGATGCACTTCACCCCTCCGGTCGAGCCCTATTCCGGCCGCCAGTCTCCTGACAGCAGGTCATCGGGTTCCGCGACCGGCCCCGGGGCTTTTGTCATGGCTTTGCAGATCGGCCATCGCACGCTGATCAGCCTCCGACCAGCGCAGGTTTCAGGGCTGCACTTCGCACGTCTGTCGCGCCGCCCTGAAACCTGCGCCAATCAATATTCTACGACAATCTGCGACATTATTTGAAGCGACTGACCGACATCATCGGTGCTATTCCCCCCATGCCCAAACACAAGGAAACAAACATGAAAAAAAGCCATATCCGCCTTATGTGCCCTGGCGCTTCTGCTTCCGGCCAGTGCTTATGCCCAGAAGCACGACGACCGGAAAGACCGTAGCGAAAACACGCGGAGCGAGAGCACGCACAACAACAAGAAACCTGCCACGAAACAGGTCAGCCCAAAAACCGGCAACAAGGCTGCGACGCCGCAGAAATCAGGCAGCTCCGGCCACAAATTCGTCAAGGGGCAGCGGTTTGACCGGGCCAAGGCCTCCAATTACCGCCGGATCGATTATCGCGAACATCGCCAGCTTTCCGCACCCCCGCGCGGCTATGTCTGGGTACGCGCGGGCAACGACGCCTTGCTGGTCCGGTTGAGCAACAATCTGATCAGCCAGATCGTCGTCGGCATTTACTGATCTGTGACCAATACTGGCAGGGTTTGGGAATTGGCTCTGACCCTGCCGACGTTGGGTAAGCGCCCTGTGCCCCGACGCCAGTTTCCTTTCAGACTGCGTTCCAGGAAAGCGAGCGAATTTCAGTAAAATGCAGCGGAAAGCGTGGCCATGAGAAAAGCGGTTCTATTTGTGTCCGTTTACACGATGTCCGGGAGTTTCGACGGAGCCGCCTTGCTGGCGCAGCAGCATATTTCCGACGGCCCGCGCGTCGGCGATGCGCCTTCAGACAAGATATCCGGCTCGACCAGAGCGGATACACGCAATATTCTGTGCAGCACTAAAATCAACCAGCCGAACAGCCAGCTTGGCGTGCAAAGCAAAGCCAGATGGTTCTGTGCGAGTGGCACAAGATTGATGACAGCCAACGGCATACCCAATCACGCAACGGGCCAATTTCCAAGCGCAAATGACCCATATAGTATAGCCGGACAGACGATCACCTATGCTGCCACGCAAAGTCCCGTCGTGCGAAGCGAAGCGGGCCAGCCAATCAAGGTTCCAGGCTATGCGCTCAATGGCATCAAATTCGATGCCAGCACCACTGGTCGATGCAGGAGCGACACAACAGATCCGTCGACCTGTGATCTTGTCGAGGGAAACGGGCCATGGGATATCGAGGTTCTTGGGCAGGCAACCTTCGATTTCGGCGCTGACGAAAATCATGGTCATGTTCAATCTACCGGAGAATATCACTATCATGGTATTCCCGTGGGTATGCTCTCGGCGGCGAATAAGGCAGGCCAGGCAATGCAACTGATCGGCTGGGCTGCCGATGGTTTTCCCATCTATGCACGCTATGGGCATCACGATCCTGAAATCAGCACGAGCGCTTTGCGTCCAATGAAATCCAGCTATCGTTTAAAAGCCGTCCCGGACGCCAATCGGCCGGATACAGCTATCCTGCCGATGGGAACATTTACTCAGGACTTTGAATATTCCAGGGGGACCGGCGATCTTGACGAATGCAATGGCCGATTTGGGGTTACCCCGGAGTTCCCGGAAGCTATTTACCATTATTATGCCACCGACAGCTTTCCGTTCATTCAGCGCTGTGTGAAAGGATTCCCCTATAGCCTGTCCTCACAAGCAACGCCGGTTGCTGAACCTCGTCAGGATGACGAAGAGGAAGGAAGGCGAGACAGGCGACCGCCACCCCCCGGCGGCCCACGATGGTGATGAAACACCAATCATCGGGAAAAGGGGGCGGGTTCCTACCCGCCCCGCCGGACAAGCCTAGAGGCCGTCGAGGCCCTTGCTGACCAGGATGTTCACCGCAACGCGGCGGTTCTGGGCCTTGCCGCTGGCGGTGTCGTTGCTCGCCATCGGATCGGCTTCGGACATGCCGGTCGGGGTCAACATGCGATAGGGTTTCCAGCCGCAATTCTGCTGGATGTAATTGACCACGCGGCTGGCGCGCTTTTCGCTGAGCTGCTGGTTATATTCATAATCGCCGGTGGAATCGGTATAGCCCACCACCAGAATCAGGGCGTTGTTCATTTCCTCCGCCGCATCCGCGGTAGCGCACAGATCGGCCTTGCCGCGAGCGGAAAGTGCCGCCTTGCCCGTGTCGAAGTGAACATTGGTCGTGCCCTTGACATTATACTGGTCGATGTCGCTGACGCGGCTGCGCAATGCCTCGGTCGCGGCGGTCTGTTCGGCAAAGCCCTGGGCGGTGCCATTGTGGATCATGTTTACGGTCTTGAGATCGCTGTTGCGGAGATTGATCTTGCTCGCGACCAGATCGCTGCCGACCTGCACCGTATCGACACTTACGGGCAGCCCGTTGAGCAGCGCATCACCGCCGAGCGCCTTGCGCCCCAAGCCGAGCAAGCCCTTGCTGGCCTTTATCTCGGTGGCATCGGTGAAAGCGATAACCGTTCTTGTGCCATCATCAGCCGTCACCTGCAATCTGTCAGCACTGCGGGCGGAGATAATGCCTTCAATCTCCGGGCCCTTGGGCGCTTCGGATAAATCGACTGCGAGACTGGCCGCTTGCTCTTCCTGCTGTCCGGTGACGATGATATCGTCCCTCTCGTCCGTCGCCTGCGCAAAGGCGCTGCCCGGTGCCACGAGGGCGACCGTGGCGAACAGGAGGTTCATTTTCGAGTTTGTGGAAATGCCGTTCATCATTCTATTCCTTCAATCAATCTTATCGGGTTCAGCCGTTTCGGGGGACTCCGGCCGGATTTTCTAAAATATGCCGTTTGTCAGATTTCCCTTCGGTTCACGACACAATATGGGGCGGCCCATAAGCCGCTTATGGACAAGTACAGTGCCTGAGTGGTCGTACAATCCTGTCTGTCGGATGAACATGGACGCCATCACAGCCGGTTCTGCGGATAACCCGAGCGGGTCATGCGGCGAGCCGTTATCGGCGCCGATGGACCGTAGGGACATGGCCATGCGTACTGCGAGTCAATCGCGTATGATCTGCCAGCGATGGCCAGCAGGCTGATATAATCAGGAAGATCTAGGCTTTATTCTTCGACGTGTAGAAGCTGGGAATCTCGTTTACCGCAGCTGGATAGCTGGGTTTCGGATAGAAATCGGCTGGTATATTGGGAATCTGCATACCCGCTTCTGCGATCAGATAAGGTGAGACCCTGCGGCTCGTGCACAGACCGCCATTGCCGTCGCTCACCAGTCGCTGCTCGAATTCGATGCCCTGTTGCCGTTTGTCCGATCGGCGTACCACCGCGACAGCGAGTTGCCCCTCACCAAAATCGATTACAAATTCGGTGCCGACCGGTACATCCCAAAGGCCCTCCAGCAACGCCCCGGTCTCCGATATATTGCGTATCATGAGAGAATAGCAGTGGTTTTCGTGGATCGCCCTGACTTTTCGATACATCGAAATACGGTCGTGACGAAACTTGGCCGGACCGTTCGGCGTTACGATCCATTCGCCTTTTTCAACCAGACGCACCAATTCTTCGGCATCAACCGCCTTGCTATAGATAAATCCTTGGACATGACTGACATTGAGACCGCGAATCCAGTCCAGCTCATCCATCGCTTCGATGCCTTCGGCGGTCGTTTCCATGTCCAGCGCCTCGGCAAGAGCGACAATGGCAGAAATAATCGCCCCGTTGCGCGATCCCGGGAGCGTCGCCCCCCGAACAAAGCTCTGGTCGATTTTGATTTTGTCAAAAGGCGCCGTTTGCAGATAACTCAATGACGAATAGCCGGTGCCGAAATCATCCAGCGCCAGACGAACCCCGATATTCTTCAGATCGGCGAACATTTTTTCGGTCTTTTCCGATCCTTCCAGAAACACGCTTTCGGTGATTTCCAGTTCCAGCCGTTCTGCCGGAAGACCAGATTTTTTCAACGCTTTCGTCACAATCTCCGGCAATTTTTCATCGGCGAACTGGATGGGTGAAACATTGACCGCAACGATAAATTTGCTGGGCCATTTCACAGCGTCCTGACAGGCCCGGTTCAAGGCCCATGTACCCATGGTTTTGATGAGATTTGCTTCTTCGGCAATGGGAATGAAAAACGCGGGAGAGATCGGCCCCCGTTCGGGATGGTTCCAGCGCATCAGGGCTTCCACACCGCGCACGACATCATTTTTGGCATTGACGATTGGCTGATAGGCGAGAGACAATTGATCGTTGGACAGGGCATCACGCAAATCATCTTCCAGAATCTTGCGGTCCTTTGCCGATTGCTGCAAATCTTCCGAGAAAAAATGGAAACGGCCACGGCCCCTGCCCTTCGCAGCGTAGAGCGCGAGATCGGCGCTGTGGAGCAGGTCCTCGCTTGTCATACCGTCAAACGGGCTGATCGCGATACCGATCGACGCCCCGATGATGCAGCGAGTCCCGTCCACCGTATAAGGTTCCGACAGGCTCAGGACAATATTGTTGGAAAGTTTGCCCAGTTCGCCCCGGTCTTCCATATCGGGCAGCATGATTTGAAACTCGTCTCCGCCGATACGACAGACTTCGCCCCGCTTGCCAACCGCTTTCAACAGCCGTTTTGCGACCTGTTTCAGCAGTTCGTCTCCTGCGAGATGCCCCATTGTGTCGTTGACCTGCTTGAAACGGTCCAGATCGACCAGCAATATGCCGCAGGTCCGCTTCTGCTGTTTGAAAGCGGTCAGTGTGGATACCAGCGTTTTCGATGCTGACGTGCGATTTGCCAACCCGGTCAATGAATCGAACATCGCCAAACGGGATGACTCTTCTTCCGATCGTTGCTGCGCCGTAATATCCTTGCCGTTGCCGCGATAGCCGACAAATTCGCCGGACTTGTCCGTTTGCGGCTTTCCGGAGATGGACCACCAGCGATCTTCATCCCCGACCACCGCTTTCAGTTTCAGATCGTTGAACCGGCATTGCTTCGCCAGCATGAATGGCAACGTCCTCTGGTTGGGCACACTGTTATCGGGCTGTGCAAACAGTTCGACAAACGGGGTTCCCAGCAATTCTGCCTGGGACTTGTTCAACACCTCTGCCAACGTCTGGGTAATATAGGTGATATTGCCGGTCTTGTCCGTAGACCAGAACCAGCCCTGCCGCGTTTCCTCGTAATTTTGCAGCAGCAGCAATGCCTCCGTCGTCTTGAGGCTGGACATACCAGCCGCGACATCCAAGTCCCTGTTCTGCTTAAAAATACGTCCACTGATCCGGTCAAAGAAACTTTGCCGCTCATTGTCCGAGAGGCCAAATTCATGGCTTGTCTCAATGTTGATCTGATCCATTTTCATTATCTAGGCTGGTCCCTATTTCAAGCGCATATTGATATACGGAAAAAGTTAGCGAATAATAAAACAGGATCGAAGAAAAGATCTTATATTTCAATAATTTACATGTTGTTACAAAGTCAGCTTCTTACCTGATGAATGATATAGCAAATGACGGGTTCGCTGGGCGGGCGCGACATTTCGAAGCAGCCCGGGTGCGATGGGTGGATCGTCCGCATGCTGCAATGTGCAAAAGGTGCGGAGACCTCAAAAACCGGAGATTTCAACCGTCCGTCCCGCCCTCTTTCTATAATCCTTGACCTGCCGCCCTCTGCTTAGCTAGTCAGTTAACTGCACGGAGGGCAAACCGTCCGGCGGTTTTGGGAGACGGATGATGCGCAGACTGGGATTGTTAGTGGCTACTCTGGTACTGGCGGCTTGCCAGAACCAGACCGACGAGTCTGCGGCAAGTGATACTGTCACAAGTACCGAATGGAACAATATCGGCTTTGACGCCAAGGAACAACGCCACAGCCCGCTCGACCAGATCAATGACAGCAATGTCGGTGACCTCGGTATCGCCTGGTTTAAAGACCTCCCGGATGCCCGTGGTCAGGAAGCCACGCCAATCGAAGTCGACGGCAAGCTCTATATCTCCACCGCCTGGTCCAAGGTCTTTGCCTATGACGCCAAGACCGGCGAGGAACTGTGGTCCTATGATCCCGCCGTACCCGGCGAGAAGGCGGTCGACGCCTGCTGCGATGTCGTCAATCGCGGGGTCGCGATCAGCCGCGGCAAGCTGTTTTTCGGGACCATTGATGGTCGCCTGATCGCGCTGGACGCGAATACCGGCGCGCGTTTGTGGGAAACCCAGACGACTGACAACAGCAAGCCCTATACGATCACCGGCGCACCCCGCGTGGTCAAGAATATGGTGATCATCGGCAATGGCGGCGCGGAATTTGGCGTACGCGGCTATGTCTCCGCCTATAATGTTCGCGATGGCCAGATGAAATGGCGCTTCTACACCGTGCCCAATCCCGAAGGCAAAGCGGACGGCGCAGCAAGCGACGAGATTTTTGCAAAGGCGGCGGCCAAAACATGGGGCGACGGTGAATGGAAGGAATCCGGTGGCGGCGGAACGGTCTGGGACAGTATCGTCTATGACGAAGATCTCGACCAGCTCTACTTTGGCGTCGGCAACGGCAATCCGTGGAACCATGGCCTGCGCTCGGGCGGAGAAGGCGACAATCTGTTTCTGTCCTCGATTGTCGCGGTCAACCCCGATACGGGCAAATATCTCTGGCATTATCAGGAAACACCGGCCGAAACCTGGGACTATACCGCGACCCAGCATATCATTCAGGCCGAACTGGAAATAGACGGCAAGTCACGCAAGGTACTCTACCACGCACCGAAAAACGGATTTTTCTTTGTCATCGACCGGCTCGATGGCACGTTGATCAGCGCAGAGCCTTTTGTCGACGGGATCAACTGGGCCGAAGGCTATGATCTCGACACCGGCAGGCCGATCGAGAAGCCGGAAGCGCGCTTCTACAAGACCAAAGAACCGTTTGTTGCGATCCCGGGCGCCCTGGGCGCGCATAACTGGCACCCGATGAGCTATAATCCGAAGACCGGGCTGGTTTATATCCCGGCGCAGCAGATTCCGCAGGGCTATGAAGTGCCGGTATCGGAGATCGACAAGAAGCGCGAACGGCTGGGCTTCAACGTCGGCATCGGCTGGTCGATCGGCCAGCTTCCCGATGACAAGGATGTGTACAAGGCGGCCATAGCCGCGACCACCGGAAAACTCGTCGCGTTCAACCCGAAAACCGGCAAGGCGGAATGGAGCGTGGACTATCCCGCCGCGTGGAATGGCGGCACGATGACGACCGCTGGCAATCTGGTCTTCCAGGGCACCAGCACCGGCTTTTTCAAAGCTTATTCGGCGGACAAGGGCAAGGAATTGCTGAGCCTGCCGATGCAGTCCGGCATCGTCAGCGCCCCTTCGACCTACATGATCGACGGCGAGCAATATGTCGCATTCCTGACCAGCAAGGGCGGTGCATTCCCGCTGGTCGCTGGTGTCGCCGGTGGGGTCACGCGTCAATTGCCCAATATTCCGCGGTTGGTGGTGCTGAAACTGGGCGGCAAGGCGCAATTGCCCGCACTGCCGGAGAAAGGCGAAGTCGTCTGGGATCCACCGGTACAGACCGGAACCCCGGAACAGATTGCCGCCGGCAAGGGACTTTACGGTCGCAATTGCCTCGTCTGTCATGGCGACAGCGCGATTGGCAATGGCTTCACGCCTGACCTGCGGGTCAGCGGCGTGCTGCCTGATACCGATGCGTGGGCGTCGATCGTCAAGGGTGGCGCCTTGAAACAACATGGCATGGTCGGCTTCGGATCGCAGCTGAGCGACACTCAGGTAGAAAATATCCGCCATTATGTGGTCAACCGGTCGAACTGGACAAAGGCCAATCTGCCGGAAATGACGAAGCCAACCGCGCGCTGATACGGCCCCCGACAGGGTTCACCCATTCTGGCGCTAATCCCGGCGATTGCAGCAGACGGCAAATGCCTGCCTAAATTATGGACACTTGCCGCTGCAATTGCCTGTTTTTTGGGCGGCATTGTCAGTTGTCCGATTAGCCATTAGCAATGGAACCAAGCATTCCGGTGATTCTGTTCGCGAATCGATTCTGGCATGGTAATTGAATAGGAGCGGGCAATTGTGCCCGACTGCGGCGCTTGTCTCTCAAGTGAGAGCGATAGCCAAGGACGAGGTATACGGGGACGTATTGAAATGAAAAAGATCGAAGCCATAATCAAGCCGTTCAAACTTGATGAAGTGAAAGAGGCGCTGCACGAAGTCGGCGTTTCTGGGATCACCGTGACCGAGGCAAAGGGCTTTGGCCGGCAGAAAGGGCATACCGAACTGTACCGCGGAGCGGAATATGTCGTCGATTTTCTGCCCAAGGTGAAGCTTGAAGTGGTGGTCGAGGACAGCCTTGCCGACCGCACGGTCGAAGCCATTTCTGCTGCTGCACAGACCGGTCGCATCGGCGATGGCAAGATTTTTGTCATCCCGGTCGAAGCCGCGTTGCGTATCCGCACCGGCGAGCGCGACAACGACGCCATCTGATTTTCTATCGCCAACAAACCAAAATCAAAGGATTAAAACATGGCCAATTCGGCATCCGATATTGTTAAAATGATCAAGGAACATGAAGTCGAGTGGGTCGACGTGCGGTTCACTGATCCCCGCGGCAAATGGCAACATCTATCGATGTGTGCCGAAGTCATTGATGAAGATATACTCGAAGAAGGCTTCATGTTCGATGGTAGCTCGATCGAGGGCTGGAAAACAATCAACGAATCCGACATGATCCTGCGCCCCGATCTCGACGCGGTCTACATGGATCCGTTTTCGGCCACACCGATGATGATCCTGGTCTGCAATATCGTCGAACCCGGTGACGGATCGCTCTACAGCCGTGACCCGCGTTCCACCGCTGTCCGCGCCGAAGCCTATCTGAAATCCACCGGCATCGGCGACACCATCTATGTCGGCCCGGAACCAGAGTTCTTCATGTTCGACGATGTCAAATTCGAAAGCGGCTATGATCGCTCCGGCTTCCGCATCGACGACATCGAACTGCCGACCAACACCGGCCGGGACTATGATGTCGGTAACATGGGCCACCGCCCCCGCGCCAAAGGCGGCTATTTTCCGGTCGCGCCGGTCGACAGCTGCATGGACATTCGCGGCGAAATGGTTGCGACCATGCTGGAAATGGGCCTGCCGATGGACAAGCACCATCATGAAGTTGCCGCTGCTCAGCACGAGCTCGGCATTACCTTTGGCACACTGACCGAAACCGCCGACCGGGTGCAGGTCTACAAATATGTCGTGCAGCAGGTTGCGCACGCTTATGGCAAGACCGCAACCTTCATGCCGAAGCCGATCAAGGATGATAACGGCAGCGGCATGCACACTCACATGTCGATCTGGAAAGACGGCAAGCCTCTGTTTGCCGGCAATGAATATGCCGGCCTGTCGGAAATGTGCCTCCATTACATCGGCGGCGTGGTCAAACATGCCAAAGCGGTCAACGCGTTCTCCAACCCGACAACCAACAGCTACAAGCGTCTGGTGCCCGGCTTTGAAGCCCCTGTGCTGCTCGCTTATTCAAGCCGCAACCGTTCCGCTTCCTGCCGTATTCCTTATGGTGCGGGCGACAAGGCGAAGCGCGTCGAATTCCGCTTCCCCGATCCATTGGCCAACCCCTATCTGTCTTCGGCAGCCTTGCTGATGGCAGGCCTCGATGGCATCGAGAACAAGATCCACCCTGGCGACGCGATGGACAAGAATCTCTATGACCTGCCACCGGCAGAACTGGCCGAAGTGCCAACCGTTTGCGGTTCGCTCCGTGAAGCTCTGGAAGCGCTCGAAGCCGATCACGAATTCCTGCTCAAGGGCGATGTGTTCTCGAAAGACCAGATCGATGCCTATGCCGCACTGAAATGGGAAGAAGTAAGCCGGCTCGAAACCACCCCGAGTCCGGTTGAATATGACATGTATTATTCGAGCTGATCTTTCCGGTCAGATTGACAATGACAAGCCCGGGGCAAGCGATTGCTCCGGGCTTTTTTTATCTGGGTGGAATGCTGATCCAGTCACGGCTTCATTCCGAACGTGGCCATGAGCTTTGATCGTCCTGGACGGCAACAATTGGGCGGATCGCTGAACGGCAAGTTTTATGGTGCGATCTAGGCTTAGCGGATATTCCGGCAATTAATCCGAAGTGGCAGCGATGGTTTTCATTCACTCATCTCGGTGATCAGTATCTTCAACTGCGCTTCTCCTTGTCCGGGAATGAGGCGACCCGGAATCAGGGGCGCTCTACCAATTTCGCCCGACGGACGGGTGAATATGTAGAGCGGTGCCTGAACAACAAGGGCGGATTCCGGAAGGGTGAAACGCTGCACCTGTCCGGTTTGGTTGGCGGGCCCCTCGGTCGGGGTGCCAGCGATTTGGGCGATTTTGAAATCCTGAACCGTTACCGCAAAGGCGATGGTTTGAGAATAGCTGGCTGGCCCGATCAGAATGACCGACTTCCCCTGGAATCGATGCGCTAGTTGGTTTGGTGGCTCGACCCACTGAGCAAATGGCATCTCAATGACCTGTCCGATCTGTGATCCCGGAATGAGTGCTTGGTTCTCTGCAACAATGCGTGCTTTGACGGCAGATATTGGGGTGTAGCGGGCAGTCGTAAGATAAGCCATCAGGCGATCAGAAAGCTGACGAGCGCCGCCTCCATTTTCACGCACATCGATAATCAATCGATCGATATTGCCCGCATCGATGCGGGCAAACGCATCTGCAAGAAATGCTGCAAATTCCTCTTCTCTAGATATCTCAAAGCTTTTCACGGTCATGACGGCAACATTGTCGTGAATATTCAGTTCATAGGTCTGGTCGCCGGACACCGCGATGTCACGCGTGGGATCAATCTCAATCGTTTGCGGGCCGTTTTTGCGCCTAAGTGTTACGTTGTGAGACTGTCGGTCGCCCTGCTCTGCCCACAGAGCCACCGGAAATCGCAAGGACAACACTCGCTCGCGAAGCCCCTCGCTCTCGCCACGCATTCGTGGCTCCAACTCGGAAATCAGCGAGGCGGCAGACTGACCATTGATCGCAAGAATTTCTTCGTTGGGGTTTATCGGGCTGGATGATTGAATAGAACGGCCAACATAAAGCCGTCCTTCGGACACGTTGACCGGAAGAGTGAATGCGACGGAGCCCTGTTCAAGCGCTGCTTCATAAGCCGTGTCCGGCAAACGTATTCCGCTATGTGCATCATTCAGCAATGGATTGATCGTTGCGAGCGCGCGCCAGGCCGAGCGAACGTCATACTCACCATCCAGTTTCTGCTCTAGAGCATCAAATGCGGCATCGACCCGCTGAATATCAGCCGAGTGGGAAAGGTCTGGATGGGTTGAGCCCATCCAATCGCGCCATGCTTCAACATCAGCCTTCACGCGATGCGCATCAATCTGGGCAATCGCCGCCTCGCCAAAAAACATCGATGTCATCACGATCAAGGCAATTGACCCTAAACTGAATTTCATCATTGCATCACCTTCCACTATATGTAACTGGTTACATATAATTAGCATGGCACAATGAGATACGCAATGATTCAGAACGAAAAATCCAGAACTGGCCGCATTCACCGCCCGGTAGAGACCTATGCACCGGCCTTTTTTGCTTTTCTTGCTATTCAGCTTACCGATCGCATTACCAGCGAAGGGGCGCGCTTCTCAACCGCCATTGGCCTTGAAATTCCGGTAAATACCATGTCCACAATCATGGTTCTTAAGGAGGGTCCGGCTAGTGTGACCGAGATTGCCAGCGCCCTCAATGTAAGTCATGTCGCGGTGATTAAGACAATCCGCATATTGAATGATAAAGGCATATTGGAGCGCCGGAACGATCCCAGTGATGGCCGACGCAAACCGCTCTCTCTAACCAGCAAGGGAACGCAGGTGGCTGCGGATGTCAGTACAGTAATCGAAAAGGCACAGTCTGTTTACCGCGAACTGTTTGAGGAGATCGGCGTCGATCTCCATGAAGCGCTTCTCAAAATGAACGCTGCGCTTGATCGGATCAGCTTTGACAACCGCCTCGCCAGAGCCTGAGACAGTACAAGGCTCTGTACTGCGAAATGCCAGGTTTCGAGAAATGGTTTCGCTGTTATGAACGACCGCTAATGGGGCGCTAGCCGACCGGCAGTTTATACAACCGGCAAAGCCCCCTCTCTGCGTCCACGGCACTGACGCCATCAATAATCCTTGCTCACCCGCACATTGGCGCTTTGCCGGCCGAGGGTCGAAATGCTGGAGAGAATCGACAGCCAGCGGGTGATCTGGAATTCCAGGCTTGTCGCGCTATAGCCCTGACCATCGGTGATCAGTTCGACATAGGCACGGCGGGTAATATATTTGCCGGCCGCAATCGAGGTTCCCGAGCCGGTGTCGGTATCGGACGGCAGGATGCGCAGGCGATCCAGGCCGACGGCCTTGCGCAACTGGTTGATCGGGTCGAGCCCACCACCACTGTTGAGCGAGGCGACGGCGGCGGCCAGTTGGACCGCTTCGGGAGCTGACAGATCGGCAATCGACGCCCCGAACAATATCCGCGACAGCAATTCATCTTCAGGCAAAGCGGGAATGCTGGTGAAGGCGATCTCGGGCTTGTTGCCAGTGCCGGTGACGTTGATCGTTGCGTTGAGGCCGGTGAGATTGGCTTCTGCCTCGATATCGAGCACCGGATTGACCGGCTGGTTGCCGACAAACCGGATGCTTCCCCGCTCAAGCCGGAAACGCCGCCCAGCAAACGTATAATTGCCGCGGATCAGGCTGGCCGTTCCGACCATCGCGAAATCGTCAACCGGTCCCGTTATTCTGAGATTGGCGCCCCATTCGCTGTCCAGCCCCAGCCCCTCGACCACAAGCCGGTTGGGGACATCCGCCGTCAGCGCAAACCGCCAGGGCCGACTGCGTATCTGCACTGGCCGTTCGTCGGCCCGGCCATTGATCTCACGCGTCTTGATGTCCGGCAGATTGGCGGTGGCAGCGGCCTGGCCAAAGCGGAAAAAACTCCGGTTGAGCGTGACGTCACCCGATATCAGGCCGCCGTCCGCGGAACTGCGTATCTTGATCGGTCCGGTTACCGTGGCAGCGAAATCATCGCGTGCGATCAGCGCTGCCTGTTGGGCATTGATGTCCATCACAATGCCAATCCCTTCCCCGGACTCGACCGCGAAATTGAAACTGCCGCTACCACTCACCGTACCACCACCGGCGGTCGTCCCGGTCAGGCTGGGGAGCACCAGCCGCGAGCCGTCAAACCGGCCCACCGTCTTGATATTGGAAATGACCGTCCCGGTCAGCGGGCTTTCGAGCCGGGCATTGCTGGTCCGGACCAAGCCCTCGATCTGGGGATTGGCAAGGGTGCCGCTGATGTCGAAACTGGCCGCCACGGGTCCGGTCAGATCAAAGGTTTCGACACCGGTCAACCGCCACATACGTTCAGCACCGCCATTGAACCGGGCCTGCGCGAACAGGGGTTTCCGCATCAACTCATTCTGCCAATTGCCGTTGCCGAGCCCGGTGATCCGTCCCTGGAACCGACCAAGGGTCTTGCCCGCCGGCGCTTTTATAATCCCGCGCGCCGCTGCATTGCGCCGGGAAACGGCTATATTGAGGCCCAGATCAATCGGCTCAGAGGTTAATATCAGGCCGGATCTCGTCAAGCCCTTGACCGTCAGCTTGGCCTCGCCCACCGGCACCGCGGACCCGGACTGGCTAAGCTTGACCCTACCATTCACGTTACCGCCCAATCCGAGATCGGGATAGCCGATATCAAGCAGAGAAAGGGGCATTTTCACCATTGTCAGGTCAAGCATGGATGTTCCGCTCGCCCATCGACCGGATAGACGGACGCTGCCACTGCCATAGCTGATCGTGGTCGGAGACACCGTCCAGCCATCGCCAACCCGCTGCAGTTCAAGCGGTCGCGCCAGGCCAAGTTTGCGCCCCTCAAACTGACCCGCTCCGGTGATCTGGTAGCGGTCCGGTGCAATATCGGCTTTCGCCTGGAATTCGAACGTACTGCCCCGTGTCCCGGCGACGGTGAACGTCGCTGTGCCGATGCCGTCGGTCAGCTTTGCATTGGCTGCGATGCGGCCGACAATCAGTTCGCCACGGCTGATTCCCTGCGCGCGGAGGGTCGCGTCGATATTGGACTTGCCATCGATCAGGACAATATCCGCGTCCAGCACAGCCGTGCGAATGAGAATCGGCGGGTTGCCATCGAACCGGGCATTTTTGGCTTTGAGATTGGCGCGGATCAGTTGCCTTCCGTCGCCAGGGCGGAACAGCACGGCGCCGTCGACGCCGCCGCCGCTGACTGCAAGCGTTCCGGCAAGGCCCTGCGGGGTTGACCGGATCGTGCCGGTCGCCAGCGTTTCAGACACCATCAGCCGGTCAATACGCACGGCCGTATCCTGACCCGCTACGGTCAGGATCATGCCGTTGCTGGTAAACGGCCCGAGCGTGGAGCCCCCGGCGGCGACATAGGAAAATCCGGCCTTCACGGGATCCAGTTTCACACTGACCGCCGATAGTCCCGCCGCAGGCAGCGGACTATCGAGCAGCAAGGCGATCTTCGGCCGGTCGAGCGGTCCATCCAGTCTCAGGTCAAAGCGACCGTAGCTATCTTGTCTGCCAGATCCCTGAAACGCAAAGGTCGCCGCGCCGGTCTGTTTGCCGGAACCCCGGAACGACAGTTGGGGCGCTTTCACGACAAGGTCGGAAAAGCGCAAAAATCCGTCCGGTCCGAGCGCCAGCCCCGTCTGCAATTCCGGCAGGCCACCCGCCAACTCTCTCAGAAAAGCGATGTCAAAGCGTTTCAGCTTCGCATTGACCTGTCCATCCACCGACAGGCCTGCCGCCGCGGGGCCCAGATTGATCTGGGCGATGATATCGGCCACCCCGACTCCCTGCACCGCGAAACCCGGGGCATTGGCGTCGATATTGACGGCAAAATCCCCGGTCGAGGGCCTCAGTTCAAGGTCCAACGTGCCCTTTGCAACATTGGTCGCGACACGCGCACGCTCGGCGAACAGCAGATCCTTTTCATAGCGCAGCAACGCGGTTGCGCTAAATCCGGAAAGCAACTGTTTCAACAATTCGCCATTGCCGATCACCGTACCGACGGAAAGCTCGACAGGAATGTCCCAACCGCCCGCGTCGCGTTGCCCTTTGCCCTCGCCGCGTACATTGGTCATCAGGGTTTTGCCCAGAGCCAGTTGCGGTGCGGTCATCAGATATTGATAGCGCAGTGCGGAGAATTTTCCGTTCAACAGGGCTTTGAACTCGAAATCCTGCGCCTTCATATTGGCCGCCAGCGCAGAAGGGTCGATCAGCCTCGTTTCAATCCGCATCGCATCGAGACTGTTGCGTCCGAGATCAATCCCGCCTTTCGCAATGAGGGACAGCGCGGCGGAGCGCCCTTCAAAATCCAGGGCAGCAAGACGGTCTTCGAGACTTATATTTCCCCTGATCGCCAGATTGGGTGATGCCAGTTTCCGGGCCAGACCTTCGGGCATGAGAGAAGCAGTAAGCTGGCCATCATAGGCGAACAGACCTTCCTTGGCTTCGATGGCGATTTGCGCCAGCGGCTCTTCCGCACTGATCGCATTCAACTCGCCATTCCATTTCTGCCAGCTGCCATCGCCTTTCAGGGTAATGGCCAAATCTTGATCCCGTCCGAGTGCAGCAGCCAGCACCCCGCCTGCAGGCGCGATTATTTCGGCATCGATATCGAGTTTTTTGCGGTCCGGTTCGACGTTCAGGGCGAGCGCCAATTTGTCCCCGCTCCGCGTTGTCTCTCCATCCAGACGGACCATCGCGCGACCGGCCCGGATATCGGCAGAACCGGACAGGTCGGCAAATTGTTCCGACCCGGCGACAGCTTCTCCAAGCGCGAGATTATCCACCCGGAAAGCACCGATATATATATCAAAGTCCGGGAGCAGCGGCTGATCTTCCCCACTGTCGATCAATTTCGGCAAACGGTCGAGCCGGGCCTTTGAGATGACCGCCGCGGTGATATTGAGTTCGTTGAATATCCATGCAAGCGGGTTCCAGTCGACGACAACGGCTCCGGCGGAAAAAAACACGCCTTCGGGGTCGCTTAGCTGAAGCCCCTGCACGGCGGCTTCGCCATAAATGGATCCGTTAATCTCGGAGATGCCGATCCGCAGCCCATTGTCCGGCTCCAGCGCCTCGACCTGATTGATGATGAACCGGTGGCCGGAATCGCTATCCAGCCACACCGCCGCACCGAACAGGCCAACAATCACCAGCACCGCCAGACCCAACAGGCCGCGTATCGGCCAGTGCAAGGCAGTCAACCGGGGCTTTGTGGAGCTTTCGGTCATCTAGAACGCCTGACCGAGCGAGACATAGACAGCGATGCGGGAATCGCCCGGCTGGGGATTGATCGGCGTACCGACATCGATCCGGATCGGTCCGAAGTCGCTATAATAGCGAATACCAAGACCGGCACCGTAGCGCAGACCGGAAAAATCCGGAGTGCTGCTGGTGTACACATTACCTGCGTCGATAAACGGCACAATACCGAAATTACCGCCAAAAAAGCCGGTCCGTACGCGTGCTTCAAGGGAGAATTCTACAAGAGACCTCCCACCCGTGGGATCATTATTGATGTCGCGCGGTCCGATGGTCTGGTAGCCAAAACCACGCACCGAACCGCCACCACCGGAATAGAGCCGGCGCGAGGGAGCGATTCTGTTATTGCCGGCACCGACAATCGATCCCAACCGCGTGCGGCCGGCGATTACTATTTTGTCGGAAACGGGAAAATAGGCACTGCCGTCGACCTGGCTGCGTACGTAGAAAAAACTGCCGTCCTGAAGAGATGCTTCCGGGGCGACACGAGCGCTCAGCCGGAAACCCCGGGTCGGATCGAGCAGGTCGTCGCTGGTATCGAAAGTAACCAGCCCGGGCAGCGAGGCAATAAAATAGGTTTCCGGGTCGGTCGCTGCGACATCCCCGGTGATATCCGTTTCCCGCGATGCGAGCAACTCGACACCTGCCGACCAACTCCAGCGTTTTTGATAGATAAGATTGCTCTGCCGCTCAATATTGGCAGCAACCGAAAATGTCTTGGCATCATAAGCTGCACTATCGACCACGCTCAACGCGGTGAGTCCGTTCAATATATTGTCACGCCGCCGATAATTGTTGCGACGATAGGCGATACTGCCAGACTGCTCCTGCGTCCCCAGAACGCCGGTCAGCCGAATAAGACCTTCCGGCGGGAAAAAGTTGCGATGTTCCCAACTGACTTCCGAACGTATGCCTTCGCCAGTGTCATAACCGATTTCACCAGCGATGGTCCGCAGCGGTGCCGGCTTCACATCTACGGCGATATCGACGGCGGAGGGATCCTCTGCCACAACGGGCTTGATCGAGAGGGTAGAAATCAATCCGGTGGCGATCAGGGCCCGACGCAGATCATCTATGTCCGACGCCTGATATATGTCACCGGGGTCGAAGCGGGCAATCATCTGGACATGATCGGCATCGAACAGGTCAGTCGGAGCCAGAACAACCGAACCGAAATTATATTTTCCGCCCGGTGTAACGCTCAATTCCAGATCACCGATCCGCTCGGCATGATCTATTTCCAGTTCCGGTTCGCCGGTCTTCGCGAAAGGATAGCCATTTTCTGCCATCGCCAGATCGAGCCTGCCGATCGCTTCCATGATCTCATCGCTGTTGATCACAATGTCCGACTGCAGACCGAAACTTTCCCTGAATTTCTGTGGATCTGGTGCAACTGCCGTTTCGAGACCGGGCAAGGCGATGGCATCCAGCGTATATTGTGGACCCGCCTGAACGTTTATTACCACGGCCAACCGTTCCTCACCGGTTGATTCGAAGCGTGCCTGCACCACGGCGTCATAATAGCCTTCGATCCGCATCAACCGTTCGACCAGCTCTTCGTCGCTTTGCGCGCGCCTTCTTATCTGGGCGAAATTGGCATCTTCGCCGCGATATTGTTCCAGGACCGACAAGGCATCGAAGCGGATAGAAAAAGCTTCGCTCATCGTATCGGGCAAACCGTTGAAACGCACCCGATAAGCGGTTTCCGCCAGCGCATCAGTCGGCCGATAATCGTTCAGCGGCAAATCTTCCGCCACAAGCTCTTCGCTTACCGGCTGTTCCCGTTCATCAATCGCGTCCGCCACCGTCAGCGCCGCTGCGCCTTCCTCCTCGGTTTCCTCTTCGATTTGATCGGTAACCAGTTCCGTGTCCTGGTCAAGATCGGGCCATTCAACCCCGAAATCGGGAAATTCGGTTAGCGCCTGATCCGGGTCGAGAGGTTCGTCAATTTCGGGCTGATCCGGCTGGTCCGCGACCGTCTGTTCGCCTGCCTGCGCATATGCGGGCTGGATGAGCGAACCCACAAGCAAAATAGCCAGCGTACCGAAGCAGCGACGGAAAGCGATCAGACCCATTGGGATCTCTTTAGCGACTGATGATTCGTGAAGCCAATGAATAAGATTGCCTTTCCGACAAGCGTTTCTTTTTGTAGGATATTCCGTGAAGCCACCATGCGACCGCCAATTTCACGATTTAATTTAATCTTTCATTAACCAACTTCCCCCATATTTTTGCGTCAATGGGTACCGGTCGCTATTGGCTGGTCAGCAAACGTTCAACGGGATCGCTTGAAATGCCTAATTTGCGTATGATTTTGATTGAAGCGGCGATGATTGCCGGTGTTTTGACGACGGGACTGTCGGTATCGCAAACCGCCCACGCATCATCACTTTCGGTCGCTGTACAGGCCGCCGCTACCGATCCCCGGACCGATATCAAAATCGACAGCAGGATTATGGTGGAGCGGACCACTGAATCGCAATCCGGTGAGATGGTCACCACGCTGCTTGATCCGTCGACCGTAAAGGTCATTCCCGGCGACACGCTGCTGTTCATCAACACGTATCGCAACACGGGCGAAAATACCGTAACCGGATTTGTCGTCAACAACCCGGTCCATTCGGCCGTTGCCCTGGTCGAGGTACTGGAAGAGTGGGCCGTGCTATCGGTCGATGGCGGCAAGAATTTCGGTAAATTGTCCGAGCTGAGCGTGACGGAAGACAATTCCGTTGTGGCAGGTGAAGAAGAAATCACCGAGCAGACGAGCCGCCCAGCAAAGGCTTCTGACGTTACCCATATCCGCTGGATATTCGCTTCACCAATTGCACCCGGCGCATCCGGTGATCTGCGCTTTCGTGGCATTGTCAAATAGCAGCGCGATCGCAATTACCCGCCGTCACATTCCCATATGATATCGCCGACCCCGATCAGGCGCGCCAATCGCGCCAGTTCGGAACTCAACTTGCCCTGACGGGCAACCGGCCACCGAATGCCCGGTTCGGGCCAGAGTTGGGTCACCCGCAAATGGCCCGCTGAACGGTCTGCCTTGATTTCGATGCGACCGACAAAACGGTCGCGCTCGAGTATCGGATAGACATAATAGCCCCATTGCCGCTGCGCTGCGGGCACGAACATCTCGTTGCGATAGTGAAAGCCGAACAGGGTGAGCAGGCGCTTGCGGTCGCGGACGACCGGATCGAAGGGATTGATGATACGCAGGCGCGCGGTCGGTTCGGGCACGCTGGCCAGACGGGCCGCGATATCGGGCGGTGCCAGTGCCTTGAACCATTGCCCCTCATGATTTTCCACCTCGACCGCAACACTGTCCTTCGCCGAATCTGCCCAGAGCCGTGTTTCCTTGGCATTTACCGCATCCCAGAACCGCTGGATTTCTCCGGGTGAGCCAAAGGCCAGCCGGTCGAGCGCGTTGCGGCAGAGCCAGTCAATCTGATCGGCCTCGTCATGGTCCGCCTCGCGGTGATGCGAGGGAATCACCCGCTCGCTGAGGTCGTAAAATTTGTTGAAATTGACGCGATGGGAAGTGGCCAGTTCACCGGCATACCAGAGCTGGTCCATCACCCTCTTGTGCGGCGGGCGATCCCACATCTGTTTCTTGCCGCTGACCTTTGTGTCAAAGGCCTGGGTCGACAGCGGACCTTCTGCGGCAATCCGCGCCTTGATCTCCTCGGCCCCAATTTCCCGCGCTGCCTTTTTAAAGGAGGCATAGCCTGCCACCTTTGCGCCCAGCCGCCGGAATTGCCGCTGCCACATCGGGTAGAATTCCATTGGCAGGACCGAGGCGTCATGGGTGAAATGCTCGAACACTCCCCTGTCCTCGCCCAACAGCTTGTCGAGCATCGGCTCGCGGTAATTCTGGTTGCGGCTCCACAGGATATGATGGTGGGCGCGAGTGACATTCTGGATGGTGTCGAGCTGGACATAGCCGAGGCGGCGGATCGTCTCGGGCAGGTCGAGCGGCCCGGTCGGGGTGTCGGACAGGCCCTGCGACTGCAGCCAGAGCCAGCGTGCCTGCCGGTTGCGGATCCGCAGCGCCATCGCGATCAGACCGCGGTCGTTTCGATATGCGCCACTTTCCGGTCCCGCCGCGTTGCCAATATGCAACCGACAACGATCATGGCCGCGCCGGAAACGGTGGTCAGCGTGATCGGCTCGCGGAAAAACAGCCAGCCGAAGATCGCCGCCCAGATGAAGGCGCTATATTCGAGATTGATCAGATTTTGCGCTTCGGCCCGCGCATAGCCCCAGGCGATGAACAGCGAGGAGATCAGCGAGAATATCGCCGCGGCCCCGATATAGGGCAGCGATTCCGCTTCCGGAACGACCGCAAAAAAGGGCGCGAGCAGCAGGAAGGATGACCCGACGACAAGATTCTGGGCGAAGCTGATCTCGATTGGCCCGGCGAGCAGCGCCTGTTGCCGCTGGATCACCAGATTGCCGGCATAGAGAACCGCTGACACTAGAATGGCTCCGATGCCGAGCAGCGCTTCTTTCTCGAACTCGCCGCTCGCCCTGCCCCACGCGATCACCAGCACCCCGGCAAAGCCGAGAGCCGAGGCGTAGATGGCGTTGCGGTGGATGGTCTCGCCGAGGAATACGGCGGCGAGATAAAGCGCGATAATCGGCGCGATGAAGGACAGCGCAATCGCTTCGGCCAGCGGTACCCGCGCCAGACCCCAGAAGAACAGATAGGACATGAAGACGATGATAATGCCCCGCTGCAGATGGACCTTGCGGGCGGCCTTGCCCGGCATTCTGGGGCGGCGCACGAAGAAAACCACCGAAACGATCACCAGAGCGAGCAGCACCCGCCAGAGGATCGCGTTATAGGCGCCAATCTCGATCGACAGACTTTTCATCGCCACGTCCATCATCGCGAAGGTGAGCAGGCCGAAAAGCACCGAACCCGCCGGCAGCAGGATCGGGCCATTTTCTGGCGCTGGGTCAGGGGATATTATGTCAGCCATATATTGTTCCATCAGCCCCGGTCCCGGTGCTTCGACAGGCTCAGCACGAACGGATTTTTCAAGTCCCGCCGGTTATCGCCGGATCGCCGAAAATGGCAAGCGCGATCAGAGGCCCATTTGCCGGACCGCGAGATCGCGCATGATTTCTTCCGAGCCGCCGCCGATCGCCATCACCTTGACCTCGCGATAGAAACGCTCGACCGGATTGCCGCGCAAATAGCCGGCGCCGCCGAGTATCTGCATGGCTTCGCTGGCGCAAAATTCGAGATCCTTGGTGGCGCTGAACTTGGCCTTGCAAATCTGCGCGACCGGCATTTCGCCCTGATCGGCCAGCCAACAGATCTGGTTGAGCCAGCCGTCGAGTCGATCCACCCGCGCCGACATGTCGGCAATCTTGTGGCGGATCACCTGATGCTTGATCATCGGTTTGCCGAAGGTCTCGCGCTGCTGCGCATAGTCTATCGAATATTCGAGCAAGACCCGCATCATGCCGAGAGACTGGGCGACCATGCCGAGCCGTTCATGGTTGAAATTGTGCATGATCTGGATGAAACCGCGCCCTTCCTCGCCGAGCATATTTTCCGCCGGGACGCGCACTTCGTCGAAATAGAGCGACGCCTGATCGGAAGCCCACCAGCCCATTTTCTTGTCGAGCGCGGTGCGCGAGAAGCCCTCGGCATCGGCGTCGACGAGAAACAGCGAAATGCCGTTCAGGCCCTCGCCACCGGTGCGCGCGCCGATGACATAGTGGTCGGCGGTCATGCCGCCGGTGATGAAGGTCTTGGCCCCGTTGATCACCCAATGATTACCGTCCTGCCTTGCGGTGGTCTGCATATTGGCGACGTCCGATCCGCCACCCGGTTCGGTGATGCCAAGGCTGGAGCCCTTTTTGCCCAGCACGATATCTTTCAGGATGCGGTCCTTGATATCCTGCGACGCCAGCTTGTGGATCGGACCGATGGAAATGCTGCGGCCGCCGAGCGCCGCCAGCGTGCCGCCATTATGCGCTCTTGCCGCTTCCTCGCCCCAGGCCGCGCGCATGAAGATATCGTCCATGCCGAGCCCGCCATATTTTTCGTCAACGCCAAAGCCCCAGACGCCGAGTGCGCCGGCTTTTTCGTGGACCTCCCACGGGATTTCGCCCGCTTCGTCCCACTGGTTGGCGAACGGCTGCAATTCACTTTCGGCAAAGCGGCGGCAGGTTTCGCGGAACTGTCGGCGTTCTTCGTTATCAAAGGGGCGTAACATGTCTCTCTCCCGGCGATTTAATCGTCTGATTAAACTTCTATCGCTTCCAGTGCGGAACGCAAGGGGGATGGCAGAGAAACCGGTCGTCTTGTGTCGCGATCAACATAGACATGGGTGAAGCTGCCGGCGGCGGAGGCAATATCCTCGTCGCCGCGAAACAGGCCGACACCATAAGTCACGCTGCTGTTGCCCAGCCGGTCGACGCGAATCCGCGCCATGACATCGTCGGGAAAGGCAATCGGCGCGAAATAGTCGCAGCTGGTATTGACGACCAGACCGATGGTCTCGCCCCCGGTGATATCGAGCGCGCCCTGTTCGACCAGATAGCGGTTTACCGCGGTGTCGAACCAGAAATAATAGATCGCATTATTCACATGACCATATGGATCATTGTCGTTCCAGCGGGTGGTGATCGCCGAGCCGGTGCGATAGTCGCTCCTTACCGGAGGTTCAGCCCTCGGGCTTTTACCAGGCGGCATCATAGATCCTTTGCGCGTCGGCCAAGGTCACCTCTTTGGGATTGTTGACCAGCAGCCGGACCTGCAACATCGCCGCTTTGGCGAGTTCGGTGGTGGCGTTTTTGGCGATGCCGATGTCCCGCAGCTTGCGCGGTGCCTTAACCTTGACCGCCAGTGCCTCGAGAAAGTCGATCAGTTGCTGCGCCCGCGCTTCGCTGCTGTTCTCGCTGCCGCGCGGCAGATCGAGCGCATCGGCGAGCTCGGCATAGAGCGGCGCGGCGGCTTCCAGATTGAATTGCATGACATAAGGCATGACCAGCGCGTTGGAGAGGCCGTGCGGGATATGATAAATGCCGCCGAGCGGATAGGCGAGCGCGTGGATCGCGCCGACCGGACTGTTCGCAAAAGCCTGCCCGGCGAGCATCGAGCCGCGCAACATCGCTTCGCGCGCCTGCATGTTTTTCCCGTCAAAGCAGGCGATTTCGATATTGGCGGTGAGCAATTTCAATGCCTCGATCGCGAACATATCGGAGACGGGGTTCTTGCCATTGCGGCTGGTGTAGGATTCAATCGCATGGACCATCGCATCGATTCCGGTTGCGGCGGTCACATCGGCGGGAAGGCCGAGAGTCAGGGCCGGATCTAGCAAGGCAACATCGGCAACAAGATGCGGCGAGATGATACCGGCTTTGGTCGTTTCGCCAGTGGTCAGGATCGAAATGGCGGTGACTTCCGATCCGGTGCCGGATGTGGTCGGGATCAATATGGTCGGCAGGCCCTTGCGTTCCAGCAACCCGATGCCGTAAATCTCCGCAAGCGGCTGGGCCCCGTCGACCGCGAGAGCAGCAACCACCTTTGCGGTATCAAGCGAACTGCCGCCGCCCAATCCGATAACGATATCGACGCCCGCGGCTTTGGCCGCTTCGATGGCCCGCAAGACAATCGCTTCCGGCGGGTCGGCAATCACGGAGTCGAATATCGCGACCTCGAGACCGGCTGCCCGCAAGGTCTGTTCAACCGGTGCGATCAGGCCCGCATCGACAATGCCCTTGTCGGTGACAATCATCGGTCGGGAAGCACGCAGGGCCGCGATCTGGCCGGGCAGTTCGGCGAGGCAGCCTTCACCAAAGTGGAGCACGGGGACGGTCTGGAATATATAGTTTTTCATAGCCTTGGTCTTTTGCACCTATGGTTCTGCCGCGCAATAAAAAGGGGCCGGAAGGACCGGCCCCTGATTGCCTGGTGACGAAAAGCCACCAAATTCTCCTAGCTTCTAGAATGCGCCACGAAGCGTCAGGCCATACATGCGCGGTTCCTGAACAAAGGCCGAGCGTGATGCTGCAGCGCCCGATCCGCGAAGTACGGTGTTGAATGTCACACCGCGTGTCGCTTCGTTGGTCAGGTTGGTAACCCACGCTTCGATCCCCCATGCATCATTGATATCACCGATACCGGCGCGCATGTTGATCTTGATATTGCCGTCCTGGATATCAAACGGAGCCAATGGCGCCGCATCGACAGCAGCCTGAACGCTGCCGGCTGTTGCGATATCCGTCGCACTCGGGACAACAATTGCCTGAGTGGAAGTCCGGCGATCGCTTTCCATGCGAACCTGACCATTCACGAAGAACTTCATGCTGCTACCCAGATCGCGATCATAGGTTGCGCCCATGATACCGACCCATTTCGGAGCATTGGTCAACGAATTGCCACAGAGCGACAATACGTTGGCTGACGTTTGCGTACCGGCACAATCTTCCGGATAGCGCGCGTCTGTGTAAGTCAGGCCACCGTTGATGGTGAAATGCCTGCTTGGACGGGCCAGCATTTCCAGTTCGACACCGGTGGATTTCGCCATCGGCACGTTGAATGTGGTAAACTGGGCACCGGTGAATTCCAGCACCTGGAAATTGCTGAATTCTTCATGGAAACCCGCAATATTCACGGTCAACGCATTATCGAGAAACTTGCCCTTGAAGCCGACTTCATAGGCATCGACTTCTTCCGAAAGAAAGCTTGGGTCGCTGCCACCGACCGCGGCTGTCGAGTCAAGATTGAAGCCGCCGGATTTATATCCGTGCGTGAAACTGGCATATACCGTGATCGGAGAAGCAAATTCATAGCTTACCTTACCGGTGTAAATCAGCTCTTCATCGCTAAATGTACCGGCAAACGAACGCGGAAGCGGGACGGCGGCTGCCTGGGGCAGATCAGCCGGAGCCGTGAACGCGAAACAGCCGGTTCCGAAGAGGCCGTTGGCCAAGGCAGAGCCGCCGGCCAATGGCGGAGCCGGCGCGGCGCCAGCAGGCGGAACCCCCAACAGGTTGCTCAGAATCGCCGGACAGAGCGCATTGGTCACCGAAGGCTGGGTAAAGCTACCGTCCTTGCTTTCATCCGAATAACGCAGACCAACGGTCAGTTTCAGCCCGTCTACCACCTCCAGCGTATTGTGCGTGAAAATCGACCAGCTTTTGCTGCTTTGCGAATAGGCATTTGTTGCGCGAACGGTTGCAGCATCGATGCCGCCGGAGAAGAGCGCAAGCGGAGCAGGACCGGCAGCACCACCAAATAAAGCACCAACCAGAGCATCATAATCTTCGCCGAGGCCAAAATTGACGACCTGACTGATATCCTCGTCGGAATAATATCCGCCGACGAGCCAGCTCAGCGCGCCATCAAGAGCATCGCCCTGTACCCGCAATTCGTGCGTCATCGTGTCAATGGACGTGCCCCCGCCCGGTAGAACGTTAAAGACATCCAGACCCGAGAAGTCCGAATCATAGGATTCGCCGGCACGGAACTCGCGATAGGACCCGATATAGACCAGGTCGGCAGAGTCACCGACGGGCACTTCCACCTCGGCGGTTACGCCCCACTGATCATTGCTGTTCGTCGACTGATAGCTTTGGGTCGCGATGCGATTGTCGACGGCGCGCTGCATCGTTGTCGTATCAAACGGGTTTACCGCAACATCCGGCGCAGCCATGCCGCCCCGGGCACCAAGACCGACCAGACCGAAAAATCCGGCCGTTTCAACCGGAGACTGATATAATTCTACAGCTGCACAGCAGCTGGCAGTGCTTTTGGAATAATCAGCAATCAGACGTCCGCTGATACCGCCCTCGGTTTCGAAACCGAGCTGGCCGCGGATCAGATATTGATCGGTATTGTTGGATTCACCGTTTGTCGCACCGGTGGAATCGATGCTGGTGATATAACCGTCACGCTTGCGGTAAGCACCGGTAACGCGCAGCGCCAACGTATCTTCAATGAGCGGGGCGTTGATCGCGCCCTGAATGCTCATATGGTCAAAATTGCCATAGGTCGCGTTCACAAAACCGCCAAAATCATTAAGATCCGGACGTGTGTTGGTGATGTTCAAGGCACCGGCAGACGTATTCCGGCCGAACAAAGTACCTTGCGGTCCGCGCAGAATTTCGACGCGTTCCACGTCAACAAATTCACCCAGCGCGACGCCAGGGCGCGATTGATAGGCACCATCGACAAAAATACCGACGGCCGATTCAAAGCCGATGTTGTTGGAAGTGGTGCCGACGCCGCGAATACGAAGCACAACCGTTCCAGACGCTGTTTGCGCGTTGGAGGTCGAGAAGCTTGGCGATACACTGCCGATATTCTGCACGTTCACCACGCCCTGCTGCTCGAGCTGAACCGAGCTGACCGCGGTCACGGCAATAGGAATATCCTGCACGTCCTGTGCCCGGCGGGTTGCCGTCACGATGATTACATCATTTTCGAATGTTTCCGCTTCCTGCGCGGCATCCTGTGCAAAAGCGGGGGTGGTCATGGCAGATGTGCAAAGCGCCGCCATGAGAATTTTATTGATTGCTTTCATTTATCTTCTCCCGTTGAAATCGCCGTCGTCATCGCCATTTTCCTGGGGGGATGGCTTGTTTTTACGACAGCTGTGAGCGAGACAGTCCTTTAATTGATCCGTTAAATCAAGCCGGGAGGGGTGGATGCAGGCCGTCTCCGGGATAGGCGTTGCAAATATGTAACATTCAATCTGACCATGGAAAACTTAGAAATCGGCGCTCATACGCCGGCATCGATGTTAAAATGACACATCCCATAATCGTATTTGTCACACTGAGCGCGTTGATCACCGGATGTTTTGCCGCAGTAAACGGACGAAAAAAAAGGCGACCGGAAAATCCGGCCGCCAGTTGTCTATTGATAGAATAAACCGCAGTCGGCTCGCGTTAGAATTTGCTGCGAACGGTCAGCCCATAGCTGCGCGGTTCCTGGATGAAGACCGACCGCGAACCGGACCGCAGGACCGTGTTGAACGTAACCCCCCGCGTCACCTCGTTGTTCAGGTTGGTCACAAAGGCCTCAATCCCCCATGCCTCATCCTGGCTACCGATACCGGCGCGCAAGTTGATCTTGATATTGCCGTCCTGCGTTCCGAACGGAACCGGCGTCATCGCCGCCAGATCGGCGGTTTCAATGGCCTGGGTCCCCGTCCGGCGATCACTTTCGAAACGCAATTGCGCGTTGAGAAAATATTCCAGATCATCGCCCAGTTCATTTTCATAGGTGGCGCCTGCAATACCCACGAAATCGGGCGCGTTGGTCAGCGAATATCCACACAAGGCAACAACATTGACTGACGTTTCGGTCCCGGCGCAATCCTCAGGATAGTCGGCGTCGGTGATCGTCAGGGCAGCATTGACAGTGAAGTGGTCGCTCGGCCGGATGGTTGATTCAATTTCCACGCCCTGCGTTTCCGCTTTGGGAACATTGAACGTCTGGAACTGCGCTCCGGTAAATTCCAGAATCTGGAAATTGGTGAACATCTCGCGGAATAAGGCCAGATTGAGTGTCACCGCATCGTCGAGAAGCTTCGCCTTCACACCAACTTCATAGGAATCGACTTCTTCTGACAGGAAGCGGGGATCCGCACCGCCAGCCGCAGCGGTCGAATCGAGATTGAAGCCACCTGACTTATAGCCATGGGTAAAGCTGGCATAGATATTGACCGGATCGGCAAAGGCATAGGAGATCTTTCCGGTGTAGATCAGTTCGGTATCGCTAAATGTCCCGTCGAATGTGCGGGGTGTCGGCAAGACCGCCGCATAGGGCGCATCGGCGGGCGAGAAAAAGGCGAAGCAACCGAGACCGAACAGGGCATTTTGCAACGCGGCTGGCAGAGTGCTCAAACCACCACCGGGCGAGATTTGACCGATGATCGCCGGGCAGATGGGATTGTTGGTGCCGCCGCTGGCAAAACTGCCGTCTTTGCTTTCATCCGAATAGCGCAGCCCTAATGTCAGCTTCAGTCCGTCGGTTACAGCCAACACATTATGGGTGAAGATGGACCAGCTTTTGCTGTTTTGCGCATATTGATTGGCGTTAGTGACCGTTGCCGGATCAAAACCCGTGATATTTTCAAGCGGTGTCGCTCCGAGGAAAATCGGGCTTAGCGGATTGAGAGTGGCTCCGCCCGTCGCACCGGCAAGCGTGGCACCGACCACTTGGTCATAATCCTCTCCCAAGGCAAAGGTCAGATCCTGGGCAATCTCTTCCTTGGAATAATATCCGCCCACGAGCCAGTTCAGCGCACCGCCGAGCAATTCGCCCTGAACCCGGATTTCGTGCGTTCTGGTTTCGATGAACGTGCGGTTTTTCGTAACGTTGAACAGATCAAGATCCGAAAAATCATTATCATAGGCTTCGGTCGCATCATATTGGCGATAGGAACCGATATAGATCAGGTCCGTGCTGTCGCTCAAAGGCACCTCGACTTCACCGGTCACACCCCATTGATCGAAGTTTGTTTGCGGAGCGTAGCTGGCGGTCGAAATCCGCTGGTCGGCGGCGGCCTCAGCGGCGGTCGTATCAAATGGATTAACCGCAACAACAGGTCCCGCCATACCACCGCGTGCGCCCAATCCCACAGCCGCGAACAGGCCAGAAGTTTCAAGCGGCGATTGCAGGACTTCAATCGCGGCACAGCAGCCTGCAGTGCTTTCGGCATAATCCGCGATCAGACGTCCGCGAATGCCGCCATCGGTTTCAAAGCCGAGCTGACCGCGCACGAGATATTGATCTGTCCCGTTCGATTCACCAATTTTGGTGCCGCTGCTGTCTACTACAGTCACATAGCCATCGCGCTCGCGATAGGCACCGGTCACACGCAGCGCCAGATTACCCTCGATGATCGGAACGTTGACCGCACCTTGCACACCCATCAGATCACGATTTCCGTATGTGGCATTGGCGAAGCCGCCAAATTCATTCAGATTCGGTCGCACATTTGTGATATTCAGAGCGCCGGCAGACGTATTGCGTCCGAACAGCGTGCCCTGTGGCCCGCGCAGCACCTCGACGCGCTCAACGTCGACAAATTCGGATAGCGCGATACCGGGACGGGACTGATAGGCACCGTCGATGAAAATCCCTACCGCCGATTCAAAGCCGATATTATTGGAATTGGTGCCGACACCCCGAATCCGCAACACTACTGACCCCGACGCCAACTGGGCATTGGATACAGAAAAACTGGTAGACACGCTGGCGATCTCGGAGACACCGACAACCCCCTGGCGTTCGAGCTGAACCGGGCCGACGGCCGTCACCGCAAGGGGAATATCCTGGACGTCCTGCGCACGCCGGGTGGCCGTCACAATGATCACATCGTCATCGAAGGTTTCCTCTCCGCCCACGAGGTCTTGTGCGCATACGGGGGTGGCCATCGCGGTGGTACCAAGTGCAGCGATGATCAATTTGCTAAGCTTGTTCAAAAAAATTCTCCAGATTGAAGCATGATCTATTTGCCTGACTGCGCTGAGAGGGGGATGGCTTGCCGCTATTGCAGCGAACTCGTTGCCAGACCTTTATCACGAACTTTCATTCGAGTAGCGTGGCCGGGAACCGAACCGACCGGTTTGTAACCGCTCTAGAAAGATAGTCTTGATATCGCGTTAAGGTTAACGGCATGTCGAAACGCAGCTTAACGTCTGAGGGCAAAAATCAGCGCGCGACTGACCGGTCTGGGCACACCGGATGAGAGCCCATCCGTGCTTCGGCCCTAAATCACTCTTGGCGACCTCCGTCATCGGCGCTAGAGGAGGTCACGAACAAGCTTAAGGACAATCAATGCCTCAACTCATCCTTCTTCGCCATGGCCAGTCGCAATGGAATCTGGAAAACCGTTTTACCGGTTGGTGGGATGTAGACATCACCGAAAAAGGTGTGGAGGAGGCCAAGGCCGCCGGGCAGTTGATGAAGGAGCGGGGCATTGACCCCAATATCTGTTTTACCAGCGTCCAGACCCGGGCAATCAAGACGCTCAATCTCGCGCTGGAGGAAATGGGACGTCTCTGGCTGCCGGTGGAAAAAAACTATCGGCTCAACGAGCGGCACTATGGCGGTCTGACCGGCCTCAACAAACAGGAAACGCGCGACAAGCATGGCGACGAGCAAGTCCATATCTGGCGGCGCAGCTTTGATACACCGCCGCCGCCCATGGCGTCGGATAGTCCCTATCAAATGTCCAATGACCCGCGCTACGAAGGAATTGAAGTTCCGGCAACCGAAAGCCTGAAAGATACGATCGTGCGGGTCCTCCCCTATTGGAAGAGCCGGATCGCGCCGGAATTGCAAAATGGCCAACGGGTATTGATCTCGGCCCATGGCAACAGCCTGCGTGCACTGGTCAAACATCTGTCCAAGATTCCGGACGACGAAATTACCGGCCTGGAAATCCCGACCGGCCAGCCGATTGGCTATGAACTGGACGACGAACTGAACGAAATTGAGCGCTATTATCTCGCGGATCGATAATCCCTAGCGCCTATCCAACTTTTTCTTTGGCCCGGTACATCGCGGCGTCAGCGCGGGACATAAGGCCTTCGACCGTGTCTTTCGGACCGACAAAACAATAGCGGACGTTCGCGTCAACAGGTAGGGACTGGTCCGCATAGGTGCAATTTGCTTTGCCAAACTGGTCGACGAGATATGCGATTTTTTTCTCGACCTCATCGGCATCCATATTATCGAACAAAAGACCGAACTCATCGCCGCCTATGCGCGCTGCGATGTCCGACGTGCGGATGTGGAGCCGCAATATCTGGGCCAGACGCGCCAGCACAATATCCCCGGCGGCATGACCATGATTATCATTTATCTTTTTCAGATCATCGACATCAAGAAATAATACAGCACAATTATCACCATATCACCATATCGCCGACATCGCTCGACCCGGCTCTGAAGGCTTTGGACAAAATACCGCCTGTTGGGCAGGCCGGTCAGAGTATCAAGATAAACATGCTGATCCATTTCCGCGATATCGCGTTTTAAATCGCCAGTTTCCCGCTGAAGGACAGCACAAGTGACACAATTCTGTTCATTGCTTGATTTATTCTTCTTCATGTCATCCTCCATTCTTAGTATGTGGCACCGGAATATTTGCATCTATCTGATAAAACAAGATAATTAATTATCACAAGTGTAAATATTTGTGAAATCCCGGATCGGCAGTCCGGTGTCACACCGACTGGCTCCGATTTGTCGCCGTGAAATTTCATACCGGCCATAAGTGTCATTGCGTCCGCGCGATTTCATGACTAAACCACGTTGCTTCCGTAGCATTTGTCAGGGGCAAAAATGGTCGAAGCTTCTCCTCCGGTTGGGATTATCATGGGCAGCCAGTCTGACTGGGCAACGATGAAGCTTGCGAGCGACATCCTCGATCAGCTGGGCGTTGCGCATGAAACCAAGATTGTTTCCGCGCACCGCACTCCTGGCAGGCTCTATGACTATGCTCAATCAGCGGTGGGCCGCGGACTGAAAGTGATTATCGCCGGCGCTGGCGGCGCGGCGCATCTGCCCGGCATGGTAGCATCCATGACCCGCGTGCCCGTCCTTGGCGTGCCGATCCAGTCAAAGGCGCTGAGCGGCATGGACAGCCTGCTTTCAATCGCGCAAATGCCCGCAGGTATCCCGGTCGGCACATTGGCAATCGGCGACGCGGGCGCAAAGAACGCGGCGCTGCTGGCAGCAGCCATTCTTGCCAATGAAGACCCTGCACTGGCCGAACGGCTGGACACATGGCGCGCTGAGCAGACAGCATCCGTCGCTGACCAGCCCGAATAATAGCGCTTATGAAAACACTCCCTCCCGGATCAACCATCGGCATATTGGGCGGCGGCCAACTCGGTCGGATGCTGAGCGTGGCGGCGGCGCAGCTCGGCTATCGCTGCCATATCTATGCGTCCGATGCCGGCAGCGTCGCCGCGGAAGTCTCCGCCCAATTTACCTGCGCGCTGGATGAAGATATCGTCTCTCTGACCCGCTTCGCAGAAAGTTGCGACGTTATCACTTTTGAATTTGAAAATGTGCCGGTAGGTCCGTTGCACCAGATTGAGGCCTGCGCGCCGCTTCATCCGCCAATCACTGCGCTCGACATCGCTCAGAACCGGGTGGCCGAGAAAAATTTTGCCCGCACCCATGGCGGAACCACCGCTCCCTTTGCAGAAGTGTTGGATCGCCCTTCACTGGATACCGCGATCGCCGAAATCGGCGCTCCGGCGATCCTCAAGACCATTCGGATGGGCTATGATGGCAAGGGCCAGTCGCGAATCCGGTCGGGCGACAATCTCGACAGCCACTGGGAAGCGGTGGCTCATCAGCCATGCGTTGCCGAGGGTTTCGTGACCTTCGACCATGAATTTTCGGTGATATTGGTACGCGGACAGGATGGCGAAATTCGTTTCTGGAACACCCCGCACAATATCCATGAAGACGGTATATTGGCCCTCTCGGTCGCCCCCGCCCCTGCCGCCATATTGGAACAACAGGACGCCGCCCGCGCGCTGGCCGCGAAAATGGCAGACGCGATGGACTATGTCGGCGTCCTGACCTGCGAATTTTTTGCTACCAAAAACGGTCCGGTGTTCAACGAAATGGCACCACGGGTGCACAACAGCGGCCACTGGACCATCGAAGGGGCGGTCAGCAGCCAGTTTGAAAATCATATCAGGGCGATCTGCGGATTGCCGCTCGGCGACACCGGACTCGCCGCGAAAAACGTCGAGATGCACAATCTGATCGGGGCGCAAGCCAACGACTGGCAGAGCCTGCTATCCGACGGCGCAAACCATCTCCATCTCTATGGCAAGGGCGAGAGCCGGCCGGGTCGAAAAATGGGTCATGTCACCAAATTGCATTTCTAATTTGCAGTCTGCCGGAACTGCGCTAGGCGTCGCCCATGAACCATCCTGAAATCATCCTCTTCCTTGCCCGTGCCGACAATGGCGTGATCGGCGACGGCGACACCATTCCCTGGCGCCTGCCCGAGGACCAGAGGCGTTTCAAAACGATGACCATGGGCAAGCCGATGATCATGGGCCGCAAGACCTTTGACAGCCTGCCCGGCCTGTTGCCCGGACGGCGTCATATCGTGCTGACCCGAGACAAGGACTGGGAAGCCGATGATGCGGAGACTGCGCACAGCATTGAAAGCGCCCTGAAAATAGCCAATTCTCCACATATCGCGGTGATCGGGGGAGCGGAAATCTACAAGGCCTTTCTCGACCGCGCCCACCGGATTGAACTGACCGAAGTGCATCTCAAGCCCAAAGGCAATATCAAGATTCCGGCCTTTGATGATGCCGTCTGGGAAGAGACGATGCGCGAGGATCATCAGCCAAAGAATGACAAGCCCGGTTACAGCTTCGTCACATTGAAAAAGAAAATCGGATGAGGAAATTCCTGGTGGCGCTTTTGGGCCTCGGCGGGATCGCCCTCGCCGCCTTCCTGATTTTGGCGCCGGCATGGTTCGACAAGCAAACCAATATGGTCGACGGCAAGCCGCTGCCGGAGATCAGAGCCGAGGCGCAGAAGCTGCACGACAGCCTGATGATCGTCGACCTGCATGGCGACACATTATTGTGGAAGCGCAAGATTACCGATCAAACGGACTATGGTCACATCGATCTCAAACGCCTGCAAGAAGGCAATGTCGGGCTACAGGTCTTTTCCAGCGTAACCAAGACACCCAAGGGCCAGAATTACGACAGCAACGGCGCCGACACCGACAATATCACCCTGCTCGCGATCGCCCAGTTGCAGCCTGTGCGGACCTGGTTTTCTTTGCTCGAACGGCAGCTCTATCATGCCCAAAAACTCGACAAGGCCGCCGCAAAATCGGCGGGTGCGATGCTACCGATCAACAAACCCGGCGACCTCGACCGGTTGACGGCAGGGCGTATGACAAAGAACGGACCGGTTGGCGTGCTCTTTTCCGCCGAGGGTCTCCAGACGCTGGAAGGCAAGCGGGAGAATCTGCAGAAACTCTATGATGCCGGGATGCGGATGGCAGGGATGGTGCATTTTTTCGACAATGAACTGGCCGGGTCGATGCATGGCATAGACAAGGGCGGCCTGACCGATTTTGGCCGAACCATCATCGGCGACATGGAAAAAATGGGAATGATCGTCGATATTGCCCATAGCAGCCATGCGACGGTTGCCGACATTCTCAAAATGGCGAAGCGCCCGGTGGTCTCCAGCCACGGCGGCGTACAAGCGGTGTGCGGAGTCAATCGCAACCTGACCGACGAAGAAATCAGGGGCGTTGCGGCGACCGGCGGCGTCATTGGTCTTGGCTATTGGGACGGGGCGATGTGCGACACCGATCCGGCGACGGTGGCCAAGGCAGCAAAACATGTTCGCGATCTGGTCGGGATTGAACATGTTGCGCTGGGCAGCGATTTTGACGGCGCGGTGACGACTCGCTTTGATGCCAGCGGACTTGCGCAGATTACCCAGGCATTGATCGACGCGGGCTTTACCGAAGCGGAAATCCGCGCGGCGATGGGGCTGAATGCCTTGCGGGTGATCAAGGCTGGACTGGTGCCTTTGGCGCAGACCGTCGCCCCGGCGAGTGAAAGGCAACCGAAGATCGACCCTGAAAGCCAATCCGATAACCATGCTCGCACCTCGGAGGCGGGCTAGATGCCAGTCTGTGCCAGCATGACGACTATGTTGAAACATGCGCAGAAACCCGCAATAGCGATTCGATGATTCGACTGAACGGAAAAGACCGCATTGAAGGCGAACTGCGTGGAGCTATTGTGGCACTGGGCAATTTTGACGGCTTTCATTTCGGCCATCAGGCGGTTGCCGGGAAGGCTCTGAGCTGGGCGGAAGACGAAGGTCGCCCGGCGATCATCGCTACATTTGATCCGCACCCGGTGCGCTTTTTCAAACCCGATATCGCGCCTTTCCGGCTGACCAGTCTGGATCAGCGCCAGCGGCTGTTTGCCGATGCCGGGGCCAGTGCGATGCTGGTTTTCGCATTTGATGCCGGACTGGCCAGCACAATGGCAGAAGATTTCATCACAAAACTGCTGGTCGACCGCTTTGGTGCGGCGGGCGTGGTCACCGGGGCCGATTTCACTTTTGGCAAGGGTGCCAAAGGCGACATCAATCTGCTGCGTGAAATCGGAGCGGCGCACGGTTTGAAAGCCAATGCGGTCAGCCCGATCAGCGATAGTGAAAATGTCATTTCATCCAGCCGCATCCGTGCCGCCCTGAAAGAAGGCAAATGCGAGGAAGCGGGTCGGCTGCTGACGCGCCCTTTCACGATTCAGGGGGAAGTGATCCACGGCGACAAGAACGGTCGGCTACTGGGCTTTCCCACCGCGAATATCGACATCGGTCAGTATCTGCGCCCTAAATACGGTATCTACGCGGTCAAGGGCCGCCTGCCCGATGGCCGGGTGCTGAATGGCGCGGCGAATCTGGGCATTCGTCCCAGTTTCGATCCGCCGAAGGAATTGCTTGAGCCCTATTTCTTTGATTTTGATGACGATCTTTATGGCCAGACCATCGAGGTGGAATTGCACCATTTCCTGCGCGGGGAAGAGAAATTCGGCGATCTCGAGGCGCTCAAAACGCAGATGAAAAAAGACTGTGACAGGGCGCGAGAGCTGCTGGCTTAGGCGAGTGGATGGGTGCGAACCTATTTGCCGTTCGTCCTGAGCCTGTTGAAGCACGCGTCAAGCCGATAAAGGTCCTTCGACAAGCCCACGACGAACGGTTTTAGGGCAACCTGATGAAGCTATCCCGTCTCCCGCTGGTGGTGAGCCTGTCGAACCACCTTTAAAGACCACAAGCGCCGTTGGGCTTCGCTCGCCCCTCGTGTCGGCACGCTCTGGGCAAATGGTTGCGTCACCGGTGTAAAACCATGCTTGCACACGCTCGCAACCTCCCCTAATCCCCGCGATCATGACCGATCCCAAAGCAGATTATAAAGACACGGTTTTCCTGCCGAAAACCGATTTCCCGATGAAGGCTGGCCTTGCGAACAAGGAACCGGCGATTTTGGAACGCTGGGAGAAGATTGGTCTCTATGAAAAGCTGCGCGAAGCCCGCGCCGGCCGCGAGAAATTCATCCTTCACGATGGCCCGCCTTATGCCAATGGCAATATCCATATCGGCCACAGTCTCAACAAGACGCTGAAGGATCTGGTCGTGCGCTCGCAGAGCCTGCTCGGCAAGGACGCGCCTTATGTGCCGGGATGGGATTGTCACGGCCTGCCGATCGAGTGGAAGATCGAGGAACAATATCGCAAGAAAAAGCGGAACAAGGACGAGGTGCCGGCCAGCGAATTCCGCGCCGAATGCCGCGACTATGCGGATAAATGGGTCAATGTGCAGCGCGAGGAATTCAAGCGGCTTGGCGTGATGGGCCAGTGGGACAAGCCCTATCTGACGATGGACTATGACGCCGAAGCGGCGATCGTCACCGAATTGCTGAAATTTGCCGAAGCCGGCCAGCTCTATCGCGGCGCCAAGCCGGTGATGTGGTCGCCGGTCGAGAAGACCGCGCTGGCCGAGGCCGAGGTGGAATATGAGGATATCACCTCGACGCAGATTGATGTGGCGTTCGAGATTGTCGATGCGCCGAATGCGCCGGAACTGGTCGGCGCGCATGCGGTGATCTGGACGACTACGCCGTGGACGATTCCAGTTAATCAGGCTTTGGCTTATGGGGCGGATGTTGATTATTCTCTATTCACCGAACAAGCGTCACAAAAGAAGTATTTGGTTGCAGAAGCGTTGATTGATGATTTTTTCATGCGGATCAGTGCGGATGAGGATTCAATGGTACTTAATGCTGGTGGTTGGCGTGGCAAAGGCTCCCAACTAGCCGGAGCTACAGCCAAGCACCCGATGGCCGACAGATTCCCGGACAGCGAATTCTACACCAAGCCGCGCCCGTTTCTCGATGGGTCGCATTTCGTCACCACCGATGCGGGTACCGGTCTGGTCCATATGTCGCCCGACCATGGCGAGGATGATTTCGATCTCTGCAAGGCCAATGGCATCAATCCGGTGTTCGCGGTCGATGCCGATGGCGTCTATCGCGACGACTGGGAATGGCTGCCGCGTGGCGACGAGCGTGCCGGCGGGGTGATCAACAAGAATTTCAACGGTCCGGAAGGCCCGATCTGCTCAGACCTGCGCGAGGCGGGTGCGCTGTTGTCGGCGAGCGCCGATTTCAAGCATAGCTATCCGCACAGCTGGCGCTCGAAAGCGAAGATTATTTATCGCTGCACGCCGCAATGGTTTGTGCCGATGGATGCACCGATCGATCATGATGTCCCGCGCTGTGCCGATGAAGCGGCCATTCGCGCCGAGCAGGGTGACGGTGAAACGCTGCGCGAAATAGCGCTGGATGAAATCCGCGAGCATGTGCGCTTCGTCCCGGAACGCGGGCGGCGCCGTCTGGAATCGATGGTCGAGGGTCGCCCCGACTGGGTCTTGTCGCGCCAGCGCGCCTGGGGCGTGCCGATTGCGCTTTATGTGAACCGAAAGAGCGGCGAATATCTCAACGATCCGGCGGTCAATGCACGGATCATTGCGGCGTTCAAGGCAGGCGGTGCCGATGCCTGGTTCAATGCCAATCATCAGGATTTCCTGGGCAACGACCACGCGCTCGACGATTATGAAGTGATCACCGATATTCTCGACGTATGGTTCGACAGCGGCTGCACCCATGCCTTCGTGCTGGAAAGCGGCAAATGGCCCGAGCAGCGCAGTCCGGCGGATCTCTATCTCGAAGGCAGCGACCAGCATCGCGGCTGGTTCCAGTCGAGCCTGCTGGAATCATGCGGTACCAGAGGTCGCGCGCCCTATAAGGCAGTGCTGACCCACGGCATGACGCTCGACAAGAACGGCAAGAAAATGTCCAAATCGCTCGGCAACACGCTTGATCCGAAGAAGATCATCGACGTGCAGGGCGCGGACATATTGCGGCTATGGGCCGCGAGTGTCGATTTTACCGAAGATCACCGGATCGGCGATGAAATCCTCAAAGGGGTTTCGGACAGCTACCGGAAGCTGCGCAACACCTTCCGCTATATGCTCGGTGGTCTTGGCACCTTTACCGACGCCGAGCGGGTCGCCGTCGCCGATATGCCGGAGCTGGAACGCTATATCCTGCACCGGCTGGCCGAGGTCGATGCGGAACTTAAGCAGCATGTAGATGATTTTGCTTTCGGTCCCTATATGCGGACGCTGAACGCTTTCGCGCAGGAAGATCTCAGCGCTTTCTTCTTCGATATCCGCAAGGATTGTCTCTATTGCGATGCGCCGGATGACCCGAAACGCATGGCCTATCGGACGGTGATGGATATCTTGTTCCACGCCCTCACCCGCTATATTGCGCCGGTGCTGGTGTTTACCGCCGAGGAAATCTGGCAGAGTCGGTTCCCGGATGAGGAAGACAGTATTCATCTCAAGGAATGGCCTGATTTCAAGGCGCTCACTACAGGTCATCCCAGCGAAGGCTGGGACCCAGACCAATCGACGAGCGGTTTGGACCCCAGCCTGCGCTGGGGCGACAGTGAGGTTCAAAAGTGGGATCTCGTCCGCGATGCCCGCGAAAAAGTCACCGAAGCCATCGAACCGTTGCGGCGGGAGAAAACCATCCGGTCGAGCCTCGAGGCCGAAGTCGTCTATCCAATGACCGACCTGCCGATCAGCACGGACGAATTTGCCGAACTGGCGATTGTCGCGGACGTCACCGATGGTACGGAAATTGCCGTCACCAAGACAGACAATCACAAATGCGGCCGCTGCTGGCGCTTGCTGCCCGAAGTGGAAGAGGAAGGCGCGCTTTGTGATCGTTGTGCGAAGGTTTTGGCGTGAAGCGCTCTCCGTTCGTCTCGAGCATAGTCGAGAGACGCTTTACCCAATATCCATGTGTCTCGACTTCGCTCGACACGAACGGAGGCTAATATGACCGACATTTCACAAATCAAGAAATATCGCCGCATCGGCCTGATCCTCGCCTTTCTGATCTTCCTCCTCGATCAGGCGAGCAAATTTGTCGTCATGCAACTGCTCCAGTTGCCAAACCGGGGCCAGATTGAGCTGGTGCCGTTTTTCAACTTGACCTGGGCGGAAAATTACGGCGTTTCGATGGGTTTTCTCACCGCCTCGACCGATTTTCAGCGCTGGGCGCTGGTCGCGCTGACCGGCCTGATCGGGGTTGCCGTTTTCATCTGGATGAACCGCGAAAAGGCGAAATGGGATATTATCGCGCTGGGCATGGTGCTTGGCGGGGCGATGGGCAATATCGTCGACCGCGCGCGGCTGGGCTATGTCGCCGACTTTGCCGATCTTCACATCGGTGACTTCCGTCCGTTCCTGATTTTCAACCTTGCCGACGCCTGTATCAGCATCGGGGTGGTAATCCTGCTTGCACGTGCGCTGCTAATCCGCGAAAAGAAGGATGATACAAAAGACCACGTTCAGCTTGACGAAAGTTGACCTGTGACAGGAGCGCGCTATCAGGCTCCGTAAGAGATTTTTGAGGGATAAAAACATGCGTAAATCCACCGTCGCCATCAGCCTCGTTTCGCTGGTCAGCCTGTCTGCCTGCGGCTCGACCGGGTTGTTTGACCGTGAACGGCCTGATGAATTTGCGGTTTCCCGCCAGCCACCGCTGGTAATCCCGCCCGACTTTACGCTGACCCCGCCTCAGCCGGGTCAGCCTCGCCCCCAGACCGGCGGTTTGCAGCAGCAGACCCTGGAAGCCCTGTTCGGCGGTCCGCAAGCGCGCAGCGTGACCGAATCGGCGATTGTTGGCCAGGCCGGTCCCTCGGACGCAGGGATTCGTACATCGGTCGGTGATCCCGATACGTTCACCGTCGACAAGGGTAGCGTGACCCGCGACATTATTGCCGCACCAGAAGGTGACGGACAAAATGCACAGGCTGCAACGCCCCAGTAAATTTTCGGATTGAACCTGTTTGGTCTTTTTGACCGCCATCATTGCCGATAAAATTACCGTCCCGATATCAGTCCGGAATAGCAATGACCTTGGTTCGTGCATTACCGCCGCGCACAATCGCGAGCGATGTTCTGGGTATTCCAAGCGCTTTGGACAATAGCTTCAAAACGGCCTGATTGGCTTTTCCATTTTCCGGCGTAGCAGTCACCCGGACCAACAACAGGCCGACCGAATCGTTTGCTTTGGGCAGGACAATGCTGTTTTCACCGGCATTGGGGACGACTTTCACCGTCAACTCACCGCCGCTGGCAAGCGCCAGCATGTCATCGCGAGGCGGGAAGCGGGTCTTTTTCGCCATTATCGTTTGCGCGTTATTTCTTGCGTTTTTTCCGTTTCGCGTAGCGTGCGTCACGCGCGGCTTTCTTTTCAGCTTCCGTTCGTTCCGGTGCGACCACAGGAGCGGCTTCCTGCTTCGTCAGCCTTGCCTGTTCTTTCGCAGCTTTCCGGTCGGCTTTCTGTTTTTCAAATGCCTCACGCTTCTCTGCGCGAGCCCTGGCCTGTTTTTCCTCACGCGCAAGCTGGGCTGCCTTGCGTTCGGCGATGACTTCGGGACTGAGCGGTGCCTTTGCCTTCAGTTTTTTGAGTGCGGCCTGCTTGGCTTTCGCTGCCATTTGAGTACGTTCCTGGAAGCTTGGTTCTGTAAATGGCGGCATTGGCGTTTATAATTCCTTGTTTGATCAACGGCGTCTGGCATCGGTTAATTCCCGAAAACTGGTGCAAGTCCTACAGTTATGCGAGCAATCCGGCAATGTTTAAGCGGCCGCACAAAATTATCATGTCTGACGGTTGACCGAAATCTGTCAACGAACCGCCCAGAAGTGGCAACCCGGTCAGCGGACCACCGGACATCTGCCGGACATCCTGATGCAACAGCCCTTGAGATTTTTGGTCGCAAGTTCGATCCAACAGACTATTAGTCCGATGATGTGTATCGTTTCATTCGCCTGGAAAGCCCATCCCAAATGGCAATTGGTTGCAATCGGCAATCGCGATGAACTGCATGCCCGCCCCGCAGAATCGGCGCACCGCTGGGAGGATTCCGATCATCTGTTGGCTGGCAGGGATAGCCGGGCAGGCGGAACCTGGCTCGGCATTTCCGAACAGGGGCGCTTTGCCGTTGTTACCAATTTATACGGATTCGGCACCCCCCGTCCAGACCGGGCATCCCGCGGAGATTTGCTGAAGGACTTTCTCTCGGGAAAGGGCAAATATGCGGACATCGCGGCGGCAGATTATGCAGACTTCAATCCCTTCAACCTGATCACCGTGACGCAGGGAGAGGCACGGGTTCACACCAATCGACCCGACAAGATCACAAAGCCCCTAGATCACGGGGTTCACGGACTATCGAACGGATCAATCCATCAGCCGTGGGCCAAATCCCCACATCTCAACGAGATGTTGGGTCAGTGGATTGCAAAACAGTCCGATGACCCGGTGATGCTATTGGATGGTCTGCTTGACCGGAATAGCTACGAATCCAGAGATCCTTCCAGCCCGGTTATCCAGTCTGATCCTGAACCCGAGAATTCCGCCATCTTCATGTGCGACCCGATATATGGAACGCGTTGCAGCACGGTGGTAGCAATCGACCATGACGGCAACGGGATCTTCATTGAACGCCGTTTTGCACCGTCCGGTTCCGCCATCGGCCAAACCCGTCTATCCTTTGCCTGGCCCACGCCGGGATAATGTTTCGGTGATAGGGTGTCGGCACATCGGGCTGAACACCGGATGATACTATTAATTTTACACAATGTTACCGTTAAGCATAACATGACAGACTGCAATGTTGATAATGGCCCGGGACAGCATTCTTCCGCGCCGCGCGAGCAACGAGCGCGGAAGTTGATTCGTGTTGATATTGAACGCGAAAATAACACCGGTTTTCCAGCCATTGTCACCAACCTGTCCACACAAGGAATGGGCGGCCACGCCGAAGGCTTTCTCCAACCCTTTGAACTGATCACGATCATCAAAAAGGGATATGGCCGCATCTCCGGTGAGGTCCGATGGACCGACGGCGAAAATTTCGGTGTCCTGTTTGCGGAACCCGTCAATGTCGACCTGTTCAATTTCACCAGCGACAACAAGCAAAAACCATTGATCCCGCAACCCGATGAGGACGATATCTGGCGAGGGTTTAAAACCATCAGTTCGACCAGAAGGCCTGGCGTTACCGACCGCTTTTCCCAAAGCTAGCCCATTATCCGGCGACGAAACCGAATGAGTGGCATCAGCCCATGCCCTGGCCATCGCGCAGGCGCGGACAAACCAATTTCAGCGCCGACCCGAATCTAGTGCCGGAAATGGCGCATCCCGGTAAACAGCATCGCCAGACCCGCTTCATCCGCCGCCGCGATCACTTCATCATCACGGATCGATCCACCCGGCTGAATCACTGCCGTTGCGCCTGCTTCGACCGCGGTCAACAGTCCGTCGGCGAAGGGGAAGAAAGCATCGGAAGCGACCGACGAACCGATGGTGCGGCTTTCGCTCCAGCCCGCTTTTTCCGCTGCATCCTTGGCTTTCCACGCAGCAATCCGTGCCGATTCCATCCGGTTCATCTGACCTGCGCCGACACCGGCGGTAGAGCCGCCCTTGGCATAGACAATCGCGTTGGATTTGACATGTTTGGCAACGGTCCAGGCGAACAGGCAATCGGCCATTTCCTGCTCGGTCGGCTGACGCTTGGTGACGCATTTCAGATCAGCTTGAGAAATCTGGCCGTTGTCGCGGGACTGGAGCAGAAAACCGCCGGCGATGGATTTGAAGCCCATGCCGGTGCGTGCGGGATCGGGCAGTTCGCCGGTTAGCAGCAGGCGCAGGTTTTTCTTCTTGGCGAAGATTTCCTTGGCCTCGTCATTTGCACTGGGTGCGCAGACAACTTCGGTGAAAATGCCAGTCATCGCTTCGGCCGCCGGGCCGTCGAGTGGCCGGTTGACCGCAATGATGCCGCCGAATGCCGAAACGCTGTCGCAGGCCAAGGCCGCTTTATAAGCGTCGAGAATATTGTCGGCGCTCGCAACACCGCAAGGATTGGCGTGCTTGACGATGACCACGGTCGGCGGGCCGTCGCGGAATTCGCTGACCAGTTCGAGTGCGGCGTCGGCGTCATTATAATTATTATAGCTCAGCGCCTTGCCCTGCAATTGCTCCGCCTGCGCAATGCCGCTCGCGGACGGGCCGTCGGGCAAATAGAGCGCCGCGCTCTGGTGCGGGTTTTCACCATAGCGCAGCTCGACCGGACGGCTCATGGTGACCGGCAGCGTGTCGGGGAACATCTTGCCCTGATCGGCAAAGCCGAACCACTGGGCGATCATGCTGTCATAGCTGGCGGTCGCGGCAAAGGCCTTGGCCGCCATATTCTTGCGGAAGGCCAGCGAGGTGCCGCCGTCATTTTGCTGCAGTTCGGTCAGCAGGGTTTCATAGTCGGAAGGGTCGGTGACGATGGTGACGAAATCGTGGTTCTTTGCCGCGCTGCGCACCATGGAGGGGCCACCGATATCGATATTCTCGATAATCTCGTCGCGTTCCGCGCCCTTGGCGACGGTCTGGGCGAATGGGTAGAGATTGACGATCACCAGATCGATCCCGGCGATATCATGTTCTTCCATCGAAGCGACATGGTCGGCATCATCGCGCCGGGCGAGCAGGCCGCCGTGGACCTTGGGATGGAGGGTCTTGACCCGGCCGTCCATCATTTCGGGGAAGTTGGTCACATCACTGATGTCCGCGACCTCGAGCCCGGCTTCGCGCAGGGCCTTGGCGGTGCCACCAGTCGAGACCAGCGCGACGCCCCTGGCCGCCAGCTGTTTGCCGAGATCGGCGAGGCCGCTCTTGTCCGAAACCGACAAAAGCGCGCGTTTGATTTTGATATTTTCCGTCATTTCTACCCCATATGTTTGAGCAGCCAGCCGGTGGCACCGCCGCCCCTGCCCACTGCTCCGGTGATCACCATCTGTCTGACCTCATGGCCTATGCCCATGCCGTCAACCCAGACGCTCTCCTCCAGTTGAATTTCTCCGCTGGTCGAGCGGAATTGCCATAAATTTCCGTCTTTCAGACGCAAGAGCACGCCCTTGCCTTCCGAAATAAGATCGCTTTCGATATCCGGCCCGAGATGGAATCGCAGCGCATATTGGATGTCATCCTTGCGGCGCCTACGCTTCTTGCCGTCGGGGATCAACATATCCTCGCCGCGCAATTCGAGACCGTCCGAACGCTGCAGCAAAAGCCGCTTGTGGATGAGGCCAAAGCGCCGGGCATAACCGTCATGACTGGCCTCGAGCCGGGTCGCATTTTCGACATCGCGGCGAAACAGTTCAACCTCGCTGACGCCGCGGCCAAGCTTGCCATCGGCCAGGATCGAAGTACTGTTGCTATCGGCGATACACAATGTGCTGTGCGCGGCAGTGGTCCGCAGTGCTCGTGCCAGCGCCGCCGGTATCGTCGCGCCAACCAGCCCCGCGCCGCCGCAATTGCTGATGATCCGGCAATCGCCATGGGAGAATTCAAAAGCCAGCGTCGACGCGCAACCCGCCACTGCCATGCGCGCAATCGGAGGGGGTGCCGCGTCCAGTATAAGCACCGATCGACCAGATGAGACCCGCTGATAACCCCATTCGCGTGCCTGTCGCAGCGGTCTGGCGCGGACACCGCTGGCCTCGACCACCTGGGCGATCTGCTCCGCCGATGTCGCGCCGCTGCCCTGCCAGTTGCCCAGCGTGCCGTCAAAATGGGTCAGCGCGGTAAGCGGCGGCACCGCCTTGTTGAGCGCTTCTTCAAGAAACGGAGGAGCATCTTCCTTGCGCGCGATATAGACCTGTTTCAGCATCGACAGCAATATCACCGCGTCCATCTGGTTGAGCGGCGAACGCGACACGGTGCCGCCGTCGGCAAAGAAAAATTCGCCCATCGCTTTCTCAAGACCCGCCTCACCAACAATCTGCCGCACACGGCCTTCGGGCAACAGCAAAGAGGAGGCGACAACGCCGCTCCAGGCCACCAGCCGGCCGAGGCTGCTATTTGCCTTGTCGGCGGTACGGTCAAGATGACGGGCGGTGCGGGCAATATTGTTGAGCAGTTTCGAACGGTAAATGAGGTCGCTGGAGGACAGGATCAGCGGCGCATGGCTCGCCCAGATCAACAGCCGCCAGGCACAATTATCCGGTCGCCAAGCGGGCTGACGGATGACGCCGCCATTGGCATCAAGCCACGCGTTCATCAATTTTTCCGCCACCGGCACCGCCTGATCGCGCGATGCGGCGGTATCAAGATCCCGCAACCATTGAAAGCGGTGGACATAATCTTCAAATTGCGGCGGCAATTTCAATTCGGCAAAATCGATATTCTCATGTTTCTTCTTGAGACCACGAAACAGGAAATATCCGGCGCGGACCGCCATGCCTTGTACCCGGTCGCCATCGACCGGATCGACCGGCACCGCGAGAAGGCGAAGTGGCAATTTGCCCGACAGACGGAGCCGGTGCATCGGCATCCGCCAGGTCATCCGGTAGAAGAGCATCGTCGCCTGTTCGGCAAGCGACTGACCCCGATCCCGGTCATGGCGCAGGGTCAGACTGCGGCCTTCGCCTATCGCATCATTTTCGTCATGGGTAGCCGAGTCGTCCGGGTCACCATCGCCCAGATCAAGCCGGTCAGGCTTGTCCGCGGTCATTCACCCCTCAGTCCGCTGATATTGGCGGCATAATGATCCGGCCCTCCCCGGAAGGTGGCGGTGCCGGCAACCAGTGTATCGGCACCGGCGGCTATCGCCTTCGGCGCGGTGGCAAGATCGATACCGCCGTCGACTTCCAGCCTGATATCCTTGCCGGTGTCGTCAATCCGTTTGCGGATCGCTTCGATCTTGCGCAACTGGCTGTCGATGAAACTCTGCCCGCCAAAGCCCGGGTTGACGCTCATCACCAGAACAAGGTCAAGATCGTCAATCAGATAGTCGAGTATATCAAGTGGCGTCGCCGGATTGAGAACCAAGCCGGCCTGCTTGCCGAGCGAATGAATGGTCTGCACCGTGCGGTGCGGATGCGGACCCGCTTCGGGATGGAAGGAAATAATATCAGCACCCGCTTCCGCAAAATCTTCCAGAAACTGATCAACCGGCGAGATCATCAGATGGACATCGAACGGCTTCGCGCTATGCGGCCGAAGCGCTTTGACCACCGCCGGGCCAATGGTGATATTGGGGACAAAATGACCGTCCATCACGTCGACATGGACCCAGTCACAGCCGGCCTTGTCGATGGCCTGCACCTCTTCGCCCAGTCGGGCAAAATCGGCAGAAAGGATAGATGGGGCGATACGAATGCTGTCGGACATGGCGCTTCCTTAAACTATGCCCGGCAGTAGGATTTTTATATCCACCAATCAAGGCGCTATTCTGGCAGCGGCCACAGTCCCTTGTGGACAGATTGGGGACAGGTTCACAATATGTAGAAAATCAGCTTTTGCGGAGCAATCTGGCGATAAAGAAACCATCGACATGGCCTTGTTCCGCCAGCGAATCCGGCAAGGTGCGGACGCAGCCGGATTCGGTCGGCGGCAGGCCGGCCGGAAGCTCGTCACTGGCGACGGGATTGATCGCAAACTGCTCTTGCCGCTCGAGAAAAGCCTCGATCTGCTCTTCGCCTTCCTCGGGCTCGAGCGAGCAGACCGCATAGACCAACGTGCCGCCGGGCTTCACCCAGTGCGCGGTGCGGTCGAGCAAGGCGCTCTGCACTTCAGTCCGGTCAGCTATCTGGCGTGAACCGATACAGTGCAGGACATCGGGATGACGGCGATAAATACCGGTGGCACTGCAAGGTGCGTCGAGCAGGATGGCATCTGCGGGTTCCGCCGGCTCCCACTGCATCAGATCGGCGATCACGTCCTCAGCCAGCAATTGGGTGCGCTTCAGATTGTCCTGAAAGCGTTCCATTCTTTTGGCGCTGTTGTCGACCGAGACCACGTTCCAGCCGGCGCTGGCCAGTTGCATTGTCTTGCCGCCGGGTGCCGCACAGAGGTCCAAAACGGTGCGCCCGTCGCCTTCGCCGAGCAGCCTGGCGGGAATCGAGGCAGCCAGATCCTGTACCCAGAACCGGCCTTCATCAAAGCCTTCCAGCCCGGTAACTGGAAGATTTGGAAGCATCCTGAGATGTTTCGGGGCCAGCTTGATACCTTCCAGATCTCCAACGTCATCACTCCGAAAGCTGAGGTCGAGCGGTGCGGGATTGGCCCACGCCCTGGACGCAGCAGTGGCGACATCCTCGCCCCAGCTATGGGTCCAGCGGTCGTGCGTTTCGCCAGGAATTTCGGGATATTCGGGCAATTTCAGCTTGCCCGATTCAAGGCCGCGCATGACGGTCGAGAACACGCCGTGGACCAGCCGCCGCGGGCCACCGTGGACCAACGGCAGCGCGGTCGAAATCGCGGCATGTTGCGGCGTATCCAGGATCAGCACCTGCGCCAGCGCGATACGCAGCGCCATCCGCGCCTTGGCGTCATCGGCCAGCCGGTTACGGGTCGCGCTGTCGATCATCGCGTCGAGCGCGCTCATCCAGCGCAGGACATTGGCGGCGATATTATGGGCCAGCGCCTTGTCGGATGGATTCGACAATTTTCCGGTCGCAGCCGGCATTGCCTGATCCAGAGTCTCCCCGCGCCGGCAGACGGCGTCAAGCAGACGCAAGGCCGACTGGCGTGTCGCGAGGCCGGGGATAGCATTATTGGGTTGGTTCATTTTTATTCCGCGATGATTTGGCTTGCAGAACCCGGGTGGCTCGCTCTGCCCAACCGCATAGACCTTCCCGCGCTTCGATCAAGCTTTTGGATGGAAGCGCGGGAAGGTAAAGAAACCACAATCGCGGATTTGCAGCCTGGCCGCCAGCATTCGCCGGGATCGCTTCGATCAGCCGGGGCGCTCCGCAATCGACCATGTCCGTGGGGTTGTGATCTACATCACTCGAGCGTTCGAGAGTTTCGCTAGGGCGACATCTGGATTGATCATAGGTCCTTCAACGATGCCTATCTCGCCTCACACTACTGCTCTGTTCGTCGCCGTGATCGTGACGCGAGAAAGCTATCGGCAAGGGATATTGATGGATCAATCCGAGATTTCGCCGATGCATGATCGGTGAAAAAGACTATGTCCGCTGCCGGATGATGGCTCATTGCCAGCAAAGGCAGCACTCAATAAAAATAACGGGAAAAAACTATGAAAAAATCGATTGCAACCTTGACAGTTTTTGCGAGCGCCTTTGCGCTCAGCGCATGCGGTACCAGCAATGAAACATCGGAAACTGCCGCAACTGAAGAAGCTACAGAGGCTGTGACAACGGAGGCATGTACGCAAGACGACATGATGGCCAAAGCAACAAAGCTTGGTGAAAAAATGCAAGCTCTCGCCGGCGATCCGGAAGCAATGCAGAAAATGACCAGCAAGATGCAGGAAGTCCAGGAAAAGATGCAGGCAGGCGCTGCTGACGGAAGCTTTGGAGTAGCCGAAGCTTGCGCTGTCTATGACGAAATGCTCGCTGCCGGTTGATCCGGTCGGGCAAAACAATGGGGCACGGCAGAGTTTCTTCTCTGCCGTGCCGACATGAGCGAATGAAAACGGGCTGGATTTGATCCGGCCTTTTTTATGCGTTCGGCCAGGGGGTCTGAGGATATTGGTGCGACTGAGCTTTTCAGATCGTATCCGGGTCATGCATAGCCAGGAAATCATCTCCCGCCAAAGGTTGCGGAAGCGCTAGAATATAGACCACACGATCCTTTACCACACCCTCCGCATGGAGCGTTCTTGCCGGGATTATGATCTTGTCGCCCGCCACAACCGGGGTCTGCTTGCCGCTCTCTGCGTCCAGAAAGTCAGTTTCCCCTTCCATGATATAGGCATGCACTTCATCCAGGTGCCAATGTACCGGCAGCGCAGCGGACGGTCCCGAGACAAATGTGGTGGGCCATGTCTCGTTGGTTTTTACGTCGTCGAGAACCTCTGCGCGCGTCTTGAAGAATTGGTGAGAGAAGTGAAGTGGCATTGCATAGTCCTTGTCTGGAAGCTCGTCCCTTGACTCTATGCATGATTATTGGTGTAGTAAATGCACATTATAGAACGATAATCATGAGGAAATCGCACGAATGGATTTGATGTCATTTCGGATTTTCGTTCAGTCGGTAAAGCTCGGAAGCTTTGCTGCGGTCGCCCGTCAGATGGAGCTTGATCCATCGACAGTCTCACGATCCATCACCAATCTGGAAACCGAACTGGGGTTTCGACTGCTTCAGCGCACGACCCGTATGCTGGCTCCAACCGAAGCCGGATCGCTCTATTTTGAACGTATTCAGGGTCTGCTCGAGAATTTTGATATTGCCAGTCAGGAAGCTCAGGATCTGGTCAACCAACCGCAGGGTAATTTGCGCGTCGCGGCCTGTACGTCCTTCGGTCCCCGTATCCTGGCGCCGCTCCTGCCCAAGCTGATGGAGCAATATCCCGATCTGACCATCGAACTGTTGCTGGCAGATCATCAAGTCGATATCGTCAAAGAAGAAATCGATCTGGCCATCAGATTTGGCCTCAAGCCAACCGGTGATTGTGTTTCCGCTCAACTTACGCCCAGAAGGTTTCGCATTTGCGCGAGCCCGAATTTTGTTCAAAGACACGGAAGCCCGTCCCACCCGGATGACATCCGGGGTCTGGACGGCATTGTGTTTCGCATGCCGGGACAGACCAGCGCCTGGCGTTATCGTGACCAAGATGGAGCCGAAGGAGAAGTTACGGTTGCTGGCAAACTCATCACGTCTCACGGCCTGACGATGACCGCTGCTGCTGTTTCGGGGATCGGCATCGCCATCCTTCCTGACTGGTTGTGCGCGCCCGAGCTGGAAGACGGCAGACTGATCAACCTGTTCCCGCAGTTTGATTGTACGCCTTCAGAATTTGATACAGCTGCATGGCTTACCTATCCCAGTCGTCGCTATCTGCCCCTGAAGGTCCGGAAATTTATCGACTTTCTGAACGTTGAAATTGGCGGTTATGCCTGACCAATATTGATGCCATCGAGAGTAGCCAAGGTCAGCTTTCGGACAAGGCGGAAGTCAATTCCGGAAAGCGACTTTTGGGCGTGCGGTCACGGTAGCACGTCAGACCATCCATCCGCGCTGGACTATTCACTTCACCAAAGCAGCTAGCGAATTCGGAACATCGCCAGGGCAATCCTATCGCGTCGGGTCCAGCGCGCTCGGCTTACGCAAACGGCCCCTATCACCGAGTTCGTCTGACCGGCTCGACCAGCCGGGACCGCCGCCCATACCGCCATTCTGCGCGATAGCTTCCAGAGCCGCAATCCGGTCTTCGGTGGCGGGGTGGGTGGAGAACATCTGGCGGACGCCTCCGGGGACGATATAGAGCTGGACCGCTGCCGGATTGCGCTCGGCGACAGGATTCGGAATGCGCGCCGCCTGACCGGAAATCTTGGCCAGCGCGGAGGCCAGCGATAACGGCTTGCCGCTGATCCCGGCCGCGGCGGCATCGGCGCCAAATTCGCGGGTGCGGCTAATAGCCATTTGCACGATCATCGCGGCAAAGGGCGCGATCAGCACCGCCATCAAACCGGCAATGCCTGCGCTACGGTCGCGGAAGAACAGGCCGAAATTGGCGAGCATTGAAACCGCACCAGCAATCGTCGCGACCATCGTCATGATCAAGGTATCGCGGTTTTTAACATGGCCGAGTTCGTGGGCCATAACGCCTTCGATCTCGTCATGGCTGAGCATTTTCAGCAGGCCTGTGGTCGCCGCAACGGCTGAATGTTCCGGATCGCGGCCGGTAGCAAAGGCATTGGGCTGGGCCTGGTCGACAATATAGACTTTCGGCATCGGCAATTGTGCCCGTTTCGCCAAATTCTGCACCATATTGTAAAATTCGGGGTGGCTTTTGGCATCGACTTCCACCGCATTGTGCATTTTCAACACAATTCTGTCTGCGTTCCAGTAGGTGAACAGGTTCATGCCCGCCGCGACGATCAAGGCAACAATCGCGCCGCCGCTGCCGCCGAGCGAATAGCCCAACACCATGAACAGCGCCGTCAGCGCCGCCAATAACATGGTCGTTTTCATGAAGTTCATTGCCCTTACTCGCTTGATTATGATCGTCCTGGCCTCAATATAGGGTCTGAGACGGCGCGATTCAATTTGATGGGCAGACAAAAGAATGACCGAAAGCGATAGAAAACCCGGCGAGCGGCCAGCTCGTGTAAAGGCTCCCGCCCATCTTTCCCCGAACAAGCCGGTGCCACAGCCCGATCCGCTCGACAAGGCGGAGGAGATTGCGGAGAAAAACGGACCCACCCGCTATGGCGACTGGGAGCATAAGGGCATCGCCGTCGACTTCTAAAGCGCTTCGGTTGGCGCTATTGCGGAATATCCATGAATTCGGCGATCGCGGCGGCAGCACGCTGCGAGGGCGATTTGCGCCTATCCATGTCGAAAGAATAGGCAAAGGCCCGCGCCTGCGCCTGCCGACAGGAGTCCGATAGCGGCGATACCGCGTCCAGCGTCGCACCCAGATCAGCGATATCATCCAGCACCGGACCGAATGTCCAATGTTCGTAATTGGCGTTGCCCCGCCATTCGGCACCGTGGGAATTGAGAAAAATTGCCGGACGCGGATTCTGGATAAATTCGTAAATCTGACTGCTCACGTCGCCGAGATAGATATCGGCGGCACGGGTGTAGGTCATATCGACGCTGCGCGCGCTGCCGGTGTCGATATGCATATGATCAAGCCTGTCATAGCGCGAATCGATGCGCTGGCGGAAACGGAGCAGACGATGCTCGACCGAGGCCAATATCTTGCGCTGGAACAGCATGACATGGGGCGCGAAAATCAGATTATAGTCATTCTGATTGGCGAAATAGTCGAGTATCGACTCGCCAAAGCGGAACCAGGACGAAAGCAATGGATCAAAATGCGGGTTATAGAGCACAACCGGCCTGTCATTGTCGAACAGCTTCACCGGCCGCCGGTTCGCAAATGCCTCGAACTTGGGATAGCCGACGATCCGGTGATTATCAGGGCGGATGACCCCGACCGCCAGCATCCGGTCGCGGGTCTTCTCTCCCGGCAGCAGCACATAGTCAAACAGCCGGATTTCCGGCGAGAAACCGATTGACCGGTCGCCGGCACCATGAGGAAAGAATATCAGCTTTGGCCGCTCCGACGGACTGTTTTTCCTGAGAAAAGTCGTCGTCGTCTCCGGCACCACCAGCGCATCAAAATCTCGGAACAGGGCGGAGCTCCGCTTGAGACTGCTCAACCGGTTGAGCGGGACCATTTTGCCAAGCATATTCTCGGCCAGCCGGCTCCAGCGATTGGGCCGGATCGACCGGAAGACAGGTGCCGGCAAGGCGGAATCGAGAAACTGGCGGACCGCCAGGGCCTGCCGGTCGCTGGATGTGATGACTTCGACCCGCGCGCCCGGTGCCTGCCGCTGCAGCGCGGAAATGATCGGCGCAATATGGGCAACCTGATGCAATTCGTCATGATTGAACAGAAATCCGATACGCCGGGAATCGCTTGATGAATCGGACGTCATTTCAGTGTCATCGGATGTCCGACCTCATTTGCGCTCAAGCCAGCGGTGGAACCGATCCGCCGCATCATAGTCATTGGACAGGTTTTTTGCGAAAGTCCACGGAGTCTCGCGCCGGTGCGGTTCGCGACCAGACCGGAGATGTCGCATCAACGCCCGACTTTGCAAAAGCGCCCGCTGCGGCTAACAGGTGATCAGCACAACCGGTTTTCGCGGAAAGCGATCGACTAGTAAAAGGACGCCCGTGACCCCCGTTACTGAACCCGAGATATCCCCCGGTGCGCTGCATCCCGACGAAAAACCCTTGTGGACGGCGATCATATTGGCTGGTCAGCGGCCCGAGGGTGATCCGATGGCCGCATATTGCCATGTCCGATATAAGGCGCTGATCCCGATCAACGGGCAAACCATGCTGGAACGGGTGACGCGGGCGTTGCTGGCCTGCCCGGATGTCTGCAAGATCATCATCATGGCGCAATCGCCCGAAGGTCTGGAGGCCGGACTCGATGCTGATCTGGCCGGGCATGACGATATCAGCTTTGTTGCATCCGGCGACGGCATCGCGACCAGCATTCACAATGTGATCGGCACCGCCATCGCGCCATGGCCGGTGCTGGTGACCACCGCAGACAATGCGCTGCTGACCGGAGAGATACTCGACAGTTTCTTCACAGCTTATGGAGGGCAGGATGTCGCGGTCGCGGTGGTGGATCGCCAGACCATGCTGGCCGCTTATCCCGACGCCCGCCGGACCTGGCTGAAATTCCGCGGCGGCGCCTATAGCGGGGCCAATCTGTTCGCGCTGTGCAATGAAGCCGCGAAGCCAGCGGTTGCTTTCTGGTCTTCGGTCGAAAAGGACCGCAAGAAGGGCTGGAAGATCTTCGCCCGTTTCGGTCCGTGGCTGCTGCTCCGTGCGCTCAGCCGGACGATCAGCTTCAAGGGCGCGATGGCAGACGCCGGTCTGCGCATGACCCTGCGGGCTGAACCGATTGTCTTGCCGATAGCCGAAGCGGCCATCGATGTGGACAAGCCGAGTGATCTTGAACTGGTGACCGGGATATTGGAGCGACGGGAGGGCTGATCGTTCCGTATCTCGACCTTGTCCGGAATATCGACATTCCCTACAATGGTTCATGCTGACAATCGAATCGGTTTCAATTTTCAACGCCAGCACAATGATCCCGTTGGCAAGACACCACCATCAGGGATGGCATTGATGGACCATAGCGGCAATATGGGGGATAATATGGCTCGTTCAGCACAATTAAGCACCGCATCGGGCCGTCTTATGATGGAGCATGTTTCCGGCCTTATTGCCGAAGCTACCCGGTTGCACGAGCAAGCCCGGGAGCGGGCTGCTGCAGGCGACCGGACGACCGCTGCCGATTTATACGAACGGGCGAAAGCGCTGGCCTCCAGTGCGATTTCATTCCGTTACGATCTGGCCGATGTCCATGCTGACACGAAAGAGGCTGACGACGTGATTGCCATGCTAGACAAATGGGTCGCTATAGTGGAGCGCGCACGCGCCCCGAACGATGAGCCTCGAGCAACTGTTGCCGACTCTGTTTTTAGCTGGGCGACTGAATAAAGCCGCAATTTGATCAGCCTTGTCCCGTTATCGGCAAGGCGCGGCGTCTTTTCCAGGCACCATTTCGACCGGACATTCTTCGGCGAGCGCGCCAAGGCAAGCGAACCGGACATACAGCGCCGCCCCTCTGCTTGCGAGATTTCTGCAATGAGTCTTGGGAATGACGTCCAAAGGTAGATATTTGGCCAAGCCACCCTCGCTTGCGCTCCGGGATTTTTTGGATGACAATCCGCCGGATTGTCCTTTTTTTCGAAAAACTGGAGCGGGCGAAGAGATTCGAACTCTCGACCCCAACCTTGGCAAGGTTGTGCTCTACCCCTGAGCTACGCCCGCTCGGCGTTGCTGCGACACTTGGGTAATCACTTGGTCAGCAGCAGTTGAGGCGCGCGGTTAGCATGGGTTTTTATACCCCGCAAGCCCCAATCACACCCTAGTTCACTACAAATGCAAAAATATCCTTGGCATTGGCGCGCCGGACCCCACATAAAGCGCTTAAGATTAATGATTTGGGCGCTGGTCCGGGCATTGGCCCGGCGCCATAACAGGAGCATGATGTGGCAACAGCAGGACTGACAGTCGAAGAACAGAAAGCGGTAGAAATCTTCCAGCGGGAGGTTGTGACACCGAGCATGGACAAGCTCGTCATCCTCGATTTCTGGGCAGAATGGTGCGGGCCGTGCAAGGCGCTGACGCCAGTGCTGGAAAAGGTTGCGGCGCAATATGCGGATCGCGGCGTTATATTGGCGAAACTGAATGTCGACGAAAATAAATTCATCGCCGCGCAATTCCAGGTCCAGTCGATCCCGACCGTCTATGCGATTTTCCAGGGCAAGCCGGTGGCCGACCTGACCAGCGCACGCACCGAAAGCCAGTTGTCCTCAATGCTCGACCAGTTGCTCGAGAAGCTGCCGGTTGGCGGTGGAGCTGAAGCCGAACAGGATGTCGCGCCCCTGCTCGCGATGGGCGAAGAAGTGCTGGCTGAAGGCGATGCCGAGCGTGCTGCCGGCATTTTCGCGCAGATCGCCGATATGGCGCCGGACAATGTCGAGGCCGTCGGCGGCCTGATTCGCGCGCTGGTTGCGGCGGGCCATATAGAGCAGGCCGAAGCAGCGCTAGCAGGTTTGCCGGAGGATTTGCGCAGCGATCCCGCGATCGAACGCGCGCAGACGACCCTGAAACTGGCAAAGGACAAACCCGATGCTGACGCTTTGGCAGCCCTTGAAGCCGCCGTGGCAGCCAATGAAAAGGACCATCAGGCGCGATTCGATCTTGCCTGCGCGCTGATCGCAACGGGCGAACATGACGCTGCGGCCGAACATCTGCTGACGATCATCACCGCCGACAAAGACTGGAACGACGGTGCAGCCCGACAGAAATTGCTGTCGCTGTTTGAAATGGTTGGTCTGGAAGACGAGTGGGTGGCTGCCACCCGCCGCAAGCTCAGCGCCGTACTTTTCGGATGAGCGAAACCAAACGGCTCTCCATATTCCCGCTGGCCGGGGCACTGCTGTTTCCCGGCATGCATCTGCCGTTGCACATATTCGAGGAACGCTACCGCGCGCTGATCAACGACGCGATGGCGCGCGACCGCCAGATCGGAATGGTCCAGCCAAAGGAGGCGGGCAAGCACCCTGCCCTGTTCGACATCGGGTGCATCGGAAAGATCGTCGATATCGAGGCTCTGGATGATGGCCGCTTCAACGTCGTGCTGGAAGGTGTGGCGCGATTCAGGATTGTCGAGGAAATCGACGCATCCACCGCCTTCCGGCAGGTTCGGGCCGAGATAGAAGACGATCAGGAAATGGATGAAGTGTTGGCCAGCGCCGAACGGGCCGCGCTGGAAATCGAATCACGAAAATTTGCCGACCTTCAGGGCTATCAAGTCGACTGGGACAGTATCGGGCGTCTCGACGACATGGCCTTTGTCAACGGCATCGCACAGATAGCGCCCTTTGATGCAGCATCGAAACAAGCGCTGCTTGAGGTTGATGGACTGGCCAATCGCGCGGAACTGATCATCCAACTGCTGCAATTTTTCGGTCGCCAGGATGGCGACGATGACCGGGTCACATTACAATGAAGGCTGGGCCAATGAAGCCCGGGAAAGGGCTTGATAAAAAGCAGCTTGTCGATCCGGAACTGCTGGATATTCTGGTCTGTCCGATCACACGGTCAAGGCTGGTCCTTGATACCGAAGCCGAGGAATTGATCAGCGAACGCGCAGGCCTGGCTTATCCAGTAAGGGACGGGATTCCTGTGTTGCTCGTCGAAGAGGCGCGCAAGTTATAAGAGTGCATTCAAATGCCTGATGCCATGAGGCAGTTTAAAGCGCTTCAGAAGCCGTCCCGCCAGATTGCCCCTCTTCAGCGGCAAGCGTCGGGGCCAGAGAAATTGCCAGCGTCAAGGCTGTGATGATAGAACCCCACGCGACGACATTTCCCAGAATCAATTCTTTTTCTCGTCGGTTCAAATTTAATTTTTGACGTTTCATTCTTACAAAATCTCTAAATTTTTTCAATCTCAGTTGATATCAAATCCGGGTCGATCCAATCGTGGGAGAGAGTCGACCGACCCGGATTTGATCGGGTAAAGAAGCGAATCGGGAGAGATGCGCTTCTTCAGTTCGGACCGGAACCCTTCACAGTGGAGGAATATTGACCAGAATATTCCAGGCACTTTATCAATGGCCGTTTAGAAAAGCGGACCTGAGCCCAGGGGGACCGGAACTATCTTACCGCCGTTCTGCCAAACCATTATTCTAGGCTTCCAACCGAACCCCATGTTTATGAGCCCATCTGACGAGCTTCCCGAGTTTCAAACCGTTTCACGATTCAAGAGGGGGGTAACAGGTTAACGCAGCCACCGGATAACCGGCAAAAATTCGTTCACAATTGGATGATTTTCGCGATTTTTCTTAACCATTTTTATCGGTAACATTTGGTTTTACCCTAGCATGAAAATACCAAAGCTGGTTTTGACCCGCGGCAAGACGGGGTTACAAATATTCCTGTCGATCTTTTTTGCTAAATTGACTTACATCATTTATGAACGTGAGATGACCAGTACCCCTTTTGATGATCTGAACGAGAACGAGAAAGAGGCACTCCACCTGCTCTTGCAGGGTTATGATGCCAAAACCGCTGCTCAAGTTTGCGGGGTAACGCCCAATGTCATCAACGAACGATTGCGGTCATCCCGGCAAAAACTGCAGGTTACAAGCAGCAAGGCAGCCGCTCGTATGCTCGCCGAGCACGAGAGAATCGGTCCCAAATTTTTTGTACCCAAAGAATTTGGGATTGATGAAAAGCCGAAATCAGGCGCAATTTATCCCTTGCCTGGACAACAGGCAGCGTCACCGGAAAGGGACCGGGTCAGGGAAATGCAGGCGACCTATCAGTCATATGCAGCTTCCTCCAGTCCGCTCCTTTCTGTGCCGCTCCGCAAGCAGGGAGAAAGGGTTAATGGTCTAAGCAAAGGAGCGCGAATATGGGCGATCGCCGATCTGTCGGTCAAACTCGCCTTTGCATTCGCCTTTGTCTGTCTTGCAGCGATGCTTGTAAGCAGGTTGATCGCCCCCAATTAATCTCTGTCAATTTGGCCCCTAGCTGACGTCGGTTATATCCGATGTCTGGAGAGTCGCATGTTGAACGAACGTATTGAAGCCGCACGACCTATTGCAAAAAAAATTAATGAAGTCGAAAAATCTCTCAACCTGACCATGATCCAGATTGGTGAACTTCTGAGCAGCATTGCTGCTGCTCGACTTGCCCCTGGCACCCGCTTTTCACTCACGGCAGGAATGGAAGCATCGGAAAAACTGATCGCTGCAGCAGCGGAAACAAGCCGCAGCTATCGGGAAGTTGTAAAAGCGCACGAACATCTGGCCGAAGATCGCAACGACGCCGGAATGCGCACGGTAAGCTGGGGTGACGTTTCCGAATGTCCGCCAAACCATGCCAGTGCGTCGCAGGATACCTCCACCCCGCTACGCGTCGTAGAAAGCGCTTAACAACGCGAAGGGCTTGACCTGACCAAACATTTTTGGTCCGGTCATCTCATGAATCGCATCGAATTCTTTTTCTCGCTCCTGATGGTCGTTTGCATTTATTCGACCATATGGGGCGGGAAACCCGAAAGACGTGCCGTGATGATTTTCATCGTCGGACTTGCGATGACACTCGCTGCAGTATCGCTCTCGGGTAACAAATATGCACATCTCGAGATCGGCGTTTTTGTTGCTGATATATGGATTTTGTTGGCCTTTGTAGTGCTCGCATTAAGTGCAGAAAGGTATTGGACATTATGGATATGCGCTATGCAAGTAATTCAGGTTCTGTCCCATATCCCAAAAATGATAATCCCGGAATTGCTTCCGCAGGCTTATTATATAACGATAGCGTTCTGGGCCTATCCGATGTTGATAGTATTGGCCATCGGCACGTACCGGCATCAGCAACGGCTTCGACAATTCGGGGCCGACAGATCCTGGAGCGACTTTTCACCGTCGCCAAGATAGACAATGCCTCCGTTTTGGCGGATGCATTGATGAATCAATTTGGTTCTATCGGCGCCGTTTTGCACGCCGAGTATCGCGCGGCAGAAAATAGTCCCGCGGGGGCCATCCTGTCATTGGTACGCGAAGCAATGCTGGTCTCGTTCAAGGACGACATGCTCGAACGTGTTTCCCTGTCCAAAGCAGCTGATGTGATCGAATATCTCGTCGTCGCCATGGCGCAATTGCCGATTGAAGAAGTACGAGTGCTGTTTCTCGACAGCAAAAACCGGCTGATCAGTGATGAGGTTGTCAGTCGAGGCACAATTTCGGAAGCGCCGATCTATCCGCGAGAGATATTGAAGCGATCACTGGTTCTCGACGCGGCAGCCCTGATCTTGGCACATAACCATCCGTCAGGTGATCCCCAGCCAAGCGAAGGGGACATTGAGGCCACGCGCAGACTGGCCATAGCCGGAAAAGAGCTCGGACTGACGGTTCATGATCATATCATCGTCGGCAGGGAAGGCTGGGTAAGTCTTCGAGACTGGTCGGCGTTCCAGTGAACATTGCGCTGATCCGAGATCGCCGCATTGTGGCTAGACACCGGATAAAAGGACATCCGGAATAATGTTCTCGTCGACTGCAGGTGAGCGGCGAACGAAGCTGCTCCGCGCAGAAGTCCATGCGCTCCTGCAGTCGCCCGATTTCGTCCGTTCGCCGGTCATGTCACAACTGCTGCGCTATCTGGTCGAGCAGGCAATTTCCAATCCGGAAAAACCGCCCAAGGCTTATCAGATTGCTGTAGACGGGCTGGGTCGCACCGAAGATTTCGATGTTCAGGCCGACAGCTACCCCCGCGTGCAGGTGGGACGGCTGCGCAAAATGTTAGCGGCCCACTATGCCGCGCTTGGCAGCGAAGAGCGACTGCGCATCCCGATTGGCCATTATGCCGTCGAGATTCAGATGGATGATGGCGAGCTGGAGAATGAACCGAGCAGCGCAGAAGCGGATATCGACCGTCTCTCTGCCATCCCACCGGTCGACAATGGAAAAAATCAGTGGTTCAACAACCGTCAGACGACCATCGGGCTGGCGGCATTTCTCTTGTTCATCGGGATCTGCCTGGCCTGGGCGCTGAACCGCGACGACAAGAATAGCGGGTTGCAGGATTACAGACAGCCTCCCAAAATCTATTTTTCCTCCTCACAGGAAGGGTTCCCGGATCAAGAACTCGGTGATGATCTAGAAATCCGGATGTTTTTCGAGAATGCCTTTTCCAATTCTTCGCAAGTTCGGCTGGCGGCAGCGGGAATATCCAGCGCTTTCCCCGAACAAGACCAGAACGCCTACCGGTTTGAGGACAAGCTGGTGACGAGCCCGGACGGTCGGGAGATCATATTCACCCTAACCTCCCTGGCGAGAAACGAAACAATCTGGTCGGCCACCATCGCCATGCCCGATTCACCGACAGATTATCCCGAAAAACTGGGTCCCATCGCCAGTCGCGTCGCCAGTACATATGGAGCAATCGCTACGGATCAGCGGCGACAACTGCCCGCAGAGGCAATGACAGGCTATGCATGCCTCCTCCGGTTCGGAAGCTACCGCCTCAATCATGACCCCCTATTGTTGCCCGTCGTCGAATCCTGCATCGAAAAATCTCTCGCGGCTGATCCGCTCGACAGCCAGATTCTTTCAGCTGCTTCATTCATGTCCTTTGCGCGACAAGAAGCAACCGGCAAAAAGCCAAATCCTGAAGAAGGATTGCAATATGCTCGTCGCGCAATGGTTCGCGGCAGAGAGGATTCATCTTCCGTCTTCGCTCTTGCCCGGGCGAGCTTCTACAATGGCAGCTGCACTCGAGGGAAAGAATTTGCCTTGAAGGCCATCGAACTGGACCCGTATGAAGCGACCATCCAGGCGGAGACAGGCGCCAATCTTTTCGCGTGCAATGATCCTGATGCGACCAAATATCTGAGACGTGCGATCGTTTTGGACCCTCGCGGTTCGATCGTCGCCGAAACCGGCCTTGTGCTCACCCTGCTGTCGGAAGGAAAAAACAAGGAAGCACTTGCCTACGCGGAAAAGATCATTCCATCCAGCACCGGAGTTGGCCCCTATTATGACCTCGCCATGGCCATGGTCTATGCCAAAAACGGCCGCATTCCGGAATCCCGCCTATCATGGAAGCAACTGGTCTCCGCCTATGGCAGCGAAAAAGAGGAAAGCCCGGAAGAATTGCTCGGTCGTCTGATCACCAATCCGGCATTGGCCGATCGGGCGTTTCAGCTGCTTTCCACTGCGGGCGTGTTCACCGAATAGAGCGGGATCGCTACATCAGAAACTTGCGTTCAGCCCGTCGACCACAAACTGCACCGCAAGCGCGCCGAGGAGCACGCCGAGCACCCGGGTAATCACCGCCTCGACCTTGTTGCCCAGCACCCTCATCAATGGTCCGGCGGAAACCAATCCGATCAATGTGAGCAATAGCACCGACCCCAGAGCACCGAGAATGACCAGCGCATTGTCGATCCCGTCATGCTGGGACGTCAACAGCATGACAGCGGCAATCGAACCCGGTCCCGCGATCATCGGCATCGCCATAGGAAAAATCGAAACATCCTCGATTTCTGGCGTTTCTATGATTTCCTGCGCCCGGTCCTCTCGTCGTTCGGTGCGCTTTTCGAACACCATTTCAAGTGCGATCAGGAACAGCATGATTCCGCCGGCAATCCGGAAACTGTCAAGACTGATCCCCAGCGCGCCAAGCATCTGTTCCCCGAACAGGGCAAAAACCAGCAATATGATCGCGGCAACAAATATGGCGCGAATGGCCATGGCCCGGCGGTCGCGCGGTGGCGCGCTGCTGGTCAGGCTGGCATAAATTGGTGCACAGCCGGGCGGATCGATCACCACAAAAAAGGTGACGAAGGCAGAGATGAACAGTTCGATCATTGGGCTGGCGCAGCAACGCGATATTCATGAACCCGCCGGAAGCTGCCGTCATCCTGTGCCTGATCGACAAAGACGATGCGCGAGCCATCAGCCGCAAAAGCCGCATTCCAGACCAGGCTGCCATCGGCGGAGGCCCCGCTCTTGCCCTTCCCCGTCGGGTTCGCTGGGGGAAAACCGGCTGGAACCTTGGCTTTGCAAGAGGCGACTTCAGTCTCAATATAATCGGGTTCCGCGAGCGGCGTGGCCAGCGGCTGACCGTCGTCGAAAACCCATTTCCACTCGATGTCTTTATTGGGACGCCGTGTGCCAAAATCCTGTTGTTGCCAGATGGTGGTAAAATGCCCGGTTTCGCCACTGGCGCCTTGCCAGGCACCGGTCGAAACGCCGGTACTGCCGTCGCAGGACATGAATATCTTGTACGGCTGCCAGTCAACCGCTTGCGGAGGATCCGCTTTGCCTTTCAGCCATTGTTGCGCATTGACCAGATCGGGCGTGAACATGATCGCGTCATCGGCGGCGGTTTCGCGAAACGCAGTCCACTGCCCCTTTTCCTGTGCCAGACGGGCGAAGGACAGTTCTGCTTTGACGATGGCACTGGGATTGGCAACCGGTTTGCCCCGGACCCGGTTAAACTGTTCACGATCACTGGGCCGCCCACCGCCGCCGGCGCAACTCGCCAGCATCAGCGCTATTCCGATTGCGGCAAATAAGCGCATTATAAACCCTCCGGTTTCTCCAGACCGGCGCGGACCGATGCCGCGACCAGCGTATTGCGCAATAGCACTGCAATGGTCATCGGGCCAACCCCTCCCGGAACTGGCGTAATCGCGCGGACATGGTCAAGTGCCTCGGCTGTGGCGACATCGCCGACCAGACGGCCCTTGCTCTCGCCGGGCACGGCTTCGAGCCGGTTGATACCGACATCAATCACGACCGCACCGGGTTTCAACCAGTCGCCTTTGACCATTTCAGCACGACCAACGGCAGCGACTACAATATCAGCGCGGCGGACGACGTCGGGAAGGTCCCGCGTCCGGCTGTGGGCCATGGTCACGGTGCAATTTTCAGCGAGCAGCAGTTGCGCCATCGGTTTGCCAACCAGGATCGATCGGCCAACGACCACGGCGTCCAGGCCGGTCAGGTCACCCAAAGTGTCTTTCAGCAGCATCAGACTGCCCAGCGGCGTACAGGGCGTCAGCGCTTCCTCGCCATTGGCCAGCCGACCGGCGTTGATCACGTGGAGACCGTCGACATCCTTGTCCGGATCAATCGCCATGACCACCGCTTTTTCGTCCAGACCTTCGGGCAGAGGCAACTGGACCAATATTCCGTCGACCGTCTCGTCTGCATTGAGCCGTTCGACCAGCGCGATCAACTCTTCCTGAGCCACGTCTGCGGGCAAGCGGTGCTCGAAACTTTCCATGCCGGCGGCGATGGTCGCCTTGTGCTTGGACGCGACATAGACCTGGCTGGCAGGATCTTCCCCGACCAAAACCACGGCCAGACCGGGCGCGCGGCCTGTCTGCTTCACAAAGGCGGGAACAGCGTCCCTGATCCGTTCGCGCAGGCCAGCGGCAAACGCCTTGCCGTCGATGATATGGGCGGCTGTCAACTGAGCAACGCCTGCGCCAGAGGTGGCAGAATTGCATCCTGCAAAATGATAATGCCGATAATGACAACCATCGGAGTCAGATCAAGCTGGCCAAAATCTGGCATGATCTTGCGGATCGGCCGATAGATTGGCGCGGTCAGCGCATCCAGTGTGGTCCAGATGGCCCGGACGATGTCATTTTGCAGGTTGATCACGTTGAACGCGAGCAGCCAGCTCATGATCGCCTGCACAATGATGACGGTAATTGCCACGTTGAGCAATATTGCGATAATCTGAAGAATTGCGAATGCCATGGACGGACCCTTTATCGATAATCTGGCATTGCGGCTAGAGCTTTGTCGGCAGCAACACCAGTAATTTACTGTACCATCAATATAAGACAGCGAGGCGATTAATCAACCGGGCGAAAATCCCGTACCAGCGTACCAGCGCCCTTGCTGGTGAAGATTTCCAGCAGCATCGCGTGCGGTATCCGGCCATCCAGGATGACCGCCGCATCGACGCCTTCCTCTACCGCTTTCACGCAGGTCTCGAGCTTGGGAATCATGCCGCCAGAAATCGTGCCCTCTTCAACCAGAGTCTGGATCTTTGGCGGATCGAGATCGGTCAACAGATCGCCCTGCTTGTCGAGCACGCCAGGAACATCGGTGAGCAGGAACAGGCGCGCGGCCCGCAAGGCGGAAGCAACGGCACCCGCCATGGTGTCGGCGTTGATATTATAGGTTGCCCCGTCGCTCCCCACGCCGATCGGCGCGATGACCGGGATCATTCCGGCTGCAGAAATCTTGTCAACAACGCTGCGGTCCACTCTCTTCGGTTCGCCGACATAACCAAGATCGATGATCCGTTCGATATTGCTGTCCGGATCGCGGTTGGTACGCCGCAGTTTCGTCGCTTTGACAAAGCCACCATCCTTGCCGGAAATCCCGATAGCGCTACCGCCGGCCTGTCCAATCCAGCTGACCAGTTCCTTGTTGATCGCCCCGGACAACACCATTTCGGCAATTTCTGCGGTTTCCTTCGTGGTCACCCGCAAACCATCGACAAATTCGCTCTCGACGCCAACCCGGGCCAGCATCGCACCGATTTGCGGTCCGCCGCCGTGCACGACCACCGGATTGATCCCGACCGCTTTTAGCAGAACGATATCCTGTGCAAAATTTCTGGCGAGCGCAGCATCGCCCATGGCGTGGCCGCCATATTTGACGACAAAGGTCTTGCCCGCATAGCGTTGCAGATAAGGCAAGGCATCGGTGAGCGTTTCTGCTTTGGCAAGCATGGCTGGATCGGGTGCGTGATCGGTCATGGGCGTCTTTCAGTATAGCCGCACTGTAAATGCAAGTGTTTAATCAGCTTTTGGAGAGTGCTTTCACTTTTGCCAGCGTGCCGGTCACATGGCCCTGCGGTTTCGTCGCGCTGTGGACAAAGACGATTTTCCCTGACTGATCGATGACATAGCTGGTCCGGTTGGTCATCGCCAGCCCCGGTGCCATGCGTACCTGATAATCTTCGATAATCTTCTCATCAGCCCGGGCCACCGCGAATTTGTCGCGACATTCGGAGACGGAAAATTTCTTCAGCCCCTCGATATCGTCCCCCGACATGCCGATTACGGTCGCACCGGCGGCGCGGAACTCGGCGGTGGCATCGGCGAACATATTGGCCTCGATCGTGCAACCTTCGGTAAAGACCTTGGGAAAGAAATAAAGCACAACCGGACCGTCTTTCAACTTGTCGGACAGCGAAAATTGAAATTCCTGTCCTGCCAGCGCTCCCGAGGTGGTGAAATCAGGCGCAGCGGCCCCAATTTCCAGCGGCTCGGCATTGGCATTGCGGGAATAATAGACAAAGGCAGCGCCGCCCACGATTGCCACGGTCAGTAATATCACGATCCATTTTTTCATATCGTTATTCCTGTTCGAGCTGTGCTTTAAGGGCGTAGAGCTGGTCCAGCGCTTCGCGCGGGGACAGCGCATCCACATCAATCGCACCGAGCGCCTGACGCAGGCCATCCTGCTTTTCTTCGACATCCGCAAGGCTTGCCGCAAATAATGGCAGATCGCCAAGACCAGCAGCGAGACCTCCGGTTTCCGCCTTGCCAGCCTCAAGCTTGTCGAGAACCGCTTTCGCGCGATTTAACACCGGTCCCGGAATGCCCGCCAGTTTCGCTACCGCCAGACCGTAGCTGCGATCCGCCGGCCCTTTTGCCAGTTCATGCAGCAGCACCAGATCACCTTTCCACTCACGGGCACGAACATGGTGAAGCGACAGCGCATCCAGCCGGTCGGCCAGCCGGGTCAGCTCGTGGTAATGGGTCGCGAACAGGCAGCGGCAGCGATTGGTCTCGTGCACGGCCTCGACCACCGCCCAGGCCAGCGCCAGACCGTCATAAGTCGAAGTGCCCCTGCCCACTTCGTCGAGAATGACGAAGCTTTTCTCGGTTGCCTGCGACAGGATCGCCGCAGTCTCGACCATTTCAACCATGAAGGTCGAGCGGCCCTGAGCGAGATTGTCCGACGCGCCGACGCGGCTGAACAGCCGGTCGACAAGGCTGAGTTTCGCCGACGAGGCCGGCACAAAGCCGCCAGCCTGGGCAAGAATGACGATCAGCGCATTTTGCCGCAGGAAGGTCGATTTACCGCCCATATTGGGACCGGACACCAGCCACAGGCGTTCATCCTGCGCCAGACAACAATCATTGGCGACAAAAGGATCACCCTTGGCCGCCAGCGCAGATTCGACCACCGGGTGACGACCGCCCTGGATATCGAGTATATTGCCGTCGACAAATTCGGGGCGGCACCACTGGCCCTCGGCAGCCCGTTCGGCTAGCGCCGCAGAGACATCGATCCGGGCGAGCGCGTCCGCGCTTTCCCCAATCTCGTGCTTGCGTGCCAGCACCTTGTCGACCAGTTCCTCGAAATGCGCAGCCTCTGCGGCCAGCGCATGGGCTCCGGCTTGCGACACCCGCACGGCCTCTTCGTGCAGGTCGGTGGAATTGAAGCGGACGACCCCGGCAAGTGTCTGGCGATGCGTGAAGCCGGAATTTTCCGCCATCAGACTGTCGCCATGCCGGGCGGGAACCTCGATAAAATAGCCAAGCACCGCATTATGCTTGATCTTCAGCGTATTGATCCCGGCCGCCTCCCGGTAACGTGCCTCCAGCATCGCGATGGCCTTGCGCCCATCAGACCCTGCGCTGCGCAGTTCGTCCAGCGCCGGATCGAAACCGGCTGCGATATAACCGCCGTTGGTCATCTCGGTTGGCGGTGCCTCGACCAGGGCGCGGTCGAGCAGATCGACCAGCGTGGCATGCCCGTCGAGCGCGGGCAGAATAGAATCGAGCAGTTCCGGCAACCCCGCAAATGTCGTCAGACGCTCGCGCAATATCCGCGCACCGCGCAGACCATCGCGGATCTGTCCGAGGTCGCGCGGGCTCCCCCGTCCCGCCGAAATACGGCCCAGGGCCCGACCAATATCGGGCAAAGCCTTGAGCTCTGTCCGGACATCACCGCGCACCGCCGACCCGTCATGAAACCATTGGACCAGCCCGAGCCGCTGGTTGATCTGCTTTTCATCAAACAGTGGTGCAGATAAATCGCGGGCCAGCAAACGCGCGCCTGCGGGCGTAACCGTGCGGTCGATGGCGTGTAGCAAGCTGCCGTCGCGCGCGCCGGCAAGCGTCCGGTCAATCTCCAGACTCGCACGAGTCGGACCGTCAATGGACAGAAACTCCCGGCTTTCCCGCCTTCTGGGTGGATGCAAATAGGGCATATTGCCTTGGGAAACATGCGCGACATAGGCCACCAGTCCACCGGCGGTGGCCAGCTCGGCCCGCGAAAATTCGCCCATGCCATCAAGCGTGGCAACGCCGAAATGGTCCAGAAGCCGCTGCTCTGCGCTTACGCTGTCAAAATGGCTCTTGTCCCAGCCGGTCGCTTTCGCCAGTCGCGGTAGCAAGGCCGGCGGACAAATAATCTCTGAAGGCGCAAGCCGGGCCAGTTCGGCATCTAGACCATCATCGGAAATTGTCGACAGTTCAAAACTGCCCGTCGAAATATCCGCCGCCGCAAGCCCGATTTCGCCCTGCACCTGTGCCAGCGCGACGAGCATGTTGTCGCTGCGCGCATCCAGCAGCGTATCTTCAGTAAGCGTCCCGGCGGTCACATAGCGAATAATATCTCGCGCAACCAAAGCTTTATAGCCGCCGCGCGCTTTTGCCTCTGCCGGCGTTTCTGTCTGTTCGGCAATCGCCACCTTGAAACCCGACCGGATCAGCTTCGCCAGATAGCTCTCGGCAGCATGCACCGGTACGCCGCACATCGGAATCGAATCCCCGGCATTTTTTCCGCGCGAAGTCAGGGCGATATCGAGCGCCGCCGAGGCGAGCTTTGCATCTTCGTAAAACAGCTCGAAAAAATCACCCATCCGATAGAAAAGCAGACAGTCGTCCGCCTTTTCCTTGAGCGCAAAATATTGCTCCATCATCGGCGTCACCTTTGCCGCTGCCGGCGAAGGCGCTTTGACTGCGTTTTTCACTTTGTCCTGAGTCCGACTTGCCATCCATTCGCGATAGCCGAGTGCAACGATACATAAAAGAGCAGCAAGCACATCCTGTTGAATTTTACTTGAATATTGCGGCGTCGCGACAAAACGAGTAGATCGCGTCCGGGACGTGAACATCCAAATGGCGTATTCAAGCCAATCATTCATAAACGGAGATATAATTTGGCCGACAAGAACGATAGCAACCTAGACTTTTCAGAACGGGAAGCCCTTCTTTTTCACTCCCATGGCCGCCCAGGAAAAATCGAGATTATCGCGTCGAAGCCGATGGCTACCCAGCGCGATCTCAGCCTAGCCTATTCGCCCGGCGTCGCCGTCCCCGTCCGGGCAATTGCCGAAGACCCGGCGAAAGCCTACGACTATACCGCAAAGGGCAATCTGGTCGCCGTTATTTCGAACGGCACCGCCATTCTTGGCCTCGGCAATCTCGGCGCGCTTGCCTCCAAACCGGTAATGGAAGGCAAGGCTGTTTTGTTCAAACGCTTCGCCGATGTCGATGCGATCGATCTGGAACTCAATACCGAAGACCCGGAAGCCATCATCAATGCCGTTGAGATCATGGAACCCAGTTTTGGCGGGATTAATCTCGAAGACATTGGTGCTCCTGACTGCTTCGTCATCGAACAGACCTTGCGCGACCGGATGAATATTCCGGTATTTCACGATGACCAGCACGGAACCGCGATTATCGCCGCTGCCGGGATCATCAACGCCTGCCTGCTGACCGATCGCAAGATTGAGGATATAAAGGTTGTCGTCAACGGCGCCGGTGCCGCTGCCATAGCCTGCGCCTCGCTGATCAAAAGCCTGGGCGTTCCGCATGACAATCTCACCATGTGCGACCGGACCGGTGTTATCTATCGTGGCCGCGACGACGTCGACCAGTGGAAATCCGCCCATGCGATTGACACCGACACGCGCACACTGACGGAAGCACTTTCCGGCGCCGACGTTTTCCTCGGCCTGTCTGCCGGCGGCGCGCTGAAACAGGAAATGGTCAAGGATATGGCCCCCCAGCCCATAATTTTTGCGATGGCCAATCCCGATCCGGAAATCACCCCGCCCGATGCAAAAGCAGCACGGCCCGACGCAATTATCGCCACCGGGCGTTCGGATTATCCCAACCAGGTTAACAATGTCATCGGTTTCCCCTTCATCTTCCGCGGTGCGCTGGATGTCCGCGCAACCCGGATCAACGAAGAGATGAAGGTCGCGGCGGCGCACGCTATTGCCGAGCTTGCCCGGGAGCAGGTTCCCGAAGAGGTCGCGGTTGCCTATGGCGGAAAAGCGCCAAGTTTTGGTGTTGACTATATCATCCCCGCCCCCTTTGATCCCCGTCTGATGGACGTGGTATCTGCCGCCGTCGCAAAGGCCGCAATGGATAGCGGCGTGGCCCAGAAACCAATTGAGGATTTCGATGCCTATCGACAGGCTCTGAAGGCGCGTCTCAATCCGACAACATCCGTCCTTACCCAGGCCTATCAGGCCTGCCGCGTTGCGCCCAAACGGATCATTTTCGCCGAAGCCGAGGAAGATGTCGTGCTGCGTGCTGCGATCCAGTTCCAGGATGGCGGCTACGGCACGCCGGTTCTGGTCGGCAGAGACGATCGCGTACGGGCGAAGCTTATGGAATTAGGCGTGACCGATCCGGACCGCTTCGAGGTCCACAACAGCCGCAATAGCCCGCTCGTGCCAGACATGGTGAACATGCTGTACGAGCGTCTCCACCGCCGCGGCTATATGGAGCGCGACATCAAGCGGATGGTCAATCAGGACCGCAATATATTCGGTTCCGCCATGCTCGCCATGAATCAGGGTGATGCGATGATCACCGGGGTTACCCGCCCTTATGCACAATCCTTCCGTGATGTCGTCAAAGTCATAGATGTGGAGAAAGGTCGTACTGCCCTTGGCATCCATGTCATGGTCGGCCAGCATCATACGGTGTTCATGGCAGACACCACGGTCAACGAACGGCCGACAGCGCATGAACTGGCGGATATCGCCGAGCAGACTGCTGCTGTCGCACGTCAGATGGGCCACGAGCCGCGCGTCGCTTTCCTCAGCTATTCGACCTTTGGCAACCCCGAAGGGCGCTGGCTGGAGAATCTTCGCGAAGCCGTTGCGATCCTAGATCAGCGGCGCGTCACTTTCGAATATGAAGGCGAAATGGCGCCCGACGTTGCGCTCAACCCCAAGCTGATGGCAAACTATCCGTTCAGCCGCCTGTCACAACCCGCCAACGTGCTGGTCATGCCAGGCCTCCAATCGGCCAACCTGTCAGCCAAATTGCTGCGCGAACTGGGCGGTGATTCGGTCATCGGACCGATGCTGGTCGGACTGGAAAAATCGGTTCAGATCGCCACCATGGCATCCACCGCATCGGAATTGGTAACGCTGGCCGTACTCGCCGCCAGCGGTATTGCCAAATAAGGGAAACCGCCGGGACGAAAATGGGGGCAGGCGTCAGGGGCGAGTCGGATCGTTGCTTGCGCCGCCCACTCCCCCTGCACCAACCGCACCGATATTGCCGAATAATTCTTCGAAAAAGGAGCGATCGCGGCCCAGAGTCGGTGTTTTGTCGCCATCCGGGCTGATACTCGCCACCAGTTCCAGGCCGGTGCGGTCAACCGCTGTCACATTTCCTGCGGCATCAAATTGCACGCGCATCACCTGCTGATCCCGTGGACGAGGATTGTTAAAGCCATATTGGCGAGTATCGCGGGAGAAATAATACCAGGTATTATCATCAAACTGGCCAGAAAAAGTCGGCCGACCGAGCGATGCCTCAACCGACTGGCGATTGTCGACGCCTGGCTGAATAGCGGACATCAGCACTTCGTCGGCAATATATCCCTGATGACCCTGCACCTGGGTGCATCCCGTCATCGTCATAGCACCGGCCATTAGCCCAAGCCACAAGCTGTGTTTTTTGAAATTGCCGACCATCGAACTCATTCTCCACTATACAGCCAGCACCATATTGGTGTCTGACCTGTCATCGCCCATTGCATCTCGGGCGATAAATATCAATATGCCCTGTATCCAGACTTAACAAACGCCATGATCGTCCATAAAGTCGCGACCCAACCAGCGGAACCAGCAATGTCATTTTTCAGCAAAATATTTTCCAGAGACAAAGCCAATGCCGAGATGCGTCCGCTATACCAGGCGATTGTGCGGGAAGGCCGACAGATTTCCTGGTATGAAAAGGGCCAGGTCCCGGATAGTATCGATGGCCGGTTTGACATGATTGCCGCGATTTTCTCGCTCGTGATGATCCGGCTCGAAAAAGAACCGGAACTGGATCAGCACGTGGCTTGGCTGACCGAAATTTTTATATCCGATATGGATGGACAATTGCGTCAGATCGGCATTGGCGACATGGTGGTAAGCAAGCATGTCGGCCGGATTATGGGTGCGCTGGGCGGTCGCGTCGGTGCCTATCGCGATGCGCTGGAAAATGGCAAGGATCTTCAAGACGCGATTTTGCGTAATATTTTCCGCGGAGAAAAACCTGAAGATGCCGCGCTAGCCTATGTTACCCGGCAACTTTCCGCCTATCATGCCGCTTTGCAGAATTGCGATTCAGACGAGATAGTGGCGGGTCACATTCCGGACAGCGGAGTGACTGGATAATGGACCAGCCTGAATTCTCCCATATTGTCAAACTGTCGGACATCGGCGCGAAACCGAAAAGCGGCAAGCTCGTGGCCAATGCGGAAGAACGAGACGCTTTGGCGCTCAGATTCGACTTGCCGCAGATATCCAGCCTGACGGGGAGCTATAAACTGACGGCGACAGAACGCGGGATCGCGTTTACCGGACAGATCGAATCCGATTTGCACCAAAGTTGCGCAACAACCGGTGAAGCCATTCCAGTGGAGGTTCGGGAAGAATTTGATATTCTTTTTGTTCCCAAGGCCGATCCGGACGAGCTTGAGGAAGAGATCGAGTTGACCGAGGACGAATGCGATATCGTCGAATATGAACGGGCGCAGATTGATCTGGGAGAAACTATTGCGCAAACGCTCTATCTTTCACTCGACCCTTTTCCGCGCGGTCCAAACGCCGATGAAGTCGCCCGCGAGAAAGGGCTGAAATCCGAAGCGGAAGCAGGTCCCTTTGGTGCTCTGGCGGCATTGAAGGACAAGCTCGGCTAAGCAGCCTTGTCGTCGACCTTGGCAGCAGCAGCGTTGGTCAGCCGTTTTTGCAGCCCGTTCAGCCTTTGCTTGCTGGTGATCTTGCCACCCAGCAGATCAGTAATGTAGAAAGTATCCACCGCACGCTCACCATAAGTTGCGATATGGGCGCTATGCACGGTCACTTTCGATTCAAACAGGGCATAGGCCAGAGCGTTGAGCAGGGCCGGTCGGTCCTGGGCGTTGACTTCGACAACGGTAAACCGGTTGGACGCGTCATTGTCGACCAACGCAAAGGGCGTAATGGTAAAGGCGTCTGCCCGTGAATGGGTCAGCGGTCGGGCGTCGAGCTTGGTCGAGAGTTTGGATCGGTTTGCCAAAGCATCCTCGACTGCTTCCTTGAGCCGATCCAGCTGCGCCTTTTCCGAAAACGGTTTTCCATGTGCATCCTGAACGAGGAAATTGTCCAGCGCCATGCCGTCTCGGGTGGTGTGAATGCGCGCGTCGATAATATTGCCGCCGGAGACGTGAATGCCCCCTGCAATCCGATAGAATAATCCCGGATGGTCAGCGGCATAGACGGTTATCAATGTCGCACCCCGTTCGGCATAAACATCTGCAAAAATCGCTAGGTTCGTATCCCCGGCATCCAGCACTAGCTGGGCATTCTGAGCGATTATATCATCAGGTTCTGCGATCCAGTAGGGATCGGTGAATCGTTTTGCCAATGCCTTGAACTCGGCCTCCGGCAAATTCAGTGCCTCGGCCAGAACGGCCTTTTTCTCGTCAATCCGTTCCTTGCGGCCACGTTGTTTGTGACCAAGTAGCAGCATTTCCTCCGCCGCTTCAAACAGATCGGTCAGCAACTGCCGTTTCCAGCTATTCCAGACTCCCGGCCCGACCGCGCGAATGTCCACGACCGTCAGCACAGTGAGCTGACGGAGACGCTCGACACTTTTCACCTGACTGACAAAATCCTGAATGGTCTTGAAATCGGAAAGATCCCGTTTGAACGCAACCGCCGACATCAGCAGGTGATTGCGAACCAGCCACGCGACCAGTTCGGTCTCATGTGGTCTCAGACCCAGTCGCGGACAAAGTTTCATTGCCACTTCCGCGCCCAATATACTGTGATCACCACCGCGTCCCTTGGCAATGTCATGTAGCAACGTGGCGACAAAAATTACCCGCCGGTTCTGCAGTTTCGCCATGGTCGCGGTGCTGTTCGGATGATCGTCAGCCAGATCACCCCTGCCGATTCTGGCGAGCAGGCCAATCGCGCGGATCGTGTGTTCATCAACCGTATAATGATGATACATGTCGAATTGCATCTGTGCCACAACCCGGCCAAAATCGGGGATGAAGCGCCCAAATATTGCGGCTTCGTTCATCCAGCGCAGCACCAGTTCAGGATCGCGCGGCGAGCAAAGCACGTCGAGAAACAGCTTGTTGGCGCGCTTGTTCTTGCGGATTCTGTTGTCGATCAGCTTGGCATCTCGCCGCGCCGCCCGCATTGCGAGCGGATGGATTTCCAGCCCGTGCTTGTCGGCAAGCCAGAAAATCTCGAGTAGCCGGACCGGGTCTTCTTCAAAGAAATTCTCGTCCGGCAATGCCAGCCGGCCGCGATCGAGAACGAAACCCTTCAGCTTCTTTGGCTTCCGGGTCATGCTCGGCAGGAACCGGCGTACCCCGGCGTTGTGCGTCTCGTCCAGATGGGCAAGAAACACACCGGTCAGATTTCCGACCACTTTTGCGTTCAGGAAATAATATTGCATGAACCGCTCAACCGACGATTTTCCGGGGCGGTCGGCAAAACGCATCCGCCGCGCTACTTCAGGCTGGAGATCGAAGGTCAGCCGGTCTTCGGCGCGACCGGTAAGGTCGTGCATGTGACAGCGCACCGCCCAGAGAAAATTGGCCGCCTTGCGAAAGCGCTTGAATTCGTCGGCAGTAAGCAATCCGACGTCGACCAGATCCTCGGCCGAAGCCACGCTATGAATATATTTTCCGATCCAATAGAGGGTTTGCAGGTCACGCATCCCCCCCTTTCCTTCCTTGACATTGGGTTCAACGACATAGCGGCTATCGCCCATTTTCTTGTGGCGGGCATCGCGCTCGGCGAGTTTTTCAGCAACGAAAGTGCTGTCGGTACCTGCCACCACCTCGTTGAAGAAGCGCTGCTTTGCTTCTTCGTAAACGCCGGTATCACCCCATATATAACGCCCTTCGAGCAGCGCCGTGCGGATCGAAAGATCGCCCTTGGCCATACGCACCATTTCGTCGATCGATCGGCTGCTTTGCCCGACCTTCAACCCGAGATCCCAGAGCCAGTAGAGCATCGCTTCGACCGCCTGTTCAGTCCAGCTGGTAGCCTTGTGCGGTGTCAGAAACGCGATATCGACATCGCTATGCGGTGCCATTTCACCCCGGCCATAGCCACCCACCGCCATCACCGCGATTCTTTCGCCCGAGGACGGGTTGCTGACCGGATATTGGTGATGCACCGCGATATCGTGAATCAACCGGACCAACTGGTCGACCAGAAACGACTGGGCTGCTGCCATTTCATGACCAGCAGACGGCCTCTTCAACAGTCGCTTGCTGATCTCAGCCCGGCCATTTGCCAGTGCGTCCTGCAAGATCGAAAGTATCTTTGCCCGCGCTTCGGGCATGGCATATTCGGCGATGATCTCGTCTATTTTTCCAGCAAGCGCCCGACGATTGATAATATCCCGCTGCCGTACGATCCGTTTGCCAGGATCCTCAGGCGCAGCCGGAATATCGGCGCGTATGTTCATCCGCCCGCTGCCAGTTCGTCACGATGCTTTTTCGCAAGCACGATTTTTGCGATTTTTGCAGTGCCAAGTTTCGGCAGTGGTTCGTCATATTTCCAGATATGAACCGGCATCTTATAGGGAGCGAGCTGGTGCTTGAGCCCTTCGAGCAATTGTTCGTCCGTAAGGCTATGGCCCTCTTTGACGTGATAGACCAGCGCCGGCACTTCCCCGAACCGCTTATCGGGAACACCGAAGATACAGGCTTCCGCAACCGCCGGATTTGTATAGACTGCGGCTTCCACCTCCTGACAACTGATATTCTCGCCGCCCCGGATGATGATCTCCTTCTTGCGATCAACGATGTAGAGATAGCCTTCGGGATCAAGATAGCCGATATCGCCAGTGCGGAAATAACCGTCGTCGGTGAAGGCTTCCTTTGTGGCCTCTTCATTGTTCCAGTAGCCGGTGAAATTCGCAGCCGTGCGGATGCAAACTTCACCGCGCTCACCCTGCGGCATCTTGTTGCCGTCATCATCAAGGATCGCGACATCGACAATCGGCGGAGTGGCGCGGCCAGTGCTGTCCGGCTTGGCGAGATAATTTTCATTCTGGTTGGAACAGCCAACACCGTTGGTTTCGGTCAGACCATAGCCAATGACAGGAAAGCCATCGCCCATTTTTTCCTTGATCCGCTTAACATGGTCTACCGGGCGCGGCGCGCCGCCAGCGGCCATGGTAACGCAGCTGCTGAGATCATATTTGTCGAGATTGGGATGCGAATAGATTTCCATGCTCATCAACGGCACACCGACAAAATAGGTAACCCGTTCCTTCTCGATCAGGCGCATTGCCTCTTCGGCATCCCATTTGTTAAGGAACACCAGTTTCCGGCCGATCGCATAGCTGACCAGCACCAAAGGTACCGAAGCGGTGACATGGAACAGCGGCACACAAACCATTGCGGTCGGCTGTCCTTCCGGCATCGTGCCCGCCGCGGTCATCATCTGGACCAGAACCAGCACCGTGCCGACGTAGCTCATCGCACCCTGCACGACCGAACGATGTTCGGCATAGGCGCCTTTCGAGCGACCGGTGGACCCGGAGGTAAACAATATCGTCGCATTGTCTTCGGGCGATATAGCCGGCATCGGAGTCTCCGCACCGCCACCCTTTTCCAGCATGACTTTCAGCCCTTCCAGAGGCATTTTGTCATGCTCGAAGACCAATAGTTCGGCACCATGGTTGCGTTTCGATTCGACCAGGCGCTGGGCCCGCTGATAATCGGCAAACACGTAGCGACAGCCCACATCTTCGATACCGTCCGCCAGTTCATCGCCCTGCCACCAGCCATTGAGCTTGGTCGAAACACCGCCGGCGATCGTGATCGCCATGTCGAGGATGACCCAGTTTGCCGAATTGCGCGCGGCAATACCAATCCGGTCCCCTTTCTGAACACCATAGCCCTCGACCAGCCCGCCAGCGAGAGTACGAGCGGCAGCATAGGTTTCGCCAAAGGTCAGGCGGATATCGCCATCAACGAGAAATTCCTTGTCGGCGTTCTGCTGACAGAAATAAGCAAGATAATCCGCGACATTCTGTGGCGCATTCTTGAACACCGGCAAATCGACACCGAATTTTTGGATCGTATCGAGTTCCAGCATTTGTCCTGGTTGAGTCAGCGCTGCCATCGTTTTATCGATTGCCAGGTCCAATTCAGAAATCGCCATTCTTCAAGTCTCCCGTTGTTCCCTCTTGGTAAAGGGGAATTTCCCTTTATATGGACAGGAAACCACGCGGGGAAAAGAGTTGATTGATATTATATTGGCCAATGCGGCAGAGTTTACGCGTTTTGAGGCACTTGGCCTGTCTCCCAACGCGCTTGACCTCGGCTTTTTTCAGCTCAAATGGTATTCGCTGGCCTATCTTGCCGGGATATTGATTGGTTACTGGTATTTGAGCAAACTCATTGCGCAGCCCGGATCGCCGATGGCCCGACGCCATGCCGATGACCTGATCTTCTGGGCGACACTAGGGATCATCGTCGGCGGCCGGTTGGGCTATGTATTTTTCTACAGTCCCGAAATCCTGCAGGACCCGATCCGAATATTCGAGGTCTGGAAAGGCGGCATGTCGCTCCATGGCGGCACGATCGGCGTTGTGCTCGCGTTGTGGTGGACCGCACGACGGGAGAAGCTCAGTTTTCTTAGAATGTGCGACTATATTGCCTGCGTCATTCCGTTCGGACTGTTCTTCGGACGGCTCGCCAATTTCGTCAATGGAGAACTGTGGGGCCGCGCCACTGATGTCCCGTGGGCCATCATTTTCCCGATGGGCGGCGAAGTCGCACGCCATCCGAGCCAGCTTTATGAAGCAGGCCTCGAAGGCGTGCTCTATTTCATCATCCTGTCCCTGCTCTTCTGGAAAACCGATGCGCGCTATCAACCCGGCAAGCTGCTCGGCACCGGATTGCTGGTTTACGGCTTCAGCCGGTTCACCGTCGAATTTTTCCGCGAACCGGATGCCCAGCTTACATGGCTGGTCGAGCAATCGGGCTTCAGCATGGGCCAGTGGTTGACGGTCCCGATGATCCTGCTTGGCATCTGGCTGGTTTTCACCGCGAAAGGCAGGCGCGCGCGGATCGAACCGGTGGCCGGAGACAAGAGCGTTGCCTGACGGCAGAAAAACGGATCCACCCAGTGCAGCGCATATAATCGCGGACAGGATTGACCGCGAAGGTCGGATCCCCCTCGGCGACTATATGGCGATCGCCAATGATTTCTATTATGCCAGCAAGGACCCGCTCGGCGAAGACGGTGATTTTGTCACCGCGCCAGAGATCAGCCAGATGTTCGGTGAAATTGTCGGCATCTGGCTGGCCGATCTGTGGCTTCGCAAGGGATCACCCGATCCTTGTCACTATGTCGAACTGGGACCTGGCCGCGGTACATTAGCCAGTGACGCGCTGCGTTCCCTGGCCAGGTTCGGTTGCACCCCGACGGTCCATTTCGTCGAAACCAGCCCGATATTGAAAGCCAAGCAGGCGCAACTGCATCCCAACGCGAAATGGCATGACGATATCGCAAGCCTGCCGGACAAGGGGCCGCTGCTGGTCGTCGCCAATGAATTTTTCGACGCTTTGCCAATCGAGCAATTTGTCGCGACCGCTGGCGGCTGGCGGCGGCAGATGGTCCAGCGTGATCGCAGCAAATTTGCCCCTGTTCCGAGCACGGAAACAGCAGAGGACCGCATCGGTGGCAGCATGAGCGGGTTTCCGGACGGCACGATATTGGAACGTTCCCCGGTCAGCGTCGAACTGGCGGGCAATCTTGCCAGTCATCTCGCCAATCAGGGCGGCGCACTGCTGATTATCGACTATGGCTATGCGCGACCGGGAACCGGCAGCACGTTACAGGCAGTGAAGGACCATATGCCGATCAGCCCGTTCGACAGCCCGGGAACCTCCGACCTCACCGCCCATGTCGATTTTCACACATTGGCGAATATTGCGCGGACGCGCCTGTTGGCTGTGCACGGGCCAGCGGAACAGGGACAGTGGCTGAAGTCACTGGGGATCGACCAGAGGGCCGAAGCACTGATTGCCGCGGCACCGAAACAAGCCGACAATATCCGCGCCGCGCATCAACGTCTCACGCATGTCGACGAGATGGGGCGCCTGTTCCGCGTGATGGCAGCGACCCCTATCGGATGGCCAGAACCCGAAGGATTCAGCTATGGCGAGGAATAGATAAGAGAACGCCAGTAGCGCCCTGAATGCCCGGTGTTGATGCTGTCAACCGACCCATTCGGCGACTTGGGCTGCCACTTCATTTGCTGCCTTGTTCAGACCATCCCCAACCGCCTCCGGTTCGGCGGCAAAAACCCGTCCAGCCGCTTCGAAGCGTTTTTTCTCAACCGTCTTGTCTTTGGTCATTTTGACCGCATCATAGGTGACGGTGACCGTCAGACTGGGACCGTCGAGACCAAAATTGATCAGCTCGCCGGTGATATAGGTTTCCGCATTGCCGCCCGCTTCGGTTGCGGTAAGCACCAGCCGGTTATTTCGGGCAGCGATGGTTTCGCTCAGCAGATTCTGAAACAGCCGGGCGGGCTTGTCGACCCATACCGCATCTTTCAAATAGGCGATGCCCGTACTGCTCGTCTGCACCGGCAGGCGGATGGTGTTCAGTTTCTGCGGAGCGGCGGGCAGCGCAACCACCAATGATCCGGTTTGCAATCCGCTTTGCGTCGCCCCGGCCGACAATTTCTGATCGGGAGACAGCGACAGCAGGGATGGTGGCGGTTCAGCACCGCCGAAGCTGACGCACGCGCCCAGTGCCGTGGTCGCGGCCAGCAGACCGACAGCTTTCAAAAGTTGAAACTTGCTCATCATTTCCACCTCTTCATTGCCCCGGCTCATAGTCCGGCAGCGCCGGTGCTGATAATAATGATCCGGCTCCGCCCTGATCCAGCCGTTCGGCCACATTGGTCATAGATTTGGTCAGGGCCTGCATATCTTCGACCAGCTGATCTACCTCCGGCAGGGTTTTGTTGGAGAAACGCTCTGCCCCGGGTTGTGCATTTTTCAATACGCCTTCCAGAGCAAGAAGGCTCTTGGATGCGGATTCCAATGTCGTGGCCAGATTTTTCGCCACTGGCTCGCCGTTACTGGTGAGAAATTCATTGGTATTATCCGCGACCAGCCCCAGTTTTTCTGCAGTCTGACCGGCATTGCGAATGGCGATCCGCGATTCTTCCATCAGCGCCTCCAGCCCCGGTGCCTGTTTCGCCAGACTTCCAGTCAACTGGTCCGTATTTTTCAATATCCCGGTAATCGATTTCTGATTTTCATCCGATAACAACAGCGTTAGCCGGTCGGTAAGCGTCGCCAGTCGCTCCACGACCAGCGGCGCACTGTTAAGCAATTCGCCAAGCGCGCCTGGCTTGGTCGGGATCACGGGCACCCCTTCGGGGCCGAGGTCGGCAATCGGCGGGGCACCCTTTTTGGCTCCGTCGAGCTGAATATTGGGGGGAGCAGTGAAACTGACGCTTTGGATGGTGGCAGTGGTCCCTTCAAGTATCGGCGTATCTTTGCTGACCGCGATACGAACACGCACAAAATTCGGATCTTTTTTCCACAGCTCTACCTTGAGCACCTGCCCCGATGGCACACCGGCAAACGTGACACCAGTCCCCGCCGCCAGTCCGCCGACCGACTGGGCAAAGAATATGTCATATTGCTTGGTCTCGCCTTCGCCGAAGCGGACGATCCATACCAGAAAGGCGGCCACAAGGGCCAGCATCGCCAAAGTGACAACACCGACAAGTATATGGTTGGAGCGCGTTTCCATCTATTTCACCTCTATGACGAGCGGGGCCTTCACCTGCAAGAAATCTCTGTTGGGGCTGAGCGTTCTCATCCTGTCACCTTTTTCCCGGCGGACGCCATTCGCCCCCGCGGACCATTGAAATATTCCTGAATCCAGGGATGATCGAGCGCGAGCAATTCATCGATTGTCCCGACAGCGATGACATGTTGGTCGGCGAGCACCGCCACACGGTCACAAATCGCGTAAAGCGTATCCAGATCATGGGTGATCAGAAAGACCGTCAGCCCCATTGTCTGTTGTAATTCCTTGGTCAGATTGTCAAAGGCGGCAGCGCCGATCGGATCCAGCCCGGCTGTCGGTTCATCAAGAAACAGCAGTTCCGGATCGAGCGCGAGCGCCCGCGCAATGCCAGCTCGCTTGCGCATGCCGCCCGACAGTTCGGACGGATATTTTGGCGCGGCATCAGGCGGCAACCCGGAAAGGCAGACTTTATACTTGGCGACTTCGCGGCGGAAATCGCGATCCATCTCCGGATAGAATTCGCGGATCGGTACCATCACATTTTCCGCCACGGTCAGCGTCGAGAACAGCGCGCCGCCCTGAAACAATACGCCCCAGCGTTTGCGCATTTCAATCGTCGCGGCATCGGATTCACCCAATATCTGCTGGCCGAACACGCTGATTTCGCCCTCATTGGGCGCTTGCAAACCGATGATCGAGCGCATCAGCACGGATTTACCCGTACCCGATCCGCCGACGACCCCAAGAATCTCGCCGCGGCGCACATCAAGATCAAGATTGTCGTGGACCACCTGATCGCCGAAGCTGTTGCGCAGCCCCTGAACGCTGATCACCGGGCCTTCATAATCGGGGTCGTAGACTGTGGATTGCGAATCGAGCATCAATTCCATCCGATCCAGGTAAAAAAGACCGCGAAAAAGGCATCGAGCACGATAACGAGGAAAATTGCCTGGACGACGGCCGCCGTCGTCCGCTTGCCAACATCCTCGGCATTGCCCTTGACCTGCATCCCTTGATAACAACCGGTGATCGCGATGATCGCTCCGAAGACGGGTGCCTTGACCAGGCCGACATAGACATCGGTCAGGGGAACGACTTCGCGAATGCGGGAGAAGAATGTGGCCGGCGGAATGTCCAGTTCAACCCAGCTCAAAAGACCGCCACCAATGATCGCCACGACCGACGCATAGAATCCGAGCAAAGGAAGCATGATCACGGCGGCGATGAAACGCGGCAGCACCAGCGCTTCAACCGGCGAGACGCCAATTGTGCGCATGGCATCAATTTCTTCGGTCAGCTTCATTGTACCGATTTGCGCCGCAAAGGCCGAGCCGGAGCGACCAGCGACCATGATAGCAGTCATAAGCACGCCAAGCTCTCGCATGGTCAGCCGCCCAACGAGATTGACCGTGAACACCTCTGCTCCGAACTGGCGCAGCTGCACAGCGCCCTGTTGAGCGATCACCAGCCCGATCAGAAAACTCATCAGTCCGATGATTCCGAGTGCACGAACACCGACAACGTCGAATCGCGCAATTACCGCGTTCCATCTGATCCTGCCGGGATGCAGCATCAATCGCCCAAAGCCGACAATGATCGCACCGAAAAATCCGGTCAGTCCGGCCAGCGTGGTGAAGGCTATGACGGTGGCCTCGCCCACTTCATTGAGCACGCGCAACACCGGATTGGGTGCATCCGGCCGGATATCGGTCACCTGATCTGCGTTGGCGACGGCGGCAATCAGTCGCTGAGCGTCGTCATCAGCGCCAATAATTTCGGCCCCGCTGTCCCGTGCCGTGCGGTGAATAAGCCAAGCGCCAACCGTATCGACATAATCCGTGCCAGAAATATCCAGCCGTTGCACATTGCCCAGATAATCCCGCAAACGTTCGGGCATATCCCCCATATTGGCAATCGACAGATCGCCAGAAAAACGAAGCGTAACCGCTCCATCTTCGGTCGTCTCTTCGACAAAATCACTGGGCATTGACATCGTGTCTATAGGTGACCGAAATTGCGACAAAGCTCAAGAGATTAAACCGTTCAAATATTTGGTGCATTTGTCGGGGGGCTGCTATGGAGGCCGTGAACGGACATTTCGGGACGGCATGCAGAAAATATCACTTTACGACATGGACCGGACGATCACCGTGCGCGGGACTTATACGCCATTTCTGTTTTATATGGTCTTTGCCAGAGCGCCATGGCGTCTGATTTTCCTGCCCCTCTTGCCATTTGGCTTTCTGGCTTATGGCCTCCAGCTGATCAGTCGCGGTCAGTTAAAAACCTTTAATCAGAGGATGTTGCTGGGCAGTACTCCCAAAGTTTCGGACTTGCAGCCGCTGATTGAACGCTACGCGGATCACGTGCTGCGCTCCAATCGTCATCTGAAAGCGATCGACCAGATCGAAGAGGATCGCGCTGCCGGTCGGACATTGGTGTTGGTGACGGCATCCTATGAACTTTATGCCGAAGCCATTGCCCGACGCCTTGGCTTTGACCATCTGATCGGAACACAATTGGAGGTCGATGAACAAGGACGCGTGCGACCGCACATCATCGGCGAGAATTGCTATGATGATGCGAAGATTGGCCGGATCGAGGCCCTGTTTGCGGAACAGGGATGGCAGCGTAGCGAAACCCATGTCCGCGCCTATTCCGATCATGTCAGCGATCAGGCAATGCTGGAATTTGCCGACGAAGCCATTGCAACGACCCCGACGCCCAAGTTACGGCATATGGCCGAAGCGCGCGGCTGGAAAATCGTCGACTGGCGCTAGTCGATAGAAGCAGTGCACCTTGGAACAAAAAGCATGAGACTGGTTTCGCAATGCCCGGCAATCTAATTACTATGGACAGCCGGACAACGGCGAATCAAAAGAACGAGATCGCCCACCAGCAAATTCAATTCTGGAGATAAAAAGACATGTCGCTAACGAAGCTCCTCGTCCCGACCTATACACAAATGCTGAAAGCTCTTTCGGGCTGGCTCGAAAAGGCACAGGAACAACTGCCGGAAGCAGAAGTAGCCTCACTGCTTTCCGCCCGTCTCGCACCCGATATGTTTCCCTTGCCCACCCAGATTCGATTCGCCTGCGTACAGGCGCAAGAAGCGGTTTACCGGCTGCAAGGAGAGGCCTTCCCCGCTTCGATCAGTGCGCTTGTAGATGAGGGACGCAATGGAGGAGAAAAGCCCGGGACCTTCGCGGATGCAAAGGCACGGATCGAGCAAACCATCACGTTGCTGAAGGGGCTTGCCTCCGACGCGCTCGACAAAGATCCGAACGAACCCATCGCGCACGAGCTTCCGAACGGCATGGTTTTGGATCTGACCGCAGAACAATATGCCCGCGACTGGACGCTGGGCCAGTTTTATTTCCACCTGATGGCCGCCTACGCGATATTGCGCAGCAAAGGGGTCGAACTCGGCAAAGCAGACTATATACCGCATATGTTTCCCTATATTCGGCCCGATACGATACCGAATGGCTGATGGTCCGGTTGCAGAGTGTCACCGCATGGTTGACAGTCCGGCGCATCCATCGCAAGCGCCTCGGCATGGCTATTATCGCGACCATCATGAACAGCACCACCGGTCAACCGATCCAGAAAATGACCTTTGGCCGTATGCCAAAACCCTGGATATCCTTCAGCCTGGAAACCGGCGAACGGGTCACCGCCGAGCGCATTGACGTCGGCACGCCCGCGCATGGAAAATTTGTCGTGCCGGTCTCTATCTGGGTAACGCCCAAAACGTCTGGAACCTGACCGATGAGCGTTGCGTTCCGAAGAGAAGGTGATGACGAACATCTTGAACCCAAGTTCGAGCTGCCCATTCCGGTCGGCCCCAATCTTGTCACGGCGCGTGGCTTGCAGATGATCAAGGATCGTGTGGCCAAATTACAGGCGGATGTTGCTGCGATCACTGACGAAACCGCGCTCAAAATTGCCAAACGAGACTTGCGTTACTGGAACACACGGCAATCGACAGCGGAGCTGCCGCCAGTGCCGAGCGGGGCAAAGGTAGAATTTGGCACCAGAGTGACGTTCCTGCTCAACGGCACGGAGAAATCGCTGGCCATTGTCGGCGATGACGAAGCGGATCCGGGGCGCGCGCTGGTATCCTTTTCCGCGCCGATCAGCCGCGCCCTCATCGGACTGGAACCGGGCGACTATGCTGACTTTGCAGGTCGCGAGGATGCTATTGAAGTCCTGTCGATTGATGTGCAGCAATAGCAATAAGGCAGATATTTTGGTCAAGACCGAGCCAATGTTGCGGCAGCGCAACTGATGGAACCTGACTCAAAGACGCGGATTTAATTCCGTGACGCTTGCAGCGAACATTCGATTTCCCGTCTGTTCTACCGGCGACAAGACGCTGAGTATGGCCTTTCAAGCGAGTATGAAACCGGGCGCCGCTGATTGCTGCAGTTGAGTTGTGTTCGTTCGGCAAGATGTCTGATCGGCGCTGCTCAAGGAAAGACCGAACTCTTCCGGGGACATCGGCTCTGGGTCGGAAACTTCGCGCCATCGGGAACCTCACAAGGTTGGCAGCGTTACTCGGTCGAAAAGCGACATTCCTGGCAGGAGGAAAAATTGACGGATAGATCGGATGAAAATGATGTATACCAGACGCTGGCTCCTGATGGTCAGGCGGTCCCGGAACCATTTTCAACAGTCACCAGTCATGGTGGATCCAGCAGCAACCCCGCCGCCGAGACGATGGATTCCACCGGTCTGGTCCCGCGATCCGGAAAGGCGATCAAGATAATATATCAGTGTGCCCGTATCAGGCGACAGGGCACATCAAACGGAGCAGGTCGATGGCCTTTACACAGTTGCCGGTATTCGTTGTAGACCGCGGCAATGGCCTTGCACACGGCATAATCGACTATGGTCCTGAACATAATCTAATCTGGGTCACAGCTATTGATGCCACCGGAGAAATCTGGTGCGCACCCAACCCTAAGGTGCGTATGCAGAAGAACTGGAGCATGGGCCGGGAACCTCGGTTCGACACAGCAGGCCAGCAGCGTTCGTCGGCTGACGTCACCCCTATTGGCCCTGGCCTATGAACCCCCAATAGGAAAACCGGCGATCGGGTCGTCCAGATCGTCAATACCGATTTAAATGCGCTTCGCCATTGCTGCGGGCTGCGGACAGTGAGTGACTTTTTGCAGCCTTCCTATCGTCTTTCGCTCCCCGGCAGCCTTTTTGATACGGTTTGGCCTGCTTCATCTGGGTGTCGAAAAATCTTTGCTCCGGCCAAAATCGGTGTCATTTCAACGCTTCTGTTATATCCGGGGGCACCCCGTCACGGAACAAGCATTGCTATGGATCGCACGGTATGTTCCTGCAAACGCACAGCAGAGGCTTCACACAGCCGCCAGCGCCTGATCAAAATCGGCGATCAGGTCGTCCGGGTCCTCGACGCCAATTGATATCCGCACCAGATTATCGGTGATGCCGAGCGCGGCCTTGCGTTCGTCAGGGACCGAGAGGTGAGTCATCGCGGCGGGCAGACTGGCCAGCGTTTCGGTGCCGCCCAGACTGACTGCCAGCTTGGCGATTTTCATGGCGTCGAGGAATCGGAACGCCTCCGCTTCACCGCCCTTGATGAAGACGGAGAAGGTGGATCCGGCGCCGCTGCAATGGCGATTATAGATATCCTTCTGGCCTTCGTCCGCGATAAAGCCGAGATAGCCCAGTCCCTCGACCTTGGGATGGTCGCGCAGAAACGCGCAGACCTTTTCGGCATTTTCGCCGGCGCGGGTCATACGCAGTTCCAATGTCTCGAGACTGCGCATAAGCATCCATGCGGTGTTCGGGTCGCATATCGTTCCAATGACATTCCGGATGGCGCGAATCGGGTCCATATAGGCCTTGCCGCCCAATACGCCGCCGGCAACCAGATCGCTGTGCCCCCCGACATATTTGGTCAGACTGTAAATCACTATATCCGCACCATGTTTGAGCGGTTGCTGCCAAAGCGGCCCCAGAAACGTGTTATCAATCGCTATCGGCGGCGCACCATCATCGCCGAAAACCTGCTTGCGAGCCGTAGCGACACCTTCAATATCGACCAGCGCATTGGTCGGGTTGGCCGGACTTTCGAGATAGATGATCGCCACCTTGCCGCCATTGGCTGCTGCCTGCTGCTTGGCCTGTTCGAGTATCACAGCAACTTCGGAAGGCGTGGCACCCGCCGGAAAGTCAAGGAAAGTTACACCAAAGCGTCCCAATATCTGATTGATCAACGTTTCGGTCGCGGCATAGAGCGGCCCGCTGTGAACGACGACATCGCCCTGATTGACATTGGCCAGCACGACCGTGGCAATCGCCGACATCCCACTGGAAAATACCAGTGCATCCTCGGCTTCGTCCCAGACACTCAACCGGTCTTCCAATATCTCCTGGTTGGGGCCGTTGAAACGTGAATAGACCAGACCGTCCGAACCACCGGGGCGCTTGCCGGTAATCCCTTCAAAAAACCGTTTGCCGGCGGCGGCATTTTCAAAGGCAAAGGTCGAGGTCAGAAAAATTGGTGGCTTGAGCGCGCCTTCCGAAAGTTCCGGATCATAGCCATGCCCCATCATCAACGTCGCCGGCTTCAGCTTGCGTCCGCCAATTTTTTCTATGGGTGCCTTGGGCATCCGGCGGGTGACCGGCACGGCCGCCGTTGGATCATTTTGCTCTGCCATATTCTATCTCTCCACAGCGATGAATGTCGATAAAGTCATGCCTCAAAATCTAACTGGTTACAATGGAAACCAACCATACGCATCCGATTATGATCGGGATGCCCGCGAGATCGAGCAGCAGGCCGGACTTCAGCATTTTCGGCAACTCGATATGACCGGTCGACCAGGCAATCGCATTGGGTCCGGTCCCGCTTGGCAACATGAATCCCCAGCTCGCTGCCATCGCCGCGGGCACCGCCAGCAGCACGGGATCGACGCCGGTCGCGAGGATCAGGCTGGCGACCACCGGCATGATCCCGCTGGCGGTGGCGACATTGGAGGCAAATTCGGTTACCAATATGACCAGCGCGACCAGCGCAATGGCAATAATCAGCACCGGTACGGACTGCAGCGGCTCGAGCGCGCCGCCCAGCCATTCTGCCAGACCGGATTCGATAATTCCCGCGGCCAGCGCGAGACCACCACCGAACATCATGATCACGCCCCAAGGCGCCTTGTCTGCTTCGTCCCAGTTGAGCAGACGCCGACCGGTGCCATCGGGCAGCATGAACAGTAACAGACCGCCGACGATCGCAATGCTGCCGTCATGCAGAGCGCCTTCGGGGAATAATGTCTTGATTTGCGGGAGGAGCAACCAGCCGAGAACAACGATCGCGACGACCGGGACGACGCGCTTCTCCGGTACACTCCATGGCCCCGGCGAACCGATCGCCAGCTTTGCCTTCACACCGTCGAAACTATGCCGCCCAACCTTTTGAACAGCAATGAGAATGATCGCAAGAGCGGGGATGCCGATGATCACGATCGGGATGCCGAATTTCAGCCAGCTGAGAAAATCGAGTTGCATGCCCAATGTCTTGTTGATCAGGCCGGCGGCAATCGCATTGGTGGGACTGCCAACCAGCGTTCCCAGTCCGCCGATCGATGCGGCAAAGGCCACGCCCATGACCAGCGCTCCGGCAAAGCCGTCGGTTTCGCCATCCTTGACGCCGCCCGCAACCAATACCGCCACCGCTATCGGGATCATGATCAGCGTCGACGAGGTGTTGGAGATCAGCATGCTGAGCAAGGCGGTCGCAATCATGAAGGCAAACAAGATGCCCCATGCGCTTTTCCCCGACAGACCGATAATCGCCAGAGCCAGACGCCGATGCAGGCCGACACGTTCAATTGCCAACGCCAGGAACGCTCCACCGAGGATGAGAAACAGAATCGGCGAATAATATTGGCTGGCGGTTTCCCCTGCCGTCATCACATCCATTGTCGGCAGCGCCAGAAAGGGCAGCAAGGCGGTCGCTGTCAGCGGTATCGCCTGTGTCATCCACCAGGTCGCCATCAACAGTGTCAGCGCGGCGACGCGCCAGGCGGTAACCGACATTGACAGAGGAGTGGGCGCGAGCAACATGGCAATAAACACGGCGAGCCCCGCCCATAGACCGATGCGTTTTGCGTTCATGTCCTCTCCTGTTCCCCCGTGATGCCAGCATGGACTGGCAGCATGAACCGAATAGTCTTTCTTGGAGGCCAGATCGGTTCAGGCCCCAGCCTTTGCTGGGGTGACCCCATAAATCAATATTATTCAGTCAGACCGAGTAGCGAAATCTGTCGTCCATATCCCGGTTCATTGCGATGACAAGACCGGCGGTAGCTGAAATAGCGATCTTCCCCGGCGTAGGTATCGAGGTCCGTTTTATCGATTTTGGCAATGCCTGCTTTCTGCAGCCGGGCAGCGACATAATCCTCGATATCAAACTGGAAATGCTCCGGTTTGCCCGCCACGAAGAAACGGTCGTTATCCGGATCGGCTTCGATGAAGCGTGTACGGAAGGCCGCATCCACTTCATAGCTGGCTTGCGCGATACAGGGGCCGATGGCGCAGGCGATATTGGCTCGATCCGAACCGAGCGCTTCCATCGCAGTGAGAACATTGTCGGTCACGCCGGCCAGTGCTCCCTTCCATCCCGCATGGGCCGCCCCGATAACATGGGCTTGCGAATCATGGAACAGCACCGGCACGCAATCGGCGGTCAATATGCCGAGCAAGAGGTTCGGCTGGTCGGTAACCATCGCATCGGCGTGCGGGCGCTGGTCGAGCGGCAAGGGGCCGGTCACCGTCACGACGTCGGCGCTGTGCACCTGATGTACGGTGACCAGTTCGCCGCCCGGCATCAGTCCTTCGACCGCCAGCCGCCGGTTTTCCATGATGGCCTCGCGATCATCGTCGCTGCCGAGACCGACATTCAGTCCGGCATAGACACCCTTCGAAACACCCCCTGCCCGGCCGAGAAAACCGTGTTTCGCGCCATCGAGCAGGGGAGATGTCGTGATATCAAGCAAGGCTTTTGTGGACCTGTTCGGCAACATCCTTCGACAGATCCGGCTGCGCCGCGATTTTTTCTAGCGCCAGCCGCATCAGTTCGGACCGTCCGCGTTCGTAACGCCGCCAGCGTCCCAGAGGCGGGATGAACCGCGCCGCGGTTTGCGGATTTTGCTTGTCGAGAGCGATCACCATATCGGCGATCATGATGTAGCCCTTGCCCGACGGATCGTGGAACCGGACCTGATTGCCGGTGAACGCGCCATAGAGCGCGCGCACGCGGTTGGGATTGGACAGGGTGAAATCGGGATGGCGCGACAGGCCTTGCACCCTTTTCAAGGTATCGCCGCGTTGCGACATCGATTGCAAGCTGAACCATTTATCAAGAACCAGCGGATTGCCTTTGAATTTCTTGTAGAAATTATCAAAAGCAGCGCTGCGTTTGTCGGTGTCGAGATGGGATAATACGGCCAGCGCACCCTGCATGGCGGTCATATTGTCCGCCTCGCAATATTGTCCGAAAGCGACATCTGCTGCATCGTCGGTGTACGAAGCGGCCAGATAGCCCAGAGTGACATTCCGCAATTTGCGCTTCGCCCGTGCTTCGGCATCGAGCGAGAATTCGCCCGGCCAGCAGCTCTTGTAGAGTTTGCGAAACTGCTTTTCGAACTGCACCGCAATTTTCCCGCGCAGTTTTTCGCGTTCGTCATGGATTGCCTGCGGATCGACCTCGGCCATCTGGTCACCGAGAAAGGCTTCACTGGGCAACAGGATCAGTTCGGCGAGAAAGGCCGGATCGATGGTCTTGTCGGCGAGTATTTTCGCGACCGCCTGCAGGATAATATCGCGGTCAACCGGGGTGCCCGACACCTTTGCGGTCAAATAGCCGGTCATCAGGCGTTGCACCGCCTCGAACCGTGCGAATGGATCATCATCATGAGCCGACAGGAAGGCCAGTTCCTCGGCGGTCTGATCGCTTTCCAATATGATCGGCGCGGAAAAACCGCGGTTGATCGACAGGATCGGGTGATCCTTGTAGCCCTCGAGAACAAAGCTTTGGTCTGCCTGATCGAGCAGCAGCAACTGTTCGCCCTGATGCGCGCCGGTTTCCGGATCGAGCAGTGCGGTCCGCAGGGGGATGAGCAGTTCCGAAGGCTTCGGCATTTCCCCTCTCTGGGCAATCTTCTGCTTGAGTTGAAGAGTCGCGGTACCGGTTTGCGGATCATGGGACAGCTTCGCGGTCACCCTTGGCGTGCCCGGCGTTTCATACCATTTGCGGAACTGTTTCAAATCGATTCCGCCGCCATCTTCCATCGCGGTGACAAAATCCTCGCAGGTCGCCGCTTCGCCGTCGTGCCGGTCAAAATAGAGATCGGTGCCCTTGCGGAAATTTTCCGGCCCCATCAGCGTGTTCATCATCCGGATGACTTCCGCGCCCTTGTTATAGATGGTCGCGGTGTAGAAATTGGATATTTCCTGATAGCTTTCCGGCCGGATCGGATGGGCCAATGGACCGGCATCTTCGGGGAATTGCGCGGCGCGCAGGATTCGTACATCCTCGATCCGCTTCAGCGCGGCGGAGCCCATGTCCGCGGAGAAGCTCTGGTCGCGATAGACGGTAAACCCCTCCTTCAGACTGAGCTGAAACCAGTCGCGACAAGTCACTCTGTTTCCGGACCAATTGTGGAAATATTCATGCGCAACCACGCCTTCGATACCGTCATAGTCGGCGTCGGTGGCGACTTCGGGATCGGCGAGAATATAGCGCGAATTGAAGATATTCAGGCCCTTGTTCTCCATCGCCCCCATATTGAAATCATTGACCGCGACGATGTTGAACAGGCCAAGATCATATTCGCGGCCATAGCTTTCCTCGTCCCAGCGCATCGCATCCTTGAGCGCCTGCATGGCGTGACCGGTGCGATCGAGATCGCCGTCGCGTATCCAGATATTGAGTTCGACCGGCTTGCCCGAACGGGTGGTGAAACTGTCAGTATTGGACACCAGATCGCCTGCGACCAGCGCGAAGAGATAGCTCGGCTTGGGCCAAGGATCATTCCACTGCACCCAGTGGCGGCCATTTTCACCCTCACCTTCGGCGACCTTGTCCCCGTTGCACAGCAGCACCGGGAATTTCGCCTTGTCGGCTTCCATCCGCACCTGATAGCGACTGAGCACATCGGGCCGGTCGGGCGCGAACGTGATTCGCCGGAACCCTTCTGCCTCGCATTGCGTACACAGCATGTCATTCGAGGCATAGAGGCCCATCAGCTGGGTGTTGGTCGAGGGATCAAGTTCCACTTCAATCTCTACGATATAGGCCGCACCGGTCAGCGCCAGGACCAAATCTCCCTCGACCAGTTTCCAGTTGGTGAAAGCTACGCCATCCACCTTGACCGCAACCGGCATGATATCATCACCCTGCAATATCAGAGGCTCGTCCGGTTTTGCGCTTTTCGAGCGCCGAACATCCAGTTTCGAACGCACCAATGTCCGCTCCAGATCCAGATCAAAATCGAGTTCGATTTCCGGAATGAACCAGACCGGTGGCCGATAATCCTCGCGGCGGATGGTAGCGGGATCCTTGGCAGCCAAAGCAGCATCGGCCATTTCATCATTCGGGGCTTTTTGAATATCTAACATGGGCCTTGCCATAAGAGCCATTTGCACCCCGCGCAATTGCGTTTATGGCTTGGACAAAAGGGAGTGGGTCATGTTCAGATTATTGCTGTTCTTTATAACCGTCCTGTCGATCGCCGGTCTGCCAGCGGAAATGCTTTTCGCGCAATCCGGCAGCACCGTCTTTGACGTCGAACAAGCCAGTCGCGCCTATATCGACACGTTGCAAGGTGCCGAACTGGAAAAATCCAACAGCTATTTCGAGGGCGGCTATTGGCTGATCCTGTGGGGCGCGCTGGTCGGGATATTCGTCGATCTTTTGATCCTGAAGTCACGCTTCTCCGCCCGCTTCCGGGACTGGGCAGAACGGGTGACCAGACATATATGGCTGCAACCCGCGCTTTATGCCCTGCCCTATGTGCTTGCCGGATTTCTGCTCACCCTTCCCTGGACGATCTACACCGGCTTCTTCCGCGAGCAGCAATATGGCCTGCTGAACCAGAGCTTCGGTGCCTGGTTTGGCGAGCAAATGATCGGTCTCCTGATCTCGCTGATCATAGTTCCGCTGCTGATCATGGCAATTTTTGCCGTCATCCGTCGGGCTCCCAAGACGTGGTGGATTTGGGGAACCGGCGTTATTTCGATCTTCCTGTTCATCGGGATGCTGCTGGGGCCGGTGTTCATTTCTCCATTGTTCAATGACTATAGCGACATGGAAGAAGGGCCTATACGGGACCGGATCGTCGCCATGGCGGCGCAATATGATATTCCTGCAGACCATATCTACGTGTTCGACCAGTCCAAACAGCATAAACGTATATCGGCCAATGTTTCCGGTATCGGACCGACGATCCGGATTTCGCTGAACGACAATCTGCTCGAACGCACCGGTCCCGATGAAGTCGCGGCGGTGATGGGCCATGAACTGGGCCATTATGTTCTGGGCCATTCATGGCGCACGGTTTTCATTCTGGCGTTGATCATGGCGCTTGGACTATTCCTCACCGCCCGCTTCGCCCCGCGGTTGATCAATCGCCATGGCAAAAAATGGGGCGTCAGAAGCATTTCCGATCCCGCCGCCATCCCGATACTCAGTGCGATCCTGACGCTCTATTTCTTCGCCGCGACCCCGGCATTTAATACGCTGATCCGGATCAACGAGAGTGAAGCAGACCGGTTCGGTCTCGATACGGCCAGGGAACCCGACGGCTTTGCCAAGGTGGCTATGCGACTGTCGGAATACCGCAAGATCGAACCAGGGCCGATCGAGGAAATGCTGTTCTTCGATCACCCCTCGGGTGCAACAAGGGTGCGCATGGCGATGCAATGGAAAGCCGACAATGTCGAAAACCCGCAAATGCTGAACCCCGGCGAACTGGAAAAAGAATAAGCTGTGACACGCCACATGCTGATCTTTGGAATGGGCTATACCGCCTCGCGACTGGCCGAGCGGTTGCGCAGCGATGGCTGGAGCGTAACCGGAACGCGCCGAGAAGCGCAGGATGGTTGCCTTGCTTTCGATGACGAGCCCGCTGTTCTGGAGGCGCTGTCGGAGGCCACGCATATACTGTCTTCGGTTCCACCGGCCCATGATGACAGCGAACCGGTGCTCGATCATTATGGTGAAGCGATCCGATCCGCTTCTCAGCAATGGAGCGGTTATCTTTCTTCTACCGGCGTTTATGGCGATGTTGACGGCGCCTGGGTCGACGAAAGCGCACCCATTGGCTCGGGCCGCCGCAGGGCGCGCAGCGAGGCCGATCAGCGCTGGCAGGGTTTACGCGACAATATGCACGTCTTCCGCCTGCCCGGCATATATGGTCCGGGCCGCAGTCCGCTGACCCGGGTGCGCGACGGCAAAGGGAAGCGTGTTGACATGCCGGAACAAGTCTTCAGTCGCATCCATATCGATGACATTGTCAGCGCCATTATCGCTTCGCTCGATGGTCCGGCTGGTGTTTATAATATTGCCGACAATCTTCCGGCCCCGCAGCATCAGGTCATTGCCCATGCCGCACGGCTGTTGGGCATGGATATTCCGCCGTTGCTGTCGCTGGAGGATGCCAATCTGTCGCAAGCTGCGCTGGGATTTTATGAAGAAAACCGGCGGGTGGCCAATGGCAAGGCGAAGCGATTGCTCCGTTGGGAGCCACGATATCCGGATTATAAAGCAGGGCTGCAATCGCTGCTGGACTGAGATTCAGCCAGAAATCCGCGGCGTCTTCGGCTTGCGCGCCCGCAGCGCCACCAGCAGTCCGAGCATCGCCAGAACCGCGCCGCCAGCCGGCAGCCAGGTCCAGACATAATCCTCGAAAATCGTCGACAATATCATCGCCACCACCGGCACCAATACGCTGGAATAGGCCGCCTTGCCCGGACCGATTTCGCGGATCATCGCAAAATAGAGCGGGAAGGTCACGACCGACCCGATAACGCCGAGATAGATTATGCCGCCCCAGTAAGCCGCTCGCATTTCATAGACTGGCGGACCGACCGTGATCCAGGATAGCGCGACGTTGATCAAGGCGCCAAAGAGCATCGCCCAAGCGAGGACCGTGATGATCGGATAGGGTTTTAGCCGTTTTCCTGCCTGCATGACATTGGCAATTGACGCCGACAAAATGCCGCCAAAGGTCAGCGTAGCACCCAGCAACACCTGTTCCAGACTGGCCGGAGACGCACGATATTCATGCCAGAACAGCATCGCGATCCCGGCCGCCGCAATCGCCGATCCCCCGAGAAACGGGGCGGTAATCTTGTGGCCCAGAAAGATCCGGCCAAAAATCGCATTCGGCACCATCAACAGCGCGAATAATACCGCCACCAGTCCCGAGGTGATGAACCGTTCAGCATTATAGACAAAGTTGAAATTGAAGCTGAACTGGAACAGCCCGAGAATGAGGGCGAACAGATAGCCGGTGCGATCGAGCCGGAACGACAGCCGCTTATAGCCCACCAGCACGAACATGGCGGCAGCGGCAACGATAAAGCGGTAACTGACCGACCATCCGGGCGGCACTTCGGAAATCTGATCCTTGATCACCAGCCAGGTCGATCCCCAGATCAGAGAGACCAGCAGAAAGGGGATCAGGATACGGGGCGTGAGCAGACTGACTTCGCCGCGCTCGTCCTCGCTCACAGGGCGGCAATCGCATTGGCGAGCGGACGGATATGCGCCTCGCTCTGGTTCCAGCTCGTCACCAGCCGCGCCTGCCCTGCGCCCCAGTCGTAGAAATCAAATCCGGCAGCACGCAGCTTTGCCGCTTCGTCTGCCGACAATCTGATAAAGACCTCGTTCGCCTCGACCGGATAGATCAATCGGTCGCCAGCGGCCTTGGCAATGATCTGCGCGCCCCTATTGGCGGCGCGGGCATTGTCGAGCCACAGGTCATCCTCGAGCATCGCCAATATCTGCGCTGCAAGAAAACGCCCCTTGGACTGAAGATGCCCGGCGCGTTTGCGGCGATAATGGGTATCGGCGGCCAGCTCACGATCAAAAAATATCAAAGCCTCCGCACTCATCCCGCCATTTTTCACAAAGCCGAAGCTCAGCGCATCGACACCGGCTTTCCAGGTCAGATCGGCGGGCGAGCAGCTGAGCGTTGCCACCGCATTGGCAAAACGCGCGCCGTCCATGTGCAGGCCGAGACCCCGCGCCTTGCAGACTTCGGCGAGGCCAGCAACTTCATCGGGGCGATAGACCATGCCGCATTCGCTGGCATTGGTAATCGAAACGGCAGCAGGCTGGACCTGATGGACATCGTCGCGGATCGCCGCGCAATAGGCCTCGACGCTTTCGGGAGAGAGTTTTGCGCCCTCCCCGTCGAGCAGCATCAGCTTCGCGCCGCCAGTGAAGAAACCCGGCGCACCGGCTTCGTCCTGCTCGATATGGGCTTCGCGGTGACAGATCACGCCCTGATGCGGCTTGCACATCGCGGCGAGCGCCAAAGAATTGGCCGCCGTGCCGGTCGCCACCCACAAAGCCTCGACCTCCGTTTCGAACAGGTCGGAGAAAGCGCCGTTAAGTTGCCCGCTCAGCCTGTCGCCGTCATAGGCGGTGTCTTGCGCATTCGCTTCGACCAGCGATTCCAGCAACCTGGGGTGCACAGACGCAGCATTATCGGAGAAAAATCGCATGGGCTGCGCATGGCTTAGCGCTTCTGGCGCGTCAAGATATGTTGGCGGATCATGGGTCGATAATCCGGTCGCCCTAGGCACCCCCTTTCGCTGCTCTCGATGGCCGTTTCTTCCACCACATTCTGGTGCCGCTCACCGCTATCGTGATCAGCGCGAGTGCGGTCAGCAGCCCGACGAGCTGGTTGATCCAGCCGAACAGCTGCCCCTCGTGCCATGCGATGCCATAGTTGATGATCCGGTCGGCAATATGCTTGTCGGCAAAACCGGTGCGGCTGACGACCGCGCCGCTTTGCGGATCATAGAGAATATTGCGGATCAGGGGCCGGTTTTGTGCCTCGCTGGTCAGTTTCCAGACATCACCATTGGGCGGCCCGAAACGGGACGGCGCGCCGGGTGGCTGGACCAGAGCCGGGAAGGCCATATCCTCTTTGCCCGCCAGATGCACGATGTCGCCAAGCGTCATGGCATTTTCCGGTGCTGGTACAGGTCCGCTCTGTTGTTGTGCGTCGAGCATCGCCTGATGGTCATGGCCCTGATGCTGGACAGCCGGGGCATCATCCCCGCCTTGCCAATCCTGCGGCTTGCTGTCGACCCAGCCCATTTCGCTGCGGACCGATTTGATCACCGAACCCCAGTTGTCGGTCCACGGCAGGCCGCTGAACAGCAAAAGCAGCGCCAATCCTGCCACCCAGAAGCCGGTCACCGCATGCAGATCGCGCCAGAATTGCCTGGCACCCCCTTTAAGGCGAGGCCAGAAACGCCCCGAAGATGGCCTGCTCGCGCCGGTAGAGCGTGGCCACCACAGGAATAATCCGGAAAGGATCATCATGATGGCGAGCGTGGCGGCAATCTCGACCAGGGTCGATCCGAATTTGCCCATCAGCAATGTGCCGTGAAAACGCCTTACGGTGGCGCTGATCATCGCTTCGGGATCGACAATCGCCAGCAGTTGCCCGGATGGCGCGACATAAATGTCCCGCACCTCCTTGCCGCCCGCCAGCCCGACATGGATGACCGCAGCGTCGTCTTTGGCCTGCGGGAGACGATAGCTGTGGAATGTGGCGCCGGGCACCGCCGCCATTGCCGTCGCCAGTTGCGCGTCCGGTGACACCGCCTGCGTCACCGAAAGGCCGCGCCAATCGCTTTCCTGCCACTTGTCGAGCTGCGGCTTGAACAGGAAGATCGAGCCGGTGATCGAAAGGATCAGAATGAACGGGATGACGAACAGTCCCGCCCACATGTGCAGGCGCCAGATGAAGCGATAGAGCGCGGCCTTGGTCATTTTCTATCCCCCTAGAAACGGGCACGGACGCCGCCGAAAACGGCGCGTCGTTCGACCGGGTTGTAGATGACGGAAGCCGGCGTTGCGCTGATCACCGCACTAATGTCGCCAATAGCGTTCTTGTCGGTCAGGTTTCGTGCATCGAGAAACAGGTCGACGCCGTCTGTCACATTATAGCCTGCGGTAAGACCGATCATCGCATAGCCGGACACGCGCAGGCTGTTGCTATAATCGGCAAAGGCCCCTTCCGGCACCCATTCGATACTCGGCGCAATATGCATGGCATCGGTGCCGAGCCGGATCTCGCCGCGATAGGCATGGCGCGGGACAACCGGCAGGCGGTTGTCGCCGAATTGCGCGTCATCGCGGAAGGCAAAATCACTATATTGGTAGGTCTGACGAATGCGCAGCCATTCGGTCGGTTCAAAGGTCAGTCCCGCCTCGATGCCCTGATGCCGTGTGCGACCCGCATTGAACGTCGATGCGGGAATGTCCGGGCCAATATTGAATTGCAGCAATTCTCCGTTCAGATCGGCGCGATAGATGGCGAGATCCCAGCTGAACGCACCTGCCGTTCCTCTTGTTCCGATTTCTGCCGTCCACGCCGTTTGCGCCTCGACCGGAACAAACTGGCTGATCTGCGCCAGCTCGATGAAGCCCGGGAATTCCGCCGAGCGGCTATAATTGGCGAAAAACTGGAGATCCTCATTGGCTTCGTAGAGCAGTCCGAATTTGGGCGAAAATGCATCGAACTCCGCGCGCGCGAATATGTCGCGTGGCCCGCCGGCGAAGCTGTTGAAATTCTCCTGCTGCTGGCGATAGCCGTCGGCATAAATCCCCCCAGCAACAAGACTGAGACGGTCGGTCGCCTTCAGCCGCAACTCGGCATAGAGATTGGCGGTCCGGGCCTTCTGGTCCGCATCAAAGGCAAGCGCCCCCCGCTCGCCATCTATATTGACGAACCGCTTTGATTTGACGGTGCCAAAGCGCATCTCTCCGCCTACCGTCAATTCGAACGGGCCGGACATATAATCGAGACGGAAGAAGCCTCCCCGATCAACTGAATCCTGATCCACAACCTGGAAAATCGGGTGGTAAAGTGATTTCACGTTCAGGAAGACGCCTGCTTCCAGTTTCGCTGCACCGAAATCAAAACTGGTCCGGTTCTGAAGACGCAGCGATTCGATATCGCGGGCCTGATCATTGACGAAATTGCCCTTCGTCGGATCGTTCAGCGCGTCCTCAAAATTCAATGCACCAGGGATTTCCTGATCTATATTATTATAGCTGGCGTAGAAGCGCGTCTTTACCGTCGGCGAGATTTCGAGACCGACATTGCCGTGAAAGCGCAAGCTGTCCCGCTTGGCATGATCGCGGTCGCCATCCGATGTATCGGTGCTGATCGCCGCCCAGACATCTCCGGCCCCCTTGCTGGCGCCGAAGGATAATAATCCGCGATAGCTGTCGAAACTGCCGATATCACCACGCAGATATACTCCCTCTGCCGTCCTGCCGGTAGGAGTCACCCCGTTGATCGCACCGCCCAATGTACCGGATCCGAAGCGCAGGGCGTTGGCACCGCGATAGACCTCGAGATGGTCGAAGAAGGACGGCTCGAGTTCCTGAAAGTCGCCATTGTCATCGGCCAGATTGATCGGAATGCCATCCTGCAACAAGGTCAGGCCGCGCATGTGGAAGCCGCGGCTCAGACCGGAACCGCGAATGGAAATGCGCACTTCCTGACCATAGCGCGGTTGCAGATAGATACCGGGAGAAAAGGCCAAAGCATCGCGCAACGACACCAGTGACTTGTCGACATAATCTTCGTGGCTGACAATATCCGTGCCGCCCGGCGTCTTGTTGGCGGCGGCCTGCGCTTCATCCGCGACACGCGTGCCTGTCACGATGATGGTATTTGTACCGCGATCGCTCTCGCTTGCGGCATCATCGGCCATGGCGGGAACGGAAAGAGTAGTAAGAGCGCACGCCAGAGCGATGCGCGAAACAGAGATTTTGGTCATATTGATAAGCCTGAATTTGCCCGGCCCACGCCAAAGAATGACGCATCCGATACATATTGAACAGAAGAATATTGATTGGGGAGCGCCATGACCCGCACGGGTCAACGAACAGCTCCGGATTTGTCAGGCTATGACAGGAGGGCCACGAAGCGGCGGCCGCAGGCGATCGGCGACACCGGGCAACGGCATTTGCAGCAGTTGCAATCCGGCGAGCAGAATGAACAATATCGCAAGAACAAGCTGGATCGGGTCGGCGCCCGTGGCGACCAGTTGCGAGAATCCGGCGAAGGAACATGTCGTACCCGACGGATCGCCCGCGCCATCATGCTTTTCCTTCCCGGCGGTCTTCGGCCCGAACGGAATTTCGATTGTCGTTTCCGCGTTGCCGATGCCGTTGCATATTTTCACGGTGAAGGTCTTTGTATCCTGGTTGACCATATAGCCGGGCGGCACCAGTATTTTCATCGCCAGTGCAGCAAAGCAGACCAGTGCCAACAGGCACGGATAGGCTCTGAATAGGCGGCGAAAAGCGATCATAGCGGGCTGTTAGTTTGCGAAGATCAAAAAGACAAGATCGATTCGCGCGCCCCTCATCCGGACCAGGCAACGCACGGACTTTTCAGGGAAAGTCCACTTTCGCAGCTATGGTCCGCTGGATTACAGTGATCACGCACATCGCCGAATAGATCGCAGCGATAACGGCAAAATATTGGGGCAACAGGCACATCAGGACAAAGGCGGCGATAGTCTCTGTGCCTTCGGCGAGGCCTGTATTGTAGAAGAAGCTCTTCTTGCCGTGGGCTTCGGTTTCACGGCCCGCTTTGGCCGCCATCACCGCATAAGCGAGAAAGCTGATACCGGTCAGGGTGAAGCTGGCGATCAATATCATCGCAAGGGGAAGATTGGCTGAGACGGCAAAACCGAAGCCGAGCGGCACCGCGACGTAGAAAGCAAAATCGGCGACGATATCAAGATAGCCGCCGAAATCAGACTGCTTCGTCGCGCGCGCGACCGCACCATCGAGTCCGTCAAGCACCCGGCTCAAGAGCACCAGCGCCAGACCGAGCAGATAATAGCGGAAGCCGATGGCCACGCCTGCCCCGATGCCGATCATCGCGCCAGCCAGGGTGACTTGGTTGGCGGTGATGCCGGATCGGGCCAGCGCCTTGCCAACGGCATTGAGCGGCGGATCAATCAGCGGCCTTATCCTGGAATCAAGCATAGTTCCCCCTCACCCAAAGCTCACCAGACCGATGACAGCTCCGGTCATGGCGGTGGCGCAATTGCCGGCGATCCAGCTTTTCACGCCGAGTCCTGCGACCTCCGCCCGTCGTGATGGCGCGAGCGTCCCGATGGTCGAGACCAGCAAGCCGACGCTGGCAAGATTGGCAAAACCGCAAAGCGCGTAGACGACGATCAACTGGCTGCGCGGATCAAATGTCCCCTCGGGGATAGCCGCCAGATCAAGATAAGCGACATATTCGTTGAGGATCGTCTTGGTCCCCATCAAAGCGCCAGCGGCAGGCGCCTGATCCCACGGCACGCCGAGCGTCCACATCAGCGGCGCGAACAGCCAGCCGAAGGCGCGTTTGATCGTCACCGCCTGACCATCAACATAAGGCAAGACCGTCAATATCTGGTCGGCCAGAGCGACCAGCGCGAACACCACCAGGATGATCCCGATAACCGCCAGAAACACCTGCACGCCTTCCATGGTTCCGCGGACAAGCGCGTCGATGCTGCCGTCATATTTCAGCCCCGGCTGCTTGTCGCTGGCCTCGGTCCTGCCGTTGCCCGGTACCATCAGGCGGGCGACCAGTATCGCGGCGGGTAGCGAAATCAGCGATGCGGAGATCATATGGCCGACCGCGTTGGGAACCGCCTGCGACAGGGTCGAGGCGTAGAGAATGAGAATCGCACCCGAGATGGTCGCCATCGGCAGCACCATCACCATGAACAGTTCGCCACGGCTCATCTTCTCGAAATAGGCGCGCAAGACCAGCGGTGATTCGACCACGCCGAGGAAGATATTTGCCCCGCCGCTAAGGCCAACCACACCGCTGACACCCATGGTCTTGCGCAGCGCCCAGGACAGGCCGCGGACAATCCACGCGAGCACGCCCCAGTGCCACAGCAAAGCCGACAGCGCCGAGAACACGATGACCAGAGGCAGAATCTGGAAGGCAATGATCAGCGGCGGCTGCGCGCCCTCTTTCAGCACGAAGGGCAATTCCGCCCCGCCGACATAGCCGAACATATAGGATGATCCGACTAGGCTCGCTTTTTCAATCGCCATCACACCCTGGTTGGCGAGGCCAATGATGTCCCATACAAAGGGCACCCGGACGATAACCAGCGCGATGGTCAGCTGGAGCAACAGCGCCCCGCCGATCCATTTCCAGCTTGGCCGGTCCTTGCGGTTTTCCGATATCGCCCAGACGAACAGCAGGATCAGCGTCAGACCGATCAGTCCCTGTCCCTGCTGCAATATGGCGATCATCCGCGCATCCAGCTGTGATAGCGCTCGACCAGACGAAGCAAGCCCTGCGGAGCATGCGCCCGCTTCCATTCGCCCGCCGCATATTTATTGGCTTCCGCCATGGTCGGATAAGTGTGGATCGTTCCCAATATCTTGTTGAGGCCGAGCTTATATTTCATCGCCAGAACATATTCAGCGAGCAACTCTCCGGCATGATCGCCGACAATGGTGACGCCGAGGATCTTGTCCTTGCCCGGAGGAGTCAGCACTTTAACAAAGCCCTGGGTCGCGCTTTCCGCGATCGCCCGGTCGAGTTCGTCCATCTGGTAGACGGTCACCTCGTGTGCGATATCCTGCTCTCTGGCTTCCTGTTCGTTCAGACCGACGCGGGCAATTTCCGGATCGATGAAGGTCGTCCACGGAATGACCCGATAATCAGCCTTGAACGTGCGGAACTGCCCGAACAGGGCGTTGACCGAAGCATACCAGGCCTGATGCGAAGCAACATGGGTGAACTGATAAGGTCCGGCGACGTCACCTGCGGCAAATATATTGGGATAAGAGGTGGCGAGAATGTCGTCGGTGACGATGGTCCTGCCGGTCTCGATGCCCAGTTCTTCCAGACCAAAGCCGGAGAGCCGCGCCGAGCGACCGACAGCGATAACCAGAGCGTCAAAAACGATCGCCTGCTCCTTGTCGTCAGCGCTGACGATCAGCCGCTTTTCACCGTTCACCAGCTCACAGCGGAGCGCTTCATGATCCGTCCGCACGTCGACGCCCGACGCTTGCTGCGCGGCCTTGGCAAGCGCGGAGACATCTTCATCCTCGCGCGACAGCAAGCGGCTTCCGCGTTCGATTTGCGTGACTTGCGATCCCAAGCGCGCGAAGGCCTGACTCAATTCGGAACCGATCGGGCCTCCGCCGAGGATGATCATCCGCTTCGGAATATCGTCGAGCTTGGCGAATTCTTCCCACAACGTATCGCTGGTGACATAGCCGACATCATCGAGACCGGGCAGCGGCGGAACAAAAGGCGCGCCGCCGGTTGCGACGATGATCGAACGGGTGGTCAGCCGCTGGGTCTCGCCATCATTGCGCTTTATCTCGACCGTCCACGGATCGATGATCTTGGCATAGCCCTTGACGACATCGACCCCCAGTTCGGTATAGCGCTCGACGCTGTCATGCGGGGCAATGTCCGCGATAACATTGTGGATACGCTGCATCACCGCCTTGAAACTATATTGCGGATCGGTCTTTTGCAGCCCGTAGGCGTCGGCATGGCGCATCTGCTGTGCAACCTTGGCGCTCTTGATCAGCGCCTTGCTCGGCACGCAGCCATAGTTCAAGCAATCTCCGCCCATCTCGCCGGCTTCCACCAAGGTCACCTTGGCTTTGACGGTCGCGGCAATATAGGAGGACACCAGCCCGGCTGCACCGGCACCGATGACGACCAGATTGCGGTCATATTTCTTCGGCTTGGTGTAACCGGCATAGACTTTCCGGCGCTTGATCCGGGCCACGATCCACTTGCCGATCCAAGGCGTTATGCCGAGCGCAGCGAAGGACAGCAGCAAACCCGGCGATCCGATATCGCCGACCTGCTCGATATTGGCGAGCTGGGTACCGGCGTTTACATAGACCAATGTCCCGAGCAACATGCCGATCTGGCTGACAATATAGAAGGTGCGCGCCTTGATCGCGGTCAGCCCCATCAGCAGGTTGATCAGGAAGAAGGGGAAGACCGGCACCAGACGAAGGGTCAGCAAATAGAAGGGCCCGTCCTTCTCGACCCCGTTGTCGATCGCCTTCAACCGGTCGCCGAAGCGGGATTTGACCGCATCACGGAACAGATAGCGGGATGAGAGAAAGGCGATGGTCGCGCCGATGGAGGAAGCGAAGGACACAATGATCGTACCGGTAACGACGCCGAACAGCGCGCCGGCCGCAAGGGTCAGAATCAGCGCTCCGGGCAGGGAAGCCGCCGTCGTTACGACATAGACAAGGAAGAATATCGCGATAACCAGAAAGGGCGCCGCCCGATATTGCCCGTCAAAAGCGGCCTGCTGTTCCTTCAGATTGGCCAGTGTCAGCTGCGACCCCAAATCAAAATAGAAGAAGCTCGCTACGGCGATGGTAAAAAGAACAAGGATCAGTATTTTTTTCATGTGAGACTTTCTGCCCGATTGGGGCTTCGATGCAACAACTGCTTTTACCGGCCAGTTGTTTAATCTGGTTTTTGGGTGGCTTCGGGAACGCTCTGCGATCCCCTGGAACCGCGAAACGGAAGCGCCAGGCTCCACCAAGTTTCTGCGGGATGGTCCGATTGATATTCGGCCAGACCGATGATCATGTCATCATGTCCTGCGGCTGGTTGCGCGGTATAGGTACCAAAGAGCCGGTCCCACAGAGCGATACTGAAACCGAAATTGCTGTCGGTTTCTTTCACCACGGTAGAATGGTGCACGCGGTGCATGTCGGGCGTGACAACAAACAGCCGCAGGAACCTGTCAAACGACGGCGGCAACCGCAAATTGGCGTGATTGAACATCGCAAACAGGTTGAGCAACAGCGCGAAAACAAACACGGCGAACGGCGTAGGACCCAACAGGAGGACCAGAACCGACTTGTAGAGCATAGACAATATGATTTCGACCGGATGGAACCGAACCGCCGTCGTCACGTCAATATCGCGATCGGCGTGATGGACTTTGTGCAGCGCCCAAAGCACCGGAATCCGGTGGGTCAGCACATGCTGCGCATAAATCGCCAGATCCAGCAATATCAGGGCAAGCGTAAATTCCAGCCAGAGCGGAAAGTCGATCCGGTTGAACAGGCCGAAATCGGCCTGCTCGGCAAAGCTGGCGGCGGCGATTGCCGCAATCGGCCCCATCAGTCTCAGAGCAAGCGTGTCGACAAGGATGATAATCCCGTTCGTGCGCCAACGCCTGCCACGCGGCATCGTCCGCTTCTTCCGGGGGAAAACAGCCTCGAGAACCGCCAGAATGACGAACAACAGCACGGACAGCGCCAGGCCGGACGAGGCGAGACTATCGGTCATTACGGATATTCTGATGCGCCATTGGAACTTTCGTGTTGCCGGTGGTTCGATTCTTCAAGTGTTCGGTCGTGACGATGATCCGGTTACAGTCGGAATAGGATAGCTTCAACTTTGGTGCGATCCGCTCGATAATAGGCGTTGCTCGGAAATGCACAATTTACATGTACACACCCTTGCTCAGCGCAAGACCTACGCATTAGCGGATGTTAGGCGAAGGTTGATCTGGAATTCTATTGGTCAGGGCGCCGATCAGTCTGTTGGTGCTAATCCCGCCCACAGCCCCAGCCTTCACCTCAACATACATCCCGAATTCCGGCTTTTTGGCTATATTGCCGTTTACAGCATCGACCGTGTTGTGCCCGACATACAGGTGATCAATTAATGCAATATTTTGCTCAATCTGAAGTCCGGCATTCTTGTCATTGCCAATGGACCTGCGGCTGCTGTCATCAGCCATTGCTCCAATATAATTTTGAGTCACAATCCCGCGTTGAAGCGCAAATTGAGATCCTCCCAATCGATCACTAACCAGGGCAAGTCCTGTCTGAAAATAGCCAGCGATATCATTTGCCCGTATCTGAAAATCGGTGACCCCTCTGACGTTAATACCAATATAGCACCCACGAACCTTGTTGTTGAAAATCACTGCTCTGGCGGCTGTACCGACAGATATGGTTGGAACCACCGATATCCCGTTAATCACGTCACCTGAATTCTGGGCTGCGCTCTCGTAAATTTTATTGTCGAACCATTTGACGTTCATTCGTTCCGTTTTGATATGTGCTGCCGAGTTGTTGCGTGGCGAACAGTTGTAGAACCTTCCTCCCGACACTTCGGATTCATCGGAAAGCGCGCCGCCATATCTACCCCCTATATGCAGTCCCCTTCGCAAGAAAGCGAAGGTCCTTTTGGGCGTGCCAGATAATTTAATATCAAGCACACTGGAGGCATAAGCGCAGTAATAGAGCGCATTCCTACTATCATAATCCTCAAACCCACTTGCAGATGCGCGATAGACCATCAGATTCCGATAGTAACCGTCAACCTTCTGACCTTTTCCGATACAGGCATGGGAGCGGGTAATGCATATTGCCGCTGACTGATTGGATATCACGCCATCGTCAGTTCCTGTACGCAGAAACGTCCCATTGATAATGCGGGTCTGCGTTGATGCGTAAACGCATAGAGCCGTTCCATGGTCCGTTATGATTGTTGCGCGTGATAAATCGATTGTCAGGTCATTTGCTCCGTCAATCATCACAGCATAATATGTCGGGAGATCAAAGACAGGATCTCCCTTGCTCACCGCATGTTCCGATATTGTTTGCTTACCCGCAGGCAAATAATAATGACCATCTGCCTTTATTTCGCGGATATCATTGGCTTTCGCATAGTCTATCCAAGCCGATATCGTAGGTGATGCCGACTTAGATGTTCCATCACCGACACTACCGAAATATTCCGGTATGAGATCGCTGAACTGGCGTACCCATGCACCTGCGGCCCCAGTAACATCACTGGAGGATGCGATATAGACTCCTTGTGCTGGGTCAGTTTTTACTTTGGCTGATAAATTGGATTTCGAAAAAACAAAAACACCTTCCCGCCCACGCTCGGTTAGCAATGCAACATCAGAATCGGCCGCCGTACGACCTGCAGCGGCAAGTAGCGGCAACGTAGAATAGCTTCTTTTCGCGAAGTAGGATTTGGTTTCCTTGCCGTCAGAAGCCGACGTCAGCTGCCCCTGAAACAGAAAAGAGAGGATATTCCCTTTCCGCATAGTCAAGGCGCTCATAGCGGATACGAGACCGTATACAAAAAGGTCGCGCCGGGCAGCCACTCTCCAAAGACGTTTCATAGATCTAAACGCCGCCGTCCCTAAAATACCAGACACCCGTTTCGATACTTTTCTGTCGCATTAAACAAACATAGCTGGATTACACGCCCATACAATGTCGATTTCGTCAATCGCAATCTATAATTGCGGCTGCAGAGGAGAGAGAGCGTTCTCTATTTTCCGACGCGCTTCATGCTTGCCAAATAACTCTCGCGGGGAAAAACAGTGCTGCAATAGGCTGGTCAGATAGCAATATTATTGAATCGCGGGCCTGTAATCCGGGCTTCTGAGCGTCAGCATATATGCCGCAAGATCATCAATCCGTTTCGCATCAATCTCAAAATCCATCTGTCCGGGATAATTGTGAGAATCGCGAAGCCAGGCCTTCAGGGTGTCGTCGGTCAGCCCTCTTGTATTGGCTATTGCTTCGAAACGGGGCGCACTGGCGTTCGGCGAGGCTTGTCCATCCATCACGTTGTGGCAACCGGCGCAGCGTGCCTGGGCAAATGCCAGCCCGTCGACTGCTGCATTGGCGTCTGAGCGGAATTCGGAACTATCGACGGTGGCATTGCTGTTCCCGCCGGTCTGCTTTGCGGGGGCTGTCGCACACCCGGCCATGCCAAGCGGAAGAATGGCGGCCAGAAAGAATAGTCGCATCGATGATTTTCCTAACAAGTGAGTTGTGCGAGCTTAAACAGATGCTGATGCTTGGCAATACGGAAATGACCGCATCGCGCTTTCCGGCAAGAAACCCTGTTGACGCTTTTGCCGCCGATTTCTGGTTGCTTAAGGATTGGCTGGGAGAGGACTTTGCCCGCCACGCCCTCTAAATAGGTCCTCATAGCATCGGGAAAATCCAAATGAGACAGTAGATCTTAAGTAATTTTTTGCCAACTGGCCTTAACCAGGGACTTGGCAAGATTGGGGGTTGGGTGCGACCCCCCTTCTACCCAATCTTGCTTTTTACCCTGCGCGCGTAACAAACGCAAAAATTCGGGCCCAGTGGTCAGAGCTGACATGATTTTCGAGACGTCCAGAAAGATCTGGAATCGCAAGCGCACCAAGGCGCTGACTATTGTGGGGATGGTGGACAGGATAGGATTCGAACCTATGTACGCTTACGCGGGCAGATTTACAGTCTGCTGCCTTTAACCACTCGGCCACCTGTCCATTTGGGTACCCAAGGCCGCCATCGGCGACAAGAGCGGCTCAATGACGAAGGGATGACAAACTGTCAATGCCTGCCCATTGAAATTTGCAGAAAAAAAGGCTGTCGGCAGCAGCCATAGCGTCTAGAGAGCAAATATGGCACGCAAGAACAGATCTATAAAGAAAACCGGCGGCGGTCTCAAATTCTGGGGACGGCATGCGGTAGAAGCCGCGCTCGACAATCCCAGACGGGTAATCAAGAAAATCTCGATCACGCGCGAGGCACTGGCAACGCTAGAGATTCCCGACGATATAGCCGTGGTAATCAGCGATGTCGCCGACCTCGGCCGGGTCATTCCGCGCGATGCCCCGCATCAGGGCATGGTTGCCGATGTCGATCCCCTGCCCGATATCTGGCTGGGCGATATTCTCGACGAGCCGACCAATCGACCGTTATTGCTCCTTGATCAAGTCACAGACCCACATAATGTCGGGGCAATATTGCGATCCGCAGCGGCTTTTGATGCCGCCGCAATCATCACCCAGGACCGCCATGCTCCACCCGAATCGGGAGTCCTGGCAAAATCGGCATCCGGAGCGCTTGAAATCGTTCCTTGGGTGCGGGTGGTCAACCTGTCCCGCGCACTAGAGGAAATCGCCGAAGCGGGCTATTGGCGGATCGGAATGGACGGCGATGCCGAGGATAATCTGGAAACCGCCATGGGTACCGGCAAGCTTGCCCTGGTCATGGGCGCAGAAGGCGAAGGGTTGAGGCAGAATGTCTCGGCCCATTGCGACGTGCTGGCGCGCTTGCCGATGAGCAGCAGGATGGAAAGCCTGAACGTATCCAACGCGGCGGCAATTGCTCTATATGCGGAATATACCAGAAAAGGGAGAGAATAGCCGTGGGAACAAATTGGAAATGGGCGCTGGCACTGGTCGCGCCCTTGCTATTGGCAGGCTGCCTGCTGATTCCGGGAAAGTTCGAGTCTCAATTGCGGTTGATGAACGACGGAACCTATAGTTTTACCTATAATGGGCAGATGCAATTGGCCGACGACAATGACAAGTCAATGCCATCCGAATCTGCGGACCCAGACAGTGAGTCGGGTGACATCGGACAAAAGCAATCTGACCCGAAAATGGCTGCAATGAACGAAATTTTTGGAGGCGCAGTGCCGGGCGACGACGCAGGCCTGAAAAAATTCGCCGCACAGCTCGCGAAATATGATGGTTGGAACAGGGTCGAATATGTCGGGGATAATCTATTCGAGGTCGAATATGCGATGAGCGGCACTTTCGACCAGATGTTCGCCTTTCCCACGATCCCGGGTGCCATCATGCAATTTCCATTCGTTCAGATCGTGCGGCGGAGCGGCGGTGAACTCGAAGTGCTGACACCGGCGATGGCCGGGCAGGCTTCACTGGCTGGTGCGATGGCACCCATGGTGATGGGCAGCAAAGCGCAGGACAAAAAACCTCAGCCAATTGACGGGACGTTCACCATCGTGACCGATGGCGAAGTGCTGGTGAACAACACCCAGGACGGACTGACCGTCACCGGTTCGACGAAAAATATGCGCTGGAAGGTGGATGGCACCACTGGCCCCGACGGTAGCCCGCGCGCGATCATCAAGTTGAAGCAATAAAAGCCGACGCATAAAAAAAAGGAGAGCCCGTAATGGGGCTCCCCTTTTTTTATAATATTTCGGAGAGAATCAGTCTTCTTCGGCGATCCGAACTTTCAGGCCATCGAGATCATCAGACAGTTCGATCTGGCAGCTAAGCCGTGAATATTCGTCACGGTGGTCGCTGCTTTCCAGCAGATCATCTTCGTCTTCGCTCATTTCCGGCAATTTGGCTTTCCACTCGGCGTCGATATGGACATGGCAGGTCGCGCAGGAGCAGCAGCCACCGCACAGCGCCAGCAGTTCATCAAAACCATTGTCGCGAATCGCCTCCATGACGCTGACTCCGCTATCGACGGAAACCGCTTTTTCTTCGCCATCGCGGCCGGTTACATGAATCGTTGGCATAGTTACCCCTTGGACTGACTGTTAATTGCAATTGGCGCACGCTATGTCTCGACCATCGAAAAGAATCAAGGGCCGAAACGAAGGCAGAAAACCGATGGGCCTATCAAAAGCAATGATCAAAGCCGGGCTGGATCATGTCAGCGCAATCGAACCGCGGCTGGCGGCGGCTGTCGCACAGTCCGGCTATCCCGAGCCCCGGATCCGGCCGGAGGGCTATGAGACGTTGCTGCGCACCATAGTCGGCCAGCAGGTTAGCGTGGCATCGGCGGCAGCGGTCTGGAACAAGCTGGAAGCGCTTCTGGGCGACAGCTGTCCTCCCGAAGCCCTGATTGCCACCGAATTTGAAGAATTGCGCGCCTGCGGATTGTCGCGCCAGAAACAGGGCTATGCCAGAAGCCTGGCCGAGCTGATCCTCTCCGGTGCTCTGGATCTGTCGAACCTGCCCGAGGACAATGAAGAGGCAATAGCGCTATTGACCAGGGTCAAGGGCATCGGCCGCTGGTCAGCGGAAATCTATCTGCTGTTTGCGCAGGGCCGCCCCGATATCTGGCCCGCCGGAGATCTGGCGATTCAGATCGGCGTTGGCAATTTCCTGGAACTCGCCGGGCGTCCGTCCGAAAAAGAGGTGCGCAAATATGCTGAATCCTGGTCGCCCCACCGGGGGGCCGTGGCGATTTTCACATGGCACCATTATCATGTGATGGTGATGTAGCAGCGCTAGATATCCAGCGGGTGGTTCCACCAGGCGGAATCGGTAAAGGCGCGCATATCGAGTTCGAACGTCCAGGCGGAACGATGCTGGTGCGCGATATGGAAATAGGTGTCGGCAATCGCGCTGGGCTCCATGATCTCGTCCTTGCCGTTGGCCTTGGCTTCCCGCAATTTTGCAAAGCGTTCCGGACCAAGCAGCTTGCCCAGCGTGTCCGGCGCATTGACCGAGCTGTCGATCACTATATGCGCGACATGGATATTCTTCGGCGCGAATTCGGCGTTGAGCGTCTGGCAGAGCATCCGGCGACCGCCCATGGCGGCGGCGTGGCTATGTTGCCCGGCATTGCCGCGCATCGCCGAGGTCGCTGAGGTCACGAGCAGCACCCCTCCCCCGCGTTCGACCATCTTCGGGAACAGCTTTTGCGCGACCCGGAATACACCGAGAGTGCCCATTCGCCAGCCCAGTTCAAAGGTCTTCTGCGGCGTGTCGGCCAGCGCCCGGTTGCCGATCTGCGCCCCGAGATTATAGACCACCACATTGATCGGGCCGATATCGGCCTCGATATCATCAATCAGTTTCTCGATCGCGCCCTCGTCCACCGCGTTGAGCAAATGGCCCGAGGCCTTGCCGCCGGCGGCTTCGATTTCGACCACCATCCGGTCGAGACCGTCCTGATCGCTGCGACGGCACAGGGCGACATGATAGCCGTCCTGTGCGAAACGCTTGCCGACATGACCGCCAATGCCGGCACCTGCCCCGATGATCATGCAAACGTCCGTCATAGCGCGCGCCTCTTTTGTTATTTCAGAAAGGGATTGAGCTTCATGACCTCTTCCATGAAGGATCGGGGTTTCTTCCAGTTGGCTGTTTTCAAATTGGTCTTGAGGTCCAGCGTCTTGATCACGTCGTTGATGAAATGCACGCAGTTGCGCTTGTTGAGACTATAGCTTTTCTGGGGAATATTCTGCCATTTTTTTACTACAGCCATTAGCCTCCGATATCTCGCATCGTCGACCTTGACGGTAAAATGCGAGTTGCTGGTGGCGATATATTTGGCCGATGGCGCCTTTACATGCCCCTTTACCGATCCGAATAATATGCCCGGCGATACGTTGATAGCGGTAAAGCCAAAACCGCTGTCGACCTTCGTACCATCCGCAAGTTCCCCCTTGGCAACAAAAAAAGCATGCGGGAAATTCTTGCCGAAATCATGCGAATAAAAAGTAACGTCCACGTCGGCGCGCGCCGCGACGGAAAAACTTGCCATTACGAACAATGCCGCCAAAGCAGCCATTCTCATCAGAGCTACAAAACCAGATTTCACGTTCATTCCTTCAACTTCCCGTTCAGCCAGCTTGCCGCCTGCCTTGGTGTTTTCTTGTCGTCCTTGCGATCGACCATATAATTGGCTTCCCGCATAACTTCCACTGTGATCGCACCGGTCAGCGGATTAAGTGCCGCGACAAATTTGTTATCGTTACCGCGCTTCGGGGCCAGCAGCATGATCGCTTCGTAGGAAGGCACTGCCCCTTTGGGATCTTCCAGTACAACAAAATTGTTCGCCGCTATCCTGCCGTCGGAGGAAAAGGCCGAAATGACGTCGACTTCACCGCTGGCCAGCGCCGGATACATGAAGGTCGGGCTAAACGACCGGGCGGCCTTAAAGCGAATCGGATAGGCATCCTGCACCATCTGCCACTCGGGCCGTTCGAGGAACTCGACATCGGTGCCGAAATTGAAATCGCTCGATACCCGGGCAAGGTCGTTAAGTGTTCTCAGCGTTTTTTCCCGCGCGTCTTCGCTCCTCACAGCAAAAGCATAAGTGTTTTCAAATCCCAGCGCGCCCAACATTTTGACATCATGATTGCTACTGGTCCACCGCGCGATCGTGTCGAGCATTGCCGTTTTCGGCTGGCTGTCGCTACGCTCCATCTGGTTGGTCCAGAGTGTGCCCGAATAGTCGACATAGACGTCAATATCGCCTTCCGACAGGGCTTGATAAACGACGGCGGACCCGAGGCCATCGCGGTAACGAACCGAATATCCCGCGTCTTTCAGCCGTGATCCGATCAACCGGGCGAGGATATATTGTTCGGAAAATCCCTTCGCTCCGATCACCACAATATTGTCGCGTGCGATCATCAGCGGCAGTGTCGCGATCAGCAAACCAGCGGCAATCAGGGCCATCCCCGCCCATGCCAATATCTTTCGCCGTTCACGGATGCCCCGCTCGATCAGTCCGAGCAATAGATCAACCGAAATCGCCAGAGCAGCGGAAAATAGACAACCAGTTAGCACCAGCGTCCAGTTCTGTGTCTGCAGGCCGGCAAAAATCAGATCGCCGAGACTGGGCTGGCCAACCGTGGTGGACAATGTCGCCGCACCGATGGTCCAAACCGCTGCGGTGCGAATACCGGCCATGATCGTCGGGGCGGCCAGTGGCGCTTCGACGAGATAGAGTTTCTGCCCCTTGGTCATGCCGAGACCGTCCGCCGCTTCGGCAACCGCCGGATCGACGCCCGATAATCCGGTGACCGCATTGCGCAAAATCGGTAGCAAGGCATAAAGCGTCAACGCGAGCAGCGCGGGCAGAAAACCGAAAGCCGATATCCCGCCGCCCAACAAGGCCGAAAGACCAAGGAGCAGCGGATAGAATAACGCCAGCAGGGCGAGACCCGGGATCGTCTGGACAAGACTGGCCACGGTCAGTGCCACTGCAGCAACTCTCGGTGACCGTGCTGCCCATATCGCCAGCGGCAGACAAATGATCATCGCGAGGAACAGCGCGGACACGCTAATCTGGACATGGGCGGCAAGCAGTTCCGGCACACGGGCAAATGCCTGTTTCCACGCTTCGTTCATGACGATTTTCCCAGCGCGATCAGATGTGCCGCCTGCGCGCGCGGAATGGCAACGAGCGCTTCGGCTTCTTCACCGACATTGCCGGATAGCAATTCGGCAGGGGTAGCATCCGCCCTGATCTGACCGCCTTCCATCACGAGAATGCGATCTGCCAGATAGAGCGCCTCGGCCATGTCATGGGTGACAAGGATCGTGGTCAGGCCCAGCTTTTCATGCAGCGCCTTGTACTGATCGGTGAGATTATCGCGAGTCACAGGATCCAGTGCGCCGAAGGGCTCGTCCATCAGCATCAGGCCGGGCCGCGTCGCCAGCGCCCTGGCGACACCGACGCGCTGCTGCTGGCCACCACTCAGCTGATCGGGCATGCGGGAAGCCATGTCCCGCGGCAATTCGACGAGATCGAGCAGTTCGCCCACCCGGGCTGCCCTGCCCTCCGCCTCGCCTGCAAGCTCCAGCCCGATCACAATATTGCGCGCAATCGTCATATGCGGGAACAGACCGATATTCTGAAAAACATAGCCGATCCGACGCCGCAGGATATGGGCATCGATCGAATCGACAGCGGCATCGCCGATCCGGATTGTACCGCTGGTCGGTTCGACAAGCCGGTTGATCATCTTGAGCAGGGTCGATTTCCCGGACCCCGACAACCCGACCAAAGCCACCAGACTGCCCGCCGCAATTTCCAGCGAGACCGAATCAACCGCACGGACCGTACCGTAATCGCGACTTACCTTGTCGAGACTAATAGAAGGACCGGAGACACGCATCGGGTTATATAGTGACGCCCTTTCATCTGCTTGTCCAACTTCGCTTGACGTCCGCGTCAAAAACCGCTCGAATGAACATCAATGTTAATAACGAGGTGGGAGCGGATTCATGGGCTATCAACGCGGACAAAAGACAATTTTCATCACCGGCGGGGCATCGGGGCTGGGCCGTGAAGTTGGCCGCTATTTTGCCGATAAGGGCTGGTTCATCGGTATCGCCGACGTCAATGAAGCGGGCATGGCCGAAACCGCGGCGCTTCTGCCGGAGGGCCAGAGCTCGATCCACAAGCTCGACGTAACTGATCGCGCCCAATGGAAACAGGCAGTCACCGATTTCGGTGCGGTCACCGGTGGCGCAATGCATGTTCTGTTCAACAACGCCGGCATTGGCGAAGGTGGGCCTATTCACGAAATGGACGACGCTGATATTGACCTGATGATCGCAATCAACCTCACCGGCGTTATCAGCGGCACGCGCGCCTGTTTCGAAATGCTGAAAAACACGCCGGACAGCTGCATCCTCTACACGGCCTCAGCGGCAGGTATTTACGGCGTAGCGGATCTCAGCGTCTACAGCGCAACCAAATTCGCGGTGCGCGGACTTGCCGAATCGCATGATATCGAGCTGCGCAAATTTGGTATCAAGTCACGTTCGCTGATGCCGGGCTTCATCGATACCAATATCATTTCCAATGTTGTGGAAGGTACCAATCAGAGCGGCAAGGAGCGTCTGGAAGAGGCGGGCGTCATGGTCAGCCCGGTTTCGATCATCGGTCCGGCGGCCTGGAACGCCGTACATGGTGATAAGGTCCACACACCGGTCAATAAAATGGCGAAGCAACTGGCTTTCGCGGCGCGCTGGATGCCCGGCCGCGTACGCAAGCAGTCTGTCAGTCTTGCCAGTAATCTGGGCGACGTACTGGCCGGATCAGAAGACCAATAGAGTCTAGGTGCAGCGCTCGATTAGTTCCGCCAGAGCCAAATCGCGCTGCGATAATCCGCCCTTTTCCCCCGCGTCGTGGGTGGTGAGCGTGATATCCACGCGGTTGTAGACATTGAACCATTCCGGGTGATGATCGGCCTTTTCCGCATGCAGGGCTACGCGGGTCATGAACGCAAAAGCTTCCGTGAAATCGGAAAATTTGAACGACCGGCTGATCGCATCACGCTTTGCGTCATATTCCCAGTCCGGGAGCTTCGCGAGAGCCACCTTGCGTTCATCATCGTTCAGTTGTGCCACCATATTTATTGCTCCTTGCTTGGCTTTCGCGCCAAATCATGTCTTAAGTCTGTGCGATGAACGATGGACAGTCAACCGGAAGCAAGGAACGGCTCTTGGCCGAAGCGATAAGTTGTAAGCGCGGCGGTCGGACATTGTTCCGCGACCTGACCTTTTCTCTTGAGCCGGGACAGGCAGGATTGCTCACCGGCCCCAATGGTGTTGGCAAATCCAGCCTGTTGCGTTTGCTCGCCGGTCTGCTCCAGCCCTCGGCAGGATCTTGTTCCGTGCCGGTGACCAAAGCTTTATGTGACGACAGGCTGGCGCTGGATGAACAACTGCCGCTGGAACAGGCATTGCGCTTCTGGGCCAGACTGGACGGTTGCGGACAGGACGATGTTGCATCAGCCATGGTACGAGCAGGCTTGGGCCATCTCGCAGAAGTGCCGGTGCGCTATTTCTCGACCGGGCAGAGACAGCGGGCCCGGCTTGCCCGAACTTATCTCACAGAGGCAAGATTGTGGCTGCTCGACGAGCCTGCCAATGGACTCGACAGCGACTCGGTCGATCAATTAGGGACGGTGCTGCAAAGCCATCTGGATGATGGCGGGATCATTCTTGCCGCCAGTCACATAGCCTTGCCAATCACCTTTGATTTCAACCTGAAGCTCGCGCCATTGGAAGATATGGAAGCATGTTTGTGATCGGCAGCATCGCCACGATCATCTGGCGTGACCTGCGGCAAAGCTATGCCAGCGGGGGGACCTGGTTACCGGTAATATTTTACCTCTCTGCTGCGACATTATTCCCCTTTGCCGTGGGACCGGACCGTGCGCTGCTATTGCAGACCGGCGGTGGGATTTTGTGGATCGCGGCATTATTGGCGACCTTGCTACCGCTGGACCGGCTCATCCAGCCCGATCTCGAAAACGGGGTTTATGATCAGATGATTGTACGCGGTTTGTCTGATGAAATAATCGCGGCAGCGAGAATGGTGTCGCACTGGCTCTCCTTTGGTCCCCCGCTGCTGCTTGCAGCCTTTCTCGCCAGCGGGCTGATGGGACTGGAAGGTCCGGCTCTTTGCACGCTGCTGGCAAGCCTGACGATTGCGACACCGGCTCTCGCGGGTCTCGCGGTAATGATCGCGGCGCTGACCGCTGGCCTTAAAGGGGCTGGTGCGCTGGGCGGATTGTTACTGGTTCCACTGGCTATTCCGCTGCTGATATTCGGGGCCGGGAGCCTTTCTACCCCGGGGAACAGCGCCTTGCTTTTCCTAGCCGCGATTTCGCTATTGCTCGTCGCCATCACCCCCTTCGCCGCCGGAGCGGCGCTGAGCGCGGTAAGGGAATAATATTATTGCACGCCGGGGTGCCTTAGCATCCTTGGCCAGGCCGGTTAATCGGTTGTGCCGTTCGACGGCGAGAAGAAATCCCACTCGCGGACGTAACCGAGGAACTGATCGACATGCTGGTTGAGTTTGGCGGCCTGTTTTTCCAGTTCCGTTGCAGACCCCAGTACCTGGGTGGCCGATTCACCGGTTGCACGCGACGTTTCTCTCACTTGGGCAATATTGTTTGAGACTTCCTCTGTTCCCTGTGCGGTCGCGTCAATGCTGCGCGCCAGATCCTGTCCTGCGACGGCCTGTTGGTCCACTGCGGCGGCTATCGAAACGGCTGTTGTTTCGAGTTTCTGGATTTGCGAACCGATGGATCGAAGCGCTTCCACGCTGGCACTGGTCGATTCCTGCATGGTGCCGATCTGATGAGCGACATCCTGGGTGGCCTTGCTGGTCTGTGAGGCCAGTTCCTTGACCTCGGAGGCGACGACCGCGAAACCACGTCCTGCTTCTCCGCCACGCGCCGCTTCGATTGAGGCATTGAGCGCCAGCAAATTGGTCCGGTGAGCAATGGTCTGGATGAGTTCCACAATCTGGCCGACCTGTTCGGCGGAGACTGCAAGCGCCGTCATCGTCATGTCGGCCTCTCCGGCGGCGTCTGCCGCCTTGCGCGCCAACTCGGCGGAACTGGACGCCTGGCGGCTGATCTCGCCAATAGACATGGCAAATTCATCGCTGGCCGCGGCGGCGGCGGTGACACCCTTGGACGCGTCTTCCATTGCCTTTGCAACATTGCGGGTCTGGGTAGAGGAAAGTTCCGCAGAGGACGCCATCGACGTCGCGGTTGACTGCAACTGGGCCGATGCAGCGGCTACGCTGCTGACCACATCGCTGATCGTATTTTCGAACTTGTCGGCCATGATCCGGATTTTTTTGCTTTGTGCGTCCCGCAGACGGTCCTGCTTCGCTTCATTTTCCTTTTCCCGTTCATAGGCTTGCTCACGCTCGCTGCGAACCTTCTGGAGCTGTACGGATGCACGGCGGAACACTTCAATCGAGCGCGCCATGTCTCCAATATCGTCTTTGCGTTCGACATAGGGGATTTCCATATCCATCTTGCCCTCGATAACATCCCACAACATGGGCACGAGCTTTTTGATGGCACCGGAGATATCTCTGCTAACGCGAACAATTGCAAAGATACCCCAACCCATGGTCAAGACCAAAATCAGGCCGAACATCATTTCAGCACGATCAACAATGGCCGAGATAGACGGCGCGTTGATGCCCTGCTTCACCAAATCCGCCTGAATCGCGTTCAGCGACAACCAGCCAACACCGAGCAACGCGACACCGAAAAGCGAATTCACGCCATGATAGATATTGAGCTTGGTCGCGACCGAACAATCAAGATATTTGTTCCAAAGGGAATTCGCTCGCTGGCTCGACAGCGACAACAGCATCTCGTTGGTTTCATTATGGGCCGACCTAAGATCTGGCTTTTCCGTTGAAGCGGTCGAAGCTGCGGTCATCTTATCTATCCTATCCGATTAACTTTGTTTGATCGTTTTGCGCATTTTGCTGATTAAGGTGATGGGTAATTTCATCGGGCGGCATTGCCTTAAAAAATAGCCAGCCCTGAATATGGTCGCAGCCGGCGATTCTAGCCAAATCCGCCTGCTGCTGGGTTTCAACGCCCTCGGCGGTAACCGCCATATTGAGCGCGCGCGCGACGCTGATGCTGGAGATCATCATTGCACGGGAGCCTTCATCTTCTCCCGCATCGACCACCAGAGAACGATCCAGTTTCAGTTTTTCAAAACGGAACATCCGCAGAAAACCGATGGAAGCATAGCCTGTGCCAAAATCATCCAGCGCGATATTGACACCAAAGCCCCTGATGACGTCGAGGGTACGTTCGGCCAGTACCGGATCCAGCACGAGACAGGTTTCGGTTATTTCCAGTTCCAGCCGCTCGGCCGGAAAGCCGGTTTCCTCCAGAATCTGTCCAAGCTGGATCGGAAATTCGACATCACGCAACTGCGCCGGGGAAATATTCACCGAGAGCGTGATATCGTCCCAGGCCAGCGCATCATTGCAAGCCTGGCGCAAAACCTTCAATCCTATGGGATTGATCAAACCGGATTCTTCAGCAATCGGAATAAAAACATCGGGGCCCATTGACTGACCGTCCGGACGCGCCCAGCGCAACAAGGATTCCACTGCAACAATTTTGGAGGTCTTGGCACAGACAAGAGGTTGATAATGCACGTAAAACTCGTCATTGGACAAGGCTCGACGCATCTCGCCGTCAATTTTCTGAGCGACCTCGCGGTTGCGGTCGAATTCAGGTTGATACCAGGTGCATCGCATCTTACCGTTGCGCTTGGACGTATACATCGCGACATCTGAACGGCGGAGGAGTTCCGAGGAATTTTGCCGGTCTTCGCCCCTGCTGCATGAAATGCCGATACTTGCCCCGATCACAATGCGGCGATCATCCACGATGATCGGTTTTTTAAACAGATCGATAAAGCTGCGCGAGATGCCTTCGACGATCGTACCGGCGAGCGATCCGGTCATCGCAATCGCAAATTCGTCGCCACCCAGGCGATAGCAACGGGCGTCATCGCCGCATAAATCTGCGAGCATGGCTGCACAATTTTTGATCACCTGATCGCCAACATTATGACCATATTGGTCATTAACCAGCTTGAAACCGTCAAGATCGATCAGCGCAATGGCCAATTCCGAATCTTTTGTACCATGGCGTTGAACATCAATATGTAACGCGCGCCGGTTCGGTAAGAGACTTAAACTGTCGGTCATCACAAGGCGTTCAAGATGGCCGACATAGACAGCGCCCAAGCGCGCGAAAACCAGCGCTGCAATGACAAAGGCCAAGGTGCCGCCCAAGATCAGCGGCGACGTCAACGGTATTGAAATCGCATCGTTAATTACAAGCAACAGAGCCAATGCGCCAAAGATCAACGTAAGCACGATCAGCGGCGTAAAAACCAGGCTTTGGGTGCTCCCACCCAATTGCTTCAGGTATTTCCTCACTCCAATATCCTCTTTAAGGGATAGTTGACAGTGCTTTACATCGTTATAGCTAAGGATTGATTAATGTTATTTTACATTCATTTACAATATTTCCGGTCCACTGCTAACGAACGCAAACTTCATATTGGTCTGCCAAATCGGACTTGACCGGGCGATAGAGTCCGATCCCTCCCTTGACCAACGCCAGTTCATCGGTGTGACCGATAATCGTTTCGCCGGCACCAAGCATGATCCAGCCATCAGGATGCAAAACCTCCATCAGCCGTGCAAAGGCGCGCTGACGGGTCTCTGAATCAAAATACAGGAGCACGTTCCGGCACAAGATGAGATCGAACGGTCTGATTGTAGACATCGGATCAAGCAGATTATGGACCCGGAACCGCATCAGCGCCCGCAAATCTTCATTGGCTTCCCAACCCATCGGCGTTTCATTGAAATGGGCCAGCATTTGCGAGACGGGCAGACCTCGTTGTATCTCGAATTGCGAATAGGTGCTGGCGCGGGCGGTCGCTATGGCTTCGTGGGATATATCTATTCCGGTGATGTCCAGTTTCCAACCGGCCCAGCGCGTCTTTTGTTCCAGCAACATCATGCCCAGTGACAGCGCTTCTTGTCCTGTCGAACATCCCGCACATAATATAGATAACGTTCTCTCGTCTTTGCGCTGCTTCGCAATCTGCGGCAGCACGTGGCGGGACAGTTGGTCAAACATCGCCCGATCACGAAAAAAATAGGTCTCGTTATTAAGCAGGGCTTCCACCACTTGTTGGGCCAAGTTCGAATAAGCAGGCTGGTCGAGCAGGCACACCAACTGATCGACATTGGATATGCCGATTTGCCGGAAAATACCTGAGAGCGCAGTACCGATTCGCCAGCTACGGTCTTCCGTAAGCTGCTGCCCCGTTCGGGCAGCCAGCAGATCGGCAATGATTTTTTGTGATCCGGCGTTCATGCCCATTTGGCAGCCACCCGACTGGAAAGAATACGGATTGCGAGTTCTTCGGGAGAAAGCATCGCCGACGCCAATCCGGCTTCGGCCACGGCACGCGGCATCCCCCAAACAGACGAAGTTTCTCTATTCTGCACCAAGATCGTTCCGCCCGCATCGACAACGCACCGGGCGCCGAGCACACCATCGCGCCCCATGCCAGACAGAATGATGCCGAGAACGGCCCCTTCGAAACATTTCGCCAGCGATTCCAGCATCGGATCGACCGACGGACAACAGCCGTTGGGCACCTGATACCGCGCGATACGTACGACCGGTTTCCCCTGCTTCAATTCAACGATGAGGTGCCCGTCACCGGGTGCAATCAGAATCTCGCCCGCAGTCACCGGCATGCCGTCTTTTGCAATTCGTGCTGTCCGGGAAGATGCGATTTCGATCTGGCGTGCGAAGACGGGAATAAAGCTGCTCGGCAGATGTTGGGAGATGAATATCGGCTGGTCGATATATTTGGGGAGATCAGTCAGCATCTGATTCATCGAATGGATGCCACCGGTAGACGCGCCAATGGCAATTGCTCTTGCCGGCTTTGACATCCTGTTGACTTTTGCGCGCACCTCATCGCTGCGAACGGCGCCGGGCCGGTTAATCTCGGACGACGAGATGCCGATAGCGCGGACACGTGCGGCAAGTTCACTGCGATAATCGGCCGTAAATTCGCTCGGCCGCGGCTTGAGAATAGTGTCGGCAGCGCCCATGGAAAGAGCCGCCACGGTAGCTTCTGCCCCCGTTGTCGTAAGCGAAGAAATGACAATCACCCGCGCGCCACCAGCGCGCGCCAGAATTTCCGGCAATGCAGCCAGACCACCCATGCCCGGCATTTCCAGGTCAAGCAGAATGACATCAACCTCGACCTGCGACAGTTTTTCAATCGCCTCCTCTGCGCAATTTGCCATTGCTGAAAGGACAAGATCGCCGGTTTGTTCGATCATCTTGTGCAGTACCGTGCGAGCAATCAGCGAGTCATCCACAATCATGACACGAATCATTCCTGCCTGTTTGTGATCGCCCTGCCCTTTACCAGCTTGATTGATGTCGGCCCCTGTCATGTCCTGGCCCTTAGTCAAACCCGACGATTTGAAGCTTTATTTGCAAGGTTTCGTGATCAAAGGGTTTCATGACATATTCATCCGCACCGGCAGTCATCGCCTCACGAATGTGACTGACATCGCTTTCGGTCGTACAAAAAACAATCTTGGGAATATGGCCTTTTGGCCGGGAACGCAGTTCCTTGATGAATTCAATGCCCGTCATAACCGGCATGTTCCAGTCCAGCAGGATCAGATCATAGACCGTCTCTTGACATTTTTCGAGACCGACAAGGCCATTTTCAGCATCGCTAACCTCGAAACCGAGCGACTCCAAAATATGGCGAGAGACCTTCCGGATCACACTCGCATCATCTACGATCAAACAGGTTTTAGTCATTTCGCTTCTCTCAATTATCGTAACAAGTTATCCACTAAGCCTGACCAAAGCCTTAATGCCTTTTTAAATGTAAATTATTGCAGATTATTGATGACCGCATCAATGTCGATCAGCATTGCCGGACCGATATCCGTTTCGATCAAGCCATCGGAAATTTTCGACCATATTTCTCCCGCTCCGCCTGGAACCGGCAGCGGCTCGACGAAGGCTTCCACGACATCTTCAACGGAATCGACAAGCAGTGCATAATCATGGCCCTCGAAATTGAGCACCGCAGCGGTCTTTTTGCCGTTGCGATAGATATCATTTTCCTCAATCACCTTTGCACAGTCGATTACCGTCAATGGCCGGCTGCGCAACGAACTGATTCCGACAATATGGGAAGGCGCTCCCGGAACGGGTGTGATCTTGTCCAGTTCGATAACCGAGTCGACTTCAAGCGCAGGCATCGCGATACGTTGCCCTGCAAGCTGGACCAGCAAAACCGACATGTTCATGAGGCTTTCCTCCGCGTTTCGTTCAAGGAAGCCAACAGGGTGCCGCGATCATAGCGATAGATGACGCCACCCTTGTGATCGGCTGCTTCTGGATCGTTGGTAAGAGTAATCACCTGACCGGCGTGCCGGGCTGCGGACGGTTGCGCACTCATGGTTATCGCGACATCGACAGCCTCGTTGCTATCTGCGCCCACTATTGTGTAACCCGCCGCCTCGACCATCGGCCGCAGGATCGACCGCACCCACGGATCATCGTCATCAATTTGGCAGGTTTTCGATATTGTCTTGTGGCTATGGCCCGCATGCTGTGCGAACAGCCAATGACAATCCAGCACTTCTACCGCCTCGCCATCATATAAGGTAACACCTTCAATTTCGCCTTTTTTCTCTTCCGGCATCACCGCGTTGGCAATGTGAATTGTATCAATGACATTCTGTATGGCGTAGGCGATCTGGTTTGTGCCATCACTGAATATCAACAGATTGGTCTCACCTTCGCCAAGGGCTCCACGGCTCGTCCCGGCGAGCGGATAGATTTCTCCGTCAATGACCACACGGGCACTGTCGTCTGAAATACGAATCGCGTCGCTGTCGACCGTTTCAATCCGGCTAACCGGGTCCATCCGGACGATATAACGTTTCCCGTCCAGCCCCAGAATGAGCAATGCGGAGACCGCTTCTGCTTCAACGGTTTTCTGTCGCTCCGCCAGTGCTGACCTTCGACTGCTCTTGCTGACGTCGCTGACCAGACCCTCCCGGTCGGCAATCGCACCAATATAAAGCATCAACACCAAACTTCCGTCATCAAGCAAAGAGCTGCCTGTATATAGCTTGGTTGCGGTAATCGCGGGTGGTAAAGGCTTGATCACCAGTTCCTGATGGTCGATCACCTCATCCACTGCCAGTCCGAACAAGTCGCCACCGGCCAGTCTGATCATCAACAACACGGAATTCTGTGGATCATCACATGTTTCAATATCCAGAATCCGCGCGAGAGAACAGCATCGCAAACGCTGTCCGAGAAATGTCACCAGCAGAGTGTCGCCCGCCTGATCAAATTCCAGAGACTGCGATTTGACACTGACAATCTCTTCCACATAGGAGCGCGGAATACCGAAGTTCTGATCGCCGACTTTTACGGTCAGGGCTGGAATGATACTGAGTGTCGCGGGCAGCAGCACGACCAGTCGTGTTCCTTCGCCCGGCTTGCTGCTGACGCGAATACTGCCGCCCAGACTTTCAATATTGGCGCGCACGACATCCATCCCGACGCCGCGGCCGGAAATTGACGTGACATTTTCTGCCGTTGAAATGCCCGGCTGAAAGATTAGCCCGATGCGATCATCTTCCGCCATGCTCGCGCATTCTTCAGCCGTGGCTATGCCAGCAGCGACAGCCCGACCGGACAGTTTCTCCGTATCTATACCCGCGCCATCATCGGTAATTGATATAAAGATGCTATTGCCAGTCTGACGTGCCGTCACATGGATCATACCATGTTTGTTTTTCCCTGCGGCAAGCCGCTCGGCGGGCGTTTCGATTCCATGATCGATCGCGTTGCGCAAAATATGCATCAACGGGTCGCGCAGCAACTCGATCAGTTCGCGATCGAGCTCCACCTGCCCCCCCTCAACGTCGATCATCACCTGTTTGCCCAGTTCCGCCGAAAGATCGCGAACAAGACGAGGCAGGGTAGCGAAGAGATTTTCCAGCCGCTGCATGCGCATCCTGGAAATATCCTCGCGCGCATCATCGACTATTGTGGAGAGTCGTTCGAACGTAGTGCTGACAATCGGATCGACATCCGTGTCGCGAAGAGCGCGGGCCAGTTCATTGCGGACGAGAACAATGTCAGATATCCCCGACATCACCCGATCGAGCAACGACACCGGCAGACGGATCGACCGGGCTGGCCTGACCGCGTTTTTCTTTTTGTCATCGATTAGCTGTGCCGCGACCAGGACATCTGCATCGATGCTTTTTTCTCCGTCCGGTTCAAGGGCCTGAATAAATTCTTCATCGCCATCAGCCGGGAACTCTTCACCAGCATCAATCGCATCAACCATCGCGACAATCCGGTCGATGGCTGCCAGGACGGCATTGATCAGACGGTCATCGGGTGTGCGCTGGCCGGCGCGAACCTGCGCCAGCGCGCCTTCGGCGGCATGGCCGAGCTTTTCAATGCGTGGCAGGTCAAAAAAGCCGCTGCTCCCTTTGACAGTATGGACGAAGCGGAAAATAGTATCCAGTCGGGCGCGGTCCGTGGGATCAGCCTCCCAGGTAACCAGTTCGCCTTGCATGGCTTCCAGCATTTCTCGCGTTTCCGCTATGAATTCTGCCAGCAAATCGTCCATATTCCCCCACCTCGAAGATATACTGCCACCAATTGCACGATGATGGTTGATGAACGGTTAAGATAAACAGCGACGGCCCTGCCTGATTGGCCAGCGGGACATGATCCGTGACCGTCTCCGATGACCCTGTCTATTATGGATATTGCTTCGGGTATGTGAAAATATATCTAGAATGGATGAGCCGCGGCATACAGAATCGGTAGCACCGGACATATGATTTCTCGCGAAGCAGATTCTGTTGGCGACGATTGCAGTGAGGCAAATCCGTTTCCTGCAACAGCATTGCGTCCCGATAATATATGAAAACCTAATCCTTCAAAATGATGCCAAATTCGGCAAGCAAATTGCGTCTTTGCGTTCCCCAGAATCTGGCGTTGCGTGTCATTGACCCAAGACGATAAATCGGCATAACCGAAAGAGCCGGAACGATAGCCTTTGCCACCCGTTTGTTCGTTTCCTCACACCCCTAATGTAGAAAAACCCGCTCATGAACGCACTGATCAACCACCGCGACAGAATCCGTGACCAACACCGCGCTGATGAAACGGAAACGCTCAATTATCTTATTGCCGAATATGCTCCCAGCGATGAAATGCGGGTCCGTATCAGGGAACGCGCCATTCAGGTTGTCAAGGAGGTTCGCAGTAAATCCGGCCCGACACTGACCGAAAGTTTTCTGAGCGAATACGGGCTGTCGACCGATGAGGGCCTTGCCTTGATGACATTGGCCGAGGCTCTCTTGCGGGTGCCGGACAATGAAACGATCGACGATCTGATCGAAGACAAGATTGGATCATCGAACTGGCGCGACCATATCCGTAAATCGGACAGCGCGCTGGTCAACGCTTCGACCTATGCGCTCAATATGACCCACAGCGTGATCCACGAGCCGGAAACGCGCGGGCCATTGGAAGCCATTCGCGGTGCCATCAAGCGGCTTGGCGAACCGGTTATCCGAGCGGCTGTCCGCCGGGCGATGAAAGAATTGGGCAACCAGTTTGTACTGGGTGAAAATATGGAACTGGCGCTCAAACGGGCCGACAAATGGAAGGCCCAAGGCGCGACATTCTCCTATGACATGCTCGGCGAAGCAGCGATTACACAGGAGGATTCCGATCGTTATTTTGCCGCCTATTCCGATGCAATCGATACCATCGCGAAAGTTGCCAAACCCGGAGACATGCGTGACAATCCGGGGCTATCTATCAAATTGTCGGCGCTCTATCCCCGCTATGAAATGAGCCAGCAGGCCAAGGCGATACCGGCTCTGGCCGATCGCGTCGGTGAACTCGCGCGAGCGGCTCGCGATGCCAATATCGGACTCAATATCGATGCCGAAGAAGCCTATCGCCTTGGCCTGTCGCTCGATATGATCGAAATGGTCCTGAGCGACCCGCGGCTGGCAGGATGGGACGGTTTCGGAGTGGTCGTGCAAGCGTTCGGGAAACGCGCCAGCAATGTCATCGACTGGCTCTATACGCTGGCCAACCAGCTCGATCGCAAGATCATGGTGCGGTTGGTCAAGGGCGCCTATTGGGACAGCGAGATCAAGCGCGCACAGATGGACGGAGTGCCCGATTTTCCCGTATTCACCACCAAATCGGCGACCGATATCAGCTATATCTGCTGTGCGGCGCAATTGTTGAAAATGACCGACCGCATCTATCCGCAATTTGCCACTCACAACGCCCATAGCGTTGCCGCGATACTGGAGATGGCGGGCAACGCGCAGGATTATGAATTCCAGCGCCTTCACGGCATGGGCGAGACGCTCCACGAAGCGCTTCTCCGCAAGGAGCAAGTGCGTTCGAGAATCTATGCGCCGGTCGGAAAACATCGCGAATTGCTGGCCTATCTGGTGCGCCGTCTGCTCGAAAATGGCGCAAACTCATCATTTGTGAACCAGTTGGCCAATCATGCGGTTGCGGCGGAGGATATCGCAACCGATCCCTTTGATGCCTTGGCCGCCGATCAGGCAGCAAACCGGGAAAAAATCCGTAACCCGATCAAGCTTTACGCACCGGAGCGCGTAAACTCACGCGGATGGGATTTGGCCAATCGTCAGGATTTGAACGACTATACGTCGCAGCGTGCGCCGTTTGCCGAGAAATTATGGCGATCATCGGCACTGACCGTGCGCGAGATTATCAGCGGTGAATCGCACAAGATCTTCAACCCGGCGATCATTGAGAATCAGGTGGGCGAAGTTATCGAGGCAGATGCCGCTCAGGCCGTGGCTGCAATCGAAGATGCGCAGATATGGGACGCGCCAGCGAAAAAGCGCGCGGACGTCCTGCGCCGCGCATCCGACCTGTTTGAAAACCATCATGGTGAAATTTTCGCACTATTGGCACGCGAAGCGGGCAAGACCCAGTTTGATACGATTGCCGAATTGCGCGAAGCGGTCGATTTCCTGCGCTACTACGCGGTGCAATCTGAACAATATGGCGACGCAAGACCACGCGGCATCATCACCTGCATTTCGCCCTGGAACTTCCCGCTGGCCATCTTCACCGGGCAGGTCGCCGCGGCTCTGGCTGCGGGCAACGCGGTACTCGCAAAACCCGCCGACCCGACACCGCTGATTGCGGCACTGGCGACCAATTTGCTGCACGAGGCAGGCGTACCTGTCTCTGCACTCCAGTTGCTCCCGGGCGCAGGCGCAACCGTAGGCGCCGCGCTGACCAGCGATCCCCGGATCAGCGGCGTTTGTTTTACCGGCTCGACGGCAACAGCACAGGCGATCAATCGGGCGATGGCGGAAAAGGGCCAGCCCGATGCGATGATGATCGCCGAAACAGGCGGCCTCAACTGTATGATCGTCGATTCAACCGCTCTCCCCGAACAATCAGTGCGTGATATTGTGACTTCGGCATTCCAGTCCGCGGGGCAGCGCTGCTCCGCATTGCGCATGCTCTATATACATGAGGATATTGCCGAACCGTTCCTGAAAATGCTGGGCGGTGCGATGGATGCGCTCGAACTGGGCAGCCCGTGGTGGCTATCGACCGATATTGGTCCCGTTATTGATCAAGCCGCGCATGACAAAATTAGCGCGCATATCGACAAAGCCCGGCTGGACGGCCGGTTGGTCAAGCAGCTCGGGGTACCGGACGGCGGCTATTTTGTCGGACCAGCGGTGATCAAGGTCAAGGGCATCAATGATCTCGAGGAAGAGATTTTCGGCCCCGTCCTGCACGTCGCGACGTTCAGCAATGATGATTTGCCACAGATTGTGCATGATATTAACGGGCGCGGCTATGGCCTGACCTTTGGTCTCCAAACCCGGATCGAACGCCGGATCGACAAACTCACCGCCGCGCTGCACGTTGGCAATATCTATGTGAACCGCAACCAGGTCGGGGCGGTAGTCGGGTCCCAACCCTTTGGCGGAGAAGGACTGTCCGGGACGGGCCCGAAGGCCGGCGGCCCCCATTATCTGCCGCGTTTTTATGCCAGCGACAATCCCTCGTCGCCGATCGCGAGCGGCACGTATCTGACAAATGGTGACGTGCAATCGGCCCTGGACGCATTGCCTGCGGTCGGCAGCGCAGCGCTCTCGGCGACCGAAATGCCGGGACCCACGGGCGAGTCCAATATATTGTCAACTTTCCCCCGGGGCGTTGTCCTGTGTCTCGGCCCCAGTGCGGCCGAAGCGCGGCAGCAGGCAGAGGTGGCACGCAAATCGGGTTGTCAGCCCCTTGTTGTCGCGCCGCTTGCTTCGGGCGAACAGGCACTGGACGGATGGTTGCCTCGTGAGCAGCTGGGCGAATTGCAGGGATTCGATGCCGTGGTGTGCTGGAGCGATAGCGAAGACCAACGGGCAATTCGCAAAGCCCTCGCCGCGCGTGATGGAGCGCTGATCCCGTTGATTTCCGAACGGGATTTTGCGGACCGTTGCGTAATCGAACGCCATGTCTGCATCGATACAACCGCCGCCGGCGGGAATGTTTCGCTGCTGGCATGATCTGATCGGCTTGGCGGGGGCCGGAGCGCTTTACGCGTTTTGCCCCGGTAGCCAACGGGCGCGCTATTGCTTCTGCCGCGAACCATGTTCGGCGGAAAGAACCCATTTATAATATCGCAAGAAGTGATTCTGATCGCCTACAGGCCGTCACACAACGAAAAATGGCCCCAAAATGGTGTATTTTCCGGCGGAGAATGCTCGATATGGTTAAGAAAACCGGTAAGATTTGGCATCTCCGCGTCCCAATTATAGACACTGCATTGGATCGGAACGTGGCTTGAAATGCCGCCGTTTACCATCGGAAGCGTGAGAAAATAACGGCTTACAGAGGGCAAGCGCTTATTTTACAAGTGAAAATATTGTGATATTCGTAACTTTCCCATTTGTCAGGCGCGGAAGCAAAGTGTATTAACTCCTTATTAACGAAATCGGGAGTGAGTCGGGTCGCGGCTTCCAGAACGAGAACGCAACATGTCAACGGATTTCTAGGGGTTAGAAATCCGTTCGCGCAGGTTGGGTTTTTAGGGGCAAGATTATGCGAGTCATATTTTCCATATTAGCTGCAATGGCATTGGCCACGCCTGCTGGCGCCCATGAAATCGACAACGCAAAATCCATCGATATCGCCGTCAGCGGTTCGATCAAAGAATATTGTTCCATGGGCGGCATCGCGAACATGGATTTCGGCAATCTCGAACGACGCGGCCTAAACCGCACAGCGCAAGTCGCCTTCAATTGCAACCTGCCATTCACAATGACCATCAACGGCGAGCGGGGTGCGTTGACCCACAGCACGATGCCAGGTGGTCAGGGCCCCTTTAGCGGCCAGCTTCCCTATTCCCTTGTTGTTGAGATGCCCGTGCGCCACCCGGCCACGCAAATGCTCAGCCAAACTTTTTCAAGCCGTCAGCTTATGGCTGGTGGCGTGATTTCCAGCAACGGCGGCATCGCCACGGACGGTATGGTTCTGGGCGTCGAGCTCGGCATACCTTCGGGTGAGGCCGGATTGCTGGCTGGAGATTATTCGGAGATGATCACGATCACGGTTTCTCCGATCTGAGCTTCGTTTGCGGCGTGGGCCGCGGACGGATTTACGCCGGGAGAGCAGGCATCGATGCTCCTCTGGTTCATGACCCAACCGATGCGAACTTGAGACCGTATTCCGCTTAATGGGGGACGGTTTAACAAAAGGAAGTATGATTATGAAAAATATCCTTTGCGGCGCAGCTGCCGCTCTCGCTCTTGCCGTCGCTGCGGCACCTGCTTCGGCACAGACAAGTGAACGTCACTATGCCGGTACGGCTTTTGGTGGCTACACCATCACCAATCCTGGCTTTTTCGGCACTCTCGCTGGTGAACTCGGCGTAGCTACGCAGGTTGGCACACGCTATCGCGCTCAAGCTGATGCACCTAGCGACACCGAAACCGCGACACCAGTCGTTGATGTCGTGTTCACGCTGAGTGGCTCGGTCAACAAGGATTGCTCCTTCTACTCGGGCAACAACTCAAACGCACGTAACATCGACTTTGGTGTTATCGGCGTTCGCACCGGCGACAACGAAAACGTCAACAATGCATTCGAAATGGTCGGCCCTGCAGTCGCCAACATCGATACGTTGACCGCTGGCTGCAACTTCAACAACAATGTTGAAATCGCCAAGGACGACATTCGTGGTCTCGTAAACACTGCTCCAGGTGGCTATGACACGAACGAATTCCAGGCAAACATTCCTTACGAAGTTGCTGCAAGCTGGACCGGCGTTGCGCTTAACGCTCAGGTTGCTGGATCGCCTCAGTCGCTGACCGTCGGAACCTCTGCAAATGCTGGTACGAAACAGCAGGGTGCATGGCGTTCGCGTATGGACATCGACATCACTGCTCCAGTCGTAACCGGCAAAGGCCTGGTCGCTGGCGATTATAGCGGTACCACGACCCTGACGCTTCGTGCGCTCTAAATCGTAAATGAACTGATCGAGAAAGGGGGAGGAGTAATCTTTCCCCTTTCTTTACTATATTATGCGTAATGTCTGATTGTATGAGTTGAGGGGGCAAAATATGACGCTTTTAAAGATGTTGAGGCGAAGTGGATACGCTCTGTTGGCATTATTTGCCGCACTGACGGCCTTGACTGCACCAGCCCTTGCAATGCGCGTCTCCCCGATGGTGGTCGAGATGGAAACACGTGGCACCAATGCCACCGCCCGCATCGAGGTCCAGAATATAAACCCTGGCAATCTGGCATTTGAAACCCGCGTTTTCCGCATGGAAATTGATGCGGAAGGAACAATTACCGAAACGCCCGCTGACGAAGATTTTCTGATGTTCCCGCCACAGGGCATATTACCCGCAGGCGGCCGTCAGGTGGTGCGCCTGCAATGGCTCGGCGCTGCCGAACCGGATACATCACAGGCATATTATGTGTCTGTGGAACAATTGCCCGTTCAACTGGAGCCCGGTGCCGCTGATGCCATTGGCGCTCAGGTCCAGGTGCTCTACAATATGCGGGCACTGGTCGTAGTGGCCCCTCCCGGCGCGAAGCCCGATGTCAAGGCGACGGTCGTAGAACCAACATTTTTCCGGCCTCCCCCTCTGCCCGGCGCGGCCGAAGAACCACCCATGGTGGAAGGGCTGGCCATCACGCTGACCAACGAAGGTCGTCGCCATGCGATGATGGCGAATTTCACCTGGCAACTGGTGGGCACCGACACAGAAGGCAACTTCTTGCGGGTGGATATTTCCCCCGATGAACTGAACCGTGCGATCGGCACAGGCTATGTCCCTGCCCAGGGTTCGCGCATTTTCCGAGTGGCGGTCCCCGGCTTTGGCCCCGGTCCAATCAAACTGTCGTTCAAACAGTGAAAACAAGGGTCCTTCTCTGCTCCGTTGCGCCGATGACCATGTTGTCGAGCGCCGCTGATGCCCAGACATCAATCCCCTTGTGGTCGGCCGGTCTGCTTGCGCAGGTATCGATCCCGTTGCCGAAAAGGCCTGATGCTCCGCCGCAGACAGCACCGGGCAGCCCGCCCGTAACCATACCGCTGCCCGATACAGGCCCGCAAGACCCGAAACCGGCCGATCCTGCAACGCCGGCGCAGCCGCAATATCCTGTCGGGCCTCATGGTCGTCCCGATATCAACCCTTATGACCGCGACATCGAAATGACGGTGCCTCTGACCTTCCAGAACCGCAGTCTGGGCGATGTGCCATTAATTTTGACAGCAGACGACCGGTTCCAGATCGAATCGGAATCATTCCTTTCCCTGATGTCGCCCATCCTCAATGAGGAAGCCCATGGAGATCTTTCATCCAAATTGAGCGCAATGCCTTATTTTGGACCTGAAGACCTCGAAATGACGGGCGTAAAGCTAACCTATGATCCAAGCAGCTTGGCCGTGGTGGTCGTCGACGTCTCGCCGGAACAACGGGCGGTAGAAGATTTGTTTGCGCCGCCGCGTGATGACACCAATGATATTACTATGGATCCCGCCGGTTTTTCCGCTTATCTGAACCTGAGTGCGTCCGGAACCTATATCTGGGAAGGCAGCCAGATGGATCCACCGACCATCAATTTTGACGGAGCGGTGCGTGTCGGTCCGGTGGTGTTCGAAGGCGATGCACAACTCGGCCAAAGTTTTGGCATCGGGGAGGATTCCTACGAATTCTCGCGCAATTATGCGCGTCTGGTTTATGACCAACCCGAGCAGTTTCGCCGGTGGTTTTTGGGCGATCTGGACCCGGAAACACGGGGTCAGCAGTCGTTCGTGTCGATGGGTGGTATCGGCGTTGTGCGGCAAAAACGGCGCTTCAACTCCTTTCGGTCAGCGATACTGCAATCAAACCGGCAGTTGATCATCCAGCGCGATTCGACCGTCCGCTTCCTGCGCAACGGTTCGCTCTACCGGGAACTCCGGTTGCAGCCCGGCAGCTATGATTTCAGTTCGCTGCCGCTGATCGCCGGCAGCAATGACATCGATATTCAGGTCATCGACAATAGCGGCGCGATTCAGAATCTTTCCTATCAGCAATATCTCGATCCCATTGATCTTGATCCCGGTGATTTTGAATATGGTGGCTATTTCGGTATCCAGAGCGAGACCTTTGGGCGTGCGCCCGATTATCGGGGTGATGCCGCCTTTACCGGTTTTTTCCGCAAGGCTTTCATAAACGCTCCGGCCGTCGGAATTGGGCTTCAGGCGAGCAAGGATGTACAAACGCTGACGGGCCAGACTCAGTTCGTACTGGGCAACGGTGGACGCATATTGCTGGATGCCGGTGGGAGCCATTCCAAGATAGCCGGGGAAGGATTTGCGGGCGGCATCAGCTATGAGCATTTCTTTGACCGCAGCGGGTTGTCCGACAGTTTTACCCTCCGGGCGGATTATATATCACCCCAGTTTGCGACATTGAACAATGTCGAGGGAATCAATACCACGGCCTATTCCGTGTCAGGCCAATATACCCGTCAATTCTCGATGAAATTTTTGACGACTACGACCGCCACCTATCTCAAAGGCAGGGATGGCAGGGGTGATAGCTATCGGCTTGGTACGACCGGCTATTATCGCCTGAATCGAGAGTGGACTTTCCGGGCCGGGGTTGATTACGCGAAATTTTCGGGACTATCGAACGCCAATGGGTTCAGCGTCAGCATCGGCTTGGTATTCCAGCCGGATTATCGCCGCCGGGCCGAAGCACGATATGAAAGCCGTAATGATCTCAAGGAAGTATCCTACAATCAGTCAGGTCTGAATCAGTTGAACAGCCTTGGCTTCGGCGCGATCGTCGCGCATGAGAACGACAGCGCGCGCGCCCAAGGCTATGCGGCTTATGCGGCAAACCGGTTCGATGCGTCGGTCAGTCACGCCAGCTTTGGTCCGAGCCTTTCCGATTTCGGGGCGGTCAATGCCACATCCGTCCGCGTCGGCACCACGCTGGCCTTTGCTGACGGCATGTTTGGCGTCGGTCGGCGAATCAATGACAGCTTCATGCTGCTTTCCGCCCACGAAAATCTGGGCGACCGCGCGGTCGTTGCCGGACAGTCGCTCGCCGAAAATAATTATATCAGCCGTAGCGGCGCGTTGGGGGCAGCCGTCAACAACTTCCTCGGTTCCTATTCCACCCAGTCCGTACAGTATGACGTCGAAGATCCACCGACCGGCTATGATGTTGGTTCGGGCGTATTCCGCGTCTATCCATCTTACAAGAGCGGCTATGCAGCGCGCATCGGAACCGATGCATTTGTCACCGCAATGGGTACTTTAATGTTGACTGCGGACAAGCCCGTCTCGTTAATAGGCGGACGAACGACCCTGCTCGACGTGGAAGAAGGCGAGAATCCGCAACCGCTTTCCTTCTTCACCAATTCGGTTGGCCGCTTTGCGATTGCGAACCTGCTCCCCGGTCGCCGCTATCTGGTTGAAACATATGGCCCGAATGGTACGATCGATAAGAGTTTTGAATTTACTGTACCGGCTGACACGGATGGACTTGTCAATCTTGGCATCGTCAAGCCGGGTATGAAAAAATAGGAGACTCTCATGCTGCGCCCATTTTTGACTTTTGTTGCCGCTTCCGTGGCCGCACCGGCCCTGGCACAGACTTCTGGCGCGGCTGCGCAATCCACAGACTGCCAGCTCCGCATCAATCCGACACCGGCAAGCTGGATCATCACCGGCTTCGACCCTTTCGCTGACGCGATGCCCGAAGGCACGTTCGGCGTTACCTTTGTCAATGAAGGAGGCGCCGAATGCCGGTTCACACCAACATTCGAGCTGAGACAACCGCCATTCGGGTTGTCAAAAGGCATGGGCAAGCCGGTCCGCTACGCGCTTTTGAACCTGACCGACACGCACGACGTGACACCACGTTCGGGCCGGTCCCAGCGCCTGGCTGCGCGGCGTGAAATCGTGGTCCAGCCCAAAGAATCGCGCTCCATCATGTACAAGCTTATCGTGGACCCCACCGATGTACGCGCGGCGGGAACATTCACGCAAGATGTGACGCTGGAAGCCCAGGATCGTGATTTCCGGTCGCTGGGAGGCTCCTCGCTGGTATTGGGTATCACCGTATTGCCGTCCGCGCGCATCGGTCTGGCCGGCGCCTACCGGATGAGCGACGGACAAGCCGTCGTCAATCTCGGCGAACTGAAACAAGGTATCGCACCGGTACCGCTACAGCTTCGCGTCAACAGCACGGGTGAATATGATATCAGCGTGACATCAGCCAATTCCGGACAACTCCGTCTGGGTTCAACGCAATGGTTCGTCCCCTATTCTGTCGCGATCGGTAACGAGAGCTTCAACCTCAGTGGAACCCGTACGGTTTCCGGGACGATTGAGCCAGAGAGATCCCGCGGCAGCCGTGATTCCTTGCCATTTCGCTTCATCATCGGTGATGTCTCGAATAAACGCGCCGGGGTGTACAGCGATGTCATTTCGGTTTCGATTACCGCACGCTGAAACCCGAACGAACGACTGATCGCTTGCCGGGCCACTTCACAAACCCGAAGGCTTGTCGATTTTCTGTTTATTGAATCGCGATACCACGCCCAACACGGTTGATACCGGGATTCCGCTGCCGCTTTCAAATGGTGAAGGGTTTGTTAACTCTAACCATTGACGTAACTTTCAACTGCTTCTGCCAAAACACGTTTATCAAAAACGAAAGTTAGGCAAAGCAATGGTCAAGAAACTGACTGGGATGGTCGCAGCAACGGTAGCTGTAGCATCCGCATCCGCAGCAATCGCAAGCGATTCAATGAGCTTCAATCTAAGGGCATTTGTTCCCGTAGCCTGTACGGTGGGTTATAATCCGACCGGGATATCATTTACCAATGATACGGTCCGCCTGGGTGAATTGCGCGAATATTGCAATGCCCCCAACGGTTATGATCTGGAAGTGCGCTATAGTCCCAACAGCTTGCGCGGGGTTACCGTCAATATCGGGAATGAGCGGGTAACCCTCGATGGTTCCGGCTTTGCAGCGATCCGGGGAGCAACGGGACCAAAAATTCAGACGCGGGCGCTTTCTGTCCAATTTGGTGAGGACGGCTTCGATACCGATGAATTCCAGGTCGCCGCGATTGCGAAATAATTCCCGAATGAATTAATCTGCCGACCGTCATCTCGTGACATCAAATGCAACGCCTGGACTCACCTCCCCTTCGGGAAAATCACGAAGAGAGAGGGTGAGCCACACTGAGATGGCGGTCCAACGCGATTGGCTTTATCGATTGCAGCTAGCTCACCAGCGCCAAATATTGCTCGCTATGTTCATATGACACCGGCGGTCTTCGCACGGTTCGGAACAAGAGCCGACTGAGCGATAGCTTTCAGATCACGACTTTGGCTGGTTGACGGTCAGGTCGAACTCCAACAGCATAAGCGTTGAATCTCCCGGACAAGTACGGGCGGAAAAACCCATTTCCTTTTCCAGTTCGATCGCCGCGTAATTGTCGCGACTTTCCAGAGACTGCAACTTCTTGATGCCGCGCCGGCGCGCTTCTTCGATAACATATTTCAGGAACGTCCAGCTCAGCCCGCGATGTTTGTAGTCGCTACGCACGACAATCGCGACTTCGGCTTCCGATTTGTCATTTTTTGCACCGACCATAGCACTGGCGATGATCGTTTTGTCATCAATATCAAACGCGATATAATCTTCCTTGTTTTCATGATCTACATTCACCAGCATGTCCAGCAGGGATCCGGGCACTTCCTGTACAGCGGAGAGAAAGCGGAAACGCAGATCCTCTTTTGATACATGGGTAAAAAATTCTGCCAGCGCTTCCTTGTCGGAAGGCTTTACCGACCGTACATGAAACTCGAATCCGGAGCGCGTGATAAGTGGAACAGCATCGCTGACAACAACGGCGTGGTCCGGCTTTATCGGCTCTACAGGTGCAGGATTTGAACTGAGGCTTTCACTTTGGGCCACGGGAAGTCCTTTCATCAGTTTGAACCTTGTCTATAGTGAAAGGGGCTGGCCGACCGATATCCGTAAAGCCCCTTAGTCCGCGAAAATTTGCCGTGCCCGCACGGCAGCAAAATGGCTTGAGTAAGGACTCCGGAAATGATGAAAATATTGGGCTGACGTCAATATTTTCGACGCCGGTGTTTCGGGCCTAGCCGATCATCACATGTCATTCATTCATGCCGCAAGGCATCGATCGGATTGAGTGAAGCGGCGCGCCTGGCCGGAAAATAGCCGAATACAACACCGATAAGAGCGGCGAAGGCGAAGGCGAGAAGGTTGATTTGCACGTTGAATATGAATGGCAGGCCAAATAGTGAGGATAAGCCTATTGTGGCAATCAGGGCCAGGATCAGCCCTATGATCCCACCAAGGCAAGACAAGACCACGGCTTCTACCAGAAATTGCAACAGCACTTCTCGCTGCACCGCGCCGATGGCAAGCCGGATACCAATTTCATGGGTGCGCTCGGTCACCGAGACCAGCATGATATTCATAATCCCGACACCGCCAACAATCAGGCTTACCGCTGCGACCGCCCCGAGCAACAAGGTCAATGTCCGGGTGGTTCCGGACAGCGTGTCCGACAACTGCTTGGAATCGAGAATATTGAAATCATCTTCAGAGCCGGACGTAAGGTTGCGTCGTTCGCGCAGCAATTTTGCAATCGCCGCGCTTACCGCCGTGCTGTCATATGCAGGGTCAACGGCAACCTGGAATGCAATCACATCCTGATTGCCTGTTAGCCGCCGCATCACCGTCTTGATCGGCATGATGACCTGATCGTCCGGGTCAAGCCCAAAGCCGGACTGTCCTCTTTTTGTCAGCAGGCCGATCACCTGACAGCTGATATCATTCAGACGGATTTTGCGGCCGATCGCCTCATCATCGCGAAACAGGCTGGAACGGACGGTTTCACCGATAACACAAACGGACTTGCCAGCCGTTTCTTCAGCCTCGCTGAAGATACGTCCTTCGGCAAGTTCCAGTTGCGAAGCCGCAAAATAATCATTGGTTGTACCGGTTACCGTTGTTGACCAGTTCTGTGCTTCATAGATGGCGGTTACCGACGCTGTCGTCTGCGGCGCAACATATTCAACACCGCCAATCTGTGTCCGGACGGCATCGACATCGTCTTCCTTGAATTGTGCCGGTGAATCACCGCCGCCGCGGCCCATGCCCTGGCCGGGTCGTACGGTAAGCAAATTTGTCCCAAGGCTCGAAATCTGCGCTTCGATGGAGGCGGTCGCGCCGTTGCCGAGCGACACCATTGTTACGACCGAGGCCACCCCGATAATCACGCCCAGCGTCGTCAGAAATGAACGCATTAGATGCCGGCGAATTTCCTTGAGCGCGAGCAGAAAAGTTGTTCCCAGCATTACACCCGATCCGCTTTGTCGCTGACATTGTCTACCAGACCATCCCGAAAGCGGATGATCCTGTGGGCATATTCGGCCATTTCGGGTTCATGCGTCACCATCATGATCGTGATCCCGGCGTTGCTGTTGAAATCAGCAAGCAGTTCCATAATCTCTATCGACGTTTCGCTGTCGAGATTACCAGTGGGTTCGTCAGCCAGTAACACTTCAGGTTCGGTCACAATGGCACGGGCAATAGCCACGCGCTGCTGCTGCCCGCCGGACAATTCTCCCGATGTATGGGTGGCCCAAGGCGCCAGCCCCACCTTTTCAAGCGCTGCCATAGCCGCCGCACGCCGGACCGCACGTTTCTCACCGCGATAGAGCAACGGCAATTCAACATTTTCCAGCGCGCTCGTACGCGCAAGCAAGTTAAACCCTTGAAAGATAAAACCGATATACCGACGGCGTAAATGTGCGCGCTGATCATTATTGAGGCTTCCAACCTGATGGCCATGGAAACGATAGCTACCCGTGGTTGCGACATCCAGACATCCGACAATATTCATCATTGTGGATTTGCCGGAACCCGAGGGGCCCATCACAGCGATAAAATCGCCCCTGTCCACATCAAGATCAACACCGCGAAGGGCCTGAAAAGCGTTCGGCCCTTGGCCGAAAACCTTGGTAATCCCGCGGAGTTCAATGAGCCGCGTCATTCGCTTTGCGCGAGTGCGCCCGTAACAATCTTCGCACCTTCCTGCAGTTTGGAACCGGTAACGATGGTTCGGGTGCCGTCGCTTGCCCCGGCGGTTACGGAAATCTTTTCAAGCTGGTCATCCGGGCCGAGAATGTAGAGCATCTGGGTGGACCCGCGCCCGATCGTGCTTTCCTGGGTTGATTGCCCTCGGGGCCGCTGGGGCAACATCGATATTCCGCCACCGCTTTCCGTTTCTGAGTCTGCCGTCGGCGTGAAACGCAGTGCCGCATTGGGTACAAGGAATACATTTTTCTCTTCGCTGGTGACAATGGTCGCGGTTGCCGTCATGCCAGGCCGCAATATCAGGTCATCATTCCGCACCGACAGGACCGCACCATAAGATATTACGGTAGAGGTAGAGGATGTTGATGTCGCGGAATTGGAACCGAGGTTTACCCGTTTGATGGTCGCCGGGAAGACCTCTCCGGGCCAGGCATCGACCGTGAAAGTTGCTTTCTGCCCCTCCTTGACCTGACCGACATCGGCCTCGTCAACCTTGACTTCCAGCTCCATCACGGAAAGGTCCTCGGCGATGTTGAAAAGCGTTGGCGTACTGAAAGATGCGGCCACGGTTTGTCCCGGTTCAATCTCGCGCGACAATATAACCCCATTGACGGATGAGCGGATTGTCGCCTTGCTCAGATTGTTGCGATCCGACGATAGCTGTGCCGCGGCGCTGCTTACGCTTGCCTTGGCGGACGCGAGGCTGGCAAGCGCGCGCGCATATTCAGCGCGGGCAGTGTCGAGCTCTGTGCGCGACGGAACTTTGCCGCCGGACAGCCGCCATACTTCTTCCTGCCGGTCCAATGTCTGCCGGGTTTGGGCAACAGTAGCACGGGATTGCTGAACACTGGCCCGGGCAGAATCAAGAGCCGCCTGACTGATCTGGATTGCGTCCCGCAACTTGACCATGTCTATTTGTGCCAGTGGTTGGCCTTTGGCAACACGGTCGTTCACGTCTACAAAGACTTCGGTAATCAGTCCGGACAATTCGGAACCAACGGACACTTCATTGATCGGTGCAAGATTGCCGGTGGCGGTTACTTCAACCTGAATATCGCCGCGTTCCAGCGTTGCCGTTGCGTAACGTGGACCGCTATCTCCGCTACTCAACCACCAGATAAAAAGCGCACCCGCCAACATCACCAGAGAGATCAGCGTCCAGCGCCACCATTTGCTGATTCCACCTGCCTGGCTGTCGCCGAGGAATTCATCCAGACTTTCGGTTGCCCCGGTTTCCTGGGGGTCACTTGGTTCGTCTGTCATGGCTTGATCCGTTCATTATCGGAGAATTGGTCAGGACTTGGCTCGACGCCCGGCATATTCCAGCCCCCGCCAAGAGCCTTGTAGAGCTGAATTGCAGCAGTGGCACGCGCAGCAGTGGCAGATGTAAGGCTGTCCTGGACTGTGAGCAGATCGCGTTGCGCACTGAGCAGGACGGTGAAGTCGCTCAAACCATTGCGATAGTTGATCTCGGACATTCGCACAGTTTCCCGTGCGGCCTGCTCAGCCGTTTTCAGCGATGCTTCCCTTTCCCGTGATCGTTTGACAGCCACCAGACTATTTTCAACATCACCGAGAGCAGTCAGCACTGTTCCGCGATAGATTGCCAGCGCCGCCGCTGCATCGGCTTTTTGCTGGTCGATCCGGGCGCGTATCTGTCCCCCCTGAAAAATCGGCGCGGTAACACTGCCGATCAGATTGCCAATCACACTATCCATCAGCCCGCCAAGAGAAAGGCTGCTGCTGTTCAACGACCCTGTCAGTCGCAATTGGGGATATAGATCCGCTTCAGCCACACCGATCAGCGCGCTTTCGGCGGCCAGATTTCGTTCTGCCATAATGATATCAGGACGCCTTTGCAGCAACCCGGCGGGAAGGCCTGTACCAATATCATCGGGCCCGATGGCGATCGGGCGCACTGGGGTGAGTTCAGCGATGCTACTGCCCGGATTTTGGCCGGCAAGGACATCGATATTATTTATCGCGGCTGCAATCGCCTGCTCAATAACGGGCACCCGTGCCGCTGTTTGATCGCGCAGCGAACGGGCTTGCTCCACATCAAGCGCACTGACCAGTCCCGCCTGGTATCGCCATTGCCCAATTTGCAGATTATCATTCTGGATCGCCAGATTGTTTTTCGTAACCGTCGATTGGGCCTGCGCTTCGCGGAGATCAATATAATTAAGCGCGACTTCCGCCAGGATTGTGCGTTGAACATTGTAAAGCGATGCCTCGCTGCTTTGGGCGCTGGCGCGCGCCGCGGTTTCCGATGCCCGCAATCCGGCAAAAACATCTGCTTCCCATGCAGCATCAAGACCAATCTGGAAACCGGTCGATTCGACACCATCTCCCCTGATCATCTCCTGCCGATTGACCGATCCCCCTGCTGACAAGCTCGGCAAACGAGCACCGCGGGCTACGCGAACGCCGGCGCGCGCCGCAGCCAGCCGCGCCCGCGCTTCGGCAAGGTCATTATTGGCAACCAGCGTCCGTTCGATCAAATCGCCCAGTATCGGATCGTCAAAATTCTGCCACCAGCTGGCCAGCGCTTCGGGCTCCATATAGGAATCGTCCTGAGCGAAATAGGCTTCGGGGAGCACCATCGCCGCTTTCATAGCGACGTTATCATATCCCGGTGAGGCACAACCGATCAGCGGCACCGCTGTAATGATCATCGCGTTCCAACGGATTGCGCTGCGCATATATCCTTGCACCGGCGTTGAACCCAAAAACCGTCGCTTGACGGCAGACATGTCCCCTTCCAGCTTATCGAGTTGCGGCATCATATTTTATTCATCCGTGCCGCTATTGCCGCTGCCGAAGCACCAAGCATTGATATTGATTTTTCAAGACCTGAACTCCTTGGAGGGATAGCATTGCGTTCATCACTGAGGATACAGTCTCCAGACAACAAGGTCAGCATCTTGTAATTACGTAATTTCCACGAGTTCGGGTCACAGAAAAATTGCAGAATTGTTGCAATCCCGTCTCATCATTTTGACGCCGTTCAATCCTCCGTCGCGAATTTCTGGCGGGATGCGAACAGGCAATGACATCGTGCAGGCGAAGAAGGGCCGATCAGGTACAATACATATTTATCTCAGGTACGATCACGCGGTAGAGGAAAGGCAACGATATGACCGAAACCATGAAAATCATATGTCCCACCTGCAACACAGCAAATCGTGTTCCGTCCAGCAAATTGAATGATCACGGCAAATGCGGGAGATGTGGCAAGGCGCTTTTTCTGGGCCAACCCGTGACCTTGACCTCCGCCAATTTTGACAAGCATTCAGCGGCGAGCGACATACCGTTGCTGGTGGACTTCTGGGCGAGCTGGTGCGGGCCATGCCGTCAGATGGCGCCAGCATTTGCCGCCGCCGCGAAACAGCTTGAGCCGAGGGTAAGGTTGGGCAAGCTGGATACCGAAGCCGAGCAGGCGATTGCCGCAAGATTCCATATCCGTTCGATACCATCGCTTATATTGTTTTCCAAGGGCAGGGAACTATCCAGAACCGCAGGAGCAATGCCAACGTCTGCCATTGTCCAATGGGCGACGACCGCTCTGCATTAGGTTATTGCAATGGCACCGATTTGCGACAAGCCGGTTGCCGACGGTCGATTCTACTCGGTTTTCTGGTCGTGGTTCAGTGCATCCCGGTGTTCCGCCAGCCCCGACCGGTAATTATCACCATCCCCATATTCCTCAAACAGACGATATCGCGCATGCGCGCCTTGCCTGCGTCGCGCATGTTTGATCGGGCACCAATATTGTTCCGTCCGTGCCGCCACTTCCCGGACATAGGCAATCACCCCGTTTGCATAGCTGCAGTAGGTGCAATTGATCTTCTCTATCAGATTCAAATAGGGAAGCTTCTGGCGATCAAAAATCAGATAATCGGAACGCCGGACACGATCGATTTTATAGGCCCGGAAACAGACCGCTTGATAAATTGTGACGGAAAGATCCAAAAATATAAAAGGGAAGATCAGCGCATATATGAACGGAGCGGTCAAAATATTGAGAATTTGCGCCCGCTTCAAATATCGGAAAATTCCGACGCGCAATGACTTCTGAAAACGAAGCATGTCCCGATCAAATTCATGTCCGCCTTTCGCGATGCGTTGGTTGAGTCGCTCTTTTTCCAGATTGATCTGTTTTTCCAGCTCCACCTCCAGATCGCGGATACGACTCACTATTTCCTGGGTCTTGCTGCTCATTTGATATTCCCTTTACGCTAACCAAAGACCTGGATCACATCTGCCTCAACCGATGCCATAACCATATTACAAGCTCTGGCTCGGGGGCGGTGCGACCGCACAGCTCGAAATATCCGGATCGGTTCAACTTGCCATAAGGTGTAATTGAGGGAAATCTGGCCGGGATATCAATAAGGGCAATTGCTTAGTTGGCCCGCTCTGCGACATTATCAGGCTCTGTCCGGCATATTACAATATCGGCCCGGACGCCGTGCCTAGGTTACAACATCGGGAGCGGTGCGGCCTATATGCCGCTCAATGCCGGCGCAATCATCGGCCGCCGCGATCAGATCCGCCAGCATTTCTGAAGTCTGACCAATTATTTCGCCTTCTGCAGGTTCATAGCGTTCGAGATAGACGCGCAGGGTAGCGCCCTTTGTACCTGTACCCGAAAGGCGGAAGACGATCCGCGATCCGCCTGCAAACAAAATGCGAATCCCCTGATTATCGCTGACCATCCCGTCGACCGGGTCAACATAGGAAAAGTTGTCAGCCGCCTCCACTGTCAGCGGGCCGAATTTGGTGCCCGGCAGGGATCCGAGCGAGCCGTCGAGTTCCGCCATCAATGCTTCTGCCCGGGCGGGCTCTATTGCCTCGTAATCGTGCCGCACATAATAATTTCGTCCAAAACGGGTCCAGTGATCCTGAGCAAGAGATTCAACCGAAACCTTGCGGATTGCCAAGATATTCAGCCACAATAATACGGCCCAAAGCCCGTCCTTTTCGCGGACATGATTGGAACCCGTCCCGGCACTCTCTTCTCCGCAGATCGTCACCATGTCGGCGTCAAGCAGGTTACCGAAAAATTTCCATCCGGTCGGCGTCTCGAAACAGGGGATATTGAGCGCTTCGGCAACATGATCTGCAGCGGCGCTTGTAGGCATGGAACGCGCAATGCCTTTGAGACCCGCGGCATATCCGGGTGCCAGATGCGCATTGGCTGCCAGCATTGCGAGCGAATCCGAGGGTGCAATGAAACATCCCTTGCCAATGATCAGATTCCGATCACCATCCCCATCGGAAGCAGCGCCAATATCCGGAGCTTGTGGCCCCATCATCAAATCATGAAGTTCCCGTGCATTGACCAGATTAGGATCGGGATGTTGATGACCAAAATTTTCAAGGGGGATTCCGTTGCGAACGGTACCAGGAGGAAATCCCAAGCGATTCTCCAGAATTTCGGTTGCATAGGGTCCGGTTACCGCGTGCATAGCATCAAAAGCCATTGTGAAACCGCTGTTCACTGCTGTTCGAATGGCATCGAAATCGAACAATGTCTCCATGAGAGCAGCATAGTCGGCCACTGGATCGACAATCTGCACAGAAGCGCCTGCGAGCGAAATTTCGCTTTGCCTGTCCAAATCGATGTCGATCGTCTCCACGGTCAACCAGCGATCGATAGTCTTGGTTCGGGCGTAGATAGCCTCCGTCACCTTTTCCGGGGCAGGCCCTCCATTGGAAATATTATATTTGATGCCGAAATCCCCGTCCGGACCACCGGGGTTATGGCTGGCGGAAAGGATCAGGCCGCCGACCGCCTTGTTCTTTCGGATCAGGTGACTGACGGCGGGTGTTGAAAGTATCCCGCCTTGGCCGACAAGAATCCGCCTGAAGCCATTGGCAATGGAAATCCGGATGGCTTGCTGAATGACAATACGGTTGTGGTACCGACCGTCACCGCCAATCACAATGGTTCCGTTGGCCTTGTCATCCGTCACGTCAAAGATAGACTGGATGAAATTCTCTGCATAATTGGGTTGCTGAAACACCTGCACCTTTTTGCGAAGACCCGAAGTGCCAGGTTCCTGATCTCCAAATGGGGCAGAAGGGACTGTTTTGATCGTCATAGCTTATCCTGAGATTGTGCATCGGGAAGGACTGGAATCTGATGATATTGTCACATCGAACGGTAGCGCGCGCAAGCACGGGAAAATACTAATATCAGACATCTTGCAGACCTCTACCATACTATCCTCGTCCAGCGTACGAGTTCCAATATCAGAGACATGATCCCCATATTCTTCACGGCACGATTCAGGGTCGTCAGTAACGCTAAACTGATGAAATCATAATATTTTTCTACAAGAGAATGGATCCGTTCGGTGGCTTGAAACCGGGAGTCAGCGCTGAGATTGCGGACGATCAGATAGTCATGGCAACAGCATTTCTGGCCGCGGACATGGCTCCTCCATTACTTAGAATCCACGAATGCAGCGTCCGGAAAACATCTGTATCCATCAAATATCGTTACTGAAGAACAGCGCAATGTTCTTCAATTCTGCATGAAAGACCGATCATGCGGGACTAGAACTGGCAGCCCATTGCCGAATGGCCACCATCACCAAATCCAGAACCAAGGACGGACTGATGAACAAACCGACCAAATTGCGCCAGGAATCTCGCGTCGCTTCGGACGAACTGATAGCAGCATTACGAGACCATGCGGAAATCCTCCCGCCACCCGAAAAATATGACGAATTTGGAGAATTTTTTGACCGGTTCGCCGACGCGCAAGTGGTTCTGCTCGGTGAAGCCACGCACGGTACATCGGAATTTTATAATGCCCGCGCGGCGATAACCCGGCGGTTGATCGAAAAACACGGATTTACCGTTGTCGCGGTCGAAGCAGATTGGCCCGATGCCGCAAGAATTGACGGCTATGTCCGCCACCATGCCCCCCGACCGCGCAGCGGAGAGAGTTTCGTGCGCTTTCCGACATGGATGTGGCGCAATCAGGAGGTTCTGGCGTTCGCCGACTGGCTCCGTCATTATAACGAAGACAAGAAAGATTTTGCCCAAGCATCGTTTCACGGTCTGGACGTTTACAGCCTGAGTGAGTCGATCGCGGCGGTTCTGGAATATCTTGATGCCGTCGATCCGGACGAAGCCGCCCGGGCCCGTTGGCGCTATGGCTGTCTGACGCCTTGGCAGGATCATCCGACAGAATATGGCAAAGCCGTGATCCATGGCCAACAGCATCCCTGCGAAGATGCAGCGGTCGAACAAATACATCAGCTCTTTTTCAAGCGCTTGAAATATATCGAAAATGATGGCGAGAAATGGTTTGATGCCGCACAAAATGCAAAAATCGTGGCCGCGGTCGAACGTTATTATCGTGCCATTTATCAAGGCGGCCCAGAATCCTGGAATCTGCGTGATCGGCATATGTTTGAAACGCTGCAGGCTATTATTGCCCATCGCGGCGTTGGCACCAAGGCCGTTGTCTGGGCCCATAATTCTCATATTGGCGATGCATCGGCAACCGCAATGGGCTGGCGCGGCGAATTTAACATCGGACAGCTCGCCCGGATCGCCTATGGTGATGACGCTGTCTGTATCGGCTTTGGCACTGATAACGGTACGGTCGCTGCTGCCAGCGACTGGGGCGCTGATATGCAGATCAAGACAGTCCGTCCGGCCAGGCCCGACAGCTATGAGCATGCCTTTCGCCTGACCGGTTATGCCCGCTCGCTCACCGACTGGCGCGGACGGGAAAAACAGAAATTTGCCCATATGTTGCGCGAGCCCCTGCTCGAACGCGCAATCGGCGTCGTCTATCGCCCGGACACCGAACTTGCCAGCCACTATTTTGAAGCGATTCTGGCAGACCAGTTTGACGCCTATGTCTGGTTTGAAACCACCAAAGCCGTCACGCCGCTTGGCCGCGAAAAGCCACATGGTGCCCCCGAAACCTATCCATTCGGCCTGTAAGGAAAGCAATATGACCGAGCATGTTCTTGAAGAAATCAAACCGACGGAAATAGATATTACGCCAATCGGACTGCAGGCAATTTTTGGAGTTCCGCCCAACGCAAGCGGTATGGTCATTTTTGCCCATGGCAGCGGCAGTGGGCGACTCAGTCCTCGTAATAATTATGTTGCCTCCGCGCTGCGCGACGATGGTTTCGGGACATTGCTGCTGGACCTGCTGACGCCAGAAGAGGAACAGGACCGGGCCAATGTTTTCGATATCGGCCTGCTCGCCTCGCGCCTGTCCATGGCGGCCCAGTGGGTGCGGGAGCAGTGGTCTGCTGCGGAGATGCCGATCGGATATTTCGGAGCCAGTACTGGGGCCGGTGCCGCTCTGGTCTCTGCTGCCCGTGATGAACCGGAAGTGGCGGCGATCGTCTCGCGCGGCGGTCGCCCCGATCTTGCCGGCGCATGGCTCAGCAATGTCCAGACGCCCACTCTGCTTCTGGTGGGAAGTCGCGATGGACCGGTAATCGGACTGAACAAACAGGCTTTCGATGCAATCCCGGCACCGAAGCGGATGACAATCATCAACGGTGCGGGCCATTTGTTTGAAGAACCGGGAACGCTGGAAGAAGTGATTGTCCACGCCAGCGCATGGTTTGGCGCATATTTCAAATGATCCCATCAAAGGAATAACAATGGAACAGATGACCAGATTGTTCGCAGATCGGCGGGATGCCGGTCGGCAATTGGCGGCCAGGCTGACAGATAAGGTCGCCGAGAACCCGGTAATATTGGCCCTGCCCCGCGGCGGCGTTCCTGTTGCCTATGAAATCGCCAAAGCGTTGGATGCTGAACTGGATTTGCTCATGGTTCGCAAAATCGGTGCGCCGGGATGGCCAGAATATGGCATTGGTGCGGTTGTTGACGGAGCCGATCCCCATCTGGTTATGAATGACGATATTGTCCGGCAGATTGCACCAAGTCCTGAATATATCCGTGCTGAATTGCAACGGCAACTCAAGGAAATCGAACGTCGCCGACACATATACTGCGGCGACCGGAAACCGGTCAATCTTGCTGGCAGAACCGTCATTATCGTCGATGACGGGATAGCGACGGGAGGCACGATCAAGGCAGCGCTCAAAGGTGTCCGTAGAAACCGGCCCCGACGGATCATCCTTGCCGTTCCCGTTGCGCCGCAATCGACGCTGGACGAATTAGAAAGCCAGTGTGACGAAATCATGTGCTTGTATGTTCCCGCCGATTTTGGCGCTGTCGGAGCCTTTTATAGGGACTTCACCCAGACAGAAGATCGCGAGATTATTTCCCTGATGGATTCATTGAACGATTCGTGAACTCCCATGCTGTCACCTACAATCACTTTCACTTCCCGTGTCAGTACCACGTGGAATTCCAGCGCTTTTTAACCAGGTCATGACCTCATGAGTTCGTGGCCAGAATTTCGCTTATCGCTTCCGGTGCGCTTTCTGGCTGACTAGATAATTCGCAATCCTCGCAGCTTGGCAATCTCTTCCGCGCCAAATCCCAGTTCTGCCATTATCGCATCCGTATGTTCACCGAGCAGTGGTGCGCGGGCAAAATCATCCACTGGCGTTTCGGAATATCGCACCGGATGCCGGGCCAAGGGAGCCGGTAAGGGCAGACCCGGATAGTCAACAGGCTGAAAAGCCTCGCTTCCAACTACATGCTCATTTTCAAGCACTTCTTGCGGACTCAACAATTCCCCGCACGGAATACCCGCTCCGGCCAGTGTAGCAAGGGCCTGCTCGTTGGTCCTGTCCTCGCACCATGTACGCATCCGGTCGCCGATAATTTCACCGTGATCGCCCCGCGACTGGTCGGTCGCGAAACGTTCGTCCGACAACCAGTGATCTTCCCCGATCATATCGGCCCAGCGCTTGAACAAACCGCCACCAACGATCTGGACCATGATCCAGCCGTCCTTCGTCCGATAAGAATCAGTCGGTGCATTATATTGCCCCCTTGTCCCCGTGCCCTCACGGCATAGCTGCAATTCAGACTGCTCGATCAACGCAGCATTGTTGAAGGTCAGTGCGGTATTCAGCAGCGATGCCTCGACTATTTGTCCTTCCCCGGTTTTCATCCTGTGGATGATCGCAGCCAGCGTGCCAAAGGCGCTGAGCGAAGCGGTACCGAAGTCACAATAAGGCGCGAAGGATTTCGATGGCTTGCCAGGCGTGCCGCTGAGATACATGGCGCCCGACATAGCCTGCGCCACCGTATCAAAACCGCCGCGCGACGTATAAGGCCCGGTGGAACCAAAGGCAGACCCCATGGTCAGAATGATATCCGGTTTGATCGCCCGCAATGAATCATAGTCCAACCCGAGCTTCTTGAGTGCAGGTGGCGGCAGATTGACGATGACGACATCGGCGGTTGCGACGAGACGGCGAAGGATTTCCTGGCCCTCGGGCTTCGCCGGGTTGAGCGTCATGCCCTTCTTGTTGCGGCCAATCTGCATATGATAGGCACCCTCGCCTTCCGCAGTGACCGGCACCGTGTAACGGTCCTCTCCCCCCTCCGGCCTTTCGACGCGGATCACATCGGCGCCCAGATCGGCGAGCAGCGTCGCGCAAAAAGGGCCGGCGATATAGCGACCGAAATCAAGGACCCGGATGCCTTCTAGCAGGCCGCTCATCAGAACTGCTCCTTAAGAATAAATCCCGATCCTGTCATACCCATCAAGCCGCGATTGAAGCGACAGATGATGCAGGCTGGCGATATTGCACAATGCGGAACCGGCTGGCGACAAACGCGAGATCCGCAAGACAGGCATTGCCGGCAGGGTTCAGCCCGGTGACATGATAATCGCTATAAGCAGCGGCAAAGTTAATCCACATCGCGCCGTGCATGTTGATGGTGAGATTCATCCCGCTGCGGACATATTCTTCAACCGCCCAGTCAACAAAATCTGCATCGGTTGAATACAGAAAGGATGAAATAGCCCCATGTTGGCGGGCCAGACGGGTCGCGTCATTCACGGCACCCTCGGCATCTTCAGCGGCAATGATGAACAGCACAGGGCCGAAATGCTCTTCACTGTATATTTCCTCATTGCCTGCTTCAAGTGTCACTATCAGCGGCGTCAAGGTGCGCGCATCCGGGAAATCAGGATGTACATAGGGCGACGCTCTGCGAATGACTTGCGCGCCCTCGTGCCCGTCCAGGCGCTCCATCAGATCCAAGACGAGATCGACGCTGTTCTGAGCCTGCACTGTCCCCATCACACCGGCCGCAGCCGCAGGCGCGTTAGCGATATCGTCGACCGCCGAAACCAGTGCCGCAGCAACATCGTCAAAGCTGGCATGCCCGTCGGCCGTCATGATACCGGATTTCGGGATATGGATGTTTTGCGGGCTGGTACACATTTGCGCCGAGAACAGGCAGGTTCCACGCGCTATGGCTTTCGCGGTTTCAGCGAGGTTTTCGGTGGAGTCGATCACTACCGAATTCAGCCCCGCCGTTTCAGTATAAAGCAGTTTTTCGGTGACGGTCTTTTCCAGATAGCCGCCATAGCGCGGGCTGCCGGTGAAATCGATGATCTGGACATGCGGATTGTCGATATATTTCTGGGCCACAGGCTCTTCAGGCGTATCCGCGGCCATCGTTACCAGATTGGGATCAAAACCAAAATCAGCGAGAACTGCACGGCATTCTTCCACGGCGATCGCAATCGGCAAAATTGCGATCGGATGCGGTTTTACGATCACCGGATTTCCGGTGGCAAGACTGGCAAACATCGCGGGATAGGCATTCCATGTCGGAAATGAAGCGCAGCAAATGACCAGGCCTATGCCGCGCGGCACCATCCGGTATTTTTTTTCCAGCACAATGTCATCTGCGCCGAAGCGCCGTTCCCAGGTCCCCGACGGCGCTACGTCCTTCATCGCCTTTGCCGCATAGGCCAGTGCTTCTATACCGCGATCCAGCGCATTGGGTCCGCTGCCGCTATAGGCTTGCGTAAAGCTTTGCCCAGCCACGTGCATGATACTGTGCGCCATTTCAAAACCGCGATCGTAGATCCGCAGCGCCATCTCCAGACACAGGGCAATACGCTCTTCAGCAGTGGTCCTGCCCCAGCTGGCCATCGCAGTCTTCGCGCTGTCCACCAGTATATCGGGATCACTCAGGGGATAGGTGATGCCGAGTTGTTTGCCGGTATAGGGTGACACTTCTGCCCCGGTCCAACCCGTGATGCCAGGCTGATCAATTTCGTATTTCTGTCCGATCCTTGCTTCAAAGGCAGCCTTGCCCTCTTCAGGCCTGCCTTCGGGATAAAATTTGCGGCTGGGAGAATCCTTGAACGGACTCCAGTTGCGGCGCGTGTTGACGGCATCCACTGCCTTTTCAATCAGCTCTTGATGCTGTGACACCAGTTCTGACAGCGATTTGGTCATTTCGTATTCCTATTCCTGTTTCAATATCACGTGGGGCCGACGGTCAGTTCAGACGCTCTACAATCATTGCGCCGCCGGATCCGGACGCCCCGCTGACCACAACCATTCCGATTTTCTGATCCGCCTCATCAAGGCAATCCAGCAGTGACGAAATCAATATCGCTCCGCTCGCTCCGAGAGGATGGCCTTTTGCGATATGACCGCCGCTGACGTTGACCTTTTCTGGATTGACCGGATAATCCCGCAGAAATTTTGCGATAGTGACCCCGAACGCTTCCATGAATTCGATCCGGTCTATCTGTTCCAGCGATAGCCCCGCGCGTTCCAGCGCCCGTTCCATGGATGCAAAGCCGGCTGTGAGTGCCGCCGCCGGATCGGCACCGCAATCCGCATAGGCCAGAATCCGGGCGCGCGGCTCACCCTCGCCCAGTCCGGCACCACCGACCAAAGCGAGACCCGCACCGTCACATATGGGTGGTGCGTGCGATATGGTGTGGATAGGATCAAAGGTTTCGTCACCCAGTGCCTCGGCATAATGTGTCGCCAGTTCACCGAAACCAGGCGCCATGGATGCAAGCGATGCCGCAGTGGTTTTACCGCGAACGCATTCATCCCGATCCAGCACAACCGACCCATTGGCATTTTTAATCGCTATTCTGGATTTCTGAAGCGCCCCGGAATCCTGGGCAACGGCGGCTTTCTGCTGTGAAGTCAGCGCGGCTTCATCGAGCTGCTGTCTTGTGATCCCCTCCCTCTGCGCCAATCGATCAGCTGCCAGGACAACGGGGATATATCGGGTTCTGGCGGGGAAACGATCATCATCATAATAGCTGGCCTTGTCGCCCATGAAGGGAACCTGAGACATCATTTCAACACCGCCAGCCAGAACCGCTTTGGCATTGCCGGAGGCTACGGATTCAAACGCCTGGCCGATTGCCGTCAGTCCCGATGCGCAATAATTATTCAGGGTGCTGGCCGACGCACTATCGGGAATGCCGGCATGCAATTTTGACACGAGCGCAATATTCCCGCCCTGGCTACCAAATTGACCAACACAACCGAGAAGAAGGGAATCAGGGTTTTCCAGTGCGCCTTGATTACGGTCTTTCAACGCCGTGTGCAGTTGACTGATCAATTCCTGCGGAGAGAGCTGTGCCAGTGGCGCATCGGCCTTTGCTTTGCCGCGTGGCGTGCGCACCGCATCATAAATATATGTAGAATTGCTCATGCTATTGCTCAATCTCCTGAAATCCTGATCTTGTGACGCTATGTCCCGATGACAAAGCTGACCGAAGTCGTCGCGCTGCCACCGACGTTGAATGTCGCAAAATTCTGTGCACCTTCCACCTGATAATCGCCCGCATCGCCGGTGACCTGTCGGGCGCTGTCCAGCGCCATACGGATGCCAGTAGCGCCAACCGGATGCCCCAGACCGATAAGCCCACCGGACGGATTGACCGGCAGCTTGCCGCCAAGCTTGATCGTACCATCCTCGATCGCACGCCAGCTTTCGCCCGGCGGAGTAATACCGAAATGGTCGATGATCATATATTCGGTGATCGAAAAGCAGTCATGCACTTCGACCCCGTCGACTTGATAGATATCGGACATTCCTGCGCGTTTCAGGGAATCCATCATCGCGCTGCGGACATGCGGAAAGACATAGGCGCTGTCGCGGCTTTCCTCGATTTTTGTCCGATATAGCATTGGTGCAGTACTATGCCCCCAGCCCTTGATACGGGGAATGCTGTCGAGCGATATCCCGCGCCGTCGGGCATAGGCTTCCGCATATTCGCGCGAGGCCAGGAAAATCGCCGCCGCTCCGTCTGTTACCTGCCCGCAATCTGATTTGCGAAGGCATCCTTCGATCGGCGGATTAAACTCATCATTATCCGCAAAATGCTCGGGAGTGATTTTCCAATCGCGGGTCTGTGCTCTGGAATTTCGCTTGGCATTGGAAAAATTATTTTCCGAAATCGCCCGCAAATGGGCCGCATCGAGACCGTAGCGTTCGCCATATTCATCCGCCAGCTCGGAAAACATATAGGGCCACAAATAGCGCGCTTCATTCGCTTCACGACCCGTCCAAGCGGCTGCGCCGAGATGTTCTGCCGCCCGTTGGCCCGGTACATTGCGCATGAGTTCCAGCCCGATAACGAGGGCCAGCCCATAACGCCCCGCCTCTATTTCCGCGCTCGCCGCCAGCATCGCGATGCTGCCCGATGCGCAAGCGGCCTCATGGCGCGATGCCGGGACACCGGAAAGATCGGGATGAACATGACCCAGAAAACCACCGAGTTGCCCCTGTCCGGCAAACAGTTCGGCAACAAAATTACCGACATGGGCCGCTTCGACGTCTTTGGGTTCGATGCCGGATGCTTCAAATGCATCTTCGGTGACGTCGCGGAACAGGTCAAAAATGCCTTTGCCTTCGCGCGCATAATTGGCCGCAAAATCAGTCTGCGCACCGCCGAGGATAAAAACTTCACCTTTGGTCATTGTCGTCTCCTGCATTGCGACCGAAAGCGGGAAGCTTTATCGCATCGTCATATTCCGCCCCCATCCGGCTGATGATATCAGCGATCGGCGCGTTTTGCGTCACCGCGCCGACGCCCTGCCCCGCAGCCCAAACGTGCTTCCAGGCCTTTCTGTCATTTTGGGGATCGGCAAAATTGATTTTGCCCGGACCACCCATATTGTCGGGATCATGTCCGGCATTGATCAGACTTTGTTTCAGCCAGTTGGCCGTCACGCCGGTAATGGCGTTGGACGGTATGATATCCTCGGCACCGGCATCGAGCACCATCTGCTTATATTCCTGCACAGCCAGGCTTTCTTCGCAGGGAATTAGCGATGTTCCCAGATAGGCAAGGTCTGCGCCGAGCACTTCGGCTGCTCGGATCGCGTGACCACTGGAAATGGCGCCGCCCAGAACAATTGCGCCATCCCAGAATTTTCTGACCTCTTCGACAAAGGCGAAACCGGCAATCTGGCCGGTATGGCCACCCGCACCAGCGCCTACCAGAACAAGTCCATCGACACCGGCTGCGGCGGCCTTGCGCGCAAACGCAACGGAATTGACGTCCGCATAAACCAGACCACCATAGCTGTGCACCTGTTCGATAATTTCGGCCGGGCTCCCCAACGCCGTGATGACCAGTGGCGGCTTATATTTGACGACGCAGGCAACATCTTCCGCCAGACGCGGATTGGATCGGTGAACAACCAGATTGGCGGCCCAAGGCGCAGCATTCGGCTCGGCCGCAAGAGTTGTTGTGATCTGCGCCATCCAGTCATCCAATATTTCAGATGTGCGGGCATTGGGGGTCGGAAAGGCCCCGATAATCCCGGCTTTGGATGCGGCAATCACCATTTCCGGTCCGGATATTAGAAACATTGGCGCTGCGATTGCAGGCAGCGTCAGATTTTGATCGGATGCGAAGTGCATTTGCCCCCCTTTTGTGATCGCCAATGCGCATTGAATTTGCAGTATTGACTTGTTTAAACATACCTTATAATCGGTGATATGTTATGGCAAGCTCCTTTTGAGAAAATTGCGATAACAAAGGGAATTAGGTTAGTTTGTCTGCGGGGTTTTTGGTTGAAATACAGTTTATGGCATCGGGTGGATGTAATGAACTGGATGTTCGGAATACCGATACAGATACAAGTAACTTGCATATAAAGACAACGTTAAATGAAAATGTCCTGGGAGGGGATTCTGATGAAATCACATATATTAAACAGCACCGCCATAGCCTTGTCCTTTGCTTTATGCAGCACGCCGGTTTTCGCACAGGATACGCAAGAGGAAGGGGGATTGGATGTCATTGTCGTTACCGCACAGAAACGCGCCGAAGGCCTGTCTGACGTCCCGATTTCGATCAGCGCAGTCTCAGGCGAGAAGATTGACTCCTACGGGCAAACCAGCCTCGAGGAAGTCTCTTCTTCAATCCCCAATCTCAAGATAACCCAGACCGCAATTGCCAATCGCATCGCGATCCGCGGCATCGCATCGGGTGACAATAAGGGTTTCGAACAATCAGTCGCAATGTTCGTTGACAATATCTACTATGGACGAGACCAACTCAGTCGTCTGCCACTTGTCGATCTGGAACGGGTCGAGGTGCTGCGCGGTCCTCAGCCGACCTTATTCGGCAAAAACGCCATCGCCGGCGCTGTCAACGTAACCACCCGCAAACCCTCCGATGAATTTGAAGGGTCGCTCAAGGCGTTATACGAATTCAATCATAATGAAGCCCAGATAACAGGCGTATTATCCGGCCCGGTATCGGAAAACATCGGCGCGCGAGTAGTCGGCTATTATCGCGATATGGACGGTTATGTCTTTAACACCTTGCAAGATCGAAACGAGCCGAATGTGCGTGAAGCATTTGTTCGCGGAATCTTGAGCTTTGAAGGCGACAGCCCGTTATCTGCCAACGTCAAATTGGAATATGCCGACTTCAAGACCAAAGGCCAGCCGCGGGAAGCATTTGGTCCAGTTGGAACTTATTCTGCGATTTTTTCAGGACCTCTTGCGGTTGAAACCGATCTTGACAATGTCCGGGCAGACGGAGGCTATGAAAGTCGCAACAAGATTTTCAATGCGGTGCTGAATGTCGATTACGAGATCGGCGATCACACGTTGACCTCGACAACCGGATATCTCGATTATAGCGTCCGGGAGCTATTGGATGTTGATTTTATTGAATTGAACTTTCTCGATGGCACCAACCAGACGGAAGATTACAGCCAGTTTTCCCAGGAACTGCGGATCGCGTCCCCGGGCGACAATCCATTCAATTATATCGCAGGCGTTTATTATCAGCACAGCAAACTCGACGCGACGGATCAGGTCAAATTCTCTCCCTTTTTCCTGGCAACGGCTTTTGCGGCGATCGGCGATACGTCCAATGACCGGGTTTACTCGCAGAAGTCGGATTTGATTTCCGCCTTTGCGCAGGGTGAAATATCGCTAACCGATTCGCTACGGCTAACCGCAGGCGCCCGCTTCAATCATGAGAAAAAAAGCGGCGACCGGGAACTTGCCATTAGCGTCGGCCCTTTGAACGCCTCACCACTTGCTGCCGTGACCGCCACATTCCGGGCCTTGAATATCGAAGCGCATAGTATCAGCGGTTCATTGAGTGAAAACTCCTTCAACCCGATGGCGAATGTCCAATATGATATCACCAACGAACTGATGTTCTACGCATCCTTTGCACGCGGGACAAAGGCAGGTGGATTCGATATCCGGTCGAACGCACTTCCCGGCTCGACAACGGTTGCGACACCGGGCGCATTTCAGTTTGGAGATGAACGGGCAGACAATATCGAAGCGGGACTCAAATATGACACGCGGAATTTTGCTCTAAATCTGTCCCTTTATCGAACCAAATACAAAGATTTGCAGGTAAATATCTTTGATGGTGTATTGGGTTTCAACGTTCGCAATGCCGCCGGTGCGACGACGCAAGGCATTGAGGCGGACATGCGCTGGGCCGTCGACAAACATTTCACGCTGAGCGGCGCAATCGCCTATCTCGATTTCGAATTCACCAACTTTCCCCAAGGCCAATGTTATTTCCAACAGACCCCGGGACCGGGTGGCTTTTGCGACTATTCTGGACAGCGCAATGCGTTGACCCCCAAATGGTCGGGCAATCTGAACGGAGATTTCAGGCATGAATTGACGGACTCTCTCAAACTGGGGATCAATTTAAACGCTGACTTTTCCAGCAGCTTTATAGCAGCGGCCAATCTGGATCCGCGGACCCGCCAAGCAAGCTATGTAAAAATGGGTGCTCGAATTTCGCTCAGTGAAGTGGATGATCATTGGAGCCTTGCCCTGATCGGCAAGAATCTGACCAACGAGCGAATCTTGACCACCGCTGGCAACCTGCCACTTTCGACAACGATTACCGGGGGTACCGGCGTCGCCTATAATGGTATATTCGAACGCCCGCGCAGTATCGCCTTGCAAGCCAATATCAAATTCTGACGACACGAAAACAGTAAGGAGAAATGGCCATGACCAAACGGATTATCAGTTCGGGCATGGCCATTTTTGCATTATGTGCCTCGACAATCAGCTTTGCACAATCTACCGATCAGCGACCGGAGGATTCCGATCCGGTAACCATGGGATGGATGCAAGGCGATCCGGTTCCACCCGACAAGATCGTCCGTCATGGCGATATGGGGTTTTACCAATTCCCGAAGTCGCGCTGGTCATTTTCCCATATGCGCGAACTGGTGCCGACCAAAAATGTAGCGAGAGGCAATGGCGCGGTATCGCTATTGCCGAGAGCAGAGCGATCTGATCTTGATGACGTGCAGTTTTTGCCGCTTGGCAGTGACCAGAGCATGACCTGGGCACAATCGCTCAAGGTAAATTATACCGACTCGATCATCGTGCTGCACAAGGGACGGATCGTCTACGAACGTTATTTCGGTGCCGCGAAACCCGACTTGCCGCACATGTCCTTCTCCGTAACAAAATCCTATTTTGGAACGCTTGCGGCGATGTTGATCAGCGAAGGGAAGCTTGACCCAGACGCACTGGTCACAAAATATATCCCCGAAATGCGGGGTTCTGCTTTTGCCGATGCAACGGTCAGACAAGTGCTCGATATGACGACCGGGATCAGCTATTCCGAAAAATATGCCGACCCGAATTCCGATGTCTGGGAATTTTCCTATGCAGGCGGTATCCTGCCACCACCGCCTGGATATGACGGAAAGAAGACATTTTACGATTATCTTCCGACGCTGAAAAAGGAAGGCGAGCATGGCGGGCAATTTATTTACAAATCGGTCAATAGCGAAGTTCTGGGCTGGCTGATCCAGCGTGTAACCGGACAAACGGCGGTCGCGGCGCTGGAAACGCATATCTGGCGCAAACTGGGCACAGAAATGGATGCCTATATGCTGATTGATTCCGCCGGCACTGGTTTTGCAGCGGGCGGGTTTAACGCGGTGTTGCGTGATCAGGCCCGCTTTGGCGAGATGATGCGACGGGGCGGATTCTTCAATGGCCAACAGATTCTGCCCAAGTCGGTTGTTGAAGATATGCGGGCCGGGGCGAGCAAATCGGATTTTGCCAAGGCGGGATATGCCACATTGCCTGGCTGGAGCTACCGCAATCAATGGTGGGTTTCCCAAAATGCCCATGGCGCTTATACGGCACGGGGAATCCATGGCCAGACCATCTATATCGATCCCGCAGCGGAAATGGTGATTGTCAGATTCGCCTCCCACCCGGTCGCCACGAATGGAAGTTTTGATGCAACGTCGCTGCCAGCCTACCAGGCTATTGCCGAGCATCTGATGGCTGAATAGCGGCGGCAGGTCGTCAGGATGCTGAAAGCTGACGCTGCCCGTTTACCGGGCTCGCCGGTGACAGATTACAAACATCTCTTTCCCGCTATTCCCAAACATCAAACTGCTGCCGAGGTTAACATATTGTCAGATGTCCCCTCTTTTTCTTCGAGAATTTGATAGTCCAGATCACCCAGATCGACCGATTCACCGCAGGCAGAACATGCCATATCGATCTGCAACGGATGGTTGCACGGACGATGGGTCAACAGCAGCGGCGGCCCTTTTGGATCGGGATACCATTTATCACCCCACTCCATTATCAACATCATCACCGGATAGACATCAAGCCCCTTGTCGGTCAGCTTGTAGGAGAATCTCTTGGGATTCGACTGATATTGTTCCTTCTTCAGAAACCCTTCTTCACAAAGGCTTTTTAGGCGATCCGTCAGAATATTCGTCGCCATTTGGGTGTCGCCCAATATCTCGTCATATTTGTTCAGATTTCGAAAGATCGAGCGAATGATCAACGACCGCCAGCGGTCTCCGATGACATAGCTGAAATTGTCGAAAAGAGCGGTATGTGGCCGCCCCTTATTGAACGCGTCCTGCCGCCGGCGACCATATTCCGCGACCATCTCGCCGCCACCAGGCCCCAGGCGCCAGTCGGTTTCCCGCGCCTTGACGTTTGATCTGCAACAACTGCATACGGGTGCTGGATCAGTAACCTTTCCACAATTCTTGTGCCGCAGTTCGATGTGGACCTTGTGCTCATTGGTCCCGTCAAACCATTTCCGTTCCCAGTGTAGCATCGCAAGAGAAAGCTTATACTGGTCACGTAATTTCTCGGTTCCAACATATTCGTATCTCAGCGGTCGCTCCGAATAGACGACTTTCTTGAAACAGCCCTCCTCGACAAGTTTCTTCAGCCGGTTGCTGACCAGCGCCTTGAGCAACCCCGTTTGCTTTCTAAACTCTTCGAACCGACGCGCACCAAGCCAATAGCTCTGGATGATCAAAAGTGTCGGTGTATCCCCGACCACTTCCAGAGCGCGCCAAATGGAACAAGCTGGAACCAATTTTTGTGTCAAAGCTACATTGTCCTTCATTCTTGTCGGTCGGCGGAGCCGAAACATCCAGATCTTGCCTAAGTGTCTCTCAATAACCGTTATTGGGAGGCAATTTCAAAGTTTAGCGACTGGCTCTCGTAGCCATACCATATGGGACGAGGCTCCGAATTGCCAATAGTCAATTCCCTGCCTCTGGATCTACCGCATACGGAAATTGCCAGAGAAAAAGAGCCAAATAGGATTTGCATATACAATGGTATGTTTATACAAGTTAGATCATGAAAGACAATATTTACATAATCGGGGCTGCAACAACGCCATTCCGGAAATGGCCAGAAAAATCCGTGAAAATGCTCGCCACCGAAGTCGTATCAGATGCCCTGCGCGATGCCGGACTGGAAGCCGACCGGATCGAGGCCGCCTGGTTTTCGAACACGCGCCAGCCTATGCTGGAGGGACAAAACACCATCCGCGGCCAGATTGCGCTTGGCGCGGCTGGACTCCCCAGTGTGCCGATATTCAATATCGAGAATGCCTGCGCCAGTGGATCAAGTGCGGTGTTTAACGCTGCCAACCATATTCGCGCGGGTCAGGCGGATATTACGATGGCGGTTGGCGTAGAGAAAATGTATTTTACCGACCGGCGCGAAAAAATGTTCGCCGCTTTCATGGGCGGCACCGATATTGAAATCGTAGACGAGACCGCGGAGCGTATGTCCGCCATCGGCAGGGACATCATTCCCGAGAGCGCTGACAATTCAGCGGAACGCAGCTTCTTCATGGACGTCTATGCAGCCATGGCCCGTCAGCATATGAAAACTTTCGGCACCACGCAGGAACATTTGGCAGCAGCGGCAGCCAAGGCCCATTTTCATTCTACGCTCAATCCCAAATCGCAATATCGACAAGACATGTCGGTTGAAGAGGTGCTGGCGGACAAACAGATCGTCTGGCCATTCACGCGGGCGATGTGTGCACCGATAAGCGACGGTGGCGCTGCTGTCATTTTGGCGCGGGGCAGCGCCCTCACCGACGACCAGAAAAAACGGGCTGTCGAGATCAAGGGGGTCGGCATAGCGTCCGCACAAAAGCGCGAGATGACCGATTATGCCCAGCATGCAGGCCGGCGTGCTGCCACGATAGCCTATGCGCAAGCCGGTGTGGACCCGGCGGATATTGACGTCGTGGAACTGCACGACGCGAGCGCCTTTGCCGAGATACAACAGATTGAAAACCTCCAGCTTTGCCCGATGGGCGAAGGCGGTGCCTTCACCGCCAGCGGCGCGACAAAGCTGGGCGGATCCGTGGTGGTGAACCCGTGCGGCGGTTTGATGTCAAAAGGTCACCCTGTCGGCGCAACCGGAATCGCGCAGCTCGAGGAACTGGTATTGCAACTGCGCGGCGAGGCCGGTGCACGGCAAGTTGAAGGGGCCAGACTTGGTGTCGCAGAAAACGGCGGAGGCTTTCTCCATGTCGAAGAAGGCGTGACCGTCGTTACCGTTCTTTCCAGATAGGCGCGCTCGAGACTGCCAAGAATAATCTCGAACAGCCTGGATTATCCAGCGATCTTGCCGCTATGTCGCGACCTCTCTACCGGGACCGGCATTTAGTTCCAGTTGGCAATCTGACTCGGCTTCATCCAGCACGCGTGAAAACCGACCGGGACATGCCGGGGAAGCGTCACGCGGGCAATCGGCCCCTTGTTGAGATCCAGCGCATCGAACACCTGTAGCTGCTGCACACTGGTTTTCTCATTCCACACAAAGGTAATTACATAACCATGATCTTCACTTTGCGGATCATCGGCCGGCGCAAACCAGGGCTCGCTATACCAGCAATCGTCATGTCCGTCCGACCACTCTCCGGCGCTCTCCCCCGTATCGGTGTTGAGCTTGCGAATACCGGTCCAGTGCAGAGTGTTAGGATTATGATCAACCACATAGGTCCAGCTTGTATGTCGCCCTGTTTCAGCGGTGTGATAGCTGGGAAATTCTACATTATGATCGGCATTCAGACATTCTTCGTGCGTCTCGCCGGTTTTCATATTCATCCGATACCGCCACAAGCGGCTATACATGCCAAGCTCGGCGATCATCCTCGCAGTGCGCGCCTCGTCATATTCGCCATTTTCCTTCATCGTCGGCATGAAGCGGCAGGCTACCATGACCACTTCATCGCCCTCTTCCCAGCAATTGACCACATGATAGAGAAAGCATGGCGTGAATTCGAACCATTTGATGCTATCGGATGCCCCGTGCCGGGGAATAACGCCGAAGCGCGTTGGTATTTTGGAGTTGAACCGAATCTTGTGCCGTCCGGCCTTCAATGCTTCTTCATCATGATAGACGGGCAGATCATGCAAAATAGAATAGTGTTCCGTGATTCCCATATCGTGCGGCAGACGGTCCCCAGGCAATTCTATCGGAACATTATGAACCAGCTTTCCTTCCCGGTTTACAACGCTGTAGGTCATGAATGGTGCATAATCAAAATAGTCGAAAAACATCAGTTCACCGGTATATTCATCGACCTTGCCATGAGCCGAAATCCCGTTGCCCGGTGCGCTGGTATATTCCGCAGCCTCGATTGTTTCGAGCGTAATCGGATCAATGATATGCGGCTTTCCCGAAAGATACCAAGTCGCCACGGCATAGCCGGCATGCCCCAGAACATCGGTATTGGCAGCATCGGCCAGCACCATATCGGTCCGGCCTTTTAACGTCTGCCGAATGCCCCAGTGGGTTTCTTCCCCGGCTGCATCATCTTCAAGCCAGCCTTCGGACCGCACCCATTTGTTCCGATAGACCACCTTGCCATTTCTAAATTCCGCGGCATGGAGCATTCCGTCACCATCAAACGGATGGTAGGCCCCTTGTGGTTCAAAGCGCGGATTTGGCCCATTGCGGAGATAGACACCGTTCAAGTCAGCAGGGATTTCTCCTTCAACCGGCAAATCGGTGAGCACGGATTCATCCGGAACCGGGGCAAATGGACCAGTTATCATTTCACCATAAGCATGGCCGAACGGTGCTTTGGGTTCCTTGAAGGGTGCATTCATTTTAGCCTCCTGAGCATAATCTGTTTGAGAGTCGTTTAACCGACTGATTAGATCATAATCCCATATAGTATGTTTATACAAGTTATAATTGGGCTGCCGCGCCATAACTTGACACTCCCGCATAGCAATTCTACCAAGTATGATTAAACAAGTGAGGGGATATATGCAGACGTCATCATGTGAGAAAATCACTGCCATGAAGCAGGCCGGATGGTGGGGCAACACGACTCTCGACCAGATATTTTCCGCCGCGCTGGCTTCCCATCCAGACGATCTTGCATTGATAGATCCGAGCAACCGTGGCGATCTGGTTCACGGCGACCCGAGACGCCTGACCTTTCGCGAAATCGATTTGTTGGCCGACCGGCTGGCATCGCGATATTTCGAGGCCGGATTGCGCCAGGGGGACCGCATCGCTGTCCATTTGCCCAATACGGTCGAGATTATCCTTGTCTATCTGGCCGCCGCTAGGCTTGGACTGATTGTCAGCCCAATGGCGGTTCAATACGGAACATTTGAAGTCAGTCATATTACCCAGACCATTGATCCCAGCGCCTATATCGCGTTCACGGATTTTCGCGGCGCTCCATTCGCAGAACCGATTCTGGATATTTTGCCAGACAGTTGTACACCGCTGCTATTCACTTCCGATAGCGATGCGACAGGGTCAAAGGCTGACGTGACGCAAGCCTATCAGGATTACCGGAACGGGCTCGCCCATTCGGCTGATGATATACTGACAATCTGTTGGACATCCGGCACCACCGGACGACCAAAGGGCGTACCGCGCAGCCACAATCACTGGTTGTCATCCAGCGTCATGTGCGGAAAGCCGGTAGAGCTCCCGACCGGCGCGGCAATGCTTTGTCCTTTCCCGTTCATCAATATGGCTGCGATAGGTGGTTTCCTTTTCCTCTGGCTCCAGTCAAAGGCAAAAATGATCCTGCACCATCCGTTTGAGCCGGCGGCATATCTGCAACAGCTGAAAGACGAGCAGTGCGCTTATACGATCGCTCCACCGGCGATATTGAGCAAACTTCTTCTGCAAAAAGACATGATCAAGGCGGCCGGGTTTCTCGAAAGCGTAAAGACGATTGCTTCCGGTAGCGCGCCGCTGGACCCTGCGATGGTGCAAGGGTTTACCGAGACTTTCGGGATCGACATTTTCAATCTGTTCGGATCGAATGAGGGCATGGCCCTGATTGGGACACCCGTCGACGTCCCCGATACGAGCGACCGCGCGACCTGCTTCCCCCGATTTGGAAGACCCGAATTCAGCTGGTCGACGGGCATTGGTGATCGCATCGATACCCGCTTGATCGACAAGGACAGCGGTGCAGAAATCACCGAGCCGGGCGTCCCCGGCGAACTGGAAATCGCCGGATCGACGGTGTTCGACGGATATTATCAATCACCGGAAGACAATGCAGAAGCCTTTACGCCCGATGGCTATTTCAGAAGCGGAGACCTGTTTGAAATTACCGGCGATAAAAATCAATATTACCGGTTTGTCGGGCGCTGCAAAGATCTGATCATCCGCGGAGGCATGAACATTTCGCCTGAAGAGCTTGATGGGATTCTGCAATCGCATCCCCGGATACTCGAAGCAGCGGTATATGGTAAACCGGACAGTATATTGGGCGAGAAAGTCTGTGCCGTGGTCGTACCGATGTCCGGCGAGACAATTACCCTCAAAGACCTTACAGATTTTATGAATGAACACGGTATCGCAAAATTCAAAAGGCCGGAATATCTCAAGATTGTCGATGCGCTACCACGATCGGCCATGAACAAGGTGCCTCGCCATATGCTGAAAGATCTTTAGACCGATCATTAACACCACGAGTTCCGTTTAAAATGAACGCAACTGGCACAAATGGCGCTGTCGGCACTTTGCTTGCAACCGGGACGTTGCTCACCGCACCGTCGTCAATGACAGAATATTGCTCTTTGCGATGGTAACCCTGCATATGAGAAACCTGAATCACTTGCCCTTCGACCTAGTCGCACCGCTTCGCCAATCAGCATCAGGGCGGGACCATCTCCCAGGGCCGATTTCGCTGAAAGCGCCAACAGATCAAGGCGCGTGCTGAACTGGCGCTTTTCGGGCAGGCTGGCGTTTTCTGTCAGAAGCACGGGTGTGTCTCCGGGCAAACCGGCGTCGACAAGCTGCCGTGAAATGGTTCCCGCGGCCGCCTTGCCCATATAGATTGCGAGCGTTGCCTTGGGATCCGCCAGCGCCTGCCAATCTAGATCGAGCTCTTCACCCGCTTTTGCGTGAGCGGTTACAAATATCAGCTTGCGGGCGAGACCGCGCAAGGTCAGCGATATTCCGGCGCTTGCAGCGGCGGCTGAGGCGGCGGTTATGCCGGGGCAGATATGACAGGCGATGCCATGTGACGCCAGCGCATCCATTTCCTCTGCTGCGCGGCCAAAAATTCCTACATCGCCGCCTTTCAGGCGAACCACTCGTTCTCCCGCCAATGCGGCGTCAACCAGCATGTCGTTGATGCTGCGCTGGTCTTTGGAATGGCGGCCAGATCGCTTGCCGACAGGAACAAGCCGCGCGGATTGTGGCGCCAGTTCCAGCACGCCCTTGCCGACAAGCGCATCGTAGAAAATGACGCTGGCAGCGCGGATCAGTTTCTCGGCCTTGCGGGTCAACAGGTCCGGATCGCCGGGGCCTGCGCCGACTAGCCATATGGTTCCGGGCGGGATGACAGTATCACTCATTCGGCGGCCTCCAATTTCGGTTCCAGTGTTTCCGCCAGCAATCTGGCAAGCGCGGGTCGGCAACTGCCGCAATTTGTCCCCGCATTCAGTGCCGTTCCGACATCTTCCAGACTGGTGAGCGATTGCTCGCCAATCGCGCTGATGATCTGTTTAACGCCGATGTTGAAACACACGCACAGGATCGCGCCCTTGTCCGGCCCGGCCAGTTTCGGGCGCGCCGCGAGCAAGGAGTGGGCATCCGCCTGTTCCTCGCTGACCAATTGTGCCGCAATCCATTCCCGTGATGGAAGTTGACCGTTGCGCGTTAGGAAAAGTGCTGCCGCCAGCCTGCCTTCGTTATCGCGCACGGCGATACGGCGCATCCCGCGTTTCATGTCTACCGCCTCGAGACGGTCGCCAACGGGCAGCAGTCCGTCCATGTCAATATTGCCCGCGCCCGCCATTTCAGTGAGCCAACCGCCCGCGATCTTTGCGCTCGTCCAATACAGCAGGGCTGGCAATGCCGGCCGCTTGCTGCTGACCAGAAAGGCCCGCCATTCCGATTCGACCGTTTCGATATTACACGGACTGTTTTTATATGCGGGTTGGCCCGATACCGGGTCGACCGTTTGATCGGGCAAGCGGTTGGCACGACCGCCGCCGCTCATCTGATCGGTCCAGTGCATCGGGACGAACATCTCGCCCTTGCGTTGCGCCTCGGTAATCTGCACCCGAAAGATGCTGTCACCCTGTGGGGTGGTAATACGCGCCAGATTGCCGTCTCCAATAGCGCGCTCGCTGGCATCATCCGGGTGAATTTCGACCAGCGCTTCGCGGCGATGTTGTGACAGCCGCGGACTGAGACCCGTTCGGCTCATCGTGTGCCATTGATCCCGATAGCGGCCTGTATTGAGACGGAGCGGGAATGCACGATCGACCGGCGCCGGAGAAGAAGGAGCAACGGCAACCAGCCTTGCCTTGCCATCGGCAGAGGTGAATTTCCCCTCCGCGAAAGGTGATGCACCACCCCAGGCTTTCGGCACCCAGTCGTCATATTCGTTATCGCGGGTGTCAGCCCATTCGGATATATCCAGTTTGCGCTGGCCGTCGTTACGAAATCCGGTTTGCCCGGCATATTCGCGGAAGATAGCAGCCGGCCCGTCGAAGGAAAATGCGTTGCCAAATCCCATGCGGCGAGCAACCTCCTGCACGATCCACCAATCGGCTTTGGCCTCTCCTGGTGCAGCGAATAACGGACGCTGGCGACTGATGACACGTTCGCTGTTCGTGACGGTGCCATCTTTCTCACCCCAGGCCAGTGCCGGCAGTTTCACATCGGCATAGGCAGTTGTGTCGGTTTCGGCGATAACATCGGAAACCACGACAAAATCGCAGCGGTTCAATGCCTCGCGGACATAATCAGCATCCGGCATCGAGACCGCCGGGTTGGTTGCCATGACCCAGATCGCCTTGATTTTTCCATCATGGACATCGCGGAACATGTCGACAGCCTTGCGCCCTGGTTTGCGAGCGATTGTCGGACTGCTCCAATATGTTTGGGCGGCTTCGCATTCTGCATCAGAAAAACCCATATGCGCAGCAAGCATCGAAGAGAGCCCTCCGACCTCACGCCCGCCCATGGCGTTGGGCTGGCCGGTGATCGAAAATGGCCCCATGCCGGGCTTGCCAATCCTGCCAGTTGCAAGGTGCAGGTTGATGATCGCATTGCCCTTGTCGGTGCCGCCCGCCGACTGGTTCGTACCCTGACTGAACAGGGTGACCATTTTTGGATGGGCGGCCACCAGATCGGCAAGCTGATCGAATACATCAGGATCGATACCCACTGCTGCCGGATCACCGTTCAGCCCGTTCCAGAATCCGGCCGGTGCGGCCACATGATCGCGCAAATAATCTTCATCCAGCAATCCCCTTGTCATCATTTCGGCAAGCAAGACGTTGAACAATGCGACGTCCCCGTCGAGCGCGATGGGTAAATGGAGATCGGCACATTCGGCTGTTTCGGTGCGGCGCGGATCAATCACCACCAGTTTCGTCCCGCGTTCGCTGCGCGCCTTTTCGATGCGCTGCCAGATCACCGGATGACACCAGGCGGTGTTCGACCCGACGAGCAGGATGAGATCGGCATTTCCCAGATCATCATAGCTGCAGGGCACGACATCTTCGCCGAACGCCCGCACATGGGCGGCAACCGCACTGGCCATGCACAGGCGGCTGTTGGTGTCGATATTGGCGCTGCCGATAAAGCCCTTCATCAGCTTGTTGGCGACATAATAATCTTCGGTCAGCAACTGGCCGGAGACGTAGAACGCGACGCTGTCCGGGCCATGCTCGCGGATTGTCTCGGCAAAGCGATTGGCCACCAGATCGAGCGCCTTGTCCCACTCCGCCGGCTCACCGTCTATTTCCGGACGGAGCAGCCGTCCTTCAAGATTGACCGTTTCCGCCAAATGCGTTCCCTTGGAACAAAGCCGGCCGAGATTCGCTGGATGCTCCTCGTCACCCGCGATGATCACATCGCGGTCACCGGTGATTTCGGCTTTGATGCCGCAACCGACGCCGCAATAGGGACAAGTGGTGCGAACCGGAGTCACACGGCCCCAGCGAGGGCGGGAGCGCGTTCGATATAAATCCGGCCCGCGTCAATTTTGACCGGGATCACCGGCACGCACCCCTTGTCCTCGCCCAATGCCTCGCCCGTTAGTAAGGAAATGCGCCAGTTATGTAGAGGACAGGTTACGCTGGTGTCGTGAACGATCCCCTGACTCAGCGGCCCGGCCTTGTGCGGGCATTTGTTCGCCAGAGCATGAATGCTGCCCGTAGCGGTGCGGAATATCGCTATCTCCTGGCCGCCTTGTACCGGCAGCGTCCGCGCGCCCATGGCAGGCAGTTGTTCGACCGGGCCGATATCGATCCATTTTGCATCTACCATCATGCTGGCTCCAGAACGGCAAAGGGCCGAATTTCGGCGATATGCTTGTGCAGGTGACCTTCAGCCCCGGCGACACGTTCCGCCCATGGGTCTTTCTGATGCACCGACTGGGCAAACAGAAAACGTTCCTGCAATTCCTTGCGACCCGCCTCGTCTTCGACAATGCGGCCCTTGATATAGTCCATGCCAACCCTTTCTACCCACGGTGCCGTGCGATCGAGATAGCGCGCTTCCTCCCGGTAGAGCTGGATGAAGGCGGCCATATATTCGAGCGCCTGCTCTTCGGTCTCAACCTTGCACAGGAAGTCGGTGCCACGCAGATGGATCCCGCCATTGCCGCCAACGCTCAGCTCATAACCGCTGTCGACACAGATGATTCCGAGATCCTTGATCGATGCCTCTGCACAATTGCGCGGACAGCCTGACACGGCGATCTTGAATTTATGCGGCATCCAGCTGCCCCAGGTCATCTGTTCGGCCTTAATCCCAAGACCGGTCGAGTCCTGCGTACCGAAGCGGCACCATTCACTGCCGACGCAGGTTTTGACCGTGCGCAGCGCCTTGCCATAAGCATGGCCGGACACCATCCCGGCGGCGTTCAGGTCTGCCCAGATAGCGGGCAGGTCCTCTTTCTTGATACCGAAAATATCCAGCCTTTGGCCGCCCGTGACCTTGACCAGCCGCGCTTCATATTTATCGGCGGCATCGGCAATCGCGCGCAGCTCATTCGGCGTCGTTATCCCGCCCCACATTCTGGGGACCACCGAATAAGTACCGTCTTTCTGGATATTGGCATGCATCCGTTCATTGACGAACCGGCTTTGCGGGTCTTCCTCATGCTCCGTGGGCCAGGCGCACAGCAGATAATAGTTGAGCGCCGGACGGCAGGAGGCGCAGCCGTCCGCCGTGGTCCAGTGCAACTCCTGCATCACCTGCGGAATCGATTTCAGCTCTTTTTCTAGAATATTGCGCCGGACATCTTCGTGGGTGAAACTGGTGCATTTGCACATTGGCGTAACCGTTCGCGCGCCGCCATATTCCTCACCGAGCGAAAGGCTGAGCAGACTTTCAACCAGGCCGGTGCAGGAACCGCAACTGGCGGATGCCTTGCAACCGGCGCGAACGCTATCGAGGTCATTGGCTCCACCATCGATGCACGCGACCACCTGTCCCTTGGTTACGCCGTTGCAGCCGCAGATTTCTGCGTCGAGGGACAATGCTGCAACGGCGCTGTCAGGGTCCAGCGTGGCCCCTCCCGAAGCAAAAGCCTGGCCGAAAATAAGCGCTTCGCGGATATCGGATATGTCTTCCTGGCGCTTCAGAAGATCGAAATACCAGCTGCCGTCTGCCGTATCTCCGTACAGCACAGCTCCGATCAGCTGGTTTCCCTGCACCACCACGCGTTTGTAAACGCCGCGGGAAGCGTCGCGCATGACGATGTCTTCGGTATCGTCACCGCCCGAGAAATCACCGGCGGAGAACAGGTTGATGCCGGACACCTTCAGCTTGGTTGCGGTAACCGAACCGGCATATCCGGAAGGATCATCGGTCATAAAATCGGCCAGGGCACGGCACATTTCCCACAGGGGCGCGACCAACCCGTAGCAGGCGCCGCGATGCTGCACGCATTCCCCGACCGCGACTATTACCGGATCGCTGGTTACCATATTGTCGTCCACGATTATGCCGCGCTCGACCTCCAGTTCCGCCAGTTTGGCCAGACCTGTCGACGGCTTTATCCCGACCGCCATGACAACAAGGTCGGCCTCAATTTCGGTCCCGTCCTTGAGCTTTACGCCCGTGACATGGCTGTCTCCCAATATTTCCGCAGTATCGGCCTGGGTAATGATCGTTTGTCCGCGCCGTTCGAGTTCGCTTCGCAACAGAAAGCCTGCCGCTTCATCCAGCTGCCGCTCCATCAGGGTCGGCATAAGGTGCAAGACGGTCACCTTCATCCCGCGCAGGGAGAGACCGTGCGCCGCTTCCAGCCCCAGAAGTCCGCCGCCAATGACAACGACATTCCCGCCGGATTCTGCTGCGGTCAACATCTTGTCGACGTCATCGAGATCGCGAAAGGTGATGACGCCCGGCAATTTATGGCCTGGCACCGGAATGATGAACGGATCGGATCCTGTGGCGATCAGCAGCCGATCATAAGGCGTCACCCGGCCCGAGGCACTGACCACCTCTCTGGCTTCGCGTTTGATCGCGATGACAGCATCGCCGCTAACCAATTCTATTCCGTTATCCTCATACCAGCTTTGATCATTGATGATGATTTCTTCGAAGCTCTTGTCGCCCGCCAGAACGGGAGACAGCATGATCCGGTCATAATTGACCCGGGGTTCGGCGCCGAAGATGGTGATGGCGTATCGGTCAGCGTCGCGGGCGAGGATTGTCGGGGCCGGCAACATCAATTTCCCGTCCGTCCAAAATGATCCCGCCATCGCTGATCTCGTTCAGTCCCGCAGCCATTGTGAGCACGGTCGACTTGCCGCAACCGGAGTGGCCGATCAGCGAAATAAACTCGCCCTTGTCCATCAGGATATTCACATCCTCGACCACCGTCAGCGGACCTTTGGGCGTTGGGTAGATTTTCTTGAGTTTGAAAAACTCGAGATAGCGGGATGTTAACGGGCTCTGTGCCGCATCAATATAGGCTTGCGGCAGACCCGCATCCTTCCCGTCCTGTACCCCTGAAAGGTCGAGGGGCGTGATATCTGGTAGGCTGGTCGATTCCGATGCAACGGCTTTCTGATCGCTGCTCAATATGTCCAGATAGCCAACAATCTCGTTCCGCAACGTTTTATATGCGGCACTTTCATTCATTGCCTCGCGTTCACGGGGCCGCTCGATATTCACATCGAAAATCTTGCCAATCGTAGCAGATGGCGCCGGGGTCAGTATCGCCACACGGTCGGCAAGCAGCAGCGCTTCGTCCACATCGTTGGTCACCAGAACAATCGTCCGCTTTTCGTGTTTGCGGATGCGCTCGATCTCGTCCTGCAATTTTGCCCGGGTCAGTGCATCGAGCGCGGACAAAGGCTCGTCCATCAGCAGGATTTCAGGCTCCATTGCAAGGGCACGCGCAACCGCGACACGCTGCCGCATGCCTCCCGACAGCTGGGCCGGCTTGCGGTCCATCGCGTGGTCGAGGCCAACCAGTTCGATCTTCTGTTTTACCAGCTCCGCGCGCTCTTCCCTGCACTTGTCCTGATGAACCGCATCCACCGCCAGTGCGACATTGGCTTCAACGCTCAGCCAGGGGAAAAGCGAATAGCTTTGGAAAACGAGGCCTCGGTCCTTGCCCGGGCCTTTGCAAGGTTCGCCTTTGACCAGCACATCACCGCTATCGGCTTCCGCCAATCCGGCGATGCAATTTATCAACGTGGTCTTGCCGGCACCGGAAAAACCGAGAATGGCTATGAATTCTCCCTCGGCGACATCGAGGCTGATATTGTCGAGTACGTCTGTCCGGTTTCCTGATCCGTCGACAAAAGATTTGCTGACGTTGTTCAGGGACAGGATGGGAAGGCTATTGCTCATACTATCCTCCTCAAACCGTACGATTGCGACTGGCGAAATTTTGCAGAAGCATCATGATCCGGTCGAGCAAGAAGCCGATCAGGCCGATCACGATGACCGCGAACATTATCCGGGCGAGCGACTGGCTCGATCCGTTCTGAAACTCATCCCAGACGAATTTGCCAAGTCCGGGGTTTTGCGCGAGCATTTCCGCCGCGATCAGAACCATCCAGCCAACACCCAATGACAGCCGCATGCCGGTAAAAATATAGGGAAGAGCCGATGGCAGGACGAGGCGGGTCAGCTTGGCGAACCAACCGAGGCGAAGCACCTTACCGACGTTCATCAAATCCTTGTCGATCGAGGCGGCTCCAATCGCGGTATTGATCAGCGTAGACCAGAGCGAGCAAAGCATCACGACGATTGCGGAGATCACGAAGCTTTTTGGCAGGCTCGGATCGGGATCGGTCATCGTCGCCGAAATGACCATGGTGACAATCGGAAGCCATGCCAGCGGGCTGACCGGTTTCATAATCTGCACGATCGGATTGATCGCGGCATTGAATGTTCTGGACAGACCGCAGATCAGGCCGAGCGGCACGGCGATTATTGTGGCCAGAGCGAAGCCAAGGGCAACCGTCGCCAGGGACGTCCAGATCTGGTCCAGAAAAGTGGGCGGACCACTATATTCAAAATTCCGTGTTTCGCCGCCATTGGCAAGTGCCGCTGCATTGTTGGTGTCCTGCGCCGCATAAAATTCCGCTTTCTGGTCTTGCGCGGCGGACCATTCCTCGAAAAGCGAAACCCCTTGAGCGGAAACTTCGACCGGCCCCGGAAGACTACCAAGCGATGTATCCACCTGTGGTGCCAGTGCAGCCCATAAGGCAAGAAAAGCCAATATCCCTATAGTCGGAGCCGCAAGACCTTTCAGCCATGCGAGGATTTTCTTCGGTTCAATCGGCCAGCTTTTTCCAGCCTTGGGGCTCGGCTTGGTGGATGTTACCGGATCGACCGAAACATCTGAAACGCCAGCCTTCCCTTTTGCCGGAGAAGCCCCGCCATTATCGCTGTGAACCTTATCTACAATGACGGTCGCCATGTCTTTGTTTCCTTTATTCATCAGAAGCTTAGTTGACGCCGGAAGCGGTCACTTTTTGCCCTTTTTTCAAACCGATCGGGAATTTCGCGAGATAGGCATTGGGCGCTTTTCCGTCGTAGGTGAGGCCATCGATAAAGCCGGATTGCTCGCTCTTGAAACCGTCGGTTTCCGGGATGCTTTCCGCAGGAATGGTTCCCTCGTCCGCCAGCTTTTTCGCGGCGGCAAGATAGAGGTCAGGCCGATAGACCGCTTTCGCTGTATCGAAATACCATTGGTCGGTCTGGTCATCGGCAATCTGTCCCCAGCGCCGCATCTGGGTGAGATACCAGATTGCGTCCGAGTAAAAGGGGTAGCCGGCATAGTCGTTGAAGAAGATGTTGAAATCGGGAGCCGGCCGCGTGTCTCCGGACTGGAAAGTGAACTGCCCGGTCATCGAGGCACCGATTACGGCTTCGTCCGCGCCGACATAATTGGATCGTGCCAGAATTTTAACGGCTTCCGCACGGTTCTTGCCGCCATCGACGTCCAGCCATTGCTGGGCCTTGATGATCGCGCGGAGCATGGCGGCTGTGGTGGCAGGATATTTCTCGGCAAAATCCTTGCGTAGACCGAGGACTTTTTCCGGGTTCTTTTTCCAGATTTCGTCATCGGTAATGACCGGCACGCCGATTTTCTTTTGTACCGCTGCCTGGTTCCATGGCTCGCCCACACAATAGCCGTCGATCGTGCCGGCCTCCATCGTGGCGGGCATCTGCGGCGGAGGCGTGACGGACAAGGCCGCCTGCGCGCCAACGGTACCGCCGACATCGCCGGGCGTGTAATAGCCCGGTTCGATACCGCCCGCCGCCAGCCAGTAGCGCAATTCATAATTATGCGTGGAAACCGGGAAAACCATTCCCATTTTAAATTGCTTTCCCTGCTCCTTGTAGCTTGCGATGACCGGCTTCAGGACGGAGGCACTGATCGGATGCTGAGGCTTTCCATCGGCATTTTTCTTCAAGCCCGGCTCGATCTGGGCCCAGACCCTGTTGGAAAGGGTGATCGCATTGCCATTGAGATCAAGTGAGAGCGGAGCAATAAGGTCAGCCTTCGTGCCATAGCCGATCGTTGCCGCGAGTGGCTGGCCAGCCAGCATATGCGCACCGTCAAGCTGCCCGCCAATCACACCGTCCAGCAACACTTTCCAGTTCGCCTGCGGTTCCAGAGTGACGTTCAACCCTTCTTCCGCGAAAAACCCCTTTTCCTTGGCGATAGCCAGCGGTGCCATATCGGTGAGCTTGATGAAACCGAGTTTCAGGGACGGCTTTTCAATCGCACCGTCGATGGTCGAAGGCTTGGCTGACCCGCCGCTATTTGACGAGTTGTCGCCACCGCTTCCGCATGCAGACAAAGCCACTGCACAGGCAGCCATGAGAAGAAAATTGCGGCGGTTCGATTTCATTGCTCAATCCCTTTTTCATTGCCGGGCAACGCAAGGATGGAACGAAAAAACACACAAAAAAACCGCCTCAAGCAGCAGTCCTTCAGACTGGCTTGGGCGGCGACATTGCCTATTCGAATGTAGTTCGTTCTACCATGCGTTTGCCCGCCATTGGACAAACCGGTAAATATGGTGCCGAGGATTTTCCCGACCCGAATCAAATAACATCAGCAGATCTAAAAAGGCAAGTTAAAATATTGCGCTGCAGCAAACTTTAGATTTTTGGCAATGAATCCAGATAGTTTTCGACTTCCATAGGATCAAAGATACGGCCATCGAAAAACGGATTGGCACCCAGTGTCAATCGCCCCTGAGTCGAACCGACCGGCAAGCTGCCGGTCACGCTGCCTTCCAGTTTGGCATTGGCACCCGGTATCGGGGTGTCCAGTCCCTTCAACGCCGTACGATAGACATTGGGTCGAAAAACTTCCTCGGCGCGCAACTGATCCTCTGCATTATAGGTCAGATGATCCCAGCGCAGCATTTGCGAATAGAGCCATGCCGCCTGACTTTTCCAGGGGAAGTTTGCCGCCTCCCGATATTGAAACATGAAATCCGGTACATCAATTGTGCGCGCGCCTGCGGTCAGCATGATCCGGTCCGAGATCGCCCGGTTTATCAGCTTCGCCGAGCCATCCAGATAATCCTTGCGGGCAAGTATTTCGGCATTGGCATCCCAATTTTCTGGATCGACAAAATGCTTGGCGGCGAAATGCAGTGCCCGAACCAGACGCTCAAACTTGTCCCGATCATCATCAAGCTTATCGGCGGGAATGGCCAGCACCTTTTCGACGCCGCGACGCCAGATTTGCGCCGTGACAAGAACGATCCGGCCGACGCCACGCTCGACGGCGACGCTATTCCAAGGTTCGCCCACACATATTCCGTCCACTTCGGCATTCGCCAGAGCATCAGCGGCGAACGGGGGCGCGATGGTCACGATATCAACGTCGGCATCAGGCACAATGCCGCATTGTGCCAACCAATAGCGTAGCTTGTAATTGTGACCGGAATAGCGATGCACAACACCAAATCGAATACGATTTCCTGCCACAGCGCGTTCCGCAACTTCCCTTTTCAGCCTTTCTCCGACGGAGACGGGATCGCCGAGCTTGCCACCCGGTGCTACCTTGTCTGCCAACGCGTGGGACATCGTAATCGCGTTGCCGTTCAACCCCAGGATGAAAGGCACGGACAGTGCCTTGGCTGGACGGCCCCTCCCCAGCGTGGTTGCGATCGCAAGCGGTGCGAGCAAATGGGCTGCATCGGTATGCCCATAGAGCAGCCTGTCCAGCACAGATGCCCAGCTTACATCCCGAATGAAGTTTAAATGCAGTCCCTGCTCTTCGGCAAAGCCGTGCTCCTGGGCCAAAATCGGCAAGGCCGCATCCACCAGTGGCAGAAAACCGACATTCATTTGATCAATGCTCACAGGCCGCCCCCTAATAATTTTTCGGCCATGACGATGGCTTCGGCCACCTCCGCCATTCGCTTGTTGCTGTTCATGGCATGGTCACGGAGCAGCTTGTGTGCTTCCGGCTCGCTGATATTCCGCTTCTGGATCAGTATTTTCTTGGCATTGTCGACGATTGTTCGCTCGGAAAGCGCATCACGTGCCTCTTTCAATTCTGTTTGCAACCGTGAAAACGCCTGAAATCGCCTCACTGCCAAATCAAGGATCGGCTTCATTCGGCGCTGGGAAAGGCCATCGACGATATAGGCTGACACTCCGGCATCTATCGCGGCTGCAATTGTATCGTCGTCAGATTGTTCGACAAACATGGCGATTGGTCGCGATACAGCGCGGCTGACAGCAAAATATTCCTCCAGCATATCACGGGAGGGATTGCCCAAGTCGATCAGTATAACATCCGGATCGATCGTCTCTATCGCACGCGCCATGCCAGAACGCTGAGAGATCACGAAAACATCGCGCTCACCCACATCGGCAAGCCCGTCTTCAATTATGGCCGCGCGAACGGGATTCTCATCGATAACAGCAATACGCAACTGCGACTCCGATTGCGGAAGTGACTTCAGACAGTCTAACGCCTTTATGTTCGCAGGTGCAACATGAACGATCAAATCAATCATTAAATTGCCAATCGTGGCACCGGATGCCATGAGATATCCATGCGGCTGCGTCAGATCGAAATATTCTATCATGTGTATCGGGAAGGCTCGATCACCGGCGCGGCGCGGACGCTCCATGTCTCGCAGCCATCAGTGAGCAAGGTGCTGCGCTACGCCGAGGATCAACTGGGGTTTCTATTATTCAGGCGCGAAAAAGGCCGGTTATATCCAACCCCTGCTGCCGATGAACTATTTGGCGATATCAAGGACATATACCAGCGGATCGCAGCTTTTGACCGGTCCGCGCAGAATATAAGAAACCGCAAAGGCGGCCATATCCGCCTCGGTGTCCTGCCGTCACTGAGTCTTGATATTGTACCGGAATGCATCGCTGAAATGCGCAGATCCCAACCTGAGCTCAGCTTTGAAATTTCGACGCTCCATTCGCATGAAATCAAGGCCGCTATCTTGGAGAACCGGTGCGATCTCTGTTTGGGATATGGCGCGATCACGGACGACAGACTTGATATCCGGCAGCTTGCTGAAGGCCAGTTGATGCTGGTCGCGAATGATGAGCAACCGATTGATTCCGAGGGAACGGTGCCGCTCTCGGCTCTGCACGAGCGGCCATTTGTCGATTTGAAAGACAGTGGCCCACTGGCAGAGATATTGGCCCACGAGTTGGAAGAACAGGAAGTCTGTCCCGAGACAATCGTTACCGCCCAAACTTATTATGTGGCCTTGTCGCTTGTGCGCAAAGGGTTGGGCGTTACGGTGACCGATCAGTTCACAGCCTGTTCCCAGCTGTGCGCAGGCCTGGAACGATATCCATTTTCACCGCCGCTGGGATTTTCTATTATTTCGGTCGTCCAAAAGGGTCATCCGCAAGGAAAATTGATTGAAGCGTTTGTCGACGTGGCGAGCGATTTTATTCAGTCGCAGATCAGCTCAGGCGATATTGCATAGCGGTTGGCCGAGCGAGGTCATAGCCTACGTTTATGCACTTCTATCCATAATGTAAGGGTCAGAATATTGCTTTTGCGCCGCTAAAGGTGTCACATTCTGATGGGGTTTGGACAATCGAAGCACAATATCTTCGAATCCAGATGAAAAACTGACGGTCTTTCAGGGAGGCAAACATGTCAAAATTAAACAAAGTAATTAGCCATCTGTTATGCTCATCGGCGTTGATCGCCGGAACCAATAGCACGGCATGGGCGCAAGACGCGGCGGCACAGGGCGCAACAGATAGTGAAAATGTTATCGTGGTCACCGGCTCGCAGATCAAAGGTGCGAAAATCGATGATGTCCTTCCGGTAACGGTGCTTGACGAAGTGGCGATCGAAGCCACCGGCGCAGATTCTGGCGATGATCTGTTTCGGGCCATCCCGCAAGCTGGCACGGTCGAATTCAATGACCAGAGCAGCCAGTCGAACAGTCCAAATGCGGCGCGCGGCGACATTGCATCAATCAACTTGCGCGGGTTGGGCACGGGTAACACATTGCTGCTGATTAACGGGCGCCGGATGGTTCTGAACCCGGGTTTTCAGACCGAACTATTTGTGCCGGTGGTGTCAGCTGACACGAATGAGATCGCTCCCGGTGCCGTCCGTCGCATTGAGGTTTTACGGGATGGAGCCTCTGCGCTTTATGGTGCCGACGCCGTCGCCGGTGTGGTGAACACGATATTGAAGGACAATCTCGATGGCGGTTTTTTGCGCGCCAACTATGCTGCATCGATGGGTACGAGCCTGTATAATTCGAGCATTCGCGGTGGCTATGGTTTTGATTTTAATGAGGGTCGCAGCAACCTGACTCTTTATGGCTATTATTATCATGAGAACGGCGCACCGACGTCGATGCGCGACTATTCCTCAAGCAGCGATCTCCGTCGGCTTGTAGAAGGCACGGATTTTGAAGGCGATTCCAATTTTCACAACAGAACCTCGGACACGCCCTGGGCGACGTTTGACATTCAGGGATCGGGTGCGACCTCCAGCAATATCTGGGCGGTGCGCGATGACGATTTCCACATCCAGCCCTGCAGCTTTTTGTCGGCAGGGGATACAAGGTCTGTTGCTCTCGGCAACGGCCTTTGTGCGGATAACGGATCCAGCGTGGATGCCGATCTCCGGTATGATTCCAATACGGACCGGAGCCTGTATTCCGAAAAGGATCGCTACAACGTGTCTGCGCTCTTCAATCATGAATTGAGCGACGCAGTAGAATTTTATGCCGAAGGGTCCTTTTATCGGTCCAAGTCGACGCGCGTTCGTGAGCAAAGCGGTCCCCTGACTGCCGTGCCACTGGGCGTGCTGTCATCGGCTTACTACAACCCGCTGGGCGCGACGACCCTCCTCGACGGGTCCCCAAACCCCAATCGCTTGGCGGGCCTGGGTTCCGGAGTCAGCGATTCCGGTCGCGACCTGTTGCTGGAAAATTACCGGGTTATCGACGCCGGGCCGCGCAATATCACGGTGTCCAAAAACACCTATCGTATCGTCGCAGGTTTGAAAGGTGATTTGTGGGGCTGGGATTTCGACACCGGTTTTCTTTATTCGCAGGCCAATACAACCGATCTGGCCCGCAACCGGATATCCAGCAGCCTGCTGCAGGACGCAATTAACCGTAATGATGCGACTGCATATAATCCGTTCAATGGGGGCTGTCTCGACAATGTAAATGTCGGCGACTGCACACCGAGCAATGATCAGGTTCTCGAAGATATTTCCATTGACGTATTCCGCAAGGGCGAAACGACACTGGCCTTGGCCGATTTCAAAGTATCTAGGTCTGATATCTTCGTCTTGCCAGGCGGTGACGTCGGTCTCGCCGGGGGAATAGAATTTCGCCGAGAGACGTTTCTCGACGATCGCGATCCCAGACTGGACGGAACGATAACCTTCACCAACGCCGTTACCGGCGCAACCAATGGCAGCGACGTCGTCGGCAGCAGCCCCACGCCGGATACCAGCGGCAATCGCGAAGTATATTCCGCATTTGTCGAAACATTCGTGCCCCTGATCTCGGAGGATATGGAGATTCCGCTTGTCCATTCGCTGAATTTGCAATTGGCCGGCCGGTTTGAAAGTTTCTCGGATACCAGCAGTGCCTTCGTTCCCAGAGCGGCCGCATCATGGGAGCCATTTTCCGGTTTAATCCTGCGCGGTGCATGGTCTCGCGGATTCCGCGCGCCGAACCTGATACAAATCAATGATAGCGGTACAACCCGTTCAAACTCCGAACGGCCCGCGGTTGAATGTGTTGCAGAGCTTATCAAAGGCATTGAAACGGATGCCGGAGATTGCGGCACCCGATCGGTGGTCGACTATCGGACGGGCAACGATCTTGAACCGGAAAAGAGCCAGAGTATCAACTTTGGCGTGGTCGTTTCCCCGGGCTTTATTCCTGGACTGACGCTGACGGCCGACTATTGGCGTGTGAGACAGACTGGCATTGTCGGTATCTTTGGCGCACAAAATGCCTTGTATCTCGATTTGGTTGAGCGCCTGCAAGGCCGGAGCAATCCCAATGTTGTACGCGCCGACCCGGACCAAGATCAGCTAGATCTATATGCTGGAACCGGCATTCTGCCGGCCGGTGATATCATCGAGATTTTGAACCCGTATCGCAATCTGGACTCACGGGTCAGTAAAGGCTTCGATTTTGGTCTATTCTATACGGTACCGGATTTTGGTATTGGCAAATTCAAGCTCACCCTGAACGCGGCACGTTTGAAGAGCATTTACCAGACTCCCGGCGCTGATGGATTGCCTTTGCTGACCGACCTGCCCGATTTGCTCGCTGCGATACCGGAGGTCTCGGCAGCCAGTATTGCAACCTTGCGGCCTGAAGGATTCGGTGAACAGCTTGAACTGGACGGTCGCCCGAAATGGCGGCTTAGCGGATCGGTAAACTGGCGGTCCGGTCCGGTCGCGGTCAACCTGTTCGGCCGTTATGTCGGCAAGATATTCGATGTCAGCGCGGTCCAGAACGATACAGGGGATTTCTACCGTGTGGATGACTGGTTTACCATGAACGCATCAATCAGCTACACCATCAACAATGATACCGGATTGGATGGGACGCGATTAAAATTCGGGTTCAACAATATCTTCAATGAGGATCCGCCGCTGTCGGATGAGCTATTCGGTTTCGACGGTGCATTGCACAGTGCAAGGGGCCGTCAGTTCCGTTTCGAGATTCAGAAAAAATTCTGATCAATGGACAATGTATTTGAATCGATGCCGGATCGTATTTTTCGTGCCGATCTGAGAGTGATTTTGCTTGGGGTGGCCGCGCTTGCTTTGGCCTCTTTTCTGCCGGCTCCCGCGCAAGCGGCGGGGGCCGGTGACAATATTCGATGTGAAACGGAACATGTCACGCTGGACACGGCTTTTCCTTCGGGCAACGTAGCGTCGTGCAGCCTTTCGGGTTCGAAACGGATCGAGGTCAGGCTGGCGCCCGAAGACAAGCCTCCAATCAACTGCAGTGCCTGGTATGCATTTCGGTTGACGCCCCGAACGCCTGGCAAGGTTACTTTGATCCTCAACTATGAAGCTTGCGGACATCGCTATTGGCCAAAGACCAGCACGGACGGGGTGAATTGGGACTATTTACCGAAGAAATTCGTGAAGGTTGAAGAGATCGACGGCCTGAAACGGGCGCGGGTTACCGTGAAGCTCAAGAACGTTCCGCTATTTGTTTCCGCACAGGAAATATTGCCGCCATCGGTCTATCGTGCCTGGCTGGGCCGGATCACCAAATCTCCTGCCGCCGAAAGCTGGTTGCTCGGTAAATCTGCAGAAGGGCGTGATATTCCCGCGCTTACCATCCGGAAAAGCGGTACGGAGCCGCTTGAGCAGGTCGTCTTGCTCGGTCGACAGCATCCTCCCGAAGTAACCGGCGCTCTGGCAATGTTATCCTTCGTCGAAACGCTGCTGGCCGACACGCCCCTTGCAGAACGTTTTCGCGAAAGGTTCGAAACGATCGTTGTTCCCATGCTCAATCCGGACGGTGTGGTGCGTGGTCATTGGCGCCACAGCACAGGGCACATCGACCTGAATCGGGATTGGGGGCCGTTTACCCAGCCGGAGACCCGGCTGATGAAAGGGCTGCTGGATGGTATCGAAAAGGAGCCAAACAAGAATTTGCGCCTGTTTGTCGATTTTCATTCCACCATATATGATGTTTTTTACACTATACCGGATAGCTACGAAACAAGACCTCCACTGTTTCTGAGAAACTGGCTGGGCTTGCTGGAGCAGCATTTACCGGGTTATCAGATCAATCGGGATGCCGGTCACAATCTGGGGCAGCCGAATTCCAAAAACTATGTCCACAAAAGATATGGTGTGCCAACGATGACTTATGAGATGGGGGATGAAACGGATCGCCAGAAGGTGCGCAAAATTGCCAAGGCGGCTGCAACCACGATGATGGAAACGCTCATGGAAACAGAAGCGCCGCGATGAAGGACCGCAAGATTCTGGCGCAATCGCTCGCTCCATTTGCATTGTTGCTGCTTGCTGGCTGCGAGACCTATTCTGAAGAGCCGACCGATATTGCGACAGATTATCTGATTGAAAATGGTCTGGTTTACGACGGCAGCGGGACTGCGCCCCGGATCGCTGACATTGCCCTACGGGCTGACCGGATCGTGTTCATCGGCGATGCGGCCGAAGGGCAATTTGCCGATGCAACAGTGATCGATGCGGCGGGTCTGATCGTGGCACCCGGGTTTATCGATCCACACACCCATGCGGACAACCAACTGACCTCCAGTGATCCACAGGAACGCCAGAACAAGGCATATGCGTTTCAGGGAGTCACGACCGTTCTGGTTGGAAATGACGGTCATGGCAGAACAGAAATATCGAAAATGGCGGCACAAGTACGGCAGGAGCCTATCGGGACCAATGTCGCCTATCTGGCCGGGTTCGGATATATCCGCAAAACCGTGATCGGTGAGGATGATCGCGCTCCAACGGAAGCGGAATCATCGCGGATGAAAGACATGATGACCCGGGCAATGTGCGAGGGCGCGGTCGGCCTGTCGGCCGGACTCTACTATACACCGCAAAATTTTGCCAGAACCGCAGAAGTCATCGAACTGGCCAAAATCTCTGGTCGCAAGGGCGGCTATTATGACACGCATTTGCGCGATGAAAGCAGCTATAATATCGGGTTGATCGGGGCGGTCAACGAGGCGATCAAAATTGGCGCGCAGTCCGGAGCGGCAGTGCATATATCCCATATCAAGGCGCTGGGGCCGGCCGTGTGGGGACAGAGCAACCAGATAATCTCGCTTGTCAACGCGGCGCGAGAAAAGGGTCAAAAGATCACTGCCGATCAATATCCCTGGGCCGCCTCGGGTACGCGTATAAGCAATGCACTTGTTCCGAGATGGGCGCTGGACGGAGGTCTGGCAGGACTGCGCGAGCGTCTGGACAATGCAGCCACGCTCAACCGGATCAAAAGCGAAATGGCGGAAAATCTTGAGCGGCGCGGAGGAGCGGATAAATTGCTCATCACCGGCGCATTGGAAGATGCTGACATAGAAATAGGTCGAACGTTGGCTGATCATGCCGTTCAGCAGAGAAGCGATCCGCTGGACGTCGCTGTCGATATATTGAAGACCGGTGATGCACGTGTTGCCTCGTTCAACATGGACACGGACGATATCATAGCATTTGCCAGGCAGGAATGGGTCGTAACAGGGTCGGACGGCAGTACGGGGCATCCGCGCAAATATGCGAGTTTTCCCAAGGCCTATCGGGACTTCGTGGTGGACGGGAAATTAATGTCCCTCTCCCGGTTCATTCGCCGGAGCAGCGGGCAGACGGCCGACATTGTGGGGCTGAAAGATCGCGGCTATCTGAGGGTCGGGATGGCGGCAGATATTACGGTGTTTGATTCGGAATCATTTGCACCAAGGGCGACTTACGAACAGCCGCGTCTATTATCGACAGGCGTGCGGCATCTGTTTGTCAACGGCCAACCCGTGATACTCGATGGACAATCAACCGGAGCTTTGCCCGGAAGACCGCTGCTCAAGGAAACCCAATGTTGAAATTCTGGTTCAAAATCCCTTTGTGGCAGCGTGTCGTCGGGGCGCTTGTGCTCGGCATCGCCGCGGGCTTGTTCTGGGGGCCGGGGGCAGAAAGCATCAAATGGATCGGTGATCTGTTCATCCGGGCGATCAAGATGCTGATCGTCCCGCTGATTTTTTTCTCGCTGGTATCCGGTATCGCGGCGCTGGGGGATTTGAAGAAACTCGGCAATGTCGGCGGCAAGGCCCTGCTGCTTTTCGTTACCACGGCGATCATTTCGGTTTCGCTCGGCCTTACCATGGGCACGATTTTCCAGCCAGGCGTAGGACTGGATATAAGTTTGCCAGCCGGCATCGATATACCGCAACCGGCTGCAACCTCGCCAACGGACATGATCCTGGCACTGATCCCGGAGAACCCGGTTATGTCGATGGCCGAAGGGCAAATATTGCCGCTTATAATCTTTGCGATGCTTTTCGGTATTGCCTTGCTCATGGCCGGCAAGGAGGCCGCTCCTCTCATTCGTGGCGTCGATGCCGGGTCTGTCGTCATGCAGAAAATGACCATGCTGGTGATGGAACTGACACCCTTTGGCGTATTTGCGCTCATGGCCTGGGTCGCCGGGACGTTTGGCTTCGAGGCCCTGCTGCCGCTCGCGAAAATGGTGGCGCTTAACTATGCCGGCTGTTTCATCATCATATTGGTGGTCTATCCGGTGATCTTGAAGACCATCGCCAAGCTTCCCGTCATCGATTTTTTTCGCGGTATCGTTGATGCACAGGCGGTCGCATTTTCAACCGCGTCCTCCAATGCCGCCTTGCCGGTCACCTTGCGTTGTGTGCAGCGCAATCTTGGCGTGTCGAAAAGTGTTGCCAGTTTCACCGTTGCTCTGGGCGCGACCATCAACATGAACGGAACCGCCATGTATCTGGGGTTGGTGGCATTATTTGGCGCACAGATTTACGGGATTGATCTGACCTGGACATCCTATCTGCTCATCGGCCTGACGGCGACACTGGGATCGGTCGGCGCTGCGGGCATCCCGGGTTCCGGGCTGGTGATGATGAGCCTCGTACTCAGTTCGATCGGCGTACCGCTTGAAACCATCGCCTTTGTTGCCGGCATCAATCATATCATGGACATGATGCGGACGATGACCAATGTCACCGGCGATGCCACTGTGGCTGTTGCGGTCGGCAGGATGGCAGGCGAGATTGATGTCGAGGAATATATTTCCGCCGATGACGTCTAGCTTTCCGGCTAGTTTGCAAAAATCCGCTCGGCCAGTTTTTCGCCGGATCCCATGGCGAGCGTCCAGCCCAGCATACCGTGGCCGGCGTTTATCGCCAAAGTGGGGCTAGGCCGCGATATTATTGGGAGCGAATTAGGGGTCATGGGACGAAGACCCGACCAATGGTTTCGCGTCGCGCGATAGTCTGCTGCTTCGGGAAAGGCCGCTTGCGCGGACGCAATCAAATCAGCCATTCTTTCGGGCCTGACATCGGCACTATCATCCCCCAGATCGGCTAGCCCGGCGATCAGCATTTCGTCTCCAATCCGGGTGAAAACCAGCTTTCGGACGACATCGGTGATGCTGACCTGTGGACTGGCCTTGGTGGCGGGAGCAATGAAGGAATAGCCCTTCATCGGGTAAATGGGTGCCTTTATATTCGTTGAACGCAATAATTTTCCGGCAGCCGCTCCTGAACAGACAATCGCGATATCCGCCTGCAACTCGTCGCCGGAATCCATTTTGACAACCGCATGATTGCGATCCGACTCTATTCCCGTGACCACAACGTTGAACCGCAACGAAACGCCGTATTCGCGAGAAACAACGTCCCCCAGCCTGTCGGCAAAAACGGCGGCATTTCCGGTCTGTTCGGTCGGTGAATAGATCACGCCTGCGACGGGGTGGGCAACTGCATTCAAAGCGGGCTCGATTTTTGTGGCCTCATCATAGGTCAGTGCCATCTGCCGCTCCTGATGCCGGGCTTTCATATACATGATCGCGCGCCCTCTGGAAAAGGCAGCGTTGTTGTCAAAAAGTAACATCTTGCCGGCGGTGCGGTGACCAAATTCGATGTCATGCTTGGCCAGCAATGCCGCCATCGCATCGCGTGATTTTCGCGCAAGCATCAGGCCGTTCAGACTATTTTGCCGAAATTTGCGTTCGGTGCAATTTCGCAGGAATTGCAATTTCCATTTGATCGACACAGCGTCAAACCGGGGGTATATCCGGAATGCCGGGTCACAACCAAGCGCAAGCCGCGGGATCTTGCCCAGCAGATCACGGCTCGCAAGCGCATCGGTATAGCCGTAGCTCAACTGCCGCCCGTTGCCGTAGGATGCACCCATACCGGCACCTGGCATCGCATCGAGTATCGTGACGGCCACACCCCGCCGCGCCAGCGCATAGGCGCTCGCCATGCCGACAACACCGGCACCAATGATCAACGCTGTACGAGGTGTTCTCAATTGCTCGTCCCATAATTAGAAGGCTTATCCTGTTTATATTTCTGCCAATCATCTAGTATTGTTAGACACGTCTAGCATAGCCTTTGGCTATGGGCTTTTGTTCGATGAGCATTGGATGTCTTTCCTGTTTCGCTTATCAACAATCCAAGGTTGCACGGGTAAAAAGCCCATTCGCAGGAAAGCGAGAATCATGATGGATATTGGAGAGCCAGCCCTGACGGCGAACATGCATGAATCTGGTCATACTATTCAGGACCGCTATCTCATTATACTGGGGCTTCTGGCCTGTTTCCTTGCATATACGCCGCTGATTGCAGGCCAGCCTGATACTGTGGTGATAGAAGGCAGGGTGGTCGCAGATAACAGCAGGCTTGCGGACAGTGAATTGACGGTTTTCGTTAACGGTCAACCTTTCCCCGCGAAGATCGGCGGTCGTTATATTGCCAACATCCCACGGGCTGATATCTATCGGCTTCGCTTCGATGGCAAAGCGACCTTCACGGGCGTATACACCTTTGCCGAAGCAGAGCTTCCACAGTCGGATGATGGCCAATATCTTGTCCCGGACGTTGAACTGATTGCACGTCAACCAGGGCGTGTCGAATTGATTTTTGCCGGAGATGTGATGATGGGCCGGCGATTTGAGAAGCCGCTGTGGCGTTCGTCACCGCTTATCCGTCCAGCCGCCCGAACCGGCGATATGGCGGCTCTGCTCGCACCGATGGCTGATTATCTTCGGGCAGCTGATTTCGCAGCGGTTAATCTGGAAACGGTACTCGTGCCGACCGAGCCTCCGGGGAAAGCGGCAAAGTCTATCACATTCTTCAGTCATCCCGAGGCAGTCACCGCACTGAAAGGCGCCGGTATAGATTATGTGACTTTAGGGAATAATCATGTTTATGATTATCTTGATACAGGGCTGCAATCGACAACAGCAGCGCTGGACTCAGCTGCCTTGCTTTATTCTGGGGCCGGTCACTCCGAAGAAGCTGCTTTGAAGGCGGCTCGTGTCGACATTGGTGGACGCAAATATTCGATGCTCGGTTTTGTTGGGTGGCGGGGCAGCGTGTCTCCCAATCAGGTCGCAGAGACCGGCAAAGGCGGGGCTGCGTACGGAACGGCAGAAAATATCAGCCACGCGCTGCAAAGTGAAGTCGCCGATAATCGTATCGCGGTTGTGCAATATCATGGCAGCCGCGAATATAGTGACGCCCCCACTGAGATATCGCAGGCCCGCCTGAGACATGCTGTTGATGCCGGCGCCGATCTGGTCGTCGGCCATCATCCCCATGTCACCCACGGGCTTGAAATCTATCAAGGCAAGCTGATCGCTTATTCTCTGGGTAACTTCGTGTTCGACCAGTATTTTTTTGAAGCACAGCTGGCCTATGTCCTAAAGGTCTGGATGGACGGTGATCAGTTTTATCGGGCAGAAGCGATCCCTGTCCAACTGCTTGACTATCGCCCCGTACCCGCAGTCGCCGGAATGCGTGCAGGGGTTTTGCGAAGGCTATTCAGCCAATCTCGAGCGATGGGAACAAGACTCTCCATGTCCGGCGGCCATGCGGTTATCCAGAATTCCGCGGCGGAAGAGGACAGCCCCATAATGACCTGCCCTGATCCGGAGCTTGAGGACAATGGGGTGAAATATCTTTCCTTCAATCTAGCGACAGGACCCGAGGCCTGCATCGATCGACCTGGAAGCAACCAGAATTGGGGAGAGGATATCTGGCATCGCGGAGATTTTGAATCCAGTGAATATATGGATGCAAGCGACCAGAGCTGGGAGGTGGTGAATGCCGATGCCTCATTGTCAGCAAACAGCCGAACAGGGCGGCATGCATTGCAACTTCGACAAGCCCCGACCACCGGCGGTGTCTCGATTACTCCTCGAACTTTTCTTCGGGTGTTGAACGGTTCTGAATATTCAGTTGTCGGATGGATCAAGACAGACAAGCCGGTCCAGCTTTCAGCATCTTTGCAGTCCAGACCACCGGGTAGCAGTCGGTTTAAGGCTTTGAAGGAAGCCGAATGGAGGGATATGGGATCCATTGCGATACAGGCGGGAAGCTGGCAGCCCTTCCGTTTCGATTTTAAGCCGCTCCATTCCAAAAAAGGCAAGTTGCTGCCAATGCGCCCAAGTTTGCAAATGATGGGATCGGACGGGGCTACGATATTATTGGATGATTTTGCTGTGATCGAACAGGCTGAAACGGACAAGGGTTTCAGCGTAGCCGATCGGTTGCGCCAGAATTTCTGGATAGATAGCAAAGCGGTGAGCCCGAAGACGCCTGCATCTGCAGAGTAGTAGCGATGCGGATTTGACCAAAAGTTTTCTGTGACTCCTCCATCTGGCTGCATGGTGCGCGTGGATGATTTGGACAGTCGAGGCGGGATTCCCAACAATCCACCGATAACATCAAGACGATGATGGAAGCCGGCAAACGCCGGCTGGCCGGTGATTTCGCCCGTGTCGCAACCAGAGATGAAGCAAAAGATCTGCGGCGCGACTCGCGTGCTCTGAAGACATGCGACGCCGTGCCATGAGACGTTGAAAATTAAGGAAAAAGGTGGTGCGCGACGCAGTCTCTAGCGAACCGGTCTCAGGCGTTCTTTTCCTATATTCGTGGGAAAGTAGTGGGAAAAACGCCCTGATACGGCTGAACCGCACCGATTGAACTGTCAGAGCCCCAGCAATGGCGCGGCTTCAGGACAGTTTTCCCATATCGGATGTTCGTGGGAAGGCTGGACCATGTTTGTGGGAACGAGATGCAATCTCAAACGAAAATTCAATCCTCTTGTTCCTTTTCAGCCGATTATGTATTTTCTCGAGGTCCAGATAATTTCAGGCTGGACAAATCCTGCCCAGAGAAACATATAGGGAATGTCGACTTTAGGGCCGACACTTTTCACCACGGAAATTGTAAGTTTTTATCAATTTTTGAAAGGGAAAAGTCATGCCCAAATCACACACAAAATCTAAAATCCCTTCCCGCCTCCTCGCATTCAGCTACGTGCCGATCGATGAGGTGATTGTCTATGCGGACAATCCCAACACGCATACGCGTGCCCAGATAAAGAAGCTCCAGCGCAGCATGAGGAAGTTCGGATGGACCAATCCGCTCCTCATTGATGACGCGGGCAACCTCGTCTGCGGGCATGGCCGTCTGGAGGCGGCGCGCCTGAACGGCGAGACCCACGTTCCGGTGATCAACCTGGGCGAAATGAACGAGCTGGATCGCCGCGCCTATATCATTACCGACAACAGGCTCGCCCAAGACGCCAAATGGTCCAAAAAGCTGCTGCGCTCCGAACTCTCCGGCCTGATTGATCTCGGCTATGAAGTGGAACTCACGGGATTCGACACGTTCGAGATCGACGGCATTCTAAGTATCGGAGAAGAGGAGCCGGAGGACGAGGACAATGTCGAGCTGCCGGCCAATGACGCAGTACCGGTTGCGAGAAATCGAGATTTCTGGAAAGTCGGCAATCAATGGTTGCTGATGCCCGCGACCCGGAGGCCGTCGAGCGCCTGCTTGCAGGCGAGCGGGCCCAGCTAATTGTCACCGATCCTCCCTATGGATGCACGATCCAGAACAACGTCTCGGGCAACGGCAAGGTCAAGCATGACAATTTTGTCATGGGCGCAGGCGAGGTGTCGCTGGCCGAGTTCGGCATGACGCTGCTGCGCCCGGCCTTCAAGGCGATGGCCGCGCACTGCGCACCGGGCGCCATTGCCTTTGTGTTCATGGACTGGCGGGGAGCGCCCTATATGCTCGATGCCGCGCAGGGCGTGTTCCATGAAGTGAAAAACATGATTGTATGGGCCAAGAATCCGGGCATGGGCGCGTTCTACAGGTCAGCCCATGAGCTTTGCTATGTGTTCAAGGTGAGCCCGGGCACGCATATCAGCAATATTGCGCTCGGACGAAGAAATCGCAGCAATGTCTGGCGATATCCATCCGCTAACACGTTTCGTGCAGGGCGGATGGAGGATCTCGCCGATCATCCGACCGTCAAGCCGAAACAGATGATTGCCGATGCCATCCTTGATTGCTCGCGGCGCGGCGACATCGTGCTCGATCCCTTCGCCGGATCCGGCACGCTTTTGGCCGCCTGCGAGATGACGGGGCGGCGCGGCCGGGCGATCGAGCTGGATCCCGTTTACGCCGACGTGATTCTGCGCCGCACCGCCGAGGCTACCGGCTGCGAGCCGCTGCTGGACGGTGTCACGCCGTTTCATGAAGTCGCCAAGGCGCGGCTGGGAGAGGCATCATGAGCGACACTGAAAGCGGCGAAGAAAATGACGAGAAGCCGCCATCCCGGCAGGGACGCCGCAAGGATGGCAAACCTTTCAAGGAGGACAATGTCCGCGAAGATGGATCCTACGAGGTTGGCCGTAACCGGCCGCCCAAGCAGCACCGGTTCGCCGCCGGCGACGGGCGGAAGCGCGGAAGCCGGAAAAAGGGTGTGCCCAATGCCGACACGGAGTTTCTGCAAGAACTTCAGCGCAAAACGACCGTCAGCGAGAACGGCAAAAAGCGCCGGATGACCAAAAGACGCAGTATCGACCTCAGGCTGATCGACAATGCCTCGGTCAAAGGACAGAACAGGGCGATCGAGATCGTTGATAAGAGATGTCAGCGGATTGAAACTGCCCAGCAGCAGAACCGGCGCTACCATACCCTTGGCGATAAACAGATACTGGAAGCCTATCTCAAGGAACGCGCGCAGGAACTGGGGATTGATCCA
>NZ_JBLWWU010000005.1:0-200327 GCF_048267785.1 Parasphingorhabdus sp. | reverse complement strand
AATATCAACCAATAAGACGAGGCCGATGCTCCGCTAATTTACGCAGCCATCTGTGCCAAATGTTCTGACGACGGACAATCGCGTGCTGCTGGAACACGGGTTCGCATCATTGTCATCATCGCATAGAGATAATGGAGACAATCGCGATCAAACTTCTCAGCATTCAAAGAATCCAAAACTCGTGGCCAGTGCGTTTCCACTGTTCCGAATAAATCTTCGAAACTGTCATTGTCCCGCGATCCGTCTTCGCGGACCTGACTATAATAGTAATTCTCGAAACCAATCTCCTTTGGTCGGATATACAGAGGATCGGCTTGATTATCGCTGCGATAGGCATGAAGCTTACCAGATTCGCCAGCCCAGCTATTCAGATAGGTAACGGAGACAAAATGGTGACGTTTGCGTTCGCCAGGCTGTTTATGAGAATCCTTAGTGGTCATGCCGCCAACAATGAAGGATGGACGAGTCTTCTACAATCACTTCTGATTCAGAGGTACATTTCGCTGCATAAAACCTCGAATCCCGACGCGCTAATTCCTATATGGCTATGATGAAAGACCGTGTTAATCTTAGACTTCGGCGTTACTTGTCTGCGAAGGATTTTCGTGATGAGTTGAAACAGCTTCGCGCTTATCGAGGCAGCTTTCACGGCGACGATCTGTTCGACTGGTTTGAGAGCACTGGACTAATTACTCCCATTTTACGCCTGGCGTGGCCCGAAGAGATTGCCCGTCGCTGGTGGCGTGAAAATCATGAATGGGCAGGCGAGATGCGCGATCCAGTAGCCCCCGATGGCGATTCACTGGATGCCGCCGAAAGTCTCGACAGGGCTTTGTCGCGTTGCGGAGTGCGCGGTGCGTATGATGATACGCCCCACCCACTCGATGACCCTGATCCAAGCTGGGCACCGTTTCTGCAAACGCAGGAAAGCCAAAGTTTCACGCCCCGGAGTGAGCGCCGCTTTTCGGTGGGAAATGCACGCGATGACATCTGCTATGACAGCAACCATGTCCGCGATTTCTATACCGCTTGGCAAGTGCTGGCCGCAGCCGAAATCGCAGATATGGGGATTTTCTTCCGCGTCAATATGACCGATGACGCGATTGCCGATGCTGCCCATAAGTCTATCCGGGAAGGCGACACGCCCGACGGCCCTGCATTTGAGCTATTTGCGCCGAGCCGGGCGCTGCGCGCACTACGTGAACATCGCGCACCGCTCGATGCCGCGATCTGGGCTTCCGAGGAAGGTGGAATTGCATTCTTACGGGCTGCAAGAGGGCATGGCGGGGGACGCATACAGCTTAGCGAGGCCGAGACGGCAGAGTATCACATGGGACGTATCGCTGCTGCCCGCGCGGCGATGGCGCGTTACGACTGCAGCGTGGAAGATGTCTTGGCGATGTGCGGCTTTCTCGGACGGCAATGGATGGAATGGGATCGGGAAGGTCGCCCGCTGATAGCCGAAGCATATAAAATTCATCTGGCAGCAGCGGTGCGTATGATACAGCTCGCAGAAGATATTAGGTTTGAAGACATTGCCGACCGCGTTGGACCGGCGGGGAGCCGGGCCGGACCACTGTTGCGGCAGGTCTGGCCGGACTGGGCTGCTAAACAGCGCCAGAAAGTAGTCATGACGCTGCAATCGTCACTCCCTCGCTCCGGTCCCGGCGCAGTGAGCAATAGTGAACTGGACGCATTTGCACAATTTCTTGAAGACGAACGGCAAGATGGATTTTTCCTCCGGCTCTCGTCCTTCGAGAGCCATGCCTTTGATGCTGATGACCCGTCACCGCTGAGCGGTATGACTAGCGACCTGCAAAGTATTGCGGTGGCCACCGAACATGCTGTACGAGCAATGGGCGGAACCGGCAATCAGCTCTATATGATGTTCAAACATCTATGGGCCGGGACAAGCGTTGAACCGTTACTCAAATCAAATAGCCCGCTGGCGCGCAACGCGGCTCTGATGAAGGACTGGCCTGCACTCAAAGCGCAAATCGCGGCGTTAGCCGATGCCGGTGAAGCAGGCGCAGTCGCCGCCAGTCTCATCATGGCGCACCGCATTCGTGGTGCGGTTCATGTCCCAGTTCCGGAAGACGATCAGTTCGAGCTGGAACGCTTGTTTGTACAAATCATGGCATCGGCTGCCATGACCCATGCCCATCTTGCGCGGGTGGCTGCTTCAACCGCTGAGCAACAAGTACAAAAAACGCACCGACTACTGGGTAGGGGCTGTTTAGCCGGTTAGTTCGCCGGTCTGGTGATAAGTTCGAACGGCTGTCCGTCTTTCGGTTCGCCAGTTTCGATCGGGATTCCGAACGATTCACTGTCGTCGGGTTCAACGCCCATCACATTTTCGAGAAAATTGCGGTATTTGGCGCGGTGCGCGTCATTCATGACCCAGACCAGGCGTTCGTGCGGGACCTCGGGTGCTTCTACAACAGCATCGGTCATGGCGCGGTGATAATCAAAGGTCATATGGACTCCTTCAAGGCCGCTTCGATCATATCGTTCCAGACACGACGCGGTTCAACAGAACCCCTAGGATGCAATCCCTGATCTTCGCTGTCATGCACAGCATCGACCATGCTCATGCTAGGCACACTCATTGCCTCGAGGACAGCCCGGGCGTCTTCGACATAATCCTGCCAACCCGTTTCGTCATTTCCGCGGCATATTCCGCCATTTGCTTTGGTGCGTTTACGAAGAGTGCGCGCAACCTTTTCAAGAAAACTATTGCTCATGGTGTTTTTCTATCAGATCATATCGTGATTAGGCCAGATAATTTCGCAGCAAATAGAGGCAGTCAGATGTGACTAGAAAGTCCATTTCTGTAGATTTTGAGAATCTATGTGCGGTGAGGGGAGGCCTGAGCACGCGTGTCTCACACGTCATACGAGCCATTGTAGCTATTTTTCCGGAAAAGTCGACTTTTGGTTGATCGATCCCAACTTCAAAAATACGAATTTTGCCCTTCACGCCTTGAGTGATGGTATGTCACAATTGAGCGGGGCATTATTCGAGATCACATTGTGTACCGGTTATTGGCATTGATGCAAAACCTCCAATCTCAGGGCCTGAACTGTGAGGCTTTGTATCAATAGGGTGGATGCATTTTGTGGCTTAAACCCAGAAAATTTCGACGCGCAGGCTATCATCAGTAGGGCAAGTAGTCATGACCCGTGATGCGCAATATCAACTCCTGCATTGCAGCATATTTGATGAAGTTTCTGACGGCCTATCTCGTGTAAATTTCAACAGTTATTGAACACCCGCGGATATAAGATTTCGTTAGATTTGGGCATCTATGGGTGCAGCGGCTATGGGCGCTGCCTGGCGGCGGCCCGCTCTATTCGCTGCGCGAACCAAGCCTGTAGTCTTGGCCCATACGGGTGACGATCGGGAGCGCGTGATAATGAGCGGGATTGTTTAGGGACGCACTCTTTCCCGCTGCGCTCCTTGTGGGTGCGGCATTTTTGTTCTGACCCGCAGGCACTCTTGCCTCTCTCCTTGCCCGGTGGGCGCTGGCGCAGACCACCGGCCGGCGTCGAGTCGTGCAAGGGCGTGGTCCATTTTGGGCCGCTTGGCGGATGGGATAATCGCTATGGTGAGCGATTGAAATGGACGGCGCGGGTGCGCCGGCGTTGTTTTCCGGCTCCCGAGAGTTGGGGTGGGCGGCGCTCTCGGCTAGGCCCGCCGCGCTCAGGCGCAACCCGGCAAGCCGGGTATTCCTCTTTGTTTAATCCCTTCGGGTGCGCCTGACCGCTTGATGCGGGCCTTTCTGCTCGCTCTTGCCGCCCACCCCGCCTCTCCGGGGCCGGGTGTGGCAGTTTTGGGGTGATGGAGGCGGTTATGTTGCACGAAAATTCTAAGGTTTCGGATATCGGCAAGGGCAGGGCAGCGAGGACAAAGCGCACCTCGCGCGCAGCGCGCAAGACCCGCCGGGGCGGTAATGCTGCGCCGAGAGCATCGCTTTATGATGAAGTGACCGCGCAGATAATCGCACAGCTTGAGGAAGGGGTCTTTCCTTGGGTGAAGCCTTGGCATGCTGGCAACGCCAAGACCGGTTTGCCCCGCAACGCGATTTCGGGGCGGCATTATTCGGGTATCAATATACTAATTCTCTGGGGTGCGGTAATTGATGGCGGTTATCCTTCGCAGGACTGGCTGACATTCAGGCAAGCCTTAGCCGCTGGTGGATGCGTCCGCAAGGGAGAGAAGGGCCGGACGATTTTCTATGCTGACCGCTTCACGCCCGATGTTGAGAAGAGACAGGAAGGCGACGGCGATGCACCGCGCTCGATTCCGTTTCTAAAGCGCTTCACTGTTTTCAACGCCGCGCAGTGCGATGGTTTGCCTCAGCGGCTGACCGATGAACCCACACCCTTGCCCGAACGTGAATTGCACGATCAGGCCGAGGGTTTGATCGGAGCAACCGAAGCCGATTTCCGCACGGGCGGGACCAAGGCCTTTTACAGCCCCGCTGAGGATTTTGTGCGGGTTCCCCCGCAACCCGCCTTCACCCATCAGATCGACTACTACCGCACAGCCTTGCATGAACTTGGCCACTGGACAGGTCACAAGACCCGCCTTGGTCGCGACCAGTCAGGCAATTTCGGGACCGCGCTGTATGCCCGGGAAGAATTATGCGCTGAATTGGCGTCTGCTTTTCTTTGCGCTGCACTCGGTATCGTGCCGACCGTGCGCCATGCCGATTATCTCGGCTCTTGGCTGGCGGTATTGCGGCAAGACAATCGCGCCATTTTCAAAGCCGCCAGTCAGGCCAGCAAGGCGGCGGACTATCTATTGGCATTCGCCGATCAGGTGCCGCAGCGCTCGGAGTGCGCGGGATGAGCAGGGTGTCGCCACGTCATTCCACCGTTCCGCTTGCCCGAAACCACGCCATCCCGATATATTGGTATAGACATGATCAGAATCGCCCGTTTGACAAGCGCAGTGATGACGCGCTTGTCGCCGGCGCGTCATCACTGCGCGTTGATGCTTGCCAACACGGCATCAAACTTTAAGAGTGAACAGCATCATGCGCACCGACCTCGATCACCTTCCGGCAGCCAAGCAACGCGAGATAGAACGCGTGAAGGCGATCATCTTCGAGGAGTTCGAAGACGCGCTGGCGCTTGCGCAGCACGAGTGGAAGAAGAAAGGGAAGATCGAAAAGATCATCCTCTATGGCAGCTACGCAAGGGGCGGCTGGGTCGATGAACCGCACACGGCCAAAGGCTACCGCTCCGACTTTGATATCCTGATCATTGTCAACGACAAGCGATTGACCGACAAGGTCGATTACTGGCTGAAGCTCGACAACCGATTGATGCGCGAGCTGGCCATCGACAAGACGCTGCGCACGCCGGTCAACTTCATCGTGCATACGCTTGGCGAAGTGAATGACGGACTGGCGCATGGCCGCTACTTTTTCATGGACGTGGCTAAGGACGGCATCGCGCTATATGAAGCCGATGGCCGCCAACTTCACGTTCCCAAGCCCAAAACACCGGAGCAGGCGCTGGCCATGGCGAAGGAATATTTTGAAGATTGGTACCCGAGTGCAATGCGTGCGCACGTGAATTTTGGTGATGATCTAAAGCGTGGTTGGAACAAGGACGCGGCATTCATTTTGCATCAAGCCACTGAACGTCTGTACCATTGCGCTTTACTCGTCTGCACTTTCTACACACCGCATGTTCACAATCTCGGCTTTCTAAGAACACAGGCCGAGCGTCTTGATATGCGCTTGGTTGACTGCTGGCCGCGCGAAATTCGTGCCGATCGCGCGCGGTTCGAAAAACTAAAAGAGGCATATGTTAAGGCGCGTTATTCTAAGCATTATCGAATCAGCGAGGAAGAGCTGGCTTGGCTTGGAGCCTGTGTTGAGGAACTTGGGCGCGTCGTTCACTCAATCTGTACTGAGCGCATCAACAAGCTCGAAGCAAGTGTTTAGCGCCGCGCCAAGCGGCGATTGATCCGCCAAACTATGACGCAAAAAGCGCTCCGGTCCTGTTCGCGGCGACCGCATCGTTCGACTTCGTGACGATGGACAACGGACAGAGTTACGTCGCGGGCAAGTGCATTACGAACAAGGCTTCCCCCTCCTTCCTCATACCGCTGGGTGGCAATTTGTTGTCGAAACACGCTGCTTGCGACTTGCAGATCAGCTGCGTGCAATTTGCATTAAGTCAGCCGAACCATTGCAGTGCGATAACTGCAGAGCGCCAGATCCAAACACGTTCGCTTCAAAAATCCCGACGTTTATTTGCCGTAATCTTTCGCCATTTGCATGGATTTGTAGTCAGCGCACCATTTCGGGTGTTAGCGTGGGATAGAGTGTTGACGCGTAGGTTGGGCGATTTCGGAAGATGGCGGGATTTGGATGGCAAGATAAAAGACGCGCCGTCGGTTGGGGTGCAGGATGTTGGAATTACTGGGAAATATGCGCCAGCCAATTGCCGGCCAGGCTGGCATCATTGATAGAAAATGGCGCAATTCTGGCACTTTCAGCGCCGTCGCTTACTTTGCGAGCCGAATATCGCGGCAGCTTGTTGGGAGTTGCTGACAGTCTGTCGTCGAAGCCGGAGTGCTACTTGAACGGCAGCTTTGCGCCCAACTTCCGACATTATCAGGGTCGAAAGATCTAGCTTGATAGCAGCCATTCCGTTTGCACAATTTACTCTTGCCAGAATGGCAACAATTTGGGTCGATTCCGGAATGGCAGATTTTGGAAAGCATATGGGATCTTTCGGACATTGACACGATTGTTGATCTATAATTTCTTGCCCAGTTCGCGCCACTCGAGAGGCTTATAGAGCCTCGGATGCAGCGAAACTTATTTGGTTTGGCGGGGTTTTGGATCAGATCGCGTTTTTATAGGTGAACGCTGGTAATCGGACATTCTCAAGCCGGGTATCAGGGTTTTCCACGCCATCGATGTGGGGACTGAGTTTGCAGAGTCCAGTTTATGCATGTTGACCGCCTTGCTTTTTGGGGGTGTCTGCGGGATTGGAATTCTGAATTTTGGAACTGAAATGCTGAGGTTTTAACATGCGTATTATCTTTGGATTTGTTGTTCTCCTCTTCACCCTCTCCGCCTGCTCCGGCGGGGATGAGCACGAAAATTCCTCTCAAACGTTGCAGAAGACAAGCGCCGATGGAGAGACAGGAAGTGCTTCGATCGTTGCTGCGGATTACCGCAAATCTTTTGATCGCGCATGGAAGAGGGCCGGAGATGGTAAAAGCCCGACATCGGCTTGTGCCGGTGTTGTTGGCAGGGCTGTCGGAATGCTTAAAACTAGCGCCACAGATGGTCAGCCAAAGGCCGATGCGCTCACGGCGCTGAACGCCTGTTATGTTCTGGCCATGGCGCGCTATGTCGATACGAGACTTTCTGCCGATAGCCAAGGATCGGCGCTATGCATTGATTTGCTGAAGGCATTGCCGGTTCATCGTCGTTCTCTGGGCGGTTTTCTGGAGGATGTTGGGGAAAATAAGGCTGCCTATGATCGCCGCCTTAATGACCAGATAGGGAACAAAGTGCGAGCGGCATGTCCCGACGCCGCGACGGTTCTTCTTGGCGCATAATGCATATTTTGCTTGGTTTCACGCAGGGGTCGAGAAAACGGCCGTAAGGTCGACAACAGCATACCGGCCGATGGAGATTCTTGACGATAGTCATTGGTCGGGCCCATTGTAAAAATTATCGGATGGAGATTAATGATGCGTAAAATGGTGATGGTTTCCGTGACCTCGCTCTTGCTGGCTGGTTGCAATTCTTCAGATACCGGCGCTTCGCCGAACGGCGGGGATGACGCTCAGGTCCGGATGAACGGCGGCGACGGAAAGGAGGCGTTGAATGTCAGCATCGGCGCCGATCTGGCTGTGGAAATGCCCAAAGGATATACGCTCTATCCCGGCGCAATGGTCATTACCAAATCTAACGTCGATCAGGGTGACAGTACAGCGTTGGTGCTCGTCATGAGCAGCAAGGATTCACCTGAAAAGCTGACATCCTTCTATCGCAAGCAAGCCGAAGCCGCCGGAGTTGAATTCAGTATGGAGAACACAAGCGAAGGTGCACAGACACTTATGGGCAAGGGCCCGGACGATACTGTGTTTTCATTAAGTGCTCTTGCTGACGAAAGTGGCACAACCGCGCAACTGACGGTGGGTGTGGCCAAGGGCAGCTAAAGCGCTGCACGACAGGCTGACCAACGGCTTTCAGAAGAGCCTAGCAGCGCGTCGAAGTTGGATTTCCGAGGCATAGATTCTTTTCGTAGCGTCTCCAATTATCGATGTCGCGCGAACTGCTTCCGAATGGAGTTGTCGGCGGGCGCACAATTCCGCTTGATGTGTAGCCATTGTTGCGTAACTGACTACGCGCGCTAGTCGCCTGCTGGGCTGCGAACTGCCGTCTTTGCTCGGCCTCTAGCGCAGCTTGACGCTGATTATCCTCGTATTCCACTCTTTTTTTTAGGCGGGCCGCATCTGGACAACTTTCCCGCAGTCCCTGCTTGCAAGAGAAATTATGGTAACGGAAGGCGCGGCGGTGATCCCAATTGGCCTCCAATGCTTCTGCCCAGACGCGGCACGCCGAACCGGACTTATATCGTTCACACAAAATATTGGAGAGATCATAGGTTATTAGATTGTATAGCCCCTTTTCGTTGCGGAAATAGGCCAATGCACGATTGCAAGTGCCAGGTAGCGCACCCTGCATACAAACATCCGCCATCACTAGGGCTCTTTTGCCTTCATCGACCGTATCAAAATCATCCCAAGGTCGACACAGATCAGCTATCCCACCGAAACAAGATGCTCGGGCAAACATATATGAAATAGGCTGTGGATCGTCTGCAAAGCTGGTGCTTTTAAATCGGCGATAGCCAATCTCGCAACGATCAGTATCTCCTGCCATGCATACCTGCATCCAAGTTACCGCGATATTTCGATCGGTCCGTTCAAACAATTCCGAAGCCAACACCAACGCCCGATCGCAAGCTGGACGATTACTGGCGCTGCAAGACTGTGTTTGAGACCACCATTCGACTTTGGCATCGGGTGCCGCTGCTGCGCCACCGCTCAATATGGTGGCACTAACCGTCCCCAAGGCAGAAGCCAGCACATAACGGCTTATAATCATCGGTACCTTCATCAATATTTCCCCGCTATGCGAGATGACTAGCTATTCTTGTACTCACATTCATCCAGCGCGTCATAGATGGCGCCTTCACGATGGACGGAAAAGGGACCGAAACGGTTCCCATCCATAACGACCGTAAAGGACGTTGCATCCGACAATTGCTCGTATGTCGCATCCGATGCCTCTCCTGGCCCCCAGCCCCCCCATATATTCTGCCGAAATCCGCCAATATCATAACCGCCTGATCTGGAAGCTGCACTTGACGCATTATCAAAGTTTATCGTGACGGCATGAGCTGCATCACGGTCTTCGTCCTGAAATTTCTGGATAAATGGTCCATAGAGCGAAATCCCGAGATTGCCGTCGCGCAAACGGCGCGAAAACTCAGCCCGGATCTGCTCGCCATCACTGTCTTTGCTGAATAGACTGATCCGGCACACGCCATCACTATATTCAGCGGCCATGCCAGCCGCATCTGGCTTTGGGCCTTCGTGCAAGGTGATACCCTGCAACAAGAGCAAGTTAAGGGCTATCGTACTAATCATTGCTGTTCCTTTTCAAATATAGCCGCGCCGAACTTGATGACGGTTGGCTGTGGTTATTCTTACTTCGCTGTCCGGGCGACGTTGGGAACCTTGCATCCGAGAAAATTTTGCACTCGCGGCTCCCCAAGTTCACTTAACAACTGCCCAAAGCTCGGGGCAGTTCGTCAACTCTGCCGATTTCATCATTTGCCCAAGTGGCATAGACTGTATCGGCGCGTTCATTGGATTCATGAAGAATTTCGACCAATCCGTCCAGATTTCCTTCTTCGCGGCGAAGCAGTTTTTTGCTTAGTTTCAGCCATTGCGCCGCGGATTTTTTGGCATTATGGGAAGATAATTCGGTTCGCAATGACGCGTTAAATTGCGGCATATTTGAACTGTCCACCACATACTGCCAACGATTCCAGTAAGCAGAACATTGCGCCATCTCCGAAGGGGTGACCGGACTAACACCGATGGCTGCTCCCTCGGCGAAAGCCGCATTTGCACGGGCCGCATTTTCATTCTGAGATGAACTGGCCGCGACAGGGGCTGAGAATAGAAGAGTAGCCAGAGCCAAGGGCAGGGGGCTCTTCACGATCCATTTTACATGCATTTCAATTTCCCTGAAATCCTTTGTCTCTTACCAATGCGCACTAGGCTTTCTGAAGACCGTTGAATCTAGTAATCCTTACATGATATCGCCGTGCCACCGCCAACGCCGCTATAGGTCGTCGTCGTACAGGTCTTGAATTTCTGGCGCGGAGTTCTTTGTCCCGAAGATGAGCCGGAAGCTGCCGAGGCGGCTTGTGCCGCCCGTTCCTTGGCCGCACGAGCCGCCCATTGCTTGCCCTCATTTTCCGTATATTTCCGAACCCGCAGCCGCCGTTGATATTCGGCAAAAATGATGCGCGTTGCTGGCGGATTATATTGCCAATAATATTGGTTGGCGAGCGCGACCACAGCAGCATCACTGAAACGAGTGACGCCTTTCGCGCCGGTCTCTACCACCAATTCACCCAGAAGATTGCCTTCTGGAATTTCTTCCATCAACTTTTTGCCATAGGGATAGCGCTCGACGATATAATCGGCAACGGCGGCATAATCGCCCGTTTCCTGAACATGATAACGCAAGTCCGCCACGCTATAGGAACCCGGCGCTTCAGCGGCTGGAGCCGCTGCGGCAGCGGCAACAGCGACAACAGAACCGCGACTATTATAACTATCATCGGCGGCAATTTCGTACAGAACCGCCTCACACTCGTCAGCAGCTTCCAACACATGGTCCAACAAGGCGCGCTCGCCGTTTTTCGCTTTATAGTCGAGCCATTGTCTTGTCACATTGGTTTTGGCAGTGCTTTTGCTTGCCCCACCTTCACCCAATATACGGTCAAGATATCCGCGCGCAAATGTGCTGGAGACATCGTAGCTATTGCCTTGTTCCTCACCAACCTGGATGGCCTGCGCACATTCGTAAATGCTGTCGACCCTGTCTTGCGCATGCACCGTCTGGGCCGATGCGGCCGCCGGAATTGACAAGACGGCAAGGCCGGCCAAACACGATAGCGGGACGATATTGGTCAAGTATATTCTCCGTTGCATCCGTTCTTCCTCGCCGTAATTGTCAAAGACCGCTGTCGCATTTTCGAGCATTGTCGATCATCTTTGTGAGAGTATTGTCATCACCCATCGTTCGGGCGCGGGACTCATATTTTGCTTTGGCTTCATTATAATAGGCCCCTGCATCCAGGCCCAATTTATCGCTGGCCTGCATCAGGAGATTTGCCCAAGTGTCGCTGCTATTGTTCAACTTGACGCCGTTTTCTTCGGCAATCTGGACCACATAGGTGCATTCCGCTGCGCTTTTGAGCATCTTTGTTTCTTGCTTGGATGCTGCCAATACGGGGTGCGATAACAGTGACAGGGCGCTGATCGCCACGATGGCAAATATATTCTTCATTCTACGTCTCCTTGTGGCATAGTTTCGGGTTTCGGTGCAATCTGCTCCGAAACTTGCTGCTTTTCAGGTAAGTAAATTGTGGGGGCGACCGGTTTTGTTTCGTCGAAAGCAAGGCCTGCAACAACAAGCTGGTCAGCTGTATTTATGGCAAAATCAATTTGTACGGTTCCGCCTGTCGGGCAGCAATGGCCGTCGCCGGACCGCCATACCGGCGAACTGGCATGCATGTCCCGAAAGTTAAAATTGATCCCGTTCTGCAATTCAAATCCTGCAGGGAGCATGGCATTTACTTCATCGAACCAAGATCTCAGCGAGATGTGGCTCCACCCGGTTTTCGTGCGTCGAACCAGAAGGTCGGCATTGCCTGCCCCGTTACCACCAGTACGCCCGAGGACGTGGATCAAAACGCCGTCATCACTATTGGCCACAACATCCGGCGCCAGAAACCAGCCTTCGGTTTGCGCTGCCAAAACCAACCTGGGCACTGGTTTTCCATCCAGTTCGAACAATATGATCATCTCGGTCGCGGGACCATCATTGGGTGCCAGCAACATATGCTGCCAGATTACGGGGCCGCCACGTTCCATATTGCTGATGGTGCCGCTCGCCTTGACCCAACATCGCGCTTCGGTTTGATAAAGACATTGTTTTGATAGCAGGAGCAGCGCATTGGATGTCAGGCTGATAGCTTTTTCCATCTGCGTCAATGTGCAGGGGCTTTCATAGCCGCCGTCGGGGCACACGGTGACGGCTGCGGTGGGTGCAGGGGCTGCACCTTGTCTGTCTTTGGCGGATACCGGATTGGCGAAAATCAAGGCCAGGACCAACCCCGTCATCATGCGCATTGTTGAGAATGACACAGATCGATTGATCGCCAGTGCCGAAAATTTACCCTTGTTCAAAACCGGTTACTCCACTTCGCTGGCAGGACTGCTTGCTGCCACCAGCTTTGCGAGCCGATCGCACGAGGCCTTGTTATGCAGGTCACATCCTGCCCGATAAGCATCCATCGCAACGTTTACATCTTTATGGGTAACACCCATTCCCTGTTCGACCATGATTCCCGCATTTAGACATCCCCGACCGTCTGATGCGCGGCAAATTTGGGCGTAAAGGTCCAGCGCTCCGGGATAGAGCTGCTCGCCGCCGCGCCCTTCGCGGAGCATGTTGGCATAGTTGAAACAGCTCTGACGAAATTGCAGTTCGCAGCCTTTTTTATAGGCGGCGCGCGCGCCCTCGAGGTCAGCATCGCCGCCTTCGCCTGCCTCTGCCATAGTGCCAAAATTATGACAGGCTTCATCCAGGCCATCATCAAAGCAGGATGACCGCAGCATCACGCGTGCCTCTGTCTTTCCGCCAAGTTGATCAAGCCGCATTGCATCTCCAAAATGGCGTCGCTTTTCGTCTTTGGTACGCTCTGCCATTGCCGACGTTTCAACAGCCCTCGCGGCGCTCTCTGCCCCTGTTTCTTGTGCTTGTGCTGCGGATGTAAAAATCCATAAAGCGGAGGACAGGCAAAGGTTGATATGTGATATCCCCATCAGGTCTATTCCCGCGCTGGCTCTAGGTTGGCTAATTCACTGCAGGCACGTTGATAGCCGCCATCGCATCCTTGCTTCAGCAGTTGCCGGGCCTTTTGCATGTCACGGGCAAATCCGCCTTTCCCCTGCAAGTATAACATGCCGATATTTGTGCAGGCCTGCGCATGGCCTTTGTCACACGCTCTTGTCGCCCATATGCGAAATTTGAATATGTCCTGTGAGACACCTTCGCCGGTATAATACATCACCGCCTGTGTGTAGCATCCGTTCGCATAGTCCAGCTCGCATGCTTTTTGCGCGAATTGCATCGCACTCGGGTAGCTTTTCGCAATGCCGTCGCCTTTGTAATAGGCGGTCGCCAAATTGCTGCAGCCCATTGGATCGTTGCCCTTGCAAGCCTTTTCAAAAGCGATAAACGCAAGAACAAGTGCCGCAGTTTTCGTCTTGGCCGTTGCTGCCTCGTCCATCCATAACGTTCCGAGATTGCTACAGGCGATCGCCACCCCCCCGTCACAAGCTTTGGAAAAATGGCTATTAGCGATGCCATTGTCGGCAGCCATGCCGAAACCTTCGCGTGCAAAAACGCCCATATTGGCGCAGCCTTTTATTTCTCCGCCTTCGCAGGCCCGCTGGCTATATTTGACGGCAAGTGCGCCATCCTTGGGTCCGCCCCGTCCTTCAGCGGCATAAGCACCAGCGTCGACACAAGCATCGGCGGCGCCAAGGTCGCAGGCTTTGAAATAGCTGGTGCGAGCCAAGCGATATATTGCGTTCCTGCTGCTATCATCTCTCGCAGCGCTGAGCTTGTTGGCAATCAAGATGGCATGTAAAGCACAACCATCCACGGCATTGGCTTCGCACAGCATGTTGTAGATATCGAGCGCACCGTCTTTGTCGACGGGACCGCCGACACCCTGTTGCATCAACGGTGCCAATCCGCGACAAGCATCGGCGTTGCGTAAAATGCAGCCTCGGACAAATTGTCCGCGTGCTTTTGCGTCATTTGCGGTCGAGGGCAGATGATCCAAAAAAATGCCGCCGGCATCCACGCACGCCGCGGAATAACCAAGATTACAGCTTTGCGAGAAATTCAAAGCCGCCTGCTCAAAATTTTCCGACGCCAAAGCTGCTTGCCCATCGGCATAGAGGCCGGCGGCTTCACGTAGGGCTGAGTCCGGTTGACCAGAATCGTTTTGGGCCAAAGACACGGACGGCGTGGCCGTGAACAGGATCAGGGCTATCGTCCGGATCAGGGCCTTCACCACAGAATTGGAATGGTGGTTCCCAAGCCTCATTTTTTGACATTCAGAACAGGGACATTAGCCCATTGCAGGGCCGTCCGCAGATCGCCGAGGCTTTGACTCTGGACAGAAGCGCCTTTTCCAATGTCGAGAAATTCGGTCCAGGCGCCCGCGTTTCGAAATGCCACTGTCACGCGGGTAAGATCTGGCTTGCGCTCGATGATACGCTGCGATTGCGTGGGTAAAATGAACTTTGAGCTGCCCATAGTGGCGCTGCCATTCCCGCTTTCTTTTTCCATGGCGAGTTTGGTGCCATCAGACAGACGGATTTCCATAGCATCGATATTGCTGCGCATATTTGCCTTCCAGCGGCCTTTTTGCGTGATCAACATCCGTCCGTGCGGATCGAATGTTCCCGGGCGTGAAAGTTCAAACCGGATTGTATTTTCGTCATCGCGTTTCAGGACACGATATACCGACAGGCCCGCTTTCTTGCGCGTGCCAGTGAAACGCCCCATGCGGGAGCGCCAGATTCCGAAGTCGTCTGATGCCGAGCCAAAGCTGACCAGCTTGCCAACGGATGTGAATATGGTTTTCTTTTCGATATTCCCTTGCAAATATTGGTTCAGATCTTCCGTCAAAACCAGTTGCTCAAAACCAGCCTGCATCAACAAAGAATATTTGGACTTGCATTCGGCGTCGATCATCCCGGCAAAGATTCGCACCATATTCTCGAACTCTGCCTTTTTCGGTGACTGCTCATATTTGGTTTGTCTGTTATTTGCGACGATGCGCCATTCCGTCTTGCTCAACGCCATATATTCTCCGTCGACGGAGCATGATTTCGGATCGCCGGTCATTGCATGCGGTGCCGAGATCAGCGAATCAGCAATCAAATTGGCGGATTCAATCAATTGGGCCGCATCCGGCCGCGCCGTCTTGCCGGCGCAACCGACCCATTCCTTTTTACCTTTTTCAAAATTATCAAGGGAACGATATTGTTCAACCTTGAGAATTTTCTTCAAATCCGGGCCAAATTTGTCGCGAAGAAGCATCAGGGCGCGATATTCGCCTAGCATCAAGATATCGCAACTTTCGTTTGCGCCAAGCGCGTAGCTAGAGAGGGCGAAGAGACTGGCAACCGCTTGTACCTGGTTTTCCGTGGGTTGCTGCGCATGAACAGGCGGCGCAATTGCAAGTGCCGAGAGCACGGGCAAAATATATGCCGACAATTTTCGCAACCGTTTATGGATAGATTCATTCTGATTTTGACAACTATGCACACCGCCCCCACTGCATTTTAGATTCTGTACTTGCATGCGGCTTTTGCCGGCAAATCGGGGGATTTCGCTATCCCCCATTTGGGGGATAGCCAGTTTGATGATTTCGCCGCAGACAGGGTTTCCTTGGGGCATGAATGCAGATTTATTTCCGAGATAGCTGCCTGAATATTTGCGACCCGTATTCAGGCAGCTAAGTCTTGACGGAAAAGCGTTTGCGCTTCACCGTCAGCCTTCACAAATATCGAGACCGAAATGATGCGGAAAAGCCAGAAAAGCTATTTTGCAATGCCGGGTATATTGCTCTCCATTGTCATTTCCTTAGGATTTTTGGCGACGTTGAGCGCGTTTATAGTCGCCTTTTCCCAGCCCCGCTTTAGCCAACAATTGGTCGTTTCCGAACAAGGCGTAATTTTGCAAAATGCGGATGGTGAAAAAATTGGCAGTACCCCGCGCATAGGTCCGGGTGAAATAGAAATTGAACCTGCTGATCTTACTCCCGAACCGGATGTTATGGAACGCTATGAGCAGCAATACCGGTTTGCCGAACGCCAGGACAGATTGGCCGCTATCCTCCGCAATTCCGATAGCGTGTCGGTTGTCGCGAATGACGCAGAGCGCGAGATCAAGCTCAGGCCGAATGATGTCATGCCATTCGAGTTTTGGTTACAGATACTGGTTGGCATCGCAGGGTTCATCGTGTCCGCCTGGATCTGGACTTTGCAACCAAAGCGGCTTCCCAACCAGCTGTTCGGACTTGTCGGACTTTGCCTATGGCTCTCCGCTACCTGTGCTGCAATATATAGCACCCGTTGGCTGGCGCTGCCGACGGATTTATTCCGGCCCCTGAGTGCGCTGAACGCTCTGGGATCGATTGGCTTTGGCATTGCGCTGATCTGTTTGTTTCTCATCTATCCGGTCCGTCTGGTGCAGAACCGATTTCTGATGTGGGTCGCGATTCCGATCATGGGCTTATATTTGCTGGGGCAATTCGATCTGCTGGGCAAGCCGGCCAATGAAACCCCCTTGCTGACCGCGATGGAAATGCTCGCCATATTGGTTCTGGTTGTCATCCAGTTCATAAAATCGCGTGGTCGTCCGCTCGATATGGCCGCGATCCGGTGGGTCGGCGTGTCTAGCTTGATCGGGTCCGGCCTGTTTATCTGCATGGCGATCATCCCCGTTCTTTTGGGCGCCGAGCCGCTGATCAACCAAAGCTATGCCTTTGCGTTTTTCCTGATCGTCCATTTAGGGGTCGCATTCGGTCTGAAACGGCAGAACCTGTTCGAAAGCGAGCTTTGGGCGATCACCATGTTCAAGGCCGTGTCCGTCGGCCTGTTGCTAATTGCGGTTGATGTCGCACTGGTGGCTCTGCTTGGGTCATTGAGCGGAGCGGCAGTGCTGACCATGCTGCTCATCTTGCCGTTTTTCTATCTTCCCTGGCGGAGCATGGTGCAGCGCTGGCTTTTTCAGGCGACGCCAATCGAAGACCTGCTGGAAGAAGTCGCCCATGTTGCATTGATCAGCAACGTGCATGATCGCTGCGCAAAATGGCAGGAAATTTTGCAACAGGCATTCATGCCTTTGGCGATTGAGCCGGCGCCGGTTGGTAGTCGTGATGCTGAGTCTGTAGCGATTGAAGAGCAAGGCATCATGCTTCATATTCCTGCGGCGGCTGGTTGTGCGCCGCTTGCACTCCGCTACAAAAACAAGGGCACGAGGCTGTTTCAAAAACGCGACCGGCAGGTCGCTGCCCGTATGATCGATTTTCTTTCCAGCCTGAAACGCCAACAACAGGCATTTGCCGACGGCGTCACCAGCGAACGCGGCAGGATATCGCGCGATCTGCATGATGACCTTTCGGCGCTGCTTATGTCGGGGCTTAACTCGGATAATCCGGATGATCTGAAATCGGTGCTCCGCTCTTCTTTGGCGGAAGTCCGGATGATTGTCTCGGCTGAGGTCGGTGACACGCGCCTGCTCGCAGACATTCTTGCCGATAGCAGGGCCGAGACGGCAGATCGCCTGGAGGCTTCGGGTATCGCCCTGAACTGGCCGATCTCCGAGATATCGGGCATGCTGACGCCGCAACCGCAAAAGGCGCTCACCTCTATCATCCGCGAAATGGTAACGAACGTCATTAAACATTCGGGGGCGACGGAAATGCAGGTGCAGACACGGTTGGAAAATGGCGTCATCTATATTGTTGCGAGTGACAATGGCAGAGGATTCAGCGCAGGTAAGGGCCACGGCAATGGCCTGGGCAATATCAGGACCCGGCTTGCAGCGCTTGGTGGCAATTTTGATTTCGGCGATATGGATCCGAAGGGTTTTCGTACCAGCGTTGCGCTGCCGGTCGAAACGCAATGACGGCGCAGCAAACACGAATATTGATCGTGGACGATTTGTCATCCGCGCGGCAATTGCTTCGCGCAGCGATTAAGGACGTGCTCGCCGAGCAAAATATTGTGAACTATGTGCTTTGCGAAGCCGCGTCCTTCAAAGAGACAATGGTCATGCTGGATCAAAAATTTGATTTTGCATTTGTCGACCTGCATCTGCCGGATGGTCGAGGCTGGGATATTATTCGCAGCCTGAAAGCCAATCCTGAAATCATCATTGCCGCCGTAACCGTGATGGACGACCGCGAGAGTGTGGAGGCGACATTGGCGGCGGGTGCGGACGGATATTTAATCAAAGATGTTGAGCCTGAGTTACTGCATTACCGTATCGCTAGGCTGATGGCTGGCGAACCTTCTCTATCGCCAGCCATTGCGCGTATGATGTTGGCGCGGTTCCGACCGGAGCAGGATCACCAAACCGACCCGTTGACAGACCGGGAACGCGAGGTGCTTTCTCTCGTGGGACGCGGGCTACGGGCCAAGGAAGTGGCCGAACAATTAATGATCAGCTCACACACGGTGCGCGATCATCTGAAATCAATCTACCGCAAACTGGATGTGTCTTCGCGCGCAGAAGTCGCGATTGAGGCGCAGAAACGCAATTTGACTTAGCACCACTCTTCTGATCGGAAATAATGTTTCGGCCTATCGGCAGCCCCTGCAGACTGCCGCTTCTTCACTGCCCCCCGGTTAATCGGCCAAGTTTCTGAATTTGGATCGGGAGCGTCCATCGCGATGCATAACTGATCGATGTCAGCATATGCCCAGTGATTTCGCTTGAGCAGACAGTCCGCCAACGGCCCATTTGCGGACGGTCTGAAATGCGCCCAGTTCACGACATTCCCAGCGAGCACGGCGAAGGCCATAAGCAGAAGGCCCGTCAGATGGTTGGTTCTGCTCTTGCCAGGATGCTCATGTCTGATCTGTAGCCTCGAGGGTGTCATGCCGCCCCTGAAGGCGCGGGCGGGGGCGGCAGTCTGATCAATAATTGGTCGCCCTCGCCGCTACGTATCCGCCTGCCGCTGCAGTGCTCATTTAACCGGCTCCAAACCCTTTCGCCGTCGCCGCTGACTGCGTGGGGGCCTCAGCCACGTTACAGGTTCAGCCTACGGATCAGCCACAATTTCCAAGCGGGCTTCCGTCGATCCGGGACGTTGAAGTACTGGCTAGTACCGCCCATGGCTGCCTTCCAACTGGGCGTAAGGGCTTCGGGCCGATGTCGCGTCATCTGCCATGCGCCATGATGGTAGTTCGCGAGAAAATAGCGCTCAAAAGCAGCTTGCATTCCGGGGATGTCTGATATCTCGACCGCATTCGCGATCGACCACGCCGCGTTTGACGGTGCGGCTCTTGACGCGAGTAAGCGGCCAGACAACTTATGGGCCCAGCTGATCTGCCACGCATAGGGCTGATAGGCTTGATGCACGATCTCACTACACCAATCGTACATCGGCCTCAGGTCCGCGATGCTGAAGCCCCGCGCCCGGAACAGGGTCGGGTTGGCGACCACGAAATCTTGATGAAAGCCATGCCTCAACTTGGGAGGCTTGCCCTTTTTGTTGGTCGGATACACGGCGATCAGCCGCGTGAAACGCAACTCGAGTGCCTGACGCAGGACGCCGATTGCTGCGATTTGCGCGGCCTTGTGATCGAGACACCTGCCCTTACCCCAAAAAGCGGATTGATAGGCAAGCTCTTTGGCCAAGAGATATACCTCCCAGCTGTGCACAGTGGAATTCTTGAATCCGCGCAGATAGATATAGCCCGCAACCCTGCGCTGGAGAAAAGGAGCGATTTCGCTCAGATCAAAGACGTAATCGCGGATCGTTTCCTTCCAAGGCTCTAAAGCGGAGAAGGTTAGGGCGCCAGTCTGTGGATCGCGCAGTTCCTTTACGAGATCCTTGAATTCATCAATGGCGATTTTCAGTTGTACGCGGCAATAGGCTTGACGCTCTGCATTGTTGTTGAACTTCCTTGAACGACCGAACACACCTTCGATTAGGTACCGCTCAGACCACTGCTTGGGCTTCTGCGCGCGATGGATGGCTTCGATATGGCTGAGGAAATCGGTCATAGCCCGGTTGGCATCTGCGTCCGACGGTGGCGTTGGCGAATCAAAGATGTCGAGCAGGCGGTGAGCTGGAAGAGTGCTTGTCAGGGTTGTCATACGCCCACCTTACGAAGAGTGGCTCGAGGGCGCACTATTAAAGTGCAGTGTTTGCGGCCAAATTCGCTGAGAGTGACCGACTTTAGTCAAGCTGCATTGTTCCATTATGTAGGTGGGTTGAAGAGACAGAGCCTGAGCGACGGTGTGTCTGTTTCGTCAGGACTCTGGCCGAACGCGAACGACCCGCTTTTGGTCACTCTCAGCGGTGAGCCGACCGCCCCGGAATGCGCCCGAGGTTCCGTTGTTTCCAGTCGCCAGCCGTTTGCCTGAAAGCAGTCATGTCTGCGCGAATTGCGCGGGAAACATTCCGCCCAGGCGGAGATCACAAGGAACCTACTAAGGACCAGTTTCGCGCGATATCTTCAGCGAAATCGAAGCGAATCCCTCGTCACCGTCTTCGCTTCCTCGTTGATCCCGCCAAAGAACACCGAGGGCCCTTCCCGATCGATATCGTCCGCTACCTTGACGAGCTCGCGCGTCACCCCGATCATTTCCAGCCGATCCGGAGACGGTGAGAGGAGTTGCAGCTTCTGGATGAGGTAATTCGCCGCATTTCGCGCGCGATGATGGTCGAGCGGATGCGTTTCGGCGGAAAGGGCATGCTGTTTCCCCTCCAGCATGAGTATCCAGTCGAAGAAGAGCTGGGGAACCTCGACCATCGGGTCCAGCGATCTCTCAATCACCGAGCGACAAAGCATCATGTCCATCGCGAACCTGTCCGCCGCAAGTTCGTGCTCGCGGAGCCTCTGTCGAAACGCCGAGACGCTTTCTCCTGTCTGCCGAGCTACAGGTTCGAGATGGTGGTGGTATTCGTGAGCGAGGACGAAAGTGGCATTATACTGGGCCTCCTCCATCAGGTGCCTAACCAGTTCGGATGAAACCTCCGCTCCTATCCAGCCTTTCGGCAGCCCTGCCATTTGGACGGGGGATTGGACATCATCGAATGCATCCTTGTTCCGGAGGAAGAGACGGTATCTGGTTCGCCATTCGACGTCGAAACGGTTGTCGATTTCCGCCAGCTTCTCGCTCATCGCTGCGAACGCGAAATTCCGCCAGGTCAGCTCGCTGATGGTGATCGTGCGGCTTTGCGGCTCATAGACGCTTAACACATGAAGTTTTTTGGCGTCGATGATCTTGATTGGCTGCAACGACGCGAGCCGGGCCCTGCGATCCGCATTGAGGCAGGGCTGGAGGTCATCCTTGGCGATCTCGAACGAAGCGCGCACGATATCCCGGATCGTCAGCGATCTTGTTTGCTGACCGAGGATGGCCGGAGCGCTGGCCGTCCCATCGGGCCCGGCGGGAGCCATCCCGAACACCGTTTCCATCGAATCCCCGGCGGGGCCGGTGGTACAAGAGACTGATCCGAGGGCCAGTACCGCACCCAGCAAATAGCGAGCCTTCTGCGAGCCACGCGCGCACCGACCCCGCAAGCTCAATCGTCGTCATCCTTTTTCGCAGCCTCGATGGCATCGCTGATCGCTTTGCCCTGAGCTTCAAGAGCACCGACAATATCGGCCGGATTGGTGGTCGGCGATTTTTCGGTCACCACGGAGATACCGCAGCTCGAATGATGGGTGATCGTTCCCTTGTTCGGCAATCGCGCGTACTGCAGATGCGTGGGATCGCTTACCTTGACCTTTTCTTCGATCATTCGCGTGCCGGTCTGCGCGATCCGGACCGCGGCCTCGCGACACGCCGCGAAATAGTAGAATCGCGTGTCGGTTCGCAGAGGCAGCTGCGAGACCGGAATGGCGTCTTGCGGAAGAGGCCCGTAATCGACCCGGATGCACCCCTGGGTCTGACCGTCGAAGTTTTGTGAGCCTTGCGAAGGATCAAGATCAAAGCGCAGCTTTCCGGATTTCTCGGATAGACAAGGTGTCTCTGGTGCTGCTGCGAACAGGGTTGCCAGCGAAATCAGCTTGGCGATCACGCCACCAGCTTGGTTGATGGTGTTTACCGTCGTGTCCGTCGTTTCCGTCCCGATCGCACTTATCAGATCGGTATTGTCGATCTTGGTGAGGTTGATCCGCGTGTCGGAACGCAGGGTCCGCTTGCCGCCGATCGCATAGCGGGTATTGCGGTATTCGGCGGGAACCGCCTTGACCGCGACATTGGTGACCACGACGTTCTCGCCCGCGGCGTCCTTCTTGGCCGTCTCGGTGGCTGAAATTTCCAGCGTGGTGCGGCGCAGGTAAAAGGAATCGGCCATGCCTCTCATATCGGCAGGCGACGCGATCGTGTTGTACTGGACGGCAGGTACGGTCGCGCAACCGCCCAAACCGACTGCCCCGCATATTATGATCAAGCCCCGCATTGTTTTTCCCCCTTCTTCGTGTCACCCCACACACGTTTGTTCTACAACACTCGAGCCAATATTGCCTAATCAAAAAGTACGAGTCTTCCTTAGACTGGGTCGTCGTGCAGAATCGTAGCGTAGCCAATTGATGGTCCGTCGGAGGCAGGCAATATTTATCTGGTTGCCCCGCAAAACGAGGTTGTCACCGCTGTTCAGTTGGACTTCCGTAGCAAAAAACGTCGGCTTCGCCCCATGCGAAGCTAGAAGCGGACGGTCAGCTACCGGCCCAATTGCCGCCGGTCTGAAATGCGCCCTCTCGCTGTCATTAACATGATCAGAATTGCCGCAGATCTCGAGCCCGATGGAGCAGTAACTTGTTGGGATTTCTTATGCAGATGCTCGCGCATACTGCTGAGGTGATCCCGATAAGATATTACTTTATTTTTGAATCAACGACCGTGCGATCGACTCAGTATATCATCCGCTACATGGTGTGCGAGGCGCGAGCATTCGACCAATCCCTGCGAGAATGGGTAGCGCTCCAAAAGTTGCGGCAGTGCCAAACAGTAAATCCGGCTTGCACAGTTCACTATTAAGTCCAGCGCAAATGGCAGCAGCACCGGTTCTTGGGGGTCTCGTAAGTCTTTGACCAGTGACGGAAATGGCAGATCCGCCAAATTTGCTGGCGCTTGCCCTCGTGCGTCCACGATGACATCAAAGGTTGCAGTCCCGTCTTCAGTCTCCACCGCGATGCTGCCATTGCCCATTTGAGAAAACTCCGCTCCCTCTACTGTTGCCACGAGCTCAAGCACCCCGGCATCATAAAGCGCGGTGATGCGAGCAAGAGACAGATGTGGCACGGCAGCGTAGCAATCGGCAAACATCGGCATAAGGTGATCGAGAAAGCGCTGATAATCTGTTTCTGTCAGCTCTCGCAATATATGGTCAAACGCCTCGTGACCGCGCAGCAGGGCATAGCGATGCGCAATTGTCTCCTTTCGGCGCATGGTCTCCCGTGATCCAGCCAGATCGCGTTTTACCGATCGCAATCCACCAACTTCGCGTCGACGGGAGAAATAGGCAGGCGCGAACCCTTCCACCGTCCTCGCTGTCTCGGGCAAGCGGCCCAGATAGTCGGGGTCGGCCGCATCCAGTTCGTCGCACAAAAGCGCGAAGACGCGGTTTAGCACACCGTCAACTCCTCGGGCAATCTCTGCCTCCATGGCCTCCTTTGTCAGGCAGACGAGCGGCTCATAGGGAAAGGGATAATAGAAATCGCCCTCCGGCATAATTCCCATTTTCGACACCATAGTGATCCGCACCCTGTTTTCCCTATCATTCGGTACCCAGCTGATCCGGCTACCGCTTTCTTCGAATTGGCCACGCGCATGACCAAGCGCGATTACTATGTCGATCGCCGACAGCGACGAACCGAGCACGCCTATGTCATTCTGCTCCAGCCTAGTGATATTTGTGTAGGGCCAGGGTGAAACCAGATTTACTTCGTCGATTTGGGGAACGTCAGACCAGCTGTGACCCGAAGCGATTACGACTGCGTCAAACTGCAAACTTTTGACCGACTGGCCGGATTGATATTGAACATTAGCCTTCCCGCCATTTGCGGCCTCGATATCGACCACGAGGCATTCCGTAAGCACGTCTATTACGTGACCAGCATCGCGCGCATTTTCGCACAAATCCTCAAATTGCGAATGGAGATACTCGCCGATCAGCACGCGCGGGTAGAATGCGCGGGCAGTCAAGTCATGCGCCGACAATTCCCATTCGCCAAGTTCGCGCTTTGGCCGGTCCTTGAGCCAGTCTATCAATGGCCGCACGGGGGCAGGAATTTCCCGGCTGAACGCATTGCAAAGCATGTAATCGGCATTCAGGGAAGGATCATAGGGCATGCCCATTCCCGCACAGGACGAGGCTTCGAAAATGGAAATGGCAAGCGCCTCATCACTGGCCGCTAGATACTTCAGTAAATAAATCGCCATCGGGCCGCTGCCCACAATTCCGATCCTCCGCAAGGCTTTCATCCTTTCAGCAACATGAAGCACCGTCCGGCGCAACACTGTCTCGCGGACAGTGCTGCGCCGGACGTTAGAAAAAGCATTCTGTCAAACACCAGCCGGTGACACGCTAGCGGACGTCAACCGCAGTTGGCGACGGCCGCGAGCCGGTCATCCGGCTAGCATGATCAGTCTGCCCTCACCGGTTACGCGAGGTCGCGAACATCCGGCTCACGATCGAAGAAACGCAATGCGGCATTGTCGACGAAGGAAGCGCCTGTATCCGTGACGCCGTCAGCATCTGCAGGGACATGGCAATGGTCGAGGAGCCGCTTGGCGCCTTCATCATGTCCAATGGCCTTCAGATGCGCCCATGCGTCGCAAACAAAGTCGACCGCAGCGCTGTCCGTGGTCAGATTTTCGGCCGCGTCCTTGCTCAGAACAAGAGCAACGGCATCGAGCAGCACCGACGGCGTTCCGGCCAGCTGGCCGTCCGCTTCAAGCGTGCCGCCGTCAACCTTGATCCCACCGATCTTTGGCGCGATCAACATTGCTGTGCCGCCCTGGGCCTCGATCTTCTTTTTCAGCCCGTCGATGGTCTTCTTGTCCGAACCCTCGGCGAACAGGATACCAACCTGGCGACCTTGGAGGATATTCTTGGCGTTCTTCTGGATGGAGAGGGCGTCTGACAGGTCGAGGTCTACCGGTTTGCGTGCTGGTTTGGCCGCTTTTGGCAGATCAATTGCCAACCCGTCGGCGATCCGTTTGGCGAGGTCCACATCAATATTCCTCAGTTGGGCGATCACCCGCTCCCGAATATGGGGCAGAGTCACTTTCGACAGTTCAAAGACGATGGCGGAAGCGATATGCGCCTGTTCGTTTTCGGTCTGGGAGAGATAGAACATGCGCGCCTGACTGAAATGGTCGGCGAACAGCTCTCCGCGGGCACGTACTTTCTCGGTCGGGTCATTCCGTTCCGCATTCTCTCTGAACGAGCTGAAGCCGGTTTCCGGGCATTCACGAGGCCCGCCGTCCTCGCCTGCTTCGAACAGACTATTCGGTTCGTAATTGGCGCGGCCTGTGGGGACCATCGTCTGCATCAGCCCGTCACGCTGGAAATTGTGCATCGGGCATTTTGGTGCATTGATCGGAATCTGGTGGAAGTTGGTTGTGCCAAGACGCGACTTTTGCGTATCGAGATAGCTGAACAAACGGCCTTGCAGCAGCGGATCATTCGAGAAGTCAATTCCCGGAACGACATTTGTCGGCAGAAAGGCTGCCTGTTCGGTTTCGGCAAAGAAATTGTCAGGATTCCGGTTCAGGGTCATCTTGCCGATGACGCGAACGGGAATTTCTTCTTCCGGTATCAGCTTGGTGGCGTCGAGCACATCATAGGGCTGCTTGGCCGCCCATTGCTCGTCAAACGTCTGGATACCCAGTTCCCATTCCGGGAAATCGCCCGCATCGATTGCGTCGTGCAGATCACGGCGGTGATAATCGGGGTCGGCGCCGGAAATCTTGACGGCCTCGTCCCACGTCGTGGATTGCATGCCAAGCTTTGGTTTCCAGTGGAACTTGACGAATGTTCCCTTTCCCTCTGCGTTGACAAAACGGAAGGTGTGAACGCCGAAGCCCTCCATCATCCGCAAGCTTCTTGGCAGTGCACGGTCGGACATGGCCCACATTATCATGTGCATGCTTTCCGGCATCAGGCTGATAAAATCCCAGAATGTATCATGGGCAGAGGCGGCTTGCGGATATCCCCGGTCGGCTTCAGGTTTCACCGAGTGGATAAGATCGGGAAACTTGATCGCATCCTGAATGAAGAATGGCGCCATGTTGTTGCCGACCAGATCCCAATTTCCGGCTTCGGTGTAGAATTTCACTGCAAAGCCCCGAACGTCTCGCGGCGTGTCTTTTGACCCCTTGGAGCCAGCAACGGTCGAAAAGCGCACGAACAGCGGGCAAGTATTGCCTTTCTTCTGGAATAGTTCAGCCTTGGTCAGCTCGGGGATTGCTTCTGTCACCTCAAATACACCATGCGCTCCGGAGCCGCGCGCATGCACGATACGTTCGGGGATGCGTTCATGGTCAAAATGGAATATTTTCTCGCGAAGCACGAAATCCTCAAGAAGGCTGGGGCCTCGCGCGCCGGCTTTGAAACTATTCTGGTTGTCGGAAATGCGATGCCCGAAATTGTCGGTCAGATGGGCCGTGCCATCACTGTGATCGGCATCCGGCTTGATCTGCTGATGGGTTTCACCGCCAGCATCCCTCTGTTCTTCTGCGTGGTCGACACGACCACTGCCGGGCTGGATTTCATGGAGCATATTATCCAGCGCCGGGCTGCTTGAACCAGATTGCCGTTTCGATTTTGATGGGGATTTGCGTTTCGTCATTTAATCACTCCTCAGAATGGTCGCGGATCATCGCGGTGCAAGGAAGCAACCACGCTTGTGGATTTCCGTTCCCAAAAAAATTACGGTGTCGGATAGAATTTTTTCCAACCGATATGAGCGCGCGCGATTTTGAGTGCCGCCCTTCGAAAATTTTTTCTCAGCTATATGACCTTCTCTTTTACGCTCCGATCAGGGGGGGACGGACATCATAAAACATTTGTTGCGATGCAATTTCAAACCTGCGGAACCATCGCGGCGATAGTGCGTAAAATGATGACGCACACTGCGACTCTGGATAGCTCGCCAAGCATCCACGATGGGCTCCGCCACCTGATCGGGCGCTCTGATATCGCATATATCCGAAGGAGACCGTCAAAATGGAAAACACAGAATTGATCGTAAACGGAAAAAGCCGCAAGCTGAAGGCCGACAGCAGAGTCACTTTGCTCGATGCACTGCGCAATCATCTGGGACTGTCCGGAACGAAGAAGGGCTGTGATCATGGGCAGTGCGGTGCGTGTACTGTGATCGTGGAGGGGCGCCGGATAAACAGCTGCCTAACGTTAGTCTGTATGCATGACGGTGACGAAATCACGACCATTGAAGGACTTGGCGAACCGGGCAATTTGTCAGGACTGCAATCGGCCTTTGTTGCTCACGACGGCTTCCAATGCGGATATTGTACGCCCGGCCAGATTTGTTCGGCCACGGCTATGCTCGAGGAAGCCAAAGCGGGATGGCCGAGTTTTGTCTCCGGCGATCTCGAGGGTCCAAAGGCGCTAAGCAATGAAGAAATTTCAGAGCGGATGAGCGGGAATTTATGTCGCTGCGCTGCCTATCCCAATATCGTTAATGCGATCCGTCAGGTTGCCGGAGAAAAGTCATGAAGCCGTTCGCATATTCAAGAGCTACCGACCGTGCCAATGCTACAGCGGAAGTGGCGAACGATGCGACCTTCATAGCTGGCGGAACCAATTTACTCGATCTGATGAAGCTCGAGGTGATGACGCCCGCCAAGCTGGTCGATATCAACCGGCTCGACCTTTCCGAAATCACCGAGACCGACGACGGCGGTTTGCGTATCGGCGCGCTGGTAACAAACAGCGATTGCGCCGCCGATCAGCGTGTCCGGCGCGATTATCCAGTTCTGACGCGTGCGATACTGGCGGGGGCGAGCGGGCAGCTGCGCAATAAGGCGACCACCGGTGGTAATTTGTGCCAGCGGACCCGCTGCTATTATTTTTACGATACCGCCATGCCGTGCAACAAGCGCGAACCGGGTTCTGGCTGTCAGGCACTGGCAGGCTTTAACCGCATTCACGCGATCCTCGGCACGAGCGAGGCCTGTATCGCCACCTATCCCGGAGATATGGCGGTTGCGATGACGGCGCTGGATGCGCAAGTGGAGATCGAAAATGTTGACGGCGAGATCAGGCAGGTCTCGGTTCAGGATTTTCACCGCTTGCCCGGCGACAATCCTGAGAGAGATAATATCCTTGAGGCGGGCGATTTGATCACCGCCGTGGTCCTGCCGGGCCCACCTGAGGGAAAGCAGATTTACCGGAAAGTCCGCGACCGGGCATCCTATGCCTTTGCGCTTTGCTCAGTCGCTGCAGTGGTGAAGATGCAAGGCGAGGCCATTGATTCTGTCGCGTTGGCATTCGGCGGACTGGCGCACAAGCCATGGCGTGATGAAGCCGTGGAAGAACTTTTGATCGGTGAAAAGCCGTCCGTAGAATTATTCGGCAGGGCTGCCGATCAATTGCTCGCCGAGGCCGAGGGGCATGGCAGCAACGATTTTAAAATTCCATTGACCCGGCGCTTACTGATCTCCGTCTTGCAAGAAGCCACCGTAACAGGAGCAGCCGCATGACCGCACATCACAAAATGGACAAGGCCGACACGCGGAACCGGCTCGACGATATGGTTCAGGGTCTGGTCGGGTCGCCGATGGATCGCCCGGACGGGCCGCTCAAGGTTTCCGGGCAAGCGACCTATGCGCACGAATGGGACTTGGCGGACATGATCCACGGTGTGCTGGTCCGCGCGACGATTGCCAAGGGCCGGGTGACCGAGGTCGCGAGCGCCGAAATAATCGGCAAAAATGGTGTGCGCGCAGTCATTACGGATGACCGTTTGCTGAGACGACCAGCGCAGGGGGGGGCCAACGAAGCGCCGCCGCAAGGATCCAAACAAGTCGACTATTTCGGTCAACCGATCGCGCTGGTTGTGGCCGATACATTCGAGCAGGCTCGCCATGCCGCCCATATTTTGAAGATCAGCTATGAGGCGATGGGCAATGCTCCATTCGACCCGGAGGCCGACGACACCCCCAAAGACAAACCGGAAGATGACCAGCTTGATCAGGGCAATCTCGACAAGGCCATGGCGGATGCCGCCTTCACCGTGGATCAGGTCTATCGCACGCCGGGCCATAACAGTGCTGCGATGGAGCCGCATTGCGCCATCGCGAGTTGGGAAGGCGACAAGCTGACCCTCCGCGGCAGCTATCAGATGCTCAATTTCAATATCAACGAACTGGCCGATGCGCTGCACATCGTGCCGGAGAATATCCGTATGTTGTCGCCCTTCGTTGGCGGCGGCTTTGGTTCCAAACTGGGGATTTCGCCAGAAGCCGTTGCCGCCGCGCTCGCTGCAACGGAAATCGGCCAACCGGTCTGCGTCACCTTGTCGCGGCCGCAGGTTTTCGAAACCACGATGCGCAGGTCGGAAACCCGTCAGCATGTCCGGCTGGCCTGTAATGAAGACGGAGTTCTGACAGGTCTTGGTCACGAGTGTCTGGTGTCAAACCTGCCGGAGGAGGAATTTTACGAGCCGGTGACCCAGGCCACCCATTTCATGTATGGCGGCACGAACCGGAAGCTCGGCATCGAAGTCGCCCGGATCAACCGCACCTGTGGTGGCTCGGTACGGGCGCCCGGCGAGGCGGTCGGCATGCAGGTATTGGAAAATGCGATGGATGAGCTTGCGGAAGCAGCGGGCATTGATCCGGTTGAGCTGAGACGGCGCAATGTCCCTGACCGCCATCCGGAGCAGGACATTCCTTATTCGTCCCGTCGGTTCATCGAGGCACTCGACGAAGGCGCGAAATTGTTTGAATGGCATAAGCGGAACAGGAAGCCGGGCGCTTTGCGCGAGGGCGACTGGCTGATAGGTCACGGGATGGCCGGCGCAGCGAGGGTCAACATCCTCTCGGAAGCGAAAGCCAGGGTGATATTGCGTGCCGACGGCACCGCCGTGGTCGAAACCGACATGACCGACATCGGCACCGGAACCTATGCGATATTGACGCAAATTGCCGGGGACATGCTGGGTTTGCCGGCAAACAAGGTCGACACAAAACTGGGTGATACCGATTTTCCCGCCGGGCCGGGCTCGGGCGGATCGTGGGGAGCGTCTTCTGCGGGTTCGGCTGTGTTTCTGGCTTGCGAAGAAATCCGCAAAAAACTGGCTGAAAAGCTGGGCAGCGACGAGGCTGAACTGACGCTTGAAAATGGCGCGGCCGGCACCGGAGATGCTTTGCGATCCTATCCGGACATTTTGGACGGACAAAAAATCTCTGCAATCGGCCATATCGAACCGGGCCAGACGCTGGAAGAGATGCAGCAGGCCACTTATGGTTCCTATTTTGCCGAAGTCGCAGTCAATGCCGTGACCGGTGAAACACGAGTGAAGCGGATGCTCGGGGTGTTCGGTGCAGGGCGGATTTTGAACGAGAAGACCGCGACTTCGCAATGCTATGGCGGCATGATCTGGGGGATCGGCAGCGCTCTGACCGAAGAGCTGGTTTTCGATGATCGAGACGGACATATCGTCAACCACGATCTGGCGGAATATCACATCCCGGTCAATCTGGACGTCCCGCAAATCGAGGTTGTCCTGCTTGAAGAACGAGACGAATCGGCCAGCCCTATTCAGGCCAAGGGGATTGGCGAACTGGGTATATGCGGTGCCGCCGCTGCGGTCACCAATGCGATATATAATGCAACAGGCATCCGCATTCGCGATTATCCGGCGACGCTGGATAAGTTGCTTATCGACTTGCCCGGCCAATAAATGGCGCTCTGTTTTTCAGACACCGGAATCTCCGCTGTTGGGCTGTGAGAGGTTATGTCGATTGCCCCGATTAAAGAGTCCGCTTTCTCTGCTTAAAATATTTATAGCAGACTGTCCGCAAACGGCCCATAAGCTGTCCTTCAGGTGGCTTATTTGTCGCGTCAGAAGTCAAAGCTGATGAGTTGGAGGCGGTGGCGTGGTCGAAATGCATGCACGGAACCCAAGCAGATTGCGGCCTCATGAGTCATATTGATCAATATTTCTCTACCAAGCTGATTAATGGATTGAAATTCACCGTTCTAAAAACCGTTCTAATTCGATTTTTAGAACGGAGGAAGGCCGTAACACATTGAAATAATGGTGAGCCCTGCTGGGTTCGAACCAGCGACCTACTGATTAAAAGAGAAAAGGTCGGCAAGCGGCAGCCATCGATCGATCACTATGCCTGCTGTATGATAGGCAAGGCAGCCTAGCTTCGAAGATCCTGGAGATCGATTCGCGAATCGCGATTTACAGCTTGGATTTCGACTTCTAGGAATCGAACCGACTTACTTTTTTGATTTGATGATATCTTCGATGGATTCGTCAGAATGAAGGCTAAAATTATAATTTTTTTAATTTCTTAAATAGTTAGCTCAATTCTGGCTCGGCTCCAGAGATCGGATCCCCGTCAGCGGTTATCTGAATATGGAGATATCCTGGCCTTCGGGCGGCATGGGACAATTGCCCTAGATTTCGTCGGACATTGACATCGGCTCTCTTCCCAATCGGACGCCGCGGCGTTACCATTGCGCATGACCGATAAACCCCCGATGACTTATGCGCGCTATCTGGCGCTCGACACATTGCTTGATGCCCAGCACCCCCGATCGGATCTGGATGATGAGATGTTGTTCATCATCATTCACCAGACCAAAGAACTCTGGCTCAAGCAGATTATTCGCGAGATGCGCTTTGCCAAGCAGCAGATCAGAAACGACGCGCTGGTGCCCGCTTATAAAGCGCTGGCGAGGATCAGCCGCATACAGGCGGTGATGACACTCAGTTGGGATGTGCTGTCGACGATGACGCCGAGCGATTATACGCGGTTCCGTCACGTGCTTGGGCCCAGTTCCGGCTTCCAGTCCGACCAGTTCCGGACCGTGGAACATATGCTTGGGCTCAAGGATAAGGGCTTTCTGAAATATCAGGCAGATCGTCCGGAAGCACAGGCGGCGATGCAGACCGCACTGGATCAGCCGAGCATATGGGATGATGCGATAGCGGCGCTGGCTCGGGCCGGTTTCGATATTGCACCGGACCTGCTTGACCGTGATTTTGCCGTTTCCCATCAGCCATCGGAACAGGTCGAGGCGGCCTTTCTGCAAGTCTACCGCAATCCCGAGAAATATTGGGAACTCTATCAACTGGCGGAGAAACTGGTCGATCTGGATGATGCGATGGCGACGTGGCGTCACAAGCATGTGCTGACGGTCGAGCGGATCATCGGCGGAAAAATGGGAACCGGCGGAACTGCTGGCGTTTCCTACCTGCAGAGCACGGTGGGCAAGCGGGCCTTTCCGGAACTATGGTCGCTGCGTACCCAGTTATGAGCTGGAAACATCTGTTTTCCCGCTCTCTTGCAGCGAACCCGGAGCGCCTGCATTTCGCAGCGCACAGCCATCATCTCTGGCCTGATGCCAGTTATGAAGGCCATATGGCGGCTTGGCAGGATGCGGCGGTGCTGGCCGACCACAAATGGGACAGAATAATGGGGGCGGTCTGGTCCGAAGCGCAGCAACATGTCGCGCATGAGCTCAACCTGTCCGATCCCGCGACGCTTTGCTTTGCCCCGAACACCCATGATTTTATCGTGCGTCTGTTATCCGCCATTTCGGCGCGACCGGTCAGGGTTCTGGCGACCAATGGCGAGTTTCACAGCTTTCGCCGGCAAATGACCCGCTGGGTGGAGGCGGGGGAGGTCGTTCTGCAAACGGCATCGCCGGATAGCTTGCTAGAGACTGCCCGGACCGGTGCATTCGATCTGATATTTGCCAGCCATGTCCTGTTCAATTCCGGCACCATCATTTCCCGGCTGGACGAGCTGGCTGCGCTGGCCCGGCCCGAAGGGCCCTGGGTGGTGATTGACGGCTATCATGGCTTCAAGGCTATAGAGACCGATCTGTCGCAAATCGCCGATCGGGTATTTTACCTCGCGGGTGGTTATAAATATGCGATGGCGGGGGAAGGGGCATGCTTCCTCCACGCGCCGCCGGGTTTTGCAAAGCGACCGGTTGTCACCGGCTGGTATGCTGCATTTGACGATCTCGCCCTGGCGCCCGGAGATATCGGCTATGCGCCGGACGGGCGGCGGTTTCTGGGCAGTACGTTCGCTCCTTCCGGGCTTTACCGATTTAATGCTGTGCAGAATATGCTGGATAGGGAAGGGCTGACGACGGCTGTGATTTCGGAACACGTTGCGGCTCTGCAGGGTCAGTTTCTGGAGGATGATCCTCTGGCAGATTTTGAATTGCTCAATCCGCTTGGCGATCAGCAGCATGCGCGCTTTCTTGCCTTTCGCGGGGAAACGGCATCCGCTCTCCATGACAGGCTGGCTGCGCAGAATGTTGTTACCGATGTCCGCGGCGATGTTCTGCGGATTGGTTTCGCGCTCTATCATGATCGGGAGGATGTGGCGCGTCTGACAAAAATAATAGGGCAGTTTAGCTAAGCGCTGTGCCGTTACGGATTGTCTGACTAGACGGGTTTCTCAACGGTTTCCACGGCTTTCACTGCTGATTTTTCCGTTGACGTGAAAGATTCTGCCAATAGGCTTAACTGAACAATTAAAAGACGCGTTGAAAAGGACAGATCATGAGCATTTCCGTCGATATCCAGAATGACGTTGCCTTGATCACGATGGACGATGGCAAGGCCAATGCCGTCAATTTCGATCTGATGATCGCGCTCAACGAAGCACTGGACAAGGCCGAGGCGGACGCCAAGGCGATCGTCCTTACCGGTAGGGAGGGCCGTTTTTCCGGCGGATTCGATCTTGGCATGATGGGGGGCTTTACCCGTGAAGATTCCGTCCGACTGCTCGACCGGGCATCCGAGCTGGTGCTCCGACTCTACGGCGGGCCAATGCCTGTTGTCGGAGCTTGCAACGGCCACGCCATTGCCATGGGCGTGTTTCTGCTGATGGCTTGCGACACGCGGATTGGCGCGGCCGGCGATTTTAAACTGGGTGCGAATGAATCGATTACCGGTATGACGCTGCCGGTATTTGCGGTCGAACTGGCGCGGGACAGACTCAGCCCGCTGCACCAGACCCGCGCGATGATTCAGGCTTTCATCTATGAACCCAAGGGCGCGATCGAGGCCGGGTATCTTGATATGCTGGTCGAACCGGACAAGGTAATCGGTCAGGCGACCGCGATTGCGGGGCAACTCGCCAAACTGCCGGGCCATGCCTATGCCTATCAGAAATCGGCGATGCGGAAACCGGCGCTGGATGCGATCCGGGCGAGCATCGGCAATCACCCCAACTTACGGAAATAGGCTTAGCGGTGCTGGTCGATCAGGATCGGATTGCCGTCGGGATCGGTGAGCATGATGCTGGCGGGACCTTCCCCGTCATCAGCCTTGCTGTCGAGCTGCACACCCGCTGTCAGCAATGACTTCTGAATATCGCGGATATCGTCGAAATCGTCGAGATTTTGTCCATCCTGATCCCATCCCGGGTTGAAGGTCAGCATGTTCTCGGGAAACATCCCCTCGAACAGGCCGATCATTGTTTCTCGATTTTTCAGGATCAGCCATTTCTGGTCTTCGTCGCCACCAAATTTGGCAAAACCAAGTTTCTCGTAAAAGGCTCTGGAAGCGGCGATGTCCTTGACTGACAGGCTGATCGAAAAGGCTCCGAGTCTCATTTTCATTCTCCCAATTGCTACGCTATTGCCGGATCGGCAGGATTTTCGGGTTTTGCAGAACCGCTGCGGACAGGATGGCGATGATCAGGCCTACCGGAAATATCTCCATGAAAGTCATCGGCATACGGATATAGATTTTCCCGTAATCGGATCGCATTTCTTCCAGGGTCGCAATTTCCTGCGCCAGTTTTTCCCCGGTCAGACCCGCTCCCTTTTTGGCCTCGATCGCGCTGTTCACATAGCTGTCGATAAAGGCGTAACCGTTGCTCATCGAATATAGCTCCCAGACGACCGTGTATATGAGCCCGGCGATCACCGCGATGGCGAGTCCCATGGCAAAGGCGGGCAGAAAGCGGATCACCCCGCCCAGTTCCTGATCGCGATAGCGCTTGATGCCGATGAATATCATCGACAGCGCGACCAGCATCGTCAGATAGCCGAATAGTTCTGACGACAGGAAACTACCGCCATCGCTGACAACCAGACCCAGGATCAACGTGACAATGGTGATAGTCCCGGACAGCACTCCGTAGGTTAAGGCGATTTTCTGCATAATCTTTCCTCCGCTTATGGGGCGGTTATGGCACCTGCGCGCGCTATTGGAAATCACCCTGATGGGTGATTTGGGCGATATCACCCCGATATATCAGGGGATCAGATGCAGGGGCCGCGCTTCCTCGATCGCCTGGACACGGCCGTTGACCTGCAGTTTTGCGTAGAGTTTCGCGATATGGGTTTTGACAGTATTGGGAGAAATATCGAGCGACCGCGCGATCTCCTTGTTGGATTGACCATCCGCCAATGCTTCGAGAACTTCCAGTTCCCGCCCGGATATGCCCAGCGATTTTAGCGCGGCGCTGTTCCGCTCAAACGGCCCGTCCGGCTTTCGCGCCGTCAGCTTATGCCCCACCCAGACGCCGAGCGAGGCAAAGGCGAGAGCGATCAGTACGACATAGATTTCGACCGAATAGGCCTTGCTGAAATATTGATATTGCAACCACTCCAGCGCAAAGGCGGCGGCAGCCAGCAGAGCGGCGTAGAGCAACAGGATTTTCAAGACCGGTTTCGATATCATGATCGGTGGGACGATCGGTGCGCACCAACCTCCCTATTTCTCCTCCAGCAAGTACTTCTGCCAGAACATCAGGCTCGCCCAGAATTGATAATCGGCATTGGCCTTCTTGCGGAAACCATGGCCTTCATTCTCGGCCAGCAAATGCCAAGCTGGACCGCCATTGGCGCGCACCGCGGCGACGATCTGGTCGGCTTCGCTGGCCGGGACGCGCGGATCATTGGCGCCCGTCACCACCATCAGCGGAATATCGATTTCGCTGGCGCGGAGCAGGGGGCTGATTTCCTCGAGTTTCGCGCGCTGTTCGGGAATGCGCTCGTCGCCATATTCCACCCGCCGCAGATCACGGCGATAGGCCTGGGTGTTTTCCAGAAAGGTGACGAAATTGGAGATGCCAACAATTTCCAGCCCGGCTTTCAGTCTCTTGCCATAATGCAGCATTGCGGCCAGCGTCATGTAACCGCCATAGCTGCCGCCGGTCACAGCGATGCGCTTGCGGTCGATATGCCGGTCCTTGCGCAAATGGTCGAGGAACGCGCCGATATCGAGCACGCTATCCTCCCGCCGCCAAGGGCCATTGTCGAGCGATACAAATCTTTTGCCAAAGCCCGTCGATCCGCGGACATTGGGATAGAATATCGCGATACCCAGTTCGTTGATCAGATAATTATCCCGTCCGAGAAAGCGGGCTGTGGCCTGACCCTCCGGCCCGCCGTGGATGTTGATGATCAGAGGGCGTTTGCCCTTGTGCCGCGCGGGATCGGGGCGATAGAGAAAGCCGGACATTTTCTCGCCGTCAAAACTTTCGATCTCGACCAGTTCCGGTGCGACATTATCGGCAGCATCCAGCCCGCCGGTCTCGCTTCTGGTCCAGCGGGTGACCGCCAGCGTCTCCGGATTGACGCTATAGGCATCGATGCCGGTGCGGTTGCTGTTCAGGGTCAGGCCGAGCTCGCCCCAGGGCGCGAATTTGACACCACTGATCACCCCGGCCGGCAAGGCATCGGCGACCCGGATATCTCCGTTTTGCGTATCGTAGAATTTGAGCAGCGAACGCCCCGCCTGATTGACTTCAAAGGCGATCCAGCGGCCATCAGGGCTGATATCAAAGCTGGTAATATCCCAGATCTTTTCGTCGACCAACGGTTCAAACAGCGAGGTTTCGAGATTGACGATACCGAGCCGTTTGACATCGCTGCCGTCATCCGAAGCGGCCCAGAGGCGGCCGTCCGGGGCGAATTGCAGGCCTTCGTACGAAACCGGCACGTTGCTGTTGGTCAATTTGCGCAGGCTGCCCTGTGCGATGTCGATCAGATAGAGTTGATTGTCGGTGACCGAGACATAGTTGAACACCAGCAACTGCTTGTCATCGGGAGAGAAATCGATAGGAAACCAGCCACCACCCGTGGAGGCGATCAGCATGCGGGCGCCTTCGGGATTGGCCGGATTCATCAGATAAATATCATTGTAGAGGCCGGTGCGTTTGTTCGAGCCAAAGGCAACCAGCTTGCCGCTACTCGACCAGGGACCAAGGCTGTTGCGGCTCTCGCCGTCGGTGAGCAGTTTCGGCTGGCCGTTTTGCAGCGCGTAAATCTGGTGGATCTCGTTGCCGCCGCTGTCTTTCTGGAACAAGAGCGCCGAGCCGTCGGGCGCATAGCGGGCGCTGCTGACGGGTTCGCTGGCGAAGGTCAGCTGCTCGCGCTGCGCCATCGGGGCGGCAACGCGGTGCAGCTGGCGGGTTTCGGCGAAGCGGGTGGAAATCAGCATCGCCCGGCTCTTCGGGTCCCAGTCGACAAAGCTGGCGGTGCGATATTCCATATAGGGGCCGGTCTGGTCGACGATCGCCCGCGGAATGGCGGGGATCTGGTCGGACATCAGAGCGGTCGGCTGCGGTGCCACATCCTCTGCCGCCGCCAGCGCGGGGCCGCCAATCAACAACGATGCTACAATAATCTGCCAATCCCGTGCCAACCGCATCCAGAACACTCCTGTTTTCTTTCGCCAATCTTATGGACGAATAGGTACAAAAGCAATTAGAGGTGGGCGATGTTCGGTGGAAAATCTCCCTTTGTTTTGCTCGACGATGTGCGGGCCTGTGATGCAGCGCCAGCGCGGCTTTACCGCGATCCGGTGGAGATCATCCGGGCTGCCACATTGGAAGAATTGGAAGCATGTTTTGAGTCCCTGTCGCGGGCGCGATTGGCGGGGCAGCATGTTGCGGGCTATCTGTCCTATGAGGTGGGACTGGGGCTGGAGGCGCGGTTGCGGGGCAAAATGCGGGCGGATCTGCCCGCCCCGCTGGCATGGTTTGGAATATTTAAGGATTACAAGGAGTTAAATCCGGACGCCGTCGCCAAAGCCTTGCCCGACCGCAACGGGGCGTGGCTCGGACGGCTGAAGCCTTCGATATCGCGCGCCGCTTATGACACCGCGTTCGAAAAGGTACAAAATTATATCAATGGTGGCGATATCTATCAGGCCAATCTCACTTTTCGCGCGGAAATGGACTTTTCCGGACATCCGCTGGCGCTTTATGCCGCAATTCGCAGCCGCGCGCAGGCCGGCTATGGCGGCGTGGTCTTTGACGGGAGCAACTGGATGCTCTCCTTCTCGCCGGAACTGTTCTTCGCGCTGAAGGACGGCCGGATCACCGCCAAGCCGATGAAGGGCACCGCCGCGCGGGTTGCCGATCCGCAAGCCGACGCGGCCGTGCAGGACCATCTGCAAAGCGATCCCAAGCAGCGCGCGGAAAATCTGATGATCGTCGACCTGCTGCGCAACGACCTGTCGCGGGTCGCAGAGCGCGGCAGCGTCAAGGTGCCACAGCTCTTCCATATAGAAAGCTATCCGACCATCCACCAGATGACCTCGACCGTCACCGCGCAGCTGCAGGACGGGCTCGACGCGGTCGACGTGATCCGGCAGATTTTCCCCTGCGGCTCGATCACCGGCGCCCCGAAAATCCGCGCGATGGAGATTATCGACGAGCTGGAAAGCGCGCCCGGAGGCTCCCCCGCCGACCACGCCCCGCGCGGCATCTATTGCGGCTCGATCGGCCGGATCGACGCGCCCGACGAAAAGGGCCGCTCCGACGCCGCCTTCAATGTCGCGATCCGCACCTTCTTCCTGCAAGAGGGCAAAGAAACGCTTTCCATCGGCCTCGGCTCTGGCATAGTGGCGGACTCGGACGGGGAAGACGAATGGCGGGAATGCCTCGCCAAGGGGAGATTTGCGAAAGTGGATGCCAATGCGGAAGGCGGCCATAAGGTCGATCTGATCGAGACCATGGCCTTTGATCCCGCCAGCGGCATCGCCCGGCTGGAAGCGCATCTCGAGCGGATGAAGACCAGCGCCAGCACCCTGCAATTCGAATTCGACCGCCACGCCGCGCGCAACGCGATCCAGGCGATCACCTTTCATCAGGAAGCCCCGGCGATGGTCCGGCTGCACCTCGGCCAGTCCGGCGCGCTGGCGATCGAGCTAAAGCCGATGCCCGCCCCGCAAGACGGGCCCGTACAATGCCAGCTGGTGCCGATGCAGGCCGACAAGGCGGATTTCCGCCTCCACCACAAGACCAGCGACCGGCGGGTCTATCAGGTTGAGGGGTTGGGCGAGGGCGTGCATCCGGTGTTTGTCGATGGCGATGGTTTCGTCACCGAAGGCGCGATCTGTAATATCTTTGTCGAGCGCGACCGGGTGTTGCTGACGCCGCCTTTGGCGAGGGGCGTGTTGCCGGGCGTGCTGCGGGCGGAATTGATCGAGAGCGGGCAGGCGGTCGAGGCGGACCTGCGCGCGGAGGATCTGGCGGGCGGGTTTTTTGTTGGGAATAGTGTTCGGGGGTTGGTGTCAGCGGAAACGGCGAATTAGTGCGCTGTCACTGTTAATCCGGTACAACCGAAGGTCCACCGACCTCGCGGCATTTGAGATCGATCGTCCGCCATTCGAGATCGCTGGGTGGCCGATCAATGCGTGCAACTTCCTGATCCACGCAACGCTCTGACAGGGTTCTGTCATCTTGCTCCCGGAGCGCTCTTTTGAGTCTCAACAAAGCGCGACGTTCTGCCTCTGAAATTTGACCCGGTTGCATTTGGGCACTGGCATACGCCCTGTGTTCAACATGCGCACGGTCTGTTTGCGTTGAATTTTCCCCCGCATTTCCCGTCAGGGACACTCCAGCCACCATCGCGAGAATCAGCCGGTGCAGATTTCGGGTGCCGGGGACTTGCCGTCGTTCGGCGTCGTTAAAGTTTTCTGTCATCATCTGTAATTTCCGTTCCTGTTTCCGCGGCAGTTGATGGTATTCTGACGTCCCGGAATCTCCAGATCCAGCAGCAAGCCGGGCGTTAACATTGCCTGATTTTGACATAGGGACAATTAACAGGAGCTGTCGGAGAGCGGGCAGGCGGTCGAGGCGGGCTTGAGGGCGGAGGATTTGGCTGGCGGGTTTCTGGTGGGGAATAGTGGGCGGGGGTTGGTGAGAGGTGAAGCTGGGGATTAGGGTGCTTACACTGTTAATGATGCTCAGTTAATGATGCTCAGGCATCTCGATAGGCTACCATAATGTTCACTATAAGTGACATTATGTTGACTCTCTGACGAATCGATTCTATATTCGTTATCGGTTGGCACTCATGGTGAGTGACGCGAATAAGTCTTTACAATTTGGAGGAGAGTTAAAACGTCTCACCCGAGGAAGCATGAAAGCTTCTAACCTTTGACCCGCTCAAGCTCATCTTCGGATATGATGACGAAAAGCGGGGCGAGCCAGGACCACAACGAAGACCATTGTGGTCCTGTGTATGCGAGTGAAATTACCGGCATCCGTTTCCTTTTGAAAGAGAAGACGCGCCTTTGGCAATCCCGCCGATGGCGTCTTTTAGAAGGAGGTTTCGATGAAAAATTCGGAGCAAATTACCAACCTGCCGGAGCGGCGTCTGAAGGAGCATCCACCACCAGAGAAAAAGCCTAAGTGGTCAAAATTTCTGGGAATGGTGCTTCGGGGCATCCTGATATGGATGCCGCGGTTGTGGAAGGTCATAGAAATCATCTTCGGATGGTGTGGCCGGCCGCTTCTGTAAGACGCCGTTCTCAACTACACACGAGGAAAAAATGTTCGGACAAGCACTGAAATTACTGCGGCGATATCAAGGGTTGAATCAGTCAACGCTTGCGAAAAAGCTTTGCGTTTCTCGCTCGTATATTTCGGAACTTGAGAGTGGAAATAGAACACCTTCCTTAGATCTTCTCAATCGTTATGCTGACATTTTCGATATTCCTGTTAGTTCCCTCATGTTTTTTGCTGAAGCCCTTCAAGACAAAGAGAACATGTCCAGTAGATTGGAGAAGGCAAAGGGAACTATTGCTAGGAAAATTATAGCTCTCCTGACTGTTTTAGATATTAATAGTGAGGCAGAGCTTTAACGTGACAAAAGCAAAAAAACCTTGGCGTAGGAAAGCGAAGAAGTTCTATCGGCTTCAAGATAGCCCACTTTACAAGTTGAAGAGCAAAAAGACGCTTGCAAAACTACTTTTTACTTCGGTAGCGGCTCTCAGAGGAATGGCAGATAAGTCCATCTCCCACTACGAGTATTGGGAAGAAAAAAAGCCCGATGGATCGATGAGGCCGCTGTGTCGTCCTCATGAAGGCCTTGATAAAGCACAAAGCCGCATCGCTTATCTTTTGGCTTGTATTAAAACACCTGACTATGTGCATGCTCCGGTTCCTAAGAAAACCTATGTTACGAATGCAGCTGCGCATCTAGGCTCTAGAGCCTTCTGTTTGATGGACATTGAGAGTTTTTATCCCTCTTGCCGGGAGGACAAAGTTCTCGCGTTTTTTTATCACAAAATGCAGTGTTCATTAGATGTCTCAGTCCTACTTGCCCGGCTTTGCTGCGATAAGGGTTCGCTGCCACAAGGATCATCATCTAGCCCGATCCTTTCATATTGGGCTTATTCAGAGATGTGGGATTCAATCCATAACGTCGCAAATGAGGCGGGAAATGTGTTCACGCTCTACATTGATGACCTAACAGTCTCAGGAAAAATCGTGTCACGAAAGACGATTTGGAGGATTCAGCAACAAATTCACAAGCATGGTCTGTCCATCAAAGCCAAAAAAACCCGGTGGACTATCGACAAGTCGACTGACGTGACGGGGGTCATAGTGAGCCCAGACGGGCTGAAATTACCAAACAGACAGCACAAAAAGCTCGCACAGTCGAAGTCTGAATTTTCAAAGCCAGGTGGCAACAGAAAGCATAAGACAAACGTTTTGCGAGGTCGAAGAGCGCAAGCAGAGCAGATTTTGAACCATTAGCGCTAAAGTCCGCTTTCGGGATGAAGCAGCATTTTGGTGAAAGTGCACTTTAATCCAAGGCGTGATGCAATTTGATTCATGCAGTGTCATCAGAATAACACCCACCCACCCGATTACCCCTTGCATCGCCCCCCGCCTTTCGCCAACGCCGCCGCATGAACACTCCCCGCCCTAATTTCACAGCACCACCGCAAGGCCGCCTCGTAATCTGGGGCGCTGCCGTCCTCCTCGCGCTTTATGCCGGCATCCTGCTGTTTGCCTCTTATGATCCCGCTCTGCTGGGCCAGCTCTGGTTCCTCCCCGGCATCGGGGGGCTGGCGGCGGTGATTGCCAATACGTCGGGGACCGGGGGCGGGGTGGTGTTTGTGCCGGTGTTCAACGGGCTGCGCGAGCACGGGGTCATGGCGCTCGATCCGCTGCGGGTCACCGCCGCGTCGATGGCGATCCAGTGTTTCGGCATGACCATCGGCGGGCTGCGCTGGACCGACCGTCTGCTGCACCAGCCGGATGCGGCGGCGGACACGGCGGGCGTGGCTGGCGCGGGCTATGTCCGGGTCCGGCCGCGCGATTTTGCCCTGGTGATCGGGGCGGTGCTCGCCTTTGCGCTGCCCGCCATGCTGGCGATGCAGCGGCTGACCATGGTCGACGGGCAGATGATCCTGCTCGGCTACAAGATTTTCTCGATCTTTCTCGGCCTCGCGCTGATCATCACCACCTGGACGATCAACCACAAAAGGGCGGAGCGGGCGCGGCTGGAAAAGGTCGACCTGCTGATCCTGATGCTGATCGCGATCCCCGGCGGCGCGCTGACCGCGCTCTTCTCGGTCGGCGTGGGGGAGCTGGTCGCGCTTTATCTGTTCATCCGCCACTATCCGGTGCTGCTGTGCACCGGCACCGCCTGCGTCATTTCCTCGATCAGCGTGCTGGTCAGCATCGTCTGGCATATCGAGATGGACACGGTGGCGTGGGAGATCGTGCTGCTGGCCGGACCGGGAGCGGTGCTCGGCGCCTTTCTCGCCCGCCCGATCGCCCTGTGGCTGGGCGCGAAAAGGCTGAAGACGCTGGACGGGACGTGGATTGTCCTGTCGGCGGTATATCTGATCGTGCTGAACTGGGTTTTTTGAGCGGGACGGCGGGGCGCTGAACATTCGCTCCTGCTGCGGGAACCGAATATCGCGGCCAGAGTTTTTCGCTCATGATCCACGATTCCTCCCCCCGCATTCCCAGCCTGGTCTACAGCAGCGACGAAGAGCCGGGCATATCGCGGGTGCGGCGGGGGCGGGGGTTTCAATATTTTTTGCCGGACAAGAGCCATCTGACATGCCGCGCCCAACTGGCGCGGATCAAGAGCCTGGGCATTCCGCCCGCCTATACCGATGTGTGGATTTGCCCGAAGGCCAATGGCCATATTCAGGCGACCGGCTATGATGCCGCGACGCGCAAGCAATATCGCTATCATGACCAGTGGCGCGTCTATCGCGACCGGCAGAAATTCGACCAGCTGGCGGAATTTGCCACGACGCTGCCGCGTATAAGGCGCAAGGTGAACGCGCTGCTCACGCCCGGGCAAGACGGTGATGTGCCGAGCAAGGATGTGGCGATTGCGGCGCTGGTGCGGCTGATCGACCGGACCGCGATCCGGGTCGGCGGCAGCTCGCGGGTGAGCAAGGGGGCGACGACGCTGGACGGCGGCAATGTCCGCTATGACGATGATATAGTGCGCCTGCGCTATCGCGCCAAGGGCGGGAAGAAGGTGAGCTGCAGCCTGCGCGATACGCGGCTGCAGAAAATACTGGAGCAGATCGATGATCTGCCCGGCAAAAGATTGTTCCAATATGTCGGCAGCGACGGCGCGGTCCATCCGCTCGACAGCGGCGATGTCAACGACTGGCTGAAGGAGGCATCCGGCATGGACAGCCTCAGCGCCAAGATGTTCCGCACCTGGCACGGCAGTGTTGCCGCGCTGGACGCGATCGCTTCCGATGAGAGTCCGACGATCAAACAGGCCTGCGAAGCCGCCGCCGCGACCCTGCGCAACACGCCGGCGATCTGCCGCAAGAGCTATGTCCATCCGGCGGTGCTCGAGCTGATCGATATGGCGACCGAAGAGCGGCTGGCGATGATCGAGAGCCGGAGCGCGGATATCACCGGGCTACGGGTGGGCGAGAACAGGTTCGTCGGGCTGATTGCCGGGGCGCGTTGAGGTGCCTTTCGCGGATACCCATATTGTCGCCCCAGCGTAGGCTGGGGGCCAGACCAACTAGCGGTGTGCGAAAGCAAGATCGGATTAGATCCCAGCCTACGCTGGGATGACAGTCTGGGTAGGCCAAGCGAATTAGGCAAGCAGCCGCTGTGCCTTGACGCCCTTCCCACCACCTCGCCCCAACCATCAAAAATATCCGAAAAAGTCCGGAACGATCTGCGCGCGCGCCCGTTGATTCCCTGTAGCCACATGGCACCGGCCCTCCCCCTGAACGGGGCCGCCACGCGGCTATCCCTGAAACCTAGAGGAGTGAATAGAGATGATGCTACAGGATGAAAAGAACCACAGTGTGATTGGCAGCGACCGCGTGGACGGCACCGCGGTCTATGGCGTGGACCAGGAAAAGATCGGATCGGTTGACAAATTGTTGATCGACAAGCGCGGCGGCAATGTGACCGACGTGGTGATCTCCGCTGGTGGCTTTCTCGGCATCGGCGACGAGAAGCACAGCATTCCGTGGTCGAAGCTCGATTATGACACCGAACTCGGTGGTTATCGGATCGATGTGACCAAGGAGCAGTTGATGGACGCGCCGCGTTTCGGCAGCGACGAACCGGACCGGGTCTATGATCGCGACTATCAGTCCAGCGTCTACAGCTACTGGACGGTAAACCCTTACTGGTAAGGACCAGACGGCCATAACGGCACCAAGAAAAAGCCGGGCGAAAGGGATTTCGCCCGGCTTTTTCGCGTTTGCCTTGGTCTGAGCCGTTGGCGGCGCGTCTAGTCGTCGCCTTCGACTTTGTCGGGCAGCCCATCGTGATCGGTGCCGGCATAATCTTCCAGCTCCTCTTCGCTCATACTGTCATAAATGTCTTTGGATGCGCCCTGAAGGTCGCCGACCTTGGTCTCGCCGCGCTTGGCGGACAGGGCCGCTCCGGCGGCGCGTTGCTGGGCTTTGGATTTCGCTGGCATGGTATTCTCCTTTGCTGGTGGTTAATGTCCTGACGGTTCGTGTCAGGACGATGGATGGTCTTCGTCTTCTCCCGGGTCCCAGTGCGAGGTGAAAGGCGCGCTGGTGATCAGTACGGTGAGGATGACGGCGGTGATGATTGCCGCCAGCCAGATTTCCCCGAAGCCGCAGATCAGGCCGATCGCGCCCGCCGCCCAGATCGCGGCGGCAGAGCCTGCGCCCTGGACAAAGCTGCCCTCCCGGAACATCGCGCCGGCACCGAGAAAGCCGATACCGGTGATCACCCCCTCGAACACACGGCTGGGATCAATATCGCTTTGCGGATCGCGGGTGGATTCGAGCAATTCCATTGCGCCGATTGCCAACGCGCAGGCGGCGACGGAGATGATCACGAAGGGCCGGAAATCAATCGGCTTCCTGCGGATGAATCGCTCCAGCCCGATCAGGAAAGGGAGCAAGGTCGCGGTACCGAGCCGCCACAGCGCCTCGGTCCACGAAATTGTGTCTGGTCCGGCGAGAATATCCGTCATGCCAAGGAAACGCTCTGGCTTTGAATTTGTTGCAGCAGCATGATGAGAAAAACCGGGGCCGCGGAAAGCTGGAGCGGAGCGGGATTGCGCCGGACCTGTCATGGTGGCGCTCGCTACAGTCGATTATTTTGCGGCCCCTATGAATGGGTTCAGATTGCGGTCTTCGCGCCTATAGCGGCAGCCGGGCATGGTCTCCCATTTCGTCACCGTCCATCGTCATCCCGGTCATCATCTTGAACATGCCGACGACACCGGGGTCGGCTTCCCAGATTTCGGCGTCATCCAGGTCAAGCCGCAGCATCAGCAGGCTCGGGTCCTGTCGGCCCTGATCGTACCAAGCTTCGACCGGCTTGCTCCAGTGCTTGTCGATGATCGCGGCGTCGGTTTCCTCGGTCAGGTTACCCGAGACACAGGCGAAGAGATCATGCCCTTTTGAGACAAATTGCATCATCGCTGGGCCGCCCTTGGACAGCCGGTTGTCGCGGGAAGTGAAGAACCAGATCGCGCTGTTGGCGTCCTCATCGAGCTGAGCGCGCATCGGGATGCTGTGCTTGTGATCGCTGTCGAGGGCGATCATCACGAACGGGCTGTCGGCAATCGATTCCCAGAATTCTCCCCGGATTTCGTCGCGGTCGATGCTATGGTTCATATCCTTGTTGCTCATGGTCTGTTCCTTTCTCGGTTTCATCCAATCAACGCGCGGGACGAAGAAAGTTGCAAAATCCTCAGGAAAATTCTGGGAGATTCGGTGCGGCGGTGAAATGCGCTATCAGCATGGTTGCCCCCGCCTCAGCTGAAAGACACCGTCGCCCCAGCGCAGGCTGGGGCCCAACCCGGCTTGCTTTCGCAGAGCGAAAATTGGTTGGGATCCCGGCCTTCGCCGGGATGACGCATGGTTGGTGGGGGACGGGGGCCATCAAAACGCGGTTGTGGCAAATCCTCCGGTCAGCGCGCGTCACCTCATCACAAGCCTGGTTGCGGTGAGGGCGGATTGATATTAGGCACATTGCTTATTTCTTTGAACAAGGACGCATCATGACGGATCATCCCGCAACCCCCCGCCTGGAAACATTGGCTGTCCACGCCGGCACCGAACCGGACCCGACGACGAACGCGCGGATCACCCCGATCTACCAGACCGCCTCTTATGTTTTTGACGATGTCGATCACGCGGCCGATCTTTTCAATCTCGATGCTTTCGGTAATATCTACACCCGTATCATGAACCCGACCAACGGCGCGCTGGAGGGCAAGATCGCGGCGATGGAAGGCGGTATCGGTGCGCTGGCGGTGGCTTCGGGCCATGCGGCGCAGATCATCGTCTTCCATGTGCTGATGGACCCCGGCGCGCATATTGTTGCGGCGAAGAAACTCTACGGCGGCTCGCTCAACCAGCTCGCCCATTCGGTCAAGAAATTCGGCTGGAACGTCACCTTTGTCGACGCCGACAATATGGACGAGGTCAAAGGCGCAATCACCGACGACACGCGCTGCGTATTTATCGAGAGTCTCGCCAACCCGGGCGGCGTGGTGCAGGATATCGCCGCGATTGCCGATATCGCCCATGAAGCCGGCATCCCGCTGGTGGTCGACAATACGATGGCCTCGCCGATGCTCTGCCGCCCGATCGAACATGGCGCGGATATCGTGGTCGAGAGCGGCACCAAATTCCTTGGCGGCCACGGCAACAGCGTCGCCGGCCTGATCGTCGACAGCGGCAAGTTCGACTGGACCAAGAGCCCGAAATACGCGTTCCTCAACCAGCCCAATCCGTCCTATCATGGCAAGGTCTTTACCGACGCCTTTGGTGAGATGGCCTTCATTCTGGCGGCGCGCGCCCTGTCGCTGCGCGATCTGGGACCGGCTCTGGCTCCGCAGAACGCCTTCTATATCCTGACCGGGATGGAAACGCTGGCGCTGCGGATGGAACGCCATTGTGAAAATGCTCTGAAAATGGCTGAGTGGCTGCAAGGCCGCGACGAAGTCAGCTGGGTCTCTTATGCCGGTATGCCTGATAGCGAATATTATCCGCTGGCGCAGAAATATCTCGGCGGCAAGGGCGGCGCGGTGTTCACCTTTGGCCTGAAGGGTGGCTATGAAGCGGGCATCAAGCTGGTTTCGGCAGTCAAGATGTTCAGCCATCTTGCCAATATCGGTGACACCCGCTCACTGATCATCCATCCCGCCTCGACCACCCACAGCCAGTTGTCAGGTGACGAATTGATTGCCGCCGGCGCGGGGCCGGATGTCGTTCGGTTATCGGTCGGGATCGAACATATCGACGATATTATCGCTGACATGCAGCAAGCATTGGAGTCCTTGTGATGAGTGATGGTTCAGGCGATTATGTCTATGATGAAGAAACCGGCGAATGGCTGAGCCCGGAAGAAGCCGCGGAGAAGGCGGCTGGCCCCGAAGTTGTTGATGCAGTGGGCAATATTCTGGCCGACGGCGACGCGGTGACACTGATCAAGGATCTCAAGGTCAAGGGCGCGGGCCAGACGCTGAAACGCGGGACATTGATCAAGTCGATTCGCCTGACAGGGGACGATCAGGAGATTGATTGCAAACACGAGGGTATAAAAGGTCTCGTACTGCGAGCCGAGTTTGTGAAAAAGCGCAGCTGACCCATTCTCCCTGTTGCAGTGCAACACCAATGATATTAGGCAGTCGTCTTATTTCCTTGCAACAGGACCTCCCATGACCCGCATTTCAAAAGCACTTGGACGCATTCAACCCTCTGCCACGCTGGCAATGTCCGCGAAGGTCACCGAACTGAAGGCGCAGGGCGTCGATGTGATTGGCCTGTCCGCCGGTGAACCCGATTTCGATACGCCCGACTTTGTCAAGGAAGCGGCGATCCAGGCGATCCGTGGTGGCGAGACCAATTATACGGTGGTCGACGGTACTGCGGCTCTGAAACAGGCGATTGTCGACAAGTTCGCGCGTGACAATGACCTGACCTATACGCCCCGGCAGATCACCGTAAACAGCGGCGGTAAACACACGCTGTTCAATGCGCTGGTGGCGACGCTGGACGAGGGCGATGAAGTGATCATCCCCGCACCTTATTGGGTTAGCTATCCCGATATCGTCAACTTTGCCGGCGGTACGCCGGTGTTTATCGCGGCTGGTGCCGATCAGAATTACAAGATCACGCCGGAACAGCTCGAAGCGGCAATCACGCCGAAAACCAAATGGTTGATCCTCAACTCGCCTTCCAACCCGAGTGGTGCCGCCTATAGCGGGGAAGAGCTGAAGGCACTGGGTGCCGTGATAGAACCGCATGAAAATGTGATGGTGATGACCGACGATATGTACGAGCATATCTGGTATGCCGATTTCCCGTTCGCCACGATCGCGCAGGTCTGTCCCGCTCTCTATGATCGCACGTTGACGGTCAACGGCGTGTCCAAGGCTTATGCGATGACCGGCTGGCGGATCGGCTATGCCGGTGGTCCGGAATGGTTGATCAAGGCCATGGCCAAATTGCAGTCGCAGTCGACCTCCAACCCCAGTTCGATTTCACAGGCGGCAGCGGTAGCCGCGCTGAACGGGCCGCAGGATTTCCTCGTCGAGCGTAACGCCGCTTTCGAGAAACGCCGCGATCTGGTGGTATCGATGATCAACGATACGCCCGGACTGCAATGTCCGACTCCGGAAGGTGCCTTTTACGTCTATCCCGATGCTAGCGAGTTGATGGGCAAGACCACGCCCAAGGGTGCAGTCATCAACACGGATGAAGATCTGATCGCCTATTTTCTGGAAGAAGCACAGGTTGCGGCGGTACACGGTGCGGCCTTCGGTCTCTCGCCGGCGTTCCGGATCAGCTATGCGACATCGGAAGAACTGCTGACCGAAGCGTGCGAACGAATCCAGCGGGCCTGTGCGGCGTTGATTTAAAACTCAAGCGCCGGGCGGGCACATCCGTCCGCTTGGCTTTCGCGCCACAGGCGCGGCGGCCGGTCGGTCTTGCCCCGGCTTCGCCTCGGTTAGAAACCAGCCAACAGTGGGGACGCCAAACCGAGGCGCAGCCGAGGCAAGCGCGCCCGCAGCATAAGCGAGGATAGCCAAGGGCGCGGATGCGCCCGCCCGGCGTTTGAGGTTAAAACAAAAAACACCCCCTCCGAATAGAAAATCTTCCCGCCGATATACTGAATATGACCTTGTGACCGGGTTCACAGCAGCGAAAGGAATTCTATATTAACAGCTGTAACCTACAGGCGGGACGTTTCGAACTGATGATGGCCCCAAGGAAAAGACCATGATGAAAATATTCAAATCCGATTTGACCTACAGCCTCGGCGGCGGTTTTCTTGCTGGTGCGATGATGCTGTTTTTCATGCAACCCGCAGAGCAGCGTTCCGACTTTGGCCAGAATCTGTCGTCCACCGTCAGCGCTGCATCGCAGTTGCTCAGCTAAGTTCGATGGGACCGTTCCTCTCCAGAACAATCATGTTTGGCGTCAGCATAGCCTGTTTCGGCGTCGTCTGGATCGGTGTGCAAACGGCGTTGCCCGCTGATCAGGCTTCATCGCAGTCCTTTGTCGGCGAAGTCCATGCGGCGGAGAAAGCCACGATCATCCCGATGCCCCGCGTCGCGGCTGGAGAGACAGGAACACGGTCCGTCGCCATTTTTGCCGGCGGTTGCTTCTGGGGCGTCGAGGGCGTTTTCGAACATACCAAAGGCGTAATCAGCGCTTCGTCCGGCTATCACGGCGGCACCAAAGCCAGCGCATCTTACAAGCTGGTGAGCGCGGGCCTGACCGATCATGCCGAAGCGGTGCGAGTCGTCTATGATCCCAGCCAGATCAGCTATGGACAGCTGATGCAGATATATTTTTCGGTGGTTGCGGATCCGACGATGCTCAACGCGCAGGGGCCTGACCGCGGCAAACAATATCGCAGCGCGCTGGTGCCGACGAATGCCAGGCAAGCCAAAGCAGCCCGCGCCTATATCGCGCAGCTCAAGAAGGGACGCTATTGGAAGCGACCGATCGTAACCAGGATAGAGACTTATAAGACCTTTTACCCGGCCGAGGCCTATCATCAGGACTTCATGCAAAAACATCCACGGCAAGGCTATATCGTGCGCTGGGACAAGCCCAAGGTCGCCAATCTGAAGCGCCATTTCCCGCAGCAATATCGCGCAAAACCCTCCGCCTGAAGGACGCATCCGGTTTAACAGTTAGTTAGTTTTCAATTGTTATTCATGCGCCGGGGACCAAAAAAGCAGGAGGGAGACAATGGTAAACCACGACTTTGAAATTGTGATTGCCTTTGCGGCTTTGGTCGTAGGTGTTGGAATGTTATGGATTGTACGCGGCCAGCCAGATTGAATGGCGCGCGGATAGGCTGCCTGAGGGCTATAATCAAAAAAAGACCCTCGTCGCCGAGGGTCTGAATGGCTTATTTGGGGCTGAGTACCATCAGCATCTGACGGCCTTCCAGCTTGGGATAGGCCTCTACCTTGGCCGTTTCCTTCATGTCTTCCTGGACCCGGACGAGCAATTGCATGCCGAGTTGCTGATGTGACATTTCGCGACCACGAAAGCGCAGGGTCACTTTGACCTTGTCTCCATTGTCGATGAATTTGTTCACGTTCCGCATTTTGACGTTATAATCATGATCGTCGATATTCGGACGCATCTTGATTTCCTTGACGTCCTGTACCTTCTGCGTCTTGCGCGCGGCATTGGCCTTTTTCTGGGCCTCATATTTGAATTTGCCGACATCAAGATATTTAGCAACCGGTGGCTGTGCGTTGGGAGAAACCTCGACCAGATCGAGTCCAACTTCTGCTGCACGTTCTATCGCTTCTCTGGTGTTCATCACGCCAAGGTTCTCGCCCTTGTCGTCGATGACCCTTACAGTGTCGGATTTGATAAGATCGTTGAATCGCGGGCCACCTTTGACGGGTGGCGTTGGGCGGCGAGGTGGTGCAGCTATGTTAAATACTCCTGAGTGGTTGTCTATGCTGGCTCATTAGCCGCAAAGTTTACATGAATAAAGCCTTCTTGATGACGAAAAATATATTAGCCATCACGACAGTGGTGAGAATGCCACAGCTTTGGTCGCAATATGGTCATTCTGCCGCAGATTTCAAGTCCGGAGGCAGCGCTTCGTTCTGCAACATGGGCACGACCTCATCGAGGGTCAGAAATTCCTGTTCCTTCTGGCCGAGTCGGCGCAGCGCAACCTTGCCTTCTTCTGCCTCGCGCATGCCAACTACCAGAATATTGGGCACTTTTCCGACCGAATGCTCGCGCACCTTATAGTTGATCTTCTCGTTGCGCAGATCGGCCTCTACCCGGATGCCGGCGGCTTTCAGCTTTTCAACCACTTGCTCGGCATAGGGATTGGCATCGGTCACGATGGTTGCAACAACCGCCTGGGTGGGGGCGAGCCATAGCGGCAGCTTGCCGGCATAATGTTCAATCAATATTCCGATAAACCGTTCGAAAGACCCGAGAATCGCGCGGTGGAGCATGATCGGCTGGTGGCGCTCGCCATCCTCGCCGACATAGGTCGCATCGAGCCGTTCGGGCAGCACCGTATCGGTCTGGATCGTGCCGACCTGCCAGGTCCGGCCGATCGCGTCGGTAAGGTGGAATTCGAGCTTGGGTGCGTAGAAAGCGCCTTCGCCGGGCAATTCCTCCCATCCATATTTCTCGGTATCCCGTCCGGTAGCCGCAACCGCATCGCGCAACGACTGTTCCGACCAGTCCCACATTTCGTCGCTGCCGATCCGTTTTTCGGGCCGCAGCGCCAGCTTGATCGCATAATTGTCGAAGCCGAGATCGGTGTAGACCCGATCGAGCATGTCGCAGAACAGGCCGACTTCCTCGACCAGTTGCTCCTGCGTGCAGAAAATATGGGCATCATCCTGGGTAAATTGACGTACCCGCATCAATCCGTGCAGCGCGCCATGCGGTTCATTGCGATGGCAGCAGCCGAATTCGGCCATGCGAATCGGCAGGTCGCGATAGCTCTTGATGCCCTGACGAAAGACCAGCACATGGGCAGGACAGTTCATCGGTTTGATCGCCATCATGTCGGCGGTGCCCGTGACCACCGGTCCGTCGCCCTCGGCATCGGGAACCTCATCGGGAACCGCAAACATATTTTCCGAATATTTGCCCCAATGGCCGGATTGCTCCCACTGGCGCACATCCATCAATTGCGGTGTCTTGACCTCCTCATAGCCGGCCTCGATCTGGCGACGGCGCATATATTGTTCGAGCGCCTGCCAGATCACATAGCCTTTGGGGTGCCAGAAAATGCTGCCCTGTGCTTCCGACTGGATATGGTAAAGGTCCATTTCCTGCCCGAGCTTGCGATGATCGCGCTTGGCCGCTTCCTCGAGCCGCACGAGATGGGCGTTGAGCTGCTTCTTGTTGAGCCAGCCGGTGCCGTAGATACGCGAAAGCTGCGGATTGCGCTGGTCGCCGCGCCAATAGGCGCCCGATACGCGCATCAGCTTGAACGCCTTGGGATCAAGCTTGCCGGTCGAGGCCAGATGCGGCCCGCGGCACATGTCCATCCAGTCGTCACCCGACCAGTATACCGTGATTTCGTCGCCTTCAGGCAACTCTGCCGCCCATTCCGCTTTGAAAGCCTCGCCGTCTTTCTGCCAGCGCGCGATCAGGTCGTCGCGTTCCCAGACTTCCCGGCGCAGCGGTTTGTCGGCGGCGATGATCCGCTTCATTTCCTCTTCGATCTTCGGCAGATCCTCGTCGGTGAACGGGTCGCCAGCGGGCGCGAAGTCGTAATAGAAGCCGTCGTCGGTCGACGGGCCAAAGGTGATCTGCGTGCCGGGGAACAGTTTCTGCACCGCCTCTGCCAGCACATGGGCATAGTCGTGGCGCGCCAGTTCCAGCGCGTCTTCCTCATCGCGGGAAGTGACCAAAGCCAGTTCGGTGTCTTCCTCCAGCGGCCGCATGATATCGCGCAACTCGCCGTCAATCTTTGCGGCAAGCGCGGCCTTGGCCAGACCCGGCCCGATGTCAGCGGCGATCTGTGCGGGGGTAGTGCCCATGGCCACTTCGCGCGCACTGCCGTCGGGAAGGGTGATTTTAATCATCTTGGTCATGGGTTCGGATCATCTCAAAATTTGTCAAAGTTGGGGACCAAGGAAGGCTGGAAAACCAGTCATCAAAGGACAGGATTTGACTTAGACTTTTGGGGTTTCAAGTCAACCAAATCAGGGAAGACTCAGGATCAGGTGGAAAGTCTCATACTCAAAATGTCATGTTTACTTGACGTCTGGCATTGAATCGGGCATTTAGGTCAAGCAAACATGACATAATGTCTATGTCACTTGATGGAGAATGATCATGAAATTGAAACGCTGTTCGGGGAGAGCCATGACACCCAATGAAAATATCGCCATGTGGGCGGCGCTCGCTATCCTGTTCCTGGGCGTGATATGATGACCGGCAACCCCTCTCCGGGCGTCTGGCAACGCTTTTGCCGCTTGCTCAAGCCCGACTGGATGTTTGGTTTCATTCTGCTCGTGGGCATGGGTCTCTTGGCGGTTTCCATCTTCGACCCGCATGAAGCTCGCTTGGGGACCGTCACTTCGCTGACCAAGATCATCGGCGCGGTGCTCCTCGTTCTGGCGCTCTCTTATGTCGCGACACATGCAGCCGCGCTGGATCGTCGCAAAATCGAGGACTATTTTTTCCAGATGATGGCAAACGGAGCCATTGTCGCGATCATCACCGCCATCTTTGCCAATATGATCTGGCTTGTTTTTGAAGGGCAACTGGGCACGATGAGCGCGGGCAATCTCGTGGCGATATTAATAACTGCGTGGGGTCTAGGCTATTTTTTCAATCGTCTTCGCGGGCTCAATTCGTGAAGAACCGCCTCAAAGTGCTTCGCGCCGAGCGCGACTGGTCGCAGGCGGATCTTGCCGAGCGGCTCAAGGTTTCCCGGCAGAGTGTCAATGCCATCGAGACTGGAAAATATGATCCTTCGCTACCGCTCGCGTTCCGCATTGCCGAGCTTTTCGACATGGCCATCGAGGAGATATTCCAGCGCGAATGATCAATCGAAAAATTGTGGTGCGCTGGCGCTTATGTTGTTTTAAGCTCGGTAAATGTCTGATTTTGCAAACATCTGGCTCGTCGATGGTGACAGCGCCCTGAAACGCCGGGTGCGGATGGAGACTGTCGGCAAGACATTCGTGCTTTACGAACAGCTCTGGCGCAGCGAAGCCTATTTTTTCGGAGATCTGGTCTATCGCGGCAAGGAAGGCGATTCCCATGTTTTCGGCCTCGAGGACGGCATCAAGAGCCGAAAGAAATGGAAACTGGGGTTCAAGGGTGGTCTCCCCGAAGAACTCGTGCCGCTCCTACCCCGGGTCAAGCGACCGTTGATATCCAATATCGGCATGCTGGTCATTGCCTTTCTCTGTCTGGCTATTGTCTATTTTGCGGCCAGCTGATCGTCGGCGCGATTTGCTGTGCACCTGCGCAGGCAGGTGTCCATCTTCTGAAGCATATTCCAAAGACAGATGTTGTTGCGCTGCTGAAGGTGCGTCAACGTACCTTCTCATCGATCGTTTTTGAACTATAGGACAGGAGATGGACCCCCGCCTTCGCGGGGGCACTTATTGGGTGACTATATGGAAGACGACATCTTGAATCTCGACCGTCCCGGCGGGGCAACGCTCGCTTATTGCTATACCCCAGCCCAGCCGGGTGTGCAGGGGACAACCCTGGTTTTCCTGCCGGGCTATATGTCGGACATGGAAGGCGGCAAGGCGCTGGCCGTTGATGCCTGGGCAAAGCAGCAGGGCAGGGCGATGTTGCGCCTCGACTATTCAGGTTGCGGAGCCAGCGGCGGGGAATTCGAGGACCAGAGCCTGATTGACTGGCGCGACGATGTGCTGTTTTTGATCGACAAGGTGACCTCGGGTTCCATCACCCTGATCGGTTCGTCGATGGGCGGCTGGCTGATGTTGCTGGTCGCATTGTCGCGGCCGATGCGGGTCAAGAATCTGGTCGGTATCGCGGCTGCGCCTGATTTTACCGACTGGGGCTTCACGCAGGAGCAGAAAATGACAATCCTGCGCGAGGGCAAGCTGGAGGAAGAAAGCGAATATTCCGACGAGCCCTATGTTACGACCCGGACATTCTGGCAGTCGGGTGATAGCGCCCGTCTGCTCCACAAGGAGATCGCATTCGACGGTGCGGTACGTCTGCTTCACGGGCAAAAAGACGATGACGTGCCCTGGGCCTATAGTCTCGAGATCGCCAAGAAGATCCGTTCAGATAATGTGCAGGTCCATCTGGTAAAGGACGGCGACCACCGACTGTCCCGGGATCAGGATATTGCCTTGCTGATCGACATATTGTCACGACTGGGGTGAGTGCCGGTCTCCTTAACCGAAGCCAATAACGGACATATCATCCATGATTTCGTCGCTACTCCTTCCCTTTTTGATGCAATCGGCCACGCCATATGGTTCGCCGATCGACCCCGTGCTCCGTCCATCAGAGATCAAGCGCGAGGGGCCGGTCAATTCGCCTCCGGTGAAAAAAGCGAGAACTCCCAGCGATATCCGCTTTGATCAATGCCTCGATCAGGCAGAGAGCGATCCTGCCAATGGTTTGCTGGCTGCGAATAAATGGCAGATCGAAGGCGGCGGCTATCTGGCTCGCAATTGCCTTGGTTTTGCTTATGCCGAACAGGAAGATTGGCCGAAGGCGATTGTCGAATTTGTCCAGGCAGCAGAGAAAGCGCAAGCAGCAGGCGATGATCGCGCGGGCAATTTCTGGTCACAGGCTGGCAACGCGGCACTGGCCAGCGGCGATTATCAACGGGCTTTGAAATATTTTGATACAGCGTTGGAGCAAGAAGATCTTGATGGGCTGCTGAAAGGCGAAGTGCATCTGGATATGGGGCGCGCATTTGTCGCACTGGATCAATATGATCAGGCGAAGCAGCAATTTGTCATGGTGCACCAGCTTGTCCCGCAAGATCCGCTCGGCTGGCTGCTGTCGGCGACGCTGGCGCGGCGGATGGGCGATCTCGTCCAAGCCAAGTCTGATATCGCGGTAGCCGCAAAACTGGTCACGACCGACCCGGCAATCGCGCTCGAAGCGGGCAATATCGCCTATGAAGCGGGTGACTTGGCGAACGCCAGAAGCAATTGGGAGCAGGCGGTCAAATTTGATCCGGACAGCAGTTCCGCAAAGGCCGCGGCCCGTTATCTTGCGCAGCTGCTGACGGGCGCAGAGCAATAATCTTCACAGCGTCGCACGATTATTGACCCTGTTTGGGCTAAGGCTTGGACGAAAGGCAGACCCGATCCAGCGAGGGATCGAGCCGCCTCGCGCTTCTAGTCGAGATAAAAGTTGACCGTCGTGACCACCCGGACCTTTTTATAGGGTGTGTCGGTCACGCCGTAGCCGCCTGCGTCGCCGTCGCGGCTGTCAATGCTGAAATAGCCCTGGGTGGCAGATTTGATCCCGCCGACGTCAGTGCCGCTATCTTCGGCAAATTGTTCGGCGGACTTGCGGGCGTCCTTGGTGGCTTCCGCGACCATCTCGGGCTTGATCTCGTCGAGCTTGGTAAAGGTATAGCTCATCCCCGAACCGTCCTCGAGCACGACTCCGCGCCGGACCAGATCAAATTGCCGGGCGACGGCGGCCTGGGCCTTCTCTATATCGTTGGTGCGCAGGCTGAGACGCTGGCGGATGGTATATTGGGGGATACCGTTGTTACTATATTGGTTGACGTTGGCGCCGGTCGGTTTGAGCGCGTCCGCCTTGAAACCGAGCTCCTTGAAGAAGGCGGTGATTGCATCGGTGTCGCGATCAATATCAATCTGGGCGCTTTGCAGGTCGGTCGACTGGGCGCTGTAGGCGATTGTCCATGTTGCCAAATCGGCGGTCACTTCACGCTCGGCCAAGCCGCGTACGGTGACGCTGCGATCCGCCATTTTGGCGCGCAACAGGCCGTCTCCCAGCAAATAGCCGCCGATAATCAGGCCGACTGTCAACAGGCCGGCGCTCGCCAGCCAGACCTTGTTTTTGCTCTCGATAAATTTCTCGCTCATCACTCTTTCCCTCACTTCAAAAGCCGCTTAGGCTGTGCCAGATGACCCGGTTCGGCCTTGCGATATCTGCGATGAACCGTTTCTGAATAGCGATCAATGGAGTTTTCTGTGACTATAAAATATCTGCACACCATGCTCAGGGTGAGTGATCCCGAGGCCACCGTTGCCTTTTTCGAGCTACTGGGTCTTGAGGAAGTTCGGCGCTATGACAGCGAACAAGGTCGTTTTACGCTGATTTTTCTGGCCGCGCCGGGGCAGAAGGACATTGCCGAGGTTGAACTGACCTATAACTGGCCCTCCGAAGATGGAAGCGCGCCCGAGCAATATGACGGCGGTCGCAATTTCGGCCATCTCGCCTATGCCGTCGATGATATTTACGCCCTTTGCCAGACGCTGATGGATGCCGGGGTGACGATCAACCGTCCGCCGCGCGATGGTCATATGGCTTTCGTGCGCTCGCCGGATAATATCTCGGTCGAGCTGTTGCAAAAGGGGGAGAGTCTGCCGGCTCAGGAACCTTGGGCAAGCATGGAAAATATCGGCGAATGGTAAGCAGCTGGCGGTCGCTAGATTGAGGCCGTCCCTGTTGGCTTTGACGGACTCGCCTCGGATATATCGATCCACACGACCTGATTGCGGCCATTATTTTTGGCATCGTAGAGGCGCCGGTCAGCGGTTGCCATCACGCTGCGCAAAGACGCGCGTCTGGCGATCGCAGCAACGCCGACGGAAAATGTCACCGGTTCCTGAATTTCCGGGACCCGATCATGAACGGCGCGGATCAGGGTTTCACAAATTTCGGTTAGCGTGTTCGCAGGAAATTTCTTTCGATTGTCCCGGCTATCGACTTTCAGCAGCAAGGTGAATTCTTCACCGCCAATGCGTGCAGCGAAATGGCGGGTCGCTTCCAGCTCTCTGCCGACAACCCGCAACACTTCGTCACCGATTTCGTGGCCGTAGCGGTCATTGACCTGTTTGAAGAAATCAATATCGATGATCGCGAGGTGGCTGTAGCGATGATCGTGCAGGTTGCGGGCAAATTCTCGTTCAAACGACCGACGGTTGTTCATCATCGTCAACCCATCCGTGTCGGCGAGCAGGGTCAGTTCGACCTGCTTCCGCAATATGCTTTCATTCTGTTGTCGCAAGCGGAGAATACGGTGGGCCACACCGAGGGCGAGTATGATGGTTTCCATCACCAGCGCGAAATAGAGGCCATAGTCGAGCACCGTCCAGCCGACATAGAGATCCATGCCGCGTGCGACCCGGTCCAGCCCGAAAAGAATGATTGGTGTCCAGCCTGCAACCTGAAACCAGATTGCCTTGCTGCCCCGACGGAGCGCATGGACCATGACATATAATACCAAAAAGAAGGCGGGCAGGAATGACGCGTGATAATAGGCACGGGCGTGGTCATTGTAGCCCCCGTCAAACTGCATAACGAATGCCGTGACAAAAACCGGCAGCATGGCGGACGCCAGGATGACTGTCTGGAGCCACGGTGCAATCTTTCCCTGTTCGACAAAGCGGACAAGGAAAAATCCGCTGGCGGCAAAACCGATCGCCAGAGTCCAGTGATTGAGCAGCATTTTGGTGATCAGGCTGGTTTCGGGAAAGGCGATAAAGATCAGACCCGAAGAACTGAAAGTATAGGCGACCGTCGCAGCAATCATCATGCTGTGCCACAGCATGAAACTATAGCGCAGCGCGCCATAGAAGAATAAATTATAGAGGAGCGGCATGATCGCCATACCGCACAGAATCGCAAACATGACCGAGATCGGAAGTTTCAGGTCATCCCATTTTTTCTTGGATGCCAATTCTGTGGACATTACCGAGTTGAGCGCTGGCGGATTGTCGATCGTGACATAGACCTGCTCTATCCGGCTTCGGATTTCAGGATGTTCCGTCCCCGGGACGGTAAGCCCGTATCGGCCCTTGGGTTGCCAGCTTTCGATCACCTGCTGCTCTGAAAAAGATGATGACAAGATCGTGCCGTCGTCGAGAACGGCGTGGACCTGCATCGTGGTCAGGCCGTTATTCTGACCCCGAACTTCCACTGCACCGGGTGCGATGGTTTCGGCCTGGAACGGCATTCTCACCCACGCACGGGGACCTCTGGTGACTTCTTTGCTCTCGGAACAATCGAAGGAGGGGTTGGTCTTTAACAGCGCCGGCAAGGAGACATTTTTCGCGCTCGACATTGTGCATAGCCTGTCTGCCATCGGCACGTCTGCAAGCGCCGGCGCGCAGAGGCAAATGTAGAACAGAAATGCGACGATCAAGCGCAATGAACGCCCCCCTGAATAAGCTCTGCAGCAGAAGCCTGCAAAGATAAGGGGAAATCGTTATTTTGAGGTTAACCATCGACAGCATAGGATTTGCAGGGTAATTTGACCGCCATGCTTGAAATCATCCGAATTCCCGTATTGTCCGACAATTATATCTGGCTGGTTCACGAAGCTGAATCCGGAGAGACGATGGTCGTCGATCCGGCGGTAGCGGAGCCGGTACTGGCCGAGGCCGACAGACGCGGCTGGAAGATCACCCAGATATGGAACACCCACTGGCACCCGGATCACACCGGCGGCAATGCCGCAATCAAGGATGCGACCGGCTGCCTGATCACCGGTCCGGCGGCGGAACAGGAACGGATCCCGACGCTCGACCGGCTGGTCAAGGAAGGCGACACGGTGAAGCTCGGTGAAGTCATCGCCGAAGTCATCGATGTCCCGGCGCATACCGCGGGTCATATCGCCTTTTACATTCCGTCCGAGAACGTGGCTTTCGTCGGTGATACGTTGTTTGCCATGGGTTGCGGGCGGCTGTTTGAGGGCACCGCCGAGCAAATGTACGATAATATGCGCAAGCTCGAATCATTGCCGGACAATACCAAAGTCTATTGCGCCCACGAATATACCCAGAGCAACGGCGAATATGCGCTGGTTGCCGAGCCAGACAATTTTGCCCTGAAGGAACGGATGGCCGAGGTTCTCACCTTGCGCGCGCGCGGGGAGCCAACGGTCCCGACAACCATCAAGCTGGAGCGCGCCACCAACCCGTTCATGCGAGCCGCGACGGTGGAAGAACTGGCCGCACGGCGGACGGCAAAGGATAATTTCTGACCCCGGCCGCAATCTTTCATCCCCGGTTCAGTCCGTTTCATGCTATATGGCGGGCAGGCGGGGGCTGGAAACAGGAGACTGGCGATGAGAAAACTGCTTTTGACAATTCCGGCAGCGATACTGCTCGCTGCACCCGCGATGAGCGAAGAGAAAATCACCCTGACCGAAAAACAGCAGGCGATGCTCGACAAGCGTCTTGAAGGACGGACTGCGGGTGAGCCGAAAAGCTGCATCAGCAGCAATGACCAGCGCAATATGACGGTGATCAGCGACGACTTATTGCTCTTCTCATCGAGCCGCAATGCAAAGACGATTTACGTCAACAAACCCTATGGCGGTTGCCGCAACGCGGATCGCAATATTCTGGTCTATCGTCGTTCGACCGCGGCATTGTGCCGGGGTGATATTATCCAGTTGGTCGACAATGCCAGCGGCATGACCGTGGGCAGCTGCGCTTTTGGCGAATTCGTGCCCTATACGAAAGATGCCGAGTGATTTTTCACTAGCCGTCCGGCGGGATGAATTCGGGCGGGCGCAACGGACCCGCGCGAAGACGCGAAGCGGTTTTTCCTCGACCTTTGTTATTTTGTGCGGGTCCGGTCATTGCTGCATTTCGCCGCAAACTTGACAGCGGCTGATGATCATCCGTTAGTGGTGAGCCTGTCGAACCACGCCTCCCGTCGATAGGCGCTAACGACAATATTGATAGCCACCGCGCCGGGCCTGGTCGAAATGCAGATGGTCAGCGTGGGCCTTGTTATAATCCGGCGACAGGGTCGTCCCGAAAATTTTGCAGGCTCCATCGCGCACCTCCTGGAGAAATCGCGACCGCTCGTCATCCGCGTTCCAGTGGCCGGCAACCGAGACCGTGCGCCCGTCGGCGAGGCGGAAGGCGGCGATGTCGATCGCATTGGCCGTGGCATGTTCGCTATAATTGCCCGTCTGCCCGCCGCCGATCCGCCGGCAGCTGTAGCTGCCATAGGTGATGATCTCCTCGACCGTGCTGCCGAGATGGCGGGAAGCGGCGGCTTTGACGATCTGATTTTCCCACAGCACCAGGCTGACCGCCATCGGACAGCTGGTCTTGGCGGCGGGGCTGTAGGCGATGGCCTGCGGCTGGTCCCGGGTGAGCGTGACGCCATTGTCATAACCGCATTGCGGACCGGCCTCGACCGGCGGTAGGGGTGAATAGCTGATGGCTGCCTCCTCGAGCAGCGCATGGCAAAAGGGCGTATCGTCGGCAAGCGCGTCGATTTTCCGGGTGGTAAACGGCCCGATCGGCGCGGCCAGCGACAGCGGCGTCCACGGCATCCGGTAATCGTGCCGGATCCACTCGTAGCCGCGCAGAGCCAGCGCCAGAAGGATGATAAGAAAGATGATCCGGAAGGAGATGGTCGAAAATCCTGTTCAGGGCGCGCGGGTGTTGGGGATGTCCTGTTTAACCGTCACGAGCGGGAAAAGTTCCCGTCTTGCGCTGCTTGCCGGGATCATACGCCCATTGGAATCACACGAAGCCGCAAAGCCGCAAAGCGTTTGCGCCCCTTCTCCCGTGAGGGAGAAGGATACGAAGCCTTATCCGAAGGATTAGGCGCAGTTGGATGACGGTGTTCCGCTGGTGGGTTGCTGTGCAACTCGGGTTCGGTAAACCCTCACCCAGCTCCGACTAGGCAGCAAGCTGCCAAGTCTGCACAACCCTCTCCGTTGAAGGAGAGGGGATAAGAGCGTTGTTAATCCTGTCACCGTAATTCGCTCGAATAATCGTGCGTCAGCAGAGTCTAAATCGGCATCGGCGACCAAACTGAGTAAATAGCTGTGGACAAACGGTCGTTAGTTCAAGTTTTTTGTGTTCAAGCTATTGCGCAGAATCGAATCACGACTCATAGTTCGAGTGGGAACCGTGGTGATATCCTGTCATGGGATTAGCGGGGGCGAGACAACGAGCCGAACGGGTGGACCGCCTTGGTCCCTTCCACAAGGACTAAGGAATTAAGGAACGTTGCTCTCGCTGTCCCACCCCTAACTGCGTCAACGAGGGCGTCGCAGTCAAGGCTATTTTCTGCAACGCGGGAATGTTTTGGGATTCATAAATAGGGCGTTTTAAGAGTTGCGGTGAGAACTCATTCAATCCACCAAAACTTTGCGCCATTCTTCCACACACCCCACTACTTCTTATACAACCCGTCCATCCGCTCCTGATAGCGCTCCCGGATCACATGCCGCCGGATCTTCATGCTCGGGGTGAGTTCCTCATTCTCGATCGCGAACGGCTCGTCGGCAAATTCGAAGCGGCGGACTTTTTCGATGACGGAGAGGTCCTTGTTCACCCGGTCTACCGCTTCGCGCACCGCAGACTTGAACGCCGGGTTGGCCTGCAGCTTGATGAAATCATAGGCCATGCCCTGCTCGCGTGACCATTCGAGCGCCCATTCGGGGTCCGGGACGATCAGGCCGACCATATAGGGTTTCTTGTCGCCGCTGATCATCGCCTGCAGGATTTCCGGCTGGATGGTGAGCATGCCCTCGACCTTTTGCGGGGCGATATTGTCGCCCTTGTCGTTGACGATCAGGTCCTTCTTGCGGTCGGTGATCGCGACCCGTCCGGCTTCGTCGATATGGCCGATATCGCCGGTGTGGAGCCAGCCGTCCTTGAGCACCTTGTCGGTCTCTTCCTGGTTGCGCCAATAGCCGTGCATGACCAGATCGCCGCGGACGAGAATTTCGCCATCCTCGGCAATTTTCACCTCGGTATCGATCATCGGAGGGCCGACCGTGTCCATTTTCAGGCCGGTGCGCGGGCGGTTGCAGGCGATGATCGGGCCGGATTCGGTCTGGCCATAGCCTTGCAGCAGAGTGAGTCCGAGCGACTGGAAGAAGGTGCCGATTTCCGGGTTGAGCGGGGCGCCGCCGGAGACCATCGCCTTGATCCGGCCGCCGAAGCGTTGCTGCACTTTCGGGCGCAGGGTCTTGTCGAGGAACAGGTCCATCAGCTTGTCGCGCTTGCGGCCCTTGCCCTCGGCTTCGCGATTGCCGATGGCGAGCGCCTTGCCGAGCAGATAATTGGGCATCTTGCCCTGTTTCTCGACCGTCTTGATCAGCCGCGCGCGCAGCACTTCGAACAGGCGCGGGACGACGACCATGATCGTCGGGCGCACTTCCTCGATATTGGAGGCGAGCTTCTCGAGGCCCTCGGAATAGAAAATCTGCGCGCCGAGACCGATCGGGAAAAACTGGCCGGCGCTATGTTCATAGGCGTGGCTGAGCGGCAGGAAGGAGAGGAAGACTTCCTCGTCCCAACCAAAGTCGGTTTCGATAACCTCTGCCGGTCCCTTGGTGTTGTGCAGGATCGCACCATGATGCTGCATCACGCCGCGCGGCTTGCCGCCGGTGCCGCTGGTGTAGATGATGCAGGCGGTCTCCTCGCGGGTGATGCTGGCGACCTGCTCGGTCACTTCGGCGACATCCGCGTCGCTGCCCTGGGTCAGCTTGTCCCAGCTGTAGAGGTCGAAATCGCCGGACTGGCCAATACGCAGGTCGTTGATGCCGATGATGATATTGGCGTCGGCGGAGCTGATTACCGAGGGCAGCAGGTTTTTCGCCAGCTTGATGTCGGAGACGATCACCGCATGGGCGCCGCTGTTGTCGAGAATATGCTGGTGATCGGCCGCGGTGTTGGTGGTGTAGGTCGGAACGGTGATGCAGCCAGCCGCCATGATGCCGAGATCGGCGATACACCATTCCGGTCGGTTCTCGGAGACCAGCATCACCCGGTCGCCCTTTTTCAGTCCGATCCGCTTCAGCGATTTCGCCAGCGCCGCAACCTGCCGGGCGGCTTCGGTCCAGCTGGTGGCCTGCCATTCGCCATCGATCTTGGCGCTCAGAAACGGCTTGTCGCCGCCCTGACTGGCGCGGTCGAAGAACATCGATACCAGATTCTGATATTGGTCGATTTCCAGATAACGGTTTTTCGGCTTTTTCTGGCCCACGCAACAATTCCTCTCTCACGCTCCGGCTTGGTTCCGGGCTTGGATCATTTTGCATGAACTAGCGCGGTTGAAACCGCTGGGCAATTCTTTAGGTGAAATCTGTTGCCGGCCTACCGGTGGGTGGTAGCAGTCATCACTGCCAATGGACAGGGCCGTTGGACCTGGTCTATAGCTTTGCACTATATGAAAATATCCCGTCTTATCGTTGCTGCGGCAGCGTTGCTCACCGCTTCCTGTGCCCAGACCGGGCAATCTGAACCCGCTTCCGTTTCGACGCCGGCCGCTTCCGCGACATCGCAAGAAGAGCCTTTCGTCATTGCCGCCAATCCGCTGGCGGCCCGGGCGGGTCAGGATGTTCTGAAACGTGGCGGCAGCGCCATAGATGCGGCGATCGCCGTGCAGGCGATGCTGTCGCTGGTGGAACCGCAAAGCTCCGGGCTCGGTGGCGGCGCGTTCCTGACCTATCTGGACGGCGCGACGGGCAAGCTGACCATTTATGACGGTCGGGAGACCGCGCCGGCACAGGCCAGCCCGACCATGTTTCTGGGGCCGGACGGCAAGCCGCTAGGCTATCGCGATGCGGTCACCAGCGGTCGCGCGACCGGCGTGCCCGGGGCCGTGGCGATGCTGGCGATGGTGCATCGGGAACATGGCGCGCTTGACTGGAACAGCCTGTTTGCGGCCGCGGAACGTACGGCGGAGGAGGGCTTTGTCATCAGCCCGCGGCTCGGCCGTTTTCTGGGTATTTCCTTTCCGCAACTCGATACGCCGGATGCTGCTGCCTATTTCGGCGGGGCCGACGGCAAGCGGAAGACCACGGGCGACCGGCTGCAAAACCCGGAATATGCCGATTTTCTCCGGCGTCTGGCGAAGAACGGACCCGAAGCGCTCTACAGCGGTTCGACGGCGGCGAAGATTGTCGACAAGACCCGTTCGGCGCCGCTGGGCGGACGGATGACGATTGCCGATCTGGCCGCCTACAAGCCGGTCAAGCGGGTGGCTTTGTGCAATCCCTATCGCGTCTATCTTGTTTGCGTGCCGCCACCGCCATCGAGCGGCGTTGGCTTGCTGCAATTGCTGTCGATGCTGGAAAATACCGATATTGCCACGCGAGGCCCGGATGATCCGCAGGCCTGGTTCCTGTTCGCCGAAGCCAGCCGGCTGATGTACGCGGACCGCGACCAATATGTCGGTGATCCGGCTTTTGCATCGGTCCCGGTCAAGGGCATGCTGGAACCGGCCTATGTCGCCTCTCGCGTAGCGCTGATCGGCGAGACCGCAGCGGCTTCCCCACCCAAGGCGGGAGTCCCGCGCGGAGCGGTGCAGGCGGCGGCTGATCAGACATTGGAGCCAGCGGGAACATCGCACTTCATCGTTCGCGATGCGCAAGGGAATGTCGTGTCCATCACCACGACGGTGGAATCGATCTTCGGCAGCGGCCGCATGGTCGACGGCTTCTTTCTCAATAACCAGCTCACCGATTTTTCGTTCAGTCCGGTCGATGCCGAAGGACGCCCTGCGGCGAATGCGGTGGCGCCGGGCAAGCGGCCCCGATCGTCGATGACGCCAACGATATTGCTCGATGGTGACGGCAAGTTCGCCGGCGCTATCGGATCAGCCGGCGGGAACAGCATTCTGGCCTATGTGGCAAAGTCGCTGGTCGGCGCGATCGACTGGGACCTGTCGATGCAGGAGGCGCTGGCTCTGCCCAATCTGGTTGCGCGCGGGGCAAATATCGGTGGCGAATTGGACAAGTTCGACCCGGTAGTTCTGCAGGGACTTGCGGCGCGGGGGATCGATCTCAAGCCGGGCCAGGGCGAAGATAGCGGCGTGCATGCCGTGCTGATCCGCAACGGCGAAGTCGATGGTGGATTTGATCCGCGGCGCGAGGGCGTTGTGCTGGTGGGGACCGGCGAATAGCGTAATGATCGGCGTTATGTCGTGCCGACAGCCTCTGCGATATTGGTGAAACCGTCCCGTTTAACCAGTTTGGCCAACTGGCAACTCATCGCCGCGGCAATGGTCGGGCCTTCATAGATCATCGCGGTGTAGAGCTGGACCAGCGACGCGCCCGCGCGGATGCGTTCATAGGCGTCGTCTGCGGTGGCAATGCCGCCAACCCCGATCAGCGGGATTTTCCCGCCGCTGGCCTTGCGAAAATCCTTGAGGCGTTGCAGCGCGAGGTCTTTCAGCGGCGCGCCGGAGAGGCCACCGGTTTCGGATTGATTGGCGGACTTCAGGCCGGGCCGGGTGATGGTGGTGTTGGAAATGATCAGCGCCGTGATCTTCTGCTTCATCGCGACGTCGACGATGTCGTCGATATCGGCGGGTTCGAGATCGGGCGCGACCTTCAGGAATACCGGCGTTTTCGATTTGCCCATCGCGTCCATGACGGCGGCGAGCAATTCCGCCAGCGCGCCTTTGTCCTGTAACGCGCGCAAGCCCGGCGTGTTGGGCGAGCTGATATTGACCGTCAGATAGTCCGCCAGCGGTGCCATATTCTTTGCGCCAATGACATAGTCGGCAATCCGGTCCGTGCTGTCCTTGTTGGCGCCGATATTGATCCCGAGCACGCCATTGCCCATCCGCCCGCGCATCTTCTTGAGCCGGGGCAGGGCCTCCTGCTGGCCGCGATTGTTGAAGCCGAGCCGGTTGATCACCGCCTTGTCCTCGACCAGCCGGAAGATACGCGGCTTCGGATTGCCCGCCTGTGGCAGCGGCGTCAGCGTGCCGACCTCGGCAAAGCCGAAGCCCATGCGGATCAGCGCGTCGGGCACTTCGCCATTCTTGTCAAAGCCGGGAGCCATGCCGATTGGATTGACGAAGTCGAGACCGGCGACACGGGTCGCCAGAACGGGATCGCATTTGGGCGCGGGGCCCATCGGGACCGTCTTCAGGCCGGCGATGGTCAGGCCGTGGGCGCGTTCGGCTTCGAGCGCGAATATGAAGGGCTTTGCAAGGTTATAGAGCATGGCCGCGCTATGGCATTGGAAAAACCGCTGCGCAATGACTCAGAAGCTGCTTTCCCGCGAAGGCGGGAATCCATCTCGTGGATTTTCGGCTAGACGCACTGGTCGGAGATGGACCCCTGCCTTCGCAGGGGCACGCCGCGCTGGAAACCCCGATATTATCTGCTAAACGAACATCAAATATGCAAAGGACTCAACATGATTGCGACGCCACAATTTGATTTCCAGCTTGGCGAAATGGCGGACCAGATCCGCGATACCACGCGCCGCTTTGCCGAAGAGAAGATCATGCCTCTGGCCCAGAAAATGGACCGCGAAGACTGGTTCCCGCGCGAGCTGTGGGAGCAGATGGGTGATCTCGGCCTGCACGGGATTACGGTTGACGAGGCAGATGGCGGGCTCGGGCTCGGCTATCTCGAACATGCGATCGCGGTCGAGGAAGTCAGTCGTGGCAGCGCGGCTCTCGGCCTCAGCTATGGCGCGCACAGCAACCTGTGCGTCAACCAGATCCGCCGCTGGGCTTCGCCTGAACAGAAAGCCAAATATCTGCCGAAGCTGATCTCGGGCGAACATGTCGGGGCGCTGGCAATGTCGGAGGCCGGAGCGGGCAGCGACGTGGTTTCGATGAAACTCAAGGCCGAAGCGGTGCAGGGCGGCTATGTCCTCAACGGCACGAAATTCTGGATCACCAACAGCACCTGCGCCGATACTTTGGTTGTCTATGCCAAGACCCGCCCCGATGCGGGCTCGGGCGGGATCACCGCTTTCCTGATCGAAAAGGGCATGAAAGGTTTTTCCATCGGCCAGAAGATCGAGAAAGTCGGCATGAAAGGCAGCCCGACCGCCGAACTGGTGTTCGACGATTGCGAAGTGCCGGAGGAAAATGTCATGGGCCCGCTCAACGGCGGCGTCGGTGTTTTGATGTCCGGTCTCGATTATGAACGCGCCGTGCTGGCCGCCATTCCGCTCGGGCTGATGCAGGCCTGTCTCGACACGGTCATCCCCTATGTCCGCGAACGCAAGCAGTTCGGCAAGCCGATCGGCAGCTTTCAATTGATGCAGGGCAAGATCGCCGACATGTATGTCCGGCTGAACAGCGCCCGCAGCTATGTCTATAATGTCAACAAATCCTGCGACGCCGGACAGACTACGCGCTTCGATGCGGCCGGCGCGGTGATGCTGGCGAGCGAGAATAGCGTGCGGGTTGCCGAGGAATCGGTGCAGGCGCTTGGCGGTGCGGGCTACACCACGGACTGGCCGGTCGAGCGCTACTGGCGGGACAGCAAGCTGCTCGATATCGGCGCGGGTACCAATGAAATTCGCCGGATGCTTATTGGGCGTGAATTGATCGGGGCTGGATAATGTTCAGATGGCTTGGTGCATTTTTGCTGCTTGGTTTGTCGCCTTTGTTGCCGCTAAACGCATCTGAACGGCAGGTCGGTGATGTTTATGAACTCCGGCTATCATATAAAACCAGCGGTATGAACAGCGAGGGGCAACAAACCAGTAGTTCATCAGGTCATCAAACCATGATTGAGCGCGTCATCGCTTCTACACCGGAAGGGATTGAGTTAGAAATTGATCTTCCGACCGATGAGGCTCGAGCCCGGGAATGGAAATTTCCAGCTCGCATATTCAAGCCGATAAATGGCCCGCTTCGCCTGCTGAACGAACCAGAACTAGAAGAGAGATTGGAAGCGTGGCTGAAGAAGGCTGATTGGACACGAGAAGTGTGCGGTCAATGGATTTTCACTTGGAATGCATTTCTCATAGATTGCGACCCCTACTCCGCTATCAGGAGTTTTGAAGCTCATAGTCTCGAATCTTCAAAATATTTTGAGGGTGCGGAGTTCATGGTTGAAGGCGCATCTGGTTCAGCAATTTTGGAAACTGCGACGTCGGAGGCAGGCGAGGCGGTCTTGACGGCGCGTCTTCCTATTGACCCAGATTTTATCTGTCGGCAACAAGCCGAGAGCGACGTTGTGGTTGGCCAGATTACTGGTGAAAAGGTAACATTGGCTGATGCAACTAATATGCGGTGTCAAGCTGATCTAGCGGGAACAATCACCGAGACCTATTTCCCCGCCGCAGAAGGCAGTCATCCCAAACGCGTTCGTGTCAGTCATTTGACGACGACCGATGCCGACGGCAATCAAACGATCCAGAAGCGCACCGAAACGTTGCAACGCAAATTGATCCGCTAGAAGCCTGATTTCCGCCATTGTCGACCATTAGCCCCGCAACGTCTCCCAGGGGCCGTTGATCGCATAAGTATAGCCCGGCTCCTGCACATTGACGAACATCGTGGTGCCGTCGGGCGAGAAGCAGGCGCCGCAGAATTCGCTTTGGTCCTTGTGCGCGTTGCGGGCGATGTCGTAGATTTTGCCGTCGGGTGTCAGGCCGCGGAGATATTGGTCGCCGCGTCCGTCTTCGCAGAGGATGATGTCGTTCCACGGCGCGACCACCAGATTGTCGCACATGTCGAGGGAATCGGCGCTGGTGGATTCGAAGAATAGCTGCAACGTGCCGCCGGATTCTGGTCCGCTAGCCGGGTCCTGATCGGGCGTGTAGCGCCAGATCTGGCCGACGCGTTGCGCGCCGCCTTCGGTGCAGGTGAAATAGAAGTCGCCGGTCGTGCCATCGGTGCGCAGCGCATAGTCCAGACCTTCTCCGCGCATGAATTGGGCGGCTCCTGCAGCATGGCCACGCTGCGCCAGGTCGCCGTCCGGCGCCTCGACATCATCCAGATCGATCCACTCGACGACATAATCCTGGCCGACGGCAAAGGGTTTTTCTGCGTTGCCACCCCAGTCCTCGGGCCAGTTGGATGTGACGGCGGATTTCCGGTTGGTCAGCGCCAGCGCCTGCAGGCGCCCGCCTTCCTGCAACTCGCCGCGCACATTGGGAATGAAGCGGTAGAACAGCCCGTCGCGCGCATCTTCGGTCATATAGACAATGCCGGTTTTCGGATCGACCGAAGCGGCTTCATGTGCGAACCGGCCCATGGCCTTCAGCGGGATCGCGTCAATCAGGCCGGTCGCGCTGGACGGGGTTTCGAAGACGAAGCCGTGATATTTGCCCGGGCCTTCTTCAGGCGTAAGCATTTCCTCCTCGCAGCTGAGCCAGCTGCCCCACGGGGTCGGTCCCCCGGCGCAATTGGCTGCCGTGCCGGTCAGCACCAGAAAATCCTTCTCCATCCGCTTGTTCTTCAGATCATAGACCAATTTGGTCACGCCACCGAAAAAGGGCGAGCCGTCTTTCTTGCGGTCGTAAAGCTGGCTGTCCGATACCTTGTCGAGCAGTTCATTGCCCTTGCCGAACGGGCTGCCGGTGGGAACGCTGTTCCAGTTTTCGTGATTGCGCATCAATATGCATTTGTCGGCGCTATCGGGATGAGCGAAGCAGGCCATGCCGTCGGGGCGGCCGGGACGGAAGAATCCGTCGGACATCATCCCGCCGGCCTCGCTGACCAGTGTGTAGGAAAAGCCTTCGGGAAGATCGAGGCGTTTTGCCGGATCGGGGACCAGGGTGAGGCCGATGTTGGCGCTGTGGGCGCGAGCGCATCCTGCAATCGACACGGACGCATAGAATAAGCCGACGGCCTGGGCGGACCGGATAAAGTCTCTGCGGGATAATGTCATCGATCAATTTTCCTGTTATTCGGTGTTTTCATGGTCCAGTTCGAATGAAGCCGTGCGTTGCCAGCTAAAGAAGACAGAAATATGACTTACACCCTGATCACTGCCAATCGCAACTATTCCAGCTGGTCGCTGCGCCCGTGGATGTTGATGAAGACGCTCGACATCCCGTTCACCGACCAGATCATCTATTTTGAGGAGGATAATTTTGACCGCTTCCGGGAATTTGCTCCCAATGGTCAGGTGCCTTGTTTGAAAGATGATGGCCGGACCATCTGGGATTCACTGGCAATCATGGAATATCTCGCCGAACGCCACGCGGGCTGCTGGCCGGAGGATGAAAGCGCGAGGACATGGGCGCGTTGTGCATCTGCCGAAATGCACGGCGGATTTGCGGCGCTGCGCAATATCTGTCCGATGAATGTCGGCGTGCGCGCCAAATTGCGGGAGACCGAACCGGGCCTGCAACGCAATTTGGACCGGATCGGTGAACTGTTCGCGCAGGGACTGGATGATTTCGGCGGGCCTTGGCTAGCGGGAGAACGGTTCACGATTGTTGACGCCTTTTATGCGCCGGTCGCCTTTCGGGTGCGTAGTTTTGAACTTGATATTGGGGAAGCGGGTAGCGCCTGGGTAGAGCATATCCTCTCCCATCCGGCGATGCAGGACTGGGAGCGCCAGGCGCTGGCCGAGCCGCAGCGTGAAATCGCGCACGAACAGGAGGTCGCAGCGGTAGCAACCGTAACCGCGGATTTCCGGGTCAGCTAGTGGCCCGGCGCCGCATTGATGTGCTCCCGCGCAGGCCGGAGTCCAGACGATCGGCCAGGATCATTCTGGACCCTGCCCTTCGGCAGGGAACGGGTGCGGTCGGTCCTGCGTCCGAGCTCTGCACTTGATGCCAGCCTCCAGGGCCCGCATCGAGTGCGGAGCAACAGCCGCTAAACTTGACTGAATCCCGGCCTTCCTCCAAAGGCACGTCTTTTCGATGTTGCGGCGCAGCATTCGTATCTTTGATGGAGGCTGCTCATGGCGATTCACAGTGATTTTCGGCGCGACTGGCTGTCGAACCCCAAGACCGAATTTCTGGCCGGACTGGTGGTTGCACTGGCCCTGATTCCGGAAGCCATCGGCTTCTCGATTATCGCAGGTGTCGATCCGCGGGTGGGACTCTATGCCAGCTTCTCGATTGCCGTGATCATCTCGATGGTCGGCGGGCGTCCGGGCATGATCAGCGCGGCCACCGCTGCGGTGGCGGTGCTCGTGGTACCGCTGGTGCACGACCATGGCGTCGAATATCTGTTTGCTGCTACAATCCTCATGGGCATATTCCAGGCGATAGCGGCGCTATTGCGGCTCGACCTGCTGATGCGTTTCGTATCGCGCTCGGTGATCACCGGCTTCGTCAACGCATTGGCGATCCTGATCTTCATGGCGCAGGTGCCGCAGATGACCGGTGAAGCCTTTACCTGGCAGACCTATGCGATGATCGCAGGCGGTCTGGCGATTATCTACGGCCTGCCGCGCATTACCACATTGGTCCCTTCGCCGCTGGCGGCGATCATCGTACTGGCCGGTATCAGCATGTATTTTCGGGCTGACGTGTTCACCGTGGGCGATATGGGCGAACTGCCCGATAGTCTCCCGTGGCTCCATATACCCGAAATTCCGATCACATGGGAAACCTTGCAGATCATCGCTCCCTATTCGCTGGCGATGGCGGCTGTCGGTTTGCTCGAATCGCTGCTCACCGCTTCGATTGTCGATGACCTGACCGAGACGCGGAGCGATAAGAAACGCGAAACCTATGGCCAGGGTATTGCCAATTTTGTCACCGGCTGGATCGGCGGCATGGGCGGCTGCGCGATGATCGGGCAATCGGTGATCAATATCAAATCCGGCGGCCGGCGGCGGGTGTCGACCTTTGTTGCGGGTGTGATGTTGCTGGTATTGATCGTCGGGCTTGGGCAATGGGTCGCGCAGATCCCGATGCCGGCGCTGGTTGCGGTGATGATCTTTGTCTCGATCAGCACTTTCCGCTGGAAAAGCTTTACCGAGATTACGCACCACCCATGGCCTTCCAACGTCGTGATGATCGCGACTGTGATCATGGTTGTTGCGACCCACGATTTGTCGATAGGCGTGCTGACCGGGGTGCTGCTCTCCGGCATATTCTTCGCCTGGAAGGTCCGCCAGCTGGTCACGATTCAGGATTTCATCGAGGTCACAACCCATCGCTATGTCTTCGGCGGCCAGATATTCTTCGGCTCGGTCGACATGCTTTACGAGGCGATGGAGTTTAACGAAGAGGGTATCGACAGCGTGATCATCGATGTCCACGACGCGCATTTCTGGGACATCAGCGCGACCGGCATGCTCGACAAGATTGTCGAGCGGCTGAAGGGCGAAGGCAAGACGGTTGAACTGATCGGTCTCAACCAGGCGAGCGCGACGCTCGTCGAAAAATATAGCGAGAATGACAAGCCGTTCGAAAGTCTGGGTGTCGTCGGGCATTGAGATCAGGTTGAGCGGGAACCACTGCCCCGGCGAATGCCGGGGGACAATCCGAAATGCTGGTTGATCGCCCGGCTCCGATGCTGCGGCCGCGGCCCAGTTCGAGCATCATCGTAATTCATGATCCTCAACTCGGCGTTCCAAACCTGCCGCGTCTGTTGAAACACAACTTCTCCCAAAAATGTCCTTCGACAAGCGCGGGCCGAACGGTATAAGTGATTGAAAAGGAGAGTTGCCAAATGATCACCTTGCACCATCTCGACTATTCCCGTTCGTCCCGCATCATCTGGCTCTGTGAAGAGGGCGGGATTGACTATGAGATGGTGACCTATCACCGCGATCCGAGGACGCGGCGGTCGCCGCCCGAACTGGCCAAGGCACATCGGCTGGCCAAGGCGCCGACGGTGGAGGTCGATGGCCACACGATGGTCGAATCCGGGGCGATTATCGAATATCTGATCGAACGGCACAGCGACGGCGCGCTCGGCGTGGCCCCCGATCATCCCGAACGCGCCAAATATCTCGAATGGCTGCATTTTGCCGAAGGCACGATGGGGATGAGCTTCATCATCACCGGCATCGCGCCAATGCTGGGAGGATTGCCGGAAATATGGAATGGTTTTCTGCAATCTGAAGTGGACAAGTTGCTCGACCATCTGGAAATTGAACTGGAGGGCAAGGATTTTCTCGTCGCGAACAAATTCACCGGCGCCGATATCAACCTGCATTATATGCTCGAAGGCCGGGCCGCGATGGGACAGCTCGACAGCCGTCCGAATTGCACCCGCTATTTCGAGGCGCTGGTGATACGGCCGGGCTATCAGAAGACGGTGGAGCTGGGCGGGCCGGTGCTGTTGCCGCGGCCCGGCTGATTTGTGAGAAAATCTGACGGGTCGCTGACGACCGCTTTCCTGCTTGTCAGCATATTGCTTGCTTTTGCCGGAAATTCTATTCTGGTGCGCGCAGCATTGGCCGGAGCGCAAATCGACTGGGCTGGTTATACCATCGTCCGGCTTGTCGCCGGCGCGGGGATGTTGTGCGTCCTGTTCGCGGCGCAGAAGCGCATGCAAATTTTTCCGGGCAGGCGCGACGTGGCAGGCGCTCTTTCGCTCTTTGTCTATGCGGTGGCTTTCTCCTGGGCCTATGTCCGGCTCGACGCAGGTATCGGAGCGCTGATCCTGTTCCCGGCGGGACAGATTACCATGCAGCTTATCGGACTGTTCAGGGGTGTCGTTCCGACCCGGGGACAATTGGTCGGGGTCATAATTGCTCTGGCTGGCCTGATCTATCTGATGGCACCGGGCGCTTCGGCTCCGCCGCTGGCAAGCGCCATCCTGATGGCCAGTGCTGGCGTGGCCTGGGGATTCTATACCTGGTCCGGCAAGCTTGGGAGCGACCCGTCGCTGGCCACGGCTCGCTATTTCGTGGGGGCCAGTCTGTTGGCGTTGCTGCTGCTGCCGTTGGTGGATATGTCCATGCTGACTTGGCGAGGCTTTGCTCTTGCCGCGATTTCAGGCGGGATAACCTCTGCGCTGGGTTATGTGCTTTGGTACAAGATACTGGCGCGGATATCGATTACCAGCGCTGCCGTCTCGCAACTTTCGGTGCCGGCGATTGCCGCGATGGGAGGTGTGATATTGCTCGATGAAATATTGACCACCCGGCTGCTGATTGGCGGCATGATCATCTTTGCCGGTATTGGTCTGACGATATGGGCATCGATGAGGGGTGGCCGGATTTAACCCGCCGCGTCCCGCACAACCGCAACGCCAGCCTCCCGCTGCACCTTCAACTCCGCCTTCAGCTTCGCCGGATCGCGGGCAAAGACAAAGCCGAAGCTGACCCCGCCTTGCTTGCCGACGGTCGCATGGTGCAGCTTGTGCGCCTGCACCAGCCTTTTGGCATAACCGCGCTTGGGCACATATTTGAAGTAACGCTGATGAACCAGCCCATCGTGGACCAAAGTGTAGATGATGCCATAGAATAATATGCCGAGACCGATCCATGTGCCCGGCTCCCAGGCGCTTGCGCCCATGATCATCGGGCTGCCGACGGCGAACATCGAAATGCTCATCAACGCGCCGAAAATGCCAAATAAATCGTTTTTCTCCAGGCGCTTGTCATGCGGTTCATGGTGATCACGGTGCCAGCCCCAGCCAAAGCCGTGCATGATATATTTATGCGCACCCCAGGCGATACATTCCATTGCGACGACAGAAGCAATGATAGTGGCCAGGATCGCGAAAATGCTCATAGTGCGAAGATAATCCTTTCCAGACGGCTTTTGAAGCAATTATTCTCATAAGCGGGTCCCGCGAAGGCTGGAATCTCTTGAGGTTAGTCGCTACATCGCTTTTGAATCCCATCTGACGCATGTCAGACACAATATTGAAAGTAACCATGAACCAGCCAAAGACCCTGTATAAAAAAATCTGGGACGCCCATGTTGTCGACCAGCGCGATGACGGCACGGCCCTCATCTATATCGACCGGCATCTGGTCCACGAAGTGACCAGCCCGCAGGCTTTCGAAGGCCTTCGAAAGGCTGGACGCAAGGTACGCCGACCGGATCTGACGCTGGCGGTCCCCGATCATAATTTGCCGACCACGCCGCGACTGGATGCTGCGGGGAACAAGATTCCGATCGCCGATCCCCAAAGTGCAGCGCAATTGGAAGCATTGGAAGCAAATGCGCCCGCCTTCGGAATCAAATATATTGGCGCCAGCGACATCAATCAGGGCATTGTCCATGTGATCGGGCCGGAACAGGGCTTCACCTTGCCGGGCACGACCATGGTCTGTGGTGACAGCCATACGGCGGCGCACGGTGCCTTGGGCGCTCTGGCCTTTGGTATCGGCACCAGCGAAGTCGAGCATGTGCTGGCGACTCAGACGTTGCAGCTGACGCAATCGAAATCGATGGAAATCCGGGTCGAGGGCGATCTTGGTCCGGGGATCAGCCCGAAAGATCTGATCCTCCATATCGTCGGCGTGCTAGGCACGGCTGGCGGCACCGGCCATGTCATCGAATATCGCGGCAAGGTGTTCGAGGAGATGTCTATTGAAGGACGACTGACGGTTTCCAACATGTCGATCGAGGCTGGTGCACGTGCGGGCCTGATCGCGCCGGATGACAAGACCTTTGCCTATCTCAAAGGCCGGCCAATGGCTCCCAAGGGAGCGGACTGGGACGCGGCAGTCGCTTATTGGAAGACGCTGCCGACCGACGAAGGTGCGAAATTTGACAAGAGCGTGACGATAAATGCCGCCGATGTGTCGCCGACCGTGACCTGGGGTACTAGTCCGGAGGATGTTGTCCCGGTCAACGGCGTGGTGCCGGCACCGGAAAGCTTTGCCGACCCGTCCAAACAGGATGCTGCGCGCAAGTCGCTGGATTATATGGGACTGGAAGCCGGTCAGGCATTGCATGATGTGGCAGTGGAAAACATCTTCATCGGCAGTTGCACCAACAGCAGGATCGAGGATCTGCGGGCCGCTGCCGCGATATTGGAAGGTCGCAAAAAGGCCGATAACGTCAAATGGGCGATAGTCGTGCCGGGTTCGGGGCTGGTCAAGGCGCAAGCCGAAGCCGAAGGGCTGGATCGGATATTTACCCAGGCCGGTTTTGAATGGCGTGAGCCGGGCTGTTCAGCCTGTCTCGGTATGAACCCGGACAAGGTGCCGGCAGGCGAACGCTGTGCATCCACTTCCAATCGCAATTTTGTGGGACGGCAGGGCCCGGGTGCTAGAACGCACCTGATGTCCCCCGCCATGGCCGCGGCTGCGGCAGTAACAGGTAAGCTCACCGATGTGCGCGAACTGACGAGATGAGAGGTTGATATGAGCGACGATAGCAAGAATGACAAACCGTCTGCAGAACCATTCGCCAAGAAAAAGGCGTCCGGCGCTGCTGATTCCGGGAAATGGTCGACCGGCGCAAAAGTCGGTGCGGCCATAGGGTCGGCTGCGGTTGCAGCTGCATTATTATATGCCGGACGCCATCAGATGAAAAAGCATGATGATTTCAAGCGGGCCAAGGGTCAACCGCTGCCGAAATATGAAAATGAACCAGATTATGATGACGATGACAGCGATGATCATGTCGACAATAGTGAAGAAGAATAGAGATGAAACCCGTTAACCGTGTAGAAGGCCGTGCTATTCCCTTCGGTCAGAAAAATGTCGATACTGATGTCATCATCCCGGCAAAATGGTTGAAAACTGTCTCGCGCGACGGGCTGGGTGAGGGGGCTTTCGAAGCGATCCGCGCGCAGGAGGGCAATATTTTCGACGATCCGGAATATGCCGGTGCCAATATATTGATAGCCGGTGACAATTTCGGCTGTGGATCGAGCCGCGAGCATGCGGCCTGGGCGCTAGCCGATTTGGGGATTACTGCGGTTATCGCACCAAGCTTTTCCGATATTTTCTCGGGCAATGCTTTTAAAAACGGATTGCTTGCCATTGCCGTGCCGCAGGCTGCTGTGGACCGGTTGATGGAGGTCGCCAAGACCGACCCGATCACCATCGATATGGAAAGCATGAGCATTACCACCCCGTTCCAGGACCGCTTCACATTTGAGATGGATCCCTTCCGGCATCGGTGTCTGGTCGAGGGGCTGGACGAAATTGACCTGACATTGGCAAAGTCCGATGCCATAGAGCGGCACGAGAAAAGAAGTGATTCTTCCCAGCCCTGGCTCATACCGGCGGTGGCATAGGATCCGATCGATATTCCAGGGAGAAAATAGAATGAAAGCTTTGATGTCAACCAAAGTGGGCGGACCCGACACGCTGGAGATGCTGGACGTCGCCGATCCGGTTGCTGGCAAGGGGCAGGTCGTCATCGATGTCAAAGCCTGTTCGATCAACTATCCCGATGTGCTGATCATTCAGGATATGTATCAATTCAAGCCGCCACGGCCATTTGCGCCGGGCGGAGAAGTGTCCGGCGTCATTTCGGCAGTGGGCGAAGGCGTCGAAGGGCTGAAAGCTGGCGATCGTGTCGCCTCTACAACCGGCCATGGCGGTCTGGTCGAGAAAGTGGCTGTGGACCAGAATAGCGTGTTCAAGATTCCCGACAGCGTCAGTTTCGACGATGCCTCGGCCTTGATCCTGACCTATGGCACGTCGATCCATGCGTTGGTTGATCGCGGCCATATCAAGGAAGGGGACACTTTGCTGGTGCTTGGTGCCTCTGGCGGCGTCGGTATCGCCGCCGTCGAGCTGGGCAAGGCCTTTGGCGCGCGTGTGGTTGCGGCGGTTTCCTCCGAAGAAAAAGCCGCCTTTGCGAAAGAAGCGGGTGCTGACGAAACCGTGATTTACGAACGCGCTCCGTTTGACAAGGATCAGTCCAAGGCACTGGCCGCGCAATTCAAGGCAGCGGTCGGCCCGAGCGGTGCGGACATCATCTATGACGCCGTTGGCGGTGATTATAGCGAACCGGCAGTGCGCTCGATCGCCTGGGAAGGCCGCTTTCTGGTGGTCGGATTCCCGGCCGGCATTGCGAAATTGCCGCTCAACCTGACCCTGCTCAAATCCTGCGATGTCTGCGGCGTGTTCTGGGGCGCCTATGCAGCCCGCGATCCGAAGGGCAACCGGGCGCATATCGACCGGCTGTTCAAGCTGTGGAAACAGGGGCTTATCCAGCCTCGCGTTTCAGGGGTCTTTGCCTTTGAAGATGCCGGTCAGGCCATTCAGAAAATGGCAGATCGTGGCGCTATCGGGAAATTGGTTGTTAAAGTCGACGACTGATTGCCTCGTCGCACTTGCAGGACGCATCGGCGATGCCTATTTTTATATCAACACAGACCAAGGGAAAATCATGACAGATTTTAAAGATCGCGAAAATGCGTTTGAAGCGAAATTTGCCCGCGATGAAGAAATGCAGTTCAGGGTTACCGCGCGGCGCAATCGCCTGCTCGGTCAATGGGCCGCCGAGAAAATGGGACTGACTTCGGAAGAAACAGATGCCTATGCAAAAGAGGTCGTTGCGGCTGATTTTGAGGAAGCGGGCGATGAAGATGTCATTCGCAAGCTTCTGGGTGATTTGACCTCGGCGGGCGTCGAAATTGACGATTCGGCCATTCGCACGGCTCTGTCGGACAAAATGGTGGAAGCACGCCGCCAGTTTATCGAAGAGGCCAGCTAAGCGCGATGCCCATGGCCAGCGCAGATATCGAGGCGATGATTTTGGAAGCCTTTCCGGATGCGTCGGTAGAAATTACCGATCTCGCCGGTGATGGTGATCATTATGCCGCGAAGGTGACCTCTGCTTCCTTCGCCGGAATGAACCGGGTGAAGCAACATCAGGCGGTCTATGCTGCGCTGAAGGGAAAAATGGGCGGTGAATTGCATGCGCTGCAACTCACCACGATGGTTCCCGAATAGGAGAATATTTATGAGCGATGTAAACGCGAAAATCGAATCCGTGGTCAAAAACAATGACGTGGTGCTTTTCATGAAGGGCACACCGCTGTTCCCGCAATGCGGATTTTCAAGCCGCGCTATTGCGATTCTCGAACATCTTGGCGTCGCTTTTGAATCGTTTGACGTGTTGCAGGATATGGAAGTCCGCCAGGGCATCAAGGAATATTCCGACTGGCCGACCATTCCACAGCTATATGTCAAAGGCGAATTTGTCGGCGGCAGTGATATCATGATGGAAATGTACGAGGCCGGCGAGCTCGGCGAACTGATGGCCGAGAAAAAGGTCGCACCAGCCCAAAGCTGACAGCCTTTTCGTCAAATCCATAGGGATCGAAATAAAAAACGGCCGGTCTAGGAGGACCGAGCCGTTTTTATTTTGGGTAACGTTTGTAGAAACTTTGTAATGAGAGGGGACAGCGGAGACCAGTACGCCGTCCCCCTCATTCGTGCCTCCTGAAAGGAGGTCTGGGGGTAAAAGTCATGTACACCCGATATATTGCATCCCTCGTGCCAGCTTTATAAAAACTATATATATTAATGGGTTAGATGGTTCTTGCTCCGTTAATATTTGTAGATTTGTAAGATAATCCGACAAGGGACGGCTTTTCGACAAACGGCTGCTCTCCATCCACCAACGACATCGCTGGTCCATTCGGTTGTTTACATTTCCGAGTAATGAAACTACATGTGTAGTCACTGATGAAGTTTGAGGGAGGCCGAATCATCATGACTGAACGCATTAGCGATGCTGAACATGCCGTGATGGAAGTCCTTTGGAAACGCGCTCCAATGACCGCTACAGAAGTGGCAGATCAGGTCGTTCAACATAAAGACTGGTCGCTTCAGACGGTCAAGACCCTGTTATCCCGGCTGGCCGCGAAAGCGGTCGTCGGCACCGAGCGCGATGGTCGTCGTTTTCTATATTCTCCGCTGGTGGAACGGGATGATTATCTCACCGGCGTGTCACGGAATTTTGTGGATCGGCTTTTCGGGGGGAAAGTCACGCCATTGGTAGCCCATCTGGCCGAGGCCGATGAACTGAGTGCCGATGACATCCGCGAAATTGAGGAACTTTTGAGGGAGTTGAAAAAATGAGCGGCGAATGGAATCAATGGGTTTGGGATACCATGCTATCGATGACGCTGTTGATGCTGCTGGTATTGATGGTCCGCAAACCGGTCAGTCATTTTTTTGGTGCGCACATTGCCTATCTGCTGTGGATTTTGCCTTTGGCGCGCCTGTTCATGCCGACGTTGACGCTCGAAGCACCCGCTGAAACTGCTCCCGCAACGACAGTGATGCCGCTGACCGCGGGTTCGGACTTCGTCGCTGCAGTGCCAGCCCAATCAACCGTATGGGGCGAACTAGCCGCGCTCGACTGGACGATGATCTCAATCATTTTGTGGCTTGGTGGAGCCGGTCTGTTGTTTATCAGCAAGCTTGCCTCCTATTTGCAGTTCCGGGAAGATATTGTTGCCGATGGCCAGTTAATCGGTCGTCATGGCAATATCAAAATTCTCGAAACAGCGGCGGTCGGGGGTCCGTTGGCTTTCGGATTGCTTGAAAAATATATCGCCGTGCCGACCAATTTCTTCCGTGACTATGCGCCGCGTGAGCGGGAATTGGCGCTCGAACATGAAATTGCCCATCACGAATCGGGTGATTTGGCGGCCAATTTCGTCGGGCTGATGATCCTGTCTCTCCACTGGTTCAATCCGGTCGCCTGGTTTGCCTGGATCGCGTTCCGACAGGACCAGGAAACGGCCTGTGATGCTCGGGTCCTTGCCAAAAGCGGTCGCGACGTTCGCGCGGTTTATGGGCGGACCATCGCAAAATCGGCATCGGGTCACCGGCTCGGTCTTGCCAGTCCGTTGAATCAGAAAGACAAGATCAAGGGCCGTCTGAAAATGTTGGGGCAATCGGAAAAATCGGCTCTCCGTCGTCGATTGGGCGCCGCTCTGGTTGCTGTCGGCACGGTAACCAGCTTGCCGCTCACTGCGACCGTGACCTATGCAGAGGCGGTTGACGCCACCGACGTCCCGACACCGCAAGAGCCGCTCGTGCCGGTGGCTCCTTCTGCAGTTACGGCGCCGCTGTCACCCGTTGCGCCGATCGCACCATTGGCTCCAGCCGCCACTGCTGACGATGACAATATAATCAATATCACCATGCTGAACGGACGCAAAGATACTGATCTGTCGAAAGATCATGTGCACAAGATCAAGCATAATGGCCGGACGATAATCCTGCGGACGAACAAGAAACTGAGCGACAAAGAAGTGCGTCAAATGGTTGCCGAAGCCGAAAAATCGCGTCTCGCCGCGGACAAGGCGCTGCGTGAAAGCGCGTTGGAGCAGGAACATTTGGGATCGACCATGCGCGAGATTGAACGGGAATTTGTCCTTGCCCAACAGGAAGCGCAGCGGGAAGCGGATGAAGCGGTTCGCGAAGCACTGCAAGAAGTCCGTGAAGCCAAGCGTGAGGCACTAATGGAGGCAAGAGAGGCCCAGCGCGAGGCGAGGCAGGCCCAGCGCGAAGCACAGCAGGAAGCGGATGAAGCCAAGCGTGAGGCATTGATGGAGGCCAGAGAGGCTCAGCGCGAAGCGAGGCAGGCGCAACGCGAAGCAGTCGCCCCGGTCGCGCGTATATCCTCGATATTCTATACCGTTCAAAAATCCATATCCAGTGCCACTTTAAACGCCACATCCAACTCTGGCCGCGCTATATCCAGCGCTCGAGGTAGCAAGACCAAGGGCCCGGACTGCATCGCGATGAACAAGCAAATCGCCATGAGCGGTGCAAACGGCCTTGCTGAACAAGCCTGGGCTGTGGTCGCCGGCTGCGGCGGTTTCGAGGTCAAGGTCGACAAGGTGGCGATACTCGATGCAGCATTGAAAGGGCTGGAAAAAGAACGGGCTAACACCGTAAAATGTAAGGATAGCAAGGTGGATCGCGCCAGGAAAATCAAGGAGATCGATCACAGTATCGCCAAAGTGCAGGCCCAGCTCTCCATGACATAAGCCGGGGAAACCGTTTGTAACGGGGCATGAGGGCGGTTCGTTAGGCGGACTGCCCTTTTTTCATGGTTGTTTTATGGGTGGGATATGCCACATCAGTCTGATGGACCTTGACCCCTCGAATTTTCCCACCGGTCTGTGCGAACAGATGGAACCACTTGTCGCCCGCGTGTTGGCGGGCAATCCCAGCCCTTATACCTATACCGGGACGCAAACCTATATTGTTGGCAATAGGTCGGACCGGGCGATCATCGATCCGGGACCTGCGATTGATGGCCATATCGATGCGATTATAGCAGCGGTGGGCGATGCCAAAATCAGCGCGATCATGTGCACCCATACCCATCGTGATCACAGCCCTGCCGCTGCACCGCTGTCCGCGCGCACCGGCGCACCGATCATTGGCTGTGCGCCGCTGGTCCTCGAAGATGACGGACCGCGCGCTGACGAGAGCTTTGACAAGGAATATCAGCCAGACCAGGTGCTCGGCGATGGCGAGACCATATACGGTGATGGCTGGACCATCGAAGCGGTGGCGACGCCCGGACACACGTCCAATCATCTATGTCTGGCGGTTCGGGAATCAGGGGCCCTGTTTACCGGCGATCATGTCATGGCCTGGTCGACCAGTGTGATTGTTCCGCCCGACGGCGATATGGCGGACTATATGGCAAGCCTTCAAAAACTCTACGAGCGCACGGAGGACAAGGTCTACTATCCCGCTCATGGCAAGAAAGTGATCAACCCGCGCCAGCTGGTCCGGGGCATGATGGGGCACCGCAAACAACGTGAACGGCAGATATTGAAAAACCTCGAACAGGGTGAGGCGGCGATCCCCGATCTGGTCCAAGAGATGTACAAGGGGCTGGATCCACGGCTCAAAGGGGCCGCCGGACAATCAGTGCGCGCCCATCTGATCGATCTCCAGAATCGGGGGATTGTCAAGCAATCCGGTGAAGTCTGGACCTTGGCGGGATGAGCAGCCCGTCTTCCCGGCGTCTGTGGGTTCCATTTGCCGCCAGCGGCATAATATTGCTTCTGCTTGTTGCACTTGCGTGGCTGCTTTTTGCGCGGGTTGAAAACAGCATCAGCCCGGACCCGGTATCGATTGCCAATGCCAGCTTGACCAATTTGCAGGAACAGAACCGACTGACGGTCTTCTCGGCGAGCTATAATGCCACGGTCACCACCACGCTGAACAAACTCGGTCTGTCGGCGCGCAAGACCCTGATCATGCCCGGCACGGTGCGCTATGAGCTCGATCTTGCCAAGCTCGATGCGGAGGATGTCCGCTGGGATGCCCGTGATGATACGCTCTATGTCGAGATGCCAGCGATCGAAATCGCCCGACCGGAGGTGCATATCGAGCAGATTCAGACCTATGATGATGGCGGCATATTGATGGCCCTGACCGATGCGGAAAATGTTCTGGATCAGGTCAATCGTAAAAAGGGTGTCGAGGAACTGGCGAAGCAGGCCCAAAATCCGGTGCAGATACGGCTGGCACGGGAATCAGCGCGCCGGGCCGTGCGCCACAATTTTGCAGTTCCGCTGCAGGCCGCTGGTGTGGAGGCGAAAATTGATGCTTTTTTCCCGTATGAACGCAGCCGTTATAAGGAGCGTTGGGACTATTCTCGGCCGATCAGGGAGGTGTTGGCAGAGCAGCAGAAGAAGCGGGGAGAGACAGAATGAAGCTGAATAAAACTAGTATATTGGTCATGCTGATGACCGGAATGGCTTTGGCAGGCTGTGAACAGCGCGCGCAAAAGGAACCGGTATCCCAGATTGCGGCTTTTGCCCTTCCTGAGCCGATCTCCAATAATGCGGTGGCTGTGGCCGATGGTCCTGATGGTCCGACCCTGTACAGTTTCAATGGTCTGAAGGCGGGCAAGAGCTGGAAAGATACCAGTAACGCAGCTTATGCCTGCGTGATTGCCACGCAATCATGCAAGGCCATCAGCCCGGTTCCGGTTTCGGAAGGCCGTTTGGCCAGCGCGGCGGTGAATGTGGCGGGCAAGATATATATTTTCGGTGGCTATAGCGTCGCCGCAAATGGCGATGAGATTTCCACGCCGGAAGTATTCGCCTTCGATCCCGCAACCGGACGCTATGAGCAAAAGGCCGATATGCCGACACCGGTCGATGATATGCTGGCGGTGCCATATCAGGATCGCTTCATCTATCTGATCTCCGGCTGGCATGACGAAGGCAATGTCAGCACTGTGCAGATGTTTGACACCCAGACCGGCGCGTGGACCGAAGCAACTGCCTTTCCCGGGACGCCTGTCTTCGGTCATAGCGGTGGAATTGCGGGCGATAGTATCATCCTTACCGATGGCGTTGCGTCGATATTCGCCGATGGAAAACGCAAATTTGTTGCGGCAAAGCTGACCTGGCGCGGCGATATTGATCCCGAAAATCCGACGCAGATTACCTGGCGCGGGGTCGATGCCCATGCCGGTTCAGCGAAATACCGGATGGCGTCGATTGGCGATGAGACCAGCCAGCGGATCATTTTTGCGGGCGGCGGTGACAATCCCTATAATTATGACGGCATTGGCTATGACGGGGTTCCGGCCAAGCCGTCGGGTGGTTTTTTCGCTTATGATCTGAGATCCGACAAATGGATCGAGCTGGGGCGGCTGGCGGAACCGGGCATGGATCATCGGGGCCTCGCGAAGGCGGGTCAGGACTATTATATTTTGGGCGGCATGGATGCGGAGCAGAAAGTGACCGACCGAATTGTCAAATTCCGTATCAGCAATTGATTTCCTTTGGACGACGACTTGTCCTAAACTACCCGGGAATCAGAAACTCCGTTCGCCCTAGCCTGACAAGGGCGGCAAGAGCAAATTTTGACAAGCTCAACATGAACGGAACAGGAAATAGGAATGAATAATGGACGCACGTGATGGAATTGGTGGCAGCTTGGCCGGAGTGGATATTGTTGAGGAAATCAACAAGCTGCGCAAGGAACGCAATGCGATCATCCTTGCCCATTATTACCAGAAGCCGGAAATTCAGGATATTGCCGATTTTGTCGGCGACAGTCTCGAACTTTCGAAAATGGCGGCGGAAACCGATGCCGATGTCATCGCCTTCTGCGGTGTGAAATTCATGGCCGAAACGGCTAAGATTCTGTCGCCGGAGAAGATCGTCGTGCTGCCAGATATGGATGCCGGCTGCAGCCTCGAAGACAGTTGTCCGCCTGACAAGTTCAAGGCGTTCCGCGACGAACATCCCGATCATATCGCGCTGACCTACATCAACTGCTCGGCCGAGGTGAAGGCGCTGAGCGACATCATCGTCACCAGTTCGTCAGCCGAACATATTCTCTCGCAGATCCCGCTCGACCAGAAGATCATCTTTGGCCCGGACAAGCATCTTGGCGGCTATATCGCCAAGAAAACCGGTCGCGACATGCTGCTCTGGCCCGGCGTCTGCATCGTCCACGAAGCGTTCAGCGAGACCGAGTTGCTCAAGCTGCAGACGCAGCATCCCGGTGCACCGGTCGCCGCCCATCCTGAATGCCCCGCCTATATTCTCGATCACGCGGACATGGTCGGCTCGACCAGCGCGATCCTGAAATATGCCAAGGCATTTGAAGGCGACACGATCATCATCGCCACCGAACCGCATATCATCCACCAGATGGAAAAGGCGGTGCCGGAAAAGAATTTCATCGGGGCCCCTGGCGCGGACGGCAACTGCAATTGCAATATCTGCCCCTATATGGCCCTCAACACGATGGAGAAGCTTTACGTCGCTCTGCGTGATCTGGAGCCGCGCATCGAGATGGACGAGGAGTTGCGCTTGCAGGCCCGCAAGTCGATCGACAAGATGATGGAAATGGCCAGCGCGACGGTCGGGCAGGGGGACCTGGGGCCGACTGATCTGGCGCATGAGGGGTGAGTGACTTGACCTTTACCCTAGACCGCTTCGACCTTACTGCTTTTGTGCAATCCACCCTCGCCGAAGATCTCGGCGGGCCGCTTGGTGATGGGGGGAAGGATGTGACCTCCGAGGCGGTTATTCCCGCCGATGCTATGTTCTCCGGCGTGATGGACAGCCGCGTTGATGCGGTGATTGCCGGACTGCCGATTGCGGAAGCGTTTTTCCGCTATCTCGACCCGGATGTTGAGATTGAAATTCTCGTCGCCGAAGGCCAGGCGGTCGTGGCTGGCACCGATATCATGCGGATCAGGGGCAAGGGCCGGGCGATGCTGACCGCGGAGCGCAGCGCGCTTAACACGGTGCAGCATCTGACCGGCATATCGACCATGACCAATGATTATGTCCGGCGGATCGAGGGGACTGGCTGTATATTGCTCGATACCCGCAAGACGATACCGGGCCTGCGGGTGCTAGAGAAATATGCGACGCGGATGGGCGGGGCGCAGAACCATCGCATGGGTCTGTGGGATGCAGCCATGATCAAGGACAATCATGTTGCGGTTGCCGGATCGGTTGGTGAAGCGGTCCGGCGCGCCAGGGAAGCGGGCGTCGAAAAAATCATCTGCGAAGTCGATCGTATCGACCAGATCGAACCGGCGCTGGCGGCGGGAGCCACCGATTTGCTGCTCGATAATATGGAACCGGCGACCCTGCGCGGTGCAGTAACGCTGATCGGTGGCCGCGTACCGGTAGAGGCGAGCGGCGGCGTGACGTTGGAGACGATCCGCGAAAAGGCGGAGACCGGGGTGGACTATATTTCGGTGGGAAGGTTGACGCAATCGGCCCCGGCTGCGGATATAGGTTTGGATTTTGAACAGGTTTAGCAACCGTCGTCCCAGTGAAGGCCGGGATCCAGGCCAGTCGTCTGAGCTACGTGAAACTCGGGTCAGGCCCCAGCCTTCGCTGGGGCGACAAGTGGCTTTATTCTTATTACTGGCTCTGGCAGCAACACCCGCCCAAGCCCAATCCTACCAATGCCGCCCGCCATCGGGCCTCAGCGCGCCCGCCGAACGCAAGCCGACCTCGGAACCGCGCCGCATCAAGCCCGTCACCAGCTATACGCTGGCGCTTAGCTGGTCGCCCGAATATTGCCGCACCCGCAAGGATAGCCGCCGCGACAAGACGCAGTGCAGCGGCGAGGACGGCAGCTTCGGGTTCATTCTCCACGGCCTGTGGCCCGACACAAATGGTCCCGCCTATCCGCAATATTGCGCGCCAACAAAGGCGTTGCCGCCAGCGGTGATAAAACGCAATTTCTGCATGATGCCGACCACCAAGATGATGGCGCATGAATGGGCGAAGCACGGAACCTGCATGACCAAGCGTCCGGAAACCTATTTTCGTGTGTCGCGGATCATGTTCGATGCTGTGCGTTTTCCGGACATGGACCGGCTCTCGCGCAAACCGCTGACGGCGGGGCAGTTTCGCAATGCCTTTGCTGCGGCGAACGAGGGGCTTCAGCCCGATATGATCAGGTTGAAGGTGAATGCGCGTGGCTGGTTGCAGGAGGTGAAGCTCTGTCTCGGCAAGAGTTTTCGTCCGCAGCGTTGTCCGGCCTATATGCGGTCGGTCTCGTCGGATGTGCCGGTCAAGATCTGGCGCGGGGGCTGATTTCCTTATTTGCCCAATCGGTCAGACTGATCATGACTTTGGCCAGCTCCAGACCTTTGGCAGTCAACTGATATCCGTCAGATTGGTGCTCGATAATTCCCAGGGCTTTCAAATCCCGAAGCCGGGCGTTGAGCGTTGTCGGCGACAGCATGTCGCAGGATTCTTGCAAAGCGCGGAACGTAAACGGCCCGTTTCTCAACTCCCACATGATCCGTAAAGTCCATCTTTTTCCCAGTGAATCCAGCAGGATCATGACGGGGCGGTTACTTTTCTTATTGCTCAAGGCCGATGCTTTCTTGACGCTACATAAACAGTAGCATAGTAATGCTACAGAAATTATAGCAAGGATTCGAAATATGAGCAATATCCTGACCCCTCTCATGCCGCCATATACACCGGAACTGGCTGCGGTAATGGAGCGATATCCCCATCAGGACGGCTATTTGCTGAACTTGTTTCGGGTGTTTGCGAACAGCGCTCGCTTCGCCAAAAAAGCGGTGCCCAATCTGTTGGACAAGGGCAGTCCCTTGTCTCTCCGCGAGCGCGAGATTGTTATTCTGCGGACGACCGCCAATAATGACTGCGAGTATGAATGGGGCGTCCATGTTGCCATATTCGCTTCGGCTGCCGGATTTACAGAAGAGCAGATTGTTGCAACAAAAAATGCCGAATGTGATGATTCGCTGTGGGATGGAAAGGAAAAAGCCCTGTTGGCATCAATCGATGATTTGTGTCGCTCGGGAACCATGGCACAAGAAAATCTCGCATCGTTTCAGCGGCTCTGGTCCAAAGAAGAGCAGCTGGAAATAATGGCGCTATGCGGAACTTACCACACGATCAGCTTTGCCGCTAACAGCGCACGGATCGGGCTGGAAGATTTCGCGGCCCGCTTTCCGGTTGCCTAGCCTTCAATCGTCCGTGTGCCGGGATGATGCTTGTCGAGATGCTTGCGGATGATCTTCAGATTCTTTGTGTTCGAGCGCCAGAAAAAGTCGAACACGTCGCCAGCAAAGGGGATCGCGCCGAGGGCGGTATCGATACCGACATTGGCCGCCATGCGGGTCAGTTGCAGCTTGGACATGCCCAGATTGCGGGCTTCCCAGACGATATAGGCGCCCATCAGCGCGGTGGCGATATCACCCACGACTGGAATCAGCCCGATGATGGAATCCATCCCGATCGGCCGATTGACGCCCGGAATCACAAAGGCCCGCTCCAGCACTTTTTCCATCGCCTCGACGCGAGTGCGCACAGATTGCGGATCGCGGCTGACGTCGGGCAATTGTTCGGCTAGACGTTTTAACTGTTCTTCGGAAATGGCCATGGGACCTCCCTGTTTTACGCACCTACTACAGTTGTGATATAGGTATGCCCACCAGCGTATTCAATGGATGCCAGCCGCGTGCATTGACTGCAAAGCCGCGCTGACCGGTTCTCGCTATCGACCAGCGGATGGGAACGGCGATCGGAATGAAATTATAATGTTCGACCAGGATTTTCTCCACCTCGGCATAAAGCCTGGCCTTGATCTGCAAATTGGTCGCTGCGTCGGCTTCGCTAATTCTTGCATCGGCGTCGTTCAGGCAGACCCGGGTTTTTGCACAGGTGAACTGCTTGAGAAACCATTGCGCGCTATCATAGGGTGCGATCTCGTCAAGCAACTCCACATCGGCGTCCGCGTTGATACCCACTTTTTTCGCGTCCAGTCCCACTCTTCTCATATCAGCCTGGATGCGCTTGAACAGGATATCCGCACCGGCCGCGTCGGGCAGTGCAATGGTCAGCGGGGTGATCGCTCCTTCCGAAGCCTTCCATCGTGCGATATGGTTTCTGGCGAAGGCGACCCGCTCCTGCATGGTCATGCTGGCCCAGTCGGGATAGGTGTTAATCCCCTCGACATCGAGCGCTTCGGGGATCATCTTCAGCCGACTCTGCCAGGCACTGACGCCCGGAAAAGAGGTTAGCAGCGCAGGCCGATTGATAGCCATCGCCAGAATTTCGCGATTGCCGGGAACCGCCCAGAATCCATCGGCGCGGATGAAACGCAACCCGAACAGACCGGCGACCGGGTCGAGACGCAGGTCCCCGCTGCTGATGCTTGCCGCATCGACCAGCGGCAGGTGATGATATTTGCCATTCAGAACCACTTGTACGCCGCCGGCCCGATAGCGGGCGATGGCGGCAGCGGCCTGCTCGGCGCGCAAGGATACCCAGCGGTCATCATCATCATCATCATCTTCTTCTTCGTCTTTTTCCTTCTGGGAAGGTTCGTCAAAGCGACTAAGCTTGATGTCATCGCCTTCGCTGAGCAAACGCATGGGGCCAGCGCCATGGCCGGCACGGAACAGGCCCATTTCCGGTTGAGCAAGCAATTGCAGGAAATTGGGATGTGGTGAATCCAGTCTGATCTCGATCACCCGCCCGGTCATCGACACCACTTCGTCGACTACCGAGACGTCATCTTGCAATCGGCTTTTGCGAAGTTCGGAAAAACGTTCGCGCAGCAAGCGTGCGACCCGCTCGGCGGTAATCTGCCGACCATCATCCCATTTCGCGTCAAACAGGCGGAAAATATAGCTGAGGCCATCGTCGGAAACGATCCAGCGGGCGGCAAGCGCGGGCACTACTCGACCTTCTTCATCCAGTCCGACCAAGCCTTTGGCGATTGCCGCGCGCATCGTCGCCGAGGCAAAGTTCAGCCGGATCCCAATGGGATTTATCTTGGTTGAGCCATCCTCAATCACAGTGACTCGCACCTGGTCTTCGTCTTCGGCAAAACTGCAGGCCGCCAGCAATGTCATTGCCAGCGCTGCTGCGACAGTTTTGAGTCGGAATGCCGAACGGGGAATCATCACGGCTTTATACGCAGAGTCCGGCTGGGATGCACATTGGAAATATTATCTTCCCATCCTGCAATGCGCTTGGCCACCAGACTGCGGGTGACGTAGAAATAGAGTGGCAGAATCGGCATGTCCTCGATCAACAGCGCTTCCGCGCTGCGCATCAATATTTGACGCCGCGACGGATCCGGTTCGGCAATTGCCCGCGCCAATATCCGGTCATAGTCCGGATTATCATAGCCGGAATAATTACCATCGCCATTCGCCGGCTGATGAACAAGCAGGAAATTTTCCGGCGTCGGGAGGTCGGCGATCCAGCCCGAACGCGACAATGCGAATTCATGCCGCCGCAGCGCAGCGAAATGCAGCGCGGCTTCGCTGTTGAACAGGCTTGCCTCGACCGCCAGCGGTTTCCACATCGCCGCCATCGCGACAGCCACTCTGCGATGTTCCGCTGAACTGTTGAAGCGGATTTCAAACCGCAGCGGGTTCTTTGGCCCATAGCCGGCCTTGCTCAGCAACGCGCGGGCCTTGCGCAAACGTTTCTCTCGCGGCCAGTCTGCCCAATCGGGCCTGGCAGATCCCGGTCCGGCCAGACCGGGTGGCAATAATCCCCAGGCGGGGATATTGCCGATACCGATCACCTTGCCGGCGATCCACTCGCGTTCGACAGCCATCGACAATGCGGCCCTGATCCGGCGGTCGTCAAAGGGCGGAACCCGGGTGTTGAAGGCAAAATAATAGCTGCCAAGATAAGGCACGCTATGGGCAGCGGCGGGATGGTTTTCCTGCAGCCACTGATGCCGACTTGCCGGATAATCCGCGGCAATATCCGCGCCATTGGACAGAAACAGGCGCATGGCGGAAAGACTGTCATCCATCGGTTTCCAGATGACGGTTGCGATCGCTGCGGCTTCCTCGTGCCATTCGGGATTGCGCGTCAGCCGGGCGTGGTCATTCAGCTTCCACTCGGCCAAGCGATACGGGCCGCTTGTGACCATCGGTCGTTCCGAAGTCCATCTGTTCCCGACCTTGTCGATCCGATGGAGCGGAATGGCCGCCATCGCCGGATGCGCCAACAGGGCCGGCAGATACGGGTCAGGAGCGGCGAGGGTTACGCTCACGCTATTGCCGTCGAGGGCCTTGATTGCCACGATATTACCGAACAGGACCTTTGTAGCCGCGGCCGTTTCCGGCGCGCGCAGGCGCTGCAATAAGGCGGGAAACAGCGTCGCATCAAAAGCGGTGCCATCGGAAAATTGCAGATTTTTTCGCACAGCAAAGGTCCATGTCAGTCCGTCCGGAGAGACTTTCCAGTCTTCAGCGAGACCCGGCTCCGGTTCTCCTCTGGCCCCCAGACGGGTCAACCCCTCGAACTGGTCGGCTGCCACGCGAAGCGATGACAGGTCAGAGACTTTTTGCGGGTCGAGTCCCTTGATCTCCGAATCGGACAACCGGACAATCTGTTCCGGCCCAGGCGCGGTGTCGACCGCGGGATGGCTGGCGCAGGATATCAGCAACAGCAATGGAAAGAGAAGGGCGAGACATCGCATGTCGCTTGTCTAGATGCTTTTGCTGTGGTGACAAAGCGGAACCCTTTTGATTCTCCCGCGGTCAGCCAAATGGCGCGTTCAACTGCACGATTTTCGCATTGAGCAGCGCCGCAAATGTGACCCAGAGGAAATAGGGCAGGACTATCAACCCCGCCAGCGGAGCTAGGCTCCAGGTCATGGCCAGCATTGCGGTAACCGATAACCACAGAAACACGACCTCGATCAGGGCCCAGTCTGGTCGCTGATATTTGAAGAACAGGGGGGACCAGAGCAGATGGAACAGAAAATTGGCCCCGTAGATGGCAATCAGGATCGCTTGTTCCGACTGGCCACTGGTTTGATCCCACGACAAAATCGCCCCCCAGGCAGCGAGCCCGAGAATGATCATCCATATTGGTCCGAAGAGCCAGTCTGGTGGTTGCCATGCGGGTTTTTTGAGCTCGCGATACCAGGGGCCGATATCGGTGAGCAAGCCGCTGGCACCCGCGAGAATGATAGCCCAGAGAATGGCTGCGATGATGATCGGGCTGAGCATGGGTTGGCTCCGATGATATTATTAGTGGGATAACCGGTCGCTATGGTCTGGATATCTTGCTCAATTATGAGGTTCGGGCAAGGGGCTCGTCTTAAACTGGTGCGGACGGCGGGACTCGAACCCGCACACCCATTTCGGATAGCAGATTTTAAGTCTAGTCCTGCAACATTCTTGGCAATTCCCGAACTATCCCCGACTCATTAGGAATAGAGGGAAAAGCGGCCAATCGGGCAAAAGGAACATTCCCGAAACATCTTGGATTGCCCTTGCACGATTACACCAGAATTACACACAGGCAGTTTTGGCTTCTGATATAAAGCTATCCAGAATTTCAGGATCAGGACAATCAGGGTCGAGCGAGGGCATGGCAAAGCCAGCATTGCGGAATATCTGCGCAATGTCATTCATGCGCTCGACAAGCTGGCTATCAGACCAATCAGCATAAGGAACCACGCCTAGACGCCTCTCTAGTGCCATCATCCGGCGAGTCAGCCGGTTCATTGGCTTATCCACGCCCGAAATTCAGGGGACGTTCCAGACAAGTCCATATCGTCAAAATCGGCGTCAATCCCGGCGCTGTCATCCAGCGTTGCAATCTCATGGTCTGATAGCGGTTGGCCAAGCCATTGCTTGAGCGCAGGCGATAAGCCCACCGGCTTTTGCATTTCGAGCCGTGAAATTCGGCGGTTAAGCTGTCCCATTGTTTCCGTCCCTCTCTTCCAATGCCTGCAACCGTGTTTCCAAGTCGCAGATTTCGACCAATTGCTTATGCGATGTTAGCAGGCCCATCACCTTGCCAGCCTCTTCCGGCGTGACTTCACCAGCAGCGACAGCCGACAATAGCGCCGTGGAAGCCGTGACAGCATCCAGCGCCGTTGCAATGGTAGGCAGGGCAAACACAACCGGGCTATCTTTCCGGGCTGGCAGCAACCGCTCAAGACACAGGCGGATTGCGGCCCCGTCACCCTCTAGGGCCATTTCAATTGCCTTCCGCGTGATTGCGTCCGCTTCGCCATCCAGCAAAGCCTCGACAGCCAGCGTTGTTTTGTTTCGCGCACCCTTTGGACGACCGCCCAGCTTGTTACCCGGCGCGAATGTCCCATCCGATTTTTGCCCGCTATTTATCGGCTTTTTACTCATTATTGCACCAACTGGAAACCGGGAGGCGGCGGCGGAATATCGGCAGGCTGACGTTTAGCAGCTGGGCGAGACTTGGCAGGGGAACCGAACATTGCTTTTTTTGCTTCCCGCCGACTGTCTGAAATAATATCCTTTATCTGTTTGACCTTTTGGTCATTTGAAAGCGCCTCATATTCCGGCGTCTTAATCATCGCCCCAATGCTGGCCTTGGCCATTGTCCCGGCTCTCTCTTGAAAGTCTGCGTATTGATGGCCGGTCATATCGCCACGTTGAGGCGCACCAGATCGAACGCCCACCCGGAGCAGTTCATTTGTTACAGGGTCATTCTTGCGGGTCGATTCCCAAATTGGCGAAATGGCATCAGGCCCTAGACCGCCTTCACCGGCAATCGGTTGCCCCCAAAAATCACGCTTTGACGGAAGGCTTGCACCCATGCCGGGAATCCGTGATTGGATATATTCGCCCGTTGTTTCCGTGTCGCGGAATGTCGGGTCATTATATCGGGCCGCTTGAGCAACGCCAGTTGGCACAGCAGCAGAACCAGCCAGACGCTTTAGGAACCAATCGGCATTGCGTTCCGGGTCATCCAGAGCAGACAGAAAATCAGTCATGCCGGATAGCCAAGTCTTGCTTGCCATGTTCGACATAATCGAAGCAACCAGCAGCGTTGCACCGTCCGCCTGTTGAGCCTCAGACATTCCGTCGCCCATGGTTGCCAGATCAGCCGCCGTTCCAATGGTCGAGGCGAACGGATCGAGGCGCAGATAGGAATAATATTTGTCGCCAACCTTGATTGAGTAAGGTTGCCAGCCATCGGCTCGAAGTAATCTCTCTTTGGATTGGTCAGAGGGAGGCGCACCCGTCAAATAGCCTTCACCAGCAGCCTTTGCCATCATCGCACCGAAACCAGAGCCGACAGCAGACCGGGCCAGCGCCATATCACGACGAGCGCCACCGGCGGCAACCTCTTTGCGCCATTCTTTCATTAACGGAGCCAATGGCGACCGCTCGATAGAAAACTTGAACAGATTGGTAGGAGTCCGCACGAAAGGCAGGATAGCCTTCAGGATAGGCAAGTCCTGTGTGACGCCTGAAATCTTGCTGCCAACAGGACCAAGCGGCCTTGTAAACGTCAGATAGCGGCCATAGTCGAACGACTGTTGCAGCATTTCGTCAGTAGGATCAGCCAACAGTTCCGCTGCCCGGTCTTTCGCAGCCTTGCCCTTCAAGCCCTCTTTGCCAGCTTCACGGACAGCAAGGCCCGACAGTTCCATACGCCGCGCCATTGCCTTAAATAGTTCATCCTCAGCAGCCAGCGCCCTTGTGGGAATCCGCAACGCTTCACCAACTTTGCCGGGGATTGCCTTTTGTGCGAGATCCTCAACCTTGGTTACAGCGTCCGAAGGCTCACCAGTGCGGAACGTCCGCGCCATTTGCCTTAAGCCCTCTCTCGTGCCTTGGAGCAGGCCAGCCGACCTTGCGCCCAATTCAGAGAACATCACCCTATCCACCGCATCGGAATTAAGCGCACGACGAGCGCCGCCAATTGTTGCCGCAACCGCATGTTCTGGCAATTGCGCCAGAGCCGTTAGCGTGTTGCTGGTCATATTCACGACATGGGTTTGAGGCCCGGACAACAGGAAGTTATACCACAATTCAACGGCCATATCTTTAAAGCCGGGTTTCATGGCCTTTTCAGAAAACCGATTCAGCTTGCTAGGGTCTTCCGCCAGATCAATGATTGCGTCCGCAGCGTCCTGAATCCGGCGAGGACCGCCAGCACTACCAACCAGACCACGCAGGACATTTGCCGGAGCGTCCCGGCTATCCGCTGCAATACGGAAGGCTTGCAATGCTCGACCGGCCTCAGCCGTTGCGCCGCTGACTTGCTCCTGAAGGCCACCACGAGAGCGAACCCACGACACCAAGTCCATAGGCCCTTTGTGCGTCAGATAGTTTTCAGGGTTGCGTTGAGACTGAAAGGCGCGGCCTTCAAGTAATGAGCGTTCATCGACCGGCTTCACTTCTGCATAGCGGCCAGCCTGAATTGCGTCCGCACCATCCGGCCCGTCAATCCTGTTACTTGGCATGGGGAGAATATCATCCGGCGCAATGCGTTGAGCAGACGCGGCAAGCTGCGCTTCAGTCGGCTGTTGCAGGAGAGGTCGAACTTTGTTTACGTCGATAACGTCACGTTGCCGGACGGATGGATCAGCCAGACCGCTATCCGATGCAATGGATGAAGGACGCTCCATAGTGAAACCGGGAGGCGGTGGCGGAATGTCACCAGCAGGGGCAGATTGACCGATCTTTGAAGGGGCGGGAAGGCTAAACCGTCCCGGCGTAGCTTTGAAGCCAGCATATCCACCACCAAGGCCACCAACGGTTTGTGCGGCAAGCTGCGCCCATACGTTGCCCGGTGCAACATCATTGGCATATTCGCCAGCCACGTTAGCGCCGGTTGCGCCGCCCAATTCGGCAAGAGCAGTAGCAGCAGGAGCCTTTGCAGAATCAACCGCGCTTGTGCGAAGGGCTTGCCGGGTTGGACTTGCCCTTGTCACCAGTGAAGGCGCACGATTGGCAATCTTGCTGCCAAAGCCGATAGAGCCGCCAACGGGAACGATAGCCTGACCAGTGCCACGAGCGAAGGCTTGCGTATAGCGTTCCAGATCAGAGCGCGGCGCGGTGCTTTCATCAATCTGACCGAAGCCCATAGAGTGAAAGCCGTCCCGTATCATTTCCGAACCAAGCAAAGGCTTATCGCTGACCGGCAGGCCGACAGCATCAAGGCCCATGTTGACCAGATCGACCGGAGCGCCGAGCGTATCAACTATACCCTCATTCAGAGCGCCCATGTGCCTTGTGGCGATGTTCTGGCCATCCTTGACCACAGGAGCGCCTTGAACGTCCTCTTGCTGCCAATACTGGCTTACAGTTGCCCTTGGATTGCGGCGCATGAATGAAAGCAATTCAGGAGCGTTCGCAATGGTCTTGCCCTTGGTTGCTGCCCATTGCTGCAATTGTTCTGGCGTTGTGCTGGAATTGCGAAGCAGACCGGAATATTCTTGATAAACGTCCGGCTCCATGGGAATCTTGCCGACCATAGGCGCGGCCTTCCCCTGCTTGCGATAGGCCGCAGGCTCTTGATATTGACCTGCATAGGCCCCGCTTTCAGCCCCGATTGCTTCACGTTGTGCGGCAACATAATCCTGACCCCGCGCCGGGTCTTGGCCGAGATAATCCAGAGCAGGCAGGGCGAGGCCGCTTGCAATCTGTGACCGGCCAACGTCAGCACCGCCATTGTTGAACGAGGCGACCGGACGACCGAAGGACGCCTTGCCCGTCGAGGACACCGATGTTTGCGGCGTTACCAATCTGTCAAGCGCACTGGTTGACAACTGGCCAAGCGCGACCGGCTGGCCGTTCACCGTCCCGGTTTGCCTGCTTTCAAACGCATCGAAGCCATAGCCCCTCGCTGTCTGGCCATTTTGAAGGCGGATAGTGTCACCATCCACAACGTCACCCGTTGCCTCTAGTTCGAAGCCCGGAGGCGGTGGAGGCACTTTAGGCAAAGCCTTGCCACCACGGCGAGGCGCGTTTTCCAAAGTGAAGCCCGGAGGAGGGGAAGGCAGGGGCATTAGTTAGCCGCCACCCATGCTTTTCCGTCCCATTCAATCCGCTTGCCACCCGGCCCCGTTGCCGCTGGTCTGCGTGACGATGTGCGACCACGAGGCGCAGCCCTTGGCCGTGGATTGCTTTGGCGATAGGTTGGCGCTTGCTTCCGGCTTATGTCGTTGCTGGTGCGGACACCATCAAGCTTAACATCATAGTCATTAGCAGTTGGACCGGACGACTTGAGAACATAATCCTGCAATGCGCGAGTATATTCCGGCGTTCCCGGCTCCAAACCCAAGCCCTGCGCGTAATCTTCAAAAGGCTCCTGCCCATCATAAAGGACGGTGGATTCGCCGCTGACAGGATCGAATTGTACGCGGTCGCCATTGGACATAAAGACTTGCGGGGCGCGTTGTGCCGCATCTTTGTCCTGTGCCATCCATTCCCGCTGTTGCTGGGCCATATCATATTCCCATTGCTGGCGGGCAATGCTCTTTTCCTGTTCAGCCCGCCGCGCCAGCTTCTGCTTCATGTAAGGCGCATATACCGGAGCATTGCCGTTGCGCTGCAAAAGCGTATCGCCGATTGTCCCCATTACGTCCCAACCAACACCCCCTTTGCCGAAGATGTGCTTGGAGCGCGTATCGGGCAGGCTTTCAGGGCGTTGCAACGGCGGTTGCTGGGAAGTGCGATTGCGGCCAAAGATACCGCCTATTTGCGGACCCCTGCGGCTGTTGTCCTGCGGCGCTGGTTGCTGCATCAATTCTGTTTGCTGTGCGTCCATCGGGACAGGCTGCAACGTTGCGCCCTGTTCGCCGCTTTGTAGCTGGCCGAGGAATTGCGACAGATTGCCGGGGCGTCTTTGCTGGGGGCTAAACATTCTCTTCTCTCCAATAGTCTTTGAATATCTTGGCGTTTTGCATGATCGCTTTGCTTGCGTTGCCGGAAATCACGGGCAAGCTGTTGTCAGCATCTACGTTGCCGCTTTCAGCCATTGCGTCTACGTGCGCGACCGCTTCGCCATACATTGCGTCTGACAATTCCCCCTGGCCTTTAGCCTGGAGGGCAACGCCCAAGTCCGACAAGGTGCAGGCAAGCAACGAGCGTTCATCATCGCCGCCTTGAGCGGCAGCGAGGCGAGCAAAGACACTGGCTTCAGTTAACGCGAAAACCGCATCCGTGTCTGGATGGCCAATCAGGTCCGTAGCATAACGAACCATTGCAATTTGCGCGTCCTTGTCGCCAGCAGCGGCCTTTGAAAGAGTTTGAAAAATGCTCATTCAGTTTGCCCCGCTAGTGAATGTTCGGCACGACCACGCGCCCGGTTGAACCAAAGTTGTCCGCGATCATTGCCGATAAGACATACCAGCCTTGCGGCGTTTCCAGCATCGGCAGCATGTTGTCAGGCAGATGAACGAGAAAGTCCCAAACCGCCTCAAAGTCAGCATCTATGCCAGACGCGCAAATATCACTGACAAGCGATGTTGCCGCGATCAGCCGCGCCTCATCGTATGAGATACCGACATAAGGCGAGCGAAGCGCAGCGCCCAATATTTCCCCAAGAGTTGCTTCTGGTCTGTTCATGCCGCAATCAACCCATGGTCGCGGCATCGGTCGAGCAGGGCGTTTAGCTGCGTGATTGCGCTTGCGGCGTCCGTTGCGTCAGCAACAGCGGCCCCTTGTTCGCCCAGAACGTCAGACAGGCCCGTTACCTGTGATTGCGAAATGGAGCCGCCCAGATTATCCAGAATATAGTTTGCTGCAAAATCAGGGATCGAGCGGCAGAAGTTGCCCCGATGGTCCATGATCTTCAATGTTTGACCAGCAGCGGCAGACCAATAAAATTCTACCATACCAATATTGTCCGAAGGCGCATAGTCGAGGGCCGCGCCATCATCATCCGTGAAGCGTGTCCCGCTGTCATCAGCATAGACCGCGACAACTTCGTTGCTGGCATCCAGCACTTGAGCGCGTGAAGGCCCATAGCCGCCGTTGGTCTGGATTGCTTCGTAATATTTGTTCATCTCTAACCCCAATCAGGCCGCGTCTTCCAATTCAGCCCGGAGAGCATGGCGCAACAGTTCCGACAGGCTCATGCCTTGCCGCTCCGCCTTGGCCTGAGCCTTCGCTAAAATGGCTTCATTGACCCGAAACCTGACAGGTGTGTGATGTATTTGACCGCGCATAAAACCTCCTATAAAGGTCAGCACTCCTTACCTACATTGGTAGGAAAAGTCAAGTAAAAAGGGCCGGACAGGACCTAAATTTGCGGTGAAATGAGGGCAAAACGGCCAGCATATTGACCACGGCGGCAATTTGCGCGATACTGGCAGGATGAATGAAGGCAACCAGATCGTTATCATTGTAGGATCGTTGGCCATCCTCTTTGCCAGCCTGACAGTGGGCAGCAAGATAGGACAGGCGGTCGAGCGCCGCTTTCAGACAGCAGGCAACGCCTTTGTTGCCCCCTTCTGGATTCAGGCCGCTTGCTCTATTGGTTCCCTCGTGATTGGCTTTGGACTGGTCTACTTCCTGCTTTAAGCGCCGTCAGGGACCGAAACAGACGACCGGCCAGCCTTACGCCCAAATTTGACGCCCTGCGCCTCTAGCGCCCCCTGTAGGGCCTTGGCGCTATCATCGGCAATATCATCGCCAGCCTCAAACCGCGCAACCGTTATCCGGTGGACGTTCGCAGCGTCTGCCAAGTCTTGCGCCCGCCAGCCCAAGGCCGCTCTTGCCATTTTGCATTGTGTTTTGTTCATAGTGATACACCGTATAGCATAAAAGCTGTTGACGCAATAAAGTTAAGGTGTTACTTACTGTATCAGTTAATCACGATGATTAACGACCGACTAACAAGGATTGCAGTCCCGTTAGCCGGTCTAATCGAAACCAAACGAAGATTGGAAACGACTATGACCAGCACTACAACAAATCCATTTGATGGAAAAGCCTTCGCCGAATTATTTTCAGAGTATAAGGCGGCTTTCAACAACGTTAATTGCTTGGACGACGACACCGAAGTAAACAGCGAAGCAACCCGCATGTATCAGATCGAAGAGGCTATATGGGCGACACCCGCCGCCGACACAGCAGAAGCGCATCTAAAGCTTGAAATTGCCAGCCGCGACCACCCACATTCTTTAATCCCTGAACATGCCCTGCAATCCGTTCTGGACGACACGCGGCGACTGTTGACCGGTGGAGCAAGCCCTTTGTTTGACCCTAAGCTTTGGCTTGCCCTGTGGACGCAGGACGGCGGCGGATATGCTGTGTCTTGCGATCAGTTGAACATTGTAAAGCCAGCGACAGTCCTGCCGCGAACCGTCGAACTGTTGGCCGAAATCGAACAGGCCAATAACCGCGATGTTCTGAAAGCCTATATTTTAAATCGTGACGACAGTGAGGCAGGGGAGCCGAACGATTGGCAGGGCCTATGTAATGCCCTTGAGACAGCAACGGCCAATGCCAACCAGCCATCCGACGACGAGACTTGCGACCGCAACGCCGACATTCAACTAAAGGCCGTACAGGCCCTTATGTTGCATCCGGCGAAGGATATGGCGGCATTTGCCCACAAGATGGAAAAATTCGCGGAGCATGATTGCGGCAGCTATAGCGACCAGATCAAAGACCCCATCATTGCGACATTGCTTGCCGATACAAAGAGGCTTGCAAACATAGCCTAACCAGTTGGTCACTCGCCACGGCGAGAACTGCCCCGGTAGCTGTCATGGTTGCCGGGGCTTTTTCGTGCCTATTTCCTCTGGTTCATTTTTTAATTTCGCGTCATTTTGAACCGAAATTAATTTACGCGTCCTGCCGTCTTCGCGCTTACTTTCAATCGGCGCACTTTGCTGCGATTGAATCTCCTGCCGCTTGTTGCGGGATGCCCTTGCTATGTTGCGGGCCGCTTTTCGGTTTCGTGCCATTTTGGTCCAAAACCACTTCCTGCCATCTTCTCTTCGGCTTTCAATAGGGCCATTTTGTCCCGATTGAACTTTCCGCGCTTCCAGCAATTCCGCACAGCGCCGGATATGCCTATCTAGTCTGCACCAGCGGCCCATGATTGAGCCTTGGCATATTCCGCCTTCTGGTCTGCGCTCATTGGCACAGGGACGACAGGGGAGCCGTGGCCACCCTCCACAACCTGCAAATGGATAAGCCGCCGCGATGTAGCATTGTGCGGACGATACGACCGAGCAAGCGCATCTTCGAACGTTTCGCCAGCAGTCCACTGCACGGCATGAGGAACGTCAACCGTTGTCCACGCCTCAATTTTTCGCAATCTCTTTTCCAATTTGTGCATCCGTTTTTCCTTTGTTTGATTGTCGGTCCTGTTTTATCCTGTTTGAACAGGTCGAATTGCTGGTCAGATTAAGGCTGGTCGATATTGACCAGTAATGATAACTTACACCCTCCCCCCTCTCCCCTGCCTTATTACGCAAAACCAATTGAAACTGACCGGCGACAAAATTTGGCATTTTTCAGAAGGCATATATGGCCGGGGCATCTTTGGCCGGTGGTTTGACGACCCGAAGCTTGCCCATGCTTTCCAGATATGACCGCGCAGCCGTAAATCGTTTGCGTGACCATCCTAGTTTTTCATGCATGGCATTGGCGACAACGAACGTATTGCGCTCGAAATGCAGACGGCGCAGAAGATCCAATAGGAAAGCAGCATCCGGCGCAGCTTTGTGAGGCAACTCATCCTTTGGAATGAAGGCGTCTATTTCATCAAAGCCCTTGACGATCCGGCGACCGCTACCAGACCAGTTTTTTCCGGCGCACTGATAATCCCATGCCGAAGCGGCCACCGTGATTACTTCGCTATCGTCGAGCGGTGGAACCATAGTTGATTTATTGGCTAGGGCCACTTGGTTAAACAGGGCTTCCATGCCTTCTGCATCACGAGCGAGGCGCAAGGCTATCTTGAAGAGGGCAGCGTTTCGCTTTCCCTCGTTAGCCTGGGCCATCGATAACCCATCTTGCGGCAATGGGGCGTCATTGCCCACCACAGGCAGGCGCATAGGCTGTAACAGCCCTATGTCGTTCAGAGAGCCTTGAATAAACTGGTATTGACCCTTGCCAGCATTAGACGGCGGGGCGATTGCCACACCACCGCCGAGAATATCAAACGGACTACCCTTTTCCGGCCGGATTTTTCGGCCTTCGCCGTTGTGCTTATACCAAGCATGAAAACCACCTGACGGCGTTCTTGCTATGATAGGCGAAGGGCCGAACCGCTTTAGTGAATCGGCTAGGAAATTTTCGCTAGGCGTATCGATATCGAGGATCGACAGCTTGCTACGCTTCCCACAGAGAAAGCCGAACGCTTCAGAATCTTGAAATTTCTTAACCCATTCACGTGAGGCAGGATGCCCCGCCTTATCGTAATTTCCGACAGCAGGGACTTTCGTCACGGCATTAAGCGGGAAGGTGGCAATTCCCGCTTCCGCATATCGTGGTTGCCATATCGCAAAAGCCCCCGCCATAGTTCAGGCGATTCCCGCCAGTTCGCCTTGTCCATCATCCGGCTTTGGCGCGTACTGTGGCAGGCAGTAAGGCGATATACGGACACTACAGCCACCCATGCGCCGGGTTGGCAGCATTGCCACCTTGCCCGCCTTTTTCATGCTCGACAGACGCGCCCGGATAACGTCAGGCCGGATTGCATCGCCGAGCGCCTGTTCAGCTTCCGCATAGGTCAGACCAGCAGGGCCAGCCTCGACCACCAGCGGCATAATCATTTCCTCTTGCGTCCGCTTGAAGGGAGCCGCCATCTTGGCCCCATCCTTTGAGGACTCGCTGCCCTTGCGATAGCCGGGGCCGGTTGGATAATCGGGCATTGTGTTTTCGTCGGTCATTGTGCTGCCTCCAATTCAATCCCTGCCTTTTCGACCAATTGGCCGAACCATCGTTCTTGCCGTTCAGTCAGCGGCGTATCGTCAACCGCGCATTGGCCCAAAAAGCTGCCGCATTTTCGGGAGGCCTTCATATTGCTGGATAGTATGGCGAGCGCCGCAGCGCGTTGTTGCTCAAAGTTCATCAGTTTTTCCTTCCGAGGCTGTTGAGTTTTTTTCCTGCATTTTGGATTGACCACGCATTGCGGGCGCGGATCAGTTCGAGCGCCCATGGCCGCACATCGTCCCAATTGCCGGACACCGTGGAAGGCATACCCTTTAGGAGCGTTTCAACGTCTGGATGCCGAACGGTGAGAACCGGACGCCTGTTATCAGTGGATTGCGGCTTGGCCGTTAATTGATAGTCGTGCATTGTAAATTCCTTTGGTTATGGAATCCATGCAGACAGGGCCTAAACGCCACTTGATTTTCAGGGCAATTTGCCCTATAAGAGCGGTGCTTGTCGTAAAGCGTCTGTCTACAAAGATATTCGAGAAAGGTCGTTCCTGCACGGGACGGCCTTTTTCATTGAGGGAAGCGAGGGCTGCAATCATGCAGCTTCCGGCCTGATAGGCTTTTCCCCGCTTGCGTACGCTTTCAGTTCATCCAGACGATAGAACCGGCGACCGCCAACCAATAGGCTGTCAGGGCCGACTCCCAGACGATGCCATTCGGCCAGCGTCTTTGACTTAAAGCCCAGAAACTTTGCCGCTTCGTTCCGAGATACGCGACCGTCCGGCGTTGCTTGGATATTCATTAAATTTTCCCTTCAAATATAGGTTCCAAAATAGACCCCTATTCTATTGGCATGATTTAACCTTGGGCGCAAGGGGCAAAAGGGGTTGTTTTGGAACCTAAAGGGTTGACGTGGAAAATCTATTCGCTTAACGTCCCATGAAATCCCATATTGGAGGGCGAAATGACAAAAAAACAAGCTGGGCCGAAGGGCAGTGGACTCGATTACACATTTGCAAAACTGCGGATGCCTACAAAACTAAAGGCACTTCTCACCGACAAGGCGAAGTCAAACGGCAACACGCTCAACGCAGAAATATTAGAGCGGTTGCAATCCAGTATCGATGCCGAAACAGGTCTAGGAGGCCCGCAAATGATAGCGCTATGGTCTGACCTGAAAAAAGAAATAGACTATGCAGAGCAGGCGACAGGGAAGCAGTGGCAGGCAGATACAGCCACCTTTGCAGCGGCCAAGGCATTGCTTGAGGCGCAGCTTTTGCGCTTCCGGCCACCGATGGAAAATCAGAAGGAAGTTTTTGCCGCAGGCGATGAATTAGACAGGCGCGAAGCCTCACTAAATGCGCGGCTGGAAATATTGGAGCGTTGCGGCGTTATTAAAAAGTACGAGTGGCAAAACGCCTTTGCAACTCTTGCTGAAAATTCAAGATCGCATGGCGGGATTTTTGGAGCGGCACGAGCGCGGACCAATAAATCTCGCGGCAAGGTCTATGAAGGAGAGGCCGAAAAATTCCTTAGCGATGAAATTAGGCAATGCGGTTATGTTCTAGCCGTTGATTTGGAGCAGGACCCGGAGGCTTGGGATATAACCGACGAGGACGGAAGCGAGGCAGCGCCAGCGCATGGCGCGGCAATGTCCGCACTGTTGGCCAGTATCCCGAAGGCTAGAAACCACGTTACTGAGGCTAGGATTGTCTTTTCGGACTCCTTTGCCAAGCAACAGGAGGCTGAGGCATTAGGGAAAGCTTTGGCGAAGAATAAATTGCAAGGTCCCATCGTCACAGACCGACCCGACATTGAGGATTTGTAAATCATGGCCCTTAAATTTGCTAAGCTGACCCGCCCCGCTATCAGGAGCCTAGAGAAAGGCCAGAGCCTAACAGAGCATGGGATAACCGCCCTGTGCCAAGCGTCCGGCGATCTACGCTATTCGATTAACATCATGGTTGATGGCCAGCGCATCCACCGGGTTATAGGCAGGCAGAGCGAGGGCGTGACCAGAGAGCAGGCGGAAAACGCTATAGAGTCGTTTCGCACCAAGGCCAGAGAGGAAAGACTAGATCTGCCAACCAGAAAGAAAACCCATCGGACATTTGCCAAGGCAGCAGCCGAATATCTGGACCGATTGACCGCGACAACCGGCCAGGGTCAAAAGGGCTTCAAAGACCTACCCAACAAGCGCAGGCATATAGGCCAGTATCTTTCCCCCTATTTCGGATCGAAGAGGGCTGACCAGATCAGCAGCTTTCTTGTGCAGCACTACACTCGCCACCGGCTGGACAGCGGAGCGAAGCAGGCGACCGTCAACCGCGAACTATCCACGCTTTCACACATGATGAGCCATTTCGTCGAATGGAAATGGATTAAAGAAGGGGACCGGCCCAAGATAAAGAAGGGCGAGGAGCCACGCAAAAAGATTGTCGTTCTGACCGACGACACCGCAGCGGCCCTGTATAACGGCGCTGTTGCCGATCAGGACGGCTCAACGTGGCTGTTCGTTATCATAGGGCTTAATAGCGCCATGAGACATAGCGAGATATTGCGGATTAAATGGGATGATATAGACTTTGACCAGCGCCGCATCCACCTTGAGGAAGCCAAGGCAGGGCAGCGAACCCAACCAATCAGCGAAAGCCTGACCAAAATTCTATTGCAGGAGCGTGACCAGCGCGAGGACAAAAAGGGCTGGCTGTTCCCGACCCAATCCGCAGGCGCAAAGCATCCTTACCGGAGGACGATGCACCGGCAGTTTGAACGCGCCGCGATCAGGGCAGGGCTGGACCCGGCAAAAGTCACGCCCCATGTTATGAGACACACCGGCATTACCAGACTTGTCAAAGCTGGCATCGACCTGCCGACCATCCAGAAGATATCAGGACATAAGACGTTGGCAATGGTCTTGCGTTATGCCCACATGGACGACAAGCATATTGATAAGGCCATGAGTGCAATTGACACCGGAAAACTTGGCACGATTACACCAGAATTACACACAGGCACGATTGGCGACAATTCAGACGGCCCTAATCTGGCTGTGATAAATGGTGATAAAGCCTAGTTTTCCTAATGGTGCGGACGGCGGGACTCGAACCCGCACACCCATTTCGGATAGCAGATTTTAAGTCTGCTGCGTCTACCATTTCGCCACGTCCGCACCGGTAGGCCCGACTTCCGTCGGATATTGTCGACAAGCATTATTGCGCGTCCGCGGTCAAGTGCATACACGAATAATGTCAGAAAATTTTGAGGATTAGCCTTTGTTCAGCCGCTCGCGGATTTCTTTGCCAGGCTTGAAATAAGGCACTCTCTTGGCCGGAACTTCCACTGATTCACCAGTGCGCGGATTACGGCCCGTGCGTGGTTTCCGCTGGCGTGTTGAGAAAGCGCCAAAACCGCGCAGTTCTACGCGACCACCGTCAGCCAGTTTCTGGCTGATCTGATTGAAAAACAGGTCGACGATTTTTTCGATTTCATCCGGTTTCAATTCCGGATTCTCTTCGGCAAGTTTTTCCAATAGTTCAGAACGTATCATCGGTGCACCTTTCCGATTCCCGGGAAATCCCGAAAATTCATGCAGCAAAGACTCTAAGAGCCTTGAAGTCTGATGTCATTTACACCCCATAGATGCCAGAAATCATGTCCGTTTTCAATGGCTTTGGGAGCGCCGCAAGATTTGCCCCAAAATGGGAGCTGGCAATGAAAAAGCCCGCCCCGATCAAGGGGAGGGCTTTCTTGTCATTTCGTCTTGTGGTTGAAGAAACTATTCTTCTTTCTTTTTCAGCGCTTCGCCGAGGATGTCGCCGAGGCTCGCACCGGAATCGGTTGAACCGAATTGTTCCACAGCCTGCTTCTCTTCTGCCAGCTGATGCGCCTTGATCGAGAAGTTCGGTTTCTTCGAACGGTCGAAACCGGTGATCATGGCATCGAGCTTCTGACCAACCTGGAAACGGTCCGGACGCTGTTCGTCGCGGTCGCGGCCCAGATCGCTGCGCTTGATGAAGCCGGTTGCGCCATCGTCGCCCATCTGGACTTCGAGGCCGCCATCGCGGACTTCGAGAACGGTAACGGTTGCAACCGAACCCTTTTTGAGGCCGCCGGTATCAGCACCACCCATGGCAGGTGCACCTTTTTCAAGCTGCTTCATGCCGAGCGAAATACGTTCCTTCTCGACATCGATATCGAGAACGATGGCTTTGACCTGCTCACCCTTATGGTGGAGGTTGAGCGCATCTTCGCCGGAAATGCCCCATGCGATGTCAGACATGTGAACCATGCCGTCCACGTCACCTTCAAGGCCGATGAACAGACCGAATTCGGTTGCGTTCTTGACTTCGCCTTCAACCGTGCTGCCGACCGGGTGCGTGTCCGCAAAGTCGGTCCATGGGTTGGACTGAGCCTGTTTGAGGCCAAGCGAAATACGACGTTTCTCGGTATCGACCTCGAGAACGATGACTTCCACTTCCTGCGAGGTGGAAACGATCTTGCCCGGATGGACGTTTTTCTTGGTCCAGCTCATTTCCGAAACGTGGACAAGGCCTTCGATGCCTGGTTCCAGTTCGACGAACGCGCCATATTCGGTGATATTCGTGACCGAACCGGTAAGCTTCGTGCCAACCGCATATTTCTCGGTCGCGCTGTCCCAAGGATCGCTCTCGAGCTGCTTCATGCCAAGCGAGATACGCTGCGTGTCCTTGTTGATCTTGATGATCTGGACTTTCAGCGTGTCGCCGATGTTGATCATCTCGTTCGGGTGATTGACCCGCTTGTAGGAAAGATCGGTGACATGGAGCAGACCGTCGATACCGCCGAGATCAACGAACGCACCATAATCGGTGATATTCTTGACGACGCCTTCGGTAACCTGACCTTCAGCCAGCGACTCGATAAGACCGCTACGCTGTTCGGCGCGGGTTTCTTCGAGGATGGCGCGACGCGAAACAACGATGTTGCCACGCTTGCGATCCATCTTGAGGATCTGGAAAGGCTGGGTGATGTCCATCAGCGGAGTCACGTCGCGCACGGGGCGGACATCGACCTGGCTGCCGGGCAGGAAGGCTACGGCACCGTCGAGGTCGACCGTGAAGCCGCCTTTGACGCGACCGAAGATAACGCCTTCAACGCGATTGCCGTCGTCATATTCTTTTTCAAGCTTGTCCCAGCTTGCTTCGCGGCGTGCGCGATCGCGAGACAGCATGGCTTCACCGTTCACATTTTCGATGCGGTCGACATAGACTTCGACTTCATCACCAATGGAAATGTCGGCTTTCTGACCGGGAGCGGCGAATTCGCGCAGCGCTACACGGCCTTCTGATTTCAATCCTACATCGATGACAGCCATGTCATTTTCGATGCCGGTTACGGTGCCTTTGACGACGCGGCCTTCAAAGCCCTGATCTTCGCCACCGAGTGATTCGTTTAACATTGCCGCGAAATCGTCGCGGGTTGGAAATGCCGTTGAGGCCATATGGTTCAATCCTTGATAGTCAATTTTTCTGGCCAGGCGGTTGGTTCCGCCGGTCTTGGACCAAAATTGCCACGACCACCTCATGTGATCGCCGCATCCCCAGATAACTGCCAAATATTTGATGTATGCGAGGGCAGGCAGAAATGCCAAAAGCTGCGCCAAAACCGAGCCGGTTACCTACCAACCCGTCTTGCGCACCATTTGTCTGCTATGCCGGATCTTTGTCGCGCCGGCCGCTTGTCTTCGCATTCACCAAGGCAATCGCCTGCTGAATGGCGGCGTCTATAGTCAAATCGGTCGTATCTAGCAAGTCTGCATCTTCGGCGGCCTTGAGCGGTGCCGTGGCGCGATTTTGGTCGCGTTCGTCACGCCGCAAAATGTCAGCCAGAATGTCATCGAAACTGGCGGGCTCGCCGCGGCGCTTCATTTCCTCGAACCGGCGCACCGCGCGTGCGTTGGATGAGGCCGTTACGAACAGTTTTACATCGGCATCCGGAGCTATGACCGTTCCGATATCCCGGCCATCAAGCACCGCACCGCCGGGTTGGTGAGCAAAATCCTTTTGGCGTTTGTCGAGTGCTATTCTGACCTCGGGGTGAACCGAGACACGGCTGGCCAGACCGCCTACGACTTCGCTGCGCAGGGCCGGGTTGTCGAGCAAGGCGTTGTCGAACTGGCAGGCCGCAAGCGCATCGGCGGGATTGTCCGCGTCTCCGCCACGTTCCCTGAGCGTCCAGCCGACCGCACGATAGAGCAGGCCGGTGTCGAGAAAGGGCAGCGCGAAATGCTTGGCCAATTGTTTGGATATCGTACCTTTGCCAGAAGCAGTAGGGCCATCAACGGCGATAATCATGATTTTTGCCTCGTATGGTTCCGATAGGCCTTCCAAAGGCCGCCAATGGCGATGGTAATCCAGACGATTTCAAGCAGAAATGACGCCAGATTGAAATGCACCATCAGAGAGATGGTAAGCAAAAGAGCGCCTGCCAGGTTGGAGCCGTTATACAGGAATGCGTTCACCTCTTTGGCATAGACATTATAGGCATAGGCGCAGACGATCAGAATGCTGCCCAATATGCCGATGACATTTGCCGAAAATCCGTCAATCATCAGGATGCCAGACTCGCCACAAGATTCTGAAACCCGGGGAAGCTGGTTTGCACCGGCCGGATATCATCGACCGCAAGGCCGGATTTTGTCACGAGACCTGCGATCGCGAAACTCATGGCGATACGATGGTCGAGGGCGGTCTCGATCACCGGTTTGGGTTTGCCGCCGGGTAACGGTTTTCCGCCGCTGCCCTCGATTGTCAGGCCATCTTCCTGTTCAGTCAGTTGGACGCCGAGCAGTGTGAGGCCTTTTGCCATTTGTGCCAGCCGGTCGGATTCCTTGACTCGCAATTCATGCAGGCCGCCGGTTGTTGTTTGCCCGCTGGCGATGGCCGCTGCTACAAACAGGATGGGGAACTCGTCGATCATACTGGGCGCGATATTGGCCGGCACATCGATGCCGGTGAGCGCGCTATGTTTGACATATATGTCCGCAACCGGTTCGCCACCGACCGTCCGCTTTTTCTTGAAACTGATGTCCCCGCCCATATTCTGCAAGACTTCGAACAGTCCCGAACGGGTGGGATTGATGCCGACATTTTCGATGATGATGTCGGATCCGGGTACGATCAGTGCTGCAACCACCAGAAAAGCGGCGGATGACGGATCGCCCGGCACCTTGATCTTTTGCGGTTGCAGTTCCGCTTCGCCGGTCAGCGAGATGACCCGGCTGCCTTCCGCGTCTGTTTCGACGCTGATTTCCGCTCCGAAGCCCTTGAGCATGGTTTCGCTATGGTCGCGGGTCAGTACCGGCTCGATGATACGTGTAATGCCGGGCGTATTGAGGCCGGCGAGCAGGATTGCCGATTTGACCTGCGCCGAAGCGACCGGCAATCGATATTCGATGGGCAATGCAGGGCACACGCCTCTCACCGTCAGCGGCAGGCAGGATTTATGGTCCGAAGTCTCGCGTGCCTGAATGTCGGCGCCCATTTCCGAGAGCGGATCGATCACCCGGCCCATCGGCCGTTTCGTCAGACTCGCATCGCCGATGAATGTGGCGGTGATCCCGTGTGACGCGACCAGACCCATCAGCAAGCGCGTCGACGTGCCGCTGTTGCCCATCTCGATCGCATTGTCCGGCTGCATCAGGCCGCCGACGCCGACACCATATACGGTCCAGACGTCACCGGCCTTTTCGATTCTTGCCCCCATCGCCCGCAATGCGTCGGCAGTCGCGAGGACGTCTTCGCCTTCGAGCAGTCCGGTAATCCGGCTCTTGCCAACGGCGAGCGCCGATAATATCAACGCGCGGTGTGATATGGATTTGTCTCCGGGAACGGAAATTTTACCGGTGAGCGGGCCAGACGGTTTGAACGTTACTGGCTGTGGTGTATTGCTGGTCATGTCAGAGCTTTGTTAGCGGAACGCACGAATGATTCGTGCAGGAATATCAAACGGCTTTTGACAGCGCAGCAAAGCTATGGCAAGGCGCGCCGGATTTCGCGGCTGATTTAGATAAAACTTGAATCGCTGCATAGCGGACTTACCTATCAACGAATTGATTTAGACAGGATTTGGACACCAGCCATGGTTAAACCGGAATGGGGCACAAAACGCACATGCCCAAAATGTGGAACGCGCTTTTACGATCTGGGCAAAGAAGACCCGGCGACCTGTATTGAATGCGGGGAAAGCTTTGTACCCGAAGCCGTCCTGAAATCCAAACAACCGATGCCTTTCGAAGCCGCGCCGAAGAAGGATGCGAAGAAGGAAGAAGATACGGTGGATGATGATGATTTGGACGTCAACATTGACGATGACGATCCATCGCCAGACAATGAAGTTGATCTGGGCGGTGACGACGATCTGGGTGTCAGCAAGGGCAAAGGTGACGACGAACCCGACGATACCTGATTTTTGATTTGCTTTTTGAAGAGCGCTTGGATTAAAGGCGCTCTTCATATGGGGCCTTAGCTCAGCTGGGAGAGCGCTTCGCTGGCAGCGAAGAGGTCAGCGGTTCGATCCCGCTAGGCTCCACCAATTTTTCGGACACAAAGCCCGTCCGGGGGACGGGCGACCGAAAAATTCCCGAGCGTAAGCGAAGGGCCCGTAGCGGGCGGCACTCGCAATCTGTTTTCCGGCATATTTGTGAGCTAGCTCTTATCCATGCGCAAACCACCCACCCATTATGACGCGATAATCCTTGGAGCTGGCGGAGCGGGTCTGATGTGTGCTGCCGTTGCCGGCCAGCGTGGGCGGAAGATTCTCCTGATCGATCACGCTGACGAGCCGGGCAAGAAAATCCTGATTTCCGGTGGCGGGCGCTGTAATTTCACCAATATCGGTACTGCGCCCGATCGCTATCTGTCGCAGAACAGGCATTTCGCGAAATCGGCGCTGAGTCGCTATACCGCCGCCGATTTTATCGCACTGGTTGATCGCTACGGCATTGAATGGCACGAAAAGACGCTGGGGCAGCTCTTCTGTGACGGTTCCGCCAGGCAGATTGTCGCGATGCTGATGGACGAGTGCCCGGCCGACACGGTCAGCCTTTCACTGGGCAAGACGATAACCGATATCGGCCACAGTGATGGTCGTTATCGCGTCGAATATGGCGGGGAGACCGCTTTTGCGCGGTCTCTTGTGGTTGCCACAGGCGGGCCATCGATCCCGAAAATGGGGGCGACCGGATTCGCCTATGATCTGGCGCGGCAATTCGGTTTGAAAATTGTTGAGCCGCGACCAGCCCTTGTGCCACTGACTCTGGGCGGGGAAGAAGCCCTGTTTCGGGAGCTGTCCGGCGTCTCGGCACCGGTTATTGCACGGTGTGGGAAAACGGCCTTTCGGGAAGCTGCCCTGTTTACGCACAGGGGCTTGTCGGGGCCGGCGATTCTGCAAATTTCGTCCTATTGGCAGCATGGCGAATCGGTCGAAATTGATTTTATGCCCGATTTGCCGGGTGACTGGCTGACTCAGGCGAAGAGGCAATTGCCGCGGCTATCGCTAAAAAAGGCGATCAATGCCCATTTGCCCACGCGCCTGGCCGAAACGCTGATCGAGCGAATCGCGCTTGAAGGGGAATTGGGCAACCTGACCGACAAGAAACTGGATGAGGCGGCAAGGCGTCTCTCCCATTGGCGATTCAGGCCCAACGGTACAGAAGGTTTTGCCAAGGCAGAAGTGACGGCTGGCGGGATCAGCACCGGCGAACTATCATCGAAAAATATGGAAGCTAGGCAAGTGCCCGGTTTTTATGCTATTGGCGAAGCTGTTGATGTTACCGGCTGGCTCGGTGGCTATAATTTTCAATGGGCTTGGGCGAGTGGCCATGCTGCCGGCAAGGCAATATGATCCCCAGCGCAGTCCGTCAAATAACAACATATTCTTCATAAACCGCAGGCGACTGGCAGTTCCGCGCGGCTTTCACATTTGCCACGGAATATAAATATTATGCCTTTCTCGAAATTATCCCCGCTTCTCGCCGAGGCGCTTGCGGCGCACGAATATGACAAGCCCACTCCGGTACAGGCCGCCGTGCTTGAACCGGAAGCGGATGGCCGCGACCTAATTGTGTCCGCACAGACCGGCTCCGGCAAGACTGTTGCCTTCGGTCTGGCGATGGCGCCGCAATTGCTCGACGACAACGGGCGTTTTCCGTTTCTGGTCGAGCCGCTGGCGCTGGTGATCGCGCCAACCCGGGAGTTGGCACTTCAGGTAAGCCGCGAACTGACCTGGCTCTATCAGCCTGCCGGGGCGCAGATCGCGACCTGTGTCGGCGGCATGGATGCTTCGAAAGAGCGCCGGACCCTGCGGCGCGGCGCGCATGTCATTGTCGGCACGCCCGGCCGGTTGCGCGACCATCTGGAGCGGGGCGCGCTTGACCTGTCGAAATTGCGCGCAGTGGTGCTCGATGAAGCGGACGAAATGCTCGACATGGGCTTTCGCGAAGATCTCGAGGAAATTCTGGATGCTACCGGCGAGGAGCGGAGAACTTTGCTGTTCTCGGCAACCATGCCAAAGCCGATTGTATCGCTCGCCAAACGTTATCAGAATGACGCGCTGCGTATTTCCACCGTCGGCGAAGATCGCGGTCATGGCGATATTGCCTATCAGGCAATCACGGTTGCTCCAGCCGACACCGAAAATGCGGTGGTCAATCTGCTGCGTTTTCATGAAGCGGAATCGGCGATGCTGTTTTGCGCCACGCGTGAGGCGGTGCGCCGTTTGCACGCGAGTCTTGTCGATCGCGGCTTCAGTGCGGTGGCGCTTTCGGGCGAGCATACGCAGAGCGAGCGCAACCAGGCGATGCAGGCCCTGCGCAGCAAGCGTGCACGCGTCTGTGTGGCAACCGACGTTGCTGCCCGCGGCCTCGATCTGCCGACGTTGAGCCTCGTCGTGCATGTCGACATGCCGCGCGATGCAGAGACATTGCAGCATCGGTCCGGCCGTACGGGCCGTGCCGGTAAAAAGGGTACGGCGGTTATCATCGTACCCTACCAGCGGCGCAAGCGGGTCGAATCCATGCTGCGCGGCGCCAAAATCAACGCTGAATGGAAGGATGCACCGACCCGTGCCGATATTCGCAAGAATGATGCTGAACGGCTGATCGAAACATTGTTGCAGCCTGTCGAAATCGATGACGACGACATGGAATTGGCGAAACGTCTGATGGCAGAAAAAACGCCGGAAGAAATCGCCGCGATGCTGGTGCAATCGCACCGCGCGAAAATGCCTGCGCCTGAACAAATGCTTGATCGGGGCGCCCAGTCCCAACCAGCCAAGGGCGGCCCGCGTCCCGGTTTTGAAGATACCGTCTGGTTCAAGATGAATGTTGGCCATAACCAGCGCGCAGATGCCCGCTGGCTGTTGCCGGTTTTGTGCCGCCGGGGTCATATCACCAAGAATGAAATCGGTGCGATCCGGATCAACGGCGACGACACCTTGTTCGAAATCCCGCGGCGAGTGGTGGACAAATTTACCGCTGCCATTGCCGAAAAAAGAGAATTCGGAGGGGATGATACCGACGATATTGTGATCACCCAGTTTGAGGGAAAGCCGCGTGATGCAGCCAAGCGCAATCGCAAAGGCGGGCGTGGTGACAATGGTGGCGGCAAGCGTGATTACAGCAATGCCAGCAAGAAATTTGGCGGCAAGAAGTTCGGCAAGAACAAATTTGGCGATAAACCGGGTAGTGGTGGCAAACCTTATCAGAAGCGCAAGCCGGAAGGCGAAGGCGGTTCCGATGGCGGCGGAGCAAAGCGTGACTTTGGTGGCGGGTTCAAGAAAAAATCCGACCACAAGGGTGATCGCAAATCCGGCTCGAAAGATAAATCCGGTGGGGGCGGCAAGAAGCCGCATCGCGGAAGGCGTTCGTTTGACGGTGGAAAACCCGGCAGACCCAAAGCTGACTGATCTTTTCGATGACCAGCGCCATTCAGATATTGGTTGATGCGGATGCCTGCCCGGTGAAGGATGAAATTTATCGGGTCGCGGATCGCCACGGCGTGGCGGTGGTGATTGTCAGCAACAGCCCGTTTCGGGTGCCGATCCACCCGCTGATCAGTCGGGTCGTCGTGAGCGATGCCTTTGATGCAGCCGATGATTATATTGCGGAGCGAACCAGCGCACGGACGGTGGTGGTGACCTCTGATATTTTGCTCGCTGATCGCTGCGTGAAGGCCGGCGCGGCGGTGCTTGCATCTAACGGCAAGCCCTTTACCGCCGACTCTATCGGAGCGGCGGTGGCGACGCGCGCGATCATGGCTGACCTGCGTGCCGGAATGGGGACAGAAAATATCGGTGGTCCGGCTCCCTTCAGCAAAACGGATCGCTCGCGCTTTCTGTCTGCACTGGATGAAATATTGGTGCGGTTGAAGCGCGGCGGCTAGTCTACGGTTACCCGAAAGGTAAGCGCAAAGCTGCTCGCCGGTGCCAATGTCGCGGCACTGGCGGTGATTGTTGAACCGGCAAATGATGCTCCATAGGGGTCGCTTTCATCGGCCCCGGTTGGATTGTCATCTTCCACGGTAGCGGCTGCTCCACAATTGCTGCCGCTCCTCATCGTTCCCGGCGTGTAGGTGAAAGGCCCGCTAAGACTATCGGTTGCAACAACGGCATCCGCCTGGGCTGCCCCGCTGTTGCTGATCAGGATACAATATTGGACAATCGCACCGGGAATGCGTTTCGGATTTGTGGTGCCGTTGACCGGGTCGCTGATGATCGAACTGATCTTGGTAACACTCATGGTTGTAGATGGTCGACAGAATGTGAAATCGTGAATCGACATGGCCTGATTGCCCGACGCAGTCGGTGTGGTTGGCATATGATTGCCATATTCCACGGTGACCGAGTCGACCGGAGACGTAAAGGTCACCACGACATTCCCGAACGGATCGGTTGCGCCCGATGCGCCATCCCCGATAACACTATTACCGCTTACGTAGTTGGCCGTGTTGTTTGACAATGTCGGAAAAACGGTTGCGCCGTTATAGGTGCCGGTGACGGTTACCTTATCGGTGAACTGGTTGGCCGCATAGTCGATATCAAATATCTTGAACTGAAGACCTGGGACGGCTGTCGGCAAGGTGAGGGTCACGAGGCCGGATTGCGTCTCATCGCCGTTGCTCATGTAAAAATACAACGCCCGTGTACCCGATGGTCCGCCGCCTGTGTTGGCCGTGTTTATTTCCGGTGTGTTGGTGGTGAAACCGCTGGTTGGTGGTGTGACGCTGAAAGTGACATTGCCCAGTCCGGTGACGCTATAGCTATGATTGAGCGAGCCTGATGGTGACCATGTCGTCGGTGCGGCCCAGCTGAAATTCAACTGGTTGGAAATGGGGCATATTGACGTGAGAGAGGGCACATAGCCGGCTATGCGCCCGCCCGCGGTGAAGCTAACGCTGGCATAGTCATCTTCGCTGGTCACGCCGTTATTGGGGGTTGAATCAATATCCACTGCGGAAGACGAGCGAATTTGTGCGATATTGGTGATTGTCCCCGATGTTGCCGTGATGTTGACGTCGAGATCAATCGACAGCGTTTGCCCCGGTGCAATGGCCGTTCCCAAAGTCCAGATACCACCACTATATGTACCAGTACCAGCAGTGCCGGTCAGCGTGACACCACTCGGCAACGTGTCACTCACGGTCACACCCGTGGCCGACAATGTCGAGGCGGCGGCGTTGGTCACCGACAGCGTATATCGACCGGTATTGGCCGACGTCGCACCAAAGGTTTTGGTCAGCGACAGATCCGCATAATTCGCGGGCGCACTGGTCAGGAACAAATCGGCGCGGCGGAATGTGCCGTTATCAGATCCTGAAAATCCATCGCAAATTTCAAGCCGCCATGTGCCCAACGAATTTTCTCCGTTGAATGCGTTGAGCGGGGCGTTGGGGATGAAATTATTGGTATAAGGCGGGTTATTGGTATTGTGATTGCTGTTCGTCGCGTTGACGACTTCGGTGCCGCCATCGTTCAGGCGGACGTTGAGATTGTCTGCGCTTCCGCCACTGCTAGTGTCTCCCGTAACCACCTGGACTCTGGTGCCGGCAGGTGACTGCAGGGTCAGGCTGATATCGCCGCGCCAGGTGTGGCTTGCGATGAAGCCCAGATCGACATCCGACACCATATAGCTCGTGCCAACCGTGAAGTTGCGGACGAGCGGAGCGGTACAGGAGGTTGACCCATTAATCGCGGCGGTCGTGGTATTGGTGTAGGTTGTCGTTGTTTGGGCTCTTGTTTCCGATGAAAGCGTCAAGAGCATCAAGACAGACAGCAGAAACAGGCCAGTCTTCGCCACCCACAGACGACTGGTGGCGTTCTCATGATCACATGTTGATACCCCGAAATTCATTGACCGGTTCTAGGAAAATAGACTGAATAAATGGTAAAAACCCCGGTAACGCTTTCGGGATAAAGAGATTTTACAATTCGCACAAATACGCCATTTGGGCTGTTCAGCGATTATCCGGGGTTCCAGTCGCCGCGGCCCGCCATCCACAGGCTGACAGCGGCCAGCGCGGCTGTATCGGCGCGCAATATGCGCGGACCGAGCGAAACCGGGACCGACTGGGGAAGGGCGCGGATCATTTCATTTTCGGTGTCGGAAAAACCGCCTTCGGGCCCGATCAGGATCGCCGCCGGGCCGTCATGGGCGACCAGCGCCTTGCGGAAGCTGCCTTCACCGCTCTGGTGGATACGCTCGTCGGCGAAGAAGAGATGGCGTTCGGAAGGCCATTGTTCGAGCATGTCGGTCAATTTTACCAGCGGATCCAGCGAGGGCAGAGCGGTGCGTTCGCATTGTTCCGCTGCCTCGATCATATGGGCGTGCAGCTTCTCCGTCCTGATATTATGACTCTGGGTGCGTTCGGTCTGTACCGGAATGATCCTGTCGACGCCGAGTTCGGTCGCTTTCTCCGCGATCCAGTTGAAACGGTCCTTTTTGATCGGCGCGGTGCACAGCCAGAGATCGGGAACCGCTTCGCGTTCCCGGGTCTTGCCATCGATCATCAGGATCAGATCGCGTTTGCCCACCGCTGACACATGGGCAAGATACTCGCCGGTGCGGTTGTCGAATAATTTTAGCGGATCGCCTTGCTTGATCCGCAACACTTTCAGCAGATAATGGGCATGGCTGCCGTCGAGCCGGATTTCAGCGCCGTCAGAAAGCCCAACATCGACATAGAGGCGCGGGGCGCTGTGCGGGGGATAGGCGGGTGTGGCTGGCATATCGTGGATATAACCGTTCGTCCTGAGCTTGTCGAAGGGCGTTTTGCGGTTATCGGAAAATGGGCTTCGACAGGCTCAGCCCGAACGGATAGAGTTATAACATGACCGAACAGATCGTCCCCGATTCCGAACATAAGGGCATCATCGGCCTGTTGCCCACCGCAGCGCGGCCCTTTGCCCTGCTCGCCCGTTTTGACCGCCCGATCGGCTGGTGGCTATTGTTCTGGCCCTGCGCCTGGGGCGTGGCGCTTGCCGGCGGCGCGATCGAGCGCTGGGACTTGCTTCTCTGGCTGCTGGTCGGATCGATCGCGATGCGCGGTGCGGGCTGTGTCTATAACGATATCGTCGACCGTGATCTCGACCAGCAAGTGGAGCGAACCCGTTCGCGGCCGCTGGCAAGCGGAACAACATCGCTGAAAGCTGCTTGGGCGTGGCTTGCGATATTGTGCCTGATCGGGTTGATGGTCTGGCTGCAGATCAACGGCACGGCCAAACTGGTGGCGCTCGGCAGTCTCGCCCTGGTCGCCGCCTATCCGTTCATGAAACGGATCACCTGGTGGCCACAGGCTTGGCTCGGGATGGTATTCAGCTGGGGCGCGCTGGTCGGCTGGCTGGCGATAAACCCACAATTCCACTGGGCTATGGTTTTGCTCTATCTCGGTTCGATTTTCTGGGTGATCGGCTATGACACGATCTACGCGCTGCAAGACCGCGAGGATGATGCTCTGGTCGGGATTCGCTCCAGCGCGCTGCGACTGGGCGAGAATGTCCGTTTCGGTGTGGTCACCTTTTACATCATTGCACTGGTCAGTTGGGCCGCCGCATTCTGGATGCTGCGCCCCCAATGGCTCGGTCTCGTGGCGCTTGTCCCCGTCGGACTGCATCTCCTTTGGCAGGTTGCGACCCTGAAAAGCGGTGATGGAGATGATGCGCTTGCCAAATTCCGTTCCAATCGCTTTGCTGGTCTGCTGATGTTTCTCGCCTGTCTGGTTCTCGGGCAGGCTGGCTAGTTATCAGCGAAATTGGATTGCGTTTCGCAACCCATGGCGGTTATGCTACTTAACCGTACAGTTAAGCCAACGTCAGATTTGCCGGAGAGATTTTCATGAAAAAACGCCGTCTGGGCCGAAGCCCGATATATGTATCCGAAATCTGCATGGGGACGATGACTTTTGGCAGCGCTGCCGATGAAGCCATGTCGCACCGGATCATGGACGAATCTGTCGAGGCGGGGATCAACTTTTTCGACACAGCGGAAAATTATCCGGTGCCGCCCAAACGGGAATGGGCAGGGGAGACCGAGAATATTGTCGGCCGCTGGATGAAGGGCAAGGATCGCGACAGCCTGATTATCGCGACGAAAGTCTCCGGTCCCAGCCATGGCTGGATAGAATCTTCGCAACGCGCGGGTATGACTGCCCTCGATCGCCACAACATCGTCAAGGCGCTCGACGACAGTCTCAAACGGCTCCAGACCGACTATATCGATCTCTACCAGACCCACTGGCCCGATCATGGCACTGCCTATGACGAGACGATGGAAGTGCTCGACGAGGAAATCCGCAAGGGCAAGATTCGCGCCATCGGCTGCTCCAATGAAACCAGCTGGGGCCTGATGAAATCGCTGGAAGCGTCCGAGCGGCTGGGTGTTACCCGCTATTGCACGATCCAGAATAATTTCAGCATGAACAATCGCCGGTTCGAGGATGAACTGGCGCAGGTCTGCCGTCAGGAGGGGGTCAGCCTGATCCCTTATTCGCCGCTCGCCGGCGGGGCCCTGTCGGGCAAATATAATGACGGAGCGCTGCCGGAAGGCGCGCGTTTCTCGGCCTATCTGAAAATGGGTGGACGTCAGGCGAAAATGGCGGAGCGCTTCGTCAATCCCAAGTCCGAGGAATCGACCAAGCGTTTCATGGCGATGGCCGACGAACTGGGCGTTGCGCCGGTGACGCTGGCCACCGCCTGGTCAAAGCAGCATGATTTTGTTGCTTCCACCATTGTCGGCGTAACCCACACTGATCAACTTCCCGAGATTTTTGCCGCTGCCGATCTGGTGCTCAGCGACGAGATGATGAAACGGATCTACAAGATCAGCCGCGAAATCATGTACCCGATGGGTTGATTCGAGAGGTCTGATTGACGAGGTTAAAACTGCCAAACAGATTATCGATGAAACGGTGACCGGTTTTTTCGAGATTACCGCAAGATTGGGGCACCTACCGCCACCAAAAATTTCCAGAAACACAAGAGAGAGGAATATCCAATGAGCCAATTTCCCGACGCAAAGCAACTGTGCACCACCGTTACCGAAGACGGCAAATCGATCCTGTCGATCGAGCCTTATGCTGTGCCCGAACCGAAAGAGCATGAAGTCGTCGTCCAGATGGAAGCGGTTCCGATCAACCCTTCCGATCTCGGCCTGCTGACTGCTGCGGCCAATATGGACACCGTCCGCAGCGAAACGGTTGATGGCCACCCGGCTTTGGTCGCTGATGTTGACCCCGCCATGCAGCCTTTCTTCAAGGGTCGTGCCGGCAAGAAGCTGGCTGCCGGTAACGAAGGCGCGGGCACCGTGGTTGCAGCCGGTTCTTCCGATGCGGCACAGGCGTTGATGGGCAAGGTTGTCACGATTGTCGGTGGCGAAATGTATCGCACCCATCGCATCATGCCCGCCATGATGTGCGTTCCGCTCCCCGAAGGCGCGCCGGCCAAGGAGGGCGCTTCCCTGTTCGTCAACCCGATGACCGCGCAGGGCTTTCTCAACACGATGCGGGCCGAAGGCCATGACGGACTGGTCCATACCGCTGCGGCATCCAATCTCGGTCAGATGCTGGCCAAGCTTTGCCTCAAGGAAGGCGTGCCGCTGGTCGCCATCGTGCGTTCCGATGCCCAGAAGAAGATCCTCACCGATATCGGCCTGACCCATGTGATCGACAGCACCAAGGACGATTTCATGGAACAGCTGATCGCTGCTCTGGCCGAAACCGGCGCGACGCTTGGGTTTGACGCCATCGGCGGCGGCAAGATGGCCAGCTATATTCTGACCGCAATGGAAAAGGCTGCGGCGGTGCGTGGCGCGGAATTCAGTGTTTACGGCTCCACCGTCAACAAGCAGGTCTATATCTACGGCCGTCTCGACACCGGCGAAACCATCCTCGGCGGCGGTCTCGGCCTTTACTGGGGCGTCGGCGGCTGGCTGCTCACTCCGCATCTGGAAAAGGTCGGCATGGAACGGATGATGGAAATGCGCATGTACACGGTCGAGGAGCGCAACGGCATCTTCCACAGCGACTATTCGAGCGAGATCAGTCTGATGGACATGATCGATCCGGACATCGCCAAGGGTTATGACAAGAAGGCGACCGGCGAGAAGGTGCTGGTCAATCCTAGTCTGTAGACGTTAGCGGCAATGATATCGTCATCCCGGACTTGATCCGGGGCCCAGAGCGACAGTGCGCCAATGTGGTGCTTGCCGCTCTGGGTCCTGAAACGAGTTCAGGATGACGATTCCCTCTCCCGTGAGGGAGAGGGGTGCGTAAGCTTGGCGAGGAACGAGCCTAGCGGAAGCTGGGTGAGGGTGTTCTGGCGGTTGTTGGGTGCGCCAATCTGACACCTGTGCACCCTCATCCAACTGCGGCTAAGCGCCTTCGGTGCTAAGCCTTCGTATCCTTCTCCCTTGAGGGAGAAGGGCGCTAGGCGTAACTCACCAGTTCCCACTCGATCCCGTTCCAGTCGAAGAAATAGAAGCGCCGTCCCGGTTCGTAATCGCCATGGTTGAAGGGCTCCAGCCCCGCTGCCACCACTTTCGCCTCGACCGCGTCCAGATCATCGACGGTCACGCCGATATGGTTCAGCGGCTCGCCTTTGTTGAACTTGGGATCGGCGGCGCGAACCTCCGGGTTGGTGTAGAGCGCGATATACTGCTCATCACTCCCGACGTGGATCGTGTGGCCATCCAACATTGATGGCCCCTCCCACCGGATATGCCAGCCAAAAAGATCGCGCAGCAGGTCGGCGCTCCGTTGCGGGTCGCTGACCGTGATGTTGACGTGCTCCAGAGTTGCTTGGGTCATTTTTCATTTCCTTTCTCCTTGGGTTGATGATTGATCCGCCAGGGCGGGAAGCGGCGGTTATCGCCGCCGTAGAACAGGCAGATCGGGTTGCCCGCCGGATCGCGAAGCCGCGCTTCGCGCCAGCCCCAGCTCTGGTCAGTGGGCCCTGTGTCGAAGGTGATGCCGGCCGATTGCAGTTTCGCAACTTTTGTGTCGAGATCATCGCATTCGAAGTAGATCATAGTCGTTGGCGCTCCGGTCTTCTCGACCGCGTGGATCGAGAAGGTTTCGCCCGAGGGCGTCTCGAACCGGGCATAGCGGGGCGGGGAGTCGACGATCTGGGTGAGGCCAAGCCGGCGGTAAAATGCCGCCGACCGGTCATAGTCGACGCATCCGACGGTGACCTGATTGAGCTTCATATGCTCTCTTCCTCGCAATATTGGCATCATTTCATTGGAAGAATTGGAAGCATGTTTTCCGCTTTTTTCTGCGGCCTTTTGAACTTGCCAATTCTCCATGCTTGTGATTCGTACAATCTCAAGCTAAGTTGAGGTCAAGCTATTATTTTGTGCTCCCGCGAAGGCGGGAGTCCATCTCGTGGGATACCATCTGATCGGAAGGGTGGGGGCGAACGCTATCTGTGCGTCAAGTCCATATATCACGAGATGGCCCCCGGCCTTTGCCGGGGAAAAGGAACCGCGAAGGAACCAATGATGCCGCAAACCAAAGCCCTGACCATCGGCGACCTCGCCGGCCGCACCGGTCTCTCGGTTTCCGCGATCCGCTTCTACGAGGAAAAGGGTTTGGTCGAACCTTTCCGCTCGGCCGGCGGCCAGCGGCGGTTCCTGCGCTCGGATATCCGCCGGCTCAGCTTCGTCCTGATCGCCCAGCAACTGGGCCTGAGCATCGGCGAGATTGAACGCCTGCTCACCAACTTACCCCACGGCCGCACACCGACGCAGGCCGACTGGACGCGGATCAGCAAGGCGATGCGCGGGGTGATCGACGCGCGGATCGCGGAGCTGGAACGCACGCGAGACCGGCTCGACGGCTGTATCGGTTGCGGCTGCCTGAGCCTGAAGAAATGTAAGCTTTATAATCCGGAGGACCGGGCGGGGCTAAAGGGGCCGGGGCCGCGGCTGGTTTTGGGGGATTGATAGAAGCGGTCAGTCGCGTCTTTCCGTTAGCCCTGAGCTTGTCGAAGGGCGCTTATCGTCTTAAAAAGTACTGCACCTATAGATGCTAATCGGGGTTCGACAGGCTCACCCCTAACGGTAAAAGGGTACTGTTGATAAAATCGGCCAGTTGCGACTTTCCGTTAGTCCTGAGCTTGTCGAAGGACGCCTCTAGGTTAGAACGCAATCATGGCCTTCTTCGTCTATATTCTGAAATGCTCCGACGGTAGCTTCTACACCGGTCACACAGACAATCTGGAACAGCGTATCGGCCAGCACCAAAATGGCTATTATAAGGGTTACACCTACAAACGTCGGCCGGTTGAATGTGTCTGGTCAGAGAATTTCTCTACCCGATACGAAGCCTTGGAGGCGGAAAAGCGGATCAAGGGCTGGACGAGGGCCAAGAAACAGGCGTTGATCGAGGGTGATTGGGAGTTGCTGTCTTTATTAGCCAAGAACCACCGTGATAGACGCTAGGCGGGGTTCGACAGGCTCACCCCTAACGGATTTTACCGATGGCCTTTTGACCCGCTAGCCCTGAGCCTGTCGCAGAGCGCTTGTCGGCCCGCACGCTGCCTTCACTCCGCCGCCAGCAACTCTTCCGCGGCGTTCAGATCGACCGACACCAGCTGCGAAATCCCGCGTTCGACCATGGTCACGCCGAACAATCGGTGCATCCGGCTCATGGTCACCGCATTATGGGTGACGATCAGATAGCGGGTGCTGGTTTCCGCGACCATCTTGTCGAGCAGGTCGCAGAAACGCTCGATATTGGCGTCGTCGAGCGGGGCATCGACCTCGTCGAGGACACAGATGGGTGCCGGATTGGTCAAAAACAGTCCGAAAATAAGTGCCACAGCAGTTAAGGCCTGTTCGCCGCCCGACAGCAGGGTCAACGAGGTCAGCTTCTTGCCGGGTGGCTGGGCCATGATTTCGAGGCCGGCTTCGAGCGGATCATCGCTGTTGATCAGTTCGAGATGGGCCTTGCCGCCGTCGAACAGCGTCGCGAACAGCCGCTGGAAATGCTGGTCGACTTCCTCGAATGCGGCGAGCAGGCGCTGGCGGCCTTCGCGGTTCAGGCTGCCGATCGATCCACGCAATTGATGGATCGCCTCATTGAGATCCTGGCTTTCCTTGGTCGAGATTTCCCACTCGCCTTCCAGTTCCGCCAGTTCGTCGGCGGCGACCAGATTGACCGGCCCGATCCGCTCGCGGCTGAGGGAGAGGCGTTCGAGTTCGGCTGACTCCTGCGATGCATCGCCAACCGTCTCTTCGTCAAATTCAAGCTTCTTTGGGAGAACGACAGCAGGGCATTCGAATTTCTCGGCCGAAATCCGGCCCATTTCCATCCGGCGCAGATCCTGGTTCTCGGCACGGGCTTTTGCTCCGGCGCGCAATTCACGCGCCTGGCTGAGCATTTCACTGGCCTGGTTGAGCCGGTCTTCATGGTCGCGCTGTGCCAGTTCGGCGGCCTGCAGAGCGGCGTCTTTCTCGACCACTTTTGCGTTGAGAGCTTCCTGCCGTTCTTCCAGCTTTGTGACCTCGACCTCGATCACCCGCGGCCGGTCGGCGAGATTTTCAACCTCGGCCTCGATCATGGCGCCGCGCTTGGCCATTTCCTTCATCCGCGCTTCGGCTTCGCCCGAGCGATCCTGCCACGAACGGATTTGCGCGCTGGCTACCGCCTTCTGTTCTTTCACCTGCGCAAGCCTCTGGTCGATACCGGAGAGCGCGGCTTGTGCAGACATGACCCGTTGTCGAGCCGCATCGCGCTGATCCTGCAAGGCCGCCCGCGCCCGTTCCTGCTCCGCGCCGTCTGGCTGGCCAGCGCGTTCCTTTTGCGCCGCTTCCAGTTCGGCAAGCGCGGTGGCATTTTCCGCTTTCAGCGCGGCATCCCGTTCGGCAAGGCTGGCGGTGCGTTTCTGCAGCCAGGCCAGCGCTTCTTCCGCCTGATCGGCTTCGCGCAATGACTGGCGTAGCGCTTCCTCGGCATCGCGCCGTGCGGTGCGGGCTTCACCGAGTTGGGTCTCGATCACCGACATTGCTTCGCGCCCCGCGACCAGAGTCGCTTCTGCCGCTGCGACCTTCTCCTCGGCCGGTACCAGCATTTCCTGCAATGCGCGCAGACGGTTGGCGCGGACCAGCCGCTCGGCGCTGGCGTTGCCATCGTCGCGGGCGACAAAGCCGTCCCAGCGGCGCAGCGCGCCAGCCTTGGTGACCAGCCTCTGGCCGACCGACAGTGGTTGTCCGTCATCGCTATCGGCGACAAAAATCTGGGACAGGCGATTGTGCAATTCGCCGGGAGCCAGCACCCGGTCGAGCAGCGTCTCGGTTCCGGCGGGTGGTGTGCCGGGAGAGGCGACATCGCCGCCGCCCCAGAAGCGGTCGCCGTCTTCGCCGACCGAGGCAAGCAGATCATCGCCGAGCGCCGCCGCCAATGCCCGTTCATAGCCGGGTGCCGGTTTCACCTGATCAATCGCCTTGTGCGCGCTTTCAACCTTCGACAGTTCGCGATCCAGCGCGTGATGTTCCGAGCGCAGTCCGGCCAGTTCCGCCTTCAGCGTGGCAAGGCCGGATTGCGCGGCATCGCGCGCCGCGGTGGCCTGAACCCGTTGTTCCTCGAGCGAGGCAATCTTGCCGCCGCTGCCGTCTGCTCTTTTCTGCGCCGCTTCCCGCGTTGCGATCGCCTCGGCAAGCGCGGTCTGCAGCTCTGCCTCGTCGCCCATTTCGGCGCGTTCGGCGTTGAGGCGATCCAGTTCGACCGCCAGCCGGTCATGGCGCGCCTGGGCAGCATCGACGGCGGCATTGGCGACTTTAATCTCAGCCTGAATCCGCGCTTCCTCGGCCACCGCCTTGGCGAGGTCTACTTCGGCTTCGCTGGCAGCGCGCTCGGATCGTTCGGCGGCGCGTTCGAGATCGGGTCGTTCCTTGCTCAGTTGTGACAATTCTGCCGAAAGTCGCTTTTCGTCCTGTTCGAGACGGTCCAGCGCCTCCATCGCATCGCGGGTGAGCTGGTCTTCGCGGGCATTGTCATCGTGAATCCGCTGGGCCTGCGCCTGCAGATCAAGCAACCGTGATTTCAGATTGTCGCGTTCGTTGGTCAGGGTCAGCAGCCGGTGGCTGGACTCGCTGGCTTCTTCCCGCGCCCGCTGAACCTCTGCCCGGAGAATGCCGAGAGCCTTGGCGCTTTCATTCTGCGCGGATACGGCGGCTTGCTGCTCGCTTTGTGCTTCGCTGACCTTGGCTTCGGCGGCTTCGGCTTCGGCTCTCGCGATATCGGCGGCGGCAGCGGCCTCTTTCCAGCGTGCGTAGATCAGACGCCCTTCAGCAGTGATGATTTCGTCGCTGAGTTTCTTGTAGCGCTCCGCCTGTTTGGCCTGCCGCCGGAGATTGGCGGCGCGCTGTTCCATATCGCCGAGAATATCATCGAGACGGGCGAGATTCTTCTCCGCCGCGCGCAATTTCTGCTCGGCATCCCTGCGCCGGACGTGCAGGCCGGAGATGCCGGCGGCTTCCTCCAGCATTTCCCGCCGCGCTTCGGGCTTGGAGGAAATGATATTGGATATCTTGCCCTGGCTGACGAGGGCAGGGCTGTGCGCGCCGGTAGCGGCATCGGCGAAGATCAGCGCGATATCCTTGGCCCGGACATCGGTGCCATTGGCGCGATAGGCGGAGCCCGAACCCCGCTCAATCCGGCGGACAATTTCCAGTTCGCTATCATTGTCGCCGACGTGGAGCGATGATACGTCGTTGGTTTCCCGTTCCGCTGACAGTGCCACTTCTGCAAATTGCCGTTCAGGCCGGTCCTGGGTACCGGCGAAGATCACATCCTCCATGCCGGCGCCGCGCATCGACTTGGCCGAATTTTCGCCCATCACCCAGCGGATGGCTTCCAGAAGGTTCGATTTCCCGCAGCCATTGGGGCCGACCACCCCGGTCAGCCCCTTTTCGATGCGCAGCTCTGTCGGATCGACAAAGCTTTTGAAGCCAGAAAGTCTGAGCTTCTTTATTTGCACGGGATCGCCCCCGTGCAGCCTTTATCAGTGAGCAGTTTCAAATCGCGCCCCCTCTTGCGATTGGTTCAGCGCCTACCGGGCGCCTGCTTCCTTCAATTTGGTTTCGATCATCGTCCAGTTGGTACCATCGACCTTTTGCCCGTTTATCAGAAATGTCGGCGTTCCCTCGATATCGAATTGCTCGGCCGCTTTTTGGGTATTGGTCATGAGCATTTCCGCCGCTGCCGTATCCGCCAGACATGCTTTTGCCTGATCTTCAGAAATACCGCGCTGTTGGAAAAAGGTGATCAGGCCAAGCTGTTCGGCGAGGCGAACGAAACGCGATTCCGGTGCAGATTTCAATATGTCACTATAGGTTGCTTCGCCCATGGCCTGTGCTTTTTCGAACATCGTCGCCTGATAACCCAATGCCTGTTCGGTCAACGGGAAAAACGGGGCTTCGCCGCTGCAGCGGGACAATATGGCAGCAGAAAGATCCAATGGATCGCGCACAAAGTTGCGGATTTCAAAGCTCACCCGACCGCTCTCGACATATTGATCGCGCAGCGGTGCAAAGGCTTCCTCGCCAAAATCCTTACAGTGCGAGCAGGTGATCGACATATATTCTACCAGTTTGATCGGGGCGTCAGGATTTCCCATGACAACGCCGCCAGATTCGGTTTTGGAAACCGTTTCGGACCATTTCTGTCCGGCGGGAGCTTCGACCGCTTCCACTGCCGAGCCAGAGCTTATTCCGGTCTCGCCTTCGGTGGCTTCGCCACAGGCGGTCAGCGCCAGAGCAAGGGCCAAAGGTGCAATATAGTTGAATGTGCGCATATTCTGTTCCTGTTTTCTCAATGGGTCGTGTGTCTATTGCGGAAGTGTCAGCAATTTAGGCCGCAAAGCCGCCCAACTGTGGACATTTTCAAGCGGTTTGTCGGCAAGCGTGAAGCTGGGTGTTCCGCTTAGTTTGAGCGTGTCTCTGGCATATTTTGTCATCGCCAATATCTTGTCCTGCTCGACCTTGTTGGACAGGCAGGCATCGATCTGGCCCGCGGTATAGCCACGCGCCTTCATCAATGTGTCGAGACCGGCTGCCTTGGCAATTTTCTTGAGCCGTTCGGGTACGGTGCCATCGTTCATCGTTTTCATGATTTCCGGGGAGGTCGACTGAAATTTCTTCAGCCAGTCCGACTGCTTCGTCAGCAAAGCGTGGTGATTTCCGAAGAATTTGGTCCGTCCACCGCAGCGGGCGAGCATCGCAGCCGTCAGATCGATCGGGTTGAGGATCAGGTTGCGGATTTCAAAGCTGACATAGCCTTTCCGGACGAAATTCGTCTTGAGGGCGTCATGGGAATCTTTCTCGAATGCAGCGCAGTGGTTGCAGGTATAGCTCATATATTCCGTCAGCTTGTGCCGGGCGAGCGGGTTGCCCATCATATGGCCGCCCATGGCAGACAGGGTGACCCGATCGGTTTGCTCTGCGGATGCCGGTGCGACGATCATGGTTGCAGCCACCAGTCCCGAAGCAAGATACGCGCCTTTAAAATTCATCTCTCGTCCTTCTTCCTGTCACCGCCACCGATCTTGCCGATAACCTTTATGCTCGTTTGCGCATCTTTCTTAGGGACCGCTTCCGCCTTTGCAACTGCCGATGCGAGCGATTCGAGTACCCGGTTCAATTCCGCATCGCCAATATCCCTCAGATTCTCGCCCAGCTGGATCGGGGCAGGCTTGAGCGAGGCGGGCAGGGGGACCCTTTTTTCCTTGTCTTTCTTGGGTGTTATGGCGCCTTGTCTGAATCGGACCTGACTGATTGCACCATAGCCGAAGAAGCGGTTTACCCGGTCGATGATATCCGGGGCGATATGCTGCATCATCGTGGCATAGGCGCCTGAAACCAGCAGATGCAGGGTTCCTCCCTCTTTTTCGCCGCGTGGAAAGCGGATTGATTCGGGCAGCGAGACGGCGGCATAGCGTTCGCCGACAATCTCGGCCCAGCGGCTCACCACCGAACTCTGGATGAAGCCGTAGCGGCGAAAGGCGGCGCGGCCGATTTCGGGCACCAGGTCGGAGATGCTTTTCGCTGGCCCGCCGCGCGGACGCTGATATTTCTGATATGCTTTGGCGGCCGGCTTTTTGGCGGCCTTTTTTGGCGATTTTCCGGGCGCAGCCGTACCGTTTCCGACGGTTTTCGCCTTTTCGTCACCAAAATTGCCAATTTTCTTCGCCATTATGTCCTTTTATGGCATGGCGCGGCCATGCCCGTCGATAGCTTCCCCGCCAAAGCAGGTAAAATTTCTGCCAATATCGGTGCACATTATGTGGATAAGGCACGCAAACTGCCCTGGCGCTCGCCACCGGGCAGCAATTTGCCCGATCCCTATCATGTCTGGCTGTCTGAAGTCATGCTCCAGCAGACGACGGTTGGCGCGGTCAAAAGCTATTTCGAGAAATTCATCCGGCGCTGGCCGACGGTTCAGGACCTGGCGCGTGCCGATGAAGCGGATGTCATGGCCGCCTGGGCGGGTCTCGGCTATTATGCCCGGGCGCGTAATCTTCGCAAATGCGCGGTGCATGTCACTGAGAATATGAATGGAATCTTTCCTCGGAAAGAGTCTGAACTCCTCAAATTGCCCGGCGTGGGTGCCTATACCGCTGCTGCCATCGCCGCGATTGCCTTTGCCGAGCGCGCGGTTGTCGTGGATGCCAATATCGAGCGGCTGGTGGCGCGGCTCTTTGCCATCGATACGCCGCTGCCCAAAGGCAAGGTCGAGATCCGGGCGGCGATGGATGCGATCACGCCGCGCCACGGGGCCGGGGATTTTGCCCAGGCCTGCATGGATATTGGCGCGACCATCTGCACATCGAAAAATCCGAAATGCGGAATCTGTCCGGTGCAGAAACAATGCGCGGCCTACGCGACAGGTGACATGGAACGCTATCCGGTCAAGCCACCAAAGAAAGCCAAGCCGGTTCGCCGCGCGCGGTTTTTCTGGATCGAGCAGCAGGACAGAATCCTGCTGGCGACGCGGCCGCCGAAAGGCATGCTCGGCGGGATGCGGTCGCTGCCCGACGACGGCTGGGCGGCCGGCAAGGATGGTCATGCCACGCCGCCGATCGCGGGCGAATGGCGCGTGCACGACAATATTGTTCAGCACAGCTTCACCCATTTTTCGCTTGAGGTGGATTTGGCCGTTTATCAGGATGAGAAAATCGTTACTAACAGTGATGACAATATCTGGTGGCCGCTGGATGATATAGCGCAGGCGGGACTGCCTACGCTTTATGCCAAGGCCGTGAAATGGAAACTGAAGGAAGAAAAATGACTGTTGGACAACCTGCCACTTCGTCTCTTGGTGCTTCATTCTCGCGGCGGTCCGTGCTCGGCGGAATCGGAACGGGCACCTTTCTGGCCACCATGCCGGGCATTGCGTTTGCGAAAGAAGCAGGAACCAGTTTTCCCGGTCTGACCAGGATCATCCATGAATATGTCGCGGAAAAGAAGGTCGCCGGCATGATGGCGATGATCGGCTTTGGCCAGGCGCCCGCTCAGGTGATTTCTGCCGGCTCGCTCAAGCTTGGCGGCGATACGCGGGTTGGTCCCAATACCCTGTGGCGGATGTATTCGCAGACCAAGCCGATTACCGGCATGGCGACGATGATGCTGGTTGAAGACGGCCTGATCTCTCTCGACCAGCCATTGTCCGACTTCTTCCCGGAATTCGCCGATATGCAAGTCCTGCTTGATCCCGAAGGCGCACTCGAAAATGTCGAACCGGCCAAAGAGCCGATCACCATTCGCCAGTTGCAGACCCATACGGCCGGTCTCGGCTACACCATCATTTCCAAAGGGCCGATTCAGAAGGCCTATCTCGCTGCCGGTCTGACCCCCGGCCGCGTTAGCCGGAACCGGATCCCCGGCATCGATCCCGGCGCGCCGACCCCCGACATCATGACCTTCGTCAAGCGCCTCTCGGAACTGCCATTGGTCTATCAGCCCGGCACGCAGTGGAGCTATTCGCTCAGCCATGATGTTCTCAGCGCGGTGATCGAGAAAGTATCCGGCAAGCCGCTCGATCAGTTTCTTCAGGAGCGGATGTTCGGGCCGCTGGGCATGACCAACATGTTTTATAATGTTCCCGCAGACCGGGCGGGCGATCTTGCGGATAATTACGCGCCATTTGCCGGAGCACTGATCCCGATTGATCCCGGTGCGACCAGCATTTTTCTCGACAAGCCCGCCTTTGCCTTCGGCAGTACGGGGCTGGTCGGTACCGCCGGCGATTACGACAAATTCCTGCAAATGCTTCTCGGTTTCGGCAAGCTCGGTAATGTGCGGGTTATGAAACCGGAGACAGTGAAGCTTGGCATGTCCAATCTCTTGCCCGAGACGGCCAGCACCAAGGGTACCTGGGTCGCCAATCACGGCTTCGGTGCCGGTGGCCGCTCTGGTCTGGGGACCGAAGTCAGTCCGGCAGGGACATTCGGCTGGGGCGGGGCCGCTGGTACATCGGCTTTTGTCGATACTGTGCGTGGTTTGCGGGCCGGGGGCTATACCCAGTATATTCCTTCGAATGCCTATCCTTTTCAGTCGGATTTCCCGAAATATGTATATGCGGACCTGACGGGGACGGCGCAGGCCGGAGCCGGTAAAACCAGTCCCTGATCGACGCCAACCCGCTCTCCGTTCAGGAAAGCGGCAAAAAACTAAAAAAGTTCAGGAGACAAGATGTTGATCGCCAAAAATAGCAAAGTGCCGACGTTCGCCGGTGGAACCCTCGACCGTGCCGATCAGGTGCGGGTGAATCCCGACAAGCTGCGTGCCGCGATGATGAACCCGCGCGCGAAGCTGCTCAAGCTGGATGGGCTGAACCCGGTTTTTGATGATCGCGGTGAGCTCGCCTGGGGCGCAGCCTATGAAGCCTCGCCGGACAACGACCTGCTGTTGCTTGGCATCGACGATGACACGCCCTTGTTCACGGAATTGAATGGAGCAGGGGACGCCGGTCCCGCCGCCAATCGGGCGCTATGGCAGACTCTGGGCGGATTGCCCGCCGATCAGGCCGCCATTTATGCAACAGCGCGGAGTCTGGTTGACTGGCACGCACGCCACAAATTTTGCGCGCAATGCGGACAGCCGACCCAGTCGCGCAAAGGTGGATGGGCGCGTCTCTGTGACCGCGAGAATGATGGTTGCGGCGCAGAGCATTTCCCGCGCACCGATCCGGTCGCGATCATGTTGTCGGAATGCGAAGGCAAGGTATTGCTCGGTCGTCAGCCACGATTTCCGCCGAAAAGCTTTTCCGCGCTGGCCGGGTTTCTGGAACCGGGAGAGAGTATCGAAGGCTGCGTGAAACGCGAATTGTTTGAAGAAGCGGGCATCCATGTGCATGATGTTCGCTATGTCGCGAGCCAGCCTTGGCCTTTTCCATCGTCGCTGATGATCGCCTGTACCAGCGTCACCGACGACCCGACGCTGACCCTCGATGAGGAAGAGATCGAGGAAGCGGCCTGGTTCTCGCTCGACGAGGTGAAAGCAGCAATGGCCGGCGAGCCGGGCGCGCTGTTCGTCGCTCCGCCCCCTTTTGCCATTGCTCATGATTTGCTGAAACACTGGGTGGAGAGCAAAGGCTGAACAGCGCGATCGCGGGCCAATAGTAAGGCCCGTTTAGACCAGCCCCAGACTGGCGAGCTCGCCGAGCATCTCTGCCGGCATTGCCTCTGCTCCTTCCGCGCCGTCGCCGAGATCGGGCGGAGCATCTTTTTCCTCCAGATAGCGCCAGCCCTGATGGGCCCGCTTCGGGAGCGGCTGAACCGCGATCAGTCGTGGCTCCAGCCGAATCCACTGTCGTCCCTGACCATTTTCCATGAACCCGATAATCGGCGAGCGACCGACAATCTTCTTGGCATGAATCCAGTATAGTGAACCGCCGACCATTTCTTCATGGCGTTTCGGCAAATAGCGGGTGGTTAGCCGCGCCTCACCTCCGGTGGCGGCATTGTCTTTGTGCGATTCGAGCCAGTTTCGGAGCGTTGCCGGGCTTTCGCTGCGATAGGCAATCTTGGTCATGTTGAGTGGCATGGATAACATCTGTGTGGCACGACCGGTTTAGTCAAGCTCCTTGCCGATGTGATTGTCCTGGAAAGAGGAGAGCATAGCAGATTATTGTAATTTATTATTGCAAATGATTATCAATATCATACTATGGGTGCGGTCGATCAGCGAGGAGAAACATCTAGTGGATGAGATAATAGAAAAACTGGCGTTGTCATTGCCGGATATCCGGACGTTGCCGTCGGTCGAGGCGAGGCTGATTATTGCCTTTCGATTGGCCGTGGTTGCGACAAGAAATGCTTATGACTGTTTCGATCATTTGTCGGACAGGCTGGGAGGAAGGCTGGCGGCAACGCGGATATTGATATTGGCGGAAACCATCGGATCGGCCTGGCCGGAGCCTTTTCAGATCGGGCGGCCCTGCTGTTCGCAAACCACCCATGACGAAATATGGCTGATCGCATCTATTCGGCTGGCAGTATGCGAAAACAGACCCGGCTATGATGCGCTTTGCTGCGACATGATCGGCGACGGCGAACGGGAGCGTATATATAATGACCTGCGCAATTTTGTCGCTGTTTATACCGGGCCGAGAAGCTGACCCTCTTGCTGTCCGGCTTTCTTGTCTTCAGGATTCCTGACCAAGATCTGCAACTTGGGTGTGATCGGCGGAACGGAACGACGAGGCAATGGTGCTCGCATCACCCTGACGATTCTGGCCGCGACCGTTCGAACATCCTGACCGTTTTCTGCTGATATTCGGCCTCGCCGGTGGGCCGATAGCCAAGCCTTTCCGCGAGGCGGATCGACGGGATATTTTCGGGACTAATAATGCAAACCGTCTTGTCAGGACTGAACGTTTCATCCAGCCAGTTTTGCGCTGCCGTCATCGCTTCCCGGGCATAGCCTTTGCCATGCCCCGCTTCCGCCAATACCCAAGCGGCTTCGTGGAAGGGATCAAAACCGGGGCCAAGTCCGCGCCGGAAATCACTATATCCCGCTTCTCCCAGAAATCGTCCGGACGATTTCTCTATCAGCGCAAACAGGCCGTAACCCATGATTTCCCAGCGTCCGAAATAGCCCAGAAACCGCAACCATGCCTCGGCTTCCGTGGCGGGTGCGCCGCTGATATATTTCACGACGGCCGGGTCTTGCCACAATGCGCGGCAAGCCTCGAAATCGTCGGCGATATGTGGACGGAGCAACAGGCGTTCGGTTTCAATCATTGGCTAATCTAGAGGCTGACCATCCCGCTGCCGACCGCGAGGCTGAGGAAGGCGAGAAAGCCCATCGTATCGGTGATCATTGTGACAAAGACCGATGACGCGAGGGCCGGGTCCTGATCCAGGCGGTCGAGCATGACCGGCACGAATATCCCGGCAAATCCCGCAATCACGATATTGATCAGCATGGCGGCTGCAATGACGCCACCGAGCATGGGGTTGATAAAGACCAGGCCGGTGCCGAGCCCGACAAGCACAGCAATGGTGGCACCGTTGAGCAGGGCTATACGGAATTCCCGGCCGATAATCCGGCGGGTGTTCGAACGGGTCAGTTCGTTCATCGCCAGCGCGCGCACCGAGACTGCCATCGTCTGGGTTCCGGCATTGCCACCGATTGATGCCACGATCGGCATCAATATGGCCAACGCCACCATTTGTTCAATTGCAGCTCCGAATATCGAAATGACGAAGCTTGCGACCAGCGCGGTCGCCAGATTGGTGACCAGCCAGCGGACACGCGCCTTGTAACTGTCGCGGATCGGTTCGTTGATATCGCCGTCGCCGGCACCGGACAGCAGCAGCACGTCTTCGCTGGCCTCGTCCTCGACAATATGGAGAATATCATCGACGGTGATCATACCGATCAGCCGCCCGTCATCATTGACCACGGCCGCCGAAATCAGATTATATTTCTGAAAGCGCAGCGCAACCTCTTCCTGGTCCATGTCTACCGGAATCAACGTCTGTTCCCGTTTCATCACATCGGCGATGGCAATGTCGCGCGGGGTACGGAGAATCCAGCTAAGCTGGCAGGTGCCAATTGGCCGGAACGCCGGATCGACCACGTAAATTTCCCAGAATTCTGTCGTCAGATCATCATTCTTGCGGAGATAGTCGATCAGGTCGCCGACCATCATATGTTCGGGCACCGCGACAAATTCGCGCTGCATGATCCGCCCGGCGGTTTCTTCTTCGTAGGTGAGAGCGCTTTCAATGGCGGCGCGGTCTTCGGCATCGAGCTCGGCAAGGACCGCTTGCTGCTCGCCCTCGTCGAGGTCCTCGATAATCGAGACCGCGTCATCGGTGTCCAGTTGTTCGGTCAGGTCCGCGATCTGGCCGGCATCGAGCACGTCGATCAGATCTTCGCGAACATGTTCGTTCATCTCGGCGAGCACATCGGCGCTGACCAGATCACCGAGCGCGCTGGCCAGCGGTGCACGCTCATCCGCATCGACCAGTTCGAACAGATCGGCAATATCGGCATTGTGGAGCGGATTGACCAACTCCTGCGCCAGCGCCGAATCATTTTCCTCGACCGCTTCGGAAACCGAGCGGACAAATTCGTCGGTTAGACGGTTGTCGTCGTCATGAACATCCTCGCGCAAGATTTCGGCGTGCGGGGCGTCGTTGCTCTCGGTCATCGCGATGCTCCCCTGCTGTGCGTGTTAGGCTGCTTACTAGTCGTGGCGACCCTGCAATTGCAATCTTTTGTGACATTTATCGTAAGGCAGGGTGATTTTTGCGGTGGTGGTGCCTATATGCGCCCCAAGAACGATTCACCGAACGAAAAGGAAAATAGCTGATGGCGCACGAAAAAATGACTCTCCACCTCGATACCGGCGACGTAGAAATCAAGTTGCGGCCCGATCTCGCGCCCAACCATGTTGCCCGGATCACCGAACTGGCGTCCGAGGGGTTTTATGACGGCGTTGTGTTCCACCGCGTCATCGATGGTTTCATGGCACAGGGCGGCGACCCGACCGGTACCGGCATGTCCGGCAGCGACAAGCCCGATATCGCGCAGGAATTTTCTGATGCGCCGCATGCGGAAGGCGTTTGCTCGATGGCCCGCACGATGGACCCCAATAGCGCCAACAGCCAGTTTTTCATCTGTCTCGATGATGCCAGCTTCCTCGATGGCCAATATACGGTTTGGGGCGAAGTGACCTCCGGCATGGAAGCGGTGCACGCGCTTCCCAAAGGTGAACCACCAGCGAAGCCAGGCGCGATCAAGTCCGTCACGCTCGGCTGATCCGCCAAAATGCGTCTCGATAAACCTAGAATCGCCCCGCTCGCCGAGTCAGAATTGGACGACAAGAGCCGGGCGATGCTGGGTGAGCGCTTTCGCTCCGGCAAGATCTTGAATATTTTCCGGACGCTGATCAAGGCACCCAAAGCTTACAAGGCCTTCATGTGGTGGGGTGGCTACATCCTGTCCGATCACAATGACCTGCCAGCCCGCGAACGCGAGGTCATCATCCTGCGCACCGGCTTCAACTGGAAATCCGGCTATGAATGGGCACAGCATGTCCGCATCGGCAAGGATTGCGGACTGACCGACGAAGAGATTGAGCGGATCAAGGCCGGACCCGATGCGCCGGGCTGGTCTCCGATCGAAAGCGCCATGTTGCGGGCAACCGATGAACTGACCAGCAATGGGCATATTAGCGATGCTACCTGGGCGGCGCTCGCGGAACTGACCGAAAAACAGCGCATGGATCTGGTCATGACCGTGGGCCAATATAGCCAGGTATCGATGTTGCTGAACAGTTTTGGCGTTCAACTGGACGATGATCTGGTTCTAGACCCCGACCTGACCGGCTAAAGTCCCGCTTTCACTACCCAATCATGAAAAATCCGTACCGCGCGGTTCTTCCGGTCGCGTTTGCGGCAGACAAACCAGTAGCTGTACGGGCTGTCGACGTCATGGTCGAACAGCCGGACCAGTCGCGGATCATGCGCATCGGAAAAATGGCTGCCGTGCATGATCGCGATACCGAGTCCCTGAGCCGCGGCTTCGAGCATCAGCGGACCACTGTTGATCTGGTCGATACCGGCCGGTTCAAGATCCGGCAGTCCCACCGCTTCCTTCCACTGGTCAAAGGCGCGGGTCATATTGCTGTGAATCAGGATATTGTGATTTTTCAGATCTTCGGGACTGTTGATCGCATTGGGTCCCCTGGTCAGTTCCGCCGAGGCAATGGCGTAGACCTTGTTGGAGTCAAGCTTGACCGAGTAGAGGTTGGGGTCAACGTGGTCACTGATGATGATGGCTGCGTCGACGGCGTCTCCAAGCATATTTTCAGCATGAGCTGATGTATCAACGTCAATATGCAGCTTGGGATAGAGTTTCTTGAGCTCGGGGAGTCGTGGCAAGAGACGCGTCGCGCCGAATAACGGAAGAACACCCAGACGCAGGCGCATATCGCCGCCGCTAACCGTCATATGGTCCACTGCCTCGCCAATGGTTTCCATTGCCGGGGCCACCGCCTTTAGTAATGTCTCGCCATCCTCGTTGAGGACCATTGACTGGTTTCGGCGTTCGAACAGCGGTTTGCCGATATGATCTTCCAGCGATTTTATTCGCCGGCTGAGAGCAGGCGCGGACAGCGCCAGTTCTGCTGCCGCAGCCTTGGATGATCCCAGGCGGGCGACGCGAATAAAGGCTTCAAGGGCTCGAAGGGGAGGAAGGCGGCGCATAGAGTTCTCGATATTGTTCCTGAATCAGCTTTGTGCAACGCAAAAATAGAGAGGGAATCACGCCATTGGCGGAAAACTGTCACTATCATTAATGCTAAGTTGCAAGATGTGCAACCTACAATGTTCTTTTCGCACTTGCACAATTATTGGTTCCGCTGCATTTAGGATGAGCCTTTCAGGCATCCTCTCCTAAAAACTTTTACAGGCCAGTTCTTCGGAACTGGCCTTTTTTTTGGCTAAATTTTGCAATGTGAACCTTCTTTTGAAAATCAGGGTCGCATATCGGTCTCGCGATACCTATCTTATTGGAAACAACCAAAACGATATTGAGGAGATACGCCCCCGTGTCCGATCCAGTGCCAATTAAAGACAAGTCCGAAGGTGATGGCAAGTCGATAAAACTGCAAGTCGCTAATGCAAGGCCCGAAGACAGTGGTCGCGGACTGGCCCGGCTGTCCCGCGATAATCTTGGCCAACTGGGATTGATCGAGGGCGATATTGTCGAAATAGTCGGGAAACAGACGACTCCGGCCCGTGCGGTCCTGCCTTATCCCGAAGACGAGGGTCTGGATTTTGTCCGGCTCGATGGTCTGCAGCGCGCCAATGCCGGCGTCGGAGCAGGAGATTTTGTCGAAATCCGCAAGGTCGAATCGAAACCGGCAAAGAAAGTTGTTTTCGCGCCGGCACAGAAGGATCTGCGCCTGGAGGGCAACGGGACTGGCCTGAAACGCAGTTTCATGGGGCGTCCGCTCAAATCCGGAGATTTCGTCGCAACCCACGGCCAGCAGCAGGTCGATCGTGGCGATATGCCCCCACAATTGCGGCAAATGCTCGCGGCTCCTGCTTTCTCATTGACGCAAATACGACTCAACGTTGTTACGACCATACCCAAGGGGATCGTCCATATAGATGACGAGACCGAAGTTGAACTGCGTCCGGAATATGAAGAGTCGACCGAACATCGCCGTGCCGATGTGACATATGATGATATCGGCGGCTTACATGAAACGATCGATCAGTTGCGTGAAATGGTAGAATTGCCGTTGCGTTACCCGCAACTATTTACCCGGCTTGGCGTCGATCCACCACGCGGCGTGTTGTTGCATGGCCCTCCGGGGACCGGCAAGACCCGGCTCGCCCGCGCGGTCGCCAACGAAAGTGAAGCAGAGTTTTTCCTGATCAACGGTCCCGAAATCATGGGCTCGGCATTTGGTGAGTCGGAAAAGAAACTGCGCGAAATATTTGAAGCGGCGACCAAGGCTGCACCATCGATTCTGTTTATTGACGAGATCGATTCGATCGCGCCGAAGCGCGGACAGGTGCAGGGCGAAGCCGAAAAACGTCTGGTGGCGCAATTACTCACCCTGATGGACGGCCTTGAATCGCGGGTCAATCTGGTCGTTATTGCGGCCACCAATCGTCCCGAAGCGATTGACGAGGCGCTGCGCCGTCCCGGGCGTTTTGACCGGGAAATCATTGTCGGAGTGCCGGATGTTGCCGGTCGGCGTGAAATTCTGGGCATCCACACCCGCGGAATGCCGCTCGACAAGGCGGTTGACCTGAAAGAACTTGCGCGGACCACTTATGGTTTTGTCGGAGCAGATCTGGCCGCCTTGACGCGGGAGGCGGCGATCGAGGCCGTGCGCCGGATCATGCCGAAGCTGAATCTGGAAGCGGAGACCGTGCCACCGGAAGTGCTCGATGAACTGGTTGTGCAACGGCATGATTTTGTCGAGGCGCTGAAACGGGTTCAGCCTTCCGCGATGCGCGAAGTGATGGTTCAGGCACCCGATGTCCGCTGGGAGGATATCGGTGGTCTTGATGATGCGCAGATGCGGCTGAAAGAAGGTATCGAACTGCCAATGAAAAATCCGGAGGCCTTTACCCGTCTGGGCATTCGTCCGGCCAAGGGTTTTCTGCTCTATGGTCCGCCCGGAACCGGTAAAACCTTGCTGGCCAAGGCGGTCGCCCGTGAAGCCGAGGCAAATTTCATCGCCACCAAATCAAGCGATCTGCTTTCCAAATGGTATGGCGAGAGCGAGCAACAGATTGCGCGTCTGTTTGCACGGGCCAGGCAGGTCGCCCCGACGATATTGTTCATCGACGAGATTGACAGTCTGGTTCCGGCACGGGGTGGCGGAATGGGCGAACCCCAGGTCACCGAGCGGGTGGTCAATACGATTCTTGCTGAAATGGATGGTCTGGAAGAAATGCAGTCGGTGATTCTGATCGGTGCGACCAATCGCCCCGGTCTGGTCGATCCGGCCTTGTTAAGGCCGGGCCGGTTCGATGAACTGGTCTATGTGCCGGTTCCGGGCAAAGTCGGTCGCCGTCGCATATTGGCCATTCACACGTCCAAGATGCCGCTGGCCAAGGATGTCGATCTCGATAAGGTGGCAGAAAACACCGATCGCTATTCGGGCGCTGATCTGGAAGATTTGGTTCGTCGGGCCGGGCTTTACGCGTTGCGCGAATTTGGTGGGTTGGTGGAAACCGTTCAGATGAAGCATTTCGAAAAGGCGCTGGAAGACAGCCGTGCTTCGGTGACGCCGGAAATGGAGGAAGAATATTCCAAAATGGAAGCGCAACTGAAGCAGAATGCGCTGCGCGTCGAACCGATTGGCTTTGTGGCACCGGGAATGTTGACACCGGTCAGGGACAGCAAACACTAGTTGTCGGAAATGATCCGGTCGTCGGGCTCGAGGGTCTTGAAGCCCCAGCCAAAGAGGAACAGGCAGACGGTTGTTGCCACCCAGAAAGGCAATGGGCCGGCATAGGTGTAGAGCAGGACACCAATCGCGGGAGAGGCAATGAAGGCCATGCCATTTACCGATGCGACGATGCCGGCCACGCCGTTCTGCTCCGACCGCCGTACCGCAAGCGAAGCGCCGCCGGTGAAGCCTGGACGGAACAGGCCAAAGCCCAGTGACGCCACCGCGAAGCCGATGATGATGCCGTGAAGATCATGGGACAGGCCGATGATCAGGCAGCCCAATGCTCCCAGGACCATGCCCCATAATATCGAGGCCCGCGGTCCCATTTGCAGCAGCGGGATCAGGCCCCATTGCGCCAGCAATGTTGCTGCGGCGCCGGACATCAGAACGATGCCGGTCATCTGGATTCCCGTTTCCGGGTCTTCGCGCAAACCCAGTCGGTCGAGTATCAGAAACCCGACGACTCCCAGTATCAGAGCATGGGCATTGCCACCCAATATGCCAGTGATCAGCCAAGGCTTGATGCGGCTGTCACCCCAGCGCAATTGCGGAGGTACCGCATTTTCTTCTTCTGCCTCTTCATCGTCGTCTTTCAAGCTGTTGGAAGATGGGGCAGAGCTATAGGGTTCGGACGTCACCACGCCGCGTGCTTTGAATCCGGGATTGTCATTTGGCAGTTTGAGCGCCAGGGCGATCATCACCAAAATACCGATTGCGGCAAAGGCGAACATCGGGCTGGAAAGTCCGAGAACCGGAAGGATCAGCAAAGGAGCAATGGCGGGACCTACAATTGTCCCAAGACCGAAGGATGATGAAATCAGGGATAGAGCTTTTGTCCGGTCGGCGCGCGCGGTTCGGGCAGCGACATAGGCCTGCACCGCTGGCGGGGCAGCCGATCCCAGGCCACCATAGAGGCTGCGGAAAACGGCAAACAGAACAAAGGTCCACACTGCGTTATACCAGCCAAGAAGTCCCAGAAACAGAGACAATCCGGCCAGCGCAAAGGAGGATGTAAATCCAATCATGCCCAGGCGCATCAAGGCTTTGCGACCGCGATGGTCCGACTGGCGTGCCCATTTCGGTGCGGTATAAACCCATAACAGGGCGGACCAGCTAAATGCCGCACTCACCCAGAAATCCGGGATTTCGAGCTGTGTCCCGATTGTCGGCAATATAGATTGCATGGCGGTATTGCCCGACGCCGTTACCAGCATGACCGAAAATAACAGGGCCATCCGGGTACCATCTATTGGCTTGGTGCCGGGAGAGTCCGCAGATTTCCGGTTTTGCGGTTCAATGTCAGGAGAATCAGCCATGCTCGCCCTATGCCACGCTATTTCTGCCAGTCATAGGCGCGTTCAATACGGGCGACATGAAGGCTGTATTCGCTATACCATTCACCGCGTCCGCGTTCTCGTATGACAGCATGGTCGGGGTGGTCGCGCCACGCCCGCGCGCAATCGTCATCGCGCCAATAGCTGACCGTGATCCCGAAGCCGTCCGCAGATCTGGCGTGATCTTCGCCAAGATAGCCGGGTTGTTGTGATGCCAGTTCGGCCATCGCAGCCGCGGCGGCCTGATAGGCCTCTTCGCCCTCAGCGGTACGCGTAGCGCAAAAAATAACGGCAATGGAGTCTTTTGGATGGAGTTGCATCACATGCTTTTAGTCGTTCCGTTATCACCGGCAACCGCTATTATATTTGTAACCAGCGCTGTAACGCCCTAGTAAGACAGTTTGATAGGTCTCCGGAGGAATGAGTTGAATAACAGTGTTGCCAATACGAAGATTGTGGACCGTATCAAATCCGGACTGGAACGGCGTCTCGGACCGTGGGGTGTTTTCTTCAAGGGTTTTCTGAAGCACCCCGTGATGGTGGGGTCGATCATGCCCTCGTCAGATATCACGATCAAGAAGATGCTCGAACCGGTCAAATGGGATGAATGCGATCTTTTTGTAGAATATGGTCCGGGTGTGGGCACTTTCTGCCGTCCGGTGCTTGAGCGGATGAAGCCGGATGCAACGCTTGTTGTAATCGATTTGAATCCCGATTTTATCGATTATCTCGGCAGAACAATTCATGACAACCGCTTCTATCCGATCCACGGGTCGGCAGCGGATGTGCAAAAGATCATCAGCGAGCTCGGACATGAGAAAGCCGATTATGTCCTTTCCGGCCTGCCTTTCTCGACGCTGCCCGATCAGCTCGGCCCCAAAATCGCCAAAGAGACCTATGAGGTTATCCGGCCGGGGGGAGCGTTTCTTGTCTATCAATTCGTCAAAAAGGCGCGCGATTTCATGACGCCGCATTTTGACCACATCGACAGCGGCTATTCCTTCTGGAATATCCTGCCCTGTCATCTGTTCTGGGGCTGGAAGGCGAAATAGGCGTTTGTCGATGATCCAATGCCGTTCGTCGAAGCCAGTGCCCTGCAAGTCCCTGTTTACCGGCATGTCCAAAGCCATGTCACTCGCGTTTTGAATGAGAGGAAGTTTTGATGTCCCGTTTGTCCCGTTCCCTGTTTCTGGCTTTATCCACCACGGCGTTGACGGTTGCCGCTCCGGCACTGGCCAAACATCATGAATCGGCCAAGCCCGCGCCGGTCAGCGAGCTGGTCGACGCGGTCGATATCCCTTATGAAGAATTCACCCTCGACAACGGACTGAAGGTGCTGGTGCACACCGACCGCAAGGCACCGATTGTGGCGGTCTCTATCTGGTATGGCGTCGGCTCCGCCCACGAACCGGAGGGCAAGACCGGTTATGCCCATCTGTTCGAACATATCATGTTCAATGGCTCCGAAAATGCGCCGGGCGATTTTTTCGAACCGCTGCGGCAGATTGGTGCGACCGATCTCAACGGCACGACCTGGCTCGACCGGACCAATTATTTCCAGACCGTCCCGACTTCCGCGCTGGATGTTGCCCTGTTCCTCGAAAGCGACCGGATGGGCCATCTGCTCGGCGCGGTGACGCAGGAGAAGCTCGACAACCAGATCAGCGTCGTCTCGAACGAAAAGCGCCAGGGAGACAATCGCCCCTATGGACTGGTCGGATATCGCCAGACCGAATTGCTGTTTCCCGCCGACCATCCCTACGGGCATGACACGATCGGTTCGCTGGAAGATCTCGAAGCGGCTTCGCTCGACGATATGAAGCTCTGGTTCACCGACCATTACGGCCCGAATAATTCGATCCTCGTTCTGGCCGGCGATATTGATGCCGCGACCGCTAAAGCGAAGGTCAACAAATGGTTCGGTGCGATTCCGCGTGGCAAGCCGATCCCGCAGCTCAACCCTGAATTGCCGACGCTTGATGCCCCGATCTACGAGGTAATGAAGGACAAGGTCGCGACCACGCGCATCTATCGCAACTGGGTGGTCCCGGGTCTGAACGATCCCGACTATACGCCGCTCGATGTCGGCATGACCGTGCTTGGCGGTCTTGCCAGTTCGCGGCTCGACAATATCATGGTGCGGGAAGAGAAAAATGCGGTGAGCGTTTCCGCTTATGTGCTGCCGTTCGTGCATGGCAGTCTGGTCGAGATCACGGCCGACGTGAAGCCGGGTGAAGATGCTGATGTCGTCGCCAAACGGCTCGACGAGATTATCGCCGACTTCATCGCCAACGGTCCGACCCAGGATGAAGTGCAGCGGGTCGCGACGCGCGATGCAGCGGCACGGATCGCCGGTCTCGAACAGGTCGGCGGCTTCAGCGGCAAGGCGGTGGCTCTGGCACAGGGCAAACTCTATTCCGACGATCCGGAATATTATAAAAAGGAACTCGCCCGGCTGGCATCGACGACACCGGAAGCCGTCAAGGCCGCGATGCAGAAATGGCTGACCCGTCCGGTGCTTGGCATCACGGTTGTCCCGGGAGAGCGGGACGAATATCAGGAAGTGGGCGCTGGCATAGGCGCGCGGACCGGCGTTTTGACCGCTCCGGCTTTCTATATGCAGGATGGCGAAGCGGCAATGGGGACTGTCACCGCTCCCGACCGGTCTCACCTGCCTCCCGTAGGTGAAATTCCGAACGTCGATTTCCCCGATGTCGAAACCGCGACCCTGTCGAACGGCATCAAGGTCTATTTCGCCCATCGCGATACGGTGCCGATGACCCGGGTGACCCTGTCTTTCAACGCCGGTACCAGTTCGGATTCTGACGACAAGCTCGGGCTGCAGAACTTCGTTACCGGGATATTGGAAGAAGGCACGACCAGCCTGACATCGGTCGAGATTGCCGAGCAGCAGGAACGGCTGGGTGCCAATATCAGCATTAGCGGCGGTCGTGATCGCACCGATGTCGATCTGAGCGCGGTCAATCCCAATCTCGATGCTTCACTCGACCTGATGGCGGACATTGTCAAAAACCCGGCGTTCAACGCCGACGATATCGAGCGCATCCGGGTCCAATTGCTGACCGCAATCGACCGCGAGGAAAGCGATCCGGCGAGCATTGCCAGCAATATCCTTCCGCCATTGGTTTTCGGTTCCGAACATCCTTATGGCCGCGGCCTGTCGGGCAACGGCACGAAGGAATCGGTATCGGCGATCACCCGCGATGATCTGGTCGGCTTTCATAAAAAATGGATGCACCCGGAAAAAGCAACGATTTTTGCCGCAGGCAAAATCAGCAAGCAGGAACTGGTCGACAAGCTCGAAATGCGCTTCGGCAAGTGGAAGGGCGAGGGCAAAGCCGCGCCCGCGAAGAATTTCGACGCTGCCATTCCGGAAGGACAGGGCAGGATCGTTGTCATCCACCGTCCCAATTCTCCGCAGTCGATGATCTTGGCTGGCCAGGTTCTACCCTACAAGGGCTCGGATGATTTGCTGACGCTCAACGCCGCCAACGAGATCCTGGGCGGCAGTTTCCTCTCGCGGATCAACATGGACCTGCGTGAAACCAAGGGCTGGAGCTACGGAACCCGCAACACCGTGCTGCGCGGTGAAGACCGGGTGCTCTACACCATGCGTGCACCGGTCCAGACCAACCAGACCGGTCCGGCCGTTGCCGCAATAGATGCGCAAGTCCGGGATTTTCTCGGGGAAAATGGTGTTACGCCAGTGGAACTGGAACGGATGATCAACGGCAATGTCCGCGAGCTGCCCGGCCAGTTCGAGCGGACGCCGAGCATATTGAACCAGATGCAGGGTGACGTGATGCTGGGCAGGCCGTCCAACTATGCGGAAACCGTCGCCGACCGCTACAAGGCGCTGACCGCAGCCGAAGTGAACAAGGCGATGGCCGATGCTATCGACCCCGACAAATTCACATGGGTCATCGTCGGTGACGTGTCCAAGATCAAGACCCAGCTCGATGCCCTTGATATGCCGATCGAATATCGCGGCTATGAAGCTAGTGACACTGCTGTTAATAGTGAGAGTGGTTCGAACGATTCGGCAGAGGGCGACGAATGATCGTCAACCCGGGCCGGATCATGGCGTTGATATAAAAGGAGAACGGAATGTCTATTGATGGAACTTATACTTGCGTGACGAAATCGCCGATGGGAGACCAGACTTCGGAATTTACCATCGTCACCAATGGTGACACATTCACGGGTACCAATACCGGTGCGATGGGATCTATGGACGTCGAAAATGGCAAGGTCGACGGCAACCACATCACCTGGGAAATGAACATGACCGTTCCCATGCCCATGAAACTGGAAGGCGATGCAACCATTACCGACGGCGAGCTTGTCGGTTCGGTAAAAGCGGGCGCTTTTGGTGAAATGGCAATGACCGGCACCAAGAAATAATCGAATTTTTTCGTTAAAAAAAGGGCCGCTACCTCTGCAGGTAGCGGCCCTTTTTTGTGTGTCAGTCCAGATCGATCTAGCGGACGACGACGCTGACCGCACGGCGGTTCTGTGCCCAGGCGCTTTCGTTGGAACCGAGCGCTTCGGGGCGTTCCTTGCCATAGCTGACCGTGGTCATCCGTGAAGGGCTGACGCCCAGTGATGCGAGATAGTTTTTCGCCGCATTCGCCCGGCGCTCGCCAAGCGCGAGGTTATAATCCCGGGTGCCGCGTTCGTCGGCATGTCCTTCGATGGTGATCCGCGCATTGGGATTTTGTGCCAGCCACTGGGCCTGGCTTTGCAAAATGACCTGATCCTGCGAATCAACATTGAAACGATCGGTGTCGAAGAGGATTCGGTCGGACATGGTATTGGCCAGAAAATCGCCCTGCGAGCCGGGTGCATAGCCGGGACCGGTCGGACCCGTTGGGGTTGTCGGTGCGGTTCCTACCGGCGCTGGCGGCAGTTCTTCGGGTGGCTTCTTTGAACAACCAGCCAGCACGAGGCTGGTGGTAATCAGGAGGGGGGTCGCATATTTCATCATCATATTGCTCCTATTTGTTGTAGCCCTTCAGTTTTATATAGCCTTTTTCCAAAGACTTGTCGCGTTTCTAATTTACGGCAGCAGAGGACCCCATGCCGGATCAGATCCATTGACGGGAGTCGGCAGCTGTCGTTCGTTGCGGCCGGTCAGGTCCACTTGCCAGATTCCAGTGCCGCCGCTTCCCCTTGTTGTCCGGAAAAACTGGATCACACGACCGTTGGGTGCCCATGTCGGCGCTTCGTCCTGCCAGCTGTTGGTCAGCAACCGCTCGCCGCCGCCGCTTGGCGTCATTACGCCGATGCGGAAATTGCCAGCGATCTTGGTGAAGGCGATCAGATCGCCGCGCGGACTCCATTCCGGGGTGGCAAAACGTCCGCCGCCAAAGCTGATTCGCCGTTCATTGCCGCCATTGGCGTCCATCACATATAATTGCTGACTACCTGAACGGTCGCTTTCAAAGACAATCCGGCTGCCGTCAGGAGAGAAGCTGCCGCCGATATCGATGCCGGGCGAAAAGGTGAGCCGCTGCGGATTGGCTCCGCCCGCTGCCGATACCTTGTAAATGTCGGTATTGCCGGCAATCGCCATGGAATAAAGGATCCACTTGCCATCCGGCGACCAGCGCGGGGCAAAGGTCGGGTTGGTGCTCTGGGTGATCAGCCGCTGGCGACCGGTCCCGATATCGTAAATGTAGATACGCGGGTTGCCGTCGAGGAAGCTGAGATAGACAATGCTCTTGTAATCGGGAGAGAAGCGCGGTGTCAGCGCGGTGGCCTGGCCGTTGGTGATAAACCGGTGGTTGGCGCCGTCGCTGTCCATGATGGCCAGCCGCTTGACCCGGTTACCCTTGGGACCGGTCTCGGCGATATAGGCGATACGGCTGTCGAAAAAGGGCGATTCACCGCTCAGCCGGGAATAGATGGCATCGGCACATTTATGCGCGGCCCTGCGCCAGTCGCGTGGCTCGACGACATAACCCTGACGGGTGAGTTCGGTTTCCAGTGCGACATCATAGAGATAGCAGCCGACGGTCAGTTTGCCATCTGCGTTGGTCCGCACAAAGCCCTGAATGAGAGCAGAAGCGCTGGTGCCGCTCCAATAGGGAAATTGCGGCGCGGTGACTTCGGAGAAGCTGATTCCGCGAACCTGATTGCGACCGACCGGCTTGAACAATCCGCTTGAGCGCAGGTCGGTCACGATGACATCGCTGATCTTGTCACCCAGTTCGGCAGTATCGCCCGCCGGGGTGTTGTTATTTTGCGGCGTCGGCAGGCCGGGCACGGCAATGACCAGTTCTTCCCCGGCGCTGTTGTCGACATCGACGGTCAGCTGGGCATGCGCGGTCGCGGTCAATCCGAAGCAGGCGATGACGCCAAGGATCGATGTTCGGACATAAGAGGCGAGTGGTTGCATGAGTGTTCTCCTAGACGCCAAGATACAGGACAGGTTCGATAACCTTCCATTCGTCATAAAATTTTTCCGGAAATGTAGTGAACGGGGCGGCAAGCCGGACCGCCGCGATTGCGCGTTCCTGATGGATTTCGACCTGGGACCGGTTGCTCGGCGTGATTCCGGTCGTTGTCGCTGTCGGGGTGCCGATGATCTGGCCGTTGCTGTCCAGCCGTGCGGTCACCTTGGTGCGCAATAGTTCGGCATCGGCTCCGGTCGGCGGCCGCCATTTCTGTTTGACCAGCCGGTATAATTCGCGCTCCAGCGAAGCGACGGCGGCCGGAGAAGCTTTTTCCGCCGTGATATTCTGGTTGCGACTGACCGAGGAAGCATCGGTGACGCCTTTCAGGAAATCATCTCCCAATCGCGAACCGCGCGGCTTGGTCGCGGGTTTTGGCTTGGGTTCCGCTTTTGCAGTGGTGCTGGCCGGCTTGTCCGGTCGCCGACGGGGCTCGCGCGATACCGGAGCTGGCTTGACCGCCGGTTTCGGCTTCGCTTCGGCCTGTGGTGGTTCGGGCAGCGGCTCCTGCTCGACAAAGCTGCTCTCTTCGGGCGCGCCCAGTTCCGGCGCCACGCTGGTCGCCGGCGTGACCATCGAGGGATTCGGGGCGGCGCTTTCGAGGCCCACTTCATCGGCAATCATCACTTCGATCGGTTTGTTCCGAAAGGCGTCATTGGTGCTGGAAAGGATGCTGAGCGACAGCACGCCAAAAAGCGCCACATGCCCCGCAGCTGCTATTCCCAAGCCAATTTTTTCAGCTTTTTCCATATCAGCCGATGACCATTATTGATTCTCAGATGAACCTGTAGTGACCAGCGAAACGCGATTCAGTCCGGCCCGGTTGAGTTCGCCCATCACGCCCATAATCAGCCCATAATCGAGCGTCTTGTCGCCGCGCAGCATGATTTGCCGCGGATCTTCGGGATTCTGGTCGGCGGCAATATCGCGCAATCGTGTCGCCAGCGCGTTGCGGCTGAGCTCTTCGTCCTCGATATATACGCGACCGTCTTGATCGATCGAAATCTGTACCGGCTCCTGCTCCTGTTCCAGCGCGTTGGCGCGGCTTTCCGGCAGGTCGACGGGCACGCCAGCGACGAGCAATGGCGCCGTAACCATGAAGATGATCAGCAGCACCAGCATCACGTCGACAAAGGGCGTGACATTTATCTCGGCCATCGGCGCACGGCCGCGGCTGTTGCCGCGCCTGCCTATTCCGGATCCCATATTCATGCCCATGGCTAGCTCCCGATTTCCAGTTCGCGACTGAGCGTTGCGTGGAAACTGTCGGCAAAGCGGCCCATCCGAGCTTCCAGCTTGTTCAGCCGGTGGGAAAAGCGGTTATAGGCGATCACGGCGGGGATGGCCGCAAACAGACCAATGGCCGTCGCGAACAGGGCTTCGGCAATGCCGGGCGCAACGACGGCGAGGGAACTGTTCTGTTCCGCCGCAATCGCCGAGAAGCTGCGCATGATGCCCCATACTGTACCGAACAGGCCGACAAATGGGGCGACGCTGCCGACCGTTGCGAGGAAGTTAAGCCGGTCTGCGATACCGTCCACTTCCTCGGCAATGGTCGAGTTCATGGCCGATGCCAGCCGCTGCCTCGTGCCCTCGCGGTCGACGGGTCTCTTGGCGGTCGAACGGCGCCATTCCCTGACCCCGGCTGCCATGACTTTTGCGCTCGGCAGATTGGACTTGCCATGTTCATCAAAAAACCGGTCGATATTTTCGGCTTTCGAGAAGGCCCGTTCGAATCTATCCGATTTTCGAGCGATCTGCCTGATCTTCATGCCAAAGCTGACGATGATCGTCCATGTCCACACACTGGCCAGAAGCAGGCCGACCATCACCGTTTTGACGACAATATCGGCTTCCATAAACAGCATGAACGGGGAAAAATTACCGGTTGTCGCCCCCAGGGAAAGTTGGTCTAGCAAGTTTTGATATCCTTCATTTCATATTCGCCTGATCCATGACGCCAGCGAATGCCTTTGTCCACGATTTCGGTTGCCGTCTCGGGCGTCCGGCAGGAGTAAGAAAGGCTGCGTGAACGGATGCTGACGTAATCTGGTCCGCGCCACGAAAAATCTTCTGGTCGATAATCACGCTGGCGGCGCGCAGCGTTTCAACCGTGCTGACCACGACAAGATCATCATTCAGCTTGGCCGGCAACAGATATTTCATCGTCAGATCAACAACGGCATAGACACCTTCACCGCTCTCAAAAGCCGCGCCCTGATCCATATCGAGCAGGCGGAGCATGTCGGAGCGGGCCCGTTCCATATAGCGCAGATAATTGGCATGATAGACGATGCCGGAAAAATCCGTGTCCTCGAAATAGATGCGGCAGGCGAAATAATGTTTTCCGTCAACGAAGCGGCCGTCAAATGGCCTGATATCGGGGGGGACTTCCATGGCCCGCACATTAGGGCGATTGATGCAAACGGGAAAGGGGGAAAAGCCGCGCAACGCTGGACTGGGCGCAAATATGACTCGATTGAACCGGCGCAGCGCGCCTCGGCCCTGACACTAGCTTTTAGGCCAGAGCTCTTCTGACAGCACGGTTCCGGTCTCCAGTATCGATTTGAGATTGCTGAGTACTGCCGGCCAGCCGTCGCGTACGCCGACATTCATCCGTGATCCCGGCTCGAGTTCGCTGTGCGTAACCGTCAGCTTGGTATCCGGCCCCAGATTGACCAGTTCATATGTCACACGTGACAATTTTTCTGGTTGATCGGCGTTCTCGTCAGAACCCCAGCTCCAGACCATTTTATGCGGCGGGGTCATTTCAATGATGCGACCGCGTATATCGATTGTTCCGCTGCCGTCACTGCGCACATGTTCCCAGCGCGAACCGGGCTTCCAGTCTGATTCATTATAGTGGCCCCAATAGGCCTTGGTCAGCTCGCGTTCGATAAGGCCGTTCCAGACCTGTTCGACGGTAGCTTTGATGAAGATCGTATAGACAAAATCGGGAGCGCATTTCTCTCTGGTTGAATTACGGGTATCAATTACGGCAATCTTGGTGTCAGGCACGGCGTTTCTCCTGGGTTCTTGGATTTGGCTTTTCAATCTGTTCCTTGAAGTCGGTCAGCGCCTCGATACGGGCATCCTCGAACTTTCCGACCCAGCGATGGACGATATCGGCGAGCGGAACGGGATTGAGATAATGCAGCTTTTCCCGCCCCTGCCGATGAACCGAGACGAGATTGGCTTTTTCCAGAATCCCGAGATGTTTGGCGACGGCCTGACGTGACATATCGAGATTGGCGCAAAGCGCGCTGAGGCTTTGGCCGCCGTCGTCAAACAGTCGGTCGAGCAATAGGCGCCGGGTTTCATCGGCAAGAGCGGAAAATACATCGGACATGTCTTCTTATATGCAACCATATGGTTGCATGTCAAGCTCCGATAAGACTTTCTTGGCCCGAACTTTGACGAACTTTGAAGCCAGTCAGCGCGCGCATCCTATGCACAAATGGGTGGCAGGATCGATTTCCAGCCGGCGATAGGCAATCGGCTCCCCGCATTCCGCGCACCAGCCATATTCGCCTTCACCCATTCGCTTCAGGGCGATTTCAATCCGCGCCAGATCGCTGGTCCGGCGTCGCGCCTCGGCCTGCGCCATTTCCTGCTGCTGCATCGCATCCATGCGCGACAGACGCCCGACGCTTTGCTGGTCAAGCTCGACTGTATTGCGCCAGCTGGCGCCTTGTTCGTCCAGTGCCTTCAATTCCGACTGGCGGTCGAGCAGCAGTTGTTTCAGGCTGCTGATCTGCGGACCGGATAGCTCGTCTGCCAATATTATTGCGCTTTCGGCGCTAGCAGTTCGAGCGCCGCTGCGGTCATCGCCTCGGTTCCCAGTGTGACCGATTCCCTCGGTGCAATCTTGAAAAATGGTGAGTGATGAGAAGGCGCCGGGGGGCCGCCTGCTTTCTCCCGGTCAAAATCGGCCTGCGGCGTCCCGCCGACAGAAAAATAGACGCCCGGGACATCGCTGTTGGGGGCTACGAAATAGGCAAAATCTTCGGCACCCATGCCTTCGCGCGGCTTGTTGTCGAACACTTCTTCGCCAAAGCGTGCAGCGAAAACGCCTTTCACCCGTCTGGTCAGCGCGGCATCATTATAATTGGCCGGGGTTGATTCATGTGACACGAGCACCTCGGGCAGCTTGTCGTCGGGCAGGCCATTCATCCGGCCGACATTGGTCGCGATCCGCTTGATCCCTTCGAGCAACTTTTTTCGCGTATCTTCGTCATCCGAGCGGACCGTCAGCTGCATCGTCGCCTTGTCGGAAATGATATTATGCTTGAAGCCGCTGTGGAAGGAGCCGACGGTTATGACGCCGGGCTTGAGCGGTGCAATTTCGCGGCTGACAACGGTTTGCAGGGCCATGATGATCTCCGCACCCATCACGATCGGGTCCTTGCCCCGGTGCGGTGAAGCGCCGTGCGCTCCAACTCCGTGGACGATGATATCGACGCTGTCCGAGGAACTGCTGCTGATGCCTTCGCCGACCGACAGCTTGCCGGTCGGCGTGTCGGCCGAAACGTGGAAGGCCAAAGCAAAATCGGGCTTGGGGAAACGGGTATAGAGCCCGTCATCCATCATCAGCTTGGCACCGCCGATACGTTCTTCGGCCGGCTGCGCGATCAGCATCAGCGTGCCGGACCATTGGTCTTTATGCGCCGCCATCTGGTGCGCGGTTCCGATCAGCGAAGTGATATGAACATCGTGGCCACAGGCGTGCATCACCGGCTTTTCTTCGCCATCGATACTGACCTGTTTTGCGGTCGACATATAGTCCAGTCCACTGTCTTCCTTGAGCGGCAGGCCGTCCATGTCCGCGCGCAGCATCAGGGTCGGGCCTTCGCCATTTTCCATCACCGCGACGACACCGGTGCCGCCGACCTTTTCGGTAACGGTGAAACCGGCATCCCGCCATTTCTTCGCAATGATCGCTGCGGTGCGGGTTTCCTTATAGGATAGTTCCGGATTGCGGTGAAAATCGAGAAACAGGGCCTTCAGTTCCTTGTCATAATCCGCCGCGATGGCCGCCGCCAGGTCGGATGATGGCGCGCTGTTTTGCGCCGAAACGGGGGCGGTCCAGATTAGGGCCGCTGTCGCAGCCAGAGCCAAAAGAGATTTCATATTTCTTTCCCTGTATTTTTATTATCTTATGCCGGACCGACCCGAAATGCGCAAAGCTTGTTGCCTTCCGGGTCGCGGAAGTAGGCGGCGTAAAATGCCATCGGACCTTCATCGCCACGAACGCCGGGCGCTCCTTCGTCGGTGCCACCGAGTTCAAGTCCCTTCCGATAAAAATTATCGACCTGTCCGCGCTCCTGCATTTGCAGTGCAATCATATTGCCGTTGCCGGGTTGCGCGGGTTGACCGTTGAACGGGGCGGTTATCACGATTGATGGCGTCTCCATATCAACGCCATAAAGCGTGAAGCCGTTTTCTTCCAATTCCATCAAGCGCTTTGCGCCCAGTTCGCCGAGCAACGCATCATAATAAGCACGTGCCTTGTCCAGATCGTTGGTGCCGAGGGTCACATATCCGATCATGATGCCTCTCGCTGGTTCCTGACCGGAATCGTGGCAAAGCCGGTTCTGCAAACGCAAATCTCGTTCAGGTCCAGATAGGGAAAATAGACGCCGTTGAACCGATAACCGGATAGTAGTTTGAACAGTCGTTGGATGCCGGTACCTTCGAACAAGCTGTCATACAGTGCGAAAGCCCGGTCTTTGCCGGCGGCGGTACCAACCATCGTGTACGCGATCATCTATTCTCTCCCGGATATGCTTTCTGGACCGTTTCCTGACTGTGACATGCAACCTATCACGTGCGAAAATAGATGCAATAACCCACGGGGGCATTCCGGACAATTCCGGGCAAAGCGCATTATCCGAAACAAGAAAGGCAGAAGCGTATTGCTCCTGCCTTTCTGTATTTCTGAGGATATGGCTGGAAACTATCCGTTTGGACAGCTGCCGATCCGTTTGCCGTTGCTCTTGGCAGAAATGTTCATCTTCATGCCCGCTGCACCGCCAACCATATTCATCGTCATGTCATAGCTGCTCGGTCCATATTGACCGTCCATATTCATGGTCATGCTGCCGGGGGCACCACCCATGTCGTTGCAGGCCATTTCGGAAGATACGGCGCCGCCGCTCATTTCGAATTTCTTGACCTCGCATTTGGTTTCTTCCTGCGCAGCAAAAAATTGTGCGCCGGGATTCTCGGCCTGTTCCTTGGTGATGCAGGACTTCGAGGTCGTGACCTTGCCCTTCATGCTGTCCATGACACCGGCTGGCATGCCTTCCGGCAGGCCGTCAATTTTCACGTCCACGATTTCGACCGTATTTTCCCACTCGCCCGGTTCGAGTGTGACTTTGTTCATTTCCTTTGCAACTTCTTCCGAAGTGATTTTGCCGTCACCATCCTGGTCGGCACCTTTGTCCGAGCAACCGGCTATCAGGCTCAGCGCGGCAACCGAAATCAGTAATTTTTTCACAAGATATTCCCTCAATTATTGTGCCCCGCAAAGAGCTTTAAACCGATGTGGCGTGGAAGTAAATTTCCTAGCGCCTTGATATTTGTAAAACTCCATTGCGGGGATGACATTGGACCCTTTTTGTTCCATATTGACGGGATGACAGAATTGGTAATCAGAAGAGGCTTGGACGAGCCGGAGACCGGTGCAGATTTTGTGCCGCACAAGCCCAGCCGACCGGAAAAGTCGGAAGGCGGGAAACCGTTCAAGCTGGTCAGTGATTTCCAGCCGGCGGGTGACCAGCCAGAAGCGATCCGGGAACTGGTCGAAGGCATGCGCGAACAGGAGCGCGACCAGGTGCTGCTTGGTGTCACCGGGTCGGGCAAGACCTTCACCATGGCCAAGGTTATCGAAGAGCTGCAGCGGCCCGCGCTGATATTGGCGCCGAACAAGATATTGGCGGCGCAGCTGTACGGCGAGTTCAAGAATTTCTTTCCGGAAAATGCGGTCGAATATTTTGTCTCTTATTATGACTATTACCAGCCCGAAGCCTATGTCGCCCGGTCGGACACCTATATCGAGAAGGAAAGCTCGGTAAACGAGGCGATCGACCGGATGCGGCACAGCGCGACGCGTTCGCTGCTGGAGCGGGATGACGTGATCATCGTCGCCTCGGTGTCCTGTCTTTACGGTATCGGGTCGGTCGAAACCTATTCAGCCATGATTTTCGATCTCCAGAAAGAGCAAGCGGTTGATCAGCGGGATATCATCCGTAAGCTGGTGTCGCTGCAATATAAGCGCAACGATCAGGCGTTCGCCCGCGGCAATTTCCGGGTGCGGGGCGATAATCTCGAGATCTTCCCGTCGCATTATGAGGATATGGCCTGGCGGATCAGCTTTTTTGGCGACGAGATTGAAGAGATTGTCGAATTTGATCCGCTGACCGGCAAGAAGGGCGCGAGCCTGAACAAGGTGCGCGTCTATGCCAATTCGCACCATGTCACGCCGGGCCCGACGATGAAACAGGCGATGGAAGCGATCAAGTTCGAGCTTGCCGAGCGGCTCAAGGAACTGGAGGCGGAAGGCAAATTGATCGAGCATCAGCGGCTGGAACAGCGTACCAATTTCGATCTCGAGATGATCGCCGCCACCGGCAGTTGCGCGGGCATTGAAAATTATTCGCGCTTTCTGACCGGCCGCCTGCCCGGCGAACCGCCGCCGACCCTGTTCGAATATCTGCCGGACAATGCGCTGCTGTTCGTCGATGAAAGCCATCAGACAGTCCCGCAAATCGGCGCCATGTCGAAGGGCGATCATCGCCGCAAGATCAATCTGGCGGAATATGGCTTCCGCTTGCCCAGCTGTATCGACAACCGCCCGCTGCGCTTCAACGAATGGGACGCGATGCGGCCGCAGACGGTCAGCGTCTCGGCAACGCCCGGTCCGTGGGAAATGGAGCAGACCGGCGGCGTGTTCTCCGAGCAGGTCATCCGTCCCACCGGGCTGATTGATCCCCCGGTCGAGATCAAGCCGGTAGAGGATCAGGTCGACGATGTGATCAACGAATGCCGCAAGGTGGCGGAGCAGGGCTATCGTACTTTGATTACAACGCTGACCAAGCGGATGGCCGAAGATCTGACCGAGTTCATGCACGAGGCGGGAATCAAGGTCCGCTATATGCACAGCGATGTCGAGACGCTGGAACGGATCGAGCTGATCCGCGACCTGCGGCTGGGCGTCTATGACGTGCTGGTCGGTATCAACCTGCTCCGCGAAGGGCTCGATATTCCGGAATGCGGGCTGGTCGCGATACTGGACGCCGACAAGGAAGGTTTTCTGCGCAGCGAGACATCGCTGATCCAGACGATCGGGCGCGCCGCGCGCAATGTTGATGGCCGGGTCATTCTCTACGCCGACCGGATGACCGGCTCGATGGAGCGCGCGATCAGCGAGACCGACCGCCGCCGCGAGAAGCAGGTCGAATATAATCTCGCGCATGGGATCACCCCGCAATCGATCAGGAAAAATATCGGCGACATTGTCGCCCATGCCACGGCCAAGGATATGGTCACCGGTGCGGTCGATGACGACAGCAAGCCTCTGGTCGGCCACAATCTGCGCGCCCATATCGAAAGCCTCGAAAAGCAGATGCGCGATGCCGCGGCCGATCTGGAATTCGAGACCGCAGGCCGCCTGCGCGATGAGATCCGTAAACTGGAGGCGGAAGAGCTGGGTCTACCCGCCGATCTGCAGGTCGCCCAGCCGAAGGGTCGGTCGACCGAGGGGCGACCGGGGACGCGGAAAATGGGCTATGGCAAGGTGCAGCGGAAGATGTAGGAATATTGTCAGCCTTTCGATTACATCAGGCGATAATAATAAGAAGTCCAATGGAGATGCGCACAATGTCCGGATCGAGGACTATCACAAGGGATGACGACCGTTTGGATAATGTCCATCCGGGCGATATCCTGCGCGAGGATTATCTGATCGGCAGCGAAATACCTGTTGAGGAAGTCGCTGAAGGGGCCGGCCTGGACATGGATCAGATCAGCGCCGTGCTTTCCGGTCAACGGCCGGTCGATGCCAATATCGATCTTCGTTTGGCACGCTATTTCGGAATTTCGGAAGGATTTTTCCTCGGACTTCAGATTGATTATGACCTTGAGGAAGTGCGCCGCGCGAAAGGTCCCGAACTGGACAAGATCAGTAAGCGCGCTGCTTGACAGTTGAGATTGTTCGCCGTTTCTACGAAAGACGGCCGGATATAGACTAAACGCATCTCTGGCGCTTGTGTGAAAACCGTGACGGGTGCATGCTGCTTCTGATAATATGGGGAGAGACATCATGCGTGCTTCGATATTTCTGACATTGGCAACCTCTGCTATGGCGATTGCCGGCCCGGTTCATGCGACAGAGGCCTCGCCCTTAACAGCAGATGCCACAGAAGACAGGACTGCTGATTTCAAGGCGGCGGTGAACGCTGCAGGGCGGACTGAGGCGGATGTCGCGCTCGACGAGAGTCGCAGTCCGGCTGAAGTGCTCGCCTTCATGGGGTTGGAAAGCGGCGACGCTGTGCTCGATATCTTTGCTGGCGGCGGCTATTACAGCGAGATCATGGGTCGTGTCGTCGGTGCAACAGGTTCGGTGATAGCGGTCAATCCGCCGCAATTTGTCTCCAGCGACCAGTCGAAGCAAAAATGGGCAGGCGTCGCCCAGCGGCAACCCAATGTGACCATGGTTCCTTCGCAATTGCCGGATTACAAGCCGGCAGCGAACAGCATCGATTTTGCCATGCTCCACCTGATCTATCATGATTTCTACTGGCAGAGCGAAAAGTTCAAGTTCGACAGAATGGAGCCGGCCACCGTGCTGGCCAATCTATACGCGGGGATGAAGCCGGGCGGTATCGTGGCCGTGATCGACCATGTAGGACTATCCGGCGATACGCGCGCGATCGTGGAAAAGACCCACAGGATCGATCCGGCAACCGCGCGGTCCGATTTCATGAACGCGGGTTTCGTGCTGGACGGGGAAAGTGACATGTTCGCCAATCCCGATGACGATCTGGACAAGAATGTCTTCGATCCGGCGGTTCGTGGCAAAACTGACAGGTTCGTGATGCGGTTTCGCAAGCCGGGCTAGGGCTTTTTCGAGGGATCAAACAACGCGCGAATCGGTAACAACCGCAACTATCTGTAAAATCATAGATTTCTTGACCGGGCTGGAACCCTCGCCAGAGTTGCAAGAATATAGACCGCCCGCGGCCCCCGGCGCTTAATAATAAAAAAGGGCTAATTCAGCACCTTGCGTTAAGATACATCTATTTACACTCTTGTTCATAGCAGGTTGTCTACAAGGCCCGTATAGAGACCGCCGTGACAAGAAGTGGCTCAAGCAGCACGTTCCTGAGTACCGGAATAGTGCGGGGCTGGCATCGAGACGCTAGAAAAATTACCTCCACCGCCGCTGATCGCCGGCGGGTGGAACGGAGAAGTTTGACCGACGGTGCCTTTCGGTAGGGTCGCACGCTGTCGGAACAGAAGCGGAGGCAGATTCGGGTTGTGTATCGAATCTGTCTCCGATCCTCGGTGTGAACAAAGAGCAGAAATTGCTCTTCCATTGGGTCCGGAGACCTGTCGATGGCGACTTTCGGGGGTTCGTACGCCGTCATCATATCCGGAGACCCGGGGCGCAGGACTGGCACGCGCGTAAAGTTAGCGTGCCGGTCCTGCAATCATTCCACCGTTCTGGTGTCCGACGGGTCAGGATGCATATTTGACCGAGCAGCCGTAGGGCCGCGAATGGGCCACGCTGACCTTGTCGCCGGATTTTATCTCGGACAGAGCCGCCAGCACATGATTGCGCGCTACCTTTATATCTGCCGGATTGGCGGTCGGCTTGTCGTCAATTCCGCCCTGATAGACCAATATTCCAGCACCATCGATAATATACATATGGGGCGTCGTCTTGGCGTCATAGGCCTTGCCGACCAGACCTTTGGTGTCGAACAGATAGTTGGTCGACTGGATATTCTGCTTGGCAATCAGTGCTTTTGCCTCTGCGCCGGTCATATGACCCTGTTTGCCCTTGGCGCCGCTGTTGATCGTCAGCCAGACCGCGCCCTGCTGCCGGGCCGCCTTCTGGGTCGCCTGCATATTGCCGCTGTCATAATGTTTGCTCACAAAAGGGCAGCCGGGATTATGCCATTCGAGCACAACGGTCTTGCCGCGAAATTGTGACAGCTGAACGGTTTTGCCATTTACATCGGTGAGTTTGAAATCCTGCGCAATGGCGCCTGTTTTCTGTGCTGCCGCCAGAGGGCTGGCCAGTGCGATGGTGGCGATGGCCGCCACAGCTATGGATGAAAGATTCCTCATGAATTGTCTCCGTTCATTGGGGATGGAAGCAAGGGGTATAGTTTACACCGATTTATCGACCAAATCTACCAATGTTGCCACCGTCAGTATCTGCGGGAGAATGACGGGCTCCTCGCCCGGCGCATAATAGAGATAGAGCGGCACGCCCGCCCGGCCATGCTCTTCCAGAAACCGGCTGATGACCGGATCGGGCCGTGTCCAGTCGCCCATCAGCACGGCCACTTTGGCGGCTTCAAAGGCTTCGGCGGTTTCGGTGCGCTGGATGGCGGCTGCCTCGTTGGCCTTGCAGGTGATGCACCAGTCGGCGGTGAAATAGGCAAAAACCGGCTGGCCGGACGCACGCAGTTCCGACAGGCGGCTTTCGCTGAACGGCTCGCTCGGCAGGGTTGCGGCAGACGAGTGCGCCAGTTTCTGGCTATTCATCGCCTCTTCTCCGGGGAGGGCGATGATACCGCCCAAAACCGCAGCGACCATGGCCGCGCTGGTCAGTGCGCCGCGCGACAGGCCCTTCATCTGTCCGCCGCCGAACCACCACAGGATCAGGCTGACCGTAAGCAGGAAGACCAGCGACAAACCCAGCGCATCGGTGCCAATCTGGCGACCAAGCAGCCAGATCAGGCCGATGCTGGTGAGGAACATCGGGACGGCCATGATCTTGCGAAAGCTGTCCAGCCAGGGCCCGGGTTTGGGCAGGCGGCTGCGGATAGCCGGTACAAAGGCGATCAGCAGAAAGGGCAGGGCGAGGCCGACGCCGAGACCGGCAAAGATCACCAGCGCAGCCACCGGCGGCAGGACGATTGTCGCGCCAAGAGCGGCCGCCATGAACGGGCCGGTGCACGGCGTCGCGACGAAGGCTGCGAGCGCGCCGGTCCAGAAGGAACCGGCAGCCCCGTCTTTCCCGGTCAGCTTGTTGCCGAAATTGACATTGGGCAGTTCGAACAGACCTGCCAGATTGAGGCCGATGGCCGTTACCAGCGCGAGCAGGACAAAGATGATCCGCGGGTCTTGCAGCTGGAATGCCCAGCCGACGGCCGCTCCGCTGGCCCGCAGGCCGAGCAGGACTGCACCAAGCGCCGTGGCAACCAGCACGACGCCGGCGGTATAGGCCAGAGCGTCGCGGCGGACGACGGCTTCACTGCCGCCAGCCTTGGCCAGGCTGATCGCCTTCAGGCTGAGTATAGGAAAGACGCAGGGCATCAGATTGAGCAGCAGGCCGCCCAATAATGCGCCGCCCAGCGCCAAAAAAAGCAGTGACCCATTGCTTTCTGTCTTCTGCCCGTCTCCCGCCAGCGGCAGGCCGGTCATGGCGACATCGCCTTTGACTGCGGATATCAGGAAACCCGTGTGATCGCCGATTTTCAAAATGCCGTTGATCGCGTCAAACCCGTCGCCCCGCGCATCGGTTTCGAGGATCAGGCGATCGCCGTCGCGCGTGAATTTCTGTGGTGCGGCATAGTCGACAACGCCGTCTTCAAGGATGAAGAAATAGGGACTGTCGATCTCGACATTGGCCGGCAGGGGAACCGATAGTCGGAAGAGATTGTCAGTCACGGCAAAGCTTGCTTCGCTGCCCAAAGGCCGGGGCAGGGCGGCGCGGAACCCGTTGAATCTCTTGTCGAGCACAACCGGAGCGTCTTTGCCGACGACCTGCAGCGTGATCGACAGTTCATCCTGTTCGGGCACGCAAATCTCGTCCGTGCAGGAAAGCCATTCCGATTTTACAGTGATGGGCAATGGACCGGGCCGGATATCATCGGCCAGAGTCAGATCGACCAGCACAGCATAATCGCCCTTGTAAATATAGTTCATAATGCCGGAAATCAGCAGCGTATCGGGAACCTGAAATTTCGGCTTTCCGGCGGTCACGCCTGCGGGCAGGGTCCAGTCAAAGCTCATGCCTATACCGGCGTCGCCGGGATTTTCCCAATAACCGTGCCATGTTGGCTTGGGCTCCATGACGAAGGCCAGCGTCACGTTTTGCCCGGCTTTGACCTGTTGCGCTTCGGCCATCAGCGTGGCCGGTACGTTCAATTCGCTATTGCCTAGCCGGTTCTGCGCTTCGGCCGCCGGAGCAATGACCAGCGCCATGAACGCCAGCATTATCGAGAAAATGCGAAAATCAAATGTCATAAAAACTCACTATTTCCTGTTTATCGGCATCTAGTCTATTGATAGACCTCTTTCCATAGTCGCTTTCATCCAGTGGGGACAATTCGTGCAAAAATCGAACATAGTTACAGCCTTGGCTGCGCTTATCACATTTTCGGGAACCGCAAATGCCGAAGATAATAACAGCGCGGAACGGGCCATTCCGAAATTGGTCGTTGCCATTTCGGTTGACCAGTTCTCCGCCGATCTGTTCGCCGAATATCGCAGCAGTTTCACCGGCGGCCTGAAACGGCTGGCAAATGGTGTGGTATTCCCGTCCGGCTATCAGTCCCATGCGGCAACCGAAACCTGCCCGGGCCATTCGACAATCATGACCGGCGTCCATTCCGGCCGCGCCGGGATCATCGCCAATAACTGGATCGATCTGTCGATCGAGCGCGAAGACAAGACCGTTTATTGCGCCGAGGACGAACGGATCGCGGGCACCAGCTTTGGCGATATCACGGCTGCAACCCAGGGTGATTTTGTCGCTTCCGCCTGGCACCTTCTGGTCCCCACATTGGGCGATCGACTGAAGAAAATATCACCAGAATCGCGCAATGTCGCGGTGGCGGGCAAGGACCGGGCAGCCCTGATGATGGGCGGCCACGATGTTGACGAGATCTACTGGTGGCAAGGCAAGGGATTTTCCACCCTTCAGGGCCGCAAGATAATGCCTGCAGTGGCCAGGCTGAACGAGACCATCGGCGCAAAAATTGACAAGGCCCGCCCGGCTTTCGAGATACCGGCCCGCTGTTCCGCGCATAGCGCGAAGATCATGCACGGGGACGGAAAATCTGTCGGCGACTATGCCTTCCAGCGTCCCGATGGTGCCGCCAGCATATACCGCGGCTCGCCCGACTTCGACCGTTCGATAATCGCGGCCGCAACCGCGGTGATCAATGACATGAAGCTGGGTCAGGGCGAAACGACAGACGTGATATCTGTCGGGCTGTCCGCCACCGACTATATTGGTCACGCCTTTGGCACCGAGGGCCTCGAAATGTGCATCCAGATGGGTGAACTGGACCGGTCCCTAGGAGAATTTTTCGACATATTGGACGGGCAAGACATTGATTATGTCGTGATGCTGACCGCCGATCATGGCGGTCTGGACCTGCCGGAACGGATGAGCCAGCAGGGCGTGCCGACGGCCCAGCGTATCGACCCCGATCTCAATGCAAAGACGATCGGCAAGAAAGTTGCAGCGGGGCTGAACATTCCGGGCGACAAGCCGGTGCTCTACGCGGACGGACCATTTGGCGACTATTATGTCAGTCTCGAGTTGTCAGAAGAGCAGCGGGAACAGGTCAAGGATAGCGCCATGGCGCTGATCGCTGCCCATGCTCAGGTCGAGATGGTGCTGGACCGTGACGACATTGCGTCGGTCGAAATCCCGCGCGGATCGCCCGAAGAATGGACGCTGGCCGAGCGTGCGCGCGCATCTTTCCACCCCGACCGGTCCGGCGATTTTATCGTCTTGCTCAAAAAGGGGATCACACCGATTGCCTCAACCCAGCGCGGCTATGTTTCCACGCACGGCAGCCCCTGGGATTATGACCGCCGGGTACCGATCCTGTTCTGGCGCGAGGGCATCCGGCATTTTGAACAGCCTCTGTCCGTAATGACCGTCGATATCGCCCCGACTCTGGGCGCGCTGATCGGTGTGGAAATCACCGCGGATCAAACAGACGGTCAATGTCTCGATATCGACGGTGGCCCTGCAAACAGCTGCGAATGAACCGGATGGGGTGAGGCCCTAGCGCCGCTGGTAGCGGGTCAGGCCTTGCCCGAGGCTGTTGTTCGCAATCCGCAATTCGTCGCCGCTCCAGTCGGCGACGAACCAGGTGTTCCGTTTTACACCCTTGGCCAGTGATGCGTTGTTCGAATGGATATTGAGTCCCGTCGAGCTATGTTTTTTGTCTTCGGCTGCCACGGCGATAAAGGCGCTATAGTTTTCCTTGTTCTGGCCCTGAACAAAGACATTGCCGCTGATCACGCCGGTCGCGCCAGCCGGCAGATCGATCATATAATTGGTGGTCCGGCCCTGCGTATCGTCAAAACTGTTGTTGGTGATCGTCGCCCGGGGCGCCCGGCTTTTGACATAATGCCCGCCATTGCCCTTCTCGAACCGACTGTTGGTTACTTTCAGCGATCCGAAATCACCGATATAGATGCTGTGCGCGCAGGACAGGCCGCGATCGCAGCGTCCCAGCCGCTGGAAGGTGGACCGGTCGATGACAATCTCCGCGCTCGGATCATCGGCGCTCAATATGCCCTGCTCGGCGTTGCGGAACATGGCGTTGTAGACGTAGAGATCGCCCCGCTCAATCCGGATGCCGGCTCCGTTGGCATCGGGAACGCGCTGGTTCTGGAAAATGATTCCGTCAATCGTTGCTGCTTTGCCGCGCAGGACAAGCGATGCCTTGCCCTCGCAGACACCGCCATCGAGGATGGTTTGACCCGGGACAGAAGCCTTGTAGGTGATCCGGCCCGCTGTCTGAACCGCACAATCGCCATAGGAGCCGGGTGCGATGACGATGGTCGCATTATTGCCGCCAATGGCTGCAACCGCGTCCGCCAGTCTTTGGTAGGTCTGGCCGGTTTCCACGACCGTAAAGGGCGCAACGCGCTGTGCCTGTACGGCGGTTCCGGCAAGTGTGGCGAATATGGCAGCGGTAATCAAAGGGGTCTTGAGGTTCATTTCGGCCATCCTGAATCGGAAGAATAGGGCAGTCTCATTATCGCCTGCCGCGACGGCAAACAATAGTGTTACTTGGGCTGTCCCATATGAATCCAGGCTGAGCGACAGAGGTTAACCGGTGAACCGGGCGGACTATTCGTTCAGATTGGGCCGCAACCATCGTTGCGCCTGTTCGACAGACACGCCGCGCCTTGTGGCATATTCTTCGACCTGGTCTTCACTGATCCGTGCGACCCCGAAATAATCGGCTTGCGGGTGGGCGAAATAAAATCCCGAAACCGCAGCCGTCGGAGTCATTGCAAAGCCGCTGGTCAGCTCGATACCGGTGTTCGCCGTCGCATCCAGCATCTCGAACAATATCGGCTTCAGACTATGGTCCGGACAGGCGGGATAGCCGGGGGCAGGGCGGATGCCCTGATATTTCTCCCGGATCAGGTCCTTGTTGTTCAAATTTTCATCTGCCGCATAGCCCCACAGATCCTTGCGGACATGTTCGTGCATGCGTTCGGCAAAGGCTTCGGCAAACCGGTCGGCAAGAGCCTTCAGCAGGATGCTGTTATAGTCATCCTTGTCCATCTCGAACCGCTGGACATGTTCGTCGATTCCATGGCCGGCGGTAACCGCGAAGCCGCCGATCCAGTCGTCGCTGGTATCGATGAAATCGGCGAGACAATTGTTCGGTTTGCCGCCGCGTTTGACGACCTGCTGCCGCAACATCGGCAGTGTATATTCTTCATTTTGCGGAGCGACGAGAATATCATCGCCGTCCCGCCGCGCTCGCCAGATGCCGGCCACGCCCTTTGCCGTCAGCCATTTTTCGTCGATAATCTGATCGAGCATGGCCTGGGCATCACGGAACAGGTCGCTTGCGCTTTCGCCCACGATCTCGTCGGTCAGAATGGCGGGATAATTACCGGCCAGTTCCCATGCGCGGAAAAACGGGGTCCAGTCGATATATTCGCGCAGTTCTGCAAGATCCCAGTCTTCATAGACATGCAGTCCGGGTTTCGCCGGTGCTGCGGCCTTGAGGCTCATGTCGACCACAGCGGCATTGGCGCGGGCTTCTTCGAGAGTTGTCAGCTTCTTTCCGGTCTTGCCCGCTCGCGCGATGCGGACTTGCTCGTAATCTTCCCGGGTCTTGGCGATGAAGGGTTCGGCCTGGGTGTCGCTGACCAGTTGCGATGCCACGCCGACGGCGCGGCTGGCGTCGAGCACATAGATGGTGGGGCCGCTATAGGCGGGCTCGATACGCAATGCGGTATGGGTTTTTGACGTCGTCGCTCCGCCGATCATCAGCGGCATTGTCATTTTCGCCCGCTCCATTTCTTCGGCGACGGTTACCATTTCATCGAGCGATGGCGTGATCAGCCCGGACAATCCGATGATATCCGCGTCATTGTCCCTGGCGGCTTTCAGGATGTCGGTCCAGGCGACCATGACGCCCAGATCGATGACCTCGAAACCATTGCATTGTAGCACGACGCCGACGATATTCTTGCCGATATCGTGCACATCGCCCTTGACCGTGGCCATGATGATCTTGCCCTTGCCCTTGGCATTCTCGTCTTTCTCCGCCTCGATATAGGGGAAGAGATGGGCGACAGCCTTTTTCATGACGCGCGCGGATTTCACGACTTGCGGCAGAAACATCTTGCCCGAGCCGAACAGGTCGCCGACGACATTCATGCCGTCCATCAACGGGCCTTCGATCACTTCGATCGGGCGGCCTTCGCGCGCCTTGACGGCGAGGCGCATTTCCTCGGTATCTTCGATGATATGCGCGTCGATGCCCTTGACCAGCGCATGTTCGAGACGCTTGTGCACTTCATAGCCGCGCCATTCCGCCGCTGCCTTTTCGGCGACTTCGTCGGTGCCGCGGAATTTTTCCGCCAGCGTGATCAGCCGGTCGGTCGCGTCGTCGCGCCGGTCGAATATCACATCCTCGCAAAGTTCGCGCAGTTCGGGATCGATGTCGTCGTAAATATCCAGCTGACCGGCGTTGACGATCGCCATATCCATGCCGGCAGGAATCGCATGATAGAGAAAGACGCTGTGCATCGCCTTGCGCACCGGTTCATTGCCACGGAAGCTGAATGACAGGTTGGAAAGGCCGCCGGAAATATGGACATGCGGGCAGCGCTTCCTGATCTCGCGGGTCGCCTCGATAAAATCGATGCCGTAGCGGCGATGCTCGTCAATCCCGGTGGCGATGGCAAAGACATTGGGGTCGAAAATAATATCTTCCGGCGGGAAGCCGATGCCGGTCAGCAGCTTGTAGGCGCGTTCGCAAATCTCGACCTTGCGGTCCCTGGTATCGGCCTGTCCGGTTTCATCAAAGGCCATGACCACGACGGCAGCGCCATAGGCCATGCATTTGCGGGCATGTTTGAGAAATTCTTCCTCGCCTTCCTTCATCGAGATCGAATTGACGATCGGCTTGCCGGACACGCATTTCAGACCCGCCTCGATCACCGACCATTTGCTGCTGTCGATCATCACCGGCACGCGCGCGATATCCGGTTCGGCGGAGATCAGCTTGAGAAAAGTGGTCATCGCGTGATGCGCGTCGAGCAGCCCTTCGTCCATATTGATATCGATCACCTGCGCGCCATTCTCGACCTGCTGGCGAGCGACCTCGACCGCTGCTTCATAGTCATCATTGAGGATGAGCTTCTTGAAGCGGGCAGAGCCGGTAACATTGGTGCGTTCGCCGATATTGACGAAATTGGTGGAAGAGGACTGTGTCATAATATATTATTGTTATCCGTTGGTCCCGACCGGAGCCGAGCGACATTCATTTTACGCGATCCGTGCCACGCCCCCGCGCGATACGAAAAACAAATCCGTTTGTTCAGGCCGCCATCGTAAACGGCTCGAGACCCGAAAGCCGCGTCCGGACCGTCACATCGGGTATCCTGCGCGGCTCCTGATCGGCAACTGCCTTTGCAATGGCGGCAATATGGTCGGGCGTGGTGCCACAGCAGCCGCCGACGATATTGACCAGACCGTCCTTTAGCCAATCCCCGATCAGCTCTGCGGTCTCCTGCGGCATTTCGTCATATTCGCCGAGATCATTGGGCAGGCCGGCATTGGGATAGGCCATGATCAGGCAATCCGCCTCTTTCGCCAGCATCGCCAGATGCGGCCTGAGCTGGTCGGCGCCAAAGGAACAGTTGAGCCCGATGGTCAGCGGCTTCAGGTGCCGGACCGCGTGCCAGAAAGCCTCGACCGTATGGCCCGACAGATTGCGGCCGGACAGGTCGGTCAGCGTCATCGATATCATCAGCGGCACGTCCCGCCCGCTTGCTTCGGCGGCTGCCATCGCTGCCATGCCGGCGCATTTGGCATTGAGCGTATCAAAGATCGTTTCGATCAACAGGAAATCGACCCCGCCCTCGATCAGGGCATCGCATTGCGCCCGGTAAACGCCTTTCAGATAATCATATTCAATTTCGCGGAAACCGGGGTCGTTGACGTCCGGCGATAGCGACAGGGTCTTGTTGGTCGGGCCGACGGATCCGGCGACGAAACGCGGGCGGCCATCCCTGGCTTCGGCCTTGTCGCAGGCCGCACGGGCGATTTCTGCCGACTTGACGTTCAGATCACGGACCAGATGCTCGCAGCCATAATCGGCCTGGCTGATCTCGGTCGAGCTGAAGGTGTTGGTTTCGATAATGTCGGCGCCCGCTTCGAGATAGGACGTATGAATGGCTTCGATAATATCCGGCCGGGTCAGGCTGAGCAGATCATTATTGCCCTTCTGGTCATCGGTCAGGTCGAGCGTGCCGCGATAGTCCCGTTCGCCGAGCCGATAATTCTGGATCGCGGTGCCATAGCCGCCATCAAATACCAATATCCGCTCTGCGGCGAGTTTCTGCAATTGTTCGCGGGCGCTGGTCATGCCGCTTTCTCCTGTTGCGCGCCGCCGCGTCGCTTGCCGAGCAAGTGACAAATGGCGTAGCTGAGTTCCGCCCGGTTGAGCGTGTAAAAATGGAATTGTCGCACGCCTCCGGCATATAGCTTGCGGCAGAGTTCCGCTGCCACGGTCGCCGCGATCAATTGCCGGGCCGACGGATGGTCATCCAGGCCCTCGAACAGATCGTTCATCCAGATCGGAATTTCCGCGCCGCACATGCCGGCAAACTTGCGGGTCTGGGCCACGTTCGACACCGGCAATATGCCCGGTACCAGCTCGGCATCGATACCGGCTGCCGCCGCCGCATCGCGGAAACGAAAGAACGCTTCTGCGGTGAAGAAAAACTGGGTGATCGCGCGGGTTGCTCCTGCGTCCAGCTTGCGCTTGAGATTGTCGATGTCGCTTTGCGGGCAATCTGCTTCCGGATGGGTTTCCGGATAGGCCGCAACCGATATTTCGAAAGGCGCGATATCACTGAGGCCCTTCACCAGTTCGGCGGCGCTGGCATAGCCCTGTGGATGCGGTTCGAAAGCACGGCCTTCTGCCGGCGGATCTCCGCGCAACGCCACAATGTGCCGAATGCCCGCCTCCCAATAGGCTCTCGCGACCTCCGCAATCTCTTCTCTGCTCGCATCAATGCAGGTTAAATGTGCGGCGGCGGGGATATTGGTTTCCTTGGCGATTCTGGCGACCGTTGCATGGGTGCGCTCGCGTGTCGTGCCACCAGCGCCATATGTCACCGAAACGAAACGGGGATTGAGCGGTTCGAGGGTTAACACGCTGTCCCACAAAGTCTGTTCCATCTTCGCCGATTTGGGCGGGAAAAACTCGAACGAGACATCTGCATCTCCGCTCAATCCAGCAAACAGCGGAACATCAAGCGCGCGCTTGGCTTCTTCCAGCTCGCTCAGGGTCAGATTGCTCATGCTGTGGCTCTTTTCATATTCTCGGATTGGGATATCAATTTGTCGGACTCGGGATGCAGACTGGAAATAACCGGTTTTCTCGCAACCCATATTTTTACCGTCAGTTCACCTCCGTCCAGCGTCCGGGTTTGCACCAGTTCGAGCTTGGACGCAGTGAGCCAGCGTTTCATGCTATCATCGCTGAAGCCGAGGCGCGCGTGGGCATGTTCGGTGCGCAAATCTTCCCGGTCATGCGCGGCAAAATCCGCGATCAGGACGATACCGTTGGATTTCAACACACGAGACACTTCGACCAGTACCGCTTCGGGATGCTGAGCATAATGCAATACCTGATGGAGGATGACGGTATTTACCGCTCCACTATCCACGGGCAACTGGTTGAAGTCACCTTGTTTCAACTCCGTTTTCTGTACCAGATCGGACCCTCTATCGGTCTCGCTTTCCAGCAATTTTGCGCGAGCGAGCCGCAGCATCTCAGGGCTTTTATCAAGCGCAATGACCGACTGGGCCGATGGTCCGAACAGTTCAACCATCCGTCCCGTCCCGGTCCCGATATCCAACATCTTGCCGAGTTGCGCGTCGCGCAGCAAGGCGAGCATCGCCCGTTCAACATCTGCTTCGGGTAGATGCAGCGACCGGATCGCATCCCATTCTTCGGCATGCGCGGAAAAATACTGCTCCGCCATCTCGGCGCGCGCTTTGCGGACCAATGAGAGTTGCGCTTGATCCTCCAGAGCCTGATCGGACTTCGCGACCTTGTCCGAACGGAAGATGCGTCCCCAAATGGCGAGTTCCGCCGCTGGTCCCGGTTTCAGGAAAACCCAGCTGCCTTCCTTTCGCCGTTCTGCCAGCCCCGCTTCATCCAGAATCTTAATGTGGCGCGAAATCCGCGGCTGACTCTGGTTCAGTATCTGCGCCAGTTCACCAACCGCCAGCTCCATTTTTTGCAGCAATAAAACGATTCGCAACCGCGTAGGGTCAGCCAGTGCCCGGAATATGTTTAAAATATGATCCATTGCGGAAGGGTATATAAAGAAATCTTTATATCTGGTCAATCGACTTGATTTTATAGGGTTGCGATTTGATTGGTTCCCCAAACAGACCAAATTTTACAGGTAACGAAAATGCCACAAACGGTTCTTCATTGCGTTAATTCCGTCAAAACGCTAGTTATACGGACCGCGGAACATTGGAGGTATAGACCCTCCTGTTTCGCGTGGTTTTTTGAGGAATATAACAGAGGTTTACCCCAATGAAAAAAGTTACAACATCAATCGTTCTGGCCGCTGCACTCGGCCTGGCTGCATGCTCAGGCGCAGACAATGCTGAAGCTGGTGCGGATGAAGCAGTAGAAGGCACGGAAGCAACCGCTGAAGAAGCTGCTGATGATGCAATGGATGCCGCTGAAGGCGCAGCCGACGCCATGGGCGAAGCAGCTGCTGACGCAACTGCAGAAGCTGGTGAAGCTGGTGAAGCTGCGGAAGCTGCTGGCGAAGCTGCAGATGCCGCTGGCGAAGCTGCAAAAGCTGCTGGCGAAGCTGCTAAAGATGCTGCCAATAGCGCAGTAGACAAAGCTGCTGACGCTGCGAAAAAAGCAGTCAACTAAGCTTTCGCTTACATTTTAGGAAAAAGGGCTGCCTGAGGGCGGCCCTTTTTTTGTCTTTGGTTCAGCTGATATTGCTTTTATGGAGACGCGATGAAAAGCATTTTTCCTATCATGATCTTGTCCGCTCTGATCGCCTGCGGCCCGGCTCAGAATGACCCCGGCCCCGGCGGTGTAACCGTTGGCGAAGCGAAAGCACTGGATGAGGCGGCGAAAATGCTCGACGAACGCAACGCCCCTCCCGAAACAATCGACAATATGGAGACGGCTCCCGCCGATTCCAATTAGGCGCTAGCTGCGATGATAGCGGGCGACCGCCCGGGCCACCGCCTGCATCAGCCGCATACGTTCGGGAATGGATGCGGTTGTATCGCCGAGCAAGACAGCCACCGCATAGCGCGTTCCATCGGGAGCGGTCATGATCCCAATGTCATTATAGCCGGTTGCTACCGGTCCCAGAACCTGTCCGGTGCCGGTTTTATGCAAAAATTCCCAGCCAGCCGGCACGCCGGCCTTCAGCCGGTTTGGTCCGCTTCGGGTGCGTTTCAATATGGATTGCACCAATCGTGTTGAATTTTCGGAGAGCAGTTTGCCGCGGGCCAGTTTGTCGAGCGCGCGCACAATGGCTTGAGGGCTCGCCCCATCAACCGGGTCGGCGAGATAGGCGTCGAGTGCTTGCCGTCGGCGTTCCACTGGTACCTTGGCGCGGGCCGTATAAAAGCTGCGTCGGTAGGACAGATTCTGTTTCCATTCCATTCCGGCAATACCGCTTTGCAGAAGTCGTTCGCCGGGACCAAAGCGAATCTTCCCGAGATCGTTTTTTGCAATGAATTTACGTACGGCTTCGGGACCGCCGGCATGACGAAGCAGAGAATCATTTGCGGTATTGTCGCTGCTCGCGAGCGCCTTTTCCAGCAATGTATAGACGGTTTTTACAACGGCGCCTTCCCGTTCCACTTCAACCGCCATAGGCTGGTGGAATACCGTCAGATCCTCTTTGCCGATACGAATGGGGTCCGACAGCGAGGCCTGGCCCCGGTCGATCTTGTCGAGCATGGTCAGGGCGACCCAAAGCTTGGAAACACTTTGCTGGGGAAAATATTGATCCATCCGGTGACCGAACTCCCATTCTCCATCGATCCGCTTGACCGCAATCCCGGTTTTTCCCGGAAAGCTGCGCCACAAGTCTGCAATTTCGCGGACCAGTGCGGGATCGGGCTGCTTGCGAGACGTATTTGTGCGTGCAGGTTCCGACGGTGCGGGATTTTGATAGATTGGGGGTGGGTTATTCGACTGTTCAATCGCTGGCCGGCTGGATGTGGACGCGCATGCGCTCAACATGGTGGCGAGCAGCAACATTAATATATAGCGAAACTGGATCATGGGCGCTGCCGATCATCTGATGTTAGAAAGTTCATTGTCCTTCCTAGCTATGTAACCCAGTCTTAACAGAGCCATAATCGCGGATTGCGGTGAACGATTCTCTCTCTGCGACAGAATGTTGATGCCGGGCTGGAATTTAGCCAATTTCAGCAAGGCGAACCTATTTCTTGATTCCAAAATTAAGTCTGCGGGTAACGCTATAGTCGAGCGTATTCACGACAAAATAGGATATCGTCCAACGTATCCGATTGAGAAATGTTTGCCGCGATTTGTGCAATTCCGGTGTGATCGCTTCTGCCTGTTCATGCAAAATGTCCACCATGGAGCGTGCATGATTCGCAAAATCGGCATCTTCGATCCGCAACATCATTTCCACATTGATAAAAAGGCTGCGCAAATCAAAATTGGCGGAACCCGCGTAAACTGCATCATCAACAATCACCAGTTTGGTATGCAGGCGTCTGGGCTGATATTCGAAAAGACGGGCATGGCGTTTCAGAAGATATCCGTACAGCAGCCTGCTGGCCCCGATCGTGGCGGGATTGTCGGTTTTGCCCGGCAATATGATCCGGCTGTGTCCGCCCCGCTTGGACAATCCGCCGATGCGTCGCAAGAGCCCTTGTCCCGGAGAAAAATAGGCGGTCACCAGATCGAGTCTGCTGCCTTGTTCTAGATCTTTCTTGATCGCTGACGCCCAGCGGCTCAGGCGGTTGCTGGGCCCGCCGAGTAGCCAGCGAAACTGGCCATCGCCCGCTTCCCATTGGCGCACCATTTTTCGCAGTGAGCGCATATTGCCATTGTCGCGATAAACCCAGTTGGACAAAAGACGATAATAGCTGGCCAGATTGGCAACTTCAGGTCCTTTGATCTGAAGGCCGAGATCTTCCCAACTATCTTTGATCGTGCTGCTGTCCTCATCCGGCCGCGGCACATTAAAATAATCGTCGGCGATGTTGAAGCCACCAATCAGGGCGCAGCAATCATCGGCGATGATCATCTTCTGGTGATTGCGGATAAAATAGCTGGTGGAGAAGCGGGGGCTGAAAATCTTGAACTTTCCACCGGCCTCGATCAGCGGATCGAAAAAGCTGCGGGGGGCACCGTTGGACCCGAAGCTGTCGACCATCATTTCGACCGTCACACCGCGTTTGCATGCCGCGATCAATATATCCAGGATTCGCCGTCCGGTATGATCATCCTCATACATATAGAAGAACAGCTTGAGGTTTTTTTCCGCCGCTTCGAGTACCTCCACCAGCGCCGAAAGGCGCACCGCCGCGGCACGAACAAGCCGCAACCGGTTCTCGCCGACATCAAACCATTGCGCTGGATCATGTTGAAATTTCGGGTTTTTGGCGGTGGGGCGTTCCATGGGTGGAGGGCATAGATTATCACCGGCGCACGGACAAACCATTAGATTACCCCTTGGCGGGCGGGGGAACGATTGCAGGCTTCCGGATTTGTTGACAAATCCCGCCCATATCCCTAGATACAGGCTTCTTTTCCAAAACTTTGCAGAATCAGGAGCGGCTTATGGCTCGCGTTACGGTTGAAGATTGCGTTGATAAAGTCCCAAACCGGTTTGATCTGGTGTTGTTCGCTGCCCAGCGCGCACGTGAGATTTCAGGCGGTGAAGAGCTGACTGTCGACCGCGATCGCGATAAAAACCCGGTTGTGGCGCTGCGCGAAATCGCAGAAGAAACGGTCAAGCCGAAGGATCTTGAAGAAAGCCTGATCCAGTCGCTGCAGAAGGTGCTCATCGATGATGATGATACACCCGATGAAATCGGTTCGATCAGCCAGTCGGCAGAGGCGCTGCGTCTTACGGCTGCCGCACCACCGCGCAGTGCCGGTGTGACCGGAGACTATGGTCGCCGCTAGGTTATCTGCGTAACCGCGCAATTATATTCGGGACAAAAGAAAAGGCCGCCGGAATATCTTCCGAGCGGCCTTTTCTTGTTTCTGTTCTATTTCGAAGAACCGGACTAGGCGCCTTGCGGTTTGGGATCGCCAAACGGGCCTTTCTTCTTCCGGCCCGCTTTCGGAATGGACCCGCCAACCGACGGGACAACGGTCGGTTTGGCGACATCACCAGCGGGACGTTTCAACTTGCCCTTCTTGATGATCTCGTCGATTTCCTCTCCCGACAGGGTTTCATATTCGAGCAGTGCATTGGCCAGAGCGTGGAGCTGTTTCTCGTTTTCGGTCAGCACCTGTTTTGCCCGATCATAGCTGTCGTCGATCAGTTTGCGGATTTCCAGATCGATCTTCTTCGCGGTCTCATCCGACATGTGGACGCGCTGGGATTGCGAATAGCCGAGGAAGGTTTCACCCTGTTCCTCTTCATATTGCAACGGCCCCATCAGGTCCGACATGCCCCACTGGGTGACCATGTCGCGAGCGAGTTTCGTCGCGTACTGGATATCACCGGAAGCGCCGGACGAGACCTTGTCGTAGCCGAAGATGATTTCCTCGGCGACGCGGCCGCCCATGGAAACCGCCAGATTGGCGTGCATCTTGTCGCGGTGATAGCTGTAATTGTCGCGTTCGGGTAGACGCATGACCATGCCAAGCGCACGACCGCGCGGGATGATGGTAGCCTTGTGGATCGGATCAGACGCCGGTTCGTGCACGGAGACCAGCGCATGGCCGGCTTCGTGATAGGCCGTCATCTTCTTCTCGTCTTCGGTCATCACCATCGATTTGCGTTCGGTGCCCATCATGACCTTGTCCTTGGCATCCTCGAACTCGCTCATCGCGACCATCCGTTTGCCACGGCGAGCCGCCATCAGGGCAGCCTCGTTGACCAGGTTGGCCAGATCCGCACCGGAGAAACCGGGCGTTCCGCGCGCAATGGTGCGCGGATCGACGTCCGGTGCCAGCGGCACTTTCTTCATGTGGACAGCGAGAATCTTTTCGCGTCCTTCGATATCGGGACGAGGCACAACCACCTGCCGGTCAAAGCGACCGGGACGCAGCAGAGCAGGGTCAAGCACGTCGGGGCGGTTGGTTGCGGCGATGATGATGATGCCTTCATTCGCCTCGAAGCCGTCCATTTCGACCAGTAACTGGTTCAGTGTCTGCTCGCGTTCGTCATTGCCATTGCCAAGTCCGGCACCACGATGGCGACCGACCGCGTCGATTTCGTCGATGAAGACGATGCAGGGCGCGTTTTTCTTCGCCTGTTCGAACATGTCACGGACACGGCTCGCACCGACACCGACAAACATTTCGACAAAGTCCGAACCGGAAATGGAGAAGAAGGGGACGCCCGCTTCGCCGGCGATTGCGCGGGCGAGCAGCGTTTTACCCGTACCGGGTGAACCAACGAGCAGTGCACCCTTCGGAATTTGTCCGCCAAGTTTGGCAAAACGACCGGGATTTTTCAGGAATTCAACAATCTCTTCCAGCTCTTCCCGGGCTTCATCAATGCCGGCAACATCGGCAAAGGTGACTTTGCCTTGTTTCTCGGTCAGCAGTTTCGCCTTCGACTTGCCGAAGCCCATGGCACCGGAGCCGCTGCCCTTCTGCATCTGGCGCAGCACGAAAAAGGCGATGCCGAGGATCAGCAGGAAGGGCAGGGATTGGACAAGAATAATCTGCCAGATACTGGCCTGTTCTTGTGCCTTGCCGCTATATTCAACACCTTTTTCATCCAGCAGATTGACCAGCGTAGGATCGCTGCCAACCGGCGTGGTCGAAAACGTGTCGCCATTGGTGAGTTCGCCGGTGATCTTGTCCGGCGCGATAGAAACGCTTTTCACGCTGCCTTCTTCCACCTTGTTGCGGAATGAAGAATAGCTGATTCCCGTTCCCGCGTCTGTTGCGGTGCCAGCACCAAACATCGAAACCGTCAGCAGCAGCGCTACAATGACACCGGCCCAGATGAACATGCTTTTCATCCACGGGTTTTCTTTGGGATCCTGTTCGTCATTCATTACGCATATTGTCCTGTAATCGTTGGTGCGGCGGATAATGGGTATAAGGCCGCTATATTCCTTAGACTAAAGATAGTCCTTTTGCCGCGGATGACAATATGAACGCCAATGTTTTTACCGATCAGTGTGATCGGGGGTGCCACGGACTGCGTGAGGATCAGAGAATTTGGCTGTTCCGGCGCTTCGGCGCCGTCCCGAATGTCCATTTCTCTCCACCCCGGCATAGAATATTACCGAGTGTGACGGTTTCGCCGCGTTGCAGGGCCCGGATCGTCTGGTCAATCTGGTTACCGCGCGGAGAAAGAGCTGGATCGCAGATATGCAGGCATTTGAGCAACAGGCGCCGCTCGATCTCGTGGGGAAAACCGGTTTTGGACAGTGTGCAACCGCCGTGCGCGCTTTCGACATGTTCCGCAGCAAGTTGGTCGACATGCCACTCGATAGCTTCACGGGCAGAGCCGAGCGCGCTGGCGCTCTGGCTGGCAAGACTGGTGTCAAACCCTTCAAGATTTTTGAGCGCATTGCGCACGCGGACGCGATCATAGCCCTGATCGGTGTTGGACGGGTCATCGACCGCATCGATGCCCTGACTGGCGACATAGGAGATCAGCACCGATTTTTGAAAATGGAGCAGGGGCCGGACAATATTGTTTCGTTTCTCTCTGATGCCCGACATCCCGTCAATTCCGCTGCCACGCAATATGCGCATGATCATGGTTTCCAGCTGATCATCGGCATGATGGGCGGTCGCCAGCCAATCGATATGGTTATCCTTCATCCAGCCATGGAGCAATCCGTAGCGCGCGCGTCGTGCCGCGCTCTGAATGCTGCCACGGATCGGAACGACGGGGCGCAGAATCGCATGCGGGATGGCCCGCTGGTTACATATCGATGCGACAAATTCCGCTTCCGTCCGTGCGGCGGGGCGCAAGCCGTGATCGACGGTCGCAGCGACAATCCTGTCCGGATAGACCTCAAATGCCAATAACAGTAAAGCCAGACTGTCGGGACCGCCGGAAACGGCGAGACCCAGTTTCTGGTCATTCGATTCAAACGCGGGAATCAGCCGACACAGCGCCTCGACAAAATTTTTCTGTAGCGAGGCTGTAGCAGTGTCCATGAGCTATTTACAGTTGGCAGCTGCCTTGCCCGATGCGACCCGGCTCGCCAGACGGCCACTGGCAACGTCTGGATAGACATCTTGCATTTCTGCCAGAACCCGGCAGGCATCGTCTTTCTTGCCCAGTTGCACCAGTGCGGTGCTCAGAAAATAGAGGCTATCCGGAGCGCGTTCACCCCGGGGCCGTTTCTGGTAATTTTCATACAGCGCAACCGATGCCAGTGCGGGCTTGCCGTCATCAAGATAGGCACGCCCAAGTAAATTCTGGGCAAAGCTGGCGCGGCGATGGCCGGAATGTTCTTCAGCCGCTTTCTTCAGTTGCACCTGCGCTTCGGGATAGAATTTGGCCTCCCACAATCGATACCCATAGATATAGGCATCTTCCGCGGCATCCCCGGTATTCGGCATGACGATGGCGGCGACGCCGGCAACCCGCTTCGGATCGGGTTCGACCTCTGGCGCATTTGTCGAAGTTGCGGCGGTTGATCCACTGGTGCTGCTACTTGTTGTGCCAGCCACTGGCGCTGCAGAGGCGGCGAGTTGATCTTCAATTTTTTTCAGCCGGAATCCGTTTTCTTCCACTCGTCCGGTGATATTTGCGAGACTGGATTCCAGCGCGTCAACACGGGCAATGAGGTCGGTGACGGCCGAAGTGGTGTTTGTCGTCCCGGACGAAGCAGGGCCGGTATTATCCGTGATTTCGGGTTCGAAATAGCGGGTTGAACCACCGGGAAAAACCTTGCGCTGGATCGCACGCATCTCTTGTTCGAGCCGTTCTACACGCTTGTCCGTATTGCTATCCTGCGCCGATACCGGATTGCTGATGAGCACGCTGGCGAGCAGGATTGTGGTACCGAATATCTTCATCGAAGTCTCCGCTGAATTTGGCGCATATTAACCATATACAGGTCTGAAAAGTAAAGAAAATTATACCCGGAAATCCGATGATTTCTCTCGGTCTCCTTCTTTTGTTCTGCGTGTTCGGTCCTCAATCAGCCGTTATATCGGCCGCCGGATCGCTTGCTTCTCCACGGGCCAGCAAGGCTGCAGCGCTGACTCCGACATCCTTGATTGTCCGTTCCGCCGTGCCCAGTTGCGGGACGACCTGGCCGTCTATCGTAACGGTCAGTGCATCGGGGCGTCCGGTCAGGATTTGAGGATTGTCGGCATCGGCGGGAACGGTGAACGTGTCTCCGGCTGCCATCTCGTTTTCGAACAGGCGCTTGCCCTCGGCATCATAGATTTTCAACCAGACATTCTGGGTAGCGGTCAAGACCACGGTTCCGTCGCTTGATGGGGTCGAGCCGCTGTTCTCGATATTCTGGGGATTGGTATTTTCCGAAGCAGTCGCCATTTCGGTTGCAGATTCGCCATCTCCGGTCTGGGTCGGCTGATCCGGATTGAGGACCAGGGTACGCCAAACCAGATATCCGACCAGCACCAGGGCACCGATGCCGGCAGCAGCCCATGCCAGATAGCGGGGCGGGATACTTGAAGGATTGGCCGGATCATATTCGCTCATTTCGGGCTGGTAGGTCCCGAGACCCTGTTCTTCCATTTCGTCGCGCAACTGGCTGCCGATGGACGCGTCGCTCAGCCCGACCGTCCGGGCAAAAGATTTGGCAAAGCCGATTGCATAAGTTCGTCCCGGAAGCGCTTCAAAGTCACCGCTTTCGATAGACGCCAGATGGCGTTGCGGAATACGGGTTTTTTTTGCGATTTCTTCCAGCGAAAGATTTTTCTGCTCGCGCGCCTGGCGCAGCAATGCACCTGTGCTGTGCAAATGCATTTCGACATTCTCGTCGTCATTAGTTTCTTCGGCCACTCCACACTCCATTTGGCCGGATAATTCTGCGACCCTTTTCGCACACCCCCGGATAATTTGACGAAAAAAGCCAGTTTGGGCGGCAAAAGTCAATGACTATCGTGGTCGATTTGGCGCATTTTACCATTTTTGAGATTTCGGTCACTGATTTGCCGATTGCATGCCTGAATATGTCGATCAATCCAGATCGATGTTGTGTTGAATTGCCCATTGTTCGAGCCGCTTCCGCGGTTGCGGCGGCCCTTCTTTCAATATCGCTTCAATTTCCAGTTTAGCCTCGCCGATGTCGAGCGACCGCACCATCGCCTTGATCGGGCCAACCGAAGCAGGAGTGATCGACAGATTGCGAATGCCCAATCCCAGAAGTGCGAGCGCATCCAGCGGACGCCCCCCCATTTCTCCGCATATACCGAGAGGAATCTTGAACCGTTCTGCATTTTCCGATGCGCGGCGTATAAATCGCAATATTGCCGAACTCATCCAGTCAAAGCGCTCCGCCAGTTTTGGGTTGCTCCGGTCTGCGGCGAAAAGAAACTGGGTCAGATCATTGGTCCCGATCGACAGGAAATCGAGTCGATCTGCCATCAGGTCCAGGCATTCTGCCAAGGCCGGGACCTCCAGCATGGCACCATAGCGGATCTGTGTTGGCAGCCTTTTTTTCTGACCTTTCAGATAGGCGAGTTGATTTTCGAATACCGCCTTGGCTTCATCAAATTCCCAGGGTTCTGCGATCATCGGGAACATGACGTTAAGCCGCCGGCCTGCCGATGCTTCGATCAAGGCTCGAGCCTGGACCTTCATCAGGGCATCCCGCTCCAGTCCAATGCGAATCGCCCGCCATCCCATGGCCGGATTGTCTTCCTTGAACTCGCTGGCCTGAAAATAGGGCAGCGGCTTGTCACCGCCGATATCGATTGTGCGGAATATGACCGGTTTTTCGCCGGCCGCATCCAGTACGTCGCGGTAAAAGCGGGTCTGCCCGGCGCGACCCGGCATGGTGGCCGCCACCAGAAACTGAAATTCGGTCCGGAACAATCCGATACCGTCTGCGCCGGTCAGGTTGAGCAGAGCCAGGTCATCCCGCAGGCCCGCGTTGATATTGACGGTGATCCGGACGCCGTCTTTTGACACGGCTTCCTTGTCGCGCAGTTCGGAATAAGCGGTGCGTTTTTTCTGGCTCAGTTCCAGCTGTGCTTCAAATGCCTCCTCGACCGAGGGCCCGGGCCGCACGAACACGACATTTTCATCAACATTGAGCAAAAGATGATCGTCTTCGCGGACGACCTGGCGGATATTCTTGACCTGGCCCAGGATAGGGATGCCCATTGCGCGCGCAATGATCGTGACATGGGCGGTCAGCGAACCTTCCTCAAGGATAACGCCTTTCAGCCTGCGGCGGTCATATTCGAGCAATTCTGCGGGGCCGAGATTGCGGGCAATCAGGATTGTGTCCTGCCGCAGGCCCATTTTTGCCGCTGTATTCATCTGGCCGGACACGATGCGCAACAGACGGTTGGCGAGATCCTCCAGATCGTGCATGCGTTCTGCCAGAAGCGGATCATCAATCTGCCGCATGCGCATTCTTGTATGTTGCTGTACCCTCTCGATTGCCGCTTCGGCAGTCAGGCCGCTGTCAATCGCTTCGTTGATGCGACGGCTCCAGCCTTCATCATAGGCAAACATCTTGTAGGTCTCGAGCACTTCCTCATGCTCGCCGCCGACACCAAATTCAGCCTGGCTGGTCATCTGGTCAATCTGGGCGCGCATCTTGTCGAATGCAGAATAGAGGCGGTGACGCTCAGCCTCGATATCTTCTGCCACCATATGTTCGATTTTTACCCGCGGCTGATGGAATACCGCATGACCGCTGGCTTTGCCCTTGACCAGCTGTAACCCGCTAAGGCGGCTGGAACCATTGTCGAAATTTGCTGATTCATCGGCGAAATTGTCATCGACAAAATCGGCGCTGGTGATCAGCTCCGACAACACCATCGCCGCCGTCTCAAAGGCTTCAATTTCGACTTCGGAATAGCGGCGCGGCTCGACATGCTGGGCACATAAAACACCAATCGCCTGCTGGTTGCGGATGATCGGCACGCCGGCAAAGCTGTGGAATTTTTCTTCGCCCGTTTCCGGACGATACTGGAAATCGGGGTGGCTGGCAGCTTCGTCCAGATTCAGCGTTTCGACATTTTTGGCGATATAGCCGGTAAGGCCTTCGCCCATCGCGAGCTTGGTGACGTGCACCGCTTCCGGGTTGAGACCGTGCGTGGCAAACAGTTCCAGGACGCCTTCCCGACGCAAGTAGATCGAACAGACCTCGCTGTTCACAGCTTCGGCGATCGTTTCGACCACCTGATTCAGCTTGATCTCGGCGTTGCCGCGCGTCGCCATGATCGCTCGCAGGCCGGTCAGGATGTTGCGGGCGGTCTTGGTACTGGCGGGATCTGTTGCGGGCATGACGTTCGCCTAGCAGAAAGGCCAAGTGAGTGCGATATCGAAAAACGACCTATCCGCTAAAACGGACTTTGGTCACCTGTCCAGCCTGAGCCGTGCCCCGGACCGACGTTCAATTCAGCAGTTCCTCTTTCAGCCGCAGCTTTTCTTTTTTGAGACTATGGATTCGAATCGTGTCGGGGCGTGGCCGGGTTTCTTCTTCATTGATCTGGCGTTCGAGCGCTTCGTGTTTTTCGCGCAATGCTGACATGTGATTCTGAATCATTTAATTCTCCTCAAAAAAGTAGTTTTTGAAATGAAAAGAGGGCGAAGTTTCCTTTCTTGCTGTGTTGCCAAATTGCGGTGCTAATCTGGCATCATGGTTAAATTGTCTTGGTTTGGACATGAACCATGAATAGGATTAGATTACAAAATTGCTGTGCTGACGCAAGGGGGGAGATTGAACCAGAATGGGGATGAGCGATGAAGAGTTGCAAATGCGGCTCGAACTGCTGAAAATTGAACATCGCGATCTCGACGAGGCCATCACTGCGCTGGTCGAGGCAGGAAATGCCGATCAGCTCAGGCTGGCCCGACTCAAGAAAAGAAAATTGCAGTTGCGCGACCGCATCATAATGATCGAGAATCAGCTCATTCCCGACATTATCGCATGACCCCCAAGCTTTAATGCGGGCTTGCGATTCGTTAACTATCATTATCCACCAGTTAACCCCGGGATTCACCCCGTATCAGTTTGAAACAGACGCTTTCTGGGCTAATCCCTGGCTCGAAATTCCCTGTCCATGAAGGGGTGGATTTTGCTACGGAGAAAAAATGGCAGATCATGAATCCCTTTTGACCGTGAAACTAATGGACGCACTTTACACCGAAGCAATGGTGCTGGCAGACGAAGCGCGCTCCTATTTTGAATCGGGTCGATTCAAGGAGGATTCCTGCGACGACGTCAATCTTGCCGTTTCCTTTTCCTGTGAGTCGCTGAAAGTGACAACACGGTTAATGCACTGCATCGCATGGCTGCTGAATCAGAAAGCCCTGCACAGCGGGGAGTTGACCGAAGGCGAAGCCTGGAACCATGATCGGGCGCTCGGCTATGCGCCCGCGACCGATCAGCCGATGGTTGATCGCTTTCCGGAGGAAGCCCGACAGATCATTGTCGCGAGCGAGGAGTTGTTCCAGCGGCTGCAACGCCTTTCGGCGCAGCTAAAGAGGGAAATCGCATCCGAGACGGCTGTGCAGGACATGGTCCGCCGACTTCAGAACAGTTTCTGATAGGGCGACGCAGGCTCAGGCCGTTGCAGCCGCTTTTTGCTCCATTGTCGGATAGTCGATGTAGCCTTCCGGTCCCTGACTATACCACGTGGGGGTGAAATCGATCGGGTTGAGGTCGGCGCCCGCACGAAACCGTTCGGGCAGATCGGGATTGGTCATGAACGTTCGTCCGAAACTGATCGCGTCTGCCTTGTTCTCGGCAAGTGCTGCGGTCGCATTGTCATAAAAATAATCGCTGTTTAGCACGAGCGGGCGGTTGAAAACCGGACGGATGTCAGGGCTGACCGGCGGCACGTCGGTATTGCCGTAGGTGCCGTGGGCAGGGGGCTCGCGCAGTTCAAGAAAAGCGATCCCGATCTGGTCGAGCAATTTTGCCGCGGCGGTAAAGGTTGCAACCGGCGTCGCGTCATCCGCACCCTGTGAATCGCCATTGGGAGACAGGCGAACCGCAACCCGGTCGCCACCCCAGACATCGACCAGCCGTTGGGTAACTTCGCCGAGCAGGCGGATACGGTTTTCAACCGGTCCGCCATATTCATCGGTCCGCAAATTGGTGCCGGAACGGATGAACTGGTCGATCAGATAGCCATTGGCCGCGTGCAGCTGGACACCGTCAAAGCCTGCTTTTTGCGCGTTTTCTGCGGCATTTTGATAATCGTCGAGAAGAGCCGGGATTTCGGAGATTTCCAATGGCCGCGCTTCGGCATAGTCTTTCTTACCCTGATAGGTCCGGACGCTGCCCGGTGCGGTCGTTGCAGAGGCGGAAACGGGTTTCTCGCCATTCAGGAAATCGGGATGCACTATGCGGCCCATGTGCCAGAGCTGGCAGATGATCTTGCCACCGGCTTTGTGAACCCGTTCGATGACCGGTTTCCATGCCTCGGTCTGCTCGTCGTTCCAGATGCCCGGGGCAAATGGTGTGCCAAGGCCCTGCTGGCTGATTCCGGTGGCTTCCGAGATTATCAGACCGGCACCGGCGCGCTGGCTGTAATATTCTCCCATAATCGGGGTGGGGACAAAGTCGACCGTCGCGCGGCAGCGGGTTAGGGGGGCCATGAACATGCGGTTCTTGGCTTCAATGGCGCCAACGGTGATCGGATCGAACAATGTGGTCAAGATGAAATTCCCTGCAACTGGAGGTGTGACTTGTTAACCAGACAGTTAAGAGGCCACTCCGGTGAATGCAATGGTTTGAACCCAAGCAATTTCTGTTTATATTGATAGCTCTGATTTCAAAGGAACACCCATGTCTGTATCGCTTCCCGAAGACCCTACCCTGGATGAAGTGCGTGGTTTCCTGGCTCCGGCATTGGCCGCGCAGGCGGCGTTTGACGGCTGGAACGAAAAGGCGGTTCTTGCGGCGGCGCAACTGGCTGATATTGATCTAGGTCTCGCGAGACTGGCGTTCAACGACGGGCCGGTCGATATGATCGATGCCTGGTTTCTGGCGGTTGACGAGCAGATGGCGGCAAAATTTGGAGCCGAGCAACTCGCGGCGATGAAAATACGGCAGCGGATCAAGGCGCTGGTCGAAGCGAGGCTGGACGTGCTTGGTCCTGACCGCGAAGGTCTGCGCCGTGCGCTGGCGATTCTGGCGGCACCGCAACATTTGCGCAAGGCCGCGAAAATGGGTTGGCGCGCTGCCGACAAGATGTGGCGGCTCGCCGGTGATACCGCCACCGACTATAATCATTATACCAAACGGACTCTGCTATCCGGCGTTTACGGCGGCACCATCAGTGTCTTTCTGGATGATGACAGCGAGAATTATGCCGACACCCGGGCGTTTCTCGATCGACGGATCGAAAATGTGATGCAGTTCGAGAAGGTAAAGGCCAAGGTTACCGGGCGGGGCGGTGACCGGTTCAGCATGGCGCGCTTTGTTGGACGGTTGCGTTACCGGGGGACCTGAGCAACAGAAGCTCTTTCGAGCCAGAGCGGAGCAGCAGTCTCTGGCGTGGACGATAAATTCACAGAAAAAGACTCGCCAACTTCAATCTATATTGATAATCAATCGCAATTAGAAAGGCCTTGTTGCGATATATGCAGACACCCACAACTCTTGACCAGCTGTCGCTGAACCACAAAGCTGAAATCGTGGCCATCGACTGGGCTGCCATTTCCGATAATGAAGGCCGTCGTCTGCGGGCGCTTGGCATAGATGAAGGCATTGCGGTCGAAAAACTCTACAAGGGCATGTTCGGCCTGAATGATCCGATTGCGCTGAAAGTCGGAAGGATGCTGATTGCGATCCGAAAATCTCATGCCCAAGTAATATCCGTTCAACCGGTTTCGGTTGCGATTCCGGCCTGATCGATGTCGGAAATCGCTCCCCTCATTGCCCTCGCGGGCAACCCTAATTCAGGCAAAAGTGCCCTGTTCAACGCCCTGACCGGTGCCCGGCAAAAAATTGCCAATTATCCTGGTGTCACCGTCGAACGCAAATCCGGTCATTTTACCTTTGCGGACGGCCGACATGCAGAACTGGTCGATTTGCCAGGCAGTTACAGCCTTGACCCGACCAGCCCGGACGAGGCGGTGACGCGCGGAGTTATCATGGGATTGCAAAAGGGCGAGAGAAGGCCCGACGCCATCGTCATCGTGCTTGATGCCGCCAATCTCGACAATCATTTGCGCTTTGCACTTGAAGTGATCGCCCTCGGTCATCCGGTTGTGGTTGCGCTCAACATGATGGATCTGGCGGAACGGGACGGATTGACGCTGGATCCGAAGAAACTCGAGGAGATTCTGGGGGTTCCGGTGGTACCTACCGTCGCGGTACGGCGGCGCGGGCTGGAGGACTTGTCCGTGGCGCTGGAAAAGCGGCTTCGGCAGAAACCGACCCCGCGCGAGCCAATCGTTGTCGAAGGGCGCGATCACGGTTTGCGCAAACAGGCCAAGCAGATTGCCAATCAGGTGATCATTGCCGAAACGGCTGGCCGGCGCTGGTCGGAGCGGGCGGATAGCCTGCTCCTGCATCCTTATGCTGGACCGTTGATCCTGCTGGTGGTTCTCTTCACCATGTTCCAGGCCGTATTTGCCTGGTCCGAAGCGCCGATTGGCTGGATTGAAAGCGCCAGCGGATGGGTCGCGGCGGCCGTCGAAACCAATATGGCACCGGGATTCATTCGCGATTTCATCATTGAAGGAGCCATTGCGGGTGTCGGATCGGTGGTGGTATTCCTGCCGCAGATCCTGATCCTGTTCCTGTTCATTCTTTTGCTCGAAGCCAGTGGTTATATGACCCGTGCGGCCTTCATCATGGACCGGATGATGGCCAGTGTCGGTCTGTCCGGCCGGAGTTTCATTCCGCTGCTGTCGTCTTTTGCCTGCGCCATTCCCGGGATCATGGCGACACGCAGCATCTCGGATCCGCGGGATCGGTTGACCACCATATTGGTGGCGCCGCTGATGACCTGCTCGGCGCGGCTTCCTGTTTACGCGATCATCATCGGCGCCTTCATTCCGCCGACCACAGTTGGTCCGGGGATCGGATTGCAAGGGCTAGTGCTTTTCGGGCTTTATGTCTTCGGCATAGTCGGGGCGATGGTCGTCGCGCTCGTGCTACGGTCTACGGTCACCAAGGGGCCGAACAGCGGTTTCCTGATGGAAATGCCGAAATATCAGTTGCCGAGCCTGCGCGACATATTGATCGGTCTGTGGCAGCGCGCCTGGATATTCCTGCGCCGCGCCGGTACGATTATTTTCGCCGCGACGGTCGTATTGTGGCTGCTGCTCACTTTTCCGAAGGTTCCCGAAGACAGCGGGATGAGCCAGGTCGATTATAGCGTGGCAGGCCGGATCACCAATGTTATCGCTCCTATCGTCAAGCCGATTGGCTTTGACCGGGATATTGCCCTTGCCCTGATCCCCGCCATGGCCGCGCGCGAAGTGGCGGTGGCGGCGCTGGCCACGACCTATGCGATCGATGCGCCGGATGAAGAAGCGGAAGCAAAATCCCTTACCGAAAGGCTGCAAAGCCGCTGGTCGCTGCCGACTGCGCTGGCTTTTCTCGCCTGGTTTGTTTTTGCGCCGCAATGTATCTCGACCATCGCTGTCACTCGCCGCGAAACCAACGGCTGGAAATGGCCGACCTTCATGCTCGTCTATCTTTTTGCGCTCGCCTATGTCGCGGCCGGTATTACATATTGGAGTGCTGTCGCGCTCGGTCTATAGAGTCTCCCAAGAATCGTTAATCACGTTATTTTTTTGGGGAATTTGAAATGGCCGGCGGCATCAACAAAGTCATCATCGTAGGCAATCTGGGCAAGGATCCGGAAGTGCGTACCTTCGCCAATGGCGGCAAAGTCTGCAATTTCAGCGTCGCGACATCGGAAAGCTGGAAAGACAAGCAGACCGGCGAGCGCAAGGAAAAGACCGAGTGGCACAATATCTCGATCTATAACGAAGGCCTGGCCGGCGTTGCCGAAAAATATCTGCGCAAGGGCAGCAAGGTCTATCTCGAAGGCAAGCTGCAGACCCGCAAATGGCAGGACCAGTCCGGCAATGACCGCTATTCGACCGATGTTGTGCTGCAGGGCTTTGACGCGAAAATGGAAATGCTCGACAGCCGCCAGGGCGGCGGTGGCCAGGGTGGTGGTTCCAATGACGGCTGGGGTGGCGGCGCACCTTCGGGCGGCGGTGCGCCATCCGGTGGCGGTTCCGGTGGTGGCTGGGGCCAGACCGGTGGCGGCGGTCAGGGCGGCGGTGCCTTTGACAGCGATCTGGATGACGATGTGCCGTTCTAGGCGATACGATTTGCAACCGGCATCATATCCCGTCCGCTGACATCGAACACTATTTTCATTGACGTAGTGACCTAATACACTAATACTCAATGGAATATAATGGACTGTCGTCGAGGCAGGCCTGTTGGTTCGGGATAAGGATTCATGCGGATATTATTGGCGATATTGGCGGTGCTGTCGCTCTCGACACCCGCATCGGCGCAATTGATCAATGTGGATATCGATATTTCGAAAGCACAAAGGCTGCTCGAGATTGCTTGCTCCGGTGCAGAAATTGTCGATTCAGAATTTACCGCATCCCCCGTAGTGCAGAGTCAGATAGACCATCATCAGGAATTCGGCGCGCGCTTCTCGATGGAGAACTATCTCAGCGGGCTGCGCGCGATGGCCGAGTGTAAAACCCCTGAATCCGATATCTTCCGTTTCAAGTCGCTGGTGGAAAAGCGGGCGTTGATGGAAAAGGCGATCAACCATCTTGCCCTCAATCGTGACGACCTGATCAAACGGGTTCACGACAATCTTGTGCCCTATGTCCCCGCAGATATGGAGTTTGAGGGAAAGGCCATCATTGCTGCTGCCAGTTTTTCTTGCGGTGGCTTCTCCAACCGCGGAATGTTCTTCATCGATTTGCCGTGTCTGGCACCGGATATCGAAGGGGAATATGAAGCTATAGCCCAGCTGATCACGCATGAAACCTATCATGCGATCCAAAGCCAGTTCGCTTCCAGACCGATGGTGTCCAAGGAAGACGTGTCAACCGATATTCAGGCATGGGACTATATGTTTCATCGCCTCGCTATCGAGGGCAGCGCATCGTTCGTCGGAGATATGCGGAATATCAAAGGCGACGGTCGCTATGCAAAATATTCGCGCGACGTGGCGCAACGCAGCTTCCGGCATCTGTCGTATAATTTTCGGTTGCTGGGCATTTTGATGGAAGCGATTGGCAATGATCCGGCGAGCGTCAAAGCACGTTTTCCTGAGATTTACGGACTGGCATTTGATGGCAGTTTTGGTGAACTATCATATTTTACCGGTCACCAGATGACGGCCGAAATCGTTCATAGTTTCGCGGCGCGATCCCTTCCGTGCCTGTTGGCGCAACCGCCAGAAAATTTTGCATTGGCTTATCATGAGGCGCTTGCGGACGGCGATAACCTCGAGAAATCGGAAAATCTCCCGGCTTCCATCGTTGAAATCGCCGGCCGGCTTTCGAAAGAACGGACGACCGCGACGGACATTGATGTTTGTCTCGGCGAAGCAATCTGACGTCAGCAATATCCCGGTTTGCAACACAATTGCCTTTGGCTATCGTCTGGTGACAGCGGCTGACCTATTCGTCGCGCATCCCGACAAACAGAGCGATCAATCCGATCATCCCGCAATAGCGGAAGGCGGCGTCGAGCGCCGCTTCGCGCAGGACCTCGGATCGCCAGAGTTCAAACCATGTTTCGGCAATGACAATCCATCCGGAAAACAGCATCAATATCGCGACCGCACAGCCGGCGAGCGCGTATGTTTTTGCCTGTGAGAAGGCGGCGGCGTCAGCCGCACGTGCGGTCCACATCTGCCATGCTCCGGTCAGGCATAAAATCGCACTGGCAGACTTGAGCAAGATGATCGCCAGGGCCCCGGCCAGGATTATCGCAGGATTGGATGTGGCGCGCCAATCGTCGGCCCATCCGTCAAATGTCGACATCGAAGTGGTAGCAGCCACGGCTCCTGTGGTTCCGCTCCAGTCGTGAATATTCCCGAAGACGCCCAGGACCGCCCAGGTGGCGACGCTCAAAACAAGCAAGATTTTCAAGATGCGTAACATGATTTTCTTCCCCTCCCGATGCTGTCAATAATCTATCTGGGGCGGAATTCGAAGCCATTATTTCCAGATCGATTGGCCACCACCATCGTCTGCATGTTTACAGAAGCTATAATTTATGCCCGGTCCGGTCCCGCTTGGTATCGAGGTAAAATTCATTGTGCGGGTTGGCAGCGATCTTGACCGGCAGGCGTTCTTCCACGGTCACGCCACATGCTTCCAGACCTTCCACTTTTTCCGGATTGTTGGTCATCAATTTGATCTTTGGCACGTTGAGCAATTCGAGCATCCGCGCAGCAATCGAAAAGTCCCGGGCGTCGATCGCAAAGCCGAGCCGTTGGTTGGCGTCGACCGTGTCAAAGCCCTGATCCTGCAATGCATAGGCGCGCAATTTGTTGATCAGGCCGATCCCGCGTCCTTCCTGTCTCAGGTAGAGAAGAACCCCCCAGGTCGCTTCGCTCATCTGATGCAGCGCGGCGTGGAGTTGCGGGCCGCAGTCGCATTTCAGGCTGCCGAGAACATCGCCGGTCAGGCATTCGCTATGCAGACGCACGACCGGCGTGCTGCTGTCGCGCTTGCCGACAATCAGCGCGATATGGTCGGTGGCATCGGCATCACTGCGGAAACCGTAGATATGCGCCTCACTATTGGCGGCTACCGGAAGGCGGGCATGGGCGCTGATCGTGAGAGCCGCAGAATCGGCATAGGCGGTAACATCTTCCGCCTCGACAATATCTTCGGCGTTATCGACTATTACGAAGGCCGGAAGCAGACCGCCATGGCGGGCCATATCCATCGCGGCGGTGGCAGCTCGCGCATTGGTCAGCGTTTCGCTCCGAAACGGGCCTTTCATCGGATATTGCATGTCGAGCACCGGATCGACGATGGCGATAATCTCTGCTGCGGTGACCGGCGCGGGCAGGCTGATCTGTATGGGCAGACTGGGGTCGGCTGCGGCGAACTGGTTGAGCAGTTTCAGTGTCTCTGCACGGCTTGCGGAAATCAGCAGCGAGATGGTCCCGGTCGAGGGCAGGATTTCTTCCAGATCACCGGTCTCGACCGGTAGCAGATTCAGCCGTCTGCCGTCGGCTTCCACGCTGATCGGCCAGCCCCGGCGAAGCGCGGCGATCGCGCGGGCCGCCCCGCGGGCCGCTGCCTTGCCGGCCTCGTCCAGAGGCGTTGGGTTCAAAATTCGAATTCCGTGATCAACGGCGCGTGATCCGATGGCTTGCCCCAGCTACGCGCGTCTTCCAGAACGACGTGGCTTACCGCTTGGTTTTCCAGTTCGGGGCTGACCCATACATGGTCGAGTCGCCGGCCCTTGTCCGATGCGCGCCAGTCCTTGGCACGGTAGCTCCACCAGGTGAACAGCCGTTCCGGATCGGGAATCAGTTTGCGGCCGATATCGACCCAGCCATGGGCGTCGCGCATCTTGTAGAGATGATCAATCTCGATCTGGGTGTGGCTGACGACTTTCAGCAAGGCCTTGTGGCTCCAGACGTCCGACTCGAGCGGCGCGACGTTAAAGTCGCCCATCAGGATCGTCGGTTCTTTGAGATTGGCCGACCATTCGGTCATTCGGCCAAAGAAATCGAGCTTCTGACCGAATTTCGGGTTGAGTTCCCGGTCCGGAATTTCGCCACCGGCGGGAATATAGACATTCTCGATGCGTACGCCGTTTTGCAGCACCGCGCCAACATGGCGGGCTTCGCCATTATTCTGCCAGTCGAACCGTTCGTCCTTGTGCAGCGGTACGCGGCTGATGATCGCGACGCCATGGTGCATCGGCTGGCCGTGCAATATCATGTGATTATAGCCGAGACGGCGGAACATGCCTTCGGGAAATTGTTCGTTACGCACCTTGGTTTCCTGCAGGCACAGGATATCGGGTGCTTCCTCTGTCAGAAAGCGTTCAACGATATCGAGGCGGGCGCGGATGCTGTTAATATTCCAGCTGACGATTTTCAGACTATCACTCATGCGGAGTCTGATAGCCACGCTGGCATAGAAACCCAAGCCCAAAGGCGTAAGGGTTGCGCAGTAATTTTGACGGGTGGAGAAAGTAAAACCCCCACCTCCGGGGGCATTAAGGAGGTGGGGGCAAACTCGCGTTCGTCACGCATAAGATGAGTCGAGATAATTTGGGTCAGGTAACAGGGGGAAGACCTGACTGTCTCTTCTCATCCTGTGTTTTGTTATAGTCCTGTCTTTCTGTCGCGAATATGAACGAAGCCACGATCACATTCTGCTGATCGGTAGCCCGTCTCGGTTCATCGCTTGCCGCGGCTTTTTCGGCGTGGATCGGTCCAGTTGAAGCTACTATTGGCAACCGGCACGCCGAATTTCTGGTTGGATAGCCGGATCGATGTCCGGTTGTTTTTCGAATCGAGGGACACCCATCCGTCAAGGCTCAAGCCGCCCGGTGCCCCCGGCTTTTTGGTGAAAACCATTGTAATTACGCCATATTCTGGACGTTTCGGGTCGCTGACTTCGACGCTCAGAACGTTGGGATTGCGAGTCGGAACGATCTTGCCATATTTCGACAGGTCTCGTTCCGGATTAAGCAGCGCGGCCAGTGGGCTGTTGCTGATCGGCCAGCGCTGGACCTGGTTTACTTCATAGTCGATCAGAGTCAGGGCTTTTCCGTCTCCGACGATCAGCAGATTGGCATCCTTTTGATATTGAAAGCGAATCTTGCCAGGTTGTTTTATTGTAAGCGTCCCGGTCAGCAATTGACCACTACGATCCGTCTGGGTGAAATTCGCGGTCATGGTCGTCATTGCACGCAAATGGTTCGAAATTTGGGAAAGACTGTTGGTAGAGCTTTGCTGGGCTGCCACGGGCATGCTTGCCGTCAGGACCAGGGGCGCGGCGATCAAGGCGAAACCATATTTCAACATTACGAAAACTCCAGATAATCCAGATATCCGCCTAGCCACTGGCGATTGAACGATGGCTTAATCACTTCGTCAGCCAAAAGACCGTATCTCTTTAAAGCGGCTGGCCATGTTGATCGCGTAGCACTTCGCGGCGTCCGATATGGTTGGGGGCGCTGATAAATTCATCTTCCTCCATCCGGTCGATGATCCGGGCCGCAGTATTATAGCCGATCCGCAATTGCCGTTGCAGCCAGCTGGTCGATACTTTCTGGCTCTCGAAGACAATCTGGCAGGCCTGCGTATATTGCCGGTCTTCTTTGTTGTCGCTGAGATCGGCCCCGTCGAGGGCAAAGCTGCCGTCCTCGGGCTCCTCGGTCACGGCCTGGATATAATCCGGTGCGCCCTGGGAGCGCCAGTGATCGGCAACCCGGCGCACCTCGTCATCGGAAACGAACGGGCCGTGGACGCGGGTCAATTGCTTGCCGCCGGGCATATAAAGCATGTCGCCTTTCCCGAGCAGCTGTTCCGCGCCCTGTTCGCCCAGAATCGTTCGGGAATCGATTTTCGAGGTGACGTGGAAGCTGATCCGGGTTGGCAGGTTGGCCTTGATTACGCCTGTGATGACGTCGACCGATGGCCGCTGGGTCGCCATGATGAGGTGGATGCCGGCCGCACGCGCCTTTTGCGCGAGACGCTGGATCAGGAATTCGACTTCCTTGCCGGCGGTCATCATCAGGTCGGCAAGCTCGTCGACGATGATCACGATCTGCGGCAGCACTTCGTAATCAAGCTGCTCTTCCTCGTAGATCGGGCGGGACGTTTCCGGATCATAGCCGGTCTGGACACGCCGACCGAGCGGTTGGCCCTTGGCCTTGGCGGCCTTCACCTTCTCGTTGTAGTTTGCCAGATTGCGGACCGATATCGACGACATCATCCGGTAGCGTTCCTCCATCTGCTCGACCGCCCATTTGAGCGCGCGGATAGCCTTGGTCGGCTCTGTCACCACCGGCGACAGCAGGTGCGGAATATCGTCATAGGTGCTGAGTTCCAGCATCTTCGGATCGATCATGATCATTTTACACTCTTCGGGCGTCAGGCGGTAGAGCAGCGACAATATCATGCAGTTCAGGCCGACAGACTTACCCGAACCGGTGGTGCCGGCGACGAGCAGATGCGGCATCGGTGCGAGATCGGCGATCACCGGATCGCCGGAGATATTCTTCCCGAGAATGATCGGCAGCTTGCCATTCTGCTCTGCGAAACTGTCGCTACCGACCATCTCGTGCAGCACGACCATTTCGCGATTGATGTTGGGCAGTTCTATACCCATGACGGTACGCCCCGGAATGGCGGCGACGCGCGCCGAAAGTGCCGACATGTTGCGGGCAATGTCTTCGGCCAGCTGGATGACGCGGCTGGCCTTGATGCCGGGAGCGGGCTCCAGTTCATACATGGTGACAACGGGGCCCGGGCGGACGGCGTTGATCGTGCCCTTGACGTGGAAATCGTCGAGCACCGATTCGAGCAGGCGCGCGTTGCGTTCGAGTCCGGCCTTGTCGATCACGTTGTTATTCTGTTCCGGGGCAGGGGTCAGCAGGTCGAGAGAAGGCAGGACATATGGTCCGAAGAAATCACCCTGTTTGGCCTTGTTTGCACCCGCCTTTTTCGGAGGCAATGCCCGGTCGCTGATTTCCGGCGGTGGCCGGTTGTCGGGTTTGACTTCCTTGCGCGGAGCAGGGTCTTTTTTGACTTTTGCCGGAACGGCACCGGAACGATCCGGTTCGATCACCAGGCTGTCATCTTTCTGGCCAAAGGGAAGTTTGACCGCCGGAATTTTTAGCGATGCGCCGGAGAACAGGGGGCGATCGAGCCGCAGGCTATAATAGCTGAGGACAAGGCCGCCAACCAGGGACAGGGCGATCAGGATACCGGAAACCAGACCGCTCCAGCTGGCAGAAACGGCGTTGAGAGCGGCAGTGATGCCATTGGCGATCAGCATGCTGGAGAGTCCGCCAAGCCCCGATGGCAATTCCATTTCGGGGTCCGGGACCCATAGCGCCAGGCTGGTCCCGACCAGCAATATTCCGAGCAGGCACCATAGCAGTTGTTTCTTCCAGTCTGGCTGTGGAATGTCCCGCCATAGCCGGTTGCCGAAGACGAGCAGCAGTGGCAGGAGCAGAATGACGGGTAGTCCGATAAGAGTCAGGAGCAGGTCGGACAGATAGGATCCGAAAATTCCCATCCAATTATGTTCCACACTGCCTGCGGAGGTATTGAACGAAGGATCGCTGGGCGAATAGCTGACCAATGCCAAGAACAGGAAGAGGGTAGCCAGCACAATTGTGATGGCCCCGATCAGGGCACCGCTACGCATCAGGCTGAGACGCATGATCTCGCGCCAGTTCGCTTCATTGGCTTTTCCCGCCATCACATACTCCCGTGCCTCACCCCAGCCGAAGGCGGGCATTAACTATCTGCTCCTTTGCGCGAATCGGGGACTCTCCGTCAAGTTTCTTGGCATTATTTTACCGGATTTGCCTTTCTTTCCCTGTCGTCGTTGCCTACCTAGATTCCATATTATGGCTCGGAAAGGCGATCTCCATGGGATTTGAATCTCGGAATAGCGATATCATCATATTGGGAGCCGGCATGATTGGTCTGACCCAGGCGCTGACGCTGGCTGCCCATGGCCTGCGCGTCGCCGTCATCGACCGCGCCGCACCGGAGGATTTGACCAACCCGCAAAATGATGCCCGGGTTTCGGCGATCAACAGCGCCAGCTGGAACATGTTCGACGCTATCGGCCTGGCCGAGAAGCTGCGACCGCATGGGTGCGAGATTGAGAAAATACTGGTCAATGACGGGTTGAAGCCGGGGACACTGGATTTCGTACCGGGCGATGACGAAGGTCCGATGGGTATCATGGTCGAAAATGCTGTGCTGCGTCGGCTGTTGTTCGAAGCGGTTCAGGCCGATGATCGCATCACTATGCACCTGTCGGCACAAGTTGCTTCCTGTGATTGCCAGGAGCATCGCGTCGATATATCGCTCGACAATGGCGAGCAGCTTGCCGCCCCGCTGTTAATTGCGGCGGACGGACGGGGCAGCCGGATGCGGGAAGAAGCCGGGATCATCATGGCGCACTGGCAATATGATCATAATGCGATCGTCTGCAAAATCGCCCATGAAAAGCCGCACGGCAACACCGCCTATGAATTGTTTTTTCCGGCCGGACCCTTTGCGATCCTGCCGATGCTTGACGATGCGGACGGCAGACACCGCTCGGCGATCGTGTGGTCGGTTTCGAGAAAAGACGGGCCAGCCTATGCCAATATCAACAAGCGCGCCTTTGTCGCCGAAATGATGAAGAAAACCGGCGGTTTCCTCGGTGAGATCGAACTGCTCACCGATCGTCCGACTTATCCGCTCGGTTTTCACCATAGTTCGCACCTGACCGCCGAGCGTCTGGTGCTGATCGGCGATGCCGGTCACGGTATTCATCCGATTGCGGGGCAGGGGCTCAACCTCGGCTTGCGCGATGTTGCCGCGTTGACGGAATGTCTCGTTGAGGGTGCACGGACCGGTCTCGATCTCGGCGATTCCCAGATTCTTGCGCGCTATGACCGTTGGCGCAGCTTCGATAATATGATGGTATCGGCAGCCACCGACCTGCTGACCCGCCTGTTCGGCCTGCCGGGCGCAACATCTTCGGCGATCCGGCGCATGGGCATCGGGCTGATTCAGCGCATTGCGCCGCTCAAGGCCCAATTCATGGCGGAGGCCAAGGGTGAAACCGGCGATCTGCCGAAACTGCTCAAGGGCGAACTGGTCTAGCGCGAACCCTGGCCGTCATCGATCTTGATCACGGTTCCGGTCACCGCATCCGAAGACGGGGACACCAGATAGAGCAGGGTGCTGTCCATCTGCTCCGGCTGAGCCACACGCTTGCGCGGGAAATGGACCGAAAAATCGCCAGCACGCTCGATCATCCCGTCGGCCATGTCAGTGGCGAACAGGCCGGGCGCAATGCCATTCACATTGATATGAAATTTTGACCATTCAACCGCCAGGGTTTCGGTGATGCGAACCACCCCGGCTTTGGTCGTCGAATAGAGAGCGGCCCCGCCGCCGCTGTAGCTGGTAGCCGCGATGGATGCGACGTTGACGATCCGCCCCGGCGTTTTCCGGGCGATCAGCGGACGGGCAAATTCGTTCGACAGGATGAAGACGCTGCGCAGATTTGTATCCAGAACATCGTCGATCAGGTCGATCGACATCCGGGTGGCATGTTCGGCATCGACGATCCCGGCGTTGTTCACCAATATGTCCGGTTGGCCGAGCGTTTCGGCGACGGCGGGAATGATTGCCTGAAGCTGTGCTGCATCGCGTACGTCGAGCGCAAAGGCTCTGGCGGTGCCGCCTTCAGCGGTGATTTCATCGACCAGATTTTCCAGCTTGTCCTTGCGGCGCGCCGTACAGGCAACTTTTGCGCCACAGGCGGCCAATATTTTGGCGAAACGACGGCCCAGCCCGGCAGATGCGCCGGTTACGATGGCGGTGTGCCCGCTGAGGTCGATGGAAAAATTGACTGGGGTCATGAACGGGCATCCTCTATATTTTTAAAGAGGATGCCCGTGAATGCGGGATTAACGCAAGCGCTATATTAGTAGCTCAGATCTTCCTGTGCGATCGGAACGATCTTGATTTCGACACGGCGGTTGGCTGCGCGGCCTTCTTCTGTGCTGTTGCTCGCAATCGGCTGGCTTTCACCATAGCCTTTTGTCGCGAGCCGAGCGCGCTGAACGCCGCTGTTGGCGAGGAAATTGGCAACCGATTCTGCCCGACGCTCGGACAGCGCCTGATTATAGGCATCGCTGCCGGTGCTGTCGGTGTGACCAAGGACATCGACATAGCTTTTCTCATAACGTGACAATGTATCGGCAACATTGCTCAGCGTGCTTTGAAAAGCGGGACTGATCGCGCTGCTATCGACAGCAAAAGTCACGTTGGAAGGCATGTTGAGGATCAGGTTGTCGCCTTCGCGCGTCACGTCGATACCGGTACCGGCGGTCTGTTCGCGCAGCTTCTTTTCCTGCTCATCCATATAATAGCCGATCCCTGCGCCGGCGAGACCGCCCAAGCCCGCGCCAACGATCTTGGCGGTGCGGTCATTTCGTCCGCCCAGAATATCACCGAGCAGATAGCCGCCGACCACGCCGCCGAGACCACCGATGGCCGCCTTTGAGATGGTACGGTTTCCGGTTTCCGGATTGGTTACGCAGCCGCTGGTCAGTGCCAGAGCAACGAGCGAAGCCGCTGTTATAATTGATTTATTGATCCGCATTTTCATTCCCCTTATAGGTCACCCTGTTCGATGACGATAACGCCTCGTCGATCAGAAGGTTCCGACTAACGCAATATAAATGAACAGCAACTGACAGCAAACTTGAGATTTTGTAAAACTTGCTGCTAAAGGGCTTATGGCATTTCGCCCTTTCAATGGACAATATGACACCCTTTCCCTGGTTTGACGTCGCGATCATTATTCTGTTGGT